>NZ_CP014332.1:0-2114163 GCF_001932615.1 Weissella thailandensis
ATGGATCCTATCCAACTTTGGAACGCCATTAAAGAAGAGCTACGTCAAACAATCTCGCAAGGCTTTTCATATACAAATTACGTTGATACGCTCAAACCATTGCAACTGGTTGAAAACGAAAATAATACGGTAACCTTACAGTTAACCACCGCATACGAACAAGTTGCATCAGAATGGTTGAACGCAAGTAGTTCGTATTACCAAGCTTTCATGCAAGCCGCCATGACTGCAACACTTAAACTAACGGGCCAACCAACATTCATCATTCCTTCAGTAACCTATGTTTCACCAACACCAACAACATTATTTGACTTACCAGAAGATAAAGATAAAGGTGAAGAAGAAGATCAACAACAAAGCAAAGACAGTTTGGCATCTGAATTTGTAACCCAATCAATTCTCAATCCAGAATTCCGCTTCGAAACATTTGTTTCTTCTGATGAAAACCGGGAAGCCTATGCTGTTGCACAAGCAGTAGCCGATAAACCGGGTACACAATGGAATCCACTTCTTATATATGGTGGCGTTGGTTTGGGTAAAACCCACTTGATGCAAGCGATTGGTAACAAAGTATTAGAGCGTACGCCTGACGCAAACGTCAAATTTATTACAACCGAAGACTTCATCAATGACTTTACTGAAGCACTACGTCGTGGCCAAAAAGAAACTGAAGCTTTTAAACGCGAATACCGCTCAACTGATTTACTGATGGTCGATGATGTGCAGTTCTTAGCTGGTAAAGAAAAAATCCAAGAAGAGTTTTTCAATACATTTAATGCAATAACTCGTGAAAATCACCAAATTGTCCTCACATCTGATAAATTACCAAAAGAAATTCCTGGATTAGAAATGCGGCTAGTCACTCGTTTTGGTCAAGGATACTCAGCAAATATTACCAAGCCTGACTTACCAACACGTGTTGCCATTTTGAGAAACAAGTCTGATCTCGAAAATCTCAGCATTCCAAACGATGTTATCGATGAAATCGCGGCTGCCGTAGATACCAACGTTCGTGATCTAGAAGGTGTGTTCAACCAAGTTGTTGGAAAAATGCGTTTTTCAAATGTACCGATCACAGTTGAAACGGCTCGTACAATATTAGAAGCCATGAACTTCAAACGACAACGTGCGATTACCATTCCAATCATTCAAGAAGCAGTTGCTAAGTTCTTTAACGTCACTGTTCAAGACTTAAATGGTAAAAAGCGTAATAAGGAAATTGTTGTCCCACGCCAAATTGCAATGTATATTGCCCGCGAACTAACACAGGATTCCTTACCTCAAATTGGTCGTTCATTTGGCGGCAAGGACCATACAACAGTCATGCATTCTACTGAAAAAATTGAAAATGCCATCGAAAATGATAGTATTTTAGCTGAACAAGTACAAAACATTCGTGAAGAATTGAGCAATGGGTAAGAAATGGTGTTGTGAATAATTCACTAGCTATCCAAAAGTTATCCACAGGTTTCTATACATAGACCAATCCGTGGTGTAATGGTATAGATTATGGTTATCCACAATATCCACACCCCTTATTACTATTATTATCTTTTTTATTTATAATTAAGTAAGACATTACGCACTTCATAATTATGTTTTTGTGCATTGAGGAGATCTTATGGAATTTACAATTAATCGAGCAGCTTTTATAAAAGCAATGAATAATGTTAATCGTGCTATTTCTTCACGAACATCAATGACGATCTTAAAAGGGATCAAATTAGTTCTTGATGAAACAGGATTGACATTAACTGGATCAAACACGGATATTTCAATTGAAATTTTAATTCCAGTTAATGATGATGAAGCCAAATTACAAATTGTCGAATCAGGTGCCATTGTTTTACCAGCCACTTTCTTTTCAAATATTGTTAAGCGACTACCTGGTGAAACATTTAAGTTAACTAATGCTTCTGGTTTACAAACAAAAATTGCATCTGAAAATGCTGAATTTGATATTAATGGGCAAGATGCTAATAATTATCCACACCTCCCTGAAATTGAGGTTCGTAATGATTTGACGTTATCTGCTGATACATTAGATGAGATTATCCGTCAAACCGTAATTGCGGTTTCAAAGCAATTAAGTCAACCCATATTAACGGGTGTCCACTTTATTCTTGCAGGCGGTAATCTAACAGCAGTTGCTACTGATCGTCATCGTTTAGCACAACGTTCAGTTGCCTTTGATGACTCAGATGTCAATGCAGACATCATCGTGCCAGGAACTTCATTAACACAACTACAAGCTATGTTGGATAAAGTTGAAAAAGTTGACGTTCGTGTTGCCGAAAATCAAGTTATTTTCCAATTAGGGGAAAATACAACCTTCTACTCACGCTTGTTAGAAGGAAATTACCCTGATGCATCACGGTTGATTCCAACTGAAAAGCGCACAACTTTGACGATCAACGCACGTGATTTACTACAAACAATTGAACGTGCTGCTTTGTTGAGTCATGAAGGTCGTTCAAATGTTATTCAATTTGCAATTGCTAGTGAAAAGTCTTTGATTTCATCAAATTCACCAGAAGTTGGTCGCGTTGAAGAGCAAATTTTTGCTGCTGAAACAGCTGGTGAAGATTTGACGATCTCATTTAACCCTGATTACATGCGTGAAGCATTACGTTCATTTAGGGATGAACAAATTCAAATTGGTTTTAAAACAGCTTTGGATCCATTCACATTAGTGCCAACAAATAATGAAACAAACTTTATTCAACTGATTACGCCAGTTAGAACTTATTAAAAACAGTTAAAAAGCCGAAAATTGCTATTTCACGACAAAAAAGCAATTTTCGGCTTTTTTATTTAAATATCATTAAACAACCTGAGAGACGCTATGAAGCCGTAATTAGATTGTGAAATGCAAAAAAAAGGCGTATAATATAGTCAATATGGAACCGTGTAAATGCCGTTTTAATAAACGGTAGAAAGGATGGAAAAATTGGCAACAGAAGTGCAAATTCAAGCACCCTTTATTACATTAGGGCAATTGTTAAAAGAGGAAAGTATCATTGCAACTGGTGGTCAGGCAAAGTGGTTCTTACGTGAGAACACTGTCTTAGTTAATGAGGAGCCTGACGATCGACGTGGTCGTAAACTATATCCAGGAGACATCATTGCCGTCCCATCTGGTGAACGTTTTGTTATTAATGGAACAGGTGCTAGTGCAAACTAATGGAACTAATGTCGTTAAAACTAAACAACTTTCGAAATTATGAAGCATTAGATGTTTCATTTTCATCGGGGGTTAATGTCTTTTTGGGTCCAAATGCACAAGGTAAGACCAATTTATTAGAAGCCATTTATGTTTTAGCTTTAACTCGTTCACATCGGACGTCGACGGATAAAGAATTAATTAGTTGGCAAGCAAAAGAAACACAAGTTGCTGGAATGGTTGCTCGTCAATATAGCGATGTACCTTTATCCTTAAAATTCACGAATAAAGGTAAAAAGGCGCGTATTAATCATTTAGATCAGGCAAAATTAGCTAATTATATTGGTCAATTAAATGTCATCTTATTTGCTCCGGAAGACTTGGAACTGGTGAAAGGTTCGCCAAGCGTTCGACGTAACTTTATCGATCGTGAATTTAGTCAGATGAGTGCGAAATACTTATATACTGCTAATCAGTATAAAGATGTCTTAAAACAACGAAATCGTTATTTAAAACAGTTACAGAGTAAACAAGCATCGGATAAATTGTATTTAGATGTTTTAACCGAACAATTAGTTGATTTTGCGAGTGAATTAATTACTCGTCGCGTGGTATTGATTAAAAAGTTAGATGCGGCAGCGCAACCAATACAAGCTGCAATTACACAAAATAATGAACAGTTGCATATTCAATATGTTTCTCAGCTTGATGATGAGTCATTAACAGACGTTGCATCGGTCAAACAGGAAATGTTAGCAAGGTTCAAAAAATTAGGTGAACGTGAAATTATAATGGGCACAACCATGTTAGGACCGCACCGAGATGATTTACGTTTTGATGTGAACAAACATGATGTTGCTAACTTTGGCTCACAAGGCCAACAAAGAACAACAGCTTTAGCAGTGAAATTAGCTGAGATTGAGTTGATGAAAGAAGAAACGGGTGAATATCCAGTGTTGCTATTGGATGATGTCCTTTCGGAGTTAGATAGTGACCGACAAACACATTTATTAGCAGCAATGCAAGATAAAGTGCAGACGTTCATTACCACACCTTCGTTAAGTGATGTTGCCCGTCAATTGATTCATGAACCGAAGATATTTCATGTTAATTCAGGACATTTGATAGAAACTGAAGATGCTAAGGCAGAGGATACTAGTGAAAATAACTAGTTGTTAAGTTTAAGGAGGGAAGCATGGCTGAAGAAGATGTATCTCAAATGCATACACAAGCAGATGATTATGATGCCAGTCAAATTCAAGTTTTGGAAGGATTGGAAGCTGTTCGTAAGCGTCCGGGTATGTATATTGGATCGACATCAAGTCAAGGACTACACCATTTAGTGTGGGAAATTGTCGATAACGGTATTGATGAAGCCCTAGCAGGGTTTGCAAACCATATCACAGTAACGATTGAAAAAGATAATTCAATCACTGTTATTGATAATGGTCGTGGTATCCCAATCGATATTCAAGTTAAGACTGGTAAACCAGCTCTTGAAACCGTCTTTACGATTTTACATGCCGGTGGAAAATTCGGCGGTGGCGGTTACAAGGTCTCAGGTGGATTGCACGGAGTTGGTGCATCAGTTGTTAATGCCTTATCAACTAATTTGAATGTTTTAGTTGTCCGTGATGGTAAAGGCTATGCCATGGACTTTGAGCGTGGTCATGTGAAAACAGGTATGCACACTGTTGCAGTAGACGACGAACCTGTTTCACGTGGAACAATTGTTCATTTTGCGCCAGATCCAGACATTTTCCGTGAAACAACGACATTTGATTATAAGACGTTGATGAATCGTGTTCGTGAATTGGCTTTCTTGAACAAGGGCTTGCGTATTTCAATTAGTGATATGCGTCCCGAAGAGCCAGTTGTCGAGTCATTCCATTATGATGGTGGAATTAAAGAATATGTTGATTTCTTGAACGTTAACAAAGATGTTATTTTCAATGAGCCTATCTATGTCGAGGGCATGGAAAATGATATTGATGTTGAAGTGTCATTGCAATATACGGATGATTTCCACAGCAACTTGCTATCATTTACCAACAATATTCACACGTATGAAGGAGGAACCCACGAGACTGGGTTCAAGTCAGCCTTAACACGTGTGATCAACGATTATGCTCGTAAAAATAAATTACTAAAAGACAGTGATGATGCACTTTCTGGGGATGATGTTCGTGAAGGATTGACAGCAATCGTTTCAGTAAAGCACCCTGATCCACAATTTGAGGGACAAACGAAAACGAAGTTGGGTAATTCAGATGCCCGAACAGCTGTTGATCGTATGTTCTCAGATACTTTTGCTCGGTTTATGATGGAAAATCCAACGACTGCCAAGCAAATCGTTGAAAAAGGAATTCTAGCTGGTAAAGCACGTATGGCTGCAAAGCGCGCACGTGAAGCAACTCGTAAGAAGTCAGGATTGGAAATTGCCAATTTACCTGGAAAACTTGCTGATAATACATCGAAAGATCCAGAAATATCAGAACTATTTATCGTTGAGGGTGATTCAGCGGGTGGTTCTGCTAAGCAAGGTCGTGAGCGTTTAACGCAAGCTATTTTGCCAATTCGTGGAAAAATTTTGAACGTTGAAAAAGCATCAATGGAAAAGATTTTGGCTAACGATGAAATTCGTTCATTGTTTACGGCAATGGGTACTGGTTTTGGTGGCGAGTTTGATGTCACAAAGGCAAAGTATCATAAGTTGATTATTATGACCGATGCCGATGTCGATGGTGCGCACATTCGTACGTTGTTGTTGACGCTAATTTATCGTTATATGCGTCCATTATTGGAAGCAGGCTATGTTTACATTGCCCAGCCACCACTTTACCAAGTTCGCCAGGGTAAAATTATTAAATACTTGGATTCTGATGAAGAACTTGACGCTTTGCTGCCAACGTTGCCAGCAACACCTAAGCCCGTTATTCAACGATATAAGGGACTTGGTGAAATGGATGCTAGCCAATTATGGGAAACAACCATGGATCCATCAATTCGTCGCTTGTTGCGTGTTGAAATGGATGATGCGATTGAGGCAGATATGATTTTCTCAATGTTAATGGGTGATAAGGTTGAACCTCGTCGTAAGTTTATTGAAGAAAATGCACAGTATGCTGAATTAGACGTCTAAACAGTAAGAGAAAGGAAGTCAAATGGCTGAAGAAGAACAAACAAACAGCCGTATTAAACCCGCCAAACTTGGCGAGCAAATGCGAACATCTTTCTTGGATTATGCCATGTCAGTTATTGTGGCACGTGCACTACCAGATGTACGAGATGGGTTAAAGCCAGTTCATCGTCGTATTCTATATGGTATGAATGAACTGGGTGTGACACCTGATAAGCAACACAAAAAATCAGCGCGTATTGTTGGGGATGTTATGGGAAAGTACCACCCACACGGAGATTCAGCTATTTATGAATCAATGGTCCGTATGGCTCAGGACTTTTCATATCGTTACATGCTAGTTGATGGGCACGGTAACTTTGGATCAGTTGATGGTGATCCTGCTGCCGCCATGCGTTATACTGAGGCTCGTTTGAGCAAAATTTCGACTGAAATGTTGCGCGACATCAATAAAGATACGATTGATTTCCAAGAAAACTATGATGGTACTGATCGTGAACCCGTTGTCTTACCAGCTCGCTTCCCTAATTTAATAGTTAATGGGGCAAATGGTATCGCTGTTGGAATGGCCACTAATATTCCACCGCACAATTTGGGAGAAGTTATTTCAGGTCTTCATATGTTAATGAAGAATCCTGATGCGACAACGGCTGACTTAATGGAGGCTATCCCAGGACCTGATTTCCCAACCGGTGCGATTGTGATGGGAAAATCTGGTATTCGTAAAGCTTACGAAACCGGAAAAGGTGTTGTGACTGTTCGTGCTAAGACGGAAATCGAAACTGAAAAATCAGGTAAAGAGCACATTATTGTGACTGAGTTGCCATATATGGTTAACAAGGCCAAGTTGATTGAGCGTATTGCTGAATTGGGTCGTGATAAGCGTATTGAGGGAATCACTGGTGTCAATGATGAGTCTGACCAAGAAGGTAATCGAATTGCGATCGAAATCCGTCGTGATGTGTCAGCCTCAGTTGTATTGAATAACTTGTATAAGAATACGTTGATGCAGACTGGCTTTAGTTTCAATATGCTTGCGGTGCAAGATGGTCGTCCAAAGTTACTTAGCTTAAAAGACATGCTAGTTGCTTATCTAGACCATCAGCAAAAGGTTGTTCGTCGTCGAACAGAATTTGAATTGCGTAAAGCGCAAGCACGCGCCCACATTCTTGAAGGTTTGCGGACGGCTTTGGATCATATTGATGCCATTATTAATATTATTCGTCAGTCAGAAACATCAGAAATTGCCAAGCAAAAGTTAATGTCTGATTACGCCTTATCTGATAAGCAATCACAAGCTATTTTGGATATGCGTTTGGTTCGTTTAACTGGTTTGGAACGTGACAAGATTGAGAAGGAATATCAAGGATTGTTAACATCAATTGCTGATTTTCAAGATATTTTGGCAAAGCCTGAGCGGATTGATGAAATTATCTACACTGAATTACTTGAGGTGCAATCTAAGTATGGTGATGATCGTCGTACTGAGTTGCAAATCGGTGATGTGACAAGCATTGAAGATGAAGATTTGATTGAAGAAGAAGATATCATTGTCACTTTGACCCATGCTGGTTACATCAAACGAATGCTACAATCTGAATTCCGCGCCCAGAACCGTGGTGGTCGTGGTATTCAAGGAATGGGTGTCAATGATGATGACTTTATCGATGAATTGATCGGTACATCAACCCACGACACACTGCTATTCTTTACAAATTCAGGTAAAGTTTACAAGATGAAGGGTTATGAGATACCAGAATATGGTCGCACAGCCAAAGGTATTCCAGTAGTTAATTTGCTGGGTGTTGAAGCTGGTGAGAGTATCCAGGCGGTAATTAATGTCCGTGGTGATGCAAGTGAAAGTGAAGACTATTTGTTCTTTACTACACGTCAAGGTGTCGTAAAGCGTACACCAGTTAATGAATTTGGTAATATTCGTACCCATGGTTTGAAGGCTATTAATTTGCACGATGGGGATGAATTGATCAACGTGCTTGTGACTGATGGTGACCAAAATATCATTATTGGTACGCATGGTGGTTATGCCGTTTCATTTAACAGTGAGGCAGTTCGTTCAATGGGACGTTCTGCTGCTGGTGTTCGTGGAATTACTCTACGTCCGGATGACTATGTTGTCGGTGCCCAAGTACTGATTGAAAATGGCCATGTTCTTATCATTACTGAAAATGGTTATGGTAAGCAAACGGCTGTTGATCAGTACCCAATTAAGGGCCGTGGTGGTAAAGGTATTAAAACCGCCCAAGTAACAGAAAAGAATGGCCCATTGGCTGGCTTAAAGGTCGTTGATGGTAGTGAAGATATCATGTTGACCACTAATAAGGGTGTCATGATTCGTTTCACAGTTGATTCTATTTCTGAAACTGGTCGTGCCACACAAGGTGTTCGTGTCATTCGCTTGGATGATGGCTCAGCCGTAGCTACTTTTGCTAAAGTGGAACATGTTGTGCCAGAAGAGGATGAAGCCGAAACAGTAGTGAGTGGAGAAACAGTTGCTGCTGAAACGACTGGTGAGTTACCAACGGCACCTGCTGATGGTGAACAACCAGCAGAAGTAACTGAATTATTACATCGTGCTGAAGATGATAATCAGGAGTAGTTTTGTCTGCTATCATTAGTGAATTTTAAAGAACAAAGGCTGGGGCAGATATCAATGTCCCAGCCTTTTTGCAAAACTATCTAAATTGTTTTGGGGAAAATAATGAATCAACTGGGTTATCAAGCACATCAAAAAACATGTACAACTATTTTAGTCGGTAAGCATGCAACCATTGACGGATCAACCATGATTGCTCGCAATGAGGATGGTGGTGATGAGCCAAATCCACAAAAATTTGTGGTCTATCCAGCCAATGCTGCCGGAACAGTTTATGAATCTGGTGCCAATCATGTGAAAATACCATTACCTGAAAATGGGTTCCGTTATACGGCAACGCCGGATGCTGACGATTCATTTGGTGTCTGGGCCGGAGCGCGTATCAATAGTCAAAACGTGGCGATGACCGCAACTGAAACTAGTACAACAAATACCCGTGTATTAGCTGCTGATCCTTTAGTTGATGGTGGCATTGGTGAAGCTGATATAACAACACTTGTATTGCCTTACATTAAATCGGCCCGTGAAGGTGTGACTCGTTTGGGTCAGTTATTAAAGACGTACGGTACCTATGAATCTAACGGGATTGCTTTTTCTGACCAAGAAGAAGTATGGTATTTTGAATCGATTGGTGGTCATCATTGGGCAGCAATTCGGATTCCTGATGATGCCTTTGTGGTTGCGCCAAATCGTTTTAATATTGATTATTTTGATTTTAATTCAGAAGATACCATGTCATCAGCTGATTTGGAACAATTTATTACAGATCATCATTTAAATCCAGATATTGATGTGACGACACCTAATCTTCGGCATATCTTTGGTAGCGCAAGTGATAAAGATCGCGCTTATAATAATCCACGCGCTTGGTATGTGCATCGTTTATTTGCTAAGGATGTTGCTGATGAACAACCTGAAGATCAAGATTTGCCATTTATTGTTTATCCAAAAAAGAAATTATCAGTGGATGACGTCAAATTTGCCCTTAGTTCACATTATCAAGGGACTGCGTTTGATCCATATGAACATGAGCAAGCACCATTTAAGTACCGTCCAATTGGTATCAATCGTAATCAAGAGTCACATATTTTACAGATTCGACCAAATATGCCAGCTAATATCGCTGGCGTACACTGGTTGGGTTACGGACCGAATACATTTAATGCTTTTGTGCCGTTTTATGTCAGTGTTACAACAATACCAGCAAGTTTTGAAAAAACCACGCCAGCCTTTGATGTATCAACGAGTTATTGGTTAACTCGAGTTATTGCAGTCATTTCGGACAAGGATTTTGCTACTTACCAAGATATGCAAGCAAGATTTGAACAACAAATTGTCGCCGATAATGTCAATTTACAACAACAAACAGATCAAGACATTCAAGCAGGCCAAACGGTTGATTTAGAAGCAGTTAACCAAAAAATGGCGGATAATTATATGCTGGCTGCCAATACATTATTGGGTAAAATGATTAAATTGGGAACGAAAAAAATGCAATTACGTTTTTCGGTGGATGACTAAAAATTAATTGGAAACATAATAAAAAGTCAGCACAAATTCTGTGCTGACTTTTTAATCTTGATTAATATGACGAGTTAATATGCCAAGACTACAACCAAATGCAAATCCAATGAGTTGAATAAGAGATGATTGAGAAATAAGGGGTTCATCCATTTGCCATTTTATAATGAATAGACAAATGCTAAACAAGGTCATGGTATAGACTAGTTCTTTCCACCAAATCATTTTAGGTCCTTTTTTCAAGGGATACGTTCTATCTAAAATACTATTAAAAATAAAAGCGCTGGCAAATATCGTAATAAATGGCCACCAGAATGAATTAGTTAAAACATATAGAAATAAGAAAATTAATAATGCAACAAATAATATTAAATCTTGTCGACGTTGTTTATTCATAAAATTAACCCTCGTTGTCATATCGATGTATAATCTAAAATTAACATAACGGAAGTGTCTGCTTCAAATATATTAAACCTTGACATGACATATTAATGAGTTTAAAATTCATATCAGATTAAAATAAGATTAAAAAGCAGTGATGAGATGAGTAAGATCGTGGCGTATTCAGAGAACTTGTGGTTGGTGTGAACAAGTAACTAAGCGGACTGAAGATGGTCTTTGAGCGAAAGAGCAGTGAGCGTTGGTAAGCTGTCGATGGTTGACTACCAATATCAAGTTAATTATGGCGACATGATAAGCTGGTTTTTTACCAGGAATTAAGGTGGTACCGCGTGTAAAACGCCCTTAGGAAGTTATTTCCTAAGGGTGTTTTTTATTTTAATAATGAAGTTAAATAATGTGATTCGGAAAGTAGTTACAAAACAAATTTACAGAAAAACGACAACTGTTGAGAGTCGTGATTTGGATTGTAAACGAAAAATGGCCGATGATTAAGTAGTGTGAGCAATTAAGTAAGCACTGTTCGGGTTGTCTCCGTTAGCGGACAAACCGCAAGATAGACAAAAGTAGTCATTTTGCGGTCAATGAGGTTTGTCTGAGTAATCGGCAAACAAATCAGAATGGTAACGTGATGCCCTCACTTCTGTTATTACCAACAGAAGTGAGGGCTTTTAGTTTAGTAAAAATATGTTATTGAAAAGGGGATTTAAACATGGGACAAACAGCAATTATTACAGGTGCCGGTCAAGGAATTGGGGAGGCTGCTGCATACCGTTTAGCAAATGATGGTTTTAATATTGCCGTTGCCGATATTAATGAAGAGACCGTGACACAAGTTGCGCAGAATTTGCGTGATCAAGAATTTCAGGCACAAGCATATGTCTTGGACGTGGCTGACCGACAAGCCGTCTTTAATTTAGTTGAGGAGGCTGTGAACGACTTAGGTGAATTAGGTGTCTTTATAAATAATGCAGGGGTTGCCTTTATTGATTCGATTATTGATTCTGACCCAGAAAAGATTTCGCGATTGTTTGATGTTAATTTGAAAGGGACTTATTGGGGAATCCAAGCAGCTGCGGAAAAGTTTAAGCAACAAGGTCATGGGGGCCACATTATTAATGCAGCATCACTTGCTGGGATTGAAGCATCAGCCTTGCAAAGTGCCTATTCAGCATCAAAATTTGGTATTCGTGGTTTGACACAATCTGCTGCCAAGGAATTAGCTGCTGATCAGATTACAGTGAATGCTTACTGTCCCGGCATTGTACGGACACCGTTGCGTGATGGGATTGACGCTAGAACTGCACAAATTAAGGGACTACCAGTTTCACAACAACGTGCTAATTCTTTGACTGAAATTCGTTTAGGTCGTGAAGCGACCCCAGAAGATGTTGCTGAAATTATTGCTTGGTTTGCATCACCAAGTGCGGCTTATATTACTGGTCAATCATTGTTGGTAGATGGTGGTATGCATCTTAGCTAATCGCACAATTACTTTTATTGTTGACGTTAAATAAAATAAAGGAGGAACATGCGATGAGTGTGGCAGATGTTGCGATTGATTTGCAAGACATTAATGTGACGTTTGAGCGCAAAGGTGAAACAGTTACCGCCGTGGATGATGTTTCATTACAAGTAAAAAAAGGTAGTATTTATGGCATTATTGGTTACTCAGGAGCTGGTAAAAGTACTTTGGTACGGGTAATTAATTTATTACAACGACCAAGTAGCGGTAAAGTCAGTGTGTCTGGTCAGGATTTACAACAATTAACTGATAAAAAACTACGGGGAGTCCGCCAAAAAGTGGGGATGATTTTTCAACATTTTAATTTATTACGTTCACGAACGGTGCTGAACAATGTTGAATATCCACTACTTGGTAAGAAAATAGCACGCAAGGATCGTGAAGCCAAAGCCCTTGAATTACTAAAATTAGTGGGCTTAGCGGAATATGCACAATCATATCCTGAAGAGCTTTCAGGTGGTCAAAAACAACGAGTTGCGATTGCACGTGCGTTGGCGAGTGATCCTGATATATTGATCAGTGATGAGGCAACCAGTGCTTTGGACCCACAAACAACGGCATCGATTCTAGAATTACTTAAAAAATTAAATGATGAATTGGGATTAACCATTGTTTTGATTACACATGAGATGCAGGTCATCAAATCAATTTGTCAGGAAGTTGCGGTAATGGCCGATGGTGCAGTGATTGAACAGGGCTTTGTTGGTGATCTCTTTACTGATCCACAGCAACCATTGACGAAAAAGTTTGTTGAGTCTGCGGCTAATGTGACTGAAATGCGCCAACAAATCGTATCTGATCAATTAGTAGAAAAACTACAACCAAATGAGCGTTTGTTATATTTGCGGTTCTCAAGTGATGCGACGAGTGAGTCAGTGATTTCTGAATTAGCCATTCAATATGGTGTTAAAGCCAATATTATTTTTGCGAATGTGCAAAAAGTTGCGCAATTATCACTGGGCTATATGTTAGTTGTTTTATCTACTGTCGACGGCCAATTTGATCAAACATTTCACTACTTGCAAACAGCGGGCGTTAAAGTGAATGATTTTTCTGAAGCACCACAAGCGAAAGGAGAAATAGATGTTAGCTAATTGGTTTCCAAATGTGGCTAGTATTTGGCCACAATTTGTACAGTCCACTTGGGAAACACTGTATATGACATTTTGGTCAGCCTTAATCGCTGGTGTACTAGGGTTGGGAACAGGTATTTTTTTGGTGGTCACACAACCGGATGGTATTAATGCTGATCCACCATTTTACAGTTTTTTAGATAAGGTAGTAAATCTATTACGATCAGTCCCATTTATTATCTTGTTGGCAGTTATGGCGCCGGTCACAAAGTATATCGTGGGGACCACAGTTGGGACACCGGCTGCCCTAGTCCCATTGATTGTTGGTATTTTTCCATTTTACGCACGCCAAGTCCAAAACGCCTTGCTAAGTATTGAACCATCAGTTATTGAGGCGGCACAAGCGATGGGGTCAAGTGCAACTGAAATTATTTTCCGGATTTATTTACGAGAGTGTTTACCCGATATTATTCGTGTCTCAGTCGTTACAATTATTAGTTTGATTGGTCTGACAACGATGGCTGGTGCCATCGGTTCAGGTGGCCTGGGAGACATTGCCATCAGTGTTGGCTATGCGCGTTTTGAAAATGACGTTACGATTGCTGCCTTATTGGTTATTTTAGTTTTGGTATTCATTACCCAAATTATTGGCGACTGGATTGCTCGTAAAGTGGAACATTTATAATATCAAACAATTAATATGTAACATCGTGTAAGGAGGGGCAGGCAGTGAAAATAAAAAATTGGTTGATATTAATTGGTAGCCTCGTGATTCTAGGTGTTGTTTCAGTTGGATTGCACACGTTTAACACCTATAAAATTGCCCATGCGCCAAAACAAATCACAGTCGGATCCATGGGTAGTGACTACGACGTTTGGCAACACATTGCTAAAAGTAAAAAAGCTAAGGCACTCAACTTGAAAATTCGTGTGAAGCAAATTAATGATGGTGTACAAATGAATAATGCAACATCAGAACATAATGTGAACGTTAATGCTTTTCAATCTTATTCATATTATGACTCTTATAATCATGAGAATCCGAAAAATAAGTTAACGGTGTTAGGCACAACTTACTTAGAGCCAATGGGAATATATTCAGATAAGTATCAGTCGATCAAAGATATTCCGACTGGTGCAACAATTGCGATTGCGGACAATCCAGCGAATACCTCACGAGGATTACTGCTATTGCAGGATGCAGGGTTGATTGAGTTAAAGCCTGGGTTTGATTCTTTGGGTAATGTCGGGGATATTGTTTCGAACCCCCGTCATCTAAAGTTCAAGAAAATTGATGATACGACTGGTCCACGTGTTTTAAACAGCGTGGGAGCAGCGCTGATTTCAAATACGGTTGCCTTAGAAGGAAATCTGAATGTGCTGAAGGACTCGCTTTATCATGAAAAAATTAATCAAAGCACTCGGCAAAATGTTAATATTTTAGCCGCTGCTGGTGATATCTCTGATAAAGATAAAAAGGTCTATAAAAAATTAGTTAAGCTTTATCATGATCCAGCAATTCAAAAGTATGTGAAAGATAAGTATCAAGGAACAAAGATTGACGTGCAAAAGCCGATTTCTTATTTGAAGTGATATTGATATAAGAAAGCAGGTAAATCGCAACTAATAAGCGGTTTACCTGCTTTTGTTTTGGGCTAGTTAATTTCTGGGAATTTTTCTGTTTGGTAAATGTTGTCTAGTATTTGGTAATCATTAAACATATCATATTTATTTTCATGCATTTCATTCCAAAGTAAAATACCAACCATTTTACCAATATTCCAAAAAAGCTTATCATCATTTTGTGTTTGAATTAATAATTCAATAAAATTACTTTGGATGATTTTATTGAAGTTATGATCATTTTGTTGCTGTGTAATGATTTTATCTAATACAGAAAAAGAGACATCATGGAGACTTTTGAACGGTTGTTGTTTGAAATGTAGCAAATTGATTGATTGATCTTCAAATAAAAAAGTCACTCCTTGCGATAATAAATCGTATTTATCATTAAAGTATTTGTAGACTGTATTACGATGAACCAACGCCTTGGCTGCAATTTCAGTCATTGTAATTTCAGAAAAGTTTTTCATAGTTAATAATTCACCAAAACTTTCCAAAATTATTTTTTTAGTACGTTGTTGGCTTAAATTACTCATACAATTTTCCTCCATTGCCTATTTTATGTGCACTTTACATATATTGTACATGGACACTATTTATCAAATCAACTAAATTAGATACTTGTTAAATAGTGTTATGTTGTATGAGGAGAGCGCGTATGAAAAATGGTTTAGCCAGGTTTGGACAATGGGCTTATAACAATAAGTTTAAAGTCCTCCTTTCTTGGATTGTCATATTAATTGTTTTTGTAGGTAGTGTAGTCACACTGGGGTCGAACTTTAATGATAACTTGAAGATTTCAGGTGTGCCATCAACGAATATACAAAACGTTTTAAAGAAAGAGTTTAATCAATCTGTCGAAGCCGGGACTATGAATATTGTGGTCCAGAATAAAGATGATGACAGTATTAAATCAACGGCTGATAAGAAACGAATTAACGCAGCTATCTCGAAAATAAAGTCTGATTATAAGGATGATATCAAAACAATTACAAGTCCTTATGATTCTCAGATGGTTAGTGAAGATAGTACGACAGGTATTATCAGTGTGACTTTTAAAAAGGAAACCAATAACGTTTCAAAAAGTATCGTGAACGATATTGAAAAAATTGGTAACGATAAAATTAAGTCACAAAATCTGAAGGTTGCTTACTCAGGAAGTACAGTTGCTAGTTTTGACATTGGTGGTACTTCTGAGATTATTGGTATTGCAATCGCCTTTGTTTTGCTATTAGTTTTGTTCCGTTCTTTTGTAACGGCTGGTTTGCCAATTATTTCAGCACTTGTTGGTCTGGTAAGTGGTCTAGTGCTAGTTATGATCGGTACGAATTTCTTTTCAATTGCTAGTGTGGCGCAAACACTATCAATTATGATTAGTTTGGCTGTTGGTATTGACTATGCATTATTTATTATTCATCGATTTATTGGTGAATTACGTCAGAGTCGTCAGCATGAGATGGATCAATCAGGTAAGGTGCTTGCACCGGATGAAGCAATGGGTGTGACTTTAGCCAGTGCTGGAAGTTCAGTACTGTTTGCTGGTATCACAGTTATTATTGCCTTAGTTGGTTTGTCATTAGTCGGTATTGATTTCCTAACGCAAATGGGAATTGCAGCAGCCGTTGGTGTTGTTTTCGCTGTACTATCAGCAATGACTTTATTGCCGGCTTTGATTTCATTACTGCATAAGTTTGTTAAACCGTCAGAAAAGTCAGTGAAAGCTGCTAAGCATAAAAAGGAGGGGTGGTTTACAAAATCAATTATCAACCATCCAGTTATTGTGAGTCTTTTGACGGTGGTTGTCTTGGTTGCTTTCATGGTTCCAGCAGGACATATGCGATTGGGGATGCCATTTGATGGTGTCTTACCAAAAGACAGTACACAACGACAGGCTTATGATATGACTGCTGATAAGTTTGGTGATGGTTATAATGCAACCTTAATCGGTGTTGTTAAGTTAGATACGACGAAGACCGATGCGCAAAATAATCAAATTTTGAAGAAAACTACGAATCATATCAAAAACATGGATAATGTTAAGATGTTGACACCGGTAGTTGATGAAGAAGCTGTTGCTAAGTTTAAGACACCTGCTATGCAACAAAAGCTGAAGGCAGAAGGTCAACAATATGTCCAGACTAAGGTGATGGACTATATGAAGGCTAACCCAACAGCAAGTCAAGCAGAACAACAAAGCATCACACAAAAGTATACAAATGATTATCAAGCTAAGGTAAAGGCGGATATGCAAAAGTCGGCCATATCAGACATACCGGCAAAAATTAGTAAAGATAAGAAGTATGCCATGATTGTTGTCATGCCTAAAACAAATTCAGCATCAGCTAAGACTGAAAACTTAGCAAAGAAGATCAACAATTATTCTGATTATCTGCAAAAGAATGATGATACGAAGATTACATTGACGGGAACTAACGCAATTAACATTGATATTACTGAAAAGTTGAATAATGCAATTCCTATGTTTATGGGTATTGTTATGCTACTAGCATTCGTGTTGTTGATGTTTATGTTTAAGTCATTTATTATTCCATTGATGGCAATTATTGGATTTGGTTTGTCATTAGTTGCTTCACTAGGATTGACAACGTTAATTATGCAAGACGGTGTCTTCCATATTAGTGAAGGTTCGCCAATTATTGCCTTCTTACCAGTGATTATGATTGGAATTGTCTTTGGATTAGCAATGGATTACGAAGTATTCATGGTTTCTCGAATCAGAGAAACATTTATTGCTACTGGGGATACAAACCGGGCTGTGAAAGCAGGGTTACAAGAAAGTGGTCCTGTCATCATTACCGCTGCTTTGATTATGATTGCTGTCTTCGGTAGTTTCGCGTTGGTTGATGATCCAACAATCAAGTCAATTGGTATTTCATTAGCCAGTGGTGTGCTATTTGATGCCTTCTTGGTACGTTTGATTATTATTCCAGCAACTATCAAAATTTTTGGTAGAGCTAATTGGGTATTCCCAGGAGCAAACTACTATAATAAATTTAAAGATGATGTTGAATAAGTATGCATCTTGTATTTGAAAGTAAAATACTCAAGGAGTGGTTTAGGCCACTCCTTTTTTGATATACTTACTATTTATAAATCAATGCAAATAGTTGTATTGTTGCGGTCATAAGATATAAAATGGCGCTAACTTATTATTTAATATTCGCATAAGTTATGGGGGGAGTAACTGTGACAAAGAGTAAAAAAGTTAATCTGCTCGTTGGATTAATTTTGGGTGCCAGTTTAGGAATCTATGGGGATGCTAGTAATGATGTCATGGCGGCAAAAACTGACAGTCAGAAAACCAAAGCAGTCAAGCAGGCTACAGATTTAAGTGAGCAGTACCAATACAAAGAAGCCAAAACAGTATTGTCTCAATATAAAGGATCGTCAGTTAACGCACTGAAAAAACGCATTAATAACCAACAGTCAAAGTTGGTGACTTGGGATGATCCAGCAAAGATTCCGCATCTTTTTTACCATTCATTAATTACTGATCCTAAGAAAGCCTTTGCTTCTGAGCAAGCACAAGGATACAAAGATTACATGGTGACCATTGATGAATTTATGCCGATGTTGAATCAACTATATGATAATGGCTATGTGCTAATTAACTTTAAAGATATTATCTCGGTTGACAAGCAAGGTCAGGTAACGTTCAAACCAATTAAACTACCAGAAGGTAAAAAGCCTTTAATTGTTTCACAAGAT
Organism: Weissella thailandensis; assembly: GCF_001932615.1. Taxonomy (NCBI): domain Bacteria; kingdom Bacillati; phylum Bacillota; class Bacilli; order Lactobacillales; family Lactobacillaceae; genus Weissella; species Weissella thailandensis. The sequence continues at coordinate 18,787 of NZ_CP014332.1, forward strand.
GATGTTAATTATTATGAGTATATGAAAAAGTCGGGATTTGCGGACAAACTAGTGCTTAATAAGCAAGGTGATGTTAAAAATCAATATACCAATAAGGGCCAGAAGAAAATTGGTGATTATGATATGGTGCCAATTATTGATACCTTTATCAAAAAGCATCCGGATTTCTCTTATGGTGGTTCAAAAGGTGTGATTGCTGAAACGGGTTATAATGGTACACTTGGTTATCGTTCCTCAAAGAGTCAATATGGTGATACGAAAAAGACGCATCGTGAAGCTCAGAAAGCGACTAAGGTAGCGAATGCCATGAAAAAAGATGGTTGGCAATTTGCTTCACATTCATGGGGCCACATCAATATGACCGAGTCAGGTATTGATGATATTAAAAAGGATACAGCGCTTTGGCAAAAGGAAGTGCAGCCAATTGTTGGTAAGACACCAGTATTGATTTTCCCATTCGGAGCAGATATTGGTTCATTTACCAATTATACGGATGATAATGAAAAGTATACTTATCTCAAAAATAAAGGCTTTAGTATTTTTGATAATGTCGATGCTTCGCAAACATCATGGGGTCAATTAACGGATAACTATTATCGTAATGCACGGATAAATGTTGATGGTATTCGTTTGCATGAAACGGTGACGGGACAAAATACTGTCTTAAATGATTTCTTTAATGCCAAAGATTTCTATCATCGTGATAAATAATCTCAGATGATTTGTTTGGGGTTTCTTTGAATTAGTAGAAAATTAATTAAGATTTACTATTGGTTTACAAATTAGCGGTATAATGATAAGTAAGAGTAATATGTAGTGGAGGAAAGATTTATCATGGGAAAAAATCGCGTGCCTGCTGAGGCAGTCCGGAATGCGTTAATACATTTTATAAAGAAGCGTAATATTTCTATTCCGATTATTTTGAAATCTGTCGATATTTCTAGATCGCGCTTGTACGATTATTTAAAGGGCAATGGTCGAGTTAGCGCAACGACATTTGTGAACTTATTGAGTACAATTGGTGTATCTTACGATGAAGTTTTACTACATATTTATTTGGAACAACCCGAATTGGTTGATTCAACAGTTAAAGAATTAGGATTAGATCCTAGTTCATACACACAAACACCAAATGAGGATATGGTTTATCGGGTTTTGGCGTTATTTGAAGAAACGCAAGATACTCGATTATTATTATATGTAGTACGTGCAATCAATGCACAAGTGGTTGATTCTGGACAACGGTATCGTTTGGTTGAGATCGCACGGCCAGCAATTGTGAAATTGTTGGATCATCGTGATTCATATTCTTCAACGGATATGTTATTATTTGCCAATATTATTCGTCATGAACCATATGAGACCGTTAAGACAATGGTTAAGAAAATGTCTGATCAAGTGCAAAAAATTGCCACTTTAGAGGGCTATGGTCTTGTGGAGATGGACAACTTTTTGCCAGCAGCTGTTTGGAATGTCGGACTTTTAAATTTCAATATGTTATTGCTAGCGTTGGAAAATGGCGATGAAGAGACGGTTGAAGGAACGCTGACATTCATTAAGGAATGTGAGTTACCAGACTTTGGTAGCTACTTTACATTCGTTAAGAAATTAGCAGAGGTAGTTAGATTGACACTGGATGATCAGCAAGAACAAGCTGAGGAGCTTTGGCATTCAACGGTCAATGCTTTGAAGTTTATGGTTGATGATCGTTTATGGCCAAGCTTTACCTATTTGTCACAACAATCGTATCGTGAATTTATCAAACCGGTTGTTGATTATCGTAGCATCATTGATGCAAGATAATGTTTTAAGACAGTAATAATGATAAAAAAAGACCCTCGCATGCCTTTGCGAGGGCCTTTTTATCAGGACTATTCTACTGTAAAAATCATATGACGGTGATCGATATTAGCTTCTTGGAAAACGGGTCCTTCAGCAACGAAACCAAGTTTTTCATAAAAGCCAATTGCAGGGACTTGGGCACCTAAATCGAGCGTTTGCGCATGCGCGTTGCGGGCATCGGTAATAATCTGTTTGAGTAGTGTCGCTGCATAGCCGTTGCCACGAGCATCACGTAATGTCGCAACTCGTTGAATGTGCCAATTTTGGGTCACTGCATCTTTAGCGACACGCGCAGTAGTTACCGGCTTATCAGCTAAAAAGCCAACATAATGTTCCGTCTGATTATCGAGGCCATCGATTTCAATGGTCGTTGGTACGCCTTGCTCGGCAATGAATACTTGCTTACGAATCGTTAGGGCTGCATCATTGATGACACCAAGTCCTTGTGCGTGATTAACTTCTAAATATTTTTCTGGCATCATCTAATCCTCGCTGAATAAAGTTTTTACCATTTTAGCGCATCCCTTTTGATTTATAAATAGTAAAAGTCTAAGGTGTATTCAGCAAAATTACGCTATAATGGAAAAGATTATTATTTTTTAAAAGTAATGGCACAAGATTTAGAAAGAAGAGAACAGACAACTATGACGCATAAGGGTCGTTTTTCTTGGATTAATACACGGTTTGGTTTCGTTATCTTATTGATTGTATTAGTTTGGGCAAAAACACAACTAGCAAATGTAATGGACTTTCACCTTTATTCTTCAGGGGCTTCCATTATTCAAGTAATCACCTTGTTGCTCAATCCAATACCGATTGCTGCATTACTAATCGGGATAGCTTTTTATTTTCGGAAATCTAAGTTATTTTACCCAATAGCAATTGTTATGTACATCATTAATGTTCTGATGGTGCACTTAAATGTTGTTTATTATCGTGAGTTTACAGATTTTATGTCTGTGGCTACGATGCTAGGATACAACAAGGTTAATCAGGGGTTAAGCGCATCTGGTTTTGCGTTAACAAACATTCATGACTTGCTGTACTGGATTGATATACCTATCTTTATCATCTTATTCTTCCTAAAAAAGATGCGTTTTGATAAGCAAGTAACGACAAAATTCATGGGCTTTGCATTTTCTACTTTTGCTATTTTCGGAGCGATGACAGTCCTTGTACTAGGTGAGGCTGATCGACCACAACTAATTACGCGTCAATTTGACAGTAAGCTGTTAGTTAAATATCTGGGGATTGATACATATACGGTGTTAGATGGTATTAAGACCCATGGCGTGACGGAAATGCGAAAATCAGCGAAAAAGTCTGATATTGATAATGTTTTGTCATATGTTAACAAAAATTATACCGATGCCAATGCAAAGTATGCCGGTGTGGCTAAAGGTAAGAATGTGTTTGTGATTCATCTGGAGTCGTTCCAGCAGTTCTCACTTGATTTAAAGGTCAATAACCAGGCAGTTACACCAAATCTAAATAATATCTACCATTCGGATTCAACGATTGGCTTTGATAATTTCTTCCATCAGGTTGGACAAGGTAAAACTTCAGATGCTGAAAATATGTTAGAGACTTCAACATTTGGTTTGCCACAAGGATCACTATTCGCTACCCAAGGGAATGATCAAACCTTTCAGGCGATGCCAAATATTTTGAAACAAAATGGTGGTTATTCATCAGGGGTATTCCATGGTAACAATGCTAGTTTCTGGAATCGTAGTAATGTATACAAAAATATGGGTTATCAAAATTTCTTTGATGCCAGTTATTACGATACCTCTGGTGATAAAGCGATGGGCTATGGATTGAAGGATAAATTATTGTTCTATGATTCAATTCCTTATTTGGAAAAGATGCAGCAACCGTTCTATGCAAAGTATATTACGGTAACTAATCATTTCCCTTATAGTCTGGACGATGAAGATAAGGATCCAAACTTTACGACAACGGATACAGACTCTGATGTTGTGAATGGTTATTTTGAAACAAACCATTATTTGGATCAGTCAATTGGAGAATTCTTTAATTATCTAAAGAAGTCTGGCTTATACGATAAGTCAATCTTTGTACTGTATGGTGATCATTATGGTATTTCAAATTCCGAAAACAAGCAGTTAGCTTCAGTATTAGGAAAAGACGCTAACGACTGGAATGATTTTGATAATGCCCAGTTACAACGTGTACCATTTATGGTCCACATTCCTGGCTGGCATGGTGGTGGTATTAACCATACGTATGGTGGTGAGATTGATGTTATGCCAACGTTGTTACATCTTCTAGGTGTTGATTCTAAGAAGTATGTACAATTAGGACAAGACTTGTTGAGTAATAATCGCAAGCAGGTCGTTGCTTTCCGTGATAAAGATTTTGTCACGCCAAAGTACACTTATACGAACCATGTCCTATATGATAATAAAACCGGTGAAGCAATTGAATCGCCTTCCAAGAAGGTGCAAGCTGAGCTGGATAAGTATAAAAAGGCTGTTCGTAAACAATTAAAGGTTTCAGATAATTTGAATCAGAAAGACTTGTTGCGCTTTTACACGCCAAAAGGTTACAAGGCGGCAGATGCATCTAATTACAACTACTCAAATGGTATGGCTAAATTAAAAAAGCTTGATGAACAGTTAGGTACTGGTTCAACTTCCTTGTGGCATGAACGTGGTGATAAGAAATCACAATCATTGTATGAAACAGACGCCCCAGAAAAGGATAAACCAAAGTCGGATACATCGCGTATTCAACAAGTTAACCCTGATGGTGGTGATGATACCGATGGTGGTGACGATACACCAAATCCATAATAGGAATTGCATCGTATTTATAAAAGGTTGAGACATGTTTTCGTCCCAACCTTTTTTTGTTACAACCGAGTTTAAACCATTTTTTATCACACTGTAAACGCGCTCCAAAAGACTGAAACCTCAATGTAATGAAATTTACGCCATTCCCGTCCTACGCTTCGCTGCGGTCAAAAATGACGTAAACTTCATTACACACCGGCTTCAAAGCGTCTTTATGTCACGCTCTGTTATCTTGTGCTATCTTTAACGAAGTTGACAAAATTGTTAGATAACCTGACAATAAAGTCGATTATATTTGAAGGAGGGGGTTATGGCATTTTCAGGAGTACATCATTTTCGAATGAAGGCTTTAGCATCTGAATTGTTTCAGTTCCGTATTGGTGAGTTGGCGACGATGACTGGTGTGTCAACACGTCAATTACGTTATTGGGAGAGCAAAGGTATTATTTCTTCATTAGAGCGTGAAGGAGAACAAGATGCACGTGTCTATAACTATACAGCCTACGTCACTGTTGCCGTTATTAAAGAATTTTTAGACGATGGGTACACATTAAAGGGTGCTGTCAAAAAGACAAACGAACATCAAAGAAATTGGCAAGTATTACATGATGTGATGCAAAATGCTGTGCAAGATGTTGTTTTGTTAGATGAAACACCTGCTGTTGATTTAGGATTTTTTGATGAAGAAGAAACGCAGCGTTTGTACGCACGTATAGATGAAAATAATAAGGTGAAGTACAGCGTCCGGCCTTGGGCAGGGTACGCAGAAAGTATTGAATAGATAGTATAAATTAACATCTCGTGATCATAATGACCATTTGAAATATTTTTCATGTGGCGTGTGATTGGGGGATGTTTTTATATAAAGCGGGCGCAAATTTCCATTAATAACTGTTAAACTAATAGTAGATTAAATAAAGAGGAATAGTCATGGCAAATTGGCATAGTTTTTATAAACGTCCATGGTCAGAACGTTTAACCATTTTGACCAATAATCAAAATTTAACAACTGCAGAACAACAATTGATGCAAAATAGTTATGATCATATTGGTGCCCAACAAGTAGAAAATTATATCTATAATTTTGGTGTGCCAACGGGTTTATTATTGCAATTACCGGTCAACGGACGGGAAATGATTGTGCCAATGACAACTGAGGAACCCAGTGTGATTGCTGCAGCCAATAATGGTGCCCGTATGATGCGGTACGGTAGTGGTGTGAAGACCAAGCGACAAGAACGCTTAATGCGCGGTCAAATTATCATTGTTAATCTTTCAGATATTGCAAGTTTACAAAGGTTAGTCCAGAACCATATGACCGAGTTGTTGCAAATCGCCAATGATGCCCATCCATCGATGGCAGCTCGTGGTGGTGGCGCCAAGCGATTAACGGTTGATGTGCTGGATGAAACCACGGTCGCAGTCAACGTATTAGTGGATACTAAAGAAGCCATGGGGGCAAATACAGTCAACACAATGGCAGAGGCGGTGGCGACACAATTACGCCAGAAAGGGTATCAAGTCTTGATGGCGATCCTATCTAATTATGGTACCGAATCGTTAGTTGAGGCAGAAGTGGCCATTCCGGTGACGGCATTAGCAACGAAACAAGGGCTACCTGGCCAGGTGGTTGCCGAAAAAATTGCTGCAGCAAGTCACATGGAAGAATTATCACCACATCGTGCGGTCACCGCTAATAAAGGTATTTTGAATGGTATTGAAGCAGTTGTACTTGCAAGTGGTAATGATACAAGGGCTGTGAATGCTGCTTTGCATGCTTATGCTGCTCATAATGGCCAATATAGTGGTTTAATTTCATGGCAAGTTGTCGATGATCAATTAATTGGTCGGACAGTAATGCCAATGTCAGTTGGTGTCGTTGGTGGCTCGATTGGTATCGTGCCAGCAGTAAAGCTAAACCATCATATTATGGATAATCCGAATGCTCAGCAATTGGCAAGCATTATCATTGCGACAGGATTGGCTCAGAACCTGGCAGCGTTGCGCGCATTAGTGTCAACAGGCATTCAGGCAGGCCATATGGCTTTACAGGCAAAATCGCTGGCAATCCAGGTTGGCGCCAAGGATAATGAGGTCGACCTATTAGTTGCACGATTAAAACAGTCATCACAAATAAACGCATCAATGGCACAGCAATTGTTACAGGAAATGCGGCATGCAAATGCAGAACAATAAAGATGGGATAGAGAAATGAAATTTGCAAAAGAAACAATAACGTTATTAGATCAAGTGAATGCATTGTATCCGGGCTCAGTTATTTTACGAGGTAATGAGGAAGCTAGTGGTGCGATTACTCATGATCAAGTATCGACTTCAATGTTGGGGACGCGTCTAATGGTTGAAGTGAATGATGGGACGGTACCAGACTTTTTAGCAACTTCTGAATTATTGATGATGCTATTGACTTTGAATGGGTACCCACAGGTTTACTTCCAATTAAAGGATGATGATACAGAATTAACGCATCAATTAATGATTATGGCAACCTACCTTTATCAACCAGCATTACGAGCAATTGTTTATCGTGAGCAAGCAGCTCATGGTTTGCTGACTGATGATGTGGTTAAAGGTGTTCTGGTTGGTGTACAGCAGACATTGTCAAAGGAAACAGCTGATAATAATGGGGAAGCAGCATTGCGCCTGTTAACATTATTAGATTTACAAGTATTTTTACATGCAGTACCAAGTGATACGACAGCTATTGTTGAAACAATGACCGAATCTTACCCAAAGGCTTGGTCAGCAGCTAAAAAAATTGCAGATGCCATGCACATTGATGATATTAAGGATCCATTCACGGTTCATCGTGCTGTTGTGACGGCCTTTTCAATGTTTGATGAGCAGATGGTAGCTTGGGACTTGCCAGAAATTTATGCTAGTGAATTTGCAACCCTGACCCCAGTCTTGTCAGAGCGTCAATTACGTTTGCCACTAGCACAAGTATTTGATATCAAGCATATGACGATGATAGATCGTAATACAGATGAAGAAGCCTATGCCGGATTGCTAAAAAATTCAGGACAAAATAGTTTCGTGTTGGCTGCCCCAGAAGATAAATTGGCTGATTTCTTTAAGGAGCTTTACCAAACACCCGTTAAAGAGGTGCTGACAAAGTTGGGTCAACCATTTGCGATACGATAAGGAGGAAATAATGACATTAGTAACGCCAGATATACAACAATTGATTGATAATGCGAAAAACATTGTCTTTTTGACAGGTGCAGGAGTATCAACTGCCTCGGGGATTCCAGACTATCGGTCAAAGGGTGGTATCTATGATGGTATTGCGTTACGTCCTGAGTATTTATTAAGTACAGATGCGTTAGCAAGTGAACCAGAAAAAATGTATGAATTTGCGAAGGAAAACATGTACTTTCCAGATGCACAACCAAATATTATTCATGAGAAAATGGCCACGTTAACGCAAAATAATCGTGCCCGTATTATTACGCAAAATGTTGATAGTCTACATCTCAAAGCAGGGGCTAAAAATGTGATTGAGTTTCACGGTTCACTGTACAATATTTATTCAACGACGGATGGTAAGCCTAGTGATGTAGATACATACTTGCAGTCACCTTACCGCGAAGATGGTGCTTTGTTACGTCCAGCAATTACATTATATGGTGAGATTCCATTTAGAGTAGATGAGGCAGCGCAATGGATGACCCAAGCAGATTTGGTCGCTATTGTTGGGACAAGCTTTGTGGTTTACCCATTTGCTGGTCTTTTACAGTATGCTCGTCCTAATGTACCAGTATTAGCAGTTAACTTGGAACAAATTCCAGCACCAGCTCATGTTAAGCAGGTTGTTGGGGATGCGCGTGAGTTTTTCTCAGAATTACAAGTGTAAGTTTCGTGTAATAGTATATAGAAAAGATCCGTGATCTGTCCTTTGGATGGGTGACGGATCTTTTCCATATATATCCTGTTGTTTTAGTTCGATAAAACGTTCGTAAAAAATTAATAACAGTAATCTATTGACGAACATTAATTTAATTGTTATGATATATGAGTGGTCGAGTGAGACCAACAAGTTACTGAAAACTGATTTTAAAAATGATTTAAATTAGTTATTGACAATCAAATGGTTGTCCTGTAATATAGATTGAGTTGTCAGCGAGACAACAACGTAGACCATTGAAAACTGAATATCGTTTCGATGAAACAAATGTGTAGGGTCATCAAGTATTTTACTTGATACAAAACATTTGCGAAGTCAATTCGCTAGTAAATTCGTTTAACTTCTGTTAAACAACAAATAACAAATGAGTTATACTCAAGCTTTTAAAATGAGAGTTTGATCCTGGCTCAGGATGAACGCTGGCGGCGTGCCTAATACATGCAAGTCGAACGCTTTGTCTTTAATTGATCTGACGAGCTTGCTCTGATGTGATTTTATCTGACAAAGAGTGGCGAACGGGTGAGTAACACGTGGGTAACCTACCTCTTAGCAGGGGATAACATTTGGAAACAAGTGCTAATACCGTATAATACTAACAACCGCATGGTTGTTAATTGAAAGATGGTTCTGCTATCACTAAGAGATGGACCCGCGGTGCATTAGCTAGTTGGTAAGGTAATGGCTTACCAAGGCGATGATGCGTAGCCGAGTTGAGAGACTGATCGGCCACAATGGGACTGAGACACGGCCCATACTCCTACGGGAGGCAGCAGTAGGGAATCTTCCACAATGGGCGCAAGCCTGATGGAGCAACGCCGCGTGTGTGATGAAGGGTTTCGGCTCGTAAAACACTGTTATAAGAGAAGAACGACATTGAGAGTAACTGTTCAGTGTGTGACGGTATCTTATCAGAAAGGAACGGCTAAATACGTGCCAGCAGCCGCGGTAATACGTATGTTCCAAGCGTTATCCGGATTTATTGGGCGTAAAGCGAGCGCAGACGGTTATTTAAGTCTGAAGTGAAAGCCCTCAGCTCAACTGAGGAAGGGCTTTGGAAACTGGATAACTTGAGTGCAGTAGAGGAAAGTGGAACTCCATGTGTAGCGGTGAAATGCGTAGATATATGGAAGAACACCGGTGGCGAAAGCGGCTTTCTGGACTGTAACTGACGTTGAGGCTCGAAAGTGTGGGTAGCAAACAGGATTAGATACCCTGGTAGTCCACACCGTAAACGATGGGTGCTAGATGTTCGAGGGTTTCCGCCCTTGAGTGTCGCAGCTAACGCATTAAGCACTCCGCCTGGGGAGTACGACCGCAAGGTTGAAACTCAAAGGAATTGACGGGGACCCGCACAAGCGGTGGAGCATGTGGTTTAATTCGAAGCAACGCGAAGAACCTTACCAGGTCTTGACATCCCTTGCAAATCCTAGAAATAGGATGTTCCCTTCGGGGACAAGGTGACAGGTGGTGCATGGTTGTCGTCAGCTCGTGTCGTGAGATGTTGGGTTAAGTCCCGCAACGAGCGCAACCCTTATTATTAGTTGCCAGCATTCAGTTGGGCACTCTAGTGAGACTGCCGGTGACAAACCGGAGGAAGGTGGGGATGACGTCAAATCATCATGCCCCTTATGACCTGGGCTACACACGTGCTACAATGGCATATACAACGAGTCGCTAACCCGCGAGGGTACGCTAATCTCTTAAAGTATGTCTCAGTTCGGATTGTAGGCTGCAACTCGCCTACATGAAGTCGGAATCGCTAGTAATCGCGGATCAGCACGCCGCGGTGAATACGTTCCCGGGTCTTGTACACACCGCCCGTCACACCATGAGAGTTTGTAACACCCAAAGCCGGTGCGGTAACCTTTTAGGAGCCAACCGTCTAAGGTGGGACAGATGATTAGGGTGAAGTCGTAACAAGGTAGCCGTAGGAGAACCTGCGGCTGGATCACCTCCTTTCTAAGGAAAATCGGAATCCTGCACATTCAACGAAACGATATTTAGTTTTGAGTGGTTTACACTCAATGAAGACAGAGAGTCGAATCTCTGGGACTGTAGCTCAGCTGGTTTAGAGCGCACCCCTGATAAGGGTGAGGTCGGAGGTTCGAGTCCTCTCAGTCCCATGATATGGGGAATTAGCTCAGCTGGGAGAGCACCTGCTTTGCAAGCAGGGGGTCATCGGTTCGAACCCGATATTCTCCATAGCAACCTGATGGGTTGCTATTAGTTCTTTGAAAACTGAATCATAATTGTAAATTTTTAAATTCATTTAAATTGATTTTTATCAATTAAATTGAGCCGAAAAAATACACCGCGTAATTTTTTGAGTTTTTTAAATAAGTTTAAAATCGCTTGTGACCATTGAGTCACAATACTCAAACGAAATCATCAACGAAAGTTGATCGGTTAAGTTATTAAGGGCGCATGGTGAATGCCTTGGCACTAGGAGCCGATGAAGGACGGGACTAACACCGATATGCCTCGGGGAGCTGTAAGTAAGCTTTGATCCGGGGATTTCCGAATGGGGGAACCCAACTTGTTATGCAAGTTATCGTTTTAATGAATACATAGTTAAACGATGGTAGACGTTGTGAACTGAAACATCTCATTAGCAACAGGAGAATAAAGAAAAATCGATTCCGTCAGTAGCGGCGAGCGAACACGGAGAAGCCCAAACCAGAGTGCTTGCACTCTGGGGTTGTAGGACTACCGTTGTGGAGTTACAAATTTGTTTATTAGCAGAATCAGCTGGGAAGCTGAGCGACACTGGGTGATAGCCCCGTATGCGAAAGTAAGCAAACTCCCGTGTAGGATCCTGAGTACGGCTGGACACGTGAAATCCAGTTGGAAACTGCGAGGACCATCTCGTAAGGCTAAATACTCCCTAGTGACCGATAGTGAACCAGTACCGTGAGGGAAAGGTGAAAAGCACCCCGGAAGGGGAGTGAAAAAGTTCCTGAAACCATGTGCCTACAACAAGTTAGAGCCCGTTAATGGGTGATAGCGTGCCTTTTGTAGAATGAACCGGCGAGTTACGATAACATGCAAGGTTAAGGTGGAAAGACCGGAGCCGTAGCGAAAGCGAGTCTGAAATGGGCGGTTGAGTATGTTGTTGTAGACCCGAAACCAGGTGACCTACCCATGTCCAGGGTGAAGGTGTGGTAAAACGCACTGGAGGCCCGAACCCATACATGTTGAAAAATGTTGGGATGAGGTGTGGGTAGCGGTGAAATTCCAATCGAACTTGGAGATAGCTGGTTCTCTCCGAAATAGCTTTAGGGCTAGCCTCGGAAGAAAGCGTGTTGGAGGTAGAGCACTGTTTTGGTGCGGGGCCCATCTCGGGTTACTAAACTAAGATAAACTCCGAATGCCAATCACGTATGTCCGGGAGTCAGACAGTGAGTGATAAGATCCATTGTCGAAAGGGGAACAGCCCAGATCGTCAGTTAAGGTCCCTAAGTGTGTGTTAAGTGGAAAAGGATGTGAAGTTGCATAGACAACTAGGATGTTGGCTCAGAAGCAGCCACCATTTAAAGAGTGCGTAATAGCTCACTAGTCGAGTGATTTTGCGCCGAAAATGTACCGGGGCTAAACACACCACCGAAACTACGGGTGCCACGTAAGTGGCGCGATAGGAGAGCGTTCTAAGGGTAGTGAAGTCAGACCGTGAGGACTGGTGGAGCGCTTAGAAGTGAGAATGCCGGTATGAGTAGCGAAAGACAGGTGAGAATCCTGTCCACCGTATGACTAAGGTTTCCTGGGGAAGGCTCGTCCTCCCAGGGTTAGTCGGGACCTAAGGCGAGGCCGAAAGGCGTAGTCGATGGCTAACAGGTTGAGATTCCTGTACCAGGTGAACATGTTTGAACGATGGAGGGACGCAGAAGGCTAACGGATCCCAGCTGCTGGAAATGCTGGGCCAAGCAATAAGTCTTAGTGTGAGTTAAATGCTTGCACTTATATGGACAAGTTGTGATGGGGACCGAAATAAAGTAGGGAAGTCTGTGATGTCACGCTGCCGAGAAAAGCTTCTAGTTAGTGTTTACCTGCCCGTACCGCAAACCGACACAGGTAGTCGAGGAGAGCATCCTAAGGTGAGCGAGTGAACTCTCGTTAAGGAACTCGGCAAAATGACCCCGTAACTTCGGGAGAAGGGGTGCTCAGCGCAAGCTGAGCCGCAGTGAATAGGCCCAGGCGACTGTTTATCAAAAACACAGGTTTCTGCAAAATCGTAAGATGACGTATAGGGGCTGACACCTGCCCGGTGCTGGAAGGTTAAAAGGAGTACTTAGTTTCGACGAAGGTACGAATTGAAGCCCCAGTAAACGGCGGCCGTAACTATAACGGTCCTAAGGTAGCGAAATTCCTTGTCGGGTAAGTTCCGACCCGCACGAAAGGTGTAACGATCTGGGCGCTGTCTCAACGAGAGACTCGGTGAAATTTAAAGACCCGTGAAGATGCGGGTTACCCGCGACAGGACGGAAAGACCCCATGGAGCTTTACTGTAGCTTGATATTGAGTGTTTGTGCAGCTTGTACAGCATAGGTAGGAGCCGTAGAAATCGGGACGCTAGTTTCGATGGAGGCAAACGTGGGATACTACCCTCGTTGTATGAACACTCTAACTCACACCACTCAGCGTGGTGGAAGACAGTGTCTGGCAGGCAGTTTGACTGGGGCGGTCGCCTCCCAAAAAGTAACGGAGGCGCCCAAAGGTTCCCTCAGAATGGTTGGAAATCATTCGCAGAGTGTAAAGGCACAAGGGAGCTTGACTGTGAGACTTACCAGTCGAGCAGGTACGAAAGTAGGGCTTAGTGATCCGGTGGTTCCGCATGGAAGGGCCATCGCTCAACGGACAAAAGCTACCCTGGGGATAACAGGCTTATCTCCCCCAAGAGTCCACATCGACGGGGAGGTTTGGCACCTCGATGTCGGCTCATCGCATCCTGGGGCTGTAGTCGGTCCCAAGGGTTGGGCTGTTCGCCCATTAAAGCGGTACGCGAGCTGGGTTCAGAACGTCGTGAGACAGTTCGGTCCCTATCCGTCGCGGGCGTAGGAAATTTGAGAGGAGCTGCCCTTAGTACGAGAGGACCGGGGTGGACGTACCACTGGTGTATCAGTTGTTCCGCCAGGAGCATCGCTGAGTAGCTATGTACGGATGAGATAAACGCTGAAAGCATCTAAGTGTGAAACTCGCCTCGAGATGAGATTTCCCATTCAGAAATGAAGTAAGACCCCTCAGAGATGATGAGGTAGATAGGCTAGAAGTGGACGTGTGGTGACACATGGAGCGGACTAGTACTAATGGTTCGAGGACTTAACCAAGTAGCAAGTGGTGTAAGGCAAGAAAAAATAAGCAATTATGATTCAGTTTTGAGGGAACTAAGTTCACTCAATAAAAACGTGTCGTGATGATGGCACTGAGGTCACACCTGTTCCCATACCGAACACAGTAGTTAAGCTCAGTAGCGCCAAAAGTAGTTGGAGGATCGCCTCCTGCGAGGATAGGACGTCGCGATGCAATTGGAAGTAGCTCACAGTAATATGTGAGCTACTTTTTTGTTTATAAATAAAATTCGACGATACTATTTGATACACTTATGCATATCCTTTATTAGGAATGAATTATTTTGTAGCCGCTTTATGCATTTAATTCGTCATTATAAATAGAATTGATATCTATTACGATTTCAATTCCGATTTTTCTGCGAGAAGTTTCAATCTTTGCTATAATTGTTCTCAGACAAACAATATAGATACTAAATTAACATCTTACTCATTTGTAGGATGGGAGGTAAAACGGAACATGGCAGAAGAGAAAAAGACTTTTTATATTACGACACCAATCTACTATCCATCTGGTAAATTGCATATTGGTAATACCTACACGACAGTGCTTGCGGATGCCGCAGCACGTTATCACCGCTTGTTAAACGAAGATGTGTATTTCCTAACAGGTACTGATGAACATGGTCTAAAAATCGAGCAAAAAGCAGAAAAGCTAAATGTTTCACCAAAGGAATATGTTGATCAAATGGCTGCTGACATCAAGAAGTTGTGGGCGGATCTAGAAATTAGTAATGATGGCTTTATCCGAACAACTGATGATTATCATGAAAAAGCTGTTCAAAAGATTTTCCAAAAGTTCTTAAATCAAGGTGATATTTACAAGGGTCAATATGAAGGTTGGTATTCAGTTGATGATGAAGAGTACTTTACAGAATCACAATTAGCTGAAGTATATCGTGATGATGACGGTGTTGTCATTGGTGGAAAAGCTCCTTCTGGTCATGAAGTTGAACTAGTACAAGAAGAATCATACTTCTTTAATATGAGCAAGTATGCTGACTGGTTGTTGAACTACTACAAGACGCATCCTAACTTTATTCAACCATCTTCTCGTATGAACGAGATGATTAAAAACTTTATTGAACCTGGCTTGGAAGATTTAGCTGTTACACGTACGGCATTTAATTGGGGTGTTCCTGTAGCTTCAGATCCAGACCACGTTATTTATGTGTGGATTGATGCATTGTCTAACTACATTACTAAGTTAGGTTACATGTCAGAAGACACAACGATGTTTGATAAATATTGGCCAGCTAACGTGCACTTAGTTGGTAAAGAAATCGTTCGTTTCCATACGATTTACTGGCCAATTATGCTACATGCATTGGGATTAGAATTACCAGAAACAATTGTCGGTCATGGTTGGTTAACGATGCGTGACGGTAAGATGTCAAAGTCTAAGGGAAATGTGGTTTATCCTGACACATTGGCAAATCGCTATGGTATTGATGCAGTGCGTTATTACTTACTTCGTGCCATGCCATTTGGAAATGATGGTATTTTTACCCCAGAAGACTTTGTTTCAAAGCTAAATTACGATTTAGCTAATGATTTGGGTAATTTGTTGAATCGTACTGTCGCTATGATTAACAAGTACGAAGGTGGTGTGATTCCTGAGTTAAAGACAGGATTAACTGATTTTGACCACGAGCTAGTGCAAACAGCTCAGGATACAATTGCAACGTATAATGCTAATATGCAATCAATGCATACAGCAGATGCTTTGGCATCAATTTGGCAGTTGATTTCACGTGCTAATAAGTATATTGATGAAACAACACCATGGACGTTAGCCAAGGATGATAGTAAAGCAGAAGTTTTGGATTCCGTTATGGCACACTTAGCTGCTGCGCTTCGTGTCGTTGCTACACTATTACAACCAATTTTGACACAGGCACCACATAAGATTTTTGAACAATTAGGTTTGTCAGATTCTAATGTTCAAATTGCTGACTTACAATTTGAAGACTTGCCAACAGGTGGTAAGGTAGTTGCTAAGGGACAACCTATTTTCCCTCGTGTTGATGTTGATGCAGAGGTTGCTTACATTCGTGATAACATGACAGGAAATGGTGGTAAGCAAACTCGTTCAACTACTAACCCTAAAGCCCCACAGAAGATCACAACTAAGGATGAAATCGTCTTTGATGACTTTGAAAAGGTTGAGTTACGTGTTGCTGAGATTAAAGAAGTTTCTGCAGTTGAAAAGTCTAATAAGCTATTGCGATTTAAGTTAGATGACGGTTCAGCTGATGGACGCACAATTTTGTCAGGAATTAAAAAATTCTATCCAGAATACAGCGAATTAGTTGGTAAGAAAGTTGCTTATGTTGCTAACTTGAAACCACGTAAGTTAATGGGTGAATTATCTGAAGGTATGCTGCTTTCAGCAGAGAAGGATGGTAAGGTAACCTTATCAATCTTGCCAGATGAAGTTGTCGCTGGTGCAGAACTAGGATAATTATTTAATCATATTTAATGAGCGAAAGGATTGAGAATTTTTCTCAATCTTTTTTTATTAAAATGTGTACGGAATCCAAGAATAGGAGATCTTTATGGCAACATTTTATGCCTTAGCGTACGTTTGTATCACGATTATTTTGGCTAACTTTTTGACGCAGGTTTTTCCGAAAATACCACAAGCTTTATGGCAAATTGTTGGTGGTATTTTATTAGCAAGTTTACCGGTAGCTAATCGGTTCGCAATCACGTTAGATCCAGAATGGTTTATGATGTTAGTTATTGCACCGTTATTGTTTTATGAAGGCCAACGGACGCAAGCTAATTTAATTTCAAAGCATTTTCGTTCGATTATTGGACTAGCTGGTGTTTTGGCAGTCTTAACAGTCGTTGTATTGATGGTATTTGGTCACGTAGCCATCGGTTGGGCATTGCCGTTTTCATTAGCCTTGGCAGCGATTGTTACCCCAACTGATGCTACGGCGCTTGAGTCAGTGACAAGTGGCTTGGATATGCCAAAGGACATTAAAAGATCATTGAGCTTAGAGTCCTTGTTTAATGATGCCACTGGGCTGGTAATCTTAGAACTAGCAGTTCTTTGGATGAATACGGGGGAATTTTCTTTCCTGCATGGCTTTGGTGAATTTTTAATTGTTGCATTAGGTGGTGTTATTGCTGGTGGTGTAGCTGGATTTATCTTTATATATCTACGCCAACATTTATTGAAAGCAGAGTATGATGACACAGTTGCTCACGTGTTGATATATTTTATTGCGCCAATTGTCGTTTTTGGCGTAGCAGAGCATGTTTTTGGCGTCTCAGGAATTATTGCAGTTGTTGTGATGGGTGTGATGTCGAATGTTGAACAGCAACAAACCCAATTTATGGCACCAAAGTTGAATCATTTAACACAAGTCTATTAATAGTTATAGATTGCGCACATATAACCATAGTGAAGCTGTAGATGAAGTTATCACTATCATGAATACAGCAATGACGGACTATGTTCAACATCTACCAAAAGAAGCAGATAATCCACGTCAGATGATTGCTTTACGAAATGCTTATGCCCAGCAACAAGCAATGCTCCAAAATCAAAAGTCAAATTCAGTAGAGCAGCAACGTGTTTTGTTGGATGCATTTCAAGCTGAATTAAAATATATTCAAGAACAGCGTTCTACAGGAAAAAATAATCAAAACTTGTTAAAGACTTTGTACGATGAAGTTGTTAATGCAGAGGCAATTACATTAGCAAATAATATTGAAGAATAGATGGTTGGGACAAAACAACGGTCCCAACCTCTTTGTGCTAAAAATGCATTAATTATAAGCCTATAAATTTTATAGCATAAACGCGTTCCGAAAGTCTGAAGCTTCAATGTAACGCGATTTACGACATTCTTGTCCTTCGCTTTGCTTCGGCCAAAAATGACGCAAATAACGTTACACATCGGCTTCAAAGCGACTTTTGTCTCGCTCTCTATAAAAACATAAATTATTATGTTGTGAGATTAACTGCCGTGTTATGCTTAATATACTGGTATGAATGAGCTTTTTGGTATTTTTAAAAGACATTTGCTAAAATAATAAAGACTCAAATCAAATAAATAATCAAAAATAAAGTAATGATAATAGAGGAGTAAAAATGGCAATTTATAATTCTGGTAATCAACCATCAGATGGCTATGATACGCATACACATTTGAATGACGATACATTCTGGCATGATGTACCTGCTTATGAGGCACGTGCACGTGAGTTTCGAATCGTTGAAATGAATATTGTGGGGTATGATGCAGAATCAAATGAACGTGCCATTCAATTAGCGCGTGAATTTACAGATATGCATGCCATTATTGGTTGGCAACCTGAAGATATTTCAGAAATTAACGATGAAAGACTAGCCGTTTATCGCCAACAACTACAAGATGATAATGTTATTGGTGTCGGTGAAACTGGATTAGATTACTACTGGGATGATAATCCATCAGCAGCTAGTCAAAAGCAGGCTTTCCGTCAACAATTAGCGCTAGCCCATGAATTCAAATTACCCGTGACGGTTCACACACGTAGCGCAATGAACGATACGTATGATCTATTAAAGGAAGCGCACGTTGAAGAATTTGGTGGTGTCATGCATTCATTTACGGGTACGCCAGCGGAAGCAAAACAGTTTCTTGATCTAGGTATGTATATTTCATTCTCAGGCATTGCAACATTTAAGAATGCTAAGGATGTTCAAGAGACTGTAAAATCAATTCCTTTGGATAGATTATTAGTTGAGACAGATGCACCTTATTTGGCACCAACTCCTATGCGTGGTAAGCCTAATGAGCCAATGTATGTCCATTACATAATTGCACACATTGCTGAGTTATTAGGCAAAACATACAATGAAGTTGCCGAAATTACGACAGAAAATGCACGACGACTATGGCATTTAGATCAACAGACTAATGAAGATTAAGGAAGTTATTATCGTCGAAGGACGTGCCGATACTGAAGCACTACGGCATGCAGTGAGTGCTGATACGATTGAAACTAATGGATCTGCATTGGGTGAGCAAACCATAGCAGCTATTAAGCAAGCAGCAGCCACTAGAGGTGTGATCATATTTACTGATCCCGATTTTAATGGTGAACGGTTGCGAAAATTAATTAGCGAATTTGTTCCTGAAGCAAAACATGCTTTTTTGACCAAAGATGAAGCTGGTCGCCAAATCAGGCATCATAGTCTTGGCATTGAGTACGCGACTCCATCTGTTTTACGTGATGCGCTACAATCGGTTTATACTGCTGAAACGGTTACTGCAAAGTCTGATATTACGTTAGCAGATTTACGGCGCTTAGGTTTGATTGCTGGTCATGATGCGGCTAAAAGACGTGAACATGTGGCTGAAGTGATGGGATTAGGATACGTTAACGGTAAACAATTAATGAATCGATTGACAATGTTTGGCATCAAAAAACAAGCCTTGTTAGAGGTTCTGCAAGAATTAGATGAGGAAAAATAATGACAGATGTACCAGATATTGCGACGCCGATGCGTACGCAAGCCATTATGAATAGTTTTGGCATTAATACAAGAAAATCTTTAGGTCAAAATTTTTTGACGGATATTAAGATATTAAAGAATATTGTCACAGCTGGGGATGTCCAACCAACTGACAATGTGATTGAAATTGGTCCAGGTATTGGCGCTTTAACGGAACAACTAGCGCGGTCAGCCAAACAAGTCGTGGCATTTGAAATTGATGATCGTTTAATGCCCGTTTTGGAACATACCATGGCACCTTATGATAATGTGACTGTGATCAATCAGGACATTCTGTCAGTTGACTTGGAGACGGCCATTCAGGAGCATTTTAGTGATCCTGATGCACCCTTGAAATTAGTTGCGAATTTACCGTACTATATTACAACACCAATTTTGATGCAGGTGTTACAATCAAATGTACAATTTGCAAATATTGTGGTTATGATGCAAAAAGAAGTTGCTAGTCGTTTATCAGCCGAAGTTGGCACAAAAGATTATGGCGCCCTAACTTTGGCAGTGCAGTATCGTGTTGATGCGACATTAGCATTCACAGTTTCACGGACAGCCTTTATTCCTAATCCAAATGTGGACTCAGCGATTGTTTCTTTGACACCGCGTGAGCCATTAGAAGTCTTACCACACAATGAAAAGCAACTATTCAAATTATTCAAGGTTGGTTTCACAATGCGTCGTAAGACATTGTGGAATAATTTGATCACTGCTTTTGGTAAGGATGATGAGATGAAGGCAAGATTAACGGAGGCGTTAGCTGATGTTGACTTAGATCCACGAATTCGAGCAGAAAAACTATCATTAGAAAAATTCATCGATTTACATAATGCTTTAGTGAAAACAGGTGTGTACAGTAAGTAACTATTTTTGGTATAATCATAACTAGTACTAATTTTGAAAGAAGGTATATCATGGATTCCGGTCCGTCTATTATCACTAACTTGGTGATTATTTTAATTATTTTGCTGTTAGCGGTTTTGTTCACTTTAACGGAGTATTCGTTAGTGAAAGTGCGTCCAAGTTCTTTGCGTGCCATGCAAGAAGCACGTGAGAAGCCTTCACCTAAGATATCTCACGCGCTGAATATGTTGGATCATCTATCAGAGTATCTATCAACAGCACAAGTCGGTATTACATTGACATCATTGATTTTAGGTTGGTTAGGTGAAGATTTTATAGCCACCCTGATTATTAATGCCGAAATATTGCCACCTGCAATTGCCCACAGTGTGTCATCAATAGCAGCTATTTTGATTTTTACGTTTATCCACGCAGTGTTTACGGATTTGGTTCCTAAGAACGTTGCCATCGATCAACCTGTAAAGATACTATTGGCAATCGTCCGTCCAGTGATGTTTTTCCACGTCATTTTATATCCATTAATTTGGTTATTTGATCGTGCTGCAGCTTTCTTTACAAAAATGTTGGGATTCAGTGCGCACCTTGATGAAGATATTTATTCAGAGGCTGAAATTTTATCTCTATCAAAGGATGCTGCTGATGCTGGTGAGCTTGATGAAGAAGATTTAACTTTCATGAAGCGTGCCTTTGCGATGAACGATAAAGAAGCCATTGATATTATGATTGATCGTACACAATTAACAGTTGTTAATGTGACGGATTCTATTTCAGATGCCTTAAACTTGTATTTGGAAGAAAAGTTTTCAAGAATGCCAGTAGTTGCAGATAATGATAAAGATAAAATTCTGGGCTATGTCTTCTCCTATGATCTTGTTCGTCAAGGACGGATTAGTCCGGATGTTTCTATCCGAACGGTTTTGCGTAATTTACCAGTTGTTTCTGAAACACAACCAATTACAGATGTGTTGCAAGAAATGATTGAGCACCGTGCCCCGATCGTTGTCGTTAAGGATGAATTCGGTGGAACTTCAGGTATTGTAACTGATAAGGATATTTATGAAGAATTATTCGGCTCAGTTCGTGATGAGGTGGACGATGTTGCCGATGACTTAGTTGAAAAGCTAGGATCAGATGATAAAGGTAACATGCACTATAAAGTATCTGGTAAGATGACGCTATATGACTTTGAGCGTTTCTTTAAAACAGAAATTAAATCGTTTGAAAGCTCAGAAAAAGTTACTTTGACAGGGTATGTATTGGATGAACATCCAAACTTCCAGGTTGGTCAAGGTATCCGCATTGCAAACTTTGAGATTACCGCACTTGATTTTAAAGATGCTTACATCGAAGAGTTCGAAGTAGTTGCTTTGCCGGTTGAGCACGACGAAGAGGTCGATGAAAAAGAAGTACATGATTAATTGACTAATTCATAAAACGCTCGATAATTATCGGGTGTTTTTTTGTTATAATGTGCGTTATAAATAAACTATATTCGAAAGTAGGAAATTAATTTGAGTGAAGGAAGATTAATCCTATCAATCATAGTGATTATTTTAGTGCTAATGTTTGCAGCACTGTGTGTTTCGGCAGAATTTGCTTTAGTAAAGGTTCGTCGTAGTGCATTGGTGGAGTTACAAGAAAAACGTGACCGACCATCACGTAAAATTGCGACGACGATTCACATGGTTGATAATTTAAATGAGTATCTATCAACAACACAGGTCGGTATTACGGTTACCGGTTTAGTATTAGGTTGGATGGGTGAAGAAACGATTGCCCACTTATTACTAGCTGGTGGTGTTTTAAAGGAAATGACCGGTCCTAGTGCGGCCGCCATTGCTTCAATTGTGGCGTTGGTTTTGTTGACCTATATTGAAGTGGTTCTAACTGAGTTAGTGCCAAAGAACGTATCCATTGAATTCCCGGTTAAGGTTGCTTTGTTTGTCTCGGGACCCTTACGCTTTTTCCACGTCATTTTCTATCCATTTGTTTGGTTGTTGAATAAATCAGCAACGGGTGTTACGCACCTAATGGGGTTGCGAACAGCATCCGAAGAAAATGAAGTCTATTCAGAAGCGGAGATTTTGAGCTTATCACGTAATGCGGCTAGGCTCGGACAGCTACAAGATGAAGACTATGTCTTTATGGAACGTGCCTTTGAAATGAATGATAAAGTTGTCAATGATATTATGATTGACCGAACGCAGTTATTTGTTGTGGACGTCAGAGATAGTGTTAATGATGCTTTACATGCTTATTTTGAGACAAAACATTCACGCTTTCCGGTAGTAGCGGATGGTGATAAGGATAAAATTTTGGGTTACGTGTTTAACTACGATATTATGCGTCAGACAGAAGTGGATCGGCAGACGCCAGTTCGTAAGATTATTCGTAATATGCCTAATGTACCTGAAAATATGCCAATTCAAGAAGTTTTGCAGTTAATGATTTCAAAACGAACTCCTATGATTGTTGTAAAGGATGAATATGGTGGAACATCTGGTATTGTGACCGATAAAGATATCTACGAAGAATTGTTTGGTTCTGTTCGTGATGAAGTAGACTGGGTCGTGGATGATTTAGTTGAAAAACTAGGTTCGGATGATAAACAACGGATGCATTATAAAATATCTGGAAAAATGACAGTTTATGATTTTGAACGCTACTTTAAAACAGATATTTGCGCGTTTGATAAATCAGATATGGTCACGTTGACAGGATTTGTTATTGAACAATTCCCTGAAATAAGAGCTGGAGAAACATTACAACTGGAAAACTTCGAGCTGACACCACTTGATTATGAAGCAGCATATATTAATGAATTTGAAGTGGTACGTCTAGTTAAAGAAGATAGTACGTTAACAGAATAAATAAAAAACGTTAGCCATAATGATAAGCTCATTGTGACTAACGTTTTTTTATATTATGCAAAATCGATTTCAATGTTTTCAGTTAAAACATCGGTATAACTAAATGAAGCGCGATCAAATTCGTGACCATCTTGTTCTAAATCAAGAACAAAGACTGAACGGAAGGTATCACGAACGATTGCTTGGTGTTCAATGGTGCGGTGACGACTTTCATGGGTTGTCAAAGTCACTGGTTCACCGATATGTGCATCTAATTGTTGCTTAATTTCTGCTAATGCTGCAGGCATAAGAACTCCTCTCATGGGGCACCCCCATAGCCAGCGACAAATGAAATCGCTGCGTGTTTTTTGCCTAAAATTGGACAAAGTAAGTTTAATTTAATTTTACCATAAATTAAATTTTAAATCAATTATGTCGGTGTTAGCTATTTGCAACAATGATTTTTTAAATTTGATAGACTTATTCTGGTAATTTTGGTACAAAAATTGTAGATACAAAGGTGCAGAGTATTTTTAATTATTTGAGAAAATTCAAGACTTTTCTTTAAGTTCTATCCTTGATAATATTAGGAACGACTAAGACAGACTAAGAGGGCTCTTTAAAATGCAAGACGAACGAATAACTTGGGAAAAATATTTTATGATACAAGCAATTATGCTAGCCGCCCGTAGTACTTGCACTCGCCTTCATGTGGGAGCTGTGGTTGTTAAAGATGGCCGTATTATTGCTAGTGGATATAATGGTTCAGTTTCAGGAACACCACATTGTACAGAGGTTGGTGATTTAGTAGTCGATGGCCATTGTATTCGTGCAGTCCATGCTGAGCAAAACGCATTAATGCAACTTGCTAAGATGGGCATTAGCGCTGATGGTGCACAGGTTTTTGTGACAGATTTTCCATGTGTACATTGCACAAAACTACTCTTACAAGCAGGGATTACAAAAATTAATTATTTGCGAAACTATCATAATGATGACTTTGTCGCGAACTTATTACAGGCCAAAAACGTTGCCATTGAACAAGTCGTTGCGACAAAGGCCGACCTACAAAAAATTGATTTTGCCGCTTACCTATAACAGAAAGGTCACGGAGACTAATATGAGTAAGAATGAACAAGGTTATTTAGATTTAGCACAAGATATATTAGATAATGGTGCTGTGAAGGGTGATCGAACAGGAACAGGTACACGTTCTGTTTTCGGCCGTCAGGTACGCTTTGATATGAGTGAAGGCTTTCCATTACTAACAACAAAACGTGTGCCCTTTGGATTGATCAAAAGTGAGTTATTATGGTTCTTACGTGGTGATACAAATATCAAATTTTTGTTAGCGCATAAGAATCATATATGGGATGAGTGGGCGTTTAAAAATTGGGTCGAATCAGCAGATTACGATGGGCCTGATATGACTGACTTCGGTCGTCGCTCATTAGTAGATGAGGCGTTTAAAGTACAGTATGATGAACAACATGCCATATTTGTTGACCGTATTTTAAATGATGATGAATTTGCACAAAAGTATGGCGAGTTAGGGGATGTTTATGGTGCACAATGGCGGCATTGGCGTCGTGTCCAAGGTGGTTTTATTGACCAAATTAAAGATGTGATCGAACAAATCAAAACAAATCCTAATTCACGTCGTTTAATTGTCACAGCTTGGAACCCAGAGGATGTTCCCACGCAAGCACTACCACCTTGCCATACTTTATTCCAGTTTTATGTTGCAGATGGTAAATTGAGCTTACAATTATATCAACGTTCAGCGGATGTTTTCTTAGGGGTCCCATTTAACATTGCTTCATATTCATTGCTATTACACATGGTTGCAGCTCAAACGGGGTTGGAACCCGGTGAATTTGTGCATACTTTTGGTGATACGCATATTTATTCAAACCACATTGAACAAGTGACAGAGCAATTACAACGTGAGATGCGACCTTTACCAACGATTACGCTGAATCCAGAAGTTAAAGACATTGCAGAATATACGATGGCGGACATTAAAATTAATGATTACGACCCACATGCTAGTATTAAAGCGCCAGTCGCGGTCTAATCGTATAAATTATCACAAACTACTTGATTTTGATTATAGATTGTACATATTAGATTTTAAATTATGGTAAGATATATAAGTTGCTATAAGCTTTTTCAAAGAAATCTTTTATAAAATCAAAAAGATTAATTTTTGAGCAAGATAATATGGAATTAATCAATTATTGAAGTTAAGAGAGGAGATGCTCATGGATAATGAGCCACAAACTCGATCGGCTCGTCGTGAAGCTGAAACTAAACAGAATAAGCGTAAAAAACGCGAAGGTGGTCCACGAAACCTTAAAGGCTTAACGCCAGGTGGGGGTAATCATGGTCCGCGTCCGCGTAAAAAACACCCTATTCGTAATGCCATCCTATTTGTGATAGCGTTACTTGTTTTAGCAGCTGGAGTGATGTTTGGTATTGCTTATAGTAATACTAAAAATGCGATTGATAGCTCCTTTGAAGGAACAGGGTTAACTAAAACACGTAATGTATCTAAGGTTATTAAAAAAGGAAAGCCATTTTCAATCCTATTGCTAGGTACTGATACAGGGGAGTTAGATCGAAATTACAAAGGACGTACTGACTCATTGATGTTAGTTACTGTTAATCCGAAAAAGGAAAAGGTAACGATTATGTCGTTACCTCGTGATTCGGTTATTGCCCCAATCGGATATGAAAATCAATTCCCACAAAAGCTGAATTCAGCTTATGAATATGGTTCAGCCAAAACAACTATCAAAACAATTCAAAAATGGTTAAATGTCCCTATTGATTACTATGCGTTAGTTAATATGAATGGGTTAGAGAAGGCTATTGACCAATTAGGTGGTGTAAAAGTGAAGTCACCACTAACGTTCGGTTATAATCCATATACTGCTCATAACGATGGTGAGATTATCTATAACTTTAAAAAGAATTCATCTACTTATACACTAAATAAGAATGGTTCTACGAAGACATACTCGAAAATGGATGGTGCCGCCGCACTAGCATTCTCTCGTATGAGATATGATGACCCACAAGGTGACTACGGTCGCCAAGCACGTCAACGTTTGGTATTACAAGCTATTGTGGATAAGGCTAAAAGTAATCCGACAAAGCTAGTGAACCAGAAGTTCTTGAGTACAATTTCTGATTCTACGAAGACGGATTTGACCTTTGGTGATATGTTGACCGTTGCCTCAAAGTATTTGAGTGCGGCGAAAACGATTAAGACTGATAATGCGCAAGGAACTTCAGTTGCATTAACTTCGGGTTCTTCAGAGTTAATTACCCAAAGTGAGAAACAGCGTGTTACCAATACTTTGCGTTCATCATTGGGATTGAAGCATAAAAAAACAGGAACACTATATGGTGGTAATGTTCCTGAATCATTACTATCAGCTAATGGACTACCATCAGATAATACATCCTCGTCAACGTCAACTGATAGTACGTATGGTACAACATCATCAGATAGTACCTATGGCACAACAACAGATGGCACATACGATGGTACTGATACCACTGAAGGTGGCACCGATTATTACGGTGATGCCGGTGTTGGTTATTAAACTTAAAATCACTCAAAGCAGTAAACGAAATATTCGTTTACTGCTTTTTTTATATAAAAAGCACAAAAAGCGAACGTTAAATAAATAGAATGAAATTTAATTCTTTATTTATAAAATTAAGTGAACAATTAAAACTGTTGACGTATTTATCGTTCGTTGTTATTATTTAAGTGACCTTTAAGAAATAGTATGCACAGGTATACAAGACAAACATTTAAGGAGTACATAGGGCATGTTTAAGAGACTTGTTGCAGGAGCCACAGTTGCTATGTTAGCAACGACGGCCGTATCAGCTGTACCAGCACTATCAGTTGATGCAGCATCAAAGAAAGTTGATTTGAAAGAGTTGAATGTACAATTCGTACCTTCATCTCAAGCAGATACAATTCAAGCTAAAGCAAAGCCATTGGAGAAGTTGTTGAAGAAGGAATTAGGCATTCCAGTTCACGTAACAATTTCAACTGACTACAATACAGTTGTTGAAGCAATGGGTTCAGGCAAGGTCGATATGGGATTCTTACCACCAGATCCATATGTACAAGCCCACAAGCAATACGGTGCTAAGGTGATTTTGCAATCACAACGTTACGGTATTAACGATAAGAAAAATGACGGTTCTGATACAGATAAGCTCGTTGATTATTATCGTGCATTAGTCGTTGTAAAGAAGGACTCGGGTATCAAGAACGTTAAGGACTTGAAGGGCAAGAAGATTGCCGTCCAGAACCCAACTTCTGATGCTGGATACATCTTCCCAGTTGTTGATTTGAAGAAGAAGGGCATGAATGTTGTCAAAAATTCGGATTTGGTAACTGTTAAAGGGCATGATCAAGGTGTGATTTCAGTTGTCAATGGTGATACAGACGCCGCCTTTGTTTTTGATGATGCGCGTAACTTAGTTAAGGAAGATAATCCAGATGTCTTTAAAGATACTCGTGTGCTAAAGTACACAACCAAGATTCCAAATGACACAATTACTTTACGTAAAGGTGTTTCAAAGGCTGACTCAAAGACTATCCAGAAGGCTATGATCAAAGTTTCAAAGACTGATAAGGGTAAGAAGGTCATGAAAGATGTCTATAGCTGGGCAGGTGTTACAAAATCAAAAGACTCAAACTTTGATACGGTTCGTAAGTACCAAAACAAGGTTGAAGATATTAAGTAATCGTATACAACAGCATTTCTAAAAGTGAGGCTTGTCATACAATGATGCTATGGCGAGCCTTGTTTTATACATATTTTAAAATATATTGCTGTAAGGCTATATAAGATTGGATGGCAGAAGTATGAGTAGTGGTGTAGGCACCATAAAAATTAATGATGTATCAAAGATTTATCCTAATGGAACAGTTGGATTAGATCATATCAATTTAGATATAAAATCAGGTGAATTTGTTGTCATAGTTGGTTTATCTGGGGCTGGTAAAAGTACATTGCTTAGGGCAATTAATCGATTACACGATGTTAGTGAAGGTGAAATTTTACTGGATGATGTTGATATTACCAAGGCTAAGGGCAAAGAATTACGCCAGCAACGTCGTAATATTGCCATGATATTCCAAAACTTTAATCTGGTGAAACGAGCAACGGTTGCTCGCAATGTTTTAGCTGGTCGAGTGGGCTATTATTCGACGTTTAGAAGTACGTTTGGCTTATTTTCTAAGGAAGATAAAGAGAAAGCGGCTGCTAATTTAGAGCGTGTGAACATGTTGGATAAATATTACACACGCGCTGATGAATTATCAGGTGGGCAACAACAACGTGTGGCAATCGCCCGCTCGATGATGCAGTCACCCAATGTTGTGTTAGCTGACGAGCCCATCGCGTCATTGGATCCCAAGACCACTAAGATGGTGATGGATGACTTGCAGCATTTGAATGATATGGGCATGACAGTTGTTGTTAATTTGCACAGTGTGGAGTTGGCGATGGCATATGCAACGCGGATTGTTGGGTTGCGCGATGGTCAATTAGTGTATGACAAACCCATTTCTGAAGTTAGTGCTGATGATTTTGATGGTATTTACGCTGAAACAGGGGATAAGGAGTAGGATATGAACGCAACTTTACCTGAACGCCAATTCAGTGAAAAGTGGCATGTTAAGGGCATTTTATCTGTCCTCCTATTTGTCTTAATTTTTATTGGATCAGGCTATAATACCGGTGCTACTGCCAACTTTAGTTGGGATCAATTTTGGGATTTACTGATTCGGATGATGCACCCGGACTGGTCATTTGTTTCAGCCATTATTACACCAATTGCTGAAACGATTCAGATGGCTTTGGTGGGGACTTTGCTAGGAACGATTATCGCCATACCATTTAGTTTGTTAGCCGCACGAAATATTGTAAAAAATACGTATCTACGAGGAATTATTCGTTTCTTTTTGAATTTAGTACGAGCATTACCTGATTTATTGTTAGCCGCCGTATTTGTGGCCATTGTTGGTATCGGGCCTATGGCTGGAGTCGGTGCATTGACTATCTTTAGTTTTGGTATGATTTCTAAGTTGTTTTATGAAGCCATTGAAACTATTGATGATGGTCCTATTGAATCCTTAACGTCAGTTGGTGCCAATGGTGTCCAAAAAATTGTGTTTGCGGTTATTCCGCAAGTTATGAATCAATTCTTAAGTTATTTCCTTTATACATTGGAAATCAATGTGCGTGCTTCAACGGTTCTAGGGTATCTAGGAGCTGGTGGTGTTGGTTTATATTTGGATCAAACATTGTCGCTATTCCGTTCCGATCGGACAGCCGTAGTGATTTTAGCTATTTTGGTTGTTGTTATTATCGTTGACGGTGTTTCTAATCGACTACGGGAGGCGTTGGCATAATGCAAAAAATTCAACGAAATCCGTGGCAAAAATATGGTCCATGGATAATAGCAATCTTGGTGGTGCTACTATTTGTCTGGGCTTTTTCAGGTATTCCATTATCAACAGTTAAACCCCAAGCGATGCAGGTAACTAAATCCATTATTCACGGACTTTTCCATCCGGATTGGTCATATATATATTCTGGTGATGGTGAGGACTTGGTTAGTGCCTTGATTGAAACACTAGCAATCGCTTTCTTGGGAACGTTTATTTCAGCCATACTGACATTACCATTTGCGTTTTTAGCGGCTCGCACAAAGAAGGGTCTCTTTACGCCACGCTCAACAATTGGTAAGCTGATTTTAACAATTATCCGTGTCTTTCCAGAAATTGTTTTGGCAATTATGTTTATCAAAGCTGTCGGACCGGGGGCTTATGCGGGTGTCTTAGCCGTATCGATCCATTCAATTGGGATGTTAGGAAAGCTATTCTCGGAAGCCATTGAAAATATTGATCGGGGTCCCAATGAAGCCATTGTGGCTGCGGGCGGTTCAGCATTAGATGGTTTAACTTTAGCAACGATTCCAGCAGTTATGCCAGAGTTTATGAATTATACGCTTTACCGTTTTGAGATTGCAGTGCGTTCTGCAGCTATTCTAGGAATTGTTGGTGCTGGTGGTATTGGTGCACCGTTGATTTTCGCTTTGCAAACTCGTCAGTGGCCAAAGGTTGGTATTATTCTTTTGGGCATTATCGTGATGGTTACCGTTATTGATTTCTTATCTGGGCAATTACGTAAGCGTTTAGTCTAATGAACATATCACTATACGAATGATGGAAGCTGGCACACGATGTGGTACCAGCTTTTTTTAATAAAAAGGAGAAAAATATGCAATTATCAATATTGTCAACGTCAGATATTCATGGGCATATACGAGCAGATGATTTTCGGCGGCCATTATTAAATGATAGCTTAGGGTTATCACGGGCAGCAACCGTCATTGCAGACTATCAACAACAAGCAAAGTTAGCTGGCAATATTTCCTTAACTATTGAAAATGGCGATTTTATTCAAGGCTCACCATTAGCTAACTATATTGAAAAGGTTGCCACCGACCAGACAGGTATTTATCAGGAATTAGCCGATGCTATTTCATATGATGTGCGCATTCTTGGTAACCATGAGTTTAATTTTGGGCGTGCTTATATCGAAAAAGTGTTTGCTCAGACCCCAAATTTATTGAATGCTAATATTTTGGATGAAACGACCCAACAGCCATTCGTGGGTCAGCCGTATAAGATTTTTGAACGGCAAGGTGTCAAAATTGGTGTTATTGGCCTAACAACACAATACATTCCACACTGGGAACAGCCTGCACATATTCAAGGTCTGACTTTTGCTGATCCAGTCATTGTTGCCCAGAAGTATATTGCTGAAATACGTTCACAGGTTGATGTGTTAGTACTGGCGTACCATGGTGGCTTTGCCGAAGACTTACAGACTGGTAAGCCATTAGAGCGCATTACCTCGGAAAATCAGGGCTATCAATTATTACAGCTAGCAGGAGTTGATGCACTTGTAACAGGTCATCAACATCGCGAAATTGCTGAGGTGGTTCACGGAGTACCAACAAATCAGCCGGGCTATCGTGGTGACCATGTTGGGTTGATGACACTAACGCTTGATGAGAAGAATCATCGTACGGCGGCCACAGCGGAATTATTAGCAACAGGCGATGAACCTGAACGTGGCGATATTGTTGCAATGATTAATCCGCTACAAGAGAAGGTAAACCAATGGTTGGATACGCCGGTCGGTCAAGTTGGTGATAATATGCAGGTGACAAATCATTTTGAGGCGCGTTCACATAATCATCCGTTTATTGAGTTAGTTAATCGTGTGCAAATGTCAGCAACACATACGACGATTGCGAATACGGCTCTATTTAATGATGAGGTGCGTGGATTAGGTAACGCAGTGACACAACGTGATATTATGACCAATTATATTTTTCCTAATACCTTAGTCGTAGAAAAATTAACGGGGCAAGATATTAAAGATGCCTTAGAAGTCAATGCGCGTTACTTCCAACTATCAGCAGATGGTGATTTGACGATTAATCCATTATTCACTAACCCAAAGGTACAGCATTATAATTATGATGTTTGGAGCGGGATTGATTATACCTTTGATATTCATCAACCAATGGGACACCGTGTCGTTAAAGTTGAAAAAGATGGTCAACCCTTGGATATGACCGCAACTTATGAAGTGGCGATGAATAATTATCGTGCTGGTGGTGCTGGGAATTTCCCAATGTTTTCACCAGATAAAATTGTGCGTGAAGTGCAACGTGAAACACCAGATTTGATTGCCGAGTATATTATGGATCATCCTGAAATTCATATTGCGCAACCGACGAATTTAACGGTTATATTCTAAATTGCTTTTCTTTAGGGAGTTTGATAGACTAAGACGACCCTAGGAGGTGATAAGATGATACGTTTAGTATCTTCTAGTGACGCGGTTAACAGTTGTTGACTGAATCACTAGAAACTTTCTTTCTAATGATTCTGATCGGAAGAAACGAAAGGAAATAAAAATGACATTAACTATGCAGCCCTATCAATACATGAAAATCAATGAAATTGTGTATAACTTAGTTCATCAATATCAAGCGGTGAATGATTTAAGTACTGTTGCAGCCTTACAAGAATTAGCAGCAGAGGAAATTCATGAAACAATACCGGGAAATTATCCAGAAATTGATCAATTATTGACAAATATTATGGACCGTCGCTTGCGTCACCGGGCTACTGAAAAGATGGTTCGAGAATTGAAGCCATTTGTTGTACCGTTTGTTGAACCTAATAAAAAGCAAATCGCACAGGTTTTTCGCAAAACGAAAAAATTAACATTGCCAGATTTAACGGTTGTTGATTGGCGCGATTATACATTCTTTGCTTGGAATGATATTGCAACACAACGTAAGTATATCTTGTATTATGAGGATGAACAGCTGCTGGGACTTGTGGGTGATGTTTCGAGTCCAGTTGTTAAAGGGTATTGCGCTATTTGCCATCATGAGGAAAATGTGTCGATGTTCTTGGCGTTAAATAAACGTCGAGGAGACGGCCGATATACGAAGAAGGGGAATTATATTTGTGTAGATAGTTTACAGTGTAATCGTAATTTACATGAACGGAATTTCTTTGATAAATTTGTGACGACAATTAAAAAACAGTAACAGTTGATACTTTAGAAGAGAGCTGCGAGTCTACCGATTAAAAAGGTAGATTCAGGGCTCTTTTTATATTCAAATCCAGTTAAAAAGTAGGATTTACGATAAAATCAACATCATAAGTAGTGAAAAATTAAGGGGGTTATATGTGTAGGCAGGATCTCAGAGAATATTTATTGAAATTTACGGCCAAACATCCAGATATGACGGATGATGAAACCCATTTGGTGAGTGAAGTGATTACGCAATCAAATGCACAAAAAACTTCTCAAGAGAAGGAAGTACTTGTCATCATCAACACTTTGCGTCAACTATCTTATCAGTAACAATTATCACAAGACGGTAGACGTCTTCTAACAAAGCTACAACGTAAACAATGGATATGGTCAATTTTTAATGCTTTTCAATTCTAAAAGTAAGCATTAATGAATGTGTTATACTACGAGGGTGGAGGAATTATATTGAAAAAGTTAAATGATTTTTTT
Organism: Weissella thailandensis; assembly: GCF_001932615.1. Lineage (NCBI taxonomy): Bacteria > Bacillati > Bacillota > Bacilli > Lactobacillales > Lactobacillaceae > Weissella > Weissella thailandensis. Next base: position 52,097 of record NZ_CP014332.1, read on the forward strand.
AAACAACATCCATTTTATTTTTCGTTCGGCATATTGATTGGGGTAATTGTTCTGCATACTTTGGTTAACATTATTCAACATCGTCCAATGTTTAATGAAATTGAATCAACACTTTATAGTATTGGTATTGTTTTGCTGTCGTTGCTCATTGCTAGGCTAACGCACCGTGTATATGTTCGTTTTGGGACTGCGTTCATAATCAATTTTGCTTATCTTAGTATTCAAATGTTTTTTGTTGATAGTTATGTTAATTACACCTCTTTTATTGTGACAGGTGGCGTGGCTATTTTAATGGCTCTTTTGATGCTATGGTTGATGTACTCATTCGAGAAAGCATATAAAAAGTAAAAACTTAAATTATGAATTTTTATATAAATAATGTTAGATTAATAATAAGGGGAGAGCTTTTTGTGCATTATAGTAAGTCAACTAGTTATAATAGTCTGATTTACATTGAGATACAAAAATAAGATATATTTTGGGGGAAAATAATATGGCAAATGGTGTACAGGATAAAGTTGCAGTGATTACTGGTGGTTCATCAGGAATCGGCTTGGCGATTGCACAAAAGTTTGTTAAAGAAGGTGCAGTAGCAGTTTCGGCTGATATTAATGCACCGGAAGATTCAGCAATTGATTTTGTGCAGACAGATGTGACGGATAGTGCTTCTTTAAAGTCACTGGTTGAAAAGGTTGTTGCTAAATATCAGCATATTGATATTCTAGTTGCTAATGCTGGTGTCGCTGAGAAAAAAGCGCCTGTTTCTGAGCTAGATGAAGATAATTGGCAAAAGGTCATTAATATTGATTTAACTGGTGTTGTTTTATCAAACAAATACATTGTGCAACAAATGGAGAAACAAACTAGTGGTGGCAGTGTCATCAATATGAGCTCTATTTTAGGTGTTGTCGGTGGTGCAAAGTCACAAGCCTATTCAGCAGCTAAGGCTGGAGTTGCGAACTATACCAAGTCACAGGCTGTTACTTATGCCGCGCAAGGTATTCGCTTTAATGCAGTAGCGCCAGGCTATGTTAACACACCATTGCTGAAAACATTGCCGAAGGAAACAACTGATTCGATGGTTGGTAAAATGCCAATCGGTCGTTTGGCTGAACCAGATGAGATTGCGAATGTTGTTGCTTTCTTAGCCAGTGATGAGGCTTCAATCGTTACTGGTGCATTGATCAATGCAGACGGTGGTTATACCGCACAATAAATAAATTAGTTTATAACAAAAAGCTCCGGTCTAAAAAATAGATGGGAGCTTTTTACTATATTATAGAAATTAGTGTTGTTTCCCTTTTGGAAAATAGACGAAACAGCAAATCATTGAGACCATTTCGGCTATGTTTAGTATAAAATATCCTAAACTACGCCATTGTGGGTCTAATACAATATCAAAAACGGTAGCAAGAATGAAAATGCTTAGCCAGATCCAAAACTTATTTGTTCGACTCATGCGACCTCCTTTGTGAAAATGCAAATACATTGGTTGTTGTAATAATAACTAATGCAAAATTTATAGAACTACTTAAAGTAATGATGTTGTAACGCCAATTAATTATATACAATTCTCCTATTTTTATAACGCTAGGGTATCGTATTTCAGTGATAATCTGCAAATCATGATAAATGATTCGATGTTATGTATGGTGAAGGTACTAAAAATAATGATAGTATCGAGAGTATAAGTTGGCGTAGTAATCAAGGAGGGGGGGTAAAGAATGAACCGTACTGATATTTTTGAATATGTTAAAAATAAATATCTTACAGACCCAGAGTATCTTTGGAAGAAGTATCCGAGATATGCGGTATTGAGGCATCAAGACAGTAGAAAATGGTATGCTATTATTATGGACGTGGATAAAGTAAAACTTGATGTGACAGAAGATATCGGTGTCGAAGACCTGATAGATATTAAATTACCTCCAGAAACGATTTCTAACTTACATGAATTTCCTGAATTCTTACCTGCTTATCACATGAATAAAACGCACTGGATTTCTGTACGTTTAGAATTAGCAAAAGCTGAAGAATTAACTAATCTGATTGATGAAAGTTTTCGCTTAACAGAATAAAGAATTGATTATTTTATTAGCCACAGAGAATTTATCATATCTTCAATAAAGGCAAAGGAGAATTATAAATTATGTATGATAATAGAAAAGTTGCTAAGTTTGTTGCTCTATTAGGAATATGGCTTATCTTTATGTTGCTATTTATTGTCTATGAACAATTAACGGGACTATGGTTTTTGCTACTATTAATTTCGTCTGTTATTATACAAAAGAAAATCGATAATTATTTCGACAAAAAGTAGAAATAAAGTAATCGTTGTATGGTTTATAAGAAACAAATATCGCCCATTTGAGAATTTTATATAGGTAGTTGGTGGATAGTTAATTTAATATAGGAGTTTTATATTGAAAAATGAAAAAATTAAACGAGCAGTAAAGCTTGTTGTGGTTTTTGTTTTGGGTGTCATTTTAGGAATGATATTTAGAGAGATTTTGCTATTAGCTCAGATTACCCAGGTATCGCACTTTTATTAAAAGAAATTTTTTCTGCAACTGAACATGGTTATGATAATGAGGCAGAGCTTGTAGAAATAATCCGGTTAGATCCTAGCTACCAGGCGGAACTAAAATTAGTTGTGGCCAGTGATTCACAAATTTATGGCTACGGGATGATGGGCGAAGTTCATATACTGACTTCTACCCATAGTTCATTGACCGGGTTAGCATTAGTCCCACTAGCGGTAGCACCGAATAAACGAATAAACAACAGCAGGGAATCGGTACTGCATTGATGCACGAATTAGAACAGCGTCCTAACAAGCTACATTATCCTTATATTAGTATTCTCGGACACCCGGATTATTATCGCCGTTTTGGTATTTACCCGCTAGTAAATTTGACGTTGAACCACTCTATCCACTACCATATCAAGCTTTTATGCTTAAAGCATTGTTGCCAGAAACGATTAAAAATATGGGCGGAACGCTTCATTACTCAGCAGTTTTTGAGTGATGTATTCTAAATGTTGTTTCATACAGTTAAATAAGTGTATATGAATTAAGGCAAATCATGGCATTCTTACAGTGAGCAAAATGTTTGCCTCAAAACAAGTGACAGTGTTATCGTCAATTACACATAATGGAGGCGAGATTCAATAATGAAAGCAATTGTGATTGAGAATTATGGTGAACCTGCTGAATTGGTTGAAAAAGATTTACCAGTACCTCAGCCGGCAGCGGACGAAGTCTTGGTTCAAATTAAAGCGACTAGCGTTAACCCAATTGACTGGAAGGTTAGGCGTGGATACATGAAAAGTCAGTCTTCCTGGAAATTTCCAGTGGTTTTAGGCTGGGATCTTGCTGGAGTAATTGTTAAAGCCGGGGCCAACGTCCACGACTTTCAGGCTGGTGATGAAGTTTTTGCGCGCCCCGATGGCCCTGATTTAAATGGTGATGGGACACGTGGAACTTACGCAGAATATGCCGTAGTTAAAGAAAACCAGCTAGTCTTGAAACCAGCGCAATTATCCTTTGATGAGGCGGCAGCAATCCCACTGGCTGGACTGACTGCCTGGCAGGTCCTAGTAGATCGATTGCATGTTCAATCAGGAGATAAAGTTTTAGTTCAAGCTGGTGCCGGTGGAGTTGGGATGTTTGCTATTCAGATTGCTAAACATTTAGGCGCCTATGTGGCAACAACAGCCAGCTCAGAAAATACGGAAATGCTGCGCCAGTTGGGTGCGGATGAGATGATCGATTACCATCAGCAGGAACTTACCGCTGTTTTACATGACTACGATGCGGTTTTTGATACGATTGATCAGATTCCGGCTGGGTTAGCAATTTTGAAACCAACAGGCCGGTTAGTAACAATTGCCGGACAACCAACTGAAGCACAACAGGTCGCTCATCCTTCAGCCTCAGGTTGGTGGCTGCAAGCAAATGGCGCACAACTCAAGCAGTTGGCAGCTCTAGTCGAAACCGGTGAGCTAAAAGTCGTTATCGACAGTAGTTTTCCGTTGACTGCTGCGGGACTGCAGGCTGCCCACGAGCTTAGTGAGAATGGGCATGCTCACGGAAAAATTGTGATCACAACTAATTAATGAATATAAAGAAAAAGTCGTTTAGTCACTGCGTATTTGCAGAAACTAAACGGCTTTTGTTTTTTATTGTGATAAAATTTTAATCAACTAATGCTGGAGTGGATTTTATTTAGAGGGGTAAATATTATGGACAAATGGGCACAAATGTACTTAAAAGCAAAGAAAGAATATTATCCGGGCGATGTCACGCCATTTATTTACGCACATAATGTTGTTAGTGCTATTGAAGCGGAGAATGGGGAAATATTTACTGGCTTTTGCGTTGAAAGTTGTAGTGGTGTTTGTAATTTGTGTGCGGAACGCGTAGCGGCACTCAATATGTATGTTAATAGTGGTCAAACGCATATCAAACGGATAATAGCTTTTCGAGATAAAGCGCCTGTTGAAAGTGAAAATAATAGTTTACCCTGTGGTGCTTGCCGAGAGTTTTTAATGCAGTTGGATATTAAAAATAAAGATACAGAGATTTTAGTAGATTATGAAGACAAAAAGACGACAGCTTTAGAAGCATTAATGCCACATTGGTGGGGATTATCTAGTCAGGTTTAATAGATATTCGTAATCTTGAAAAAGAAAATGAGTACAGCCAAATTCAAAAGGCCACACTTAGAGTAAAAAGTGTGGCCTTTTGAATAGTTAAGAATGCATGGATTGAGGAGCCAAATTGTTGATGTAAAAGCGGCTTATCGTATTAAGTACAATGATTTTTATAAGGTCATCAAAATACTATCGTTCATACTACTTTTTAATGTGCCTAAACTCGTTGATACCACTTATAGCGCTAATTACCCCCACAATAATGGAGATAAAGTCTATTCAAAAAACTACAGAACCTGTTGAATTGTCAAAAAAAGAAAAAAGTGAAGGAATTGCCAACCATAAGCCGACCACTAGCCCTAAAATACCATTAAATATTTTGTAATGTTTTTCGTCTTTAGTGTCTTTATTCTTTTCCATAATATCTCTCCCCACTTTAATGTATTAGATATCCACTAATATACCTACCGCCTATGTAAAAAGTGTAAGCGTTTTCCAAAAGTGACACAAGTGAATTTCCAGTAAATTGATGTGAAAAATATATTTAATATCTATTGATTAATATGTTTAGTAAACATAATATAACTGGTTGTTTATCAAAATGCTTGCTACATAAAAACCTCCTGAAAGTATATTTCAGGAGGTTCATCTTTACTAATTTACTCTGTACTTAATTTTCAGCATAACGAGAAATGGTGTCACGCAACTGCTGGAAGCTTCTTTTAACATCATAACTATGCCGTTTTTGGACAATCAGAGTTTGCATCAGTTTCTTAATACGTTCGGTATCTTCCTCATCAGTGTAATCAATCCAATTAACATATTCTAACCAGTCCATATAGGCATGCTTACCTTTACCGTAGCTATTACCAAATAGCAGGCAAGGGGTACCAGTTAGGACTGAAAATACCATCGCATGCCACCGGTCAGTAATGATAATGTTTTGGTGTGAAAATAGTTCTAATTCTTCTTCATACAACGTATCTCGGGTGATTGGCGTTATTGTTGATGGTTCATCTAGAACCGTATCAACACGTTCGACAGGGAGGGTATCATCCAAAAGTCTCTTTACATTATCAATTGTTGATTGTTTGACCACTTTTTCGGTATCGTGGCGCAACACAAATAAGGCACCATTACGTTTAAATTTCCAATCGACTGAATTCATGTATAGTACCATGTCGGGTGTGAAAATCACGGGATTACGAAAGGTTCGCTGCATACGATGAAAGCTTTGTGCATCACGAGCGACTAGCACAAGGTTAGGATTTTTACTGTAGGCCTCTTGGCTTTTCTTTTTTTCAGCGGCACCATCTTCATTATCTTCAAAGTGGATTGACTGTGGAAATGAAATGGTTAGATTATCGGTGAAGGTTGAGAAGACTTTTCTTCTGGCTTCTTCATGATTATGATATAAGTTTCCCATATTACCACCACCAGTGAAGGCAATGATATCCTTTGGTTGCAAATGTTTTTTAACCACTGGAATTGCATCATCATCATCATCTTCGATAATTTCGATGTATTGGTATTCAGGAAACTCGTTTTCAATGTATTTTCTTTCGGCTAGTGCGACCGCTTGATCCCCCATATTCGTGTAGCTGGGCACACCGAACATATAAAATTTTGGCCGATCGTTGTTTGGTAATTCATGCGCGACTGTGATTGTATCTATATAAAAATTTGCCATATTTAAATTCCCCCGTAATTTTTACGTTATTTAATCATTCAAATTTTGTTACACAATACCTATTACCATATGGATATTCGCAAGTCTATTGTACAATACTTAACAAAAGGATAGGTGGATAAACGTTTTTATAGTGTTGTTGAAAGGGTAATTAGCTTAATGATGGTTAATGTTTGATTTATAGTTTGAAAGGAATTACACTTGCCGTGAACATATGAATAATGTGAGGGGGAGATATTATGAATCAGAAGTATGATTATCCTAGAACACGTGCTCAGTTGAATCAATTGGTTGCTGACTTGTCTCAAATACAGACCAACGTTCATCAAACTCACTGGTATATGCGGGGTAAACAATTTTTTAATTTACACCCACAGATGGATGAATTTAATGAAGATTTTGCTGATGAGCTTGATCAAGTTGCAGAGCGCTTGATTGCCTTGAATGGAGCACCATTTGCAACAACGCATGAATTCATCGAACATACCGGACTACCAGACGAACATATTGATTTTGGACAGTATGATTTGCCAGATTTAATGCAACGTCTGGTTGATCAATTCAGGTATTTGAGGGATCAATTCCAACAAGCAATTGATGTGACCGATGATGAGAATGATCAACCAACGCAGGATATGATTAACGGTTTCAAAATCGATATTGATAAGAAGATATGGATGTTATCTGCATACCTAGAGAAGGGCCCTTTTGACGGTGACTAATTTTCTAAGAACCCATCATTTATGTTAATTAAGAATTTATAGCAGAAAAGCTGGCACAGAGAATGTGTCAGCTTTTTCATGCTCTTTTTTGTTACATGAGCTTTGTATAAAATACTATTGCCGTATGATATGATTTATTTACTAAATGAGTTTGTGGGGAAGCAGATATGGCTGAAAAGCGTTTGGAAAATATCATGGATGTTTGTGGACTGATTGCGAAAATCTTGCTTGAAAGTGGTGCCGAAACAACCCGTGTGGAGTCGACCATTGCGTATATTGGTCAAGCGGCAGGCATTGATCTTAATTGTCATGCAACCATGACAGCAATATTTATCAGTACCAAAAGTGGTGGGACAACACATTTGGTTAAACCCAATGTGTCGATATTTAACTTGCAAAAAGTAGATGAAATCAATTCACTTTCCCGTCAGTTTTTTGCTCATGAAATTGATTTTGATGAATTAGAACGTAGCGTGCGTAATGTTGATCACCAAGTCATTGATTTTACTTGGTTACAGAAGATTATTGGTGCTGGTTTAGTTTCAGTAGCCCCAATGCTGTTATTTAAAGCGACTCGGTCCGACCTTGCATTAGCGTTTTTTGTGGGAATTGTTGGTTACCTCGCTTCACAATGGGGCAGTAAACATTCAAAATCGCCATATTTAAGTGTTATTGTGGGTAGTTTAGTTATTGGATTATTAGCCAATTTGTTACAGTATGTTGGCATTGCAGATAGTGCCGCTAATATTATCATCGGTTCCTTGATGCCCTTAGTACCCGGGGTGCCGCTGACAAATTCATTACGAGAAATTATTGATCGCGATATTTTATCTGGTCTTGTTCGAGGCATAGATGCTATTATGATTGCTGGTTCAATTGGTATTGGCACTATTGTTGGTAGTTTTATGGCGCACATATTAACAGGAGGCATCTAGATGGAACTCGCAGTACAATTTATTGTTAGCTTTTTATCAACGATTGGTTTCGGTATTATTACTAATGTTCCCCGGCGCGTGTTGTTTTGGGCGGGGCTGACAGGTGCTTGCGGTTGGACTGTCTACCTATTAACGGCGCAGGTGACTAGTAATATTATCCTGCAAAATTTTTTGGGTGCTTTAACTATTGGTTTGCTAGCGAATATTGTTGCCGTTCGGATTAAAGCACCGGTCAACATGTTGTATGTGCCTGGCTTGGTATCACTTGTGCCTGGAATTGTGATTTATACGAGTCTCAAGGAATTTACGTTGGGCAATTATATTAATGCTGGGCGGAATTTAATTAGGACGCTCGTCATTGCATTTGCCATTGATATTGGCTTTGCGATTGCGGAGGCCATTTTTAGACGTGTGCGCTACCGCGTTATGCATCGGTCCTAAGTTTAGAGCGAGACAAAAATCGTTTTGAAGCCGGTGTGTCAGGTGATTTGCGATATTTTTGGCCGAAGCAAAGCGTAGGATAGGAATAGCGTAAATTGCGGTACATTGCGGCTTCAGACTTTTGGAACGCGTTTATGTTATAAAATTTATAAGCTTATACTCGATACATCTTTAACACAAAAAGACCGAGACATTCTAATTTGTCTCGGTTTTTTGCTGTCATGATATAATTTTAAATTATTAAATAAAATGCATGATACTTAACACGATAGGTGGCACCAATAGTGCTGGTAACAAGTTTAGTGTGTTGATTTTTTTGATTTCCAACACACTAAGACCGGAAGCTAAAATCAAAATACCACCAATAATTGTGAGTTCATTTAGTAGGGTCGTACTCAAAGCGGATTGGAATAACAATGCTAAAAGATATAGACCACCCTGCCAACAGAACAGGACAACTGCTGCCCACATGATACCTAGACCAAAGGTGGCGCTTAAAACGATCGAAGTGATAAAGTCTAAACCACCGTTAGTTAACAGGAATGTATAATCATGTTGTAATGCCGCTTTGATGGGTCCCAATATGGAAAGTGAGCCAAAACAATAAAGTAAAATAGCGGTAGCTAGTCCTGTTGATAAATCACTATTTGTAAACTTTTGAACGGTATGATCAAATCTATCCTGAATATTAATGGCTGTGCCGACAATGCCACCAATTGCTAGGCTGATAATAAAAAGGACAGGTAATGTACTTTGATCAAACGGTTTAATGACGGCATGAATACCAATGACCATGGCAGATAAGCCAATTGCTTGCATTAACACCGTATGATATGCAGGCTTAATATATTTCTTGGTTAAACTACCGATTAGGCTGCCCAGGATGATCATGGTCACATTAAAAAAAGTACCAAACATAGGTTTGCTCCTTGATGGGATAATTGTTAATACATTTTAAGCAATAAAGGGGATGGAACATTTGCTTTGTTCCATCCCCTTTAAAAAGCCGTTATTTAATTTAATTGCAGTCAGTTTGCTTTAGATTTGGTCATCCTCGTCAGGGGTAACGTCACGGCGCTTTTCCTCAGCATCTTCATCAAATCGATACTTGTACTGATGCTTAGATGGTGAATCTGGCATGATAAATACGGCGATAATATAGATGAAAACGAATGGGAAGAATCCCGTAAATAGGGTTGCCGCAACAAAGAGTAGACGGACAAGCGAAGCATCTAAATCAAAGTATTCTGAAATTCCTCCAAGAACACCACTTAGGACACGATCATTTGACTTTGTTAATTTCTTATCTTTAGCCATAATATTTCTCACTTTCTCATAGAATAACGTGGGAATTAAAACACTTTACAGACAAGTTTGTATTCCCTATACTTGTATTATATTATATGACTTATAGTATTGTAAAGGAAGTTGAATTATGTCAATGCAATTATCAAGTGATCTGATGGATGGACTGGTATTGGCGTTACTTTCTAAAGAAGATTTATATGGTTACTCACTTACAAAGCAAGTTCAGGCGCGTTTTGCGGTATCTGAGTCAACAATGTATCCTGTGTTACGTCGTTTAAAAAAGCGTGATTGGGTGACAACGTATGATGAACCTTTTGAGGGACGCAATCGTAGATACTACAGTATATCTGATTTAGGTTACCAAGAACTGGCGCATATCCAAGATGAATGGCGTGATTTTAGTAGTAAAATCAATGATTTGATGCTGGAAGGTAACGCTAATGGAAAATAGTATTTATTTTACTCAGGTGAAGACTTACTTACAGCAATTAAATGTAGATGAACAAGAGGATGTTATTCGTTTTTATCAAGAATACGCTGCCGATGCGCAGTTATCTGGTGAACGTTTAATGTCAGAATTAGGAACGCCAAAGCAATTGGCTCGTCGTATTTTAGTCGACTATTCATTGCGCCTTGAAGAGGATGACATACATAATAAACCAGCGCATGAAAATACGCGTCAAGAGCGGCAAAATTGGATTAAGCAAGAAATTTATTTGATCAGCATTGTGTTAGAAGGATTATTGACCTCAATTGTTTGGGTACCTGCCATGTTGCTGATTTTAGTGTGCCTGTTTGCAACGGTGGGTGTTGCAACCATTGTCATCGTCGCTTTGATCTATTATTTATTGACCGGGCTATTTCAAATTATAGGTGGGCTAGCTGTGCTGCCTAGTAACTGGGCAACTGGCCTATATCAAGGTGGTATCGGATTAATTATTGTTGGTCTGCAATTTGTTGCCTGGCCAATCGGGGTGACCATTATTCGAACGGTCTTTAGAGCATTGATGCGTTTTGTGAAGTATATTGGCCGCCGCTTTTCACACAAAGGTAAAGAGGTGACCCATCATGCATAAAGGATTTCGATTTATTTTAACCGGGTTTATTGTGATTTCTTTTGGTGTCATTATTATGATTGTTGGTCTGGCTCATGATGGCCAAAATAATTTAGGTTGGCACAACGGTCATTTTGAAGTTTCGCAAATTAAATCCGTTCATCATAAGGTAAAGGCTGTGAATAAGCTCGATGTTGAAACGGCAAATGTACCGGTTACCGTTCAAACGGGTAATCAAAAGAAGATTGAAATTAATGGTCGTATTACTAATCCTAAATTTTTACATGTGACAAGAAATGGTAAGCAATTAAAAGTTCGCTATGTGCCCAACCAAGAAAAGGGTTATGAAGTAGGATTTGGTAAGCATGAACCAGAGAAGTTAATTATCAGTTTACCTAAGGATAAAAAATTATCTGAATACCGACAATCATCCATGTATGGTGCCATGAATATTGCAGACTTACATGCAAAGCGTGTTGCAATCACAGCAACAGCGGCTGATATTCAGATGAAGGATGCCCAATTACAAAATTTGTCTGTTGCTGCTCATGATGCCAAAATTTCATTAAATAATCTGCAGGCTAGTCAAACAACAATGAATAGCAGTAATAGTCAGGTTAATACCAATAGTTCAAATCTTGGTCGTTTAATGTTATCAGCAGATGGTAGTCGGACAACACTAGAACAAACTACAGTTGCTGCCAGTGCTATTCAGGTCAATAAAGGGAATGTTAAATTGGTCGATAGCCAACTAACAGGCCATAATATTATGACAATTATGGATGGCTCATTAAGGGCTTCAGGTTTGGCTGATATTGGTTTGCAAATGCAAGCATCTGCTGGCCACGTGAAGGTTGATGGCACAAACTATGGGAATAATTATTTGAACAATGACCAGATGGCTGCTAATCAATTCAATGTAGATGTTTCAGATGGTAATATCACGATTAAATAGGATTACGGGGGTTCTATAATGACTTTGAAACGTTGTCACTGGGTTGATGAAAATGATCCGCTAATGGTGCAATATCATGATACGGAATGGGGCCAGCCAGAACACCGTGACCAGATGTTATTTGAGTTACTTAGCTTAGAAACGTATCAAGCAGGATTGAGTTGGCGAACGGTTTTACATAAACGTCAGGCATTCCGAAAAGCCTTTGCGAACTATGATTTGGAGCAAGTAGCTCAATATGACGAGGTGCAGGTTGCTTTGTTAATGAAAGACGCAACGATTATCCGCCATCGTTTGAAACTACAGGCTACTATTAATAATGCACAAACAATTCTAGCCTTACAGAAGGCAGGAAAAAGCTTTGATCGGTGGTTGTGGTCATTCGTTAATCAGCAGCCGATTGATCATCAAGTGATGAATTATGAAAATGTACCAGCAACAAATGAGCTAGCAATCACTGTGTCTAAAGCAATGAAAAAGGTCGGCTTTAAATTTGTTGGCCCGGTTACGGTTTATTCTTTTTTACAGTCATCGGGATTGATCAATGATCATGAGATAACTTGTCCGTGTCATAAATCATAATGAATACAAATAAAGCACTAGCAATGTGGGATTGCTAGTGCTTTATTCTTTGCTATTAATGTAGGGTATACAAAATAGCTTTGACCACAAACACGAGAGTAAGAAATGTTCATGGATATATTTTAAGGAGTAGGTTGTAGGTTAGTTGGGCCTACTGGCTAAGTCTTCTGACTTAGTGTTATGAGTCTGTTACATATAGTTAAATGGAATACTTCCCTCTTAACGACTACTAATATAGCGCAAATTATCCGATAACACAACTACTTTTTGCTATTTTTTCCTGAATTTCGGAAAATCAGCTTTAACATATACCAGTTACTTGCCCTGTCGCCATGTCGTGGCGGAAATAATTCTTCTAATACGGCCGTTACCATGGTACCAATCAAGGCAGCAAGGGCAATAAAATTGATCCATAGTAACAAAATGATAGCTGAACTTAGTGCCTGATAAAATGTAAATGCACGGGCGGCAAAGTCAACATACCAACCAAATGCTTTGGCAAGCCAGATGACTAGTGTAATTTGGACTATTGTTCCAATAGAAATCCAAATTAGACGTGGTCGTTTAATCGGTAAAAGTGTATTGAATAAAAAAGCACCAATAAATAATCCAATAATGACGACGACACGTTTAGCGGATTCAATTTGATAAGTTATCTGGCTACTAATTGGTAGGGCCTCTAAAACATTTGTTCCGACTGAGGCGATGATTAACAGCACACCAATAATCGCTAGAATAATTATCAGCCAAAACATTGAAATGAAACGGTCAAAAATGGCGACACTATTAGGTTTAACATTATAAATACCATTTTGGGCAATTCGAATCGAAGAGACAACCCGGGATAGCGACCAGAGCGTAATAACGATGGAAATGGACAAAACACCAACGCCATTTTGACTAAGAATCGATCGAATAACTGGATCAATAAATGTAAAGACAGACTCTGGAACGGCAGTCTGCGCGTATTTTAATGCGGTATCAATTGTTAGTCCTAGGTAAGGTAGTAAAGTACCTAGGATAACGATAGCTGGGAATATTGATAATAGGCCGAAGTAAGCGATTGATGAGCTGGCCGTGATGATATCAACACGAGTGACCACATCAATAATTGTCGCGATCAGTTTATTATTCATAAGATTTTTAAAAAAATGTTTCACGACTTCAATTCTCCTGATAAAATTGACCATAATCATTTAATTCTATCAAACAAATGGGTGGTTCGTACAATTAATTGCTTTTTAACCGCAATATAAGTCTAAAATTGTAAGGTAGGTGCAGAATATCAGTATTCATGTTACGCTATTCACAATAATTAACAAAGGTGAGAGAATATGAAATCAAAACGTCCGTCACGATTTAAATTTTGGACAGTTATTTTAATTGGTTATGTGGTTCTATTTGCGATTGGATTTTCAATACCAGTTGCATATGGTGCCTTAACTAATAAGAATGATACACAACAAACAGCAGCTTCAAGTTCAAGTAAATCAAGTGCTAACAATGATAGCAGTAAATCAAGTTCAAGTCAGTCATCATCAACGACTAGTTCAGCAGATAGTTCAACTGCAAGTAGTAAGTCGAAAACATCTTCTAAGAAGAAAATTACGGTACAAGTCGGTGAAACGGGTTATTCAATTGCTACTAAATATGGTTTAACGGTTGATGAACTACAGGATCTCAACCCATCAGCTGATTTAGAAAACTTGGTTGATGGTCAGACGTTGAAAATCAAAAGTCCTTCATAAATTTAACCACACATTAACTTTTCCTAGTCTAACAGCTAGGAAATTTTTTTTGTAACATAAAAGATACTTACGCCCTACGAGAATATGTGCTTAAATATAAATCAGGCACTTTTAAAAAGTAGGAGGAGTTATGAACGAAGAGAAAGTTTCACCTAAAGTTATCTGGTCGATTGTCGCAGCGGCAATCTTGGGCTTTTCAGGTATCTTAACGGAAACGTCAATGAATGTGACATTTCCAGAGTTAATTCAGCAATTTAATCAACCAATGGGAACGGTGCAATGGTTAACCACTGCTTATCTATTGGTAGTTGCGCTAATGATGCTAACATCAGCACATTTCAACGCCATTTTAAGCAAGCGACAAACCTATATGATTGGATTGATTGCCTTTGTATTGGGTGATGTTATCGCCATTGTTGCCCAAAACTTTTGGCTATTATTATTGGGTCGACTAATTATGGCGGTCGGAACAGGATTTGCCTTGCCATTAGTCTTTAACATTATTTTTACTAGTGTGCCAATGTCACAACTTGGTAAGTACATGGGCTTTGGAACATTGATTATTTCTTTGGCACCGGCACTAGGTCCGGTTTACGGAGGAGTTGTCACTTATACCTTAGGTTGGCGAGCTATTTTTATGATTGTTTTACCCGTGGTAATTATTTCATTATTAATCGGTTGGTTTAACTTAGATAATCAGAAGCCAAAGTCAAAAAATCAATTCGCTTATGGTCAATTTGCATTAATTGGTATTTCCTTAGTATCAGCTATCTTAGCACTAGGAAAATTGCAATCAGGTAAGTTAACAGCAACTATTATTATTTTAGCTTTGGTAGCTATTATTGCTATGGCTGGATTCATCAAGGTTGCGAACAATGCCGAGAACAAATTAGTTGATATCAGCGTGTTCCGTAGTAAAGCTGTCGTGATGGCATTGTTGATTTATGCAACATCACAAGTTATCAACTTAGCTGTTAATTTCGCTGTACCACAATACAGTCAATTAACGCTTGGTACCACAACGATGATTGCCGGTTTGATTCTAATGCCTGGTTCATTGCTAGGTTCAATAGTTAACCCCATTTACGGAGCAATGTACGATCGTTTAGGGGCTAATAAGCCGTTAACTTGGGGCTCACTTGCTTTCTTAGCTATCATGATTATTTTCTCAGTGATGGCACCAAGTATTGCCACGATTGGCTTAACTGTTGTTTACGCATTGTTTACAGTGGCACGAAACCTAACGTTTAGTGTGGCTATGACCGCCGGGGTAGCTGAAGTAAAGCCACAACAGGCTGGTGATATCAATGCCATCTTTAACACGGTGCAACAGTTCGTCGGAGCCGTTGGAACAACTGTTGCCGCTCTATTTATTCAAACAACTGGGACAACAAAGTCAGCCATTGCGACACAGACAGCAACTGGATTCGGTCACTTGATCGTATTTAGTACAGTTATTGTTGCAATCAGTTTGATTTGGTTAGTGATCTTTATGAAGAACAAGACCGCAAAATAATGGGTGTTTTAACGACCAGTATGTTTTACATACTAGTCGTTTTTTGTTACGCTTCTAGTATGTTAAGCATACTAGCTAGGAGATAAAGCGCATGCGACAAGGTATTTCAAGCCAAATGTTAAAGGGCATTTTAGAAGGAGTTATCTTAATGATCCTTAGTAAGGAACCAGAATACGGCTATAGTTTGAGTAAGAAAATGAATAGTTATGGATTAGAGGATATTCCAAAGGGGACAATTTATCCGTTACTAACGGCCATGCAAAAACGTGGGTTGATTGAAGGAAAAAACAAAGCTTCTGCTGTCGGTCCAACGCGAAAATATTACTTTATAACTGAAGACGGTCAAGCAGCCAAAAAAGAATTTATAAATGAATGGTATCAATTACAGCAATCGATTAATTTACTAGTGGAGGAGGAAGATCCTGATGAGTATTGAAGACAACCTAATTAAGCAAAATAATCAGTTACGTGCGCAATTAACTGGAGAAAATGAGAAGTATTACAGTGATCTTTTGCTTTACATGCGTTTGAATAGCTTCATGAAAAATCAAGCAGCTATTGAATCAAATCTACTTGAAATCTTACAAGACATCATTGATGCACAGCGCGAAGGACTGACAGCTGAACAATATTTTGGTAAAAATCCGCACATCTTGGCCGATGAATTGTTGCATCAAGTCCCTAAAAAAGTCGGTGAAGTATTTAAACTTGTTTTGTATTTTGTAGGTGCGTACATGTTTTTTGCCTTACTACCAAGTATGATTTCAATTAATCCATCGATTGATATTGGTAATCTGATATTGACTGGTCTGTATATAGGTATTGTTGTGTTGGTGGGGATGAAGTACTTGGGTCGAACCATCTATGGGGGACGTGTGACTGAAACAAAGAATTGGGTACTGTTTTTAAAATTATGGTTGGTGATAATGATTGGCCTTGTACCCATGATATTTATCCAAATGTATGCGACAACACCACTCCAAGTTACTATTGGTAATAAATTAGGAATTGGCATCATTCTATTTTGGCTGGTTATTGCGATGATTATTTTCTTCAAACAATCTGAAAAAAGAACAGTACTGCCACTTGCTGTCTTTTCATTATTTTTAGGAATCCTTGGTATTATGACTCGTCTGCCAGGTGGAGTCAGTGATTTTCTTAGAAATACACAAGCAGGGCATACTACTCTAGGGATTACCTTGGGTATTGCACTGGTTATTTTTTGGATCGCAAGTGTTTGGGTACTAAAGAAAAAATAGGCTTTTATACTAAAGAAAATTGGATATTTTAACCATTATTGTTATCCTAGGTAAGCATAATTCTTTAATTAGATGCGTGATGTATAGTGATATGGATAAATAAAATATACGAGGGGGACATCTATGACTTTATCAACATATGAAGAAGCAATTGATTTCCTAAGGGGAAATGACATTCAGTACAATGAAGTAAAACATGATGCTGTTTGGACAATGGCTGAAGCAAGTCAATTAGAATTGCCGAATGATACGGTGATCAAGAATTTATTTCTTAAAAAGAGAAAGACCGCTGAATACTTTCTTTGTGTCGTTGTTGGTCATAAGAAAATTGACTTTAAAACTCTAGCGCCACAGCTCCAGTTGAGTCGCAATAAGCTTAATTTCGCCAATGAAATGGACTTGGCAGATGTTTTGGGACTCAAGCCAGGTTTTGTGACACCACTGGGTTTGCCGCATGATAAAAAACAACAAGTGACCGTTTTGCTGGATAAAGAGTTACAAAATGTTGATGCGATTGGCATCCATCCGAATACCAATACGGCAACTGTTTTTATTAAGTATGAGGATTTATTAAAGCTTATTACACGTTCACAGCATGAGATGGTTGTGGTGGATTTTGATTAGCTATCGATAGAATAGAATAATCTGAATTTTAAATAACCGCTAAACAACTATTTTTAATAAACATAACATCGACTAATGTTGGTGTTATGTTTTTTTATTTACGTTAAACACGAACTTTATCTAGCCAAATAACATTAAAATGAGAAATAAATTAGAAAATACTTGAAGTGTCAGCGTAACCCTATTACAATATTAAAAAATTATGATAAATTTAAGCGAAAAATGATAGGCGCTGATTTGGGGTGAGTAGATTGGTTGAAGACGATGTGTTGCTTGAGTTAAAGGATATTTCAACGGCCTTTAAAATTAATAGCCAGTATTATGATGCAGTGTCACATGTGAATTTAGAGGTTAAAAAAGATGAAATATTAGCAATTGTTGGTGAATCCGGTTGTGGTAAGAGTACTTTGGCAACAACAATCATGGGGTTGCATGATCCTGATGCAACGCATATTTCCGGACAAGCTTTGTTTGAAGGACAGGATTTACTTAAGCTGAATGAAGATGGTTTAAACGATGTGCGTGGCGCTAAGATTGGTATGATTTTTCAAGATCCGCTATCTGCTTTGAATCCTTTAAAACGAATTGATGATCAAATTAGTGAAGTGCTCGATTATCATACCCAGATGACCGCTACTGAAAAACATGATCGTGTCATTGAATTGCTCAATCAAGTGGGCATTGTTAATCCAGATAGAACAGCCCGTCAATTCCCACATGAACTTTCTGGGGGGATGCGCCAACGAGTTATCATCGCGATTGCCATTGCTTGCAAGCCGGATATTATCATTGCTGATGAGCCAACAACTGCCTTAGATGTGACGATTCAAGCACAAATTTTAGATGTTTTACGTGGCATCCAACGAGAAAATCACGCTGGCATTATTTTGATTACCCATGACTTAGGCGTGGTGGCTGAAACTGCAGATGAAGTGGCAGTTATGTATGCTGGTGAGATTGTTGAGCGCGGCACCACGGAACAAGTTTTTGGGGATCCCCGTCATCCGTATACTAGATCGTTACTGCGATCAATGCCACAAGGGGATGCGGATGTTGATAATGACGACTTGTACGTAATTCAAGGTAGTGTGCCATCGATTGAACGATTGCCGCAAACCGGTGATCGATTTGCGGCTCGGATTCCTTGGATTCCGGTTGAAGCACACGAGGCCGAGCCAACAATGCATGAAATCACACCTGGACATCAGGTTAGATGCACCTGTTACCAGGAATTTTATTTTAAAACCTTGGAGGAAACTAGGGTATGAGTTTAATTGAAATCAAAGATTTAAAGGTTCATTATCCAATTCGTTCAGGATTTTGGAATCGGGTGACTAATCAGGTAAAGGCAGTTGACGGCATTAATTTTAGTATCGAAGCTGGTGAAACCTATGGATTAGTTGGCGAATCTGGTTCTGGTAAATCAACAACTGGTAAATCAGTCGTTGGTCTTGAAAAGGTTACATCGGGCTCTATTTTTTATAAGGGCATCGATATTACCAAGACTAATGCGCGCCATAATGTTAAATATAATCAAAATGTCCAGATGATTTTTCAAGACTCGTTGTCTAGTTTGAATCCACGTAAAAGGGTATTAGATATTATTGCGGAACCGTTAAGAAATTTTCAGCATTTGTCAGCTGAAGATGAAAAAATCCGTGTTTTACAACTACTAGATACGGTTGGCTTAAACCCTGATTCATTATATAAATATCCTCATCAATTTTCGGGTGGACAACGACAGCGAATCGGGATTGCTCGTGCAGTTGCTACTAATCCAGAGTTGATTATTGCTGATGAGCCGGTCTCTGCGCTAGATTTATCTGTTCAAGCACAGGTACTGAACTTTATGAAGAAAATCCAGCGTGAGTTTGGTATTTCATATTTATTTATCTCACATGATTTAGGAGTTGTTCGTCATATGTGCAAGAACATTGCCATCATGAATAAGGGACGCTTGGTTGAAGTTGGGACGCGTGAAGATATTTATGAACATCCCATGCACATATATACGAAACGACTATTAGCGGCCATTCCTGAAGTTGACGTGTTACATCGTAAAGAACGAAAGCAACAACGACAGGAAATTGAAAAAATTTATCAAGAACAAGCAGCACAATATTATGACAAAGATGGCTTAGCATATCCACTAGTTCAAGTTTCTCCAACACACTTTGTCGCTTTACCACAAGAAAAGTTAGCAGACAAACTGTAGAAAGGGGTGATGGTTAATGTGGAAAACAATTTTGCGAAGAATCTTAATCATGATTCCCGAAGTTATTTTGCTTAGTATTTTAGTTTTTCTTTTGGCGAAAGCGATGCCGGGTGACCCGTTTACTGGTTCAATCAATCCACGGTCGAGTGCGACTCAAATCGAACACTTGAAACAGATTAATGGCTTATATGACCCCTGGTATCAACAGTACTGGAACTGGGTGGTGCACTTATTCCATGGGGACTTAGGACAAAGTTATCAGTATCATGAAGCAGTTTCTAATTTGATTGGTGACCGTGTGATTAACACCTTATGGCTATCATTGTTTACCATGGTGCTGACCTACTTGATTGCTTTGCCACTTGGATTATATGCCGGTAAACACGAAGGTAAATTACCGGATACAATCATTCGTGTTTATACTTACGTGACTTACTGTATTCCATTTTTCGTTATTCTAGTGATTGGATTATGGATTTTCGGTTACGTGCTAAATTGGTTTCCGACAACTGGGTCGGTTTCGGCGACGGCAAGTGGTTGGAGTAGTTTAGGATCAAGATTTGCTCATATTCTCTTGCCAGGATTGTTAGGTGCTTTGTTTGGTACCGTGAATATCGTGCAGTATATGCGTTCGGAAGTGGTCGATGCAAAGCATTCAGATTATGTTAAAACCGCGCGATCAAAAGGTGTGCCAAATAAAGATATCTATCGTCATCATATCTTCCGTAACTCACTCTTGCCAATTGCAGCATTTGGAGGGTATTCGATTACCGGACTATTGAATGGGTCGATATTTACGGAAACGATTTTTTCCTACCCAGGGATGGGGATGTTGTTCATTGATTCGATTAGTTATCGTGACTACACCGTGATTACGGCATTGGTCTTGCTATTTGGTATTTTGAACTTACTAGGAACCTTATTGTCAGATATTATTTTGAGCATTGTGGATCCACGGATCCGAATCAATTAGGAAGGGGGACATATTAATGGCAGCAACAAGTAAATTAGCTGAAATATCGTCCCAAGATCTGCAACGATTGACTGCTGAGGCAAAGCAAGAAGCAGCCCCTTCATCGATGAAGATTCTTTGGCAAGAATTTAAGGCAGACCGACCAGCGTTAATTTCTTTAATCATTGTGGTCGGGTTTATCTTATTTGTCATGATTGCACCATTGTTTATTGATAATAGTGAGATGATGACCACAAATATTATGGCGTACTTGACCCCACCAGGAGAAGATGGTTTCTTGCTTGGGGCAGATGCAAATGGACGATCAATCGCCATGCAATTAATCGTTGGCTCACGTAATTCTATTGGGATTGCCATTGGTCTGACTGTTATTTCTTCAACTGTTGGTATTGCTTGGGGATTAATCTCTGGGTACTTTGGTGGCTATATCGATTGGGGGATGCAACGTGTTTATGACTTCATGATGATGCTACCAATGACCATGATGATTATCGTGTTAGTGACGATCATTAACGATTATAATTCAGTGACTTTAACATTAATTTTCTCGACATTTTATTGGATGGGAACATCACGATTGATTCGGTCGCGAACTTTGGCAGAAACTAAAAAGGATTATGTGTCTGCATCGATTACTTCTGATACAAAATCATGGAAGATTATTTTTAGAGAAGTGATGCCGAATATTTCTTCATTAATTATTGTCGATACGACCTTATCATTTGCAGAAAATATTGGAGTTGAAACGGGGCTATCTTATTTGGGATTTGGATTACCATCAAACACGCCATCATTAGGTACCTTGATTGCCAATGCAAATGATCCAAATAATATTACGCAATATTGGTGGACTTGGTTGCCAGCAGCGATTGAGATTATCATTTTGTGTTTATCAATTAGTTATATTGGTCAGGTAATGAGTCGCGCAGCAAATGCATCACAACGGCGCGCAGGAAAATAACAGATGATACCGTATTAATAAATTTAGGGTGGTGGTGCATTCAGTGGTAGATATTAAATAAAGTTGTCGTCATATTGGGTGATTTTATGAGTGAAAAAGAAAATGGGGAAAGCGTATGAACAAGACAAGTAAAAAATGGGCTGTATCGTCAGCGGCTGTCTTGGCTGCTGTATCGTTAGCTACGTTCAGTGTCGATAATACAACCACGGTTTCAGCGGCTACAAAAAAAGCTAAGCTGTCTGATACATTTAAGAACAATGCGAAAGAAAGTAAAACTGCGAACGACAAAAGTACTTTAAAGGTTGCGGAACCCAACGATTCACCATTTAAGGGAATTACGGAGCCGGCATTAGCAGACAATCAAGAAGATGCTAATGTGTTTGGTCCCGGAGGTAATGCTGAGCTATTTAACGTTGATAAGAATTTCAAGGTAGTTGATGGTGGTTTAGCTAACCAAAAATTAGATCGAGAAAACAATACAGTGACCATTACAATTCGTGATGATGCAAAATGGTCAGATGGCCAGCCAGTAGTAGCCCGTGATGTTGAGTATCCATACGAGATTATTGCTAATGAAAAATCAACTTCATCACAATATTCAGCTGACTATGAACGGATTGAAGGAATGGCTGATTATCATTCAGGAAAAGCTTCAACGATTTCTGGTTTCAGTTACCCTGATGGTGAAGACGGCAAAACAGTGGTCATTAAGTATAGCTCATTATCACCAAGTATGAAGTTTGCAGGTAATTCCTTTATCTGGAGTGCTGTGGCACCATATCATTTATACAAAGATGTGGCCATTGATAAGCTAGCCTCAGCTGATCAAGTACGTAAGAATCCCGTCTTTGTTGGTCCATATAAATTGGATAAGGTGGTCGAAGGTGAATCAACAAGTTGGTCACCAAATAAGTACTACTGGGGTAAGGCACCCAAGGTTAAGCACATTACGATTAATGTTGTCTCATCTAATAGTATTGATAAGGCTATTCAAACTAAGAAGTATGACTTTACCACGCCAACAGGTGTTATGCGCGGTACCAGCTATAAAAATTTGAAGAAGCTCAAGAATTATAAGATGGTTGGTAAACCAGATTTGGGATACAATTACTTTGGTTTCAACGTTGGTGAATATGACACTAAGAAGCAAGTTAATGTCATGGATCCTAAGTCAAAGATGGGCGATAAGAAGTTGCGTCAGGCAATGATGTACGCTATTGATGAAGATGCGATTAACGAGAAGTTTGGAAACGGCGTTAAGTGGCGTGCTAAGACGTTGATTCCACCAATCTTTGATAAGTATTCGGACCAATCTGCTAAAGGATTCCCTTATAGTCCAAAGAAGGCGGCTAAGTTACTTGATGACGCTGGCTACAAGAAGGATGGTAAGTGGCGTACGCAGCCAAATGGTAAGAAGTTAGTGATCCGTTTTGGTGCAATGAAGGGTAGTGCAACCAGTCACGCAACTTATCAAGATTACTTGCAACGTTGGCGTAAGGTTGGTCTAAATGTCAAGATGGCAACAGGTAAAGAAATGGAAATGAATAGTTTCTATGATACGTTGCAAAAGCCAAAGCAAAATAAGATTGATATCTTTGCAGGTGCTTGGAGCTTGTCTTCAGAACCAACACCTTCACAACTTTATGGTGAAGATGCACCATTTAACATGGGACATTTTGTCACAAAGAAGAATACGCAATTGATCAACGACTTGAACAGTGAAAAGGCCTGGGATGATTCATACCGTACTGATAAGTTCAAGGAGTGGCAAGAGTATATGAATGACCAAGCTGCTTACGTTGCTTCAGACAATAGTTATCAATGGGCGCCAGTTAATAAGCGTGTGAAAGGCTTTAGCTTGAGCAATGATAACAATGATTTCTGGAATAGTTTGTCATTGACGTCTTCAAAGTTAAAGTAAATTAGGCACCGAAAGACTACTAAACTCTAAATGAGTTTAGTGGTTTTTTAGTGCAATAAAAGAGAATGAAACAAAAGTTGTTTTGAAGCCAGCGTGTATTGTAATTTACGATATTTTTAGCATAAAAAAGTTGGCACAATATTTTTTGTCCCAACTGTTTGTTAATAGGTATTAAATTCTTGTGAATCTTACCAAAAATGCATGTGGTACTAGTTTAGCAACGACACGAAAGGCCTTATAGAAAGGTAACATGGTGTAGCTGGCACGTCCTTTTTTAGCCATTTGAATCGTTTTATGTGCAAATTTTTCAGTGTTTAAATAAGGCAATAGATTGATAACCGTCTTTTTTTTCGCATTTAATAGTTTGTGGTTCATTTCAGTTTCCATATTACCTGGGTAGGCGAGACAAACATTGATACCCTTAGGCGCCAATTCATGTCTCAGCCCATTTGCAAAACTAGCTTCATATGATTTTGTTGCACTGTAAACAGTTTGGTGCGGGTTAGCAACAAATGATGAAACAGAAGCTACTTGTAAAATAAAGCTATGAGGTTGCATGTAAGGTAAACACGTTTTAATCATTAACGTACTACCGGTTATATTTAAATTAATCATTGTTTGAATTTGTGATGCTGGCATATCCTTGATATCACCAGTGAAATTAATACCTGCGTTATTGATCAATGCTGATACTTTGGGTTGTTTATCCGCTAGAGTCTTGGTCAATTTTTTAAAACTTTCAGCTTCACTCAGGTCTAAAGGTAAGTTATAAAAACGCATTTGTGGTGTATGCTCAGCAATTGCCTGTAGACGATCAGCTCGTCTGGCAATCATCCAAATTTCATCAATTTCAGGGCATTCATTAATAAGCGCATCAACATATTTTCTACCTAAGCCAGAAGTGGTTCCTGTAATTATTGCAACTGACATTTATTCCTCCTCTGATGAATGATTATATTTTTTAACTCGCCGGGGCATTAGTCCAGATATACCATGTTGCTGAATTAGCCTTAGCAAAGGTGGCCATCCATTTGTGCTATATTTTGGTTGTTTTCCACTAGCAATACAGGCCATTTGTTGTTCGTAATAACTATTGGCAATTAAAGGACCTGCATTGTCGTCTATGAGTTTTATGTTTGTTTTCAATCGCGGTAATTTTACGTTTGAAAATTGATTGTTCATTATTCGATTGGGTAAATCAGGGAATAAGACCATCGGCCGCCCAATACCTAGTAATTCAGTATCTTGGTTTTCGATTGCTGTTGTCATAGTTTTCAAATCTTTAAATCCACCAGTTAAAGCAATTGGTGTGGTTGTAAGTTTTTTAATTTTATGCGCATAGTTAATAAAAAAAGCGGCATTAGAATTTTTATCGGTACCTTCTGACATGGCAGGATTTAGATAGTTACCTCCTGAAATTTCTATCAGATCAACACCTAATTGGGACAAAACTTTGATAACCTGTATCGACTCATCCTCACTAAAACCGCCTGGTTCAAAATCAGAAGAATTTAATTTGACCCCAATTGGGAAACTGTCACCAACGGCAGCTCTGATTGAACGATAAATATCTAAAAGGAACTTCATACGATTTGTTAGCGAACCACCATATTCATCATGCCGTTGGTTATCTTTCGCCGATAAAAATTGATTAATTAAATATCCATGAGCGGCATGAATTTCAACTCCTGTGAAACCTGCTTTTTGGGCAATAACTGCAGTATTGGTAAATTTCTTGACCAATTGTTGGATTTCAGTTCGTGTTAATGCACGTGGTCTATTAAAAACAGTTGCATAGATTCCTTCAAATCCTATGGCACTAGGGGCAACTGGTTCTTTAGACAGTGAACGATAAGATTGTTTACCGGGATGGTTGATTTGCATCCAGAACTGCGTTTTATTTTCGGTTCCGGCAGCTGCCCATTGTTTTAAGATAGCCATGTCTTCATCATTTTCAATAACAACATTCCCGGGCTCTCCTAAAGCAGTGTGATCGATCATGACGTTACCAGAAAAAAGCAAGCCGGCACCACCATTAGCCCAGGAGCGGTATAAGTTAATGTGTTGTTGATTTGGATGTCCATGAGTTGCAAATGTTTCACTCATTGCGGATTTTAAAAATCTATTCTTAATGACTTGCCCGCAAGGCAATGTTAATGGCTGATTAAATTCTGTAGCTGGCATATCGTGTGCTCCTTTCAAATATTATTTGTAGGCACCGTTTTAGATAGTTAGTCCATGCCATATTTGAGTTTTTAGGTCTTCAAGTGATTGTTGATTTGGTGCATTGTCAGATGAAAAATTTTGACTAATCCAATAAAAATTACACATCATAAATAGACTACCTACTGATATAGCTAACTGTGCGTGGATGTCACTAGTCTTAAAAACATTTTGTTTCTCACCGTTTTTGAAAAACTCATTTAATAAATCAACGGTTTGTTCGCGTAGGGTAATGCTGGGTTGATATAACTTGTCATTGTAAATATTTTCATATAGAAAATGAATCGTAGTAATGTCTTCTTGAATAAATTGGAAGCCAAAACCAAGTAGATCATTGAATAAAACTTCAGTTTCTCGATCACTATGGATTATTGAAGCTAAGTTATCGTTGACGTGTTTTAAAATTAATTGTAGCGCTTCATTTAGCAGATCTTGCTTACTATCGAAATAGTGATATAGCGTACCAATGCTGACATGTGCTAACTTAGCAATCTCTGGGACAGTACTTGCTGCATAACCTGTACAAGCAAATGTTTTAATTGCAGCTGATAATAATTGTTCTTTTTTACTGTTCATTGTTGAATTCCTCCACATATA
The DNA here is from genome assembly GCF_001932615.1 of Weissella thailandensis. Lineage (NCBI taxonomy): Bacteria > Bacillati > Bacillota > Bacilli > Lactobacillales > Lactobacillaceae > Weissella > Weissella thailandensis. Next base: position 78,478 of record NZ_CP014332.1, read on the forward strand.
GAATGAACGTTCATTCTATATGTGGAATTTAACAAAAAGACAACCTTTTATCAAATAATTTGCTTATAAATTTAGATAAAGTTGCATTATAGTTTTGGTTGTCAAGCGTTAATGTTAGAGACAAGTTGTTAAAAACGATAGAATAAAGCTAAAATTGTCGAGGTTTATTTTATTTTTAGGAGGCACTATGAAAGAGAATATGAAACCAATTTTTGATATCTTGGATGCGAACTTAAAAAAGATCCGGACAGATGAAAAATTCTCATTGCCTAGTTTGTATGGTGAATCAGAGTGGGATAAACTTTATATTGGCGACAAAGTAATGGCTGGTAATCAATTTTTACGACAGGTGCGACAGGGCTATTATCCAGATATCAAAGAGCTACCGAAAGATAATCAGCATGGACGCCGTCAGTATCAGAAGAAATAGCAATTATTATATTGTTAATGACGACCTTTAGTATGCAAAAGGAGTGTTATGCGAGTTAATATATTACAACACACGCCCAATGAAGGACCTGGTTCAATTTTGGATTGGGCACGAGTGAATGGTCATCAATCATTCGTCTATCATCCCTATCAATTTGGTTATCTACCAACTGCTGATGAAACGGATTTATTAATTATTTTGGGTGGTCCAATGAGTCCAAATGATGATTTATCATGGATCAGTCAGGAACGAGAACTTATTCAGGAACTGTTAGATAAGGATGTACCGATGTTTGGGGCTTGTTATGGTGCGCAACAGATTGCCAAAACGTTAGGATATAAAGTATCAGAAGCACCAGCCAAGGAAGTTGGTTGGGCACCTGTTTATCTGCAAAGTCACGTGATTCCTGATTTACCAGCAGAATTGTTGGCATTACATTGGCACCAAGAAATGTTTGAGGTACCTAAAGAAGCAACATTACTGTTTTCGAGTGATGCGGTTAAAAACCAAGGGTTTGTCATGAACCATCGTGTGGTGGGGCTACAATTCCATTTTGAACCTCAGGACGATAATATACGTGAGATGGTGATTAATGATTTTCCATATATTGAAGGTTCTATTCTTGACCAAACGGCAACGGACATATTAAATATGCCAGTTCCGACCATTAATAAAGAGGTTATGTTTAAGATTTTAGATTATATTACGGCTGGCAAAGACTAAATGGCGTTAAATTGCCCATTAATTTTGTCAAAAATATCTTCTTAATTGATATCGGACTTTTTTGTAGCTTTTACTTGTTTCTAACTAACTGATTAGTTACTATAAAGATATGAGAACAACAGATATTAACAAGATTAAAGCCATTAAAGAATCAGTCCTAGAGTTAAGTCAAAGTGTGGGGCTGTCAAATATGACCACAGCTAAGATTGCAAAGAATGCTGGTGTCAGTCCAGCGACAATTTATTTACACTATCAAGATAAAACAGATTTACTAAGTCGTTTATATGAGGAGGTTAAAGTAAATTTACATGACGGATTAGATCAAGCGATTGATCAGTCGCAGAGTCTGGAAGTTCAAATTCGACAAGCGATAACCTTCATTGTTGAGCAATATCGTAAATACCCAAAACAAGCATATTTTGTGGGGACATTGTGGAGCAATCAGGAATTATTAGATAAACAAGCGATCGAGTTTGGTAATACGATGGAAGTGTCGCTTGCAGATTTATTTGAGCGTCTTCAGCAATCGTCGTCTTTCGCACAACTTTCAGATGATGTTTTGGAAATCTTTTTTACCGTACCGACTTTGGTTTTAGAAAGACAACCAGACTTGGATGACAAAGGATTAGAGCAAATAAGTAACATGATTATAAAAGCTATTAAAAAATAGTTTTTGTTTTCATTATTAAAGACTAACTATTCAGTTAAAAGAAGGGGTGTTTTATGAGTAAAATTATTTTAATCACGGGTGCGACAGATGGAATAGGTAAAATCACCGCGACAGAACTGGCCAAAAAAGGAAATCATGTGATTATTCATGGCCGTAATGAACAAAAGGCTAAGCAAACTGTCGCGGAAATTGAGCAGCAATCCGAGAACGCACAAGTTGAGTACTTAATCGCCGACTTATTTTCACTGTCAGCAGTTAAACAAATGGCGGATAAATTTCAGCAAAAGTATGATCATTTGGACGTATTGATCAATAATGCTGGTGCTGTGTTGGATGACACTCGTAGGGAAACAGATGATATCGAAAATACGATGGCATTGAATGTATTAGCGCCATTTTTGTTAAATCAACTCTTATTACCTAATTTAGAAAAAAGTACTGACGGCCGGATTATCAACATGTCTTCAGGCACACACCGTCAGGCAAAACCAGACATGAATGACCTAAACCTAGAAAAAGAGACTTCAGGACAGAAACGATATGGGATTTCAAAGTTGTTTGTGATTTGGAATTCACAACATTTAGCTGCTGAATTACAAAAACAAGGCATCACTAATGTGACAGTTAACTGCTCTCACCCGGGTGCAGTAGGTACTAATTTTGGGCAAGATAGTGACAATGGCTTTATTAATAATATGATTTATAAAATTGCCTTACATCTTATGCCTGCACCGGAAAAGGGTGCTGTAACCAACATTTATTTGGCTTCATCAGATGAAGTTAAGGGACTTACTGGTAAATTCTTTAATAACAAGAAACAATTGGAAAAACCACAAACCAAGGAATACACGCCAGCAAGAGAACAGCAACTCTGGGATTACTGCATGAAAGTTTGTGCACCATTTTTAGAAGACTAAATGCAGATTATTTAGAAACAATCAAAGATAACAAAGGGGAGATGGATTATCGTGAAAAAGTTTATTTTTATCATAAGCCTGTTGGGGAATGCTGCTTTATTGTATCGTCTGAATGAAAACAAAAAGAGTATCTATGATTTGACCGAACGTGAACATTTTTATAGACAAAAGTTTAATGAACATACAGATAATTATTAATATGAACGGATGATTTTTGTGATGTAAGGGGGAAATGATGCACATTAAGAACATTTTAGTTACGGGTGCTAATAGTGGCATTAGTTATCAAACAGCATTAACCTTGGCAAAACAAGGGCATCATGTCATCATTCATGGTCGTAATGAGCAAAAAGTTAACATTGCAGTGAATGAAATTAGAGAGCAGTCTGGCAATGAAAATATTGATAGTGTCATTGCAGACCTATCTTTAATGACGGATGTTAAACAACTAGCAGATCATATCAAAGGAAAATATGGTTATTTAGATACGTTGGTTAATAATGCTGGTTCTCAAATGGGGAAAGAACGTCTAGTAACTGCTGAAGATCATGAAAAAACAATGGCCATTAATACATTTGCGCCATTACTATTAAGTAAACTGTTACTACCTTTACTGACTCAAAGCCCTGACGGGAGAATTATTACCGTTTCCTCGGCTTCGTACAACCAAGGAACTAGTGATCAATATTTAGATGATATTGAATTAGAACATAATTATGGATTTGGGCGGGCTTATGGTCTGTCAAAACTGTATGTGTTGTGGCTAATGTGGCATTTAAATAATGAATTACAGGAAAAAGGCATTAAAAATGTCACCATTAATTGTATGGAACCGGGGTCAGCCTTAACGAAGTTGGGTTCTGAACAAGCTAAAAATCGGCCATTATGGATGAAAATATTAATCGTTTTATGGTTGCCTATGATAAGAAATCCTAAAACACCAGGTCAGACAAATGCTTGGTTGGCTACTTCAAATGAAGTTCGTGGTTTAACGGGAATGTTTTTTGATTCTAAAGGAAGGATTCAAAAAGAAAATCGTAAGTATTATTCTCTCGAAAATGATCAACGTTTGTGGGATTATTGCATGAAAGTTTGTGCGCCGTTTTTAAAGTAATCGCTACCCGCTGATTATCAGTAAATAGTAACTTTGAGTAAAATTTTATCAGGCATCAAAAAATCCCAGAATTCGTTTTGAATTCTGGGATTTCTTGATGTTATTAGCTAATCACTAATAAGTTTAATTATAGTGGTAGATCCTTCTTTTGGAAGATGACTGCTGAAGCTGCATACAATACAAATGCAACCCCACCTAATACAAGTAATGGGATACCAAAATCACCGCTACTCAAAATTTCATCCGTCATGTACAAAGTCGTTAATGAAACGTACTTTAAGTTTTCCAAACTATCACTTTGTTGAATAACCAAACTAATTAGGAAGAATGCGAATGGAAGACCGGCACCAAGCACCATGGCTTGGTTTGAACGGTTAAATAGGGTACTTGCAAAGAATGAAATACTTCCCATTGCTAAGATTAGCAAGCATGCACCAACGTTTAACCACATGAATTTCTCAACATCGAATTCTAATGATTCGTCAGAGCTTAAAGCAGCGCTGACTTGTGATGAGTCAATTAGTGTCTTTAATTGATCTTCAGGTACCTTAGTAGCTTCTGAAGCGGCCTTAATGGCCTTGTCATCCTTTAGTAAGCTCATATTATCGCTAATATTGCTTTCTGATGTGTTCAAAGCTTTAGCACCAGCTGATTGAGCTGTTGACATGATAATTGATGGGCTGGCTGGTAAATTCTTTTCAAGTTCTTTTTGCTTGTCAGCACTATCATTCTTAATCTCGTCATTAATAGAATTACGATAATCACTGACGCTTTGTCCAGTGACCTTAGCACCAGCTTCCAAAGCATCATTATCATTCATTATTAACTTAGGATTCTTAGATAGTTCGTCTTGTGTAATTTCGATTGCTGACTTGCTCTTGTCAGTATCTTCATATTTGTCTTTACGGTTATCAGTCAACTTTTCAGCAGCTGCATCATAACTGTCACGCAAAATAGCTTGATCAAGGTATTGCTTATAAGCCTCTTGATCCATATTACGAGCTTCGGCACCAGCTTGGACAGCATACTTATCATCTTCAATCATGTATAAGTGGCTACGTACATAGCTTGGCTTGCGATCCATAGCATCTGCGGCTGCGGTCACATCTTCGGTCATTGGCTCACCTGTAACATTGTGATGTGTGACTTCAGAAACACCTAGACCAACACCGGTTACAATACCAAACATTAGGATGATTGAACCAATCATGTAGGCCATTTTCGTAAAGATAACAGTACTACGCTTTGTAGGTGTTGATAATGTGTACGCCATTGATCCACTATCGACTTCGTTAACCACTAAATTATTAGCAGAGAAGATAATGTAGACCAATCCCAATAAAATAGCAATTGACTTATAAAAGGTTTCTAGCGTTCCTAGAATCGAATCAAAACCTGATAGGACGCTATCAAAACTTGTTCCTGAAGCTGCGCTTGATAGGGCAGCGAAATCTTCAGGATCAAATTGAACAATAAATACACTTAATAGTGCACTGGCAACTAATGTAATGACGAGCCATAGCGTTCCATTAGAACGTACACTCTGTTTAAAAATAGCTTTACTAAACATTATGCCTCCTCCTTAAATGTTTGGTTGAAATAATCTTCAAAGGTTTGCTTGATTTCTTTGAAGAACTTAACTGGATAATGTTGTAGATCATTCATCAATTCGTTGATCTTTTGATCATTAACTTTTACGGTAACTTGGTTTTTGTCTGGTTTTACTTCTGCCAAGTCATAAGACAAGCTAGTGAAATGTTGAAAGCTTTCATTATCTTGGAAGGCAATTGTGAATAGCTTATCAGGATTATAACGAATCTTGTTCATGTCGATACGGCTAATAATCTTACCATCTTTAATCATGGCCACGTGATCACAAGTTTCTTCCATTTCTTTAAAGATGTGACTCGACATAAAGATTGTTTTACCTAATGCTTTTTGTTCTTCAACTAGTTTAATGAAAGTATCACGCATCAATGGATCTAACCCAGTAGTAGGCTCGTCCATAATTAAAATATCAGAGTCGGCAGCGAAGGCAGCAGCTAAAGCTGTTTTTTGCTTCATTCCTTTACTCATGCTTTTAATGTTGGCTGTTGCATCAAGTTGTAATTCATCACAAATCTCTTGGCAACGTTCCCAACTACCATGACCTAACATCTCTATTTGACGCTTTAAGAAAACCTCACCGCTATTGTTACCAGGAAAGTTAATTTCACCAGGTACATAGGCAACCTTTTGCTTGATTTGCGCACTCTTTTTTGTAGCATCAAGGCCATCAATAGTAGCCGAACCACTATCAGGTTTAATGAATCCCATTAGGTTTCGAATGGTGGTTGTTTTACCAGCACCGTTGATTCCAGCAAAGCCGAAAACTTCACCTTTTTCAACCGACAGATTGATGTCAAAGATACCACGGCCTTTGCCGTAATCTTTTGTTAAGTTGTTAATCTCAATCATTGCCATGTTCTAATTCCTCCTGTCCTGCTGCGACACTCAATTTGCGATCGTAGAAGTTCATGAAGTAATCTTCCAAAGTAAACTTGATTTCTGAGATAAAGTTAAGTTTATATTGGCTCATTTCTGCGAATAACTGATGAATAGCATCATCGTGAATTCGTAATTTTACTTGATCTTGATCTGGTCGCTTAGCAGAAATATCGAGTTGCGTTTCGGCAATAAAATGCTCATACGTCTCGTGATCAGCAAACTCGACCTTAAATTCTTTGTTTTGATTATTTCTTAATTTGTCAGCGACAATGGTTGAAACGATCTCACCATTTTTGATAATAGCGATTCGATCACAGGTTGCATCGACCTCATTAAAAATGTGACTTGAAAGTAGAATGGTTTTACCGGCTTCTTTTTCAGCCAATACGAAATCAATAAAGCGTTCCTGCATCAATGGATCCAAACCACTTGTTGGCTCGTCTAGAATCAAAATTTCAGGATCGTGCATAAATGCTGTCACAACAGCTAATTTACGCTTGGTACCTAAACTCATTCGTTTAATGACGCCTGAAGGATCTAATTCAAACATATCTAATAGGTAGTTTGTTTTAGTCATATCTGTGATTTGGCGTTCCTTAGCCATAAAATCAATAAATTGTGTACCAGTCATTCCGGAAGGAAAGGCTAGCTCACCAGGTAAGTAACCAACTTGGCGCTTGATTGCGTCGGCTTGTTTCCAAGCATCTTTACCGTCTACGGTGATAGTACCGTCCTGTGGCTTAGAAAAACCCATAATATGGCGGATAGTTGTTGTTTTACCAGCACCATTAGGTCCTAGGAAACCGAAAACTTCACCTTTGTTAACTGAAAAAGATACATCAAAAATACCACGTTTATGACCATAATCTTTGGTCACGTGATCAATATCTATAACTGCCATCTGTTTCCTCCTAACTTATTAATGTACAAATGATAATTTATTTACATATGTTCAACAACAAATTATAATATATTTGACGATCAATACAACGTACATTTCCTCATAAAATGAAAGATAATTAACAAAACATTAACTTTTGTTCGAAAAAATTAGCTATAAGGAGACATCATCATGGATCAGAACTTAGATTTACGGGTTCAAAAAACGTATTCAGCGTTAACAGCGGCCTTTTTTGAACTATTGGAAGAAGAAAGCCTTGAAAAAATAACGGTGAATGCGTTATGCCATCGTGCTTTAGTACGGCGCCCAACATTTTATAAGCACTTTGCCGATAAATATGCATTTGTAAAATATGTTATTTATACAACGCAACAAGAGCTTCTACAAGAAATTGATACCAGTACTGATATTGAGAATCCGTTTGACTTTCTGTTGACTTGTTTTGAAAAGATCCTTGATACAATGGAACAATATCAAAAGGCGTTGGTCCATTTACAACTAGACATTGAGAATAATTTTTCTTTTGAAATGATTGATGCCCGTGTACAACCAGAAATCGAAAAAAGGATTATGGCCTTTGGTGAACAAGATGCTATCTTATCTCATGATATTGATTTTACCTGTCAAATTATTTTAGGTATGTTCCGGCAAATTAGTCTTTGGTGGTTTAAACAAAAAGATGAGATGTCAAAAAAAGAGGCGCGTAATAAAATGGCGCAAGTATTACATTTGTTATTTCCCACTACATAAATCACACTAATTATTTCCAGTGTATCAATGTTTAATTGTGGATGAAAATAAATGCACTTTTTAGATGAATTAAATTAAAAAAGAAGAGGTGAGAAGAATCAATTGATTTTTCTTACCTCTTCTTTATTTAAACGTTAAATACTGTAAATAACGTTATTATAGCCACGCTCTTGTTTACTCTACAGTTTGGGTCCAGTTATATGGATCTGGGCGGTCACCGTATTGAATGCCAACCAACTCATTGTAAAGCTTGGTTGTGACAGGGCCGGCTTCTGTTTCACTGTAAAAGACGTGCTTTTTGTCACCAGCAGTCAATGAACCAACCGGTGAGATAACTGCTGCGGTACCCATGGCACCAGCTTCTGCGAATTGATCGATTTCATCGAAAGGTACTTGGCGTTCAACAGGATTCAATCCTTGATCCTTTGCTACTTGGAGCAAAGAACGCTTTGTGATAGAAGGCAAGATTGATTCTGACTTAGGTGTAACGAATTGTCCTTCCTTTGTGATACCAAAGAAGTTGGCACCACCGAATTCATCAACATATTTATGTTCACGAGGATCAAGGAATAGGCAGTCAGCATAACCTGCTTCATGTGCCTGAGCTGAAGAAAATAGACTACTTGCGTAATTACCGGATGTCTTGGCTTGACCAGTACCCGCGTATGAGGCACGGTCATAATCACTGACAGTGTATGCAGCAGGGTTTAGGCCATTTACGTAAGCGCCAACTGGCGTTGCATAAATATGGAAAGTGTATTCAGTGGCGGGTGTTACCCCAACAACACTGCTTGTTCCAACCATAAATGGACGTAGGTAAAGGGTACCTCCCGTACCGTATGGTGGCACGAAGTCTTCGTTAGCTTTAACGACCTGCTTAACAGCATCGACGAAAGCATCCACTGGGTAAGGTTCCATCAACATACGTTCAGCAGAATTGGCCATACGTTCAGCGTTTAACTCAGGACGGAAAAGGTTGATTTTACCATCTTTACGACGATAAGCCTTTAATCCTTCGAACACTTCTTGACCATAGTGTAGGACTTCAGCAGCGACAGATAGTTCCAGTGTTGAACGGGTCGTCAATTCACCTGGTTGCCACTCACCATCCTTGAATTTTGCTTCAAAATCATAAGGTAGGTCGTGATATTCAAATCCTAGGTTGTTCCAATCCAAATTTTCAACTTTTTCTTTCATGATATATTCTCCTCGTGATAATAAATTAATTTAAAATGTGAAATGTCTACTGTGAAACTGCGGCCGCTTTTTGTTCGCTAGCTTTGTCATCTTCCAGAACCTGGTTGATAAAACCGTTGACATCAAACTTATCTGTAAATTCAGTAAGATGAACAAGATTACGTAAAAAATTATGGGTCGATGCTTCATAATTGTATTTTTTACCTAAATCATAGATATACCCATTGATATAATCCACCTCGGTTTCACGACCATTTGATAGATCCTGATACATAGAAGGGAAATGTAATGGGTTTCCTGTCTGACTAACGGTAACCACTTGTTGCCATTCTTCTTGACGAGAGGTTAATAATTTAATCCCTGCACGTTCACAAACATCATAGGCTTCGTCAATTAATTGGACAGATAAGGCACGTGTTGTAGGTGCTTGGATAAATTCTCCCATGCGGACCTTGAACATTGTACAAAGGGTATTAACTACGGAATTAAAAACAACTTTAGCCATCAGTGTGCCAGTGAAATTATCCGTTAGGGTCGGATTCAGGCCAGCTGTTTTAAAATCACTGATAATTTGATGAGTCATTTCATCCGGCTGCTCAGTTTGATTGGCTAAGTTAACTGATCCAGCTCCTTTTTGCCCAATAAAATCAACATCCCCAGCTTGATTTAAGACGGTACCAATCATGGCCGTCCCTCCAATGACACGATCACTTGGGAAGTATTGATTTAATTTTTCAATATGTCCCATACCATTCATGCAAGTTAATGCATATTGTTTGTCGTTAAAGAAGTGTGCACACCGCTCTAAGAGATCCGCCAGCATATATTGCTTCGTGAAGACAATCAGAACGTCTGCTTGTCCATTATATTCCTCTGGATAATAGACATTTACAGGAACAAGACGTTTATGTTGACCGTCTCGGGAGACGTAGACACCACGCTGTGAACGAATGGTTTCAACTTGTTTCTCCCATGTATCTACAAAATCTACATCAAAGCCTGCTTCTTGTAGTAAAACACCGAGTCGCAAACCCATTGCGCCTGATCCTAGCACTGCATATTTCATTCTGATTGCCTTCTTTCTTAGACTGGTTAGCCATTAAAGTCGGACTGATTACCTATCAAAAGGGGCGATTGTCTGGTTGATATGGCTAAAAATATAACGGTTTACTAAATGACTAATGTCGGATTCTATAAGACATCACCTCCTAAATATTAAAATTATTATGAAAAAAGCCCTTAACTTTTACCAATAATCTGGTAAAAGTTAAGGGCGCGTTAGCACGGTACCACCTTAATTGCTTAAAAAGCATCTTATGTATTCGTCAAAAAACAATACATCTACACAATAATGGGTGTCCCCAATGCTGTTTAATAATCAATTGATGTTCACAACACAGCTAAGAGATGATCATTATCAATTTTTGTGTATCGTTTTGCACCAATCAACGACTCTCTGAACACAGTAAAAGATAAAATTCTCCTTACAGCTTTTTAATCATAATTTAATTTAATAAGAGATTAACGCGTACGGGGATGCTTTGTCAACTGTTATTGAAAAATAAATTTTATTTTGTTTGTTATTGAACATAGGTTCTAATTTTGGGTGGCTGATAAGTCGCTATAAATTCAAAAATTTCATCAAGTGAGTCAGAAAAAAGTAGTTTTTTACGATCTTCGGCTGTTAGAAAATCTTTTTTAGTCATCTCATCAAACATTGTTTTTAACGGATCATAGTAGCCACTAACATTGAAGAAAATACAAGGGTTGGTATTGTTACCAATACGTGCCCATGAAAAAGCTTCGATAATTTCTTCAAGTGTGCCGGGACCACCAGGAAGGGCGATACAAGCATCGGCTAGTGATAACATGGTTGCCTTACGTGTTGCCATGTCGTCCACGATCTTAAGGTCCGTTAACCGAGTAAATGCTGCACTACGATCAACGAGCTGTTTGGGCATAACGCCGTGGACTTTGCCACCTGCGTCTAAGACTTCGTTAGCTAATAAACCCATTAGACCAACACCGCCGCCACCATAGACCAGTTCGAGTTGATGATCGACTAGATAATGTGCAAGGGCAATTGTTGCTTCTTGATGAGTTTGGTCGTTTCCTGTGTCAGCGCCACAGTAGACAGCAATTCTTTTCATTTTAGGAACCGTCCTTGTACGAATTATTGTATGTTTTTTATTATTCAGAAGTTGTTAAACCATCTCGTATCAACTGCCATAATAGTTCAAAGCGAGATTGATAGTCTGGCAGATTCCAAGTTTCCTTAAAGTTAGGCAAAGTAAAGACGGAGAAGGCGGACAATATAGCTTCTGCTTTTTCGAAATTAACATCATTGTAGCCCATAATGCGGTTAATAACTTTATAGGCACTTATTAGAACATCATGTAAGGCAAGCGGATTATTATCAACATAGTACGTGTTTAGCATGAACATTTGCGGATCATTATTATAGGCAGTTTTTTTGGCGTTAACGAATGCCCATAGCCAATCGTGTAACTCATCTTGTGGGTTTGTATACTTATTTGGCGTAAATTGCACATTGTTAATGATGGTTTGCTCAAACCAATCGGCTGCAACGGCCTCCCATAAAGCTTGCTTGTTTTTAAAATGTTTATAAATAGCTGCATGAGTGACGCCCAATTCATTGGCAATTTTGGATAGTGGTATCTCAGCGGTATTTGTTTCTTTAATCAATCGTCTAGCGGTGTTGATAATTATTGTATTAGTCATTCTTTCCATAAAGCTTTCCTCCAATCATTTATTTTTTCATAAAATCTTCTTCATTTTATCATGTAAAAATTTCGGTTACAATATTTGACTTATGTAACCTTGTGATTTAAACTCTAGTTACAAATTAAATAAAAAGTAACCAAGAGAAGTCAAATGAACGAAGGAGATGATATTTTTGGTAAATCGTTTAGCAAATAAAGTCGCCATTGTGACAGGCGGTATTTCAGGAATTGGTAAGGCAATCGCACAAGATTTCTTGGCTGAGGGAGCAACAGTAGTTGTAACTGGTCGTCGAGAAGCAGTTGGTAAACAAGTGGCAGCAGAACTAAGCCAGCAAGGTGAGGTGTTGTACTTAAAGCAAGATGTTAGTGAAGAAACAGATTGGCAAAAGGTTGTTGATACAACCCTAGCCACTTTTGGTCATTGGGATATTTTAGTTAATAATGCCGGAATTGGCGGGGCAAATAAGCTCATTGCTGATACTAGTTTAGATGAATGGCAACAAGTCATGGATATTAATCTAACTGGTACTTTCATAGGTGTTCGTGAAGCCCTGAATAGAATGGATAAAGGTAGCATTGTTAACGTTTCTTCTGTATTGGGAATTATTACACCGATGCCTGGTGTAGGTAGTTATGCAGCTTCTAAAGCGGGTACACGATTATTGACCAAAGCAGCAGCCGTTGAGGCAGTTAAAACAGGTAAACAAATACGGGTGAATTCTATTCATCCAGGCTTAGTTGGTACGGATATTGTTTCTGATGACCTTAAAAATGCTTTGCAAGCTTCGGACGATGTTATTCCGGCTATTGGAGAACCTGCAGATGTTGCCAAGGCAGTTACGTATCTTGCTTCAGATGAATCATCTTATACAACAGGTTCTGAAATTGTGTTAGATGGTGGTACGTTAGCAGGAAGGCAATAAAAAGGAGATATAAATTATGACAAATTTATGGACGTCAGTAAAAGTTGGAGACAGTGTTTTAAATAATCGTCTGGTTATGGCACCCATGACGAGAAGTCGAGCTTTGGATAGTGGTGTGCCTGGTCCATTGGCAGCTGAATATTATGCACAACGCGCAACCATGGGTTTAATCATTACTGAGGGAACCCAACCTTCTGCTCAAGGACAAGGTTATCCTGCGACACCAGGTATTTATACAGCTGAACAAGTTGATGGCTGGCGAAAGGTCATCGATGCGGTTCATGATCAGGGTGGTAAAATATTTATCCAGCTTATGCATGTTGGACGTATCGCTCATCCGGATAATTTGCCTAATCATGAACAAGCAGTAGCACCATCAGCAATTGCACCAGGTGAAGAAATTTTCACTAAACAAGGTATGCAAGAAATTCCGGAGCCACGTGAATTAACGAAAAGTGAGATTGCTCAAACGGTTAATGATTATCGACATGCAGCGGCAATGGCCATTGAGGCAGGGGCTGATGGTGTAGAAATCCATGGTGCTAATGGGTATCTTATCCACCAATTCTTAGGCGCCAACTCTAATCAACGTGCAGATGAATATGGTGGATCAATAGCAAATCGTATACGTTTTGCCATTGAGGTGACACAAGCAGTTGTCGAAGAAATTGGCCCCGAGCGTACGGGGTTCCGTATTTCACCATTGAATTTGTTAGGTGGCGTTAATGAGGGTGAACAGGCAGCGGAATTATATCACGTGTTGGTCAGTCAATTGAATGATTTTCATTTAGCGTACTTGCATATGATGCATGTTGGTCATGAGGATATACTTAATCAAGTTCGAGCGGATTGGGATGGTCCATTGATGGTTAATCGTGCAAATCGGCCTTTAGAAAAGTTAACCGTTGATTTGGATAATCATGTTGCTGATTTAGTTTCTGTTGGTAATTATGCGTTGGCAAATCCAGATTTGGTAGCAAGGTTAAAGAATAAAATACCACTGAATAAGCCTAATCCTGAGACGATTTATGTGAATAATGGTGCGGTTGGTTATACAGATTATCCAACTGCTGATTAATAAATTGTTAGACTTAATATGTTCAATTTTATTTAGCAGATAGATTAATTTACGTCTATTACTAGTAAAAACTAAAATTGACTAATCAATGATAGTGTTTTACGATAAACTTATAAAAAGTAAGCGTATTTAATGTTATCCAAAATTAGAAAGGAACTATGTCTATGACTATTTTAGTAACTGGCGCAACTGGGGGTTATGGCTCAGCCGCTTTAGAGGAATTAAAGACTTTAGTACCACAAGATGAAATTTTTGCTTTAGCTAGAAGTGAAGAAAAGGCGGCTACGCTACGAGAAAAAGGATTTCAAGTTAGAATTGCTTCTTATGACGACTCAGAGTCATTAGAGCAAGCATTTACTGGTGTTGATCGGTTGTTATTTGTTTCTGGTAGTGAAGTTGGTTCACGTAAACCGCAACATCAACATATTATTGATGCCGCTAAAAAAACGGGTGTATCTTATATTGCCTATACGAGCTTTAATAAGGCTGATACATCAACCAGTCCATTAGCTGCGGAACATGCCTATACCGAGGCTGCAATTATTGAGTCAGGAATTTCACATACGTTCTTACGTAATAATTGGTATCTGGAAAATGAATTACCTCTTATTCAGACCGCATTAAAGACTGGTAAGTTTGTGCATGCGGGTGGTGAAGGTAAAGCTGGTTGGACGCTACGTAGCGAACTAGCTAAATTAGGTGCACGTGCCGTATCTGGTAAATTCGATTTCCCAGCGGTCTTAGAAGTTGGTAATCCATTAATGACCTATCAGCAATTAGCGGCGGCAGTGGCATCTGCTACGGGAACGGAACTAGAAGTTGTCGATGCAGATGTGGCAACCGCATCACAATTTTTGCAGGATAATGCGGGAATGCCTCAAAAGGTTGCTGATATGGTAGCTGGTTCACAATCAATTGTTAAGAGTGGTAGCCTAGCGGTGGAACCTAGTGATATTGAAAAATATCTGGGTCGACCATTCCTGACTGTTGAAGAATCGGTGCAACAATTACTAGAAAAATAAAGCTTACGGGCTAATGAGTAATATATTTTTAGTATAAAAAAGATTGGAACATTTTCTTTTGTTCCAATCTTTTTTTGTTATTAATCATTTAGTCAAAATGCTTGCCTAATATTGCTAAATCAAGGTGATTACCGTCAATCTCAGCGACTTGTGGTAACAACCCCCATTGTTCAAAGCCTTGTTTTTTGAATAAGGTCATACTAGGGATGTTTTGTTTAAAAACATAAGCAACAATGTTTTGTAGATGACGTTGCTTCAGTTGGGTTGCCAAAAACTGAATGGTTTGGGTACCAATGTGGTTACCACGAGTAGCTTCATCAATATAAATACTAACTTCAGCGGTATGCTGGTACGCTGCTCGGCCATAGAATGGTTCAAAACTACACCAACCAACGATTTTATCATCGTCGGTGATTATCCAAATCGGATATTTATCATGGGATGAATTAGCAAACCACGTTTCACGATCTGATACTGAAATGGGGGTTAAATCGGCAGTGACGTTCTTAAGTTTGATGACTTGATTATAAATAGCCACAATTTTTGGTAAATCATTTTTTTCAGCGAATTTAAAGTGTATCGACATTTTGTTCTCCTCTTCAATATTGGTCGTATGATTTAGTATAAGCTTTTACTGAAAACAATGAAGTGTGTATGTCAGGTATTGTAACATGTATAATCGTTTAAATATTGCCATAATTTCATTTGTTTTTAACATTAAGATGATTTTATAGGTTAAAATAAGTGCAAGAATTATTTGAGGTGGGGGAGAACCGAATGATTAAACAGATTTTTTTAGATATGGATGGCACGTTACTAGATGATAAAGGGGTCGTAACTAAAGATACGGTTGCAGCCATTAAAAATTCGCAAATACCAGTGACCTTGGTTTCAGCCCGTGCACCACAGGAAATGACTTTTGCAATTCATGATTTGGCATTACAGGCACCACAAGTAGCATTTAATGGTGGTTTGATTTATCAAATGGATGAGGGGGATATGCATGTGTTACAAGCATATCCAATTGAAGCAGCCACTAGTATTAAGTTGATTCATTGGTTAGCCGAAATGTTTCCAACGGTCAGCCTGAGTTATTATACGCAAGATAGTTGGCTGGTCGATCACGCCTCGGCAGAAATTGATCGTGAGGTATTATTTACAGGGGTAGTTCCACGATATGCAGCTTTGTCAGAAGCTGCGCTGCAGGGTCAAAACGGTATTTTTAAAATTATGTTGATTGATCTGAGTGAAACAAAATTGGATATGATTCAGCAAGCAATTCTGAATTTAGATTTACCAGGAATTAATGTACAACAATCAGATGCCAGTCATTTAGAGATTACGAGTGACATTGCGGAAAAAGCCTTTGGTGTTTCATACATTATTGCTCGCGAACAACTATCGCAAGCGGAGACAGCCGCTTTTGGTGATGGACAAAATGATTTATCAATGTTTTATAAAGTTGGGACATCGATTGCCATGGGGAATGCGCCGATGTCAGTGCAACAATCAGCAACCTATGTCACAAAAACTAACGTGGCGAATGGGGTTGCTTACGGTATTGAGCACTTTTTATTGCATCAGCCATAAAAAATAGGTAAGGGGAAGCATATGGCTAATATTAAAGATATTGCACGGTTGTCAGGGTATTCAGTGGCCACCGTATCACGATATATTAACAAAAATGGCTATGTTTCAACGAATGCAGCACAGGCCATCCAACGAGTTGTTGAAAAGGTCGATTACGTACCAAACACCATTGCTCGTGATTTAAGTACTGGACGCACAAAAACAATTGGTGTCGTCGTGCCTTTTTTTGAGTATTCTTATTTTTCACAATTATTTGCGAGTATTACAAAAGCAGCATTTAATGCTGGTTACAGTGTGATTGCATTAAAAACCAATTATGATGCTGAATTAGAACGGCAATATTTAGAACAACTCCACCAAAAAAGATATGATGGTTTGATATTTACATCCCACACGGTTTCGCTTGAAACGATGTTATCGTATCAAAAATATGGTCCTATTGTCTGTTGTCGTAATCTTGGCGATGTGCCATTAGCTGCTACTTATTCGGTGCGTAATAAAACATACGATGATGTTTTTGAATTGGCAAAAAGAGGAAATTTTCAAGGTATTGCATTAACTTTGAATCGTGATTATGACCATAGTCCGACAACACAAGCAGCCATCGATTGTTATGAACAAGTCTTTCATCAAAAACCAAAACCTGAATATACGGTAACGGGTGTTTTGGGGTATGAAGATGGTTATCAGGCAGCTGAGTATTTTTTGTCGTTACCGAAACCGCCAGATTTTATTTTTGCTAATAGTGACAATATTGCGGCGGGTATTTTTCAATATTATCGTAATCAGCAGCAACCGATGCCAACAATAGTTGGACAAGAAAATGAAGTGGTCAGTCGATTAATGAATATATCAACGATTGATCACCATTATGACGAAGTTGGTAAAAATGCAGTTGATTTGGTCATCAATAAAAAAGTACAGCATATCCCAGTGTCGTCTGAATTTATTCGGCGCACGGGGCAAGTGTCGTCAATATAAAAGGCTTTTATTTTACTAATTAATCTAGGTAGTCTAAACTGATGACTATTTATATGTAGGGGGGTTGTATTTTGGCTTTTGAAAAAGTTAATCAGTATTTTAAGCAAGTCGGTTTGGAAAGTCGTGTGAAACAGTTTGATGAATCTAGTGCAACCGTTTTAGAGGCAGCGCATGCTTTAAATTGTGAGCCAGCCCATATTGCCAAAACAATGTCATTTTTAGTGGATGACCAACCAATTTTGATTGTGATGGCGGGGGATGCAAAGGTTGATAATCGTCAATTTAAGCAAGAGTTTCATAAACGCCCCAAAATGATTCATAGTGACGAAGTTGAGCATTATATCGGACACGCACCAGGTGGTGTTTGCCCGTTTGTGACCAAAGACGGTGTCACAACCTTTTTAGATGATTCCTTAAAACGTTTTGAAGTTGTCTATCCAGCTGCGGGGGATGATCATAGCGCTGTTGAATTATCATTATCAGAGTTAGACGAGTATACCCAGGCTGAACGTTGGATCAACGTATGCAAAGGTTGGCAGGATGAAGCTGCTGAAGATTAGATGATTTTGGCAGTATCAGGGATTGGAGGTTTGTAGGTGATAACGATTAGACCCATTCAAAAAAATGACGATCCATATTTGAAACAGTTGATTCAGGGATTGTTAAAATCTTATCAATTAGATATACCGGGTACTGCTTATTTTGATCCGGAGCTTGCGCATTTGAGTGATTTTTATCAGGCAAGCAATACCCGCCAATATTTCGTTGCAATCAATGATCAGCAGGAGGTAGTCGGTGGTGCCGGGATAGCAACGTATGATGCACAAAATAAAGTGGCTGAATTGCAGAAATTGTATGTGGCTGAAAAAGCGCAAGGCCATCATTTAAGTTACCAACTACTGGATAAGGCGATGCAATTTGCAAAGGAAGCTGGTTATCAGCAAGTTTATCTTGAAACGCATCATAAACTTGAATCAGCGCTACACATTTATCGAGCATATGGCTTCACCGAATTGTCAGCGCCGTTAAAAAAGGCAGAACATTCAGAGATGGATTATTTCTTTGTGCTGTCAGTTTGAAAATAATTATTTTTAGTAAACAAATCAAGCCGCCAATCTCTTGTGAGACTGGCGGCTTGATTTATGTTTCATGTGTTCGAAAGTTTTAAACGACTAGCATAATCAGTACGACCGCAAATGGGAAGATGAAAATACTTTCGGTTAAAACACGGGTTGAAAATTCAACGTCCATATTATTTTGCTCAGCTAACATTGGTAGTACCGTTAGCATGGGTGTAATTGATTGAATCAACAATGTCTTGGTAAATAAATCTGGTAAAGTGACCCAACCCAGTAATTGATTGACCCATAATACCAGTGACATCATTAATGGTGCCATAATAAATTTTCCAAACTGGGCAATGAGGTCGATTTTTTCGACCTCATTGCCCAGTTTTGTCTTTGCTAATTGTAAACCAAGGAAAATTAATGATAGTGGGGTAACTGTATTAGCAACGTAGTTAAATGCTTGATACAAAAAGCCGTCTACCGGTAATTTTATATTAACGAAGAAACAGATAATTCCGATAACAAAGCCCCACATTGGCGGCGTGAAAAAGTTGATAAAACGTCGCCAGAGACTTGTTGGATAGTTGGCAATTGCGTCCGAGTTATCCTTGTAAATTAATTTTACCCCGATTCCCCAGGTCGTAATGGTATTAGCCACAAAATAAGCCAAAAAGTAGGGTAGACTTTTATCACCGAACAAAGCGATATTTAAAGGTAATCCAACGAATAATGTGTTGGCATTAACGAAGGCGTTGGTAAATAGACTTTTGCGATCTTTTTCTAAATGTAATGCTCGTCCAATAGGAATAGCAATTAGAAAACAAGCCCCAATTGATATCATGGATAGAATAAAACCAATCAAAAGCGTACTAAAATTTTGCCTCGTGATATAGTTTTGCGCAGAAATAAATACCGAAATAGGTAGCGCAACATTCACAACGATTGTCGATACATCATTAATGAAATGTGAGCTAACGATTCTTGATTTACCAATTAAGAAGCCAATAATAATAACGGTAATAATAATCAAGACACTATTTAGTGAGATGAAAAAGGTTGATAGCATATAGGTTTAGCTCCTTAATAATTATTTTTTACATCAATCAAGTTGATGATAAAGCGATAGTTCATAACCACAAAACTATCTTACACCTATTCATCATAAAATTAATATAGTTGAATGGGGAGATAAAATGATTGTCTAATCTTTTTTACTCTTTAAATGTATTAATTATAAGCTGGTAATTTTTATGGGTGGCATTTGTTGTTTATAGTCCGCGTTAAAGGTCATTTGCGACAATAACAAAGTCCCTAATTTTCTCATTTAATGTGAATTTTAGGTTACGATTGTCAGAAAATAGTGCAGTAGTAAAGGTTTCGTGGTATTATAATTAGATTAGAAACTAAGGATAGGAGTTGTCTAAATGCTTACGACACTGGTGAAATCTCGAGACGTGTTAACAACGCTCAGTGAAAATGCAACACTTAAAGATGCATTAGATATCTTTGATCATTCCAACTTTCGGGCTATTCCTATTTTGGATGAAAGTGGACAATTGTTTCGAGGGGCCATTTATAAGCTGCACATATACCATCATATAATTGAAGGTGGCGATTTGGATGTGCCAGTGACAAGTTATATGCGGAATATGACGAAGTTTGTACGTGTTGAAGCAACTTTTTATGAAGCATTCTTTACATTAAAGGATTTACCATTTGTTTCAGTATTGGATAAAGATAATCACTTTATGGGAATCTTAACACATAGTCGTATGATGCGATTATTAGCGGACTCTTGGGCAACTAATAAAGGCCGATACAGCTTGACGGTAGTATCTGATGGCGAGCGGGGTAGTTTAGAAAAAGCTGCCCATATCATTTCACGATATACGACCATTTCGTCAACGATGACGTTGGACCCAGATAAAAATCCGCGGACAACGCGACTCTTGTTTACACTTCCTGATACGGTTAGCGAAGGCTCATTATCAAAAATTATCAAAATTCTATCTAGAAAAGGCTATCATTTGGAGTCGTTGGAAGATTTATCACAGTCATCATATATGTGATGGTTGTGCGATTGGGCTGGGGCAAAAATGTTCCAGTTTTTTTGTATGGAGGAAATTATGTTAATTGACATGCACAGTCATAGTGATGGGAATGCAGATTTTATCAAGGAACAGCAACGTGCTCAGGTTGCTTCTATTTTAAATGCAACGACAACGGCAGAATATCGTTTTAATGAACAATATGTGGGGCAGCAGCAGTTATTAAGTTATGGTGTCCATCCATGGGAATCAGAACGACAGGAAATTGATGAGCAGCTATTATCGCAGGTAGCAATTATCGGCGAAATTGGTTTAGATACGGAGTGGACTGATGTACCGTTATCAGTCCAAAGGCCCGTTTTTTTGCAACAATTACATGTTGCGAATGATAGCCAGCGCCCGGTAATTTTACATACCAAAGGTTGTGAGTCTGAAATTTTGCGGATTATCAATGAATTACCTGATTTAACAGTACTTATACATTGGTATTCGTCTGCTGAATTACAATCGGCGTACCTGGCGCGACCAAACAGTTATTTTTCGATTGGACCAGATGTCTTAACCGGCGAGGTCGTCCAGACTTTTGCCCAGAAGGTACCATTGTCGCAGATGTTTATTGAATCGGATGGCCTAGAAAGTTTTCGGTGGGTCCTAAAAAGAGAAGTAGCCACTAGTGAGTATGCCGGATTGTTAAAGCAAGTCTATCAAAAGGTAGCTGATATTCGATCAATCTCTCGGTCGCAGTTGGTGGCACAACTTGAAAGCAATTGGCAACATTTATTGGCATCAATATAATTAATGCATTTTTAGCACAAAGAGGTTGGGACCGTTGTTTGGTCCCAACCTCTTTATATATATCCTGAAATGAAGCTGTTTATCTTTCAGCCTTTCAATTTGTTTCGTTAAAAGGCGTTGAAACAGGAGAATAGAGTTTTTCTAAAGCATCATTCCCGTTCAAACTATTAAAGTACTTTTCGAAAGCTGCCCAACGATGAGGATACATTGTTTGGATCGCTTGCATGTCGTGTGGATTACCCAAACTTGAGATAACTAATTGGGTGAATTCTGCAAATCCTTCATCTTCATTAGAAGATCCATAGTCAGAAACAGCAGCTGCATCGGCTTTGACTGCATCAGTCCATTCCTGTGTATGTGAATAATTGTCAGAATTAGAATCATTGAATGTCAAACTATGGCCGAGTTCATGGGCGCCAGTCATGGCAATCTGACCGTTTTTAGGTAGGGAATTCATACGAATTGCCATCATATCTTTACCTGTATTAAAAGTATTACCATCATTATTAGTTTGGAAAACATTAGTGATATATTGTCTAAATTCGTATGGAATCACCGCATAAGCTTTGGCGACCTCCTTAGCCTGACTAGCCTCGGTTGTATAAACATTGATTGTCTGTTGTGGCTGCTTTGTTATCGAGTTGTTCAAAGTAACGGTTGTGCGATAACCTTTTACGTCACCATCTTTAGAATATTCAGAATAAGTTGTGGCGGTTGACTTAGATAGTTTATAGGTTGTTTCATAGCCGGTTGATTCAGCATTTACACCACGATTAACTTGTGGAGAACCACCGTTATCTAACACTTTCCGTAATGCGGCAGCTTGATCACTAACGGATTCATTGAAAAATTCATCAGTCGCAACATCCTTCAGAACACCACGCATATGGGCTGAGCGAGAGCTTGCTGCAGACGTATAGTTGAACAGACCAGTTTGTTCGTCTGAAGTCAACGATTTGAAGCCGTCAGTCGTAAATACTTGAGCTACCTTGTCCATTGTTTGTGGATCTAATTCCCAATAGGCCGACTTACCATGACTAGTTGATGAAACGACATGAGTTTTGTCATTATCTTGTGCTAAATATTGGCCAGTATCTTTATTTTTAATTAGGTAAATATTTTTCTTACCAGCAACGTTGCTGGCAGGAACGGATTGTAATTCCCATTGGTTATTGGTAATTGATTTGTCGGTACTTGTATCTGAAAAGTTGATGGCATCGCCAGCGCCGCTAGTTAATAGTTTTTGGCTATTTTTATTGGTTAGTTGATAATGGCCGGAAGTCATATAGTTTCCAGTCCATAGTGATTGTGATCCTGATGCGGGTTTATCTGTAATGGCTGGTGAACCTGATTGATCACTCAAATATTGATTTGACTGGTAGTTTTTCAAATAGAAATTTGAGGCTAATAAATGCGCATTTGCCGCACCGGTAGGATCAAGTAAGTCTACTAATTGTTGCGAGGTTGTATCTGCTTGGACTGCTTGTGCATTAAAAAAGGATAGTCCTGTATTAAGGGCGATACCACCTGATAGTAGACTCAATATAATTCCCGGATAGATGAATATTTTTTTGCTAATTAGTCGCATGGAAAACCGCCCTTTATATATCGTTATAAGTTGATGTGATTTATTGTAAGATATTTTTTTCACAAATGCTAATTGCGGAAAAAGAAAAATCATTACTTTTTTAAAGGGTTTCTTGTGATAAAAACCGTGACAATAGGGTTTCAAGGTTACGAAAAAATTACAAAATTAAATTTGAAGATTTTAAGAATGAATTTAAATACTTTTTGAACGGACTTAAGACTGGTTTACATACATATTAGTTAATAGTAATAGAAATAAAAAATGAACAGAGCAATACAGTTATAACCTAAAGTTACATTTGTATTATTCTGTTCACGTTGGTTATTATCTAGTCAAATGCAATCAAGTCATGCGGTGCCATAAAACGACTCCGCATCAAAATTTCAGCGAGTTCTTCAGGTGACTCTGGATTTTCTTTATCGATCCAATGACGGACGATATTGAGAATGCTATTAATGGCGATTTCTTTTGTATAATCAATTGGTATTGCAGTAGAAAAATGGCCCTCGTTTTTCTGAAGTTGCATCGTGAACAGATTATCTACCACATCTTTTATTTGTGAGAAAAATTGTGGATCACCATTGGTTGAAAATAAAGCATGCATGGCTGCCCGTTCGCCATCTACATATCCTAGTGCCTGATTAAACACACGATAGGTTGCCCCTGACCTATCAGTAATTGAATCATTACTTAACGGTTCCTTGAGATTATCTTTCAAGGCAGCTGTAATATTCATAATCAGCTCATCTTCGATTTTAGACAATAATTCATATTTATCCGTATAATGTACATAAAATGTGCCGCGACTTACTTTGGCATCTCGGATGATGTCAGATACGGTAATATTTGTAAAACCTTTCGTTTCAATTAGTTGAATAAAAGATTGTTTGATATTTTTTTGTGTTCTTGCGTTACGTTCTGCTTGTCTCATAATTTCTACTCCATTTATTGAACAACGTGTTAAAAATTGTCTATTGTACTAACTCCCTATTAGCATTAATATAATGCAGGTAGATAAATTATTCAACAAGTTGTTCAATATTTTACTAAGAAGGAGGGTGTGCAATGCTAAAATCTGAATGGCAGTGGCTAAAAAAGCATAAGTTTTATATGTTAGTCATTTTTGTATTGTTTTTTGTGCCGTCTATATATGCGGTTACCTTTTTAGGGTCACTGTGGAATCCGTATGGTGAAGTGAGTAAATTACCAGTAGCGGTTGTTAACAAGGATCAGGCAGTTACTTATCAAGGTAAAAAGCTAAAAGTTGGGCACGATTTAAAAAATGAATTAGAAAAATCTGATGCAATGAATTTTAAATTTCCATCAGAAAAAGCTGCTGAAAAAGGTTTAGATAGCGGTAAATACTATACCGTTATTACGATTCCAAAGAATTTTTCAGCGCATGCAACGACTTTATTGGACAAAACACCAAAACAGATGAAACTGCAATATGAAACAAGTTCAGGACACAGTTTTATTGCCGGTAAATTATCTGAAACGGGTGCTCAAAAAATTGGTAATCAGATCTCTGACAAAGTCACGAAGATATACACCAAGACCATTTTTAAAGAAATGAAGCAGGCTGGTGATGGGATGACCAAAGCTGGTAAAGCCAACAAGAAGTTAGCAGATGGGTCAAATACTTTAAAATCTGGTAGCGATCAAGTCACGACTAATCTTGAGAAACTGGCAAGTAGTTCATTAACTTTTGAAGATGGTGCGAAAACCTTAACGCAAGGTGTAGGTCAATATACGTCTGCGGTTGGTACTGCTAGTGATGGTAGTTCACAATTAGCTAATGGGTTGAATCAAATGAATCAACAAGCACCAACGTTGATTAGTGGTATTGACCAATTAAGTCAAGGAACACAACAATATACAGCAGCTGTCGGCACAGCGGCTGATGGTAGTCAGACGCTTTCAACGGGATTGAACCAGTTGAATCAACAAATACCAACCTTTGCTAATGGTGTGAATAAGCTGAATGACGGGTTATCACAGTTGAATCAGGAAATGGTTGATAATGATGTCAAAGGTAACTTAGCCAAAGTTCAAAAACAGGTCTCGGCAATATCGAGTGTTGTTGATGATACAAAATCAGCATTGCCTGATGATCAAACGATCAATAATCAGTTTGATACCTTACAATCAGATTTAAAGGATTTGGCAAAAGCTAACGCAGCTGATCAAGATACGTTAACGAATAATGTGAATGCAGCGATGCAAGAGGCAGACATTGATATTTCTGATGAGCAAAAAGCAAAGTTTGTTAAATCATTAGTAAGTAAACAAAGTGATACACAAACTGCGCAAGTATTAGCCACAATGACGGAACATGCAAAGTCATTGCAGTCAAATGTAACGCAGTTGGAAGATGTTGCCCAGAAACATCAAGCAACGTTGACTGAATTAGCCCAATCAGCTAAGAATACAGATTTGCATCAAGTAAATAATCAATTAACCAAAATGGCAGAGTTGCCAGATGCGGTTGATCAACTAGCATCTGGATCACAACAGCTTAATGATAAAGTACCTGCTGTACAAAAAGCAGTTGGCCAATTATCAGGTGGTGCGCAAACATTAAGTGATGGTCTTCAGACATTGCAAGGCAAGTCAGCTACATTAAATGACGGTGTCGCAACCCTACAGTCAGGTGCGCAACAATTGAGTGGTGGCGTTGGTCAATTGGCTAACGGTGCGCAAACATTAGACAACGGTTTGCAAACACTATCTGGCATGAGCGGTCAGTTGAATAGTGGTGCCAGTCAACTATCTAGTGGTGCCGGACAAATTAGTGATGGATCGGGCCAATTAGCAGACGCAGCTAAACAAATGGGCCCTGCATTGACTGAGATGAATAAGGGTAATACGACCCTTGCTGACCAGTTAGGCAAAGCAGGTAAACAAGCCGATCAATTGAAGGGTACTAAGGATACATTCAAACAAATGGCTTCACCAGCGACGGTATCGCATACAGAGAAGGATCAGGTACCTAATAATGGAACTGGTATGGTTCCATATATGTTCTCTGTGGGAATGTTTGTTGGTATGATGGCACTTAATCTGATGCTTGATATGGTGTCACCACGAGGAAAAGTTTCATCATTGGGCGCATGGTTTGGTTCAAAGATGTTAATTCTATTTGGTATTGCAACCATGGCTGCAGTGACGCTTTATGCACTGAGTGATTGGATCTTAGGAATGGATCCGGTAAACCCAGGACAAACGATGTTAATCATGCTGTTGACGAGTTATGTCGATGCAGCATTAGTGACAGCGATTTATATGTGGTTCGGTAAAGCCGGTGCCTTTGTTTCAATGGTATTGTTAGTTTTGCAACTAAGTGTTGCAGCAGGAACTTACCCAATTGAGCTATCAAATAAGTTCTACGAATGGTTACATCCACTCGTACCAATGACATACTCAGTTAATGGTTTGCGTGAGACAATTATGATTGGTGGTTCGATATCAACAGAGGTAATCGTGTTAGTGAGTGTCGGCATTGTTTCGCTTTTGGCAATGTTCATTTACTTCGTTGTTCATCTGCACAATTTTCGTATACTTAATGACATGCAATCAGAATAATTTAGATAAATAGATTTCGGTTTAATTGTAGAGCCGGGTAGAAACATTATTTGATGTTTCTACCCGGCTCTATTTTTAATGAAAATGTTGATGATTGTCATGCGCTGATATGAAGTCTTTTGCTTATATATAATAAGTTTGCTTGTTATATTAATCACATTAACATAATAAATTAGTGTATTTGCATAATAAACGATTGACAGTATAATTAATTGTATAGATTTATGAAGTCTACATTTTAATTAACAGACAGATTATGAACGGGGGAATATAATGGCAGACAAGTTAACAACACAATCAGGACAACCATGGGCTAATAATCAGCACAGTTTAACCGCTGGTGAGCGTGGCCCTGTCTTGATGCAAGACTACCAATTGTTAGAGAAGTTGGCGCATTTTGATCGCGAACGTATCCCTGAGCGTGTCGTTCACGCAAAAGGTGCTGGTGCTAAGGGTGTCTTTAAGTTGACTCATGATATGAGTCAATATACTAAGGCTGATTTGTTCAATGGGGAGAACAAAGAAACACCACTTGCTGTGCGTTTTTCATCAGTGGCTGGTGAATCTGGTTACCCAGATACTATTCGTGATGTGCATGGATTCTCTGTTAAATTTTATACAGAAGAGGGTAATTACGATATTGTTGGGAATAATACACCCGTCTTCTTTATCAATGATCCGCTAAAGTTCCCAGATTTTATTCACTCACAAAAGCGTGATCCACGGACACACAAACGTGATGCGAACATGCAATTTGATTTCTGGGCTCATTCACCAGAATCAATTCACCAAGTGACTTATCTAATGGGGGATCGTGGTAATCCAACGAGTTTCCGTACGATGAACGGTTATGGTAGCCACACATATAAGTGGGTCAATGCTGACGGTGAACAATTCTGGGTGAAGTATCACTTCATCAGTAACCAAGGTGTGTCAAACATGTCTAATGAGTTGGCTGCCAAGCTGGCCAGTGAAGACACTGATTATCTACAAAATGAAATGTTCAACGCTATTGAAGATGGTGACTACCCTTCATGGACTCTTTCAGTGCAAATCATTCCTTATCAAGAAGGTCTTGATTATAAGTATGATATTTTTGATGTGACAAAGACTGTTTCACACAAAGACTATCCACTTCATGAAGTTGGGGTCATGACATTAAATGCTAATCCTGACAATTACTTTGAAGATGTCGAGGAAATTGCCTTCTCACCAGCTAATTTAGTACCAGGTATCGAGCCTTCAATGGATAAGTTGTTGCAAGGACGTTTGTTCTCATACAAGGATGCTGCGCGCTATCGTTTGGGTGCTAACTATGAACAATTAAAGCCTAACCGTCCACGCAATGAAGTTCATAACTATGCACGTGATGGCTTTATGGCACAACACCAAGATGGCAGTGTTAATTACGAACCAAATAGCCAAGGCGGTCCGGTTGAAGATCCACATGCGTCAATCACAGGTGACATGTTCCAAGGCATGACAGGTGCGTATGAACCTTATGATACTGACTACTATTCAGCAGCTGGTCGTTTGTACAACATCATGTCTGAAGATGAGAAGCAACGTTTGGTTGAGACGTTCAAGGGTAACTTAGGGACTATTGATAGTCTTGAAAATAAGCAATTGATGGTACAACAAATGGCGCGCGCTGATATGGATTATGGTAAGCGTGTGGCTGAAGCCATTGGTGTAAATATCGATGATATCGATATTTAATATATTTTAAACATTAATAAGCTGGGACCATTTCGTCCTGGCTTTTTTTATGCTTCAACTTTGATAATTAAGAGTTATACCCTATCCATAGACAATCACTTGACAACCCTGATACAATTATCTGCTAGAACACTCCGTTGCAGAATTACAGTGGAATAAAAAAAGGAAGCGTACTTAATGACAGTTAGTATATGGGTTTGGATCGGTTTTTTTCTATTTGTTATTGCAATGTTAGCCTTAGATTTAGGCGTTTTGAATAAAAAAGATGAAGTCCCAACATTTAAAAAATCTCTTTTGCAGACAGCAATGTGGGTGGTGTTAGCCTTTATCTTTGCGGCCGGCATTTGGTATTTTGAAGGTAGCGGTCATGCGATTGACTTCGTGACTGGTTATTTGCTGGAAGAATCACTAAGTATGGATAATTTGTTTATCTTCATCTTAGTTTTTGGTTTCTTTGGGATTGAAGCACGTTATCAACACCGTGTCCTATTCTGGGGTATTTTTGGTGCGATTGTGATGCGGCTACTCTTTATTTTGGGTGGTGCCGCATTATTGAGTAAATTCGAATGGCTGATGTATCTATTCGGTATTTTCTTAGTTTATACTGGTATTAAGATGTTGTTTGACAAAGGTGATGATAAAGATTTGAATGACAGTAAAATCATCCAAGTTTTGCGTAAAGTATTACCAGTTAAGGAAGATGTCAGTAAACCACATTTTATGGTTAAAGAAAATGGTAAATGGTTTGTGACACCATTTCTAATCGCCTTAATTTTTATTGAGCTGTCAGATATTCTATTTGCAGTTGATTCTATTCCAGCCGTATTGGCCGTGACGCAAGATACGTTTATCGTGGTGACCTCAAATATTTTTGCGGTACTCGGACTACGATCATTATTCTTTGCCTTGTCAAAGTTATTGCCAATGTTCCGTTATATCAAATATGCTTTGGCACTCATCTTGGCATTTATTGGTGCCAAAATGTTGATTAACGAAGGCGGTAAAATGGCTGATTGGCATTTTGAAATTAATAATGTTGCTTCGTTGATTGTCATCGTTGGTTTGCTTGCGATTGCAATCATTGCATCGATTGCCAAAACTCGTTGGGAAGATTCTCACGGGACAAAAAATTAAATGATTGGACCGTCAATCTACCAAGTTGAAATGGTTAGATTGACGGTCCTTTTAAGTTATAATGAAAAGCGTAAAGTGAAGATAAGTCATGCCACTAATTATGCATTATTTTAGTTGGGGAGCGTGCGATAAAATTTTGACTTTGGGGGGACATCAAATGAACAGAGAACAAAAAATAACAATAGGGGCTGCTTTGACGATACTAGCTGGGGGAATTGGTTTTTTTGCTCGGCAACGAATCGTACATGCAGATAGAAAATCTTTGCAACATGAGTATGCCCAAGGCTATGGCATTTCAGAATTTAGCTATCGGAATGCTTCAGCCAGTGATTTAGCGCAAATGATTCGCAGTGGGCAAGTTACTAGCCGCCAATTGATCAAGCATGTCGTTGCGCGCATTAAAGCAGATAACCCGCAGTTAAACGCTGTGATTAGTTTGCGTGAATCAGCTGCTTTGCAAGAATCAGTTGATTTAGAGGATACTGGCCAGCCATTTTATGGTGTCCCTATTTTAATTAAAGGATTAGGACAGCAACTTAAAGGGTTTTCTAATACCAGAGGTTTGTTAGCCTTAAAGAATAAACAAGCGAACGAGACCAGTGATTATGTGAAGCAACTACAGTCACTGGGGTTCATTATTATCGGCCAAACTAATTATCCAGAATTAGGGTTAATTAACGTGACCGATTCGAAGCTGAATGGTGTGGCGCATAATCCTTGGCGTTTGAATCGTAATACTGGTGGTTCCTCAGGAGGGGCCGTTGCTAGTGTTGCTGCAGATTTTGTACCGCTCGCAACCGGGAACGACGCTGGTGGCTCATTGCGAATTCCAGCATCATTTACGGGTGTGATTGGACTAAAGCCAACCCAAGGTGCGATAACAGGTGACAGTACCGTTCCTTCAACAGTTAACTTTGCCAATGCTCGCTATATTTCTGACTTACAATCGTATTTTGCGGGGATGAAGAATGCAGAGCATCCTGAAATGATAAAAGATGTACCGTCTGACTTAAAGCAGTTGAAAATTGCCTATTCGGTAAAATCTCCAGTAGGGACGAAAGTTAGTAAAGATGCCATTAAGGCAGTCAAGCAAGCGGTTAAGTTTTTACGTGCTCAGGGCTATACTGTTGTTAAGAAAGATGCGCCAGTTAATGGTGAAAAGTTGATGAAGGCCTATTATACAGCAGCAACGGCGACGGGCAAGGATGCTAACGAAGCAATTAAAGCTGAAACTGGGAAATCGATGCGGTTTAAAAAGGTTTCGCCAATGACATGGGCTTTGTACCAAGCAGATAAAAAACAAACCACAGCGGATGACCAATTTGTTGCTAATGTCATGGTCCGGGTTGCCCAGCAGATGACCGATTTCCATGAGCAGTATCCAATTTACTTAACACCAACGACGGCGACAGCAGCACCTAAAAATAATGATCCTGCTTACCTGCCAAAATATGTTAAACGATTAAAACATATCAAAAAATTGGATCACGATGATCAAATCCAGTTGATTTATGATGCCTGGTTGCATGGCTTATCTAAGACACCATTCACACAATTAGCAAATATATCAGGTGAACCGGCTTTGAGCTTGCCAACCTATGTCACAAAGCATGGTTTACCTATTGGCATCCAATTGCAGGCGGCTAAAGGACAAGATCAAATGCTATTACAATTAGGAAAAGAATTTCAAGATAATGGTCAATTTGAATCGTTTGATAGTTACCAAGCGAAAAAATAAAGCTCTTAGGACTATTAAATTGGGATAATTTGGTTTAGAATTTATAAACATTAGGTAAATAACGCACACGGGTGGGGGCTGACTAGTCTCGACCCATTTCGTGCGTTAATTGAATAAAAAGTGAGGCAAAAGAAAAATGAAAATGATTGTTGGCTTGGGAAATATTGGTAAAGAATATGATAAAACCCGCCACAATATTGGCTTTATGACGGTGGATGCATTGGCGGATAAGTACCAAGCTACATTCAAGCAAGATGGCGCACACCATGCCTTTGTGGCTGATGTACGCATTAATAACGAAAAGGTCTTGCTAGTGAAACCAACAACTTATATGAATGGTTCAGGACAAGCAGTGCGCCCCCTAGTAGATTATTACAAGCTTGACTTAGCGGATTTGCTAGTCGTGCAAGATGATATGGATATGGACCTTGGCCGTTTGCGCTTACGTCAGAAAGGTTCTGCTGGTGGTCATAATGGTATCAAAAGTATCGCTAGTCAATTAGGCACCCAAAAGTTTAACCGTTTGAAATTTGGTATTGGTCATCCAGCCCATGTGCAACAAGCAGTTGTTGACTATGTACTGGGTCGCTTTGGCAAAGACGAACAACCTGACTTATTGGCGGGACTAGATAAAGCGGTAGCTATTTTTGAAGGCTTTGCAGCGGGGACAGAGATGCCTATGCTCATGAATCAGTTTAATTAAAGGGATAAAAATACGTTATGCGATTAACTGAACTTTTACAACAGGATAAAGCTTTGCAGCAATTAGCCACTGGGCTGACTAAGGGTGGTCGCCATTTGATGACGGGTATCTCTGGGACTGCTCGGACAGTCTATTTAGCAGCGTTACAACGACAAACACAGCAACCAATGGTGATTGTGTCAGATAGTCAGTTTCATGCCGACCAATTAGCAGAAGACTTACAAGCATTGTTGGGTGATGAGCACGTTGCGGTTTTTCCTGCTGAGGAAAGTTTAGCAGCTGAACTAGCCGTGACATCGCTAGATACACGTTTAGCACGAGTTAATGCCTTGCATCTATTGCTGACAGATCCACAGGCGGTAATTGTCACTGGTATTGCTGGTGCGCAACGTTACTTACCACCAGTCAAAGATTTCCAACAAGCGCAGCTAACCCTTGATTTTGATCATGAATATGATTTAAAAGATTTGGAAACGCAACTACATCAAATGGGATATCATCGGAATACGACGGTGGAACAACCTGGTGAGTTTGCCATTCGTGGCTCGATTGTTGATGTGTATCCGCTAAATGCTGATTATCCGGTCAGATTGGATTTTTTTGATACAGAATTGGATTCGATGCGTTCGTTTGATGCTGAAAACCAACGTAGTATTGAAAATATGACGTCGTTGACTATTTTGCCAGCAACGGATTTGGTTATCAGTGATACTGGTCGGCAAGCGGCAAAGACTCGTTTAGAATTAGCAATGACAAAGCAACGTGACCAATTGGCAGGTGCGGATAAGCGGCATTTGACTGAAGCCATCACGTCCTTATTGACCACGCTAGCAGATGGACAGCTTTTGCCAGAGATACGAGCATACCTACGTGCGCTGTACCCTGATGCGGCTAGTTTATTTGATTATTTGCCAGCAAATGGTGTCGCGGTCTTTGATGATTATCCCCGTGCCATTGAAAATGCAGCGCAGATGCGCTTAGATGATACGAACTGGTGGACTGAAAAGCTTGATAAGCAACAAGTACTGACTGAAGCAGATTTTGGTTGGTCGCTAACTGATCAAGCACGTGATGTCCAACAAGCCAGTTTGATTTTTTCACCACTGCAACGAGGTATTGGTCAATTACGGCAAACTAGTTTAACTAACGTCACGCTACGTCCAACACAACAATTCTTTGGTCAAATGCCTTTACTTAAAGGCGAGGTGGAACGTTGGCAAAAGCAAAACATGACGGTGATCTTTTTAACTAATTCAAATGACCGACAAGTCAAGCTGGTTCAGACCTTGAATGATTTTGGCATTAAGGTCAATCAAGTGGCGGTTGATGAGTTGACTACAGGTCGGACGCAATTAGCCACTTTGCCATTGAGTGCCGGTTTTGAGTTACCAATGCAAAAGTTGGTTGTGTTAACGGAAAAAGAACTGTTCCAACAGGTTCGTAAACGTGCACCAAAGCGACAGACACTGTCGAATGCGGAACGTATCAAAAGCTATAATGAGTTGAAACCTGGTGATTATGTTGTCCACGTCAATCATGGTATTGGTATCTATGAGGGCATGCAGACAATTGAAAACCGTGGTGTGAAGCAAGATTATATTACGATTGCCTATCAAAAAGGTGATAAGCTGTTTATCCCGGTGACCCAACTGGATTTGGTACAAAAGTATGTCGGTGCAGCCGAAAAAGCGCCTAAAATTAATAAAATGGGCGGTACTGAGTGGCAACGGGCAAAGGCTAAAGTCGCTAAAAAGGTTGAGGATATTGCGGATGAACTCCTAGCTTTATATGCGGAGCGCGAAATTAAACAAGGTTATGCATTTGCCCCAGATGATGAGGCGATGCGCCAGTTTGAAGATGCCTTTCCTTATCCTGAAACACCGGATCAAATCCGATCAGTCAAAGAAATTAAGGCTGATATGGAAAAATCACGACCAATGGACCGCTTGCTGGTTGGTGATGTTGGCTTTGGTAAAACTGAAGTTGCCATGCGCGCAGCCTTTAAAGCAGCCCATGAGGGTAAGCAAGTGGCCATGCTAGTACCGACGACTATTTTGGCCCAGCAACATTACGATTCTTTCCTGAGTCGTTTTGAAGGAACGGATTTGCAAATTGCTTGGATGTCACGTTTCCAAACCAAAAAACAAATGAAAGAACTCAAGGATGGATTGAAGAACCATACAATCGATATTGTGATTGGGACCCATAGTTTATTGGCTAAAGATGTGTCGTTTAGTGATCTGGGATTACTCATTGTGGATGAGGAACAACGTTTTGGTGTAAAGCATAAGGAACGTTTGAAGAGTCTGCAAACGAACGTTGACGTCTTAACACTGACCGCAACACCAATTCCACGTACATTGAATATGGCGATGGTCGCCGTACGTGACTTATCGGTCATTGAAACGCCGCCGGCAAATCGTTATCCCATCCAGACCTATGTGATGGAGCAAAATGGTCGCGTCATTGCCAACGCTATTGAACGAGAGATGGCACGTGGTGGCCAAACTTTTTATCTGCATAATCGTGTGGCAGATATTGAAAAGGTAGCGGGGATGATTCAAAGCTTAGTTCCTGAAGCACAAGTGGCTTACATCCATGGTCAAATGACTGAAACCCAAATGGAAGGTATTTTAGTTGACTTTATTAATGGTGAGTATGACGTCTTAGTCACAACAACGATTATTGAGACTGGTGTGGATATTCCAAATGCCAATACGTTGTTTGTGGAAAACGCAGACTACATGGGATTGGCACAGTTGTATCAGTTGCGTGGACGCGTTGGTCGTTCTAATAATGTGGCCTATGCCTATTTCACTTATCCCGGAACGCGTTCGCTTAATGAAGAAAGTGAGAAGCGTTTAACTGCTATTCGTGACTTTACTGAGTTGGGTTCTGGCTTTAAAATCGCCATGCGTGATTTGTCTATACGTGGTGCAGGTGATTTGCTTGGTCAATCGCAACACGGATTCATTAATGCAGTCGGGTATGATTTGTACACGCAAATGTTGCAAGAAGCCGTCGCTGCTAAGCAAGGTAAGCAAACCAAACGTTTCAATTCAGAGTTGGATTTGCAGGTTGAAGCCTATTTGCCAACGAATTATGTTGCTGATGGTCCGCAAAAAATTGATTTGTATCAGCGTATTCGTAAAGCAACGAAGGAGGAACAGTTTGCTGAAATTACAGATGACTTGGTCGACCGCTTCGGTGATATACCAGCGTCTGCCAATCGTCTGTTAATGGTTTCTCGATTAAAGGCGGTTGCCGATCAAGTCGGAGTTGCGCAAATTAAACGTACGATCAATCAACCAATGATTGTGACGATAAGTTTTGATAAGCAAGCTCAGGTAACTCGTGAGCAAGTCCAACAAGCTATGGCCACAACAAAAACACGTGGTCAGATTAAAGTGAACGATCCAGTGTTGTTTGCAATGGCTATTCAGCCAAAGCAAACGGACGATGAATGGTTACAAAGCTTGATGCAGTTTTTGACAGCATTATTGCCAAAAAAGGATTAGGAATATGAGTAAAAGTAGTCAAAATTTAATGGCGG
Organism: Weissella thailandensis; assembly: GCF_001932615.1. Taxonomy (NCBI): domain Bacteria; kingdom Bacillati; phylum Bacillota; class Bacilli; order Lactobacillales; family Lactobacillaceae; genus Weissella; species Weissella thailandensis. Next base: position 113,935 of record NZ_CP014332.1, read on the forward strand.
GCGCTGGTATTCTGACACTAGCGGGGATTATTGCTAAAGTTCTCAGCGCCGTTTATCGGATTCCTTTTCAAAACTTAGTTGGGAATACTGGCTTTTATGTCTATCAGCAAGTCTATCCGTTATACGGCATTGGGGTCGTATTGGCCTTAAGTGGTTGGCCGTTGTTTATCTCGAAAATTATTACCGAACAAACTGATGGTGAGCGTAAGCAATTAGTGGCCCGGCGATTATTTTGGGTACTTTTTATCATTAGTTGTTTGTTGTTTTTGTTTGTTTATGGCGGTGCGCCCTTGTTAGCGCTGGGGATGGGCAATGATTTAAAATTAACGCCGGTCATTAGGGCCGTGGCTTGGATGTTTTGGTTCATGCCATTCTTAGCAGTCGGTCGCGGATTTGCCCAAGGACAACTGCATATGATGCCGACAGCTGTTTCGCAAGTCATTGAACAACTAGCTCGTGTCGGGATTATTATCGGCGTAGCCTGGTGGGGTGTTCATGCTGGTTGGTCAATTTATAAAATTGGTACTTGGGCGATGGCAGCAGCTGCATTTGCGGCGATGCTAGCGACGTTATATATCAGTCGCACGATCAAGTCAGTTTGGCAAACGCCAATTTCTCGGGCTGTTAAGAAAGACCGAGAAATCGGCTGGCTACGAATTTTTCAGCGCTTATGGTCAGAAGGTAACTTGCTCGCCATGTTAGCAGGGTTATTAGTCTTATTGCAGTTAGTTGATTCATTTTCAACGAAAGGTTTGCTAGTAAATAGTGGGTTAAGTGCGCATGCAGCTGAGTATGCCAAAGGAGTCTATGACCGTGGTCAGCCGTTAGTCCAATTAGGAATGGTACTAGCAACTGCTGTTAGTACTTCTTTGTTGCCAGTTTTACGGTCGCATGCTGTTCGAAAAGAAGATGGTGCTTTTATCCATGATTTTCAAATGATGTTGCGATTGTCACTGATTTTATCAGGTGTCGCGACTACTGGTTTAATTGCTATCATGCCAGTGGTGAACCAAGTACTGTTTAGTACCCGTGAAGGTAGTCAGGCATTAATGGTTTTTGTGATCACAATTGTTCCGGCAACAATTATTTTGATTGTCACGAGTGTTTTGCAAAGTTTAGATTACACACGAGGCGTTGGCTGGTTTATCATTTTAACGATGCTCGTTAAGTACATTTTGAATATGTTATTGGTACCAAAATTTGGTATTATGGGTGCTGCAATGGCAACTTTATTATCATTAATGCCAATGTTATATTTTGTATTACGACGTTTGCCAATAAAATTACGGCGACAATGGCATGGTCGATATTGGTGGTATAAACTGATAACAACGCTGCTTGTTGTTGTATTAACGGCTGGATCATGGTGCTGGTTGAGTGATAAGCTATTTGGTTCATCACGATTAGCTAGTTTATTGACACTGATTACTTCGGCGTTAGTTGGTATAATAATGTTTATAGTGATGATTTGGCGTTTATGTCTATTATCAAAAGAAGAATGGTACACTTTACCAAAAGGGGATAAGGTATACAACTTCTTAGAACGAAAGGGAAACTTATGCGATTAGATAAATATTTAAAGGTAGCACGCTTAATTAAGCGCCGTTCAGTAGCAAAGGACATTTCAGACCAAGGGCGAATTGATATTAATGGTAAAACTGCCAAGTCATCTAGTGATGTTAAAGCTGGTGATGAATTGACTATTCGTTTCGGAAACAAAACGTCAGTTATTTCAGTAGATGAAATTGTTGAGACAACCAAGAAGAATGAGGCGCAACATATGTACAGTATCGTCTCAGAGTCTTATGAACAAAATTTTGACGAGGACGTAAAGTAACGCTCTGTTACTTTTTTATATGAAAATGTTAAGAAACACTAACGAGAGTTAAGAAATTTTAATTCTTGCGGTAAAGTTGTGATAATAAAAAAGTAAGTAAACGATTGGAACAACTCGGAAGGCAATTAGTGATGCGTAAAACAAAAGAACAATCAAATATACGGCCACTAAATGCTGCCGGTAAACACCATATCGCGATTGAAGAACAACAAGCGAAATATACACGTTATATTCACTTGCGGCGCCGCTTTCTTTTGGGTGTCTTCATGATTATTGTGGCAGTTTTTGCTATGGTGAATTTTCATAAGCAGTATACCAAATATACGACAGCTTCTGCCGGTCTGGCTGAAACGACTAAGACACTTGCAACTGCCAAGACATCACATTCTGATTTAAAACAAGAAGTTAAAGATTTGGATGATGATAGCTACTTAGAAAAGTTAGTACGTGAGAAGTACATGTATACAAAAGATGGCGAGACCGTCTTTAATATTCCAAACTAGAATTTATAGACTTATAATTAATACATTTTTAGCGCAAAAAGTGGTTGGGACATTTGCTTTGTCTCAACCACTTTTGTTTTAGTCAAAAAAGAAATAGACTGATGTCTAGATTCAACCCGCTTTGGTTCACACTATGTATTTTTAGCCTATAATAGACTTAGCCAGAAAAAGGAGTACGTGTATAGGAATGCAACCTAGAGTTTTACGAGCTAATTTAATCCGCCACATTCGTGAACAACAGTTATTTGATGCAACAGATCATGTATTGGTTGCTGTGTCGGGTGGACAAGATTCATTACGATTATTAAGATGGTTAACGGAAGGTGATTTACCACAAGACCTGCAACCAAAGGTTAGTGCAATCTACATTAATCATCAACTGCGTTCTGATGCTCCGCATGAAGAAGCGTTGGTCAGGCAAGTTTTTGCGCAAACACCGCATTTGCAGTCAGCAACTGTCAGAACATTGGATTGGGCAGCAGCGCCAACCGTTTCAGTCGAGGAACAAGCACGCGAAAAACGATATGGCATCATGTTTTCAGTTGCCAAACAGGTTGGTGCCAATATGATTGTGACCGCTCATCATCGGAACGATCAGGTTGAGACTATTTTATACAAATTAGCACGTGGTAGTCGTTTAGAGCAGCTGACCGGGATGCCCGCTAAACAAAGACTAGCGAATGGCTTGCAATTAGTACGACCATTTTTAGGATTGTCTAAGATGGCATTAAAGGATATTGTTAAGGAACCTGTGCAAGAATGGATTGATGATTATACAAATGATGATCAACGCTATGCTCGTAATCGTTTACGCCATGCGGTTATTCCAGACTTGCAGCATATAAATAAGCAAGCTATGACGCATATTATTGATTTTGCCGATCAATTAACAGCGTTACAAGCATTAGCTGCACCACAAATTGACCAATATGTAGTAGCATTGGAAGCAGGCCAATTGGACTGGGAGTTACCTCAGGAACAATTGCTGTTAGTGTTACAACAATGGTTAAAAAAACAACAAGTGTTAGATATTAAGAATCGCCAATTACAACAGGCGATTCAATTAATGAAAAATAAAAATGTTGCTGCTGGTACTATTCATTTGAATGACCATCAAAGACTAATTAGAGACCATCAATGGTTGAGTTTAGTAAAAAGTTAAAAGTTTTTCAGTTCTTTTAGTTATTGACTAAACATTTAGGGTCAAACATGGTATTCTTAAATTTATGTAACAGTAGGGGAATTAAGATTTAGGAGATTAATAAAACATGAACCAACCGGACATGAACAATGATATCGAACGGGTATTGTATAGCGAGGCAGAAATTGCACAAGCTGCCAAACGAGTTGGCGAACAATTAGCTGCTGACTACCAAGATCGAACACCAATTATCTTATCAGTATTAAAAGGTGCGGTTTTGTGGACAGTTGATGTGATGCGTCATATGCAATATGCAGAAGTCGAGTTCATCGATGTTTCCAGTTATAATGGTGGTATTGCCTCATCAGGTAATGTAGATTTGGTAACAGACCTACAGTCTGATATCAATGGACGCGATATTGTCATTATGGAAGATATTGTTGATACAGGTCGGTCACTAAAGTTCATGATTGAATTATTAAAGAGCCGTGGCGCAAAATCAGTGAAAACTGCTAGCTTGTTGGACAAAAAAGACGGACGTGTTGTCGAAGCAACTGTTGATTATGTTGGTTTTGACGTACCGAAAGCCTTTGTGGTAGGGTATGGACTGGATTACAAGCAGTTATACCGTAATTTGCCATATGTTGGCGTTTTGAAGCGCGAAGTTTATGATCCACAACATGCTGATATTGTTGACACGGTGGATATCACACCAAATCACTAATTTAAACTGGAAAATGAATTAATAGGATCGTACATAATATAAGGTAGTAACTGCTATTGCTATCTATAGGAGGAATTGATGAAAAACCAACGAAAAGGGAATTTTGTCCGTAATAGTTTGTTTTACGTAATCGTAGTCCTCGGTATTATGGGGTTGATATATTGGGTAGCCGGGCCCACACAGACCTCTAATATTAAGACTATCTCTACGTCAACATTTATGACGGAATTACGTGACAAAAAGATTGATAAAGTCACGATTCAACCTGACGATGGGGTCTACACCGTTAAGGGTGATTATACAAAAGCGCAATCAAGTAAAAAGTCTAGCAACAATGACGCCTTTACCTCGTTGTTAGGTGGTGGTCAATCGGGGAAGGCAACTTCCTTTGAGACAAAGTTGGTTGGTAGTGACGATGTTATTGCAAATGTGCAAAAGACTGCTGATAAAGCAGATACAGATATCACGACAAAGGCGCAGCCTACTAATTTCTGGGGAACGTTCCTAGTAACTATTTTGCCATTGATCTTGATGGTTGGTTTGTTCTACCTAATGATGGGTGGTATGAACCAAGGTGGTCAAGGTGGCCGTGGTAATATGATGGGAATGGGTAAGTCAAAGGCTAAGCCCGCTGATCCATCAGAAAACAAAAAGCGCTTTAAGGACGTTGCTGGTGCTGAAGAAGAAAAGCAAGAACTGGTTGAAGTTGTTGAATTCTTGAAGGATCCAAAGAAGTTCTTAAAGTTAGGTGCTCGTATACCATCTGGTGTGCTTCTAGAGGGACCTCCCGGAACTGGTAAAACTTTGTTAGCCAAGGCAGTTGCTGGTGAAGCTGGTGTACCATTCTTCTCAATTTCTGGTTCTGACTTCGTTGAGATGTTCGTTGGTGTTGGTGCAAGTCGTGTTCGTGACTTGTTTGAAAATGCTAAAAAATCTGCACCATCAATTATCTTTATCGATGAGATTGATGCGGTTGGACGTCAACGTGGTAACGGCATGGGCGGTGGTCACGATGAACGTGAACAAACGCTGAACCAAATGTTGGTTGAGATGGATGGATTCGAAGGTAATGAGGGTGTTATCGTCATGGCGGCCACAAACCGTTCTGATGTACTTGACCCAGCGTTGCTTCGTCCAGGTCGTTTCGACCGTAAGATTTTGGTTGGCCGTCCTGATATCAAGGGCCGTGAGTCTATCTTGAAGGTCCACGCCAAGAATAAGCCGATCGATTCAAGTGTTGACTTAACAGAAATTGCTAAGCAAACACCTGGCTTTGTCGGAGCTGACTTGGAAAACTTGTTGAACGAAGCGGCATTGTTAGCTGCTCGTCGTAACAGTACTACCATTACAGGTAAGGATTTGGATGAAGCTGAAGACCGTGTTATTGCTGGTCCAGCTAAGAAGGATCGTGTTGTATCAGCCAAGGAACGTAAGACTGTTGCTTACCATGAGGCAGGACACGCCATTGTCGGTCTTGTTTTGAACGAGGCGCGTGTTGTCCATAAGGTTACGATTGTTCCTCGTGGACGTGCTGGTGGATATGCCATCATGCTACCTCGTGAAGATCAAATGTTGATGAATAAGACGGACGCTATGGATCAGGTTGCTGGTTTGATGGGTGGACGTGCTGCTGAGGTATTGATATTTAATCAACAGTCTTCAGGAGCTTCAAATGACTTTGAGCAAGCTACTGGCATTGCCCGCGCTATGGTCACACAGTATGGTATGTCGGATAAGCTTGGTATGGTGCAATTGGAAAAAGATGGTGGTCAGCAATATGGTCAACCACTTTACTCAGACACCACTTCACGCCTAGTTGATGAAGAAGTACGTAAAATCACGACTGATGGTTATAACACAGCTGCTGACATCATTACTAAGTACAAGGATAAGCATGAGGCAATTGCCCAAGCTTTGCTAGAGTACGAGACGTTGGATGAGAAGCAAATCTTGAGCTTGTTCAACACTGGTAAAATGCCTGATGAATCTGCTTCTGAATCTGAAAAGTCAACACCAATGTCATATGAGCAGGCTAAGCAAGCTGCCAATGATAAATTGACTGAAGATGAAGATGTTGCATCTGAAAAGGCAACGGCTTCAGAGTCATTAACACATGATGATGAGTCATCAGATAATGATAACGATGATGATCGTGCTTAATGTTTAATAAATAAGCAATATAAAGTGGTTGAGACAGAATAAATGTCTCAACCATTTTTTGTTTAAAGTGCATTCGTTACAACCAGCTTCAAAACGACTTTTGTCACGCTCTCCATAAACGTGTTCCAAAAAACTGAAGCCTTAATGTAACAACAATGGCGTAATTCAGCCCCTTCGCTGCGCTACGAGTCAAAATAACGCCGTCATTGTTACAACCGGCTTCAAAGCGTTTTTTGTCACACTCTCCTTTTTAGGCGCTGTATGTTACACTTGATAACGGAAAAACAATCAGAAAAGGGAAATCAATATGGCAGATAAATTAGTACGTGCGGTAACAAATGATGGTAAGTTTCGTGCCATTGCAATTGAAGCAACGGACATGATGAAAACAGTTGCCACGTTTCATGATGCTTCACAATTAGGCATTACGGTTTTGGGACGCGCTTTACTTGGTTCATTGATGGTATCGAATGCTATTCTGAAAGGTGATGAGCGTTTGGCTATCAGCATTGATGGCCAAGGACCTGCGGGCAAAATAGTTGTTGAAGCGTCAGCACAAGGAGAGGTTCGTGGATATGTATCTAATCCACAAGTAACTTTACCTTTAACTTCTCAGGGACAACCCGATGTGGCAAAAGCTGTCGGCACAGATGGCTATCTTTCAGTTAGAAAAGATTTTGGAACGGATGAACCATTTACAGGGCAAGTTGCTTTGGTGACTGGTGGAATTGGAGATGATTTAACTTATTACATGGCTAAGTCTGAGCAAATTCCTTCAGCTGTAGCAGTGTCTGTACTAGTTGATCCAGATGGTTCCGTGGTGACGGCAGGTGGATTTATGATTTCGACATTGCCTGACGCAACTGATGAAGATATCGCATCGTTGGAAGATAAGTTGGCTAATTTTCCAGCAATCTCAACGCAAATGCTTGAAGGGTTTACACCAACTGATTTACTAAATAAACTATTTGGGGCTGATCAAGTGAAAGTGTTGACAACAACTGAAGTTAATCTATACCCAGAAATTGCCAAGCATGATTATGCACGTATGTTAGCAACATTGCCGTTGTCAGAATTACAAGAAATTTTGGCTGAAGACCATGGCATTGAAATTGTTGATCGTTTTACGGGTAAGATTATTAACTTTGACGAAAATGAATTACAAGCTATTATTGCTAGTAAAGATGCAAATGGTTTGTAAAATTAGTCCTGAGACTTGCAAAATGGACGGAAGATTGGCAAACTTATAAATATGTATGGTGGCAACATCAACGAATCAATAAAGGAAAAATGAGGCAGGAATAGGAATATGGCTGACCAACAAGTGTCGTTAAACGACCAAATGATCAAGCGCCGTGAAAAGATGACTGAACTGCGTGATGCAGGTATCGATCCATTTGGTCACCGCTTTGATCGGACGCATATGGCATCTGAACTACATACATTGTATGATGATGTTTCAGGCGAAGATTTAGAAACACAAGCAAATGAAGTTGCAATTGCTGGACGTATGATGACAAAACGTCGTTCAGGTAAGATTAGTTTTGCTGACATTAAGGATCGTTCAGGACGTATCCAAGTGTTCGTACAAAAGCCAGTTGTAGGTGAAGACATCTATGAGTGGTTTAAGAAATCTGATTTGGGTGACTGGTTAGGTTTCAAAGGAACAATGATGAAGACTCGTGCCGGAGAGTTATCATTGAACGTTACTGAAATCACGCATCTTTCAAAGGCTTTGCGTCCTTTGCCAGATAAGTTCCATGGTTTGACTGATGTTGAAACAAAGTATCGTCAACGTTACTTGGACTTAATTGCTAACGATGATTCATTTGAACGTTTCCAAAAGCGTTCAAAAATCATTTCTGCTGTGCGTGCTTACATGGACGGTGATGGCTTTACTGAAGTTGAAACACCAATGCTACAAAATGCAGCCGGTGGTGCAGCTGCACGTCCATTTATTACGCATCACAATGCATTGAACATTGACCTATACATGCGTATTGCGCTTGAGCTACATTTGAAGCGTCTAATCGTTGGTGGTATGGAACGTGTTTATGAAATTGGTCGTGTTTTCCGTAATGAAGGAATGGATCCAAAGCATAACCCTGAGTTTACTGTTATGGAATCTTATGCTGCATTCTGGGACTTAGGCGATGTCATGACTGAAACAGAAAATATCTTTAAGGCAGCTGCTAAAGCTGTTTCTGAAGATCTGACAGTTACTTATCAAGGACAGACGATTGACTTGAGCAAGACGTTTGCTCGTAAGCATATGGTTGATTTAATTAAAGAACAAACTGGTGTTGATTTCTGGCAAGAATATACACTAGAAGAAGCTCGTGCAATTGCCGATGAAAAGGGTGTTAAGTATGAACAATACTGGGGTGTTGGTCATATTATTAACGAGTTCTTTGAAGAATTTGTTGAATCTACTTTAGTTGAGCCAACGTTTGTCTATGGACATCCTGTTGAAATCTCACCATTAGCAAAGAAGGCTGATGATGACCGTTTTGCACAACGTTTTGAATTGTTCATCGCCGGTGGCGAGTATGCTAACGCCTTTACTGAATTGAACGACCCAATCGATCAACGTGAGCGTTTTGAAGCACAAGCGGCAGAACGTGATGCTGGTAACGATGAAGCGGAAGGCATTGACGAAGACTTTATTGAGTCTTTGGAATACGGTATGCCGCCTACAGGTGGATTAGGTATTGGTATTGATCGTTTGATCATGCTATTAACAGATGCTGAAACAATTCGTGATGTTTTGTTGTTCCCAACAATGCGTTAATAGAATTACAAATAAGTATAAAAGGCGATTGAGACATTTATTTTGTCTCAATCGCCTTTTTGTTTTTGATAAAATTAAAGCTTGCATTTTACCGTGCATAGTCGTATTATATAAAAGTTGGGTTTTGGAGATGGTGAAAATAATCAATTCAAAATCCATCAAAACTTATCTAAATTAGAGTGTTGACATTTACAAATGCATACTGTAATATAGTTTAAGTTGTGAGTCGCAACGCTTATTCAAAATTTTGATTTTGAATTTAGTAGTTGACAACCGTTGCGGTTGTTGATATACTGATTAAGTTATGAGACACAACGTAGACCATTGAAAACTGAATATCGTTTCGATGAAACAAATGTGTAGGGTCATCAAGTATTTTACTTGATACAAAACATTTGCGAAGTCAATTCGCTAGTAAATTCGTTTAACTTCTGTTAAACAACAAATAACAAATGAGTTATACTCAAGCTTTTAAAATGAGAGTTTGATCCTGGCTCAGGATGAACGCTGGCGGCGTGCCTAATACATGCAAGTCGAACGCTTTGTCTTTAATTGATATGAAGAGCTTGCTCTGATTTGATTTTATCTGACAAAGAGTGGCGAACGGGTGAGTAACACGTGGGTAACCTACCTCTTAGCAGGGGATAACATTTGGAAACAAGTGCTAATACCGTATAATACTAACAACCGCATGGTTGTTAGTTGAAAGATGGTTCTGCTATCACTAAGAGATGGACCCGCGGTGCATTAGCTAGTTGGTAAGGTAATGGCTTACCAAGGCGATGATGCGTAGCCGAGTTGAGAGACTGATCGGCCACAATGGGACTGAGACACGGCCCATACTCCTACGGGAGGCAGCAGTAGGGAATCTTCCACAATGGGCGCAAGCCTGATGGAGCAACGCCGCGTGTGTGATGAAGGGTTTCGGCTCGTAAAACACTGTTATAAGAGAAGAACGACATTGAGAGTAACTGTTCAGTGTGTGACGGTATCTTATCAGAAAGGAACGGCTAAATACGTGCCAGCAGCCGCGGTAATACGTATGTTCCAAGCGTTATCCGGATTTATTGGGCGTAAAGCGAGCGCAGACGGTTATTTAAGTCTGAAGTGAAAGCCCTCAGCTCAACTGAGGAAGGGCTTTGGAAACTGGATAACTTGAGTGCAGTAGAGGAAAGTGGAACTCCATGTGTAGCGGTGAAATGCGTAGATATATGGAAGAACACCGGTGGCGAAAGCGGCTTTCTGGACTGTAACTGACGTTGAGGCTCGAAAGTGTGGGTAGCAAACAGGATTAGATACCCTGGTAGTCCACACCGTAAACGATGAGTGCTAGATGTTCGAGGGTTTCCGCCCTTGAGTGTCGCAGCTAACGCATTAAGCACTCCGCCTGGGGAGTACGACCGCAAGGTTGAAACTCAAAGGAATTGACGGGGACCCGCACAAGCGGTGGAGCATGTGGTTTAATTCGAAGCAACGCGAAGAACCTTACCAGGTCTTGACATCCCTTGCCAATCCTAGAAATAGGATGTTCCCTTCGGGGACAAGGTGACAGGTGGTGCATGGTTGTCGTCAGCTCGTGTCGTGAGATGTTGGGTTAAGTCCCGCAACGAGCGCAACCCTTATTATTAGTTGCCAGCATTCAGTTGGGCACTCTAGTGAGACTGCCGGTGACAAACCGGAGGAAGGTGGGGATGACGTCAAATCATCATGCCCCTTATGACCTGGGCTACACACGTGCTACAATGGCATATACAACGAGTCGCTAACCCGCGAGGGTACGCTAATCTCTTAAAGTATGTCTCAGTTCGGATTGTAGGCTGCAACTCGCCTACATGAAGTCGGAATCGCTAGTAATCGCGGATCAGCACGCCGCGGTGAATACGTTCCCGGGTCTTGTACACACCGCCCGTCACACCATGAGAGTTTGTAACACCCAAAGCCGGTGCGGTAACCTTTTAGGAGCCAACCGTCTAAGGTGGGACAGATGATTAGGGTGAAGTCGTAACAAGGTAGCCGTAGGAGAACCTGCGGCTGGATCACCTCCTTTCTAAGGAAAATCGGAATCCTGCACATTCAACGAAACGATATTTAGTTTTGAGTGGTTTACACTCAATGAAGACAGAGAGTCGAATCTCTGGGACTGTAGCTCAGCTGGTTTAGAGCGCACCCCTGATAAGGGTGAGGTCGGAGGTTCGAGTCCTCTCAGTCCCATGATATGGGGAATTAGCTCAGCTGGGAGAGCACCTGCTTTGCAAGCAGGGGGTCATCGGTTCGAACCCGATATTCTCCATAGCAACCTGATGGGTTGCTATTAGTTCTTTGAAAACTGAATCATAATTGTAAATTTTTAAATTCATTTAAATTGATTTTTATCAATTAAATTGAGCCGAAAAAATACACCGCGTAATTTTTTGAGTTTTTTAAATAAGTTTAAAATCGCTTGTGACCATTGTGTCACAATACTCAAACGAAATCATCAACGTAAGTTGATCGGTTAAGTTATTAAGGGCGCATGGTGAATGCCTTGGCACTAGGAGCCGATGAAGGACGGGACTAACACCGATATGCCTCGGGGAGCTGTAAGTAAGCTTTGATCCGGGGATTTCCGAATGGGGGAACCCAACTTGTTATGCAAGTTATCGTTTTAATGAATACATAGTTAAACGATGGTAGACGTTGTGAACTGAAACATCTCATTAGCAACAGGAGAATAAAGAAAAATCGATTTCGTCAGTAGCGGCGAGCGAACACGGAGAAGCCCAAACCAGAGTGCTTGCACTCTGGGGTTGTAGGACTACCGTTGTGGAGTTACAAATTTGTTTATTAGCAGAATCAGCTGGGAAGCTGAGCGACACTGGGTGATAGCCCCGTATGCGAAAGTAAGCAAACTCCCGTGTAGGATCCTGAGTACGGCTGGACACGTGAAATCCAGTTGGAAACTGCGAGGACCATCTCGTAAGGCTAAATACTCCCTAGTGACCGATAGTGAACCAGTACCGTGAGGGAAAGGTGAAAAGCACCCCGGAAGGGGAGTGAAAAAGTTCCTGAAACCATGTGCCTACAACAAGTTAGAGCCCGTTAATGGGTGATAGCGTGCCTTTTGTAGAATGAACCGGCGAGTTACGATAATATGCAAGGTTAAGGTGGAAAGACCGGAGCCGTAGCGAAAGCGAGTCTGAAATGGGCGACTGAGTATGTTGTTGTAGACCCGAAACCAGGTGACCTACCCATGTCCAGGGTGAAGGTGTGGTAAAACGCACTGGAGGCCCGAACCCATACATGTTGAAAAATGTTGGGATGAGGTGTGGGTAGCGGTGAAATTCCAATCGAACTTGGAGATAGCTGGTTCTCTCCGAAATAGCTTTAGGGCTAGCCTCGGAAGAAAGCGTGTTGGAGGTAGAGCACTGTTTTGGTGCGGGGCCCATCTCGGGTTACTAAACTAAGATAAACTCCGAATGCCAATCACGTATGTCCGGGAGTCAGACAGTGAGTGATAAGATCCATTGTCGAAAGGGGAACAGCCCAGATCGTCAGTTAAGGTCCCTAAGTGTGTGTTAAGTGGAAAAGGATGTGAAGTTGCATAGACAACTAGGATGTTGGCTCAGAAGCAGCCACCATTTAAAGAGTGCGTAATAGCTCACTAGTCGAGTGATTTTGCGCCGAAAATGTACCGGGGCTAAACACACCACCGAAACTACGGGTGCCACGTAAGTGGCGCGATAGGAGAGCGTTCTAAGCGCAATGAAGTCAGACCGTGAGGACTGGTGGAGCGCTTAGAAGTGAGAATGCCGGTATGAGTAGCGAAAGACAGGTGAGAATCCTGTCCACCATATGACTAAGGTTTCCTGGGGAAGGCTCGTCCTCCCAGGGTTAGTCGGGACCTAAGGCGAGGCCGAAAGGCGTAGTCGATGGCTAACAGGTTGAGATTCCTGTACCAGGTGAACATGTTTGAACGATGGAGGGACGCAGAAGGCTAACGGATCCCAGCTGCTGGAAATGCTGGGCCAAGCAATGAGTCTTAGTGTGAGTTAAATGCTTGCACTTATACGGACAAGTTGTGATGGGGACCGAAATAAAGTAGGGAAGTCTGTGATGTCACGCTGCCGAGAAAAGCTTCTAGTTAGTGTTTACCTGCCCGTACCGCAAACCGACACAGGTAGTCGAGGAGAGCATCCTAAGGTGAGCGAGTGAACTCTCGTTAAGGAACTCGGCAAAATGACCCCGTAACTTCGGGAGAAGGGGTGCTCAGCGCAAGCTGAGCCGCAGTGAATAGGCCCAGGCGACTGTTTATCAAAAACACAGGTTTCTGCAAAATCGTAAGATGACGTATAGGGGCTGACACCTGCCCGGTGCTGGAAGGTTAAAAGGAGTACTTAGTTTCGACGAAGGTACGAATTGAAGCCCCAGTAAACGGCGGCCGTAACTATAACGGTCCTAAGGTAGCGAAATTCCTTGTCGGGTAAGTTCCGACCCGCACGAAAGGTGTAACGATCTGGGCGCTGTCTCAACGAGAGACTCGGTGAAATTTAAAGACCCGTGAAGATGCGGGTTACCCGCGACAGGACGGAAAGACCCCATGGAGCTTTACTGTAGCTTGATATTGAGTGTTTGTGCAGCTTGTACAGCATAGGTAGGAGCCGTAGAAATCGGGACGCTAGTTTCGATGGAGGCAAACGTGGGATACTACCCTCGTTGTATGAACACTCTAACTCACACCACTAAGCGTGGTGGAAGACAGTGTCTGGCAGGCAGTTTGACTGGGGCGGTCGCCTCCCAAAAAGTAACGGAGGCGCCCAAAGGTTCCCTCAGAATGGTTGGAAATCATTCGCAGAGTGTAAAGGCACAAGGGAGCTTGACTGTGAGACTTACCAGTCGAGCAGGTACGAAAGTAGGGCTTAGTGATCCGGTGGTTCCGCATGGAAGGGCCATCGCTCAACGGACAAAAGCTACCCTGGGGATAACAGGCTTATCTCCCCCAAGAGTCCACATCGACGGGGAGGTTTGGCACCTCGATGTCGGCTCATCGCATCCTGGGGCTGTAGTCGGTCCCAAGGGTTGGGCTGTTCGCCCATTAAAGCGGTACGCGAGCTGGGTTCAGAACGTCGTGAGACAGTTCGGTCCCTATCCGTCGCGGGCGTAGGAAATTTGAGAGGAGCTGCCCTTAGTACGAGAGGACCGGGGTGGACGTACCACTGGTGTATCAGTTGTTCCGCCAGGAGCATCGCTGAGTAGCTATGTACGGATGAGATAAACGCTGAAAGCATCTAAGTGTGAAACTCGCCTCGAGATGAGATTTCCCATTCAGAAATGAAGTAAGACCCCTCAGAGATGATGAGGTAGATAGGCTAGAAGTGGACGTGTGGTGACACATGGAGCGGACTAGTACTAATGGTTCGAGGACTTAACCAAGTAGCAAGTGGTGTAAGGCAAGAAATAAGCAATTATGATTCAGTTTTGAGGGAACTAAGTTCACTCAATAAAAACGTGTCGTGATGATGGCACTGAGGTCACACCTGTTCCCATACCGAACACAGTAGTTAAGCTCAGTAGCGCCAAAAGTAGTTGGAGGATCGCCTCCTGCGAGGATAGGACGTCGCGATGCATAATTCCGAATTAGCTCAGTTGGTAGAGCACACGACTGTTAATCGTGCTGTCGTCGGTTCGAGCCCGACATTCGGAGTAATTGCCGACTTAGCTCAGTTGGTAGAGCAACGGTATCGTAAACCGTAGGTCGAGGGTTCGAATCCCCCAGTCGGCATGCGTTCACTCTTACAACCCTTGGTACGAAGGCATTTGTAAGAGTATTTTTTTATTTTGTAGCACTTTTGTAGCACTAGAGATTATTTAGTAGTGCCATTGACTTGTTAGTTTGGTCATTTCTTTGAGTTTGTAGTAAATGAGTGTAAACTGATAATGTAATATCTATGCTTGAATGACCAAGTCTTTCAGAGACATATTTCACATCAACTCCTTGAGATAATAACCAACTAGCATGTGTGTGACGTAGTCCATGAAATGTAATCATTTTATCAGAGTTAATTTCTTTTAGATTACGTGTTAATTGTTTATTAGCTGCTTCATTTGTTGGTGGATAACTGTTAAATCCAGTAAATACAAATCTGGTATTTTGATGTAGTTTGTACCATTCAGTTAAATCTTTAATTAATACATCAGGAACATCAACTTTTCTAGTTGATGTTTTTGTTTTTGT
Source organism: Weissella thailandensis (assembly GCF_001932615.1). Classification (NCBI taxonomy): domain Bacteria; kingdom Bacillati; phylum Bacillota; class Bacilli; order Lactobacillales; family Lactobacillaceae; genus Weissella; species Weissella thailandensis. The sequence goes on from NZ_CP014332.1 coordinate 129,302, forward strand.
TGGTTTAAACGACTTACGTGGACTATCCCAAGTCTTGTTGATTGAAATAATATTGCTAGTAAAATTAATATCCGTCCATTCTAGCGCTGCAATTTGAGTAGCGACATCCTGTATGAAGTCCCATTAAAATCATCATATCTGTAACAGGGCGTTCTTCAACAGGGCGAGAGACTAAATTACCAACTAATAATTTCATTGTATCGGCTTCTAAAAATTTTAAATTTCGGTCTTTACCAGCAAGACCTGTTGTATTGGTTCCTTGCGTAAAGTCTTTCACTATAACATCTTCTGAAATGGCTGATGTAACCATTTGATGAACATGCATTTTTATTTTCTTAGTTGTTTCTATTGCGTATTTCTTTCCCATGTCATTTAAAAATTTTTGAAATCGTGCTCTAGTCATATTTTCGATTGTGACATTTTCAAATGCTCTATGCAGATGTTTACTAGTTAGCTCATACCATTTTATTGTAGAGTATGTTATAAATGGCTTTTTATATATCTCAAACCAATTATCAAAGTAGACAGGAAATGGCGTTTTGGTATTAAAAGTAATCGCATGTTTTTGTTTTGCCACCTCCACTTCATTTGCCCAGCCTTGAGCTTCTGATTTTGTCCTGAAGCCTGATTTTGTTTTTCTACGACGCTCACCATCCATCAATACAAAAACGTTTGCAGTCCAAGTCTTACCACGTTTATAAATGCTTGCCATTAGTTTAAACCTAACCTTTCTTGCTAAAAATTAGACAGTTTATTGACTTATCTGGGTCTTGTTATACTTGTTGATAGAACAAAAGCGCACTAATGCTTTGTTAATATTATTTGCACATCCATCTGTTTGGCGACGGGGGATGTGTTTTTTTTGGTATTTTATAATGTCAATATTGTTGGTGAAAATACATTTGGTAAATCAAGTTTAGAAAAATCTTTATCATTAGAAAGAATTGCTGCACCTTTTTCTGATGCAATTTGAACCAAAACAGCATCTGTGAAGTCGAGTTTTGCTCGGGTCATTAATTCTAAAGTCGATTTTGATAAATTATCAATGGTGTCAACATATTGAACGGTTAATCCTTGTTGATCAAGAAAATAATATAAAGTAGTTACAACTTCTTTTATAATTTCATTATATTTTTCAGTATTTCTAAAATTGTGTTTAAACCCATAATTTGATAGTACATCTACGCCGTTAAATTCATTTGGATGTTCTTTTGCATATGTCCTGAGATAAAGATTGATATATTCTGAAACAACATGACTGTTAATAAATATTGGTACTTTTTTAATTATCAATTCTTTTAGTACATCACCAGAAGTTCCAGAAGTTGTATTGCTTCCAGGTATTGGCATCCAAGAATATAAAATATTTGTATCAATTAAAACAGGTTTAGTCTTTTTAAGATATTCTAATGCGGGATGTGTAATTGGTTTTGACATAATTAATATTCTCCATTTTTATCCCTTGCATTCTCAATAACCTTTAATATCGTTTTATACTGAGGTATATTAATTTTTTGTGTATCAACTTTGACTAGTTCAGATATAGTTTTTCCATCAGCAACCTTGTATAAATTACCTATTGCTTCGTTCAAAAAAGAAGTCGTCAAAGTTTCAATGTCAGAAAAGTCTAATTCTGAAATAATTGATTTTTGAATATTTTTAGAAATAATGTTAAATATTATTTGTGCATCGTCAGAAGTGACTGCAATCTTTCCATCTATTTTTTTTGAAATATTAATTTTTTGAGTTTCCATAAATAATTTTCTCCCTAACTAAAAAGGTAATTCAGCAGAAATGGTCGTTGAAGTTTGATTTGTATCTTGTTTTTTAATTCTATCATTTAAAAATGAGATTCTAACATAAGTTCCATTAAACTTTTGACTAAGAGTATTTTTCGATATAATTCCATCTCTATTGAGCTTCCAAAATCCGTTTCCAGATACAATAATTAATTCACCGTTACCAATTAAAGAGTCCCCAATATAGGATAGACCCATTCCTCTTGGTTGTTTGCCACTTTTTGAAGTATTACCTGGTTTCGTGGCCCAATCAATCAAGTTTACATCGGTATCATTTATTTGTGCGCCGGTTTTAACAGTTAAAGGAATACCTAATCCATTATCTGAAATAGCAAGCCTAAATTCATTTTTATTAGGATAATATTGACCTGCAAATATTAAGTTCTCTGATCTTGAATGATCTGATATGTTTCTCGCTAATTCAAAAATAGATTCACTGAATCCTAATTGATTCTCATAAGTTTCAAAGTTAGCTCCCCATTTAGGGTGAGAAAAAAGTTCTTCGTGTAGATATTCGGAAACACTTGATAAATCTGATTTTTTTAATCCACCATTGGTTATCTTTATTACTGAAAATTTAACTGTATATCCAGTAGTGGTTGCATGGTAGTTGGAATCACTAAGGTAATGTTCAAGAAAGTTATTTTTAAAAAGTAATTTTTCTGATTCTGTAGGTTTAGTATGATGCCGTAAAAAAAGGGTTAAATCTGGACGTCTAGTATTTAAATTTTCAAATAAAGCTCCAAGTAATGCTGATATTTCACTATCAATCCATTTCAAATTTTCTGTGTCAAATATAACATCGGAATATTCGGGTGTAATACCATGAAATTGATTCAAAATATTATTTATGCTTTGTACATTAGTATATAGTGAACTTGGAAATGTTATTTTGTAACTTTTACCCAAAATATTTTCCTCCATTTGGTTAATACATTTGTCACCGGCAGGGTGGTTTTTTATTTACTGTTTATTTCTGCACGTAAGGCTTCATTTTGCCGTTGCAATTGTTTAATTTCTTTAACATTCATATCAATTAAGCGAAAATCATCGGAGTAATTTTCATGATGTTGCTTTTCCCAAACTCCTACAGCTTTTAACGTGAATCCTTTCTGCACGTATATGTATGCCACCAGTAGGGTGGCTTTTTTATTTGATTCGATCATGACATCGTGTGCCTTATAACATCATCAGGTGCTATTCAATGTTAAAATAAATGAAAAGCAAATCATGAGGAGGGAACAATGAGAATCGATTTAAATAAAAACGATGCTGCTAAACTCAATTACTTGTTAGATTTATTAAAGACATTGGCAGATAATTTTGATACTTATTATTTTTATGAAATAGAAAATTATGTAATGTTTGACAAAAATGGAAATCTTATCAAAGAATCATTACAAATTGATAATATGAATTTTATTGATCGGATTCAACATGAGCTTTCTTATAATTCAGAGAAGGAATAAAGTAATGTTCATATGCTCTTTTTAGAGCTGTAAATAAAGTTTCAACCTCTTGCACATTGGCAAATCCTGAATCATGATGTGAAACTGCATTTCTTGTTAAATATCCACGTTCCATATCAAGCACTTCTGCATTCCCAAATCTAATCTGTTGGTCTTCGGGAAAATTCTTAGTGAAGTTACGCAATTCTCTCATTTTGTCTTGGAAGTCAATATGCGTTGGATTGTCTCTATGTATTGCAAAGCGTGATTTTCCATAGTTGACAGCTGTTTCATAGTAGATATACTCCATCAAACTTCCTATCGATGATGCCGCAACGAAGAACCAACCATTGTTGTATGCGCCTAAAATTTGGCTTAAGTTGTAAGTAAATTGTTCGTCATCTATCGTTTCAATTAATTCCTGGAAATCAAACTTTGATTTATTAAAAAGATTAGTATTAAAAGTGACCAACTCAAATTGCTTTTTTGACAGTAAATCTGTTTTTTGTGTTATCTCTCTTTTTAACCAATGATCCGTAAAGTCCCTTGATGCACTGATTGGATCAAGCACTGCTATTATTTTGTTAAATGACTCTGGAATTATTAACTCAAGGTTGATGTTCTGAAGCAAATTTTGCTTAATTAGGTAGGCTATATATTTTTCATCATCAAAAATGTCATCAACATTTAAATCTCCATCTAATTGACCTCTAAAGTCTCGTTCTATAAAGGAGTCTTTAGATTTATTGTTAATCACGGCAAAGACAGTATATCTTGGTTGAACAAAATAAATATCAAAGTGATTCTGTGTTATTGTTAACAATTTTTGATTTTCTTCGTTAATCTGATTCTTTTCAATTAAAAAATCAATACGATTTCTAAAATTTTTAATAAATTCAGAGTCTTGTATCATTATAATTTCTCCTTGCCATCTTCATGGGTGGCTTTTTTATTAGCGTTGGACTTAATTTCGTTCCTAGTTTCATCAAATATTTTTTTCCACTGCTTCATCTTTTCAAGTTCTTCATCAGTAAAATCACCATTATGAGTATTTTCACTTAATTCACGTAATATTTGCATGTTCGATTTACTATTGGACATTCTTAAACCCTCCTTAGCCATCTTCACGAGTGGTTTCTTTGTTTATTCATAAATCAGATCTTTAACCAGTGGCTCAAACCAACTAGGTAGGTTAAATTCGGTCATAAAATCTGACCAGTTGCGATATTCATTAGGTGTATCTATGTATACTAGCCTTGCAATTATACGGATAGCTCGTTCGTTAGTTTCTCGTTCCTCTTTATTTTTGATGTAAGGGGAGAACCTGTATAAAAATGACGGGTTAGAGAATTCAATGTGACTAATCTCATGAGCTAACCTAAAAGCAACACTAATACGTGAATTATAGTTACGATTTATGTTAATAATTCTATCGTTGCAAAAAGCAACGTCTGGGTCATTTGGCCCGCCTAAAATATCAGTTATTACAATGCCTGACTTTTCAGCCATAGCTAATAACTGCCTTAAAAGTTCTTCGTGCATAGGCTTACTTACCGTTATCTTTCATGGTATTAAGCATAGCAAGAAGGGCTCTCTTATATTCTTCTGATAATGGTTGGCCATCAAACATAGCCATACCTTCTTCTGACAATGCTTTGTCTAGATCTACTGGTTCCTTTCCAGTAGATTTTTTATTTGTTTCCGTTTTATCTTCTACTAAGTCTGCTTTAGTAATGCCAAAGTAATCAGCTAGAAGTTCTATTTTGTCAATTCGAGGGTAGGTTTCAGCAGATAACCAATTATAAAAAGTAGAGTTTTTAATATTTAGATCATCTATGATGTTAGTCCCGTTTTTCCCGTTTTTATTCATGTAGTAACGTAAATTGTCGGCAAATATTTGCTTGCTTTTATTATCAGCCATAATGCCTCCTTCCTAATATATCAACTATTATACGTTGTTATTAAGCTAAAATCTATTAAAATACAACAATAATGTTGACACCCCGTTAAACGGGGTTTATAATTTATGTATACCTTATCGAAAGGAGAGAAGATGTGAGTGGTAAATATACGTTAGCCCAACTAAGGGCAGGAAAGAATTGGTCACAAGCAAACACTGCAAGTGCCTTGGGTGTTAGCACAAATTCTTGGTTTAAATGGGAGAACGGTATCTCATTTCCAACTCAACCAAATGTTGATAAGATTCTTAGAGTTTTTAACGTCAAATATGATGACGTTATTTTTTAAATCAAAAACCCCGTTTAAAGGGGTTTTAAAAATAACAAAAGGGGTAACTTATGACTACAGTAGAACAACTAGTTGAACTTCAAAATGGAGAACCAACGACAACATCATTACAGGTAGCAGAAACATTTGGTAAGAAACATGAAAATGTCTTAAAAGCTATCGATAACATCGTTAAAGGGGGTCTCGTCAATATTAACGAGACCCTCAGAAACAAAGCTATGGCTTACTTTGAGCTAAGTAGCTACAAAAACGAACAGAATCACCAAAGGTATCGCATGTACAAAATGAACTATAAGGGTTTCACATTGTTAGCAGGCGGGTTTACAGATAAAAAGTTCATGGAATACAAAGTAATGTTCGTTGAGCAATTTGACCACATGCAGTATTACATCCAAGAACAACAGCAACAATTCTTCGCACCAGAAACAGTTGATCAACAAATCAAGCGGGAGCAATTAGCAATCGCTAAGGATAATAGCAATAATGCAAAAAGTCGGGAAGTTCGTTCATGGTTGAAGTTAATGAAGAACAAACCTGAAGCAGTTGAAATGGCAGCACCAAAGGTCATGAGCATTCTGTTGGACTTGCCAGAAGAACAATTGCAAATTGAACCTGCTCATCGATACATCTACAGTGCTGAAGAAATTGGCAAAAGATTAGGTGTTGATGCATATGCCATTGGTATTGCAGCACAAAAGCTAGGTTTAAAGGCTACTCGCAAAGAACATCAAAACCGTTGGTCACAAAATAATCTAGTGGGTGCTACAAGCGATGATCAGAAAAGCCGGTGGATGTATACAGAAGAGGCATTTAAGGAAATCAAGAGTTACTTGGAGGTATAGAAAATGGTAGAAGGAGCAACAATACAACTGCCAATAGAAATGCTGACACATTTGAGTGAGTCAGTCGTTGAACAAGCAGTTGCTTTGGCTGAACAAAACATCCTACATCATGATGAATTTGTTCAATTAAATCGCACCGCAAAAACACCAAATAATAAACGAACTTTGGAAGATTATTTAGGTGGCATGAGTTTAAGGGACTTTAATTACTACTGGCGAAGAAGAGTTGAAGCTGAACCTGGTCTAACAATCCCAAAGGGGGAAAGACAACTGTTGTATCACGGTCGAAAAGTCCAACAGTATATTGCAGAACATGCAGATGAAGCTCGAAATAGGAGGAGATAGAACATGAACGAGTTGTTAATGGCGTTACAAATAATTTCAGATCATGGGGCACAAATACTGCTTACTTGGATAGCGGTAATGCTAACAATTTTGGTGTTAGCAAAATATGGAGAAATGATTTGGAAAATCATCCAAGGCTTAGTCCTAATGATTTGCTGGTTACCAATATTCTTGGTAGCTGGTCAAGAGAGAGCCGATGCTATTAAGCCAAAGAAGGTTGCTGATGATATCGATTGAGTTAGCAATAGCATTGAATAATGAACGTAATCATGTGTTTGGCAGTTACTTATTTGCACCGGATATGGCGGTACAAGTCTTACGTATGCGGGCTGAATTGGAACAAGAAATTAACGCAGATATACGAAAAAACGCCTAACCATGGCACTGGTAAGACGTTCGGGTAATTGAGTATGATAGCCAAATTACCCTTCTAACTTAACACAAGGAGGCACTATATGCCAAATGACTGGATAGATCCACCAGATGATGAAGCACCTTGGGGCTATGACTTCGAGGGTGACGAAATCTATTTAGGAGACAGAATTGTGGAAATAGATGGTGAGTACATTCCACTAGAAAAGTCTGAAACATGGATAAAAAACAACGGTTACAAAGTTAATACGGAGGAAAGACAATGACAGAGACATTCAATATTGCAAAAACTGCATCACAACAATTAGTTGCCAACTCAGTAACTAAAGATTTTCAGGATCTAGTTGAAGCACAAGGCTTTAAAGTACCTGACGGGTACCATGTTGCAAATGCACTACAAGAGGTGGTGGCAACATTGCCAACGGTAAAGGGTATTACCAGCGTATCGGCAGATTCAATCAAAAAGACATTGTTTGACATGGTTGTACAGGGGCTAAACCCGGCAAAGACTCAAGTTTATTTCATTGCATACGGTAATCAACTACAAATGCAACGATCATATTTTGGAACACAACAAGTTCTAAAACGTTTGAAAGATATCAAGGATATTCAAGCATATGTTGTACGCAAAGATGAAGAATTTGATGTTGATTACGATGAGAATGGCGGCTTGATTGTCAAAGCACATCACACTGATTTCATGAAGCTAGACAACGAAATTGTCGGAGCCTATGCAGTAATTACTAAGGCTGATGGGGAAAAGCAATACGAGGTCATGACTAAGAAACAAATTGATACATCATGGGGACAAGCAAGGTCTACCAATGTTCATAAAAAGTTCCCTGAAGAAATGGCAAAACGTACGGTTATCAACCGAGCAGCTAAGAATATTATCAATACTTCAGGAGATGACGATAACTTGATTGCAGCGATTAATAGCACCACGGCCAATGAGAATAATTATGATGACGAGCCTAAAGATGTAACGCCAGCACCAAAGCAAAATGCCTTATCTCGCATGGCTAAGGTTGCTGTAAAGGAACCAGAAAAAGTTAAACCAGAACCTGTTGAAGAAGTCAGTGAACCTGAGCCAGAACCAGCTGAAAAGCAGAACGTCATAAGCGACGCAGAATTGCCGTTTAACGACGAAACGACCCAAACTGAAGAATTACCCGAAGAACCAGTTAAAAGCGCACTTGAGCAAGTAAATAGCGAAAATACGGTAGTAGAAATAAAACACTGGTTAGATCAACATCATATGTTGTATCAACAGAGCGCAACTAAAGCCCAATTGCTAGAACGAGTAGCAGATTACTTGAATGAGCAAGAGACTAACCCTGATGAAGAGATTGACATGGGTGACACGCCTTATCAACCAGATGAATTTTGGGGATAAATCATGGCAGAAGAATTAGATTATTACGACCCAAGAGAAGCGTATATTCACATGCACGCATCTACTTTCAAGAACTTCTTGTTCAACGGGGAAGCAGAAGCATTAGCAAATATGGCAGGCACTTATAACATCTTTGATGACGATAAAGCCGTGCTAGTAGGTAATTTCTTACATTCGTATTTTGAAAGTCCACAGGCTCATCAAGCGTTTATTTATGAACATCCTGAAATCATTTCACAACGTGGCAAGACAAAGGGTGATTTAAAAACGGAATTCAAAGTTGCTCAAAAAATGATTAAACGCATTGAAGCAGACCCAGTCATTATGACATTAGTAAACGGTGCGCCTGATAAAGAGTATGTCATTGACGGTTCAATAAATGGTGTTGATTGGCGTGGCAAGTTAGATGCGGTGAACTTAGAAGAACAGTATTTTATCGATTTCAAAACAGTTAGATCACTGAAAGAATTTCACGGTTTGATTGGTGGTGAATGGTCTGACTACTACAACGAATACGAGAATTTTTTCATCAGTAGGGGCTACCACATTCAAATGGCAGCTTATCAAGAAATGTTACGCCAAATGACTGGCAAAGAATTTGAAGTCTACATTGTGGCAGTGAGTAAAGAAGATGAGCCATTAGCTGATATTTACAAGATTGAGCAGGAAACATTGGATCGTGGCATGCGTGAAATTTTAGCAAAGCAAGACCATATCGTCAGGCTAATCAATGGCGAAGAGAAACCGGTTCAAGCAAAAACATACAGTAGATTGTATCGGTCAACATATCGTGTTGATCCAGAAAATGTAGGAGTTTTGTAATGGATTTATGGGGGAAAATTACAGCGATAAAGGGTAATCAAGTAGTTATCACGCTTGAAAATCGTGAAGAGTTGGCTAATTTATCCCTATTCACAACTGCAGAGCAACCACAAGTAATTGTGGACGTGCAAGATGAACGGCATTTAAGTAAACTGCAGCGCAAAAAAGCGTATGCAATCATTGCAGAAATTGCTAAATGGTCGGGAATGTTTCCCGAAGAGTGTAAAGAGTGGATGAAGTATTACTTTACTGCTGAAACAGGTAATCCATACTTTAGCTTTTCCGACACGGATATGACCACGGCTAGACGATTTATCACATTTCTATTGGACTTTGCGATTAGAAACAAAGTGCCGATGAAGCATAGCGGTATGACCTATCAAGACGATTTGGATATGTACATGTATATGTCACTGAAACATCGGTCATGCGTAATTTGTGGCAAAGATGCGCAGATACATCATATCGACACTGTTGGAATGGGTAATGACCGTAAATTGGTTGATCATCGACGCAAACATTTAATTGCTTTGTGTGAAGAACACCATGAAGAGACACATCGAATTGGCTGGCCAACGTTCAAATCTAAATATCATGTCAAAGGCATTTTATTAGATTCGAAAACGCTAAATCAGCTCGGAATTATGGCTTATAAACGAATGGAGGAAATTGATAATGATACGCAGAGAAAGACGTAAAAGTAATTTCAGTCAGATCCCGAATGAAACTTTACGTGATGCAGATTTATCAAACAGCGCATACAGATTACTGATGTACATGTTATCAATGTCAGATGATTGGATATTCAGAAATAGCAAGGTTGCAAAAGACCTAGGGCACAACGCTCGTTGGGTATCAAATAATATTTCTGAACTCGAAAAAGCCGGTTATATCACTCGCAATAGGGTTAGAAATAAGCGTGGTCAAATCATTGAATGGGAACGGATTTTGCATGAATCACCACATGTCGCAAAAGGGACATCTGGTAAACGTTGATATGACGGGATTAGCCACATGTCGCAAAACCGACATGTAGTAAAAGGACACCCTAAGAATATCAATATTATAAGAATATCAATTATTAAAGAATATCAAGCGGTTGTTAGCTAGAGTGAGTCTCATCTCATTAGGAAATTTTATACGTTCACTCGCTAACAAAAAGGATAAATAAAATGATTAATCAAAAACAAATCATGATCGAATGGGAAAAAGCAGAATTACCACGAAATGATAAGACCTATGGGGATATTTCAGCCATTTATAGCGACTTATCTAGTAATGCTGATAATGAATTAGAAGCCAATAAGATGTTTATTCTCGCAATCCGTAAAGCTGCAATGAACGGAGCAAGTACAGGGTTATCCGTTCAAAACAATGTTAGTAGATGGTTAAATGCTGGAGCCACTAATGCAGAGGCAGTAGGAAAATATGAAGATGATTTACAACGAAGGAGACAAAAAGGACGTTTTGGTCAGCCAATCAAACAAGAAAGCAAAGTCTTAGTACCAACAAGCGATGAAATCAAACAACAAAATGAACGTTGGGCCAAAGAACTTGGCTATGAGAATGTTAAGGCAATGGCAAAAGGCACCCGTGACATATTTGTAAATTTAAGGAAAACTCGTGCAGAGCGATTGGCAAATAAACCTAAAACTGGATTAACAGCCAACGGTAACCGAGTATTAAAGAGGTTTTAATGGCAAAGATAGTAATTCCATTGAGTGCATTTATTCTGCCCATGAAAAAGAAAGGCAAGATGCAGCTAGTAAAAATGACCTTAAATAATTGGATTATGATTCATGGTATGAAGGCAGGTCGAATGATTGCTAATAAACGCAAGCATCAGATCCAAGCAAAAATCATCCCATTAGTCGACCAGAGAATTGTTGACGGTCTTGACCCAATTGGCAAACATACGAAATTTCATTTTGAGTGGTACTTTCCTGACAGACGAACTGACTTAGACAACTGGACCTTTACGCACAAATTCATTTTTGACGCCTTTCAGGCCAGTTCAGTCCGGGGTAGGGTATTTATGCCAAACGACAATTTAAACTTCGTGGTGGCCACGTATGACGATTTTATGGGGGTTAATAAGGACGACCCAAGAGTTGAAATAGATTGGAGCCAATCACATGATTAAAAACAACCATGAATATAAGTACCAACTATTCGTTGAAATGTGGGAAGACGACTACACAGTGGCAGAGATTGCTAAAAGGTTGCATTTAAGAGAGTTCACAGTAGCTGGTAAAAATTTTAAGGGTAGATATTACCGTGAACACCCACATGTGAAGCCTGGCAGAATTAATGTCGACAGAATGATGGCGTTAGTCCATGAGCTAGAAAGCCGATATGGCAAGCTTACTGATGAGATATCAGAAGACGACAGGCAATTGATGAAGCTACGCAAAGTGGTACACGCTAATTAGAACAAACAGCCGAGGGTGGAAAGACTGCGAGCCCGTATTAAAGATGAAAATTAGTCAATTGATTGATGAGTTGGAGAACCGCAAACAAAACTATGGTGACATGCCAGTAACTGATATTACTGGTCGAGAGTTAGATCACACAGCAATGGTTTACGAAAAAAATGAGATTTATTTACAGCTTGTTGAATGACGTTTTAAAGCGTTTTAAGCGCTAGACATGTAATTACTAATAAATTGAATTTAAACGTAATAGGGACCAAATCATGAGGGAAAGAGGGGTGAATAACGTGGAATATACAAGCCTAATCAATGCCCAAAATATCGGTGAATTAATCACTGAATTACAAAAGTTAGACCCAAAAACAAAGATCAACTATGAATATGCCAGAATAGAGGTTTTGAAGAATATTTACACGGGCAAGCAGGTATTACGGATAGGAGAATTGAATTGATGAAGAATATTGCACCAGTTAAATTAGCAATGATCCTGATAGCTTTGATGGTTATCGTCGGGATGATTTGCGAAACCATAATTGAGATGGTGGGCTAATGGGACAAAACAAAAATATTGATGAAACAGCAACTCAAGAAGTTATGAAGATTGAAGATGAGTTAGTTACTTCAATTGCTTCATCAGTTGCTGATATTAAAACAAAACGTGACAAAGAGTTGGACCGCATAAGTGAAGATTTGACGTTCACAATGGTTGCGCTATGCATTGTAGCCGTGTTGCTACTCATAACAGCTATCTTCCTGATATTTGCAATTAATAAGGTGGGTATATAAAAACGAATAAGGTGTTGAAATGAAAACATTAATTATTGTAATTGCGATTGTGCTCCTGGTTTTCATTCTGATCATTGGTAGTTTCATTATTAAATTTTTTCAAATGGTATTTAAACAAATGAAAGACAGCAACGCCAAACGCATTGAAATGAGAAAAGACTTTGAACGGATGAAACGTGAAGTTGAAGATAGACATAATAAGTTGAGGTGAAAATATGAAAGCAATTAAGAAACCAATTCCAGTAGACGTGTGGCAAGCAGTTGCTGAAAAACAATTTAACGGCAAAACATTTATTGTGATTGATGGTGCGGACCCGGATGAAGTGAAGAAGCTTGTAGCAGAGGGATATAAGTCAATTGGAAATCAAAAGGATCTACATTTTGAAGTTGAGACATTGGAAGGAACAATGCGAGGAGAGATAGATGATTATCTGGTTCGAGGCGTTCAAGGGGAGTTATATGTGATCAAGAAATATATTTTTGAACAAACATATGATGTGATTGGGTGAATAAAAGGATGGATAAAGCAATAGCAGTAATATTGTTCTTAATACTACTAGCTCTAGTGGTATTCGGATATGTAGGTGTGCTGTAATAGATTTAAAACCGTTTTATGCAAGTGATTGTGTAAGTCGGTTTTGTTTGGTTTAACAGATGTCAATAAAAAATAAGATAAAGGGTTTGCGTGGAGGTTGTTCTAATGGGGTTGTTAGGATTATTAGGTGATTTTGAGTTAGATGAAAAAGCAACAATTAATAATGTCCGTCGTTTCTTTGAACACGATTGGCCAATTATTCAAACAAGGGCACATATTAGTTTTGTGGATGTGAAGTCCCCTGTTATTAGCGGTATGCCAAGTAGTGGTATGACAAGGAATGCAAATGATGATAAGTATTCTATCCATGCACAAGCATCAAAATGGGTAGATGATGTTATTCAGGCTTGTCAGGGGATGCGAGAGCCGCACAGAACATTCCTAGAATTGCGTTATTTCAAGGCTTTGACGTGGCTAGATATAGAAGAAGCAACAGATTACTCATCTAAGCGGGGGCAAGAAATTATAAATGAGGCATTTTTAGGATTTGCGGAAGCTTTTGCAGATACATACGATTATCGAGAATACAAAGTGTGAAAAGTTCGCTATTAGTTCGCATAAAGCGCGCATTTACCGCGTAGTTGTCATCCACATAGCACGCACTAATCGTTGTATTATGATACTATTGAATAATTATTAGTATGAGAGAAAAGTAACAATTATTAAGTAGTTTGTAGTAACATGTGTAATAGTATTGTTATAAATACTTTTTACGTAATATTGGAGGAGCGGTTAATGTTAATGAAGGAACTAGCACGACACATAATAGCGGTAGCAAACAAAAATAGTCTTTCAATAACTAATTTAAAACTACAAAAAGTTTTGTACTTTTCACTGCAAACTGCAATTAAAGAAAAAATATATAAAAAAGAAAAACTAGAAAAAATTTATGACTGTCCATTTCGTGTTTGGAGATATGGGCCTGTTGTAAAAGAAATTTATGATAGTTATAGAATATATGGGGCAAATCCAATTATTGAGGATGAACGTGAGACAATCCTATTCCAGCCACTTAATGATACAATTGTTTACTTATTAAAAGAAAATTCATTTGATTTGGTTAACAGGTCACATCAAGAAAAATTTTGGAGAAAAAATGAAATGCATATTATTGGATGGAGAAGCAATATTAAATACTCCTTGAAAGATATTGTTAAGGATGTCTAACTATGAAAAAAATTGAAGCTATTAACTATTTAGAAGGTAATACTAGTATTGAGTTTCAAAAAAATTTAAAAAAATTATTAACAACCCCATATGAAGAAATTTCTTTTCGATCAAATTTTAAAAAGTTGAGAGAATCTGCCAAAAAGTTAAGTGATGCAGCAGTACCCTACTCAGAGATTGCGACACTTGTATACGCATTTCAATCGCAACCTGAAAATGTTGACGGAGTAGGTCCATTTCTGGATAAGTTTAAAGATATTCTGTTAAAAGAAATAGATAGTGATTCTAATGAAACTGTGCCTGCGGATTTAAATATCCTTATAAAAACTTATGAAAATATTAGTCTATCAGATGCACAGTATAGATCATTACTTGGGGAAGAAAAAATTAAATCACTAAAAGATGGAATTGATGATTTGACAAATAACCTTGATAATAGGATGAATAATATTTATTCAGGCTTTGTTTCGGTATTGGGTATATTCGTTGCAATATCTTTCAGTCTATTCGGTGGAGTAAATCTTTTAGAAAATTTATTTAAAGATATGGCTGGTGGATCTACTCCTGAAAATATAGGGATTTCAATTATGTTGTCAGGTTTTTTTATTGCATTACTTTATATTCTAATACTGGGTTTGACATCAGGGTTATCTAGAATAACACAGAAAGAAAATCATTTTTGGGAAGATTTTAGTTTCAGAACATTATTTATTATAATGTCAATATCATGTGGAATAATAATATTTGGATTTATGTACCATATAGGCACTGTGGATTGGAAAGTTCCATTCTTGAATAATTATATTTTTAAATGGAATGCCATAAACGTTTTAATTATATATTTATTTGTCTGCTTTATGCTATATCGAAGAGCGGCAGCTTTTAAAAACATAGTAGTTAATCCCCAATATTGGTCTGTATCGGGGCAAAGGGATGTTCCAGGAAATAGTAAGTTTTCTTTGATAGATTTAATCTACATTGGACTATTTTTACTTATATTTATAGTTGTTTTCGCACTATTTTAAATTTATTACATTATAGGAATCAGTTTTCAGCTAGCGTATAGTAGAGATGAAAATGGCTATATTAAGAGTGACATCGACGCATTATTCATACTACGAGACTTAAATTGTAAATCTGAAGAGGAAAGTGTAAATCTTTCAATATTAAGTCAATCGGAAACGGTTGGCTTTTTATTTTGCATAAAATCAGGAGTGAACATGAATGGAACCGTGGTATCGAAACGTTGAAGCATCCATTATTGGCAAATTGGATGCACAAGAACGAAAAGAATTAAAGAAACAAGCCCAGATTAAGCAACACAAGTCAGTTAAAAAGAAAAGAGGTGGTGATATGTAATGGATCTAAAAGAACAAGCTAAGCAAGATTATTTAGCTGGTATGAAGATTAAAGATATTGCGCAAAAAATTGGTAAATCTGCCTCAACCATTCGTTCATGGAAATCACGTTACAAATGGAATGATGTTTCAGATAGCGTTGCTAAAGCTACGACAAAAAGTGTTGCAACAAAACGCAACAAAAATGCAACGCAACACAAAAACGTTGCAGTGTCTCAAAAGGCGGACCAGGTGATTGATAAGTTGGCTGATAGCGACTTAACAGATAAGCAAAAAGCCTTTGTTATCGAGTATGTGAGACTTTTCAATGCCACGCAAGCATACATTAATATCTATGATGTGGACTATGCAACGGCAATGGTGAATGGTTCTAGGATGCTAAGAAATGCTAAGATGCAATCGCTTATTCAGGAACTGCGTGAAGCACGATTGCATGACCTAGGAGCAAATCGACAAGACATTTTAACTGACTTAATGAAACAGTCTTTCTCCGATATTGGTAATTATTTGGACTTTGGTAAAAATGACATTCAACTGAAAGATGACTACGGTAAAGATATGCTGGACAAGGACGGTAAGCCGTTAATATCTCATCGTTCATGGGTGCAACTCAAAGATAAATCAAATGTTGACACTAGCTTAATCAAAAAGGTGTCGATTGGTAGAGATGGTGTTGTCCTTGATTTATACGATAAACAAACCGCACAGGCACGTTTGTTGGCAGAGTTGAATAAGCAGCAACCAGATGAACTAAGTAAAGCACAAGTCAAGCGAGCCAAAGCTGAAGCAATATTGGCTGAGGCAAAAGCATCTCGTGTTGATGATGATCAATCGAGTGAAGAAGTAATGTTGGCAAAGATTATGGATGCATTGGAAGTAGGTAATTTGAATGACAAAAAAGAAACTGAGTCTTAAAAGAGCATATACGCCAAAGCAACGTAAAGTCCTAAAAATTGCCATGTCCGATGATTTCAGAACGCTGATATTAGATGGTGCTGTTCGTACTGGTAAGACTGTGGTCAACAATGACGTATTTATTCATGATGTGTTACGAGTGAGCCGTATTGCTCAGCAAAATAATGACTTCAGCCCACAATACATCTTGGCTGGTTACTCAAGTAAGACATTGGATAACAACGTCATCAATGAGTTAACTAAGAAATATGGTTGGGAACCAAAGTATGACAAGCACGGTAGTTTTAAGCTATTTGGTGTGAAGATTGTCGTTGCCTTTACCAATTCTGAACGTGGTGTTGGTGCTGTTCGTGGTATGACTGCTTACGGTGCTTATATCAACGAAGCATCCCTTGCTAATCGTGCTGTTTTTGATGAAATCTTGTCTCGTGCATCAATGCCTAATTCACATATTTTGTTAGATACCAACCCTGATTCACCAACACATTGGCTGAAAAAAGAGTATATCGATAACAAAAACCCTGAAGCAGGTATTAAGCGAGTGCATTTCGTCCTTGATGAAAACACATTTCTATCCCCCGATTACGTGAAGCATTTAAAGGCTGAAACACCAACAGGTATGTATTATGACCGTAAGATATTAGGCTTATGGGTCAACGGTGAAGGTGCGGTTTATCGAGACTTTGACGAGAAAAAGCATTTCATTACCAAAGATGAAGTGCCATCATTAACCAATTACTTTGCTGGTGTCGATTGGGGATATGAACATTCAGGCGTTATCCAAGTGTGGGGTGAAACTGATGATCATAAATATTACTTAGTTGAAGAACATGCAGCACAACATGAAGAGATTGATTATTGGGTCGATATTGCCTTAGATGTTAAGAAACGCTATGGCGACATCCCCTTTTGGTGTGATTCAGCGAGACCTGAACACGTTGCTAGATTTATTAACGAGGATTTAGATGCACGCAATGCTGACAAAAAAATCATGAAGGGCGTGGAAGATGTCGCTAAGATGATTAAAGCCAATCGTTTATTTGTGGTTCGAGCAGCTGCTAAAGAGTTTGAGAGTGAAATCTTTGACTATGTTTGGGATGAGAAAAAGGGCGTGCCTGTTAAGGAAAACGACCACGCAATGGACACCACGCGTTACGCAATACATAACCATATCAGCGAAGATAATGAAGTTGAAATTTTTGGAGGGATTTTCTAATGGCGATAAATTTTAATAGTGATCGGTTGTCGTCTGACGAAAACCATGTCTTTTATTCTGAAAGCATTGGGGATGACTTGCCAATTGCAACCGATGTGAATGAGTTGATTAATGCTCACGCTAATCGATTGAACAATCGTTATAACCGCTTGATGAACTATTATTTGGGTAAGCATAGCATTATTCGAAAGTTGGCCAAAGCAAAAGGAAAACCAGATAACCGATTAGTCATTAACTTTGCTAAGGAGCTAGTCGACAATGAAGTTGGCTTTTTTGCTGGAACGCCAGTGAAGTTTGATTATGACGACAATGGTAATGAAAATAATGAACTTGATCAGCGAATTGCTGATTTTGTTGCGATTAATGATTTAACCGATACAATTGCCGAGTTAGCTAAGCAGGTTGATATCTTTGGGCGGTCATACACGTTGCTTTATCAAGATGAGGATAGCAATACCAGAGTGGCACCAATCGACCCACGCAATGCTTTTGCGGTTTATGGTACACAAATTGGTGCACCCATTGAATATGCCGTGTATTACACGCAACGACAACGCAATGGCGCAATCAGCGGTACGCTGTATACGAAACATTCAGTAGTAACTTTCCACGGTAGTGCAACAGCTGGTATTCAGTACGACGAAGTAACTGACAATCTATTCACTAATGTGCCATTGGTCGAGTTCTTTGCCTCGATTGAGCGACAAGGACTATTCGAGCAAGTAATTAGTTTGATTGATGCTGTAGACATGGCAATGAGTAATAAGGGTAACGACATTGATTACTTCAGCAACACGATTATGAAAGTAGTCAATGCTAAAATCAAAAAAGAAACGGTTGATGAGATGATTGATAAACGATTAATCAATGTGCCGTCTGTTGATGCAGATAGACCAGTTGATATTGATTTTCTCAACAAACCCGATGCTGATTTAATTCAGGAACATTTTTTAGACCGTGCTATTGATGCCATTTATACCAAGTCAAACGTTGCTAATTTCAATGATGATGTGTTTGGTAATGCATCGGGTACAGCATTAGAGTTTAAGCTGCAGTCGATGAGCAATGCAGCAAATATGAAAGAGCGGAAGTTCAAGCTATCAATCAGGCAGTTATTTAAGTTAGCATTTGCGATTGGTGCAACTTTGCCACTTGATATGACTGGTGAGTTAGCTAAAAACGTCAAAGCAACGTTCAAACGGACAGTTCCCCATAACGTCCAAGATGAAGCAACAACGGCTAAGACATTGCTTGATGTTGTTGACCGCAAGACGGCTATTTCCGCTATTTCAACAGTTGATGATCCTGATGCCGTTATTAAGGCACGTGACGAGGAGCAACGTAACAATGCTAACAATGCCTTAGCAACTCTAGGGGATGTCAGTGACAATGATTTCAAGGGTGGTGATAAGTAATGCGAGAAATTGACGAAAAGCGCCACATGCTAGAAACCATGAAGCAAGATTACGACATCAATGTAGGCCTTGAACGGGCAGCAGACAAGTATATCAAACGAATTAGCGCTGAATTAAGCGCTTTTTTTGTTGCTCATGAAAAAGATGACCATATCGACACATCAATCTTGCGTAAATCGCCCACAATTCACGATTTAATGCAGTTAAAAACGTTAGCTAAGGAATTATCCAAGATTAACGAAACCAACGTTAAAAAGCGAAAAATGATGTATTTAAGCATGGGTACAACTGATATGGAATTATACATGCAATCATTAATGGGGTTGATGCTGTTACCAATGGCTAATAATGCTTTTCAACTCATGGAAAAGACGTTGTTAAATGAGTTTCGTGACGAATATCAACGCCAATCAGACGATTTGGGTATTGATAAGCCATTGACTACTGCGAAAATGCAGGAATTGTCTCATCAAGCGTTTGACAATAAAAAGCCTGTAAATGCGTTTTGGCAGTCGTTTGATAAGATACTGGCTAACGTATCGGTCGAGTTAATTAAAGCCGTTCAGCAAGGTGTCAGTGCGAAAGATTGGGCAAAGATTGTCGGAGGTAGGTAGTAATGAGTGAAGATAAATACGATAACTACACCGATGATGATTTTCTAGCTGATCTAAATGCTTATGCGGACCAACGAGATGCTGAACAAGTAGAAGATAATGCTGAATTAAAGCAACATCTTGGTGAAATGGTCGGTGGGTTCCTTGGCGTTTGGTGGTATTTGCGAGCGTTTGGTGCCGCCTCATCTCGCAATATCCGAACTTATGCTGCAGTTGCTGACAGAGAGGCTAAGTTAACCGCTTGGAGCAATGCTGAAAGTGATGTTAAGGTGGAGCATCCCCACTACCAAACAAAAGCTATAATTGTGAATGAGTTTGGTGCATGTAGTAGGTGCCTGCCATATCTTGGTAATGAATATACTTTGTCAGAAGCTAAGAGTTTGGTACCGTTTCATTACAACTGTCGCTGTACAATTGTCAGAGATACGAGTGACTTTGATGTCATGACGGCTGGTACAGCTACTGCAATTGTGAATAATCAACTTTATCGGTATGATGATCCAAAGGGTAATAGACTTGCTCAACAAGATGTTGACGAATTGTTAAATTATTTTGATACTGACAAAGATATTCTAGTTCGTGGTCAAGATATAGATAAACATTTGGAGTATCATGATGCGCTTGGTGTTACATGGAACACTGATACGATATTGATTCATTCTGAAGCTGATCGAGCCACTCTTGCAGAAGAACTTTTTCATAGACAACAATTATTACGTGGAGAAGCGTTCACATTGGAAGATACCAATAGGTTGGAAATTGAAGCCAAACAATATCTTATTAACCATGCTAATGTGCTAAAATTAAGTGATGAAGAAGTTCTATCAACGATAAATCAACTTAAAAGTTATCAAAAGGGAAGGAGTCAATGATGGAATATAATGTATTGTCAGCTCTAACAATTAAAAATATGACTGAAGTTGTATTAGATGTTGATCGATTAAAAGTTTCAGAATATAAAGTGGCTCGTGATTCTGATGGTAATTTTTTTGAGGTGATTAGACCAACTTTGCCAGGCAAGTTGCCAGCTAAAGCATCTTTTTTGCTAAAAGGTACATTTAAGGGCGATACAATTTCACTTTATCAATAAAATATTTATTACTACAACGCTTAGTTATCGTAACTAGGCGTTTTTATTATGCCCAAAACGTGCTTATGGCTTAAAACTGTGCAAGGAAATATAGGCGACGGCCTTAAAACGGAGGTGAAAACATGGCTGAAGAGAATACTGGTGTACAAGGACAACAAGGTTCTGCTGAAGATGGTAATGACGTAACTTTTACAGAGGAGCAACAGGCGCATGTTAATGCAATGATTGCTGATCGTCTGTCTCGTGCTGACAAGTCTAATGAATCAAAGCTGCAAAAAGCGCTTGCTGATGCTCGTGCTAAGTGGGATGAAGAGCAAAAAGAAGCAGCTGACATTGCATCAATGTCTGATAAGCAACGTCAAGAACATGAGCAAGAAAAGGCTAATGAGGCACTGACTCAAGCACAAGCTGAGGCGGATAAATTACGTGCTGAATTAAACCATACCAATATGGTGAATGAGGCAAGTAAGATGTTGGCTGATAAGGGCTTTACGGCTGATGAAGAAACATTAAACTTTGTTGTTCGTGACACGGCAGAGGATACGGCTCAAGCAGTGACGGCATTTGCAAAACTTATTGATGACAAAGTGGAAGCTAAGCGACAAGAAGCTTTGCACGGCCAAACACCCAACAATGCGAGTGCCAGTCAAGGACAGGGTAAGTCCTTTGGTGCACAAATGGCTGAAAAGTCTAACAGTCGTTCTCTCAGCGGTGTTGCTGATGATTTCTTTGGCACAAAAGCCAAGTAAAAGGAGGATATACGCATGAAGTATACGAAAACTACTGCTGATCAAATTAATTGGTTAGCATCGACACATTTGCAATCATTTACTGAATCAGCTGATGCTGAATACGTAAGTGGTGCGGTGTTTAAGAAAGACAATGTGGCTATCGGATTGGTTCTAAACGATGTTAAGGGCTCAACTGATGATCCAATGCCTGCTGCAGTAATGGTTGAGGGTTGGGTACTAGAAGATCGTTTGCCTGCTGCATTGTCTGCTGACGACAAAACAGCCTTGAAAGCTATCGGAATTAAATTCCGTGGGGATGTTCCTGCAGCTGCTACAGCATCATCGGAAGGATAAGGTAATTTAAATTATGGCAAGTATTTTTGATTTATTTCCACACCAAGATATCTTGGACTATACCAAGGCAGTGGCAACTCCTAATTTGCTAGGAGCGGAGTTATTTCCAGCACGTAAGGTGCAATCAAACGATATTAAGATTTTAACATCAGGAACTAAGACACCAGTCATTGCTCATGTTCATGCATTTGATACTGAAGCAGAGCTTGGTGATCGTACAGCGCAAGTATCAGAAACTGAACCATTCTTCCTAAAGAAGAAGTTTGCGCTTAAAGAAGAAGATTTGGTTAAGTTACGCAACCCACGTACACTTGAAGAACAAGCTTATATTCAAGGCACTGTTTATGACGACATGGGCAACTTGATTAAGTCACTGGATGCCGCTACTGAATTAATGCGTATGCAAGCTTTGATGTCAGGTAAGATTACCGTTAAAGATGCTCAAGGTGGCTCATATAAGGTCGATTATGGTATTGGAGCTGATCATAAGGCTTCTACTAACTTCGCTGATGAATCAGTAGACCCTATTGAAACGATCTTGGCATGGGCTGACAAGGTTGATATCACACCAACTCGTGCAATTATGTCTACTAAGGCATTAATGGCATTGCGTAAGAACCCACACGTTGTTGCTGATATCTTTGGTTCAAACAACGGTCGTACAGTGTTGCAATCTGACTTGGATGCATTTATGCAAGCAAATGGGTTACCAGTATTGCGTGCTTATCGTGGTAAGTATGCTGATACTGATGCAAAGGGTAAGCGTACAGTTTCAAACTATGTGGCTGATAATCAATTCGCAATGTTTGCTGATGGAACTGTTGGTGAGACAGTTTATGGTGTTACTCCTGAAGAGTCTCGTGCAATTGCTGATGGTGCTGTTCAAGCTTCACAAGTAGGTAACATCTTTACTGAAATGTTTGACGAAACCAATGACCCAATTCGCACGATCATTAAGGCATCAACTATGGTTGTGCCAACGCTTGCTCAAGCCGATAATATTTTCCAAGCCACTGTTTTGTAAGGAGGTGGGCTAAATGGATACAGTAACTGATCAAAATACAGTTGCAGAAATTAAGGCGTATCTAGATGCACACAATATCGCTTACTCTTCTAGCGCAACTAAAGCTGATTTGTTGGCATTAGTGCCCGCACAAGAAGATGGCGCAGAACCAACTGATACAACTAGCGAAAAGCCAACTGATGATACCGATTCTGGGGATGAATCAACTGAAACAGAGCAACCAGCAGAACCAATTAAGGTATCATCGTTTGACCTCGATAAAACGTCATTATCTGGTGAAGTTGGTGGCACTGAAGTCGTGACTTTGTCAAATATCCAACCAACCAATGCTACCGATAAGACGGTTGAGGCAATTTTGGATGACGGTTCAATTGTTAGCGTGCAGGACAACGGTGATAGCACATATACTGTTAGTTTCCTAGCTGCTGGATCAACGACTATTCATTGGAAATCTCGTGACGATGGTGCCACTCTTGCAGTCCCAGTAGCTGTCACTAAACCAATGCCAACTGCGCCTGAGTTGCAACCATGGGAGATTATGTTAATCAATCATGAGAGTGCACCTTATCCAGTACCTCCAACTGACACCTATACGGTTCAAGCTGGTGAAACGTTAGCAGATATTGCAACAGCACATATGATGAGTTTGGCACGATTGAAAAAGTTAAATGGCTTGACTGTTAATGTATTGCCAGCTGGTCGTGTGATTCGTCTATCTTAGAAAGCGTGGTCATATGGTCGATGCTCAAAATGTGATTAAGCGTATTAAACGCAATACAAAGCTTGATGATGAAGAATTGCTTGCTGAAATTGCACAAGATGCCATTGATAATGCAACGGCTGATGGTTTTACTGGACCAAAGTTAGAAATAGCTGCAGGTTGGTTGGGTTCTCATTTTGCTTCACTGATTAGTGGGGCAAATAGCAATATCAAAAAGCAAACATTGGCTGTTATGTCTATCGAATATCAAAGTTCTGACGGTTCCTCAACTTATTTAGTTGAATATGAACGTATGCGGGACTTATTAAATGGTGGATCTAATCAAGTGGAATTCATTTAGGATGTGAGCTTATGGATATTAGTTTTAGTACAGAGGTTGAATCGAATATTGATGAGCTAGATGAGGCAATCGCCCGTTTAGAGCAACTTGACGGCAAGACAGCTGAGGCAGGACTATTTGGTGGCTTTGCTGCTAAAAAGGCAACATGGCAAGAATATGGGGCGAGTAGGGGCATACCTGCACGTCCTTTTTTGCGCAACACACAATACGAGAATGAAAATCAGTGGGGTCAGAAAATTGGCCAAGATATTATTCAAGTATTTGAAGGTGGCTTGTCGAGTAGCACTGTGTTGTCAAAGCTTGGCTTACTCATGGTTCAAGATATTCGTAAAACGATTGATGCTGGTAATTTTGCACCGCTTAGTCCAGCCACAATTGCTAAAAAAGGTAGCAGTAAGCCGTTGGTTGATACTGGTGACATGTACGGTGCAATCACGCATAGGGAGAGTTAAATATGGCTTTTTATTTAAACATGAGCGCACTGATTGACATGTTTGGTACCAAATTAACGGTATTGACCAATAGTGATGATGGTGAATGGGTAGACGGTATTTGGCATCAAACAGAAAGTAAAGAGATTGATTTGTATGAGCCATTCTTAACGTTCAACATCAATTCAACACTATTGTCTGGTCAGTTAATGCCTGCAGAAACAGGAGAGTTCGATACTGACAAGGCGTATTGGTTTTCGGAAAATGATTATGCTCTCGGGACCAGAGTGAAACATAATAATGAGTTATATCGGGTTACCGGAAAGCATAATTATAGCGATTATTCAAATGTCCTAGAGCATGAGTTAAAGAAAGAGAGTCCCAACAATGAGCAAACTTGATGAAATTAATAGTTTTGATTATTCGAAGCTAAACAAAGCCTTTTCGTCAATTGCTGCGGAAAAGCTCGAATTGGTATTGACTGAAGCCAATGGTGGTGGTCATCAACCGGAAGGCACCTTTATCTCATTTGACATAATCAGTCCATACATTCCCATTGATGAATACTTTGATGTGACACAGAAAGAAGCGTTTGAAGCTGTTGTTAGTTTTACGTTGTTCGATATCAGTAAAACCAACGCTTTGTTTGCTGCACAAGCATGGCGTAAAACATTGACACAGTTTGATGTAGATATTCAGTTGCGACAACAAGGCATCATCATTGCGGAAATAATGCCTACTAATATCCGTTCTATTCCAGAACAAGTTTTTGACAAACATATGGTTGGCTTTGACGTTCGATTACGCTTACAAGAAACATATACAGATGACACCATTGATCCAATCAATGATGTGGAAGTAAAAAAGAGAGGTTAATTCATGGCAAATGAAAATTTAGACGTTCAAGTCATTTTGGACGTTATCAATCCTGCATCCCCAATCAATTTGGGGAATTTAGCGGTATACGTTGTGGCAGACACTGCTAATTCAGAAGAGGTACTGCCTGATACGCAATTACATTCAGCTGACGATATTGCCAACCTTGGTTTGGCAGTTAATGCAGCAACTGAAGCAGTGATCAATGCATACTTTGCACAAGAAAATCATGGTGATACAGTTTATCTTTACGGTATTGAATCATCTGTTGATCAATCAACGACTAAGGATAAGGTGCAAGGTACCTTAACTGACGGTTGGGAGTTTGCAACAATGATTTCGACAACATCATTAGATACAGTAGTGTTAACTAATGCTATTGAATCATATGGGCGTAAGTTAGCTGTATTGGGGATGGATATCAATCTATCAACAGCAAAGGTAAGTGATATTGCATCAATTACTGATGCACCGTTCTATGGAAACGAACGCACCATCGTGTTCATTGCCAATCGTGAAGCGGGCACTACTGAAAAGTACAAGAGTGTTGGGGCTTTGATTGGTGCGCTAGGTAATTCGCAACCAGGTTCTATTACTTGGAAGTTTAAGAAGTTAAAGGGCATTACCGCTACCCAAGTTAACGGCACTGTCGTTGCTAAGGCTACAGAGATTGGTGCCGTGATGTACGTTTATAAGGCAGGCACTGCACAAACATCTGAAGGACTATCAACTGGTCTCGAGTACATTGATAATTTGCATTCAGATGACTGGGTACGTGCTGAAATTGAATCATCAATTCAAAACCTACTGCAAACGACTGATAAGTTGCCATATGGTGCCCAAGGTATTGCACAATTGGAGGCTGCTGTCACAACTGTCTTGCGTACAGCAACTGAAAACGGTGTTATTTTGGTTGACCCTGAAACAAACTCTGGCAAGTTCACTGTCACTGCTGGTTCACGAGAGGAACAAGCAGCTACTGATATTGCTAGTCGTTCATATAAGGGCTTGTCATTTGATTACACTCGAGCTGGTGCAATTCATGATGTCACAGTCCATGGAACAATCGAAAATGTTTAGTGAGGTAATTAAAAATGGCAGATATTCCAGTTTATAATGCGAAAGACGTTGTTCTAACGTTAGGTAACATTGTTATCCAAGGTTTTCAAGATGGTGATATGATTTCTTACACGATTAAAGAAGATCGTGTACAAACGGAAGTTGATGCACAAGGAATTCCATCAATTGCAATCAACAACAATCGTTTAGGACAAGTTACTATCAACCTATCAGGTAATTCAGCATCACATAAGTATCTTAATAGTTTGGCCAATGCAAATAAGATTGTGCCAATTGTTATTAAGACAAAGAACGAAAAGATTACAGGTAATCAAGCAATCATTGCTAAGCCTGCTGACGGTCAATTTGGTAAGCAAACCCCTAAGCGTACTTACACAATTGAAGTCTTGGATATGGACGTTCAGGTTGTTGCTTAAATCATAAATTTTTAGGCGCTTAAGGTTCGATTCCTTAAGCGCTTTTAGTTTGCATTCGCAAACATAAACTTACATTTACACAGGGCTGGTGCCCATATTTTGGAGGATTTAAATCATGGCAGAAGAATTACAAGCAACGCAAGTAGCACAACAAACAGTTCCAGCACAACCGCAAAAACCAGTACAAATTCCAGAGGTTGCTAAGCCAGTTTCAAAGTTTGGGCAACAAAAGGAAGTTGAGATTAAACGTGCAGATGGTGGCGTTGATAAGTATCTATTGCAATATCCAGGTATTCGCAAGGCAATGGAAATTATTGATAATTCAACAATGCCTAACGGGCAATTAGCTCGTTCAATTTTTGCGGACCAATTGCTAGAACATGTTGTTGTTCAACCAGCTAATTTATCATTGGATGACTTTGATGAACGAGAAGGAATTAATCAGTTAGTTGATGCAGCTGATGAGTTTCTTGGCGAGCTCTGGCAGTAAAAAATATTTAAGTGAACAATTATTAGAGGCTGATTTAGATAAGGAATGGCCCTATGTTTGGCCCGTTTATCAGGGTGTTGCTACTACTGAAGAAGTCGACAAAGCAACACTCCAAAAATTACAGTTTCTAAATGGATTAGCAGACAGGAAACAGGAATCATTAGCCAATGCGATTGCTATTGCAGTAGCGAATGTCATGTTTCCTAAAAAATAAGCACATATCGAAAGGGTGGTGGAATTAATGGGATATACCACGACAATTAAAGCGCAAGCTGAGGTTAGCGGACTTGGCGAATTAAAAAAAGCCAGTTCTGCAATTAAGGAACTTAATGAAGCCGCCCGTGCACTTAGCTCAGTTCGTGCAACTAATACGTCATCAGGATTTACGAAAGTAATTTCTGAAGCAAATAAGGCAATTGAAGCATATAAGCGAGTATCAAGTGCAGCAAAAACAGCAGCAGAGGCACAAAAGACGGCTTCTGCCACTGATACATACAGTAAACAAGTCGCTGGAATCAACAAAGTAACAGATGCATACAAACGTCAAGGAACCGCATCTAAGGAAAGTGATGCAGCATCTACAAAAGCAATTTTAAATGCTGAAAAAATATCTCAAGCACAATCTAAGAGTGTCGAGATGGCAGCGAAAGCAGCATCCGCACAATCTCGGCAGGCTGAAGGACTTGCTAAAGTTGCATCTGCTCAATCAAAAGCTGAAGAATATGCAATCAGAGCGGCAAATGCGCAAGATAAAGAAACGGCCGCAATATCAAAGTCTGTTGCACAAGCTGATAAATTGGCATCAGCACGACAAAAAGACTTAGCACTTGCTGAAAAATACACTGCACAGACTAATCAGATCAATAAGCAAGCTGCTATGTATGGTGCTGGTGTTGGTACTGCAGCTGTTTCAAAAAAGAATGGTCGAGTAAAAGAAGCGTTAGGTACTGGGTTAGCAATGTTTGCACCATCAATGTTATTGGCTGGTGGCATTATGAGTGCAGCTGGGGGTATTCGTAACCTATTTGGTGGTGGATACAACATGTTAAAGGAACGTCAAAGTGGACAGGCAATGTGGGCAACTTCTATTCAGGATGCTCATCGAAATATTCAAGGTTCACAACTGATTAATCAAGCAAATAGCGCATCTAATGCAACTATGCAAACAGCGATTTTAGCAGGTAATGATTATACAGAAGCTAACGCATTTGCTAAGCAAATTTATTCATCTGATGCAGGTTCGTATTCAGGAAATGTAGGTAAAACACAGAAACTATTAAAGGGTATTTTTAATATTCAAGATGCGAATGCTTTGAGTCACTCAGAAATGAACCAATTACGAACAGCTGTTGGTAATATCGGTGACTTAGGTAAGATGAACGGAATGTCAGCTAAAAGTCTTAACTTAGTTGATGGTAAGATTACTCGTGCTATTCGTAAGGAATATAAAAAAGAAACAGGTCACGAATTAGGTTTAAACAAAACTGGTACTGGTTATGATTGGGGATCCGTTAGTGCAGCGACTGCCTATCGTGGAATAGATAATTACGGTAATTCTGGTGGACTTGCTAAAGCCTCTGCTAGATTTAATTCAACACTACCTGGTATGTTGCGGGCCGGTAAAAGTGCATCAGAGTTTGCAATTTCTGAAATTCTTGATCAGTTTGGTAAAAAAGTTGGTAAGAGCGGTGGATTTGGTAATCTAGTTGGAAACTTGTCTAAAGAATTTACAGATTTTGACAAAATTAAAGGATTTGCTGATAAAGCCTCTTCAGTTCTTAGTTCAGCAGCAAATGTACTAGGTACTGGAATTTCTAAAATTACAAGTGTTGCTCAATCAGCATGGAAAGGTACTAGCTCATTTAGAAAAGGTTTTGGTAAAGGTTTTGTTGATGAATTCGGTAAAATCAAAGGAATTTTGCCTAAAGGTAGTGGCAAGATGTTTGGTGATATTGGTAACGGTGCCGGTAAAGTATCTGCCTTATTGCTTGCATTGAAAGGTGCATCTAAATTGCCAGTAGTCGGCAAATTGTTCGGTGGGTTAGTTGGACAAGCTGGTAAATTGTTAGGCAAAGTGCCTCTAATTGGTGGCCTATTATCTAAGATATTTGGGAATGGTACAAAAAGTACTGCAGCCGGAACAATGATGACTGCAGCAGATACGATGATGGCAGCTGCTAACAAAATGAATGGCACCGGTACTGGTTCAGGAGCTGGTGGCGATTATGTTACTGGATCCGCAGTATCAGGCAAAGGTAAATTTACCTTAGGACAGAAACTAGCAAATTCAAAGTTTGGTTCAATCATTGATAAGACATTTCTGAAAGGTGCATCACTTGCTGGTAAGGGCGGAATTAAAGGCGGTCTTGGAAAACTATTAATGGGTGGTGCTTCAGGATTAGGAAAGCTATCACTTGGCGGTGCTGGCTTATTAACTAAGTTTGGTAAGACAGGACTTGGTAAGTTTCTAGGTGGCTCAGGTAAATTACTTGGCGCTATTGGTAAACGTGGCGCTGGTGGTTTGAATGCCTTATTTGCTGGTTTTGATGTTTTCAGTGCTTTAAAGAACAACAAGGCAGGCACGACTGATAGATATAAGGGTGTTGGCTCTGGTATCGGTGGCGGTGTTGGTGGAACTTTGGGTGCTGCACTAGGTTCATTGTTGGGGCCAGTTGGAACAATTGCTGGTGGTGCTTTAGGATCATGGGCTGGTGGTAAAGCTGGTTCATGGATAGGTGGCAAATGGAAAGGCATAAAACAAGGTGTTGGCGATAAATGGGGTGACATTAAAGAAGGTGCCAGTCGCTTATGGGGGAAAACTAAGCTAGGTGCCTCTGATTTATTTGGAAAGGCAAGCATTAAGTTTTGGGATATTAAGGACAAGCTAAGCGGTGCCTTCAAAGGATTAAATCCATTCAAAGGCTTTAAGATGCCAAAAATTAGCCTGAAAAATCCATTTAAAGGGTTCAAAATACCCAAATTAAGTAATCCGTTCAAAGGTTTTAAAGTACCTAATTTAACAAAAGAATTAAAGCTACCAAAGATAAGCAATCCATTTAAAAACTGGAAAATGCCAAAAATTAAGATGCCTAAGTTCAAGATTAAGAACCCATTCAAGGACTTTAAACTTCCTAAATTTATGAAAAGCAACCCATTCAAAGGATGGAAGATGCCTAAAATCAAGTTTCCAAAGGCGCCAAATTGGCTAAAGAAAATCACTGGCTGGTCTAAAGGTGCTAATAAAGCAAAAAAGGAAACTGATGGTGCTAACAAGTCGACCAAGGCATCTTCTAAGCATTTAAAAAATGCTGGTAAGGATGGTAAGAATGCTGGTAAATCAATTGGTGGTTCATTTAAAAAGGCGTTTGATAAGGCTGGTAAATCAACAAGTAAGTTTAGTAAGTCAGTTGGTAAAGCATTTAAGGGTGTTGGCAAATCTGGTAAAAGCTCAATGAGCAAAATTGCTTCAAGCATTAAATCAGGTATGAACAAAGCCAAGCGTGCTGCCAAATCAGGTGCAAAGGGCATTACAAGTGCTTTGAAGTTTAAGAATGTTGGTAAATCAGCAAAGTCTGCATTTAGTAAATTGAGTTCGTCTGTTCGTAGCGGTCTGAATAAGGCTAAACGAGCAGCTAAAAGTGGTTCTAAGGGAATTACTAATTCAATAAAGTCTGGTTTGCGTGGTGTAAGCCGTGCTGGTAAGAGTTCGTTTAATAAACTAAGTTCAAGCGTACGAAGTGGCATGAACAAGGCTAAACGTGCTGCACGTTCTGGAGCCAAAGGCATTGCAAGCTCTGTTAAATCAGGGCTAAACAAAGTTGGCAGTGCTGGTAGAAGTAGCCTTAATAAATTGGCCAGTTCAGTTCGTAGTGGAATGAATAAAGCTAAGCGTTCAGCTAGATCAGGAGCTAACGGCATCATTAGCGCTATTAAATCAGGCATGAACAAAGCATCATCTGCTGGTCGCGGTGCTATGAGTAAGTTTAGTAGCTCAATTAAAAGTGGTATGAGTAAGGCTAGAAGTGCTGCACGTTCGGGCGCCAACCAAATATCATCTGCAATTAAGAGTGGTTTATCAAAGGCTGCAAGTGCTGGAACTAGCGCCATGAATAAACTATCAAGCACGATTACGAGCGGTATGAATAAAGCTGCAAATTCTGCAAAGTCTGGTGCTAATAAAATTAGTACGGCATTAAAGTCTGGCTTTGCTCGTGCAGTATCAGCTGCGCAATCAGCAACATCAAGAATTGCTGCATCAATGAATAAAATTGGTTCAAGTGCAAGTTCTGCTTCTGGCAAGGTGCGTTCTTTAGCAGCAGCAATTAATGGACTACATTCAAAGACAGTGACCGTTACGGTAAATACAAAGGGTAAAGTGCCACATGCTAAGGGTACGTCTGGTGCTCGTGCTGCCTTTGCTTCAATAATGCCTGGTTATGCTAAGGGTACTAAGGGTGGCGGACATCCTGGTGGATTGGCTCTGGTTAATGACTCAAAGACATCTAACTGGCGTGAGGCTTTCATGTTGCCTGATGGATTAGTTGGTATTTTCCCTAAGAAACGCAACTTAACAGTGCCATTGCCAACAGGTACACAAGTACTAAATGGTGACGACACGAAGAAGATGTTCCCACATTATGCAAAGGGTACTGGTGGTGCTAAACCAGCATTTAAGCAAGGCGCAACCATCAATGTGACGGTCAACATCAATGGTAGTGCATCTGCAAATGATGCCAACACGATTGCAAATACAATCGGTGAGAAGTTGTTAACAGTTATTCAGCCACAAATGATTTAGGAGGTAGACGATTGGCAAAATTAACTGATTCAAAAGGTAAGACAGTCGTGCTTTCTGTTGAAACGGAAAATGAGCAATTTGGAAATACGGTTTCTACTCATCCAGTCGAAAACGGTTCACCGATTACTGATCATTCACAAATGGAAAGTAAAACGTTTGAGTTTTCAGGAAAGATAATTGGAAAAAGCCAAGCCGAAGTTGATGATAAGTATATGCAATTGTTGAATTGGTCCCAAGGGTCAACACTTTTACAATTTCGTGGCGCCATTCGTCATAATGGGATGCTTATTAGCCACCTTGAAAAGACTTATGATGAGGGTGGTTTTCAAAATGCTGTGAAGTTTAATATCTCATTAACGGCTGTTTATACGGTCAATGTTTACTGGGCCAAGGCTAAAAATTCAGGTAAAAAGCAAGCTAAAGCTCCAAGCAGTGGTGTTTATGTGACAGTGCGCCCTGGTAACACTTATTGGGGCTGGTGGATGAAATATGGCACACCAATACAAACACTTAGAAATTGGAACCACTGGCCTGATAGACGTATTCCAATCGGAGCTAGAGCGAGGGTGAAATAATGGATGAACGAGGTTTGATTGATGTAGATGTTGTGAGTTTGCCAGAGGAGTTTGAGATTGAATTAGCTGGTGATAATGTTTACTTACGTTTTGATTTTAACGAAGAAGGTCAGTTTTATACGGTTGATCTATTCAACAATGCGTATGAACCAATCATTACTGGCGAACGCTTAGTATATGGCCAACGCTTGTGGCGAGACTTCACTAAGCCAGAAATACCACAAGTTGATATTGTACCGTTTGATATTTCGCACAAAGAAAATACCGTCACGTCTGATAATTTTGGACGGACGGTATTTTTATATCTGATGACTTTTGAAGATGATGAGGTGATGTAATGGCTGTCACAATGCAATATTTGTTTGAGGTGTATGTGGAAATTTACACCAATGGTGGCACGTTGAAGTATGTGCATAATAACAACCCAAGTCAGTCAATGGATATTGAATTTAGCTTACCATTTGACAATACAAGTGATCGGAGCGTTGGTGAAGTGACAATTTGGAACATGAGCCAAATTAGTTTCAATCGTATCGCACAGGGAAATCGAATTGTTATTAAAGCTGGTTACCACGGAGATGTTGGGGTCATATTTGATGGCGAAATATTCCGTCCAACGGTGCCAAGTCGTGAAGGTGGTGACTTAAACTATACCTTGCGAGTTGTTGAGGGTAAAGAATACCGCAAACTGAAGCATGTTTCGTTAACGTTTGGGGAAGGCACCACTGCTAAAACAATCATCAATAAAATCGTGCAAACAACAGGTATCAATCTGAATTTTGTTTCGCTAGGTCGCAATTATGTATTTAAGGAAGGCTATACAGTCGATGGCTCGCCATTTGATGCATTGAGTGACGTGGCTGAACAAGCACGAGCTGCATTGTTTTATCGACGTGGTCAATTAACCATGCGTTGGTTATACGATGACAAAGTAACTGGTAATTTCTATTTGGCTAATAATACGGGCCTCATTTCATCACCAACAATGGAACGACGTGATGATGATTGGGTCGAAGATGATGACGATGATGGCCTAGGTCGTTTCACATATTCAGCTGATTCAATTCTTAATTACCGAATTACTACTGGCGAGCATGTGCATTTAAAGAGTGAATCTGTTGATGTGTGGGCTGCAGTATTAAGCGGTGAACATACATTTGACGGTGAAAATCCGACAACATCATTAGAGTTAGGGGTGAAGTAAATGGCAGATACCGGACAAAGACCAAAAATGCGGGATAATGACGTCTCATTCTTTTTGAATGTACTACCAAACACCATTAAAGCAACGCTAAATGTTGCACAATTAGGTAAGGTCACACGCTTATACGATGACAATAAAAAAGCAGAAGTCCAGCCACTGGCGTTAAGTTCGGATGAAACACCACGAGCACGTTTAATTGGTGTTCATGTGGGCAAAACTAAACGGAGTATTATTGCCGTTGGTGATGTGGTGGTTGTCATGTTTATGGACCGTTCAATTGCTAATTTTGATGGATCTAACAAGTTGTTTAAATTGTCTGCTAACAGATTACACGATTTGAATGATTCCTTCATCGTGGAGGTGTATTGAATGAGAGATATTCGTTTAGACGATACTGGTGGCTTAAATTTCAAGAGTGTTGTCACGCAATCAGAGGAAGTCATGCAATCAATACGCATCATTCTTGAAACAAAATTAGGCGAATTTATTGGTGATCCTGAATTAGGGTTAGATCGAACTGACTTAATGGAGAAAAATTTTGATGCTCGATATGCTAGTCAATCGATTCATGATGCGCTTGGTCAGGATAATCGAGTTGAAGTTATTAGTGTTGACGTGATACCCGATTTTTATAGGCGGACCGCAACAGCACAATTGGCTTTAGCAGTTGATGGTGAGGCAAAAGAAACGGAGGTGCAATTAAATGTTGGATGATAACGGATTTACACGACCAACGTATGATGAATTGGTTAGTGATCTAACTGCAAAATGGTTAGAACTATTTGGTAGTGATTCAGATACAAGTTCACATTCAGTTGCTGGCGTATTTATTAGGTTGATTGCCTACTTCATGAATATACTTTATCAATTGGCTGAAAAGGTGTACAACGCACAGTTTTTAAGTACTGCAACAGGCGTGTCACTTGATAAATTAGCTGCAAATTATGGGCTTTATCGCAATCCGGCAGCGCAAGCCATAACTGAATTAACATTCACTGGAACTCCAGGTTATATTTTGCCAGCCAATACACTGTTTAAAACAGCAGAAGGTATTGAGTTTCAAACAGCTGACGATTTGATATTTTCAGTTGACGGAAGAGGTAATGGCACTGCTTATGCCGTTGATGTTGGTTCGGTCTATAACGTCCCAGCTAATACGATTATTTATCAAGTTGAACCAACTTCGGATATTATTTCCGTTACTAATGCTGAACCTGTCGAATCTGGTGCAGATTCTGAAACAGATTTAGAGTTGGCCAATCGAATTAGAATTGCGAATGACACACGACCATCAAGTCCAGCCAACGGTATTATTTCAGCCGTCATGGCAGTGACTGGTGTCAAAACCGTTCAAGTAGTACAAAACAACACTTTAGAAGAAGATGAGTTCGGTAATCCGCCTAAGACAATTCACGTATATGTTGACGGTGGGGATGAAGAAAAAATTGCTGGTGCTTTATTTAATTCTGTATCGGCAGGTATTCAAACAGTTGGATCTAAACAACAAGCAATGACCGATAACGCTGGCTTTAGCGACAACGTCATTGCATTTGATTATGCACAACAAACCGCAATCTATGTGTCGATTAATGCGCAAACTAATTTAGATTTTGAAACAGACGGAATTCAGCAAATTAAAAATGCAGTTAATGATTACCTCACCAAAGTGCCAATGGGTGGCATTGTTAGATTTTCATATTTGTATAAATACGTTTATGACAAAGTTCCCGGAATTGATGTTATTGAAGTGAAAATTGGTTCAAGTAAGGATAGCCTGGCAATGGCGGATGTACAATTACAGCAATTTGCAATTCCAGTGACGACAGCTGATAGTTTGGTGGTGACGGAAAATGCATGATTTTAAAGAATTGTTTCTCTCTAAATTGCCTAGCCCCATCAATCGATTTGCGGAAGATACGATTACTTTTGCGGAATGGCTAAATGCGATATTTCAAAAATTAATTGGTTTGTATCAAACAATTGAAGCGTTTCGAGACATTAATAAAGCAAATGGTAAGGCACTAGATAGAATTGGCGATCAATTCAATCAGCAACGTGGATCAGCAGATGATGATTTTTACCGCATCATTATTAGGTCTAAGCAAGCCACCAATATGGGTAATTCAACGGTCAATGGCTTAATCAATATGATTGCACGTTCGTTAGACATTCAGCCAGATAAAATTCGAATTGAATCATTGCGACAATATGAAAACGGTACGCTAAATGATGGTGAACCGTTAGCGATTAGAATTAGCAATATTCCACTAGAATGGGCCCGCTCTGATTTTGAACAGAATTATATTTTGGAACGAATTAAAAATGGTGTTGCTGCTGGTGTCCGAGTAGATGAAGTGAGTTTTGTTGATAATTCTAATGCTGTGTTGTCTGTTCGTGGCTTAACATCAGCAACAATCACATATGAAGTCAAAGGAGAGGGGTAATAGATGGCAAATAAATTTACGAATTTTAAATTCACCACTGAAGGTAAAGATACCTTAACTGAAGTACTTGCTGCAAAAGGCAGTATTGCTATCACACAGGCTTATACTTTTGCGACAAAGTTAACGGATACTTTGGTATTCACGCAACTTTCATCACTAGGTCCTAAGCAAATTAAGTCAGTTGGAACTGTATCAGCACAAAGCAACACGGTTGAAACTCGGTTGCAGATTGATAATGCTGATTTAACATCTGATTACAATCTACAAGGAATCGCTCTTGTAGGGACGTTTAACAAGACTAATTTCGTGTTAGGTTATATTAACACCAATGAAGCTACCAATGTGCCAGCATTCAGTGGAAATCAGGTTCAAACAATTGCCTTAGATGTTTCTTTTGCAATTTCTGATACATCTGTTATCACGATCAACACACAAACTGCTGGAATGTTGACGGTTGCTGATTACAATGCTTTGGTTGCTTATATTAAAGACCAAGTGGCACCATTATCAGTAGATAAAAAGGTTGTTCACTTAACTAACAATGAAATCATTGATGGTATTAAGACATTCAAGCAAAAAATTACTGGTTCGATATCGGGCAATGCCAATACAGTTGATTACATTAATATTCACCAAATTACTGCAAATATTGATTTAAATACTCTGACTACAAATGGTAACTATTTATCGACATTAGAGACGAAGACTACCAGCAATAAGCCAGGTGGAACATCAGAACAGTACACGCTTATTTCCACCGGTAATATTCAAGTATTTAACGATATAAAGACGGATAAAACATATATACGTAATTACATTAAATCTGATACATTTACATCTTGGAAGGTTGTTATTGAAGACATTGATCAAACATTAAATGCACAATTTAATTTCACTAAAGTGCCAACTGTTAATAGTAAGCCAGTGGCAATTCAGGCTGATTTACAAACTGAAACCACTAATCGTACTAATGCAGATAAGACTATTAACAATTCTCTAACAACAGAAGTTTCTGACCGTAAAAGTGGGGACACTATAAATGCAAATGCTATTCAAGCTGAAGCTACTGCACGTTCGCAAGCGGATAGTTCAGCTGCTGCTGCCCTTAATACTGAAAAAGCAACACGTTCAGCTGCAGATGCTACATTAACTAATAGTGTTAGTGATACGCAAGCAGACTTACAAACGGAAGTTGCTAATAGAGCTAGTGCTGATAAAAATATTGATAATTCTGCAGTTCATAAAACTGGAAACGAGTCTATTGCTGGAAATAAAACGTTTAGTAACAATGTAAATGTTAATCATATCATGCAGGCTGATTGGTTTTACAAACACGTTCCAGCGGGGACTGCATCTAGTCAAATTATGGAAGTTATGGACGATAACCTTAGCGATGGTAAGCCGCACTCTATTGGAAAATATTATTCAGGAGCGCCTGATGGTAATGGTATTAGTATCACAGGTAACGGTTTAACTGCGATTGGTGGTGGTGAATCTAGTAGTGCTATTTTAGATGCTATTGCTAATGGAACAACTGACATAAGTATCTTACCCCCTAACGCTTTAAATTCTGAAAATCTTATTCTTGCTTCTGACCAAGCAATTTATTTCTTACAAAGTCAGCAAAACGCACCAAATTACACTAATATTTGGCGATTAAATACTGGTGGATATTGGGATCGTTATGATGAAACTTCTAAAAAATGGATCAATGTTATTCCTAATGTATCTAATTTATTAGCGCAAGATGATTCTGTAGTTCATAATTCAGGAAATGAAACTATTGCAGGTACTAAGTCATTTAGTTCAACAGTTAATGGTAGTGTTTCAGGCAATGCTGGTTCAGCAACGAAGTTGCAGACAGCTCGAAGCGTTGGTGGAGTAAACTTTGATGGTACGTCAAATATTAATTTACCAGGGGTAAACACTCAAGGTAATCAAGATACGACTGGAAACGCAAGCACGGCTGATAAATTGCATACTGCTAGGACAATTGGTGGTGTTAGTTTCGATGGTGGCAGTAACATTAACCTTCCAGGCGTTAATACGCAAGGTAATCAAAATACAACTGGTAATGCAGCATCAGCAACTAAATTACAAGTGGCTCGCAAAGTAAATGGAACTGCATTTGATGGAACCAAGGATATCAGCGTTAATGCAGCAAATGATAGTAATCTTGTTCATCAAACTGGTAATGAAAGCATTTCCGGCTATAAAACTTTCAATAATACTCTGACAGTTAATGGTATATCTAAGGCTGATTATTTTTATAAACATGTTGCAAAAGGAACTACTTCTAGCAAATTTATGGAAGTTATAGATGATAATCTTGGTGATAATAGTCCGCATCCTATTGGTACATATTATTCAGGATATACGCATGGCAATGGTATTTCTATTACTGGTTATGGATTAACTGGAATTGGTGGTGGTGAATCTGTCAATGCCATTTTTGATTTAATCGTAAAAGGTGAGAATGATACTACTGCATTACCTATGTCAACAGTGGGAGACGAGAAACTCATACTAGCTTCTGATCAGGACATTTATTTTTTGATGAACCAACAATCAGCACCTAATTATGGTAATAATTGGCGATTCTCATCAGGAGGTTGGCTCGACAGGTATGACGCAACTGCGCAAAAATGGGTAAATGTATTACCAAATACAAGTGGACTAGTTGCGCAAGATTCTGCTGTTGTACATAATTCAGGAAATGAGACTATTGCAGGTACTAAAACGTTTAGCTCAACAATTGGCGGTAGCATTTCGGGCAATGCTGGTTCCGCAACAAAACTGCAGACAGCTCGAAGAGTTGGGGGAGTGAACTTTGATGGAACCGCAAATATCAATTTGCCAGGAGTGAACACCCAAGGAAATCAGAACACCACAGGAAATGCAGCAACAGCAACTAAGTTACAAACGGCTCGTAAGGTAAATGGAACACCATTTGACGGAACGAAAGACATTTCAATTAACGCTGCCAATGATAGCAATATTGTTCATCAATCTGGTAATGAATCAATCGCAGGAAACAAGACATTTACAGGTACAGTAACTGCTGGTGGAACGCAATTGACTGACTCTGGTTGGAAATCATTGACACCATCTGTCGGTGGTACTGTAAAGTATCGGAAGGTTAATGGCATTGTCTATGTGGAGGCTGGTAGTATACCTTCTCTAAATAATGAGGGGAAAACACTTGTTACCTTACCAGCTGGATATAGACCAAACGATACGATATGGTCACCTTGGTTTGCTGGAGGTAATATGGGTAATATGACTATTGATAGTGATGGTTCGCTAACAAAGGCGTCTACTAATAACCCAGGTAAGGACCAAGTACAGATTTCATTGTTTGTGTCATATCCTGCAGATAATTAGTAGATATTAAGGAGGGTTTACTTTGATTAAACACATAATTAAGAATAAGTTCTGGATAATAACCGGTGCTGAACTGATAACGATTGCGTTTATGTTCAGTATCGGTTTTTCAGTTATTGACATTCATGTACCAGCTTCGTTTCAGTTAGTTGCTCATCCTAGTTTCAGATTGCTAGTCATTGCTGATGGTGTCGCCATGATTGTTCAATCAGTTTGGGATATTACTTGGTACTACATTCGTGAAGTGACACGTTTAGCTGCAGCAGGCGTTCTTGGCATGATGATGAGTGCATTTTTGTTGAGTGATCTAAACACACTTCACATTACATTGGTTCCGCTTGGTCTGATGTTTTTATTAGTCAGAATACTGATTGATTTGTTGACTGACAATACATTGTTTAAAGTACGGAGGTAGGTTAATGAGTCAAGCTACTTGGACAGCTTTATTGGGCTTTCTTTCCGCCTCAGTGGCTGGAGTGTTGGCCATTTGGAAAATGAATGTCGCTAAAACTGTCTCAGCTGATAAAGATTTTATTACGATGTATAACGAGTTGATGAAATCAAACAATAAGCTAATTGAACAAAATGCTGAACTGACAGCAGAATTACAAAAAGCACATGCATCTATTGAAAAATTGACGCAACGCATTAAAGAATTGGAGGATAAGTTAGAAAATGAACATTAATCATATTAGTGAATGGGTATTAGCTCTTTGGAGCACGGGAGTATTAACGGCAGTTGCACACGCAGCGAGCCGTTTTTTTGTTGCCCACACCAAGAATAAGAATTTGTTACTATTGAATGAGTGGGCAATGCAAGCTGTGCAATATGCAGAAACACATCTACAAGGATCAGTGGAAAAGAAACAATCTGCTTTGAATTTCTTAACTGAACGCTTAAACGCCAACAAGCTCGGCTTGAAATTTGATGACAAGCAACTCGACACTGTGATTGAACTCGCTGTAATGGCTCTACATAATGGAGGTAAGACTAATGACCAAATTTGAATTTAATGATGTGGCAAATTATCAACCAGATACATTGGCTTACTTCCAAGGCTTGAAAGCTAAGGGCTCTCGTGCAGCAATTGTCAAAATTACGCAGGGGACAGGCTACATTAACCCTAAAGCAACTAACCAAGTTAATCACGCTGATCAAGCAGGACTAAAAACTGCCGGTTATCACTATGCTATGTTCGGTGGCAATGTAGCTAACGCTCATGCTGAAGCTAAGTATTTCCTTACACAAGCAAAGGCACGACTAGCTAAGGGCTCAATCTTAGCATTAGATTATGAAGGTGCTGCCACAACCGGTACCAATAAGAACGCCAATGCCAATGCAATTATTGCTTTTATGCAAGACGTTAAGAATGCTGGCTTTATTCCATGGTTCTACACTGGTAAGTACTTCATTAATGAACATGTTAACCATGCTGCCGTTAATAAAGCATTTCCTAATGTAACTTGGATAGCTGGTTATCCTGGAACGTCATATCCAGATTTTAACTACTTCCCATCAGTAGACGGGGTGATTGCTTGGCAATACACTAACAATTGGAAGTCATTAGGACTGGACGGTTCAACATTGCTGCTTGATTGGTCAGAAAAAACTGTTCAAGCGCAAGCGACTACAAAACCAGTTGCTAAGCCAACTGTGAACCAGCCCGATCAGGTCTTACATGTTGGTGAGCATTTCAAGGGTCGTCCTGCATATCGAGTAGATGCCATGAAATATGTCAATGGTATGTGGCAGGTTGTTAACTATGAACTTGCTGGCGGTAAGGATATCAATTGGATCACTAATGGACTAGGCGTTGCATCAGTCGATAAGGTCGACAAGAATGGTAAGAAAACTGCTAGTCAAAAATTGGCAGTTGGCGATTACTTCCGACTACATTCTGATCGGATTGAAGTACTTGGTGTTGATAAGAACGGAATTGCATTTGGAACACGTTATGGCAACGTGTGGGAGGATGCAGGAACACTAACTGAAGTTAAATAAAATCAAGCCCACTAGGTTATTCTGAAAGAATGACTTAGTGGGCTTTTTTTTATAAGAAGATATTAAATATCAGTATTTTTAGAAGAAATCAGATAAGCATTTTAAATAATTATAAGAACGGTTTGTTACAAAGTTGATATTGACGATTATGTCGTGTACGATATAATTATCAGAAAGGAGATCATATATGTCTAATAAAGATACACTGTATGATGAATTGTGTTTGTCTGTATATACTACAAATCGTTATTTTCATCATTTATATGGAGAGGTTCTAGGAGATTATGACTTGTCTTACTTGCAGTATATGTCATTGCTTATCGTCTATAAAAATAAATCTGCTAAGTTAATGGATGTCGGTAAAGCATTAGATCTATCAAGTAATACACTTACACCAGTAATTGATAGATTGGTTAGTAAAAAATGGCTTATCAAGGTACCTAGTGAAGCGGATCGACGTGTAAAATATTTAAAAATATCAGAATCAAAGCGTTTAGTTTTTGAACAAATATTATTGAATATTGCAATTATACGAGATGAATTGATTGCAACTAGTACCAAACCAGTATCTACAATTATTTCTGAAAATAAAGTTTTAAACGAGACATTACAGAAAATGATTTTAGCACGTAAATGGGAGAATCAATTAAATGGATAACTATGATGTAATATTTATTGGGAGTGGTCATGCAGCATGGCACGGAGCACAAACCTTATCAAGAGCTGGTAAAAGAGTTGCCTTGGTAGAAGAAAATAAAGTTGCTGGTACTTGTACCAACTTTGGATGTAACGCTAAAATCTTGCTAGATGGTCCAGCAGAATTAATCCATCATTTGCATCACTATCATGGAATAGGAATTGATGAAACACCAAATATTACTTGGCCAGAATTAATGGCATACAAACATAAGGTAATTGATCCGTTGTCCGAAGGCCTTGCACATATGCTTTCAGTAGATGGTATTGATATTATTTCAGGACATGCCAAATTTACGGATGTAAAAACATTGATGGTAAATGATATAACATACCAAGCAGATAAATTTGTTATTGCTACAGGACAAAAACCTGCAAAATTACCTATTCCTGGTAATGAATTATTACAT
Organism: Weissella thailandensis; assembly: GCF_001932615.1. NCBI lineage: Bacteria > Bacillati > Bacillota > Bacilli > Lactobacillales > Lactobacillaceae > Weissella > Weissella thailandensis. The sequence goes on from NZ_CP014332.1 coordinate 172,137, forward strand.
GATAGTACTGATTTTTTGGAATTATCAGAAATGCCACATTCAATTGTGTTTATCGGTGCAGGGTATATTGCAATGGAATTTGCATCAATTGCTCGTGCTGCCGGTAGTGAGGTGACTATAGTTGAATATAGTGAGCATGCACTTTCTGGTTTTGATAGTGAATATTCGCAAGAAGTTGTGAGAGATATGATTAATAGGGGTATTAAATTTGACTTTAATCAACGTGTTTCTCAAGTAATTTCGACAGAAAATAATCAGTATATTCTTGAAACAGCTCAAGGAAAAAAGTACACGACTGAATACGTGATGGATACAACTGGACGTATACCTAATATTGAAAATCTTGGATTAGATGCTGCTAACGTTGAATATAATAATCATGGTGTCGTTGTTAACGACTATCTACAAACGTCTAATGTAAATATTTATGCTAGTGGCGACGTTATAGATAAATTAATACCACGCCTTACACCAACTGCAACGTTTGAATCAAACTACATTGCTAGAATTTTATTAGGTGATTCTAATCCTATAAAATATCCTGTTGTGCCATCGGTTGCGTTTACCCTGCCGCGATTAGCTCAAGTTGGTGTCACAGTTGGTATGGCAAAAAATGACCAACAATTAAAGATATACGAAATACCATATGGTAAACTTATGCGTTTTCAGACTTTGAATGATGAAAATGCCAAGATAAAAATTATTCTCAATAAAGACAAAAGATTAGTAGGTGCTTCGATAATTGGCGATTTCGCGCCAGAGATCATTAATGATCTTGTTCAGGTAATAAATCATCAATACACTTCTGAAGATATTCAAAATCAAATTTTTGCCTTTCCGACACATTCTGGTATCTTGTTGCCTATGATTGCCCAGTATTTAGCTTAGGAGAATAATAATGAAAGCAGCCATTATTAAAGAATATGGTGATGTAACTCAACTTGAGGTTACTGATATAGATAGGCCTATCCTAAAAGAGGATGAGGTGTTAGTAAAAAATTTTGCTAGTAGTATAAATCCGATTGATTATAAAGCTCGTCAAGGTTTACTTCAATCAATATTTAAATGGCAATTTCCAGTAGTATTAGGTTGGGACTTAGCTGGAAAAATTGTTGCTTTGGGAGATAAAGTACAAGGCTTTAAAATTGGAGATGAGGTATTTGCTCGGCCAGATATAGATCCTATTGGTACGAACGGATCTTATGCAGAATATACGGCTGTAAAAGAGGATAAACTAGCGTTGAAGCCTGAAAATATTAGTTTCGAAGAAGCAGCTGCAGTTCCTCTGGCAGGCTTAACAGCTTTACAAATGTTAAGACAACTCAATTTAGAAGCTGGTCAAAAAATACTTATCCAGGGTGGTGCAGGTGGCGTAGGTATCTTTGCAATCCAATTAGCAAAAATATTTGGCGCTTTTGTTGCTACTACTGCTAGTGAAAATAACACTGAATTTGTGAAGTCGTTAGGTGCGGATTTAGTAATAGACTATCATGAAAATACAATCACTGAAGTACTATCTGATTATGATGCTGTTTTAGACACGGTTAATGATATAGAGGGTGGTATTAGTATTCTTAAAACTGGTGGAAGTTTTGTAACGATTTCCGGTGCGTTGACTGAAGAACAAAAAGAGATGTCAGATAAGCATATAATGACTGGCTGGTTACAGCCAAATGGTGAAGACCTTAGTTTCTTAGGCAAACAAATTAGAAATAATAATTTGAAGATTGTGATTGATAGCACATATCCGCTTACAACTGAGGGAATACAATCTGCCCAAAAGCGTAGTGAAACACATCATGCTCGTGGAAAAGTTATTGTTAAGATAAAATGATGCACGTAATTTCTGTCACAGGAGAAAAAATTTATGATTGAAACTATTTTGATAGCTATTGTGAGCATTGAGGCAATAGGTATTATGATTTTAGAAATGTTTGGAGCGCCTAAACAACAAGCAAATGCATTTGAATTAGATGAATCTTTTGTTAAAATGCCTGAAGTTAAAACTTTATTAGCCAATCAAGGAATATATAATGGCCTTTTTGGTGCATTGATTATTGGTACACTCGTGTTTTTAAAAGGGCCACAGCAAACAACAATGTTGGAATTAGAAATGTTGTTTGTGGTTCTAGTAGCGATTTATGGTAGTCTAACAGCTGCTAAAAAAATACTCATCATACAAGGATTACCTGCTTTTTTAGCTTTTATGGTTTTAATCTTCTAATCTGAGTTAGATAAAATTAAAGCTAGTGCAACTAGTATCATGAAATTCAGCACTAGTTATGAAACATGGCAAAGTGTAACAGTTACTAACTGAAGTTAAATAAAATCAAGCCCACTGAGCTATGCTAAATTGCATAACTTAGTGGGCTTTTTTGTGTTGTAAATGAATCTTTAAATTTGTAGCATTTTTTGTAGCACTGATAAAAACAATTAATAGTAATTATTATCTATTTATATAGTAGAAAACTGTTAAAAAAAGAAAAATATAGCGTACTATTTTTTACAATTTATTATATTTTGCCCCCAGTCGGCATGCGTGTAGCTCCTATAAATCTTGTTATCAAGGTTTATAGGAGCTTTTTTGTATACCAAAACTTTTTAAGATTATCATGTATGCTTGCATAGGTGCTTTGCACTATGAGACCTTAGTATTAGGGAAAGTATCATGGGATTTTTTTATGTCATTAATCCATTTTTGCAGATTAAATTTGACAATTTATTGTATACTATCATATAAGAATTATAATTCAAAAAGAAGAATTGGGGAGACTTCAAATGAATAAAAAATACTTTGGCGTTATGACAGTCAACGTTACTGGGGTAGAATTGTTGATTGTTAATTTAAAAACACACAAGTCTCTTGAAAAAGTTGTAAAAGAAATTAATTTGGGTGATGATGTCTACCATCAACAACCAGTTAGATTTGAATCAGTTAATAAAATTGTTGAAGCACTAACTGGCTTTATTCAGATACTACGTGATTATGGCGTTGAAAATTATCAATTATGGGGTAGTCAGGCTTTATCACAGGCGCTGAATGCTGACTTTATGGCGGATCAGTTTTTCTTACATACAGGTATTGAAGTTCGATGGCTATCAATGAGTGACGAAGCTTATTATCGTAATCAAAACATTTCTCTGGAACTTAAAAGAGATCATGAGGATAGTGAAGGTATTGCCTACCTGGTTGGTATTACCTCAGGAAATACATCCGTTACTCGTTTTGATAATGGTGACTTTGTAACATCGACTAATTTTGCAATAGGACCAATCAAAATTTCAGAAGATTTAGAAAGTTTACGACAATCTGCACCAAACTCTATTAGTGTCTTGAATGATTATATTGATAGCAAATTAAAGGATTTTGATATTGGTATTCTTGGTCATGTTGCATCAGAAAAAGCAAATTCCCAAATTATTCTATTAGGGACATCGCCGATTAAAAATTTAGTCACACAATACCTTAAGCAGGAGAAGAAACCAGCTTTTTCGATTGCGGTTTTTAATGATTTAGTTGATGACATGGTAGATGCTTCAGACCAGTACCTGATTAATCAGCTGCAGGTTAACGAAGATGCAGTACCACTGATATTGCCAGAATTATTATTGATTCGGCGGATTATTCAGTTAACTAGTGCTAGACAAATTAGTTTTTCAGACTCAGAAATTGTTGATGGTATTGTTAACGATGAAGAAGTTGCTCTCGGTTTTTCAAAACATGATTTTACCGATCAAATAATTACCATGGCTGTAAATTTAGCTGACCACTATGATGTTGAACCAATCCATCGTGAACTTGTTACTAAATTTGCGCGCCATTTATTTATTCAATTAAAACCACTCCATACATTGGGGAAGCGAGAGTTGGTATTATTAGAAATTGCTGCTATTTTACACGATGTGGGTAATTATATTGGTGTCCACTCTCATTACTTGCATTCTGAATATATTATTAGACATTCGGATCTTATTGGTCTATCTAGTGAAGAATTGGAAATCGTGGCTGCAATTGCGAAGTATCATAGTTCAACTACGCCAAGTGAGGATTTGAGTCATTTTAGCCAAATTTCTGCAGATAATAGACGATTAATTTCAAAGCTAGCGGCAATTCTGCGTTTAGCAGATGCATTAGATGATGATCGCCAGCAAAACATTAAGAAAATTTCAGTATCAATAAAAAGTAAAAGTGTCGTGATTTCAGCATACAGTAATGACAATTTGGCCTATGAAAATTGGATTTTTAATTCTAAAAGTCATTTCTTTCAAGAAACATATGGCTTAAAAGCAATATTGAAACAGAGGGGGGGGTAAGTAATGACAGAAATTGATTATGAAGACCCACAATTTTACACTAACCGCGAGTTGAGCTGGTTAGATTTTAATGATCGGGTGCTTGAAGAGGCACGTAATAAGCATAATCCATTATTAGAACGACTCAAATTTTTGGGAATTACACAGAGTAATATGGATGAATTTGTGATGGTTCGGGTGGCCTCTTTAGCAAAGTTAGTTGAAGTCAAATGGGATGGCCATGATGCGTCAGGATTGTCAGCAGCCCAACAATTAAAGGCTGTTAATGATAAAGCCCATGAACAATTAGTCAAGCAATATACGACGTTGAATCGTATTTTGTTGCCAGCGATTAAGCAGGTGGGTATTAATCTATTACGAGTTGAAGAATTAAATGATGAACAGTTGCAATTCATAAAGAGTTATTTTCATGATGAACTGTATCCGGTTCTAACACCAATGGCAGATGATACATCTCGTCCTTTCCCATTTATTGGTAATGATACGATCAACTTATCATTACGCTTGAGTAAAAAGGGGCATGATAAGTCGTTATATGCGACACTGCAAGTACCAAGCATTTTTCCACGTGTTGTCAGACTACCAAAGGCAGAGAATGATTTTATCTTATTAGAAGATATCATTAAGAAATTTGTTGACCAATTATTTGTTAATTACGATATTCATGATGTATCTACTTTTCGAGTCATTCGTGATATGGATTTGGATGTGGCTGAAGAAGATACATCTGATTTATTGAAAGAAGTGCAACAGCAGTTAAAGTTGCGTGAACATGGAAAAGTTATTCGGTTAGAAGTTGAATCTGATATTAGTAAAAAGTTGCGGAAACGGCTGGTACGTGAATTAGGAACTGACGAAGATTCGGTTTATGAGGTTAATGGTCCGGTTGATCTAAACTTCCTAGGTAAACTGTATAGCACAGTAGCTGACAAAGATGAATTAAAGTATCCGCCATTTCAAGCCTACCAGGATACAGATCTCAATGATGAGCATAATATTTTCGAATCGATACAAGAACGAGACCGGTTAATGCAGCATCCATATGATAAATTTGATTCAGTGGTGGAATTTATTCGTCAGGCATCTATTGATAAAGGTGTATTGGCAATTAAGATGACCCTATATCGGGTGTCAGGGAACTCACCAATTATTAAATATTTGGGTCGTGCAGCACAAAATGGTAAACAGGTGACTGTTTTGGTTGAGGTTAAAGCACGGTTTGATGAAGAAAATAACGTGCACTGGGCACGTCAACTTGAACGCATGGGATGTCATGTAATCTATGGGTTGGTTGGCTTAAAAACGCATTCTAAACTATCCTTAGTTGTACGGCGTGAAGAAAGTGGTATTCGACGATATGTTCATTTAGGGACCGGAAATTATAACGATAGTACAGCCCATTTCTATACGGATATTGGTTTGTTAACAGCAAATAATAATATTGGTGTCGATGTGACAAATATATTTAATATGTTATCTGGTTATTCTCGGCCACCATACTTTCATAAACTTCATATTTCGCCCAATGGTATTCGAGAATTTATTATTGATAAATTAGATCAGGCCATTCGTTATGCACAATTCGGTCGGCCAGTACATGTTCAAATGAAGATGAATTCTTTGTCTGATCAGGAAATGATTGCTAAAATGTACGAAGCATCGCATGCTGGTGTAAAAATTGATTTACTGATTAGAGGTATTTGTTGTTTGAAACCTGGTATTAAAGGCATCAGTGAGTCAATCAGTGTACATTCAATTGTCGGCCGCTTTTTGGAGCATAGTCGAATTTATATTTTTGATTTTGAAGGTGAAAAGCAAGTTTATTTATCGTCAGCTGATTTGATGACAAGAAACTTAAATCGACGGGTTGAACAACTGTTCCCAGTTGAACAACCCGACTTGGCACAACGTGTTTTATCAATTTACCGTACATTATGGCAGGATAATGTGAGAACACGGGTACTCGATGTCGATGGCACATATAATCGGGTCGATCGTCGAGGTCGAGCTTCATTAGATGCGCAAGATTATTTTGCTGTGCAAGCAACACAGTGGGCAGAAAAACAACAGTTGGATTTACATAAGCAAAATCCAAACCAGTTTCAACCTATGATGAGCCCAGAAAATCAACATGATCCGTTTGGTGAGGAAAGATAATCGATATAATAGATAGAAAGGAAGTTTAATGGAAAACTTTGTAGTAATTGATTTGGGATCTAATTCAGTTCGAATGACAATTACCCGTATTAATGAAGATGGTACGCATGAAACAGTGACTCATATGAAGGAGTTTGTGCGTTTATCTGAAAATATGGGTGAAAAGAAAATTTTACAACCAGCAGCTATTGAACGAACAATGAAGGCTTTGCATTCATTCAAGGATATCTATAAAGAATTAGATAATGTGCGCATTAAGGCCGTTGCAACAGCCGCGGTACGTCAGGCATCAAATCAAAAAGCGTTTTTGAAACAAGTAAAGTCAGAGATTGGGATTAATCTAGAAGTTATTTCAGGTACGCAAGAGGCCTATTATGACTATATCGGGGTTACTGAAACTTTGCCAATTACCAATGCCATTCTAATTGATACGGGTGGGGCAAGTATTGAAATTGTGCTCGTTCAGAATGGTAAAGTGACTAACCTAATTAGTATTCCAATCGGTTCTGTTACTATTTCTTCCGAATATGATTTAGGTAATCACGTCTCGGCTTCTGAATTATTTAAAGCGGTTATTTCAATTAATGAAATTTTCCAAAATATTTGGTGGTTAAAGAATGGTTTGAACCTGCCAATTATTGGTTTGGGCGGTAGCAATCGTACGCTTGCTAAGATTAACCGTCGTCGTGATCGACTGTTCAATATGGAAGAAGTTCACGGTTATCAAATTAAAGATACGCAAGTAAACAAAACATTTGAGGACATCATCAGTTTGGACTTTGAAGGACGTAAAGAGGTACCTGGTATCAGTAAAGATCGTGCCGATATTATTGTTGGTGGTTTGATACCTGTTATTCTCTTAATGAATTATTTGGATTCTGAAAAAATTACTTTCTCAACGAGTGGATTAAGAGTTGGTATCTTGTATGAACGCCTGCATGATATCCTGCGAGAAAATGTTGCCAATCAATAGAAAATATTAATAACTAGTTTAGTCTAAACGTCTGAAATCTATAATTTCTTAGATTTCAGACGTTTTTTATGGGTCAAACAGATTGAAAATTCTTTGTTAATCATGTTCGTGTGAAAATGTTGACAAATTTGAGATTTCAAGCTAATATTATTTTTTGTGAGTGACATACTTACATTATCGTATCGTGATGACGGCACTGAGGTCACACCTGTTTCCATACCGAACACAGTAGTTAAGCTCAGTAGCGCCAAAAGTAGTTGGAGGATCGCCTCCTGCGAGGATAGGACGTCGCGATGCATCATTCCGAATTAGCTCAGTTGGTAGAGCACACGACTGTTAATCGTGCTGTCGTCGGTTCGAGCCCGACATTCGGAGTTCAATGGCCATTCCAGGTGGATGGCTTTTTTTATACAATTATTTCGAGGGGGCAAACAAATTGAAAATAAGAAGTGAAGAAGAAATACAACAATTAGTAGATGCCTTACATGAAGCACAAAAAGAAGCGGACAAATGGCGTACAGGTGCAGAAATTTATCAATCACAAGCGACTGAGTTACAAGAAACCATGCAGCTAATGGCGGAAGAAAATGAACGTTTACGTCAGGAAAACGAACAACTACATCAGGCCACAGATGGTCAAGGTAAATCAGTTGTGTTAAAACCTGTACAAAAACCTGAAACTTCTAGGCAAGAGTTGGCACATCATGAAATTATTGAAGATGCATTGATTAATAAAATACAGCAGTTAGAACAAACCTTAGCCAATAGATAAAAAAATAAGCCGAGACATTTTATCTGTCTCGGCTTATTTGCATTTAAAACTAATTAATGATGAATCGTTAGCCAACAGGTTGTAAGTTACGTAATGTGACATTAGGGTCTAAAATACCTGATGGGCCAGTAAGTTTGTAACGTAGATAACGGTCAACGTCCAAATTAAGTGCAGAGTCTAACTGTTCTGTTGTATAATCTTTGATGTAGACAGGGCCCAGATCACTATCAATCGTAACATTGAAGTCATCTGATAGATCGCTATCTTGGCAAAGGACTAAGTTGAAGGCCACATCAAAAGTACATGTGGCAGCATCTGAAAATGGTCCAACACCATCGTCTAAGTCAAGTGCGATACGAGTATCTGTCGTTATTAAGGGTTTAATCCGCTTTTGTGCGGTGTTAGAAAATGTTAAATACATGTTATTGTCCCTCCTCATTTCTGCTCATTGTAGCACAGGTTCGGATGATAGTTAACAATTAGGAAGGAGTTCACGATGTTTCATTTAATTTGGGTACTTATTATTGGTGCAGTTATTGGTGCAATTGCAGGAGCTGTAACGAAAAACGGTGGTTCTATGGGTTGGATTGCAAATATTGTCGCTGGTTTAGTTGGTTCATGGTTAGGTGAGCTGGTACTAGGATCATGGGGACCAAATGTTGCCGGTATGGCGATTATTCCATCGATTATTGGTGCAGTTATTGTGGTTATTTTAGTTTCTTGGTTGCTTAGTCGAGCAAAATAGGTAATGAGAGAGGTGTATTGTGGTTAAACAAGGGCATTATGCAGGTGTCAGCGCTAGTAAGAAAAGTCGTCAGCTGAAACAGCATGCTCAACGTCAAGCCAACGCCATGATTGACAGGTCAACAGTTGCTGACTTTTTGCAAGGTCGTTATGTTTTAACACAACGGGCAACATCTGCGCTAGTTGACGAAACCATGCAACGTTTTTTAGCAGAGTGGGCTGAACAGGGAGTTGAGACTTCTGAGGATGGATTGTGGGATATGGATAAGATCACGGTTCAAACGCTGGCGCAAATTGCCATTAAAGTGCCTTGGCAGTTTTATGCAATTATTATTGGCCAGTGGTCAAAATTTTCTCGCTTTATAAAAAAGGAAGTTCCCGCATTACCAACTAAACAGGCGGTTCGTTTGATGAACCAAGACATGGATATTACCAGTGTCATTGGTCAACAATTAGCTGTTAATTGGTACCTCACACGTTTTTCAGGAACTAACCAGTTGGCGACTGTAACGAATGATAATATTCAAGAACTGGCAAAATCGTTTATCGATCAAGACGGAATTAGCTGGCAAAATGTTGCCGTTGTCTATTCCACAACACCATTTACAGTTGAGACAAGTGATCAGTCATTGCAACAGTGGCTACAGTCATTAACTGATTTAACTGTCGATCAATTATGAAATTAATCAAAAAAGACACTAGCACAACATAGGCTAGTGTCTTTTTTGTATAATGTAGTTGTATTATAAAATAATATAGAATACTATCACGATTATTCGCGACTATCTTCAATTGTGCCACGTATGCGCTCAACGACCGCTTGGGTCTTATCTCCTAGTTGCACACCAACCAGTGTGAACAGACTGTCCATAATAGTTAATTGTGCAATTAAAGATGACATTGATTCACTACGAATATTAACTTCCTCGGCTGCGCTAGCTAAAGTTAGTGAAGCAAGCTTGGCTAGTTCAGACTTGGGATGTCCGGTAATCGCAATAGTTTTAACGTTGTTTTCTTGAAGTTGTCTAGTAATATTCAATGTGCCATGATTACGACCAGAGTGCGAGATAACAATCGCAACATCTTGATCCGTCATATGAACGGCCTGCATTAACTGCACGTCATAATCTGGATGTTGTTCAATGTGTAAGGGTGTCCTTAAAAATTTATGATAACCGTTTAAAGCGACGATTGATGAACCACCAATCCCAAATAGGCCAACATGATGAGCATTGATAAGCCAGTCAGTTGCTAGTTGCCAGTCCTCTGGTTTAATGAGATTGACAGTCGCTTCCAAAGCGTTTTCTGCACCACTAAAAACTTTTTGAACAATTTCGTTTTGGTCATCAGTCTGGTCGATTTCGCCGAAAAAACTATTTTCGGGAACGGGAAGGCTAGCCAAACTGAGTGAAAACTCACGAAATGATCCAAAACCAACGCGCTTAACAAACCGGGAAACGGTCGCGGTTGATAAGCCCACTACATTGGCCATTTCTTGAATGGTTAATGAACGTACTTCGGTAGGGTTTTGTAAGATAAATGCAGCGATTTTATTATCTGATCCAGTCAGTTGGTCGCGCATTGATCGTATTCGTGCAAATCCTGATTGTGCCATAATTTCTCCTTCTATGCTCTAATTATGGCACAAAATGACACAAACTCAAACAAAATGAAAAGATTTTACAATAAAAAGCTTGCAATATGAAAAACTTTTGCATTATAATAAGAGTGTAGAAAAAACAAAAGAAAAAAGGGGTACAGACATGAAGTTCGCAATGATCGGCCTTGGTAAGATGGGCTTGAACTTGGTAAAGAATGCTGTTGACAATGGTCATGAGGCTGTTGCTTATGATTTGAGTGCAGACTCAGTAAAGGAAGCTGACTCATATTCAGACGCTGTTACTGGTGTTACTGACTTAGATGATATGTTGGCAGCTTTGCCATCACCAAAAGTAGTTTGGGTAATGGTTCCAGCTGGTAAGCCAACTAACTCAACAATCGATACATTGATCGAAAAGATGGATGCTGGCGATATCATCATTGATGGTGGAAACTCAAACTATAAGGATAACTTGGAGCAAAATAAGCGTACAACTGCTGCAGGTATCAAGTTCTTTGATGCTGGTACTTCAGGTGGTATGTCAGGTGCTCGTAACGGTGGAAACTTCATGATTGGTGGAGACGACGCTGAAGCATGGAAGACTATCGAGCCTTTGTTTGAAGGTATTGCTGAAAAAGATGGTTACCTATACACTGGTGAATTAGGTTCAGGTCACTACTTGAAGATGGTTCACAACGGTATTGAGTATGGTATGATGCAATCTATTGCTGAAGGTTTCGAAGTTTTGGAAGCCTCACAATACGATTACGACTACGAAGCCGTTGCTAAGTTGTGGAACCACGGATCAGTTATCCGTTCATGGTTGATGGAATTGGCTGAAGAGCAATTCTCAAATGATCCTAAGTTGGACAAGATTTCAGGTGTTATGCACTCATCTGGTGAAGGTAAGTGGACTATTGAAGAGTCATTGGACTTGCAAGTACCAGCACCTGTTATTGCTTTGTCATTGATGATGCGTTACCGTTCATTGCAAGAAGATACGTTTACTGGTAAAGTCGTATCAGCATTGCGTAACGGATTCGGTGGACATGCTATGGACGCTGCAAAGTAATTTTTACCTTGCTAGACCTATAAAATATTTTTGATTGTGAAAGTGGAGACTGGGACATGAATAATGTGCCGGTCTCTTTTTTTGCTGTACTAGCGTATAATAGTAGTATTAACCTAGAGGAGTTATCATGGAATATACACTAACAATTGATGTATCTTTGTTGTCAGTTAAAACGACATTGATTGATGAAAATAATGCACAGCGTCAACATGAACTGCCATTGGCAACGACTTATGCAGAACGTGCAACGATTACACCAGACCAAATTTATAATCAGACGCTTGCAGCCATTAAAGAGGCCAATAAGCTGTTGTTAGATAGCCCAGCTGCCAAAATTGAAGAGATTATTTTTTCAGAAATTTCTCTTGATGGTTTAATGCCACTAGATAAGAACTTTGAACCATTAATGCCGGTTATTTACGGTCAAGATACGCAAAAATATGTTGATGCTTTGATAATGAATGGCGTCACTGGTCAACTACAACGTAAAATGGGCTTATCGTTGTTGGATAGGACGCCTTTTGTCTTAATTTTATGGTTAAAAAACGAACAACCAGATATCTATGAGAAAGCTGTGCATTACATGAGTTTGCAAAGCTACATTATTTACCGTTTATTTGGTAAAAATATTATTTCGCGGGCTTATGCTGCACGAACAGGATTATATGACTTAGTAACTGATGAATGGGACACACAAGCATTGGCGCTATCTGGCTTGACGACAGCAGCCTTACCTGAAGTGACTGATTTTTCTGATCAGACGTTTACTATTTCTGATGAAGTTGCGACCCGAACAGGGATTAGCGTTCTTACAACATTTCACCTTAAATAAAGTATGCTATAATAATTAATGTTATCGGGGATGCAGTTGGCCAAGGGGTGATGTCCTAGGGCCGCCTTTATGGAAGGTGCAATGCCTTGCTGTCCGATAATAGTTTTGTTGAGGTTGTGAAGGAGCCTCAACAAGGCGGAAGGTGTTCTGAGAAGGGATTCTTAGAACAAAAGGGGATTGTTAATGGGGTGGTGCCCGTTAACATGATATGGTGAAAACGTATAAGCGGTACGTGGTGGTCCGCTTATACACAAAGAGGCCTGCACTCATTTAGTGAGAGAGGCCTCTTTTTCTTTTACGCTTAATTGTTCAATTCTATAAAAATTATGCTATAATCGGTTTATCGTGTATGACAATTAGTAGAAGAATTGGTGGACATTCAGAGAATTAGTGGTGGCTGTGAACTAATCAAACCAATTAACGAATTACAGTCAGCAAAACGCATGAACGAAGTCCTCACGCTACGAGGTTATAAGTGGTCACAATAGGTGGCAATTTAGGTGGTACCGCGTTTAACAGCGCCCTAATCAAGGTTAAATTCTTGGTTAGGGTGCTTTTTATTTTAATCAAGAATTTCAATGATTCATACATAAACAAGTTGGAGGAACGATAAATGGCAGCAGATATTTTAAATGAATTAGCTTGGCGTGGAGCCATTAACCAAGTCACTGATGAAGATGGTTTACGTGACCTAGTTAGCAAGGAATCAATCGGACTTTACGTAGGTATTGATCCAACTGGTGATTCGATGCATATTGGTCACTTAATTCCCTTTATGATTCTAAAGAGATTCCAACTGGTTGGTCATCACCCGGTTATCGTTGTTGGTGGTGGAACTGGAACGATTGGTGATCCTTCTGGAAAGAAATCTGAGCGTAAATTATTATCACAAGAAGATGTGGCAGCTAACGTGGAGAAAATCCGTGCACAGATGGTCAAGCTGTTTGGTGAGAACGAGTTTACAATCGTTAACAATTACGACTGGTTGGGCCAAATGTCACTGCTAGGTATGCTTCGTGACTACGGAAAACTATTCTCTATAAACAGTATGTTGGCGAAAGATGTGGTCGCTTCTCGTTTGGATGCTGGTATTTCATTTACTGAGTTTACTTACCAAATTTTGCAAGCGATTGATTTCTACGAACTATACAAGCGTGAGCATGTGCGCTTACAAATTGGTGGTTCTGATCAATGGGGAAACATTACCAACGGTGTTGATTTGATCCACAAACTTGTCGATAGTGAAGCACCTGCATTTGGATTGACCGTACCATTGTTGTTGAAGGCCGACGGTACAAAGTTTGGTAAGACTGAAGGTGGTGCTGTATGGTTGGATCCTGCTAAGACGACACCATTTGAATTCTACCAATTCTGGTTGAATACAGCTGATGCTGATGTTGAAAAAATGTTAAAGTACTTCACATTTATCTCACAGGATGAAATTTCTGAACTAGTCGCAGAACTTTCTGAAAATGCATCTGCACGTCATGCACAACGTCGTCTAGCCCAAGAGGTCACGACATTTGTCCATGGTGAAGAGGCTATGCATACAGCAGAAGTCATGACAAATGTTTTGTTTGGTAATGCTGATGTTGCATCATTGTCAACGGATGAGGTTGCTGTATTAGCTGGAAATGTACCAACATTTGAAATCGCAGCTGATGAAATTGGCTTGCTTGATTTGGTTGTTGCGGCCGGATTAGAAAAGTCAAAGACAGCTGCTCGTCGTTCAGTTAAAGATGGTGCTGTTCGTATCAACGGTGTTAAAATTAAGGACGAAGATGCTGTCATTAATCCTGCTGACAAGTACGATGGTAAGTACGTCATTGTTAAAAGAGGCAAGAAGAAGTGGGCTGTTGCAGTCGTTAAGTAAAATAAGAGCGAGACAAACCACGTTACATTGAGGACTCAGTCTTTGGGAACACGTTTAAGCAAGAGTGAGACGAAAGACGTTTATACCGAAAAGTTATAATTAACATATGCTACGTAAAAACGGGTGGAACATAAATACTGTTCCACCCGTTTTATTATTTTCTAAATTAATCCTTGTGCCGTCATCGCTTCGGCAACTTTTTCAAATCCAGCAATATTAGCGCCAGCTTGATAATCTTTATCTAAGTGATATTTTTTATCGGCTTCTTCTGATTGTGCGAAAATATCTTCCATAATTTCCTTGAGATAGTTATCAACTTTCTCAAATGTCCATGATAAGCGTTCGCTGTTTTGGCTCATTTCAAGTGCTGAAACGGCAACACCACCAGCATTGGCAGCCTTACCAGGACCATATAAAATACCATTTTCTTGGTAAACGTTAATAGCGGCAGCATTACTTGGCATATTGGCACCTTCGCAAATATATTTTGCACCATCGCGAGCAATTATTTCAGCTTGTTTTTGGTCAATTTCATTTTGCGTAGCGCAAGGCAAAGCAACGTCGTATTTAATATCTAGATCCCAAACTGAACCTTCACGGTATTCGGCTGTTGATACCCGTTTTGCATATTCTGAGATACGCCCGCGTTCAACTTCTTTGATTTGTTTAACAATTTTATAGTCAATGCCATGTGGATCATAAATATAACCATTTGAGTCAGAAACAGTCACCACTTTAGCACCCAGTTCTTCGGCTTTTTGTGTGGCGTAGATTGCAACATTTCCGGCACCAGAGATTTTAATGGTCTTACCAGCGAGTGAATCACCTTGGGCTTTAATCATAGCATTTGTGTAATATAGCAAACCAAATCCGGTTGCTTCAGTACGGGCAAGACTACCACCAAATGTTAAGCCTTTACCTGTTAACACGCCGTTTTGATAGCCTTGGAGGCGCTTATAGGCACCAAATAGATAGCCAATTTCACGAGCACCTACGCCGATATCACCAGCTGGAATATCTAAGTCTGGGCCGATATGGCGTTGTAATTCAGTCATAAAGCTTTGACAGAAACGCATCACTTCAGCATCTGACTTACCTTTAGGATCAAAATCACTACCTCCTTTAGCACCACCAATAGGTAGTCCGGTTAAGCTATTCTTTAAAATTTGTTCAAAACCTAAGAATTTAACAATACTCAAGTTTACAGTTGGGTGTAGACGTAAGCCACCTTTGTATGGGCCAATTGCAGAATTGAATTGTACTCGGAAACCACGATTGACATGGAACTTACCATCATCAGATTCCCATGGTACACGGAACTGAATGACACGTTCTGGCTCAACCAAACGTGCTAGAAGGTTATCATCCACATACTGAGGATTTGCTGTCAGAGTTGGTTCTAAACTATCTAAAACAGCAAATACTGCTTCCTGAAATTCAGTTTCATTAGGATCGCGACGTTGAATGTCGTTTTTTATAGTGTTAATATATTCTTTCACATTACTCACAAGGATGCCTACTTTCTTTGCTGGACTTAGACGTTTGTTATTTTAAATAATATAAATTTATTATTAAGTAACATGATAGCAGATTTTAATTAGATATTTCTATGTTTAATTAAAAAAATGTCATGAACAGTTCATTAACAAGATTACCTATGTTTCATGAACAGCTTGTGATTACTGTCATTAATTGCACTATGTTTGATAAATGGCCTACATTCATAATCAAAATGAACTAAATAAAAGATTGTTAAAATTAAATGAGAGAAAAGTGTTGACATTCAAATTTTTAGGTGCATAATATAAAACATCAAATAAAAAACGGAGATAAAAACGATGACAAAAACCATGATGAACAACACAAACAATGCGTTATTACGCGGCTTAATTTTAGATTTGATTATTATCAACTAAAAGGGTCGTGCAATTTGTGTCGGCCTTATAAAGGCCGACTAGTTTATCACTGGATTGTTATTCGTGAACCGCTAGTTAGGATTTTTCCAACTAGCGGTTTTTTGTATCTTCAGTCCCAAAAGAAAAAGGAGTAGGGTTATGACGCAAGGACAAGAACAAGAAAAGAAGTTGACGACAAAGGATTATGTTTTCCTTGTTTCACAAGGGGTTTCAAATACGGTGTTGGTATTTCTAGGAATTGGTTTGCTAGTTAATACGGTTGGAACCACCATTCATTGGGATGCGTTGGTACAAGTTGGTGATATCGCTCAAAAATTGTTGGCACCCGCTTTGGGGATGGCTATTGCTGTGATGATGCGGACATCAACGCTGGTAATTGGCTCAACGATGATTGCTTCAACGGTTGGTGCTAATAGTATTTACTTTACATCTGATGTGGCTGCTCACACGTCGACAGCCACTGGCTGGATCGCCGCTCAAGAAGCTGGTTCGCAAATTATGACGGCCGGTCAACCAGTATCAGCTGTTTTGGCAGGTATTATTGCAGCTATGTTGGGTAAGTGGATGACTGGTAAGACGCCGTTGGATATGGTTTTGGTACCATTTGCGGTGACTATGGTTGGTTCAATTGCTGGTTTGGGCTTGGCATCGGTCACAACACCAGCACTAAACTGGGTCAGTGGTGCGCTAGGACACACGATGCAAGTTAATCCAGTGCTTGGTTCATTGGTTGTTTCACTTTCTTGGTTTGTTTTCTTGATGACACCGGCTTCATCAGCTGCTTTGGCCATCGCCGTTCAGTTGGATCCAATGTCATCGGGAGCTGCCTTGATTGGTACAACAGTTGCCTTCGTCTCATTCACAGCGATGTCATTTAATCAAAATACAATTGGTGGTAACATCGCCCAAGGTTTGGTTACACCTAAGGTACAATTCGCTAATTTGCTAAAGCGTCCGATCCTAGCAGTGGGACCAGCTGCCATTGCAATGGTTACCGCAGTTATTGCCGTTGTTGGCTTTGACTTTAAAGTACCATACGCCCTAGCTGGTTTGGGACTAAACTCATTGATTGCACCACTATGGTTGGCTGCTCACAACATGGCAGGTTTGATCTCGCTAATCGTCTTTGGTGTCGTTATTCCAGGAATCCTTTCTTGGGCATACTACCGTTTCCTAAACGTTATTGGACAAACACGCGTACAAGACCTACGTTTGCGTGAAGTATAAGTAACGAACTAGTTGCGAAAGGTTTATTAATCGTTCATACTCAAAGAGGTTATCTTGACTATTTAGTAGATAGTTGATATTCTTACTATAAATAAGTGAAAGAGGGCATGAACATGGATTTTTATCAACCTGAGTTAAATGATGATGAAACAATTCGCCAAGAAATTGCAAAGCCTGGTAAGCAAGTGATGTTCTTACAAGCTGACTGGTGTGGTGACTGCAAAGCTATCAAGCCTTTTGTTGCCGATATTAAAAAGGGTGTGACTTCAGCAGGTATCAACTGGTTCGATGCTGACCGCGATGCTAACTTAGCTATTGCACAAGAACAAGGATTGAAAGGTATTCCAGCTTTTGTTCTATTTGAAGATGGGGAACAAGTTGATCATATTGGAAATGGTGAGCGCTTGAACCCACAACAAGTGATGGACTGGTTGGCTGAAACTGTTTAAAGTTAAGATTCTCTCATAAATTGATTGACAAGATGTATAGTCCTTTGTATGATGTTGACAATTGAATTTTAAGAGATTCTATGATGAGAAAAGTAATGTTATTAATCCAATATAGAAAGCACTTGGTTGATGGAAAAGTGTTTGGAAGTAGCTTGAAAATGAACTCTGAGAACGATAATTAGTGAAAGCTATTATCACGGCAGGAACCGTTATCTTCCCTAGTTTTTAGTCAAACTACAGAGATCTATTTGGCAACAGATAGATAAATTTGGGTGGTAACACGAGACATCGTCCCTAATAAGAACATAATGTTCTTATTAGGGACTTTTTTATTTGGAGGATAAACAATGACAGAACAAACGACAGCAACCCCATTACTTTCACAATTATTAACTTCATGGATTACAGGTGAGGAGTCCGAAGATTTTCCGTTGGCTAATTTGTCTAATGCTGCGGCAATTTTATATGAAAACTTAGCAACGGTGAATTGGGCAGGCTTTTATTTATACAATCAAGAAAAGGATGAATTGATCTTAGGACCATTCTTGGGCAAACCGGCAGTTGTTCGGATTAAGCCAGGTTCAGGAGTTGTCGGTCAAGCGTATGAAAACCAAGCAACAACGGTCGTTGATGATGTCCATCAACATGCTGGCCATATTGCTTGCGATTCAGCATCTAATGCTGAAATTGTTGTACCATTGACCCGCGAAAATGGCGAAAAGTTAGGGGTTATTGATATTGATTCGACGACGTTTAATCGGTTTACAGAGCAAGATCGTACTGATTTAGAACACTTTGCGCAAACATTGTTACCATATATTTAATAAAAATTTGCCATAATAGTAGTGGATAAAGTTTTATGAAGGGACGGTATGAAAGCAGTGAGTGAAGTAAAGCAATATGATGTCGCAATCGTTGGTGCGGGACCAGCCGGTTTAGCAGCAGCCCATCAATTACATGATGCGGGTAAAAACGTTGTTGTGATTGAAAAGTATTTATGGGGTGGTACATGTCCTAATTATGGTTGTGACCCTAAGAAAATTTTGCTAGGTGCGGTTGAAGCGAAAGAATTTACTGAATTTTTATCAGATTCAGGGATAGACGGCCATGTCGACATCAATTGGTCAGATTTAATGGCACGTAAGAATCAATATACAGATGGTATTTCTACAGGAACTGAACAATCATTGACCGCAAGTGATATTGACCATATCGCCGGTGAAGCCAGCTTTATTGATGAACAAACAGCGGTGATTCATCGTCATGGACAAGAGGTTGCAACGGTTTTCGCAACCGACTGGGTTCTTGCAGTTGGGCAACGACCAGCCCAGTTATCATTCCCAGGCGCAGAACTAACAGTTGATTCTGAACAGTTTCTAAGTTTGCCCGACCTACCAGATGAAGTAGTTATCATTGGGGGTGGCTTTGTAGCAATTGAATTTGCATCAATTGCGGCAGCTGCCGGTGCAAAGGTGAGTTTGGTTGTTCGCGGCGACCGTCTACTAAAGTCGTTCGATGAAACGATGGTTGATTCATTAATGGATCAATTGGATGATCGTGGTGTGCAAATGTATTTTGGTACAGAAGTGACTGAAATTACGTCAGCCGATAATGGGTTAGAAGCAACTTTGAGTTTCGGTAATACCTTATCAGCCGGATTAATTGTTCGTGCCGCTGGTCGTGTTGGTAACCACGATACACTAGCTTTAGAAAATGCCCATGTGCAGTTTTCAGAGCAGGGTATCTTAGTTGATCATTATTTGCGCACGAGTAATCCACATGTGTACGCAGTGGGGGATGTGGCTAATTCACCAGCTCCTAAAATTACACCACTGGCATCATTTGAGTCACAACATGTAGCAAATGAAATTTTGGGTGAGGAACAATCAATTTCTTATCCAGCTAGGCCGGTTGTTGTATATGGTACGCCAAAGTTAGCCCAAACAGGTGTGACAACTGAAACAGATGATACGGATCGTTATACCGTCAATGATTTAGATATTACTAGTTGGTATACGTCTTATCGTCAAGGAGAACCAGCAGCCCGTGTAAAAACAGTTATCAATGGTGACGGTCAGATTGTTGGTGCATCTGTGTTAAGTACTCATGCCGATGAATTAATTAATTATTTGTCATCAGCAATCAATCAAGGATTGACTAAAGAGGCAGTATCGCAACAGTTGACCGCGTATCCATCAGTAGCTTCAGATTTGACTTATTTCTTTTAATGAAGAGCAAGACAAAAGTCGTTTTGAAGTCGGTGTGTCACGTGATTTGCGCTGTAAAATTTACAGGCGGATAATTAACATATCTTTAACACAAAAAGGGTTGGAACATTTCTTTTGTTCCAACCCTTTTTATTAATACTAATTATAAGCTGCTAAATTATTTTTAATACAATGGTTCTCGTGCTGCATTAACCTTGTTCAACATAACCGTTGAAATTAAGGCAAATGCAGTAAAGGCAGCACCACCGATACCTACATTATTCAAGCCAAAGTTTGAAACGACCAGACCTCCAGCTGCAGATCCTAATGAGATGCCTAAGTTTGAGAAAATCGAATTGATTGAAGAAGCTAAAACAAGTGATTGTGGATAATCATTTTCAGCAACTCCCATAATATGTAGTTGAAGTGGTGAATTAACAAGATACATCAAAATACCAACTAGCATAATGTCAACTGTACCTAACCAGGTGTTTTGTAGCCATAATGGCATTGTGATTAGGACAATAAATTCAATGATGTAAAGTAGTGGCATGCTGAGCAAGCCTTTGTTGTTGGCGATTCGGCCACTTGCCTGATTACTAATCAGTGACATCACACCAAAGATAGTTAGCAAAAGCGTAATCACACCAGGATTGAATGATAATGTCTTTGAAAAAATTGGTCGTAGATAAGTATAAAAGACATATACACCGGCTAGACTACAAGTTTGAATAAAGACACTGAGATAAATTCTGGGGTCCTTGAAAATAACAAATTGTTGTAGGATGTGACCTTGTTTCTCTTGCATCAAGTTATGAGGTAACGTTTTGATGATTAAGAATACAGTTATGATGCTGAGCAAGGTAATCGTGATGAAGGTGAAACGCCAACCTAATGTTGTACTGATCCAAGTTCCTAAAGGTACCCCGAATACTGACGCGACACTGAAGCCAGAAAAAATCCAGCTAACTAACCAAGCACGTTTGGGCATTGGGGCAATAACGGTTGCGAATGTCATCGATAATGACACGAGCGATCCGGAAACAATGGCAACGATGATACGCGAAATTACAAGTATCGTATAATTTGGCGCAAAAATCGTTAGGGCATTTCCGAATGTAAAAATCAGCGCCAAAACGACCATGGCGTGATATAAGTTGTTTTTAAGCGTTGATGTGATGATTGGTGTACTCACGGCATAAACCAAGGCAAAGATGGTCACCAAATAGCCCGTTGTGGCCACGCTAACTGAAAATTCTTTTGCCAAATCATCAAGAATACCAATAATAATAAACTCACTAAAACCTAAGATAAAAGAGATTAAAATCAGTACAAAACTTTGAATTTTAAATTCTTTCACACGAATCCTCCTTAATTACTAGATAGTAATAATATAAACCCACAATATTTTTTCCACTCAGGATAAAATATAAAACTTTAACCCCTGTTGTCAATGTTTTTTAACTGACAAAGCATAGGAAATATAATCGCTATGACATCGTGTGTGACGCTAATTTACTTAAACTACTTTGGCCTTATAGGAATGAAAGCGCTAATAGATAAGAAAAATGAGCAAGACAGCATTAATGCCGAATAATCATGTTTTCAAATGACGAAATGTCTGTTATATTTAAGTACATAATAATTGAAACGTAATCACTGTCGGTATAATTGTTGGAGAATGGCCAACGAGTTCCTACCCTTCTCCCAAGAGATGGACTACCGATAGTGTTTTAATATTTTGATGCACCCATTCTGCATGCTTTTGCGTGTTTGGGTGCTTTTTTATTGCCAAATATCTATAGGGATAGTGGTTACGTGTGTTGTTTCTACATTGGAGGAGAGTTAAGTTATGGAGTCGAACACACGGACATCGACAGGACGTTTTAACAAGTTACGTAATCTGATTTTAGGGTTGCAACACGTTCTGGCAATGTATTCTGGTGGGATCTTAGTACCATTATTGATTGGTGCAGCATTACATTTTAATGCGCAACAAATGGCGTATTTAATTTCAGCTGACATTTTTATGACGGCGATTGGAACTTTATTCCAAGTTAAAGGTACCCGATATACTGGTATTGCAATGCCAGTTGTGATTGGTTCAGCGGTACAAACGGTTTCACCGTTAATTAATATTGGTAGTACCCTCGGGATTGGTGCGATGTATGGTGCCACGATAGCAGCCGGTATTTTTGTCTTTCTGATTGGTGGTTTGTTTTCGCGTCTACGTCAATTTTTCCCACCAGTGGTGACTGGGTCATTGATTACGGTTATTGGATTTACCTTAATTCCGGTTGGTTTCCAAAATTGGGGTGGTGGCGACACTGCAGCGAAAAGTTTTGGTAGTTTGACGAATCTATCAATTGGCTTGGTAACTATGTTGATTATTCTGTTATTTACTATTTTCGCCAAGGGCTTTATTAAGTCAATTGCTATTTTATTGGGGATCATTCTGGGAACGGTTTTTGCGGGACTTCTTGGAGAAGTATCATTACAACCAGTTGCTGAAGCTTCATGGTTCCATATGCCAACACCATTTTTCTTAGCGACACCAACATTTCACTGGTCAGCAATGATTACGATGATGATTGTGGCACTGACATCGATGATGGAATCAACCGGGGTTTACTTCGCCTTAGCTGATTTAACAGGGCGTAAACTAACGAATGAGGATATGGCGAAGGGATATCGTGCTGAGGGATTGGCAGTTATCTTGTCAGGTTTGTTTAATACATTCCCATATTCAACGTTCTCACAAAATGTTGGGGTGGTTCGTTTGTCAGGTGTTAAGACACGACAACCAATCTATTATGCCGTATTGATTTTGCTCTTGATTGGTTTGTTGCCAAAGTTTGGCGCACTAGCTACGATTATTCCGTCATCTGTTTTGGGTGGTGCAATGATTATCCTATTTGGTACAATCGGTGTACAAGGAGTCACGATTCTAAAGCAAGTCGATTTCAATGCTGAACGAAATTTGATGATTGCAGGTATTTCGATTGGTGCGGCAATTGGGGTGACAGTTTACCCACAAATTTTCCAACATCTACCAGAATTAGTGAAATTAGTTATTGAAAATTCAGTTGTTATAACGTCAGTATTAGCTGTATTATTGAATATTTTGTTACCAGGACGTGAGAAAGAGGTTAATTAGCAGACATGAAAATTTTAGAAGATCGCATTAAGCAAGACGGCCGTGTTTTAGGTGAAGATGTTTTGAAGGTTGATAATTTCTTGAACCATCAAGTAGATCCTGAATTAATGCAAGCTTTGGGTGAAGAATTTGCGCGTTTGTTTGCAGACGAAAAGATAGACAAGGTATTGACTGTTGAATCATCAGGAATCGCGCCTGCTGTATTTGCGGCATTATCACTACAGGTGCCAATGGTCTTTGCTCGTAAGAAGAAGTCAATTACGCTATCTTCAGAATCATACATTGCTGATGTTTATTCATTTACCAAGCAAGAAACAAATCACGTGATGATCGATAAGCGTTTCTTGCATGAAGGCGAGCGTATGTTGTTAATTGATGATTTCTTGGCAAATGGTCAAGCGGTAACTGGTTTGATGGAAATTGCCGACGATGCCAAAGCCAAAGTTGTTGGCGTTGGCATTGTTGTCGAAAAGACATTCCAAAAGGGCCGTGCGATGTTAGACGATCAAGGTGTTCATGTTGAATCTTTGGCACGTATTGCAGCTTTTGAAGATGGCCAGGTTGTGTTTGCTGATTAATATATTTTAAATACGAAATGGTTGGGACAAAATAAATGTTCCAACCATTTTTTGCTAAAAATGTATTAAGTTACGTCTGTAATTTTGATAGCATAAACGCGTGCCAAAAGTCTGAAGCCTCAATGTAACAACGATTACGCAATTCCGACTTTTCGCTGCACTACGAGTCAAAATAACGTAATCATCGTTACACACCGGCTTCAAAACGACTTTTGTCTCGCTCTCGTTTTTATTTTTTAAGACAAGCAAGGTAAAATAGAAATAATATAACAAACAGGGGGCATTTGAAATGAAAATTGGGGTTATCGGTACAGGGGTCATGGGAAGTGGCATTATAAATAATTTATTACAGGCAAATTACGACGTGTATGTTTATAATCGGACCAAAGCACATGCGCAAGCAGTCATTGATCATGGTGCTGTATGGCAAGATTCGCCACGTCAAATTGCTTCAGTTGCTGATGTGGTCATTACCATGGTTGGTTATCCTAAAGATGTTGCGAGCCAATATTATGGCGAAACGGGTATTTTTGCAGGCACCCATGCCGGACAAATTGTTGTTGATATGACGACGTCTACCCCAACCTTAGCGCAAGAACTGGCTGAGGCAGGTGCAAAACAAGGGGTGACTGTTTTGGATGCACCAGTATCTGGTGGTGATACGGGCGCTAACAATGGTACATTGACTGTTATGGTTGGTGGCGAAAAGGCAGCTTTTGATGAGTTACAACCAATTTTTAAAATTATTGCCAAAGATACCACATTATTCGGTGGTGCTGGTCGTGGTCAACATGCAAAAATGGCTAATCAAATTATGGTGGCTGGTACCATGTTGGGGATGGCAGAAACCATGAGTTATGCACGTGCTGCTGAACTAGATGTTAATCAAGTTTTGCAGACATTAGGTGGTGGCGCTGCGCAAAACTGGTCATTAGATAATTATGGGCCACGTATTTTAGCAGACGACTATGCTGCTGGATTCTATGTGAAACATTTTATTAAAGACTTACGCATTGCATTAGATGAGGCTGCTAAATTGCAACTCGATCTACCAATGACAGCATTAGCTGAGCAGCTTTATACCAAGCTTGCGGATGAAAATAAGTTAGCAGATGCGGGAACGCAAGCAATTGTTAAGTTGTGGTCCCAATTTGCATAGTACATGAACAATGATGGTTGCTACTTCTTCAGTAATCAGCTGAGCAGTCAGTCATGAAAGGCGGAACAAATGAACTTTTTTATTAATGCAACAATGCCGAAGCAAAAATCGGGAATTGAGCATGCTGAATTAAAGCGATTAGATTTATTTAACAAAAATAATGAGCCAGTCATGGTCGTGTTACGTGACTGGGATCCTAATGCCCATATCAATACCAATGATGCGGGGATTGCTGATGATCAATTAATTAATATGTTTGATTATTTTCAAGAAGCACTGCAAATTGAGCCGAAAAAATTACAAGTTCAAGACATTGAATTCGGTGCTTTGAACATTAAATTTGCTGATGATACAGAAAAATCCCGTTATTTAGTGAAGTCGAATGAGCAACTTGTTGCACGTGTGAACTACAATGTCGATGCTGATCGTCAGGTGAAATCTGTTGAATGGTTTGATGGCTTTAATAATCTTTACCGTGTGGACCATTATGATTCACGAGGATTTATTTCATTACAACAGTGGTATACGCCAGATAATAAAATTGGGACTGAAACCTGGCAAACACCGTCTGGTCGCACTGTGATTGAAGCCTTTCATAAAAAGACGATGAGTGGTGAAATCAATAAAACAAGTTGGCGGTTGATTGATCGTGCTAATCAGGTTTATCAATTTGATACTCTGGCCGAACTGACAAAATATTTCTTTGATTGCCTGAATGATGATTATTGGTCAATTGATCAACCGAATGTTTTCATTGCCGATCGGGCCCATTTAGGTGATTGGGGACTGTTACATCTGAAAAAGCCAGCGTATACGGTTTTCCACTTACATAATGCACATACGGCGAATGCCCAAAATCCGGCTGCGCCTTTGTTGAATAATAATTATGAATTCTCATTGAATAATATTGATGGTTATGATGCAGTAGTATCAGCTACACACAAGCAAACGGCTGATGTCCGCGCGCGTTTTCAACCCAAAACAAAGCTATTTACTATTCCTGTGGGTGTTGTGCCAGAACACTTATTAAGTGAGCCACGTGTGCCAGTCGCTGAGCGCAAATTTGGTAAAATGGTTGTTTTTGCACGGATTGCCTGGGAAAAGCATCTTGATGATTTAGTACGAGCAATTGGACTCGTGCATCAGGAATTTCCTGAAGTGACCTTAGACTTATATGGTTACCCTGATCCTAGTGATAATTACAAGGCGCGTCGTGAAGTTGAACAGGTGATCGACGAATATCAATTGTCAGATGTTGTTACTCTGAAAGGCTATACGACAGATATTGATCAGGTGCAAAATGAAGCCATGATGTATGGCTTGACCTCTCGCATGGAAGGCTTTAATTTGGCAATCATGGAAGCTATTTCTCATGGGCTAATTGCCTTTTCGTATGATGTTAACTACGGACCAAATGAAATTGTTGAAGATGGTGTTAATGGGGCCGTTGTGCCATACGGTGATTACAACGCTTTGGCACAAGCCATTTTACAAGTTCTTCGTGATCCGAAGTTAGCAGAACAATATATGACTGGTGCATATGAGTCCGCCGAACGTTATTCAGAAGCTTCTGTTTGGTCGGCCTGGCAATCATTATTAGTGGATGCTAAAGAAAGTTGGCCAGCTAAACTTGCGGGCATGCCAGGTTATCGAGGAGGACAACTATAATGTATTATTTTGTGAGTGAAAATATATTTGCCTATAATTCGGGAACTGAACATGCGCAAGCACAACGGGTTAAGTTCTTCAATCGACAAGCAACGCAAGGGCGCTTGGGTCAAGCATCATACGTGACACGTGATTATAATCGCTTTTTAAGTCGGGATGCGAATGCCATTGGGTTGAATGCTGACGAAGTATTGAACATGTATGACTATTTC
Organism: Weissella thailandensis; assembly: GCF_001932615.1. Lineage (NCBI taxonomy): Bacteria > Bacillati > Bacillota > Bacilli > Lactobacillales > Lactobacillaceae > Weissella > Weissella thailandensis. The sequence goes on from NZ_CP014332.1 coordinate 199,047, forward strand.
CAGGGAACGACTAATGTTTTGCGTCAAGAACAGCCCTTACGCTTGTTATCACAAATTCCAGTTGATAAGTACCATATTGTTGGTCATGGGCCAAATTATTCCACCCTTGAAGATGCTGGTCGCGTAGTCGCAAAAATTAATGTGATGCCGGCAACCGTTGGCTTAGTTAATGACATTACGTATTACGATCGGGCTGATAATGTGACGGCGCGTGAAAATTTTGATTGGCGTGGCTTTAAGTCATCTGTTGACTACTTTCATCCAGATGGTCGATTGGCTGTGCAGAAATTTTTGAATTTGTCCGGAGAAACGGTTCTTGAAGTGACCCATATGAACATTAATGGCCAATTACTACCAAGTATGTATAAGCTAGTTAATTATTTAGGTCATGACTATCGGTTTAACACTGAGGAACAATTATTCTTGTTCTTTTTGAATGAAATTACGCGTCAGCAACTTGATACGACACTGATTTCAGATCGGCGTGGTTTAGATCATATTGTGGCTGGGGTGCAGGGAACAACACATAAATTTGCTTATTTGCATGATATTCATACTGGCGATACGAAACATCCCGTACGTGGTAAGTTATATCCTGCCTATATCAATGTATTAGAGCGCTATGGGGAAGCATTTACAGCAATCTTGGTGCCAACGTCGGCACAACAAAGAGATTTACAGACACGTTATCCGCGCTTGACTATCAAAGTGGCACCAGACGTCGTCATTGATGATCAAACGTTGGCAAAGCCGCGTGTGACGTTATCAGAGCGCCAGTCGCATCAATTACTGTATGTTGGTCGGTTATCGCCTGAAAAGCGCCCAGAACAAGCACTACGAGTTTTAGCGCGAGTAGTGAAAGATGTGCCAGATGCAACGCTGGTTTATTACGGTTATGCAGCGACACAAGAAATGATGCATGACTTGCAGGAATTAGCAACAAAACTACAAGTTGCTGATCACGTTACTTTTGGTGGTTATGTGCCAAGTACGGATCTACAAAAGGCTTATCAGCAAGCACAGGTTATCCTACAAACATCCGTTGGCGAAGGTTTGGGGATGAATTTAGTTGAAGCAATGGGAAATGGAGTCCCAAGTGTTAGCTTTGATGTGCCATATGGTGCCCATGCCTTGATTGAAGATGGGGTTAATGGTTATGTCGTCCCAGATGGATCGAACTTGGTAATGGCTCAAAAAGTAAGCGAGTTGTTACTTGATGATGATCAATGGACCCAAATGTCGGTTGCTGCCTATGATAAAGCGCAAGCATTTGCAGAATCGAAAATGGCAACTATTTGGCAACAAGTACTGAATTAAATAAAAAAGGACAAACTGACGCGACACTGTCAGTTTGTCCTTTTTTAATAAGGTAGTGGCGGGAATCGAACCCGTGATGACGGTTTTGCAGACCATTGCCTTACCACTTGGCTACACTACCATATATTTACTACCACGATTACATATTATAGGGGAAATGAAGCAAAGTTGCAATTACCTAATTGAATTGTAGTGGAAGTTGTTTGAATAGGGAGTAGCCAAGTGCTTATTTTATTCGTGATGCCCTAATTTTTGCAGATAGTCAGCAAAGGCTTCATCTTCAGAAGAAATGCCTGCTTCTTTTGCTTCATACCAATTAATTTTGTCATTTAAAATTTGTAGATGATGTTGTATTTCTGAAAATTCGTTTAAAAAATCATTCTTGGTAGTCTTTAAAAGTTCAAGACGCTGTGGAATGGTACGATCTCCTTGTTCGCGCCAGATAATATATTGCTTAAGATCTTTAACGCTCATACCAGTGCCTTTTAAATGATTCAAAAATTTAAGCCAACTAACATCTTCTGTCGTGTAGTAACGACGGCCATTAGGAAATCTTTGCGGTTTAATCAAACCTTCTGTTTCGTAGTATCGTAAGGTGGAAGTTGGTAAATTAAATTTACGGCTAAATTCGCCAATAGTATATTTTTTATTATCAGATAAATAATTCATTTTTTACGCACCTCTTAAAGTTAAGTTCATGTCGTATTATACAATAATAACCGGTATATGTTTACTTTGACTTAAAGTGTACTTTAAGTAGTATGCTTGCTCTAGATGCTAAGAAATGGGGGGACAAAAAATGACATTACAGTGGACAACCGAACAATTAAATAAATTTACAAGTGCTGATGACTTACACGTGTCACCATTTTATGCGGATGGCAAGACTTATGGTACGCCGACATGGATTTGGTCAGTTATTGTAGACGATGATTTGTATGTGCGAGCTTATAATGGCCAAAATTCAAGATGGTATCAATCAGCTATGGTACAGGGAGCTGGTAAAATCAGCCTAGCTGGTGAAGAATTCGAAACAAAATTTATTGATGCATCTGGTAGCAATGAATTAGATTTAAAGATTAATGCAGCGTATCAAGAAAAGTACCAAGATAGTCCTTATTTACCACCTATGCTACAAGCGGGACCAGTAAGTGCAACAGTTAAGATTTTACCTAGGTAAGTTATTGGAGGAATTCGTTATGGCTAATAAACAAACTGCAGGGCAAGAACAATTAGGTACTTTTGCACCACAATTTGCCCATTTGAATGATGATGTTTTATTTGGTGAAGTATGGGACAAAGAAGACGAGTTGTCTGCGCATAACCGTTCATTAATAACTATTGCAGCGTTGATTGGTATGGGGAATAACGAGCAGTTGTCCGCCCATTTACAAATTGGAAAAAATAATGGGATTACCCAAGAAGAAATAGTGGCCGAAATTACTCATTTAGCTTTTTACACAGGTTGGCCAAAGGCTTGGTCAGCTTTTAATCGGGCAAAAGAGATTTGGCAAGAGAAGTAATTTATTTTTAGTGAGGAGAAAAAAGATGATAGAGAAAAAAGTTGAGCAACCAGGAGTATTTGCAACTGGTCCTAAAAATGATGCTTATGCTCAATACTTTGTTGGCCAAAGCTATAACAATACGTTAGTAACGCCAGGAAAAGACGTCAGTGTGCCAGTTGGCAATGTTACTTTTGAACCTGGGTGTCGTAATAATTGGCATATTCATCATCACGGTAGTCAAATTTTATTGGTTACTGGTGGTGAAGGCTGGTATCAGGAAGAAGGTAAAGCGGCACAATTATTAAAGCCGGGGGATGTTGTGATAGCACATGATGGCGTAAAGCACTGGCATGGTGCCACGGAAAATTCTTGGTTCAGTCACTTGGCTATTACGACAGGTGAATCAGAATGGTTAGAGCCAGTTACGGACGAAGAATACGCCAAGTTAGTGGTAGCTGATTAAATAAGAAAGGCGGCAAGATGACAATCTTAAATGAAAAGTACACGCTAAATAATGGTGTTCAAGTCCCAAAATTAGGTTTTGGAACTTGGTTGATTGACAATGATAAGGTAGCAACAGCAGTTCAACAGGCAGCCGAACTTGGGTATCGTCATTTTGACACTGCGCAAGCCTATGGTAATGAGGAAGGTGTTGGTGCAGGGTTAAAGGCCAGTGGACTTAATCGAGATGAATTTTTTGTCACAACTAAAGTGCAAGCAGAATTCAAAGATTATGAAACTGTCAAAAATTCAATTGATGAATCGTTACAAAAATTGGGCTTGGATTATGTTGACTTATTGTTGATCCATTCACCTGAGCCATGGGCCGAATTTCACGGGGAAAATCATTACTTTAAAGAGAATTTAGCAGTGTGGCGTGCTATGGAAGAAGCCGTTCAGGCGGGTACAGTTAGAGCAATTGGCGTTTCTAATTTTAAACAAGCTGACCTAACTAATATTTTAGAAAATGGGTCAATTAAACCGGCAGTAAACCAATTGTTAACACACATTGGAAACACGTCTTTCGATTTATTAGAACAAGCAAAGCAAAATGATGTTTTAGTTGAAGCATACTCGCCAGTGGCGCATGGTGAAATCTTGAAAAATGAACAAATCAAACAAATGGCGGCTAAGTATCAAGTGTCAGTCCCACAATTGGCAATCCGCTATTGTTTAGAATTGGGAACTTTGCCATTACCTAAGAGTGAGACCCCAGAGCATATTGCTGATAATGCGGCTGTTGATTTTAAAATTGATGCGGCAGATATGGAAATTTTAAAGAATTTACCACAGTTTAAAGACTATGGTGATTCAAGTGGTTTTCCTGTATTCAGTGGTAAATGATTGAATAGCTGTTGATAAAGAAGAAAATGTTTGTGTGTTTTAATTTTTAGAATCAAATAAAAAAAAGGCCATACCTCGGAAAATATCCGAGATATGGCCTTTTATGGTGAGTTAATCGTCTAATTCACTTTTTATATTGCTGTCATTGCCAACTTGTCAGAAATATTATTAATTGGTTTTAGAAATATATTAATTAATTTGTTTTGCAGTTGTTTCAGGACCTAGAACAAGAGTAATTATTGCCGCAACAATGGCCAAGCCAGCTATGAAGTAAAGTACCATGCTTACGGATGATACATTCAGGAAGAAAACAACTAAGTATGGCATACCAAAATTAGCCAGTTTTGCTAATCCATTGGCTACTCCTGCACCACGGAATCGATATTTGGTTGAAAAAAGTTCAGTAATGTAAGCACCAATGATAGTGGCATTTAAAACATAGAAGCAACCTGTTAGCAAAAATCCTACAACAACGATTCCGACAGGTGAGGTTAAGTGGCTGTAAGTTACTCCAAGAATTGCAACTAATGTAAATGCACTGATAATGTTTAATTTACGGCCGATACGTTCAACTAACCGTGAACCGACAAAAGCCCCAACTGGAGCACCAATCATCATTAGTGTTGAATAAGACAAAGAATTAGCAATGTCGATACCTTGCTTGACTAACAATGTTGGTGCCCAAGATGTAAACGTGTATTGACAGACCATAGCTCCGGTTGCAAGAGCAATAGCAACAAACGTGTTACGAGTTAGATGTTTATCAACATCAGTTTCTTTGGCAGCTGAATGTTCAACAATTGTAGCGGGTTTTTTATGTTCCGCATCCATTTCATTTTTTAGCATAGACAGTGTTTGTTCAGCAGCATCATAGTGATAATGTTCGATATTCCATCTAGGTGATTCTGGAAGATTGTGACGGAAATAACTGAAAATAAGTGCCAAAGCACCAACAATAAAAAACATGCCTCGCCAACTAAAAATGGGGAGAACGACTAAACAAAGTAACATTGCAACTGGGGCGCCGATGTTAGCAATGAATGACGCAGTAGTGCACCATTTACCGCGAGTTTTAACGGGTGCGAATTCATTAATGATTGAGAAGCTTGTCACCATTTCAGCACCTAGGCCAATTTCACTAATAAATCGAGTGATAATTAGTACAATCATGTTTGGCGCAAATGCCCCAATGAAAGTAAAGAAGCCAAATAATAATAGATTCCATTGAAATGCCTTCATACGTCCTTTGGTATCTCCGATAACTCCGGCCGCTACTGAACCGATAAATAGGCCTAAGAAGCCAAATGACAGAAAGGCGGAATTTTGTGTAGTGGTAGAAAAATGCGTTGTAGTAAAAGAGCTCATAACCCCACTAGCAAGGTACAAATCCATGGCATCCAGAAATAAGCCAGCCGCTGTTAAAAAAAAGATGCGTCGAAATGTTTTAGTTGTTTGAATGGTGTTCATTTTATACAATAATTTTTCGGCTACTTCTGGTTGATAGACTTCTGTAGCTTCTGATATTGATGTATTACTATTTAGCATATATAATTCACTCCTTTAACTATTAAGGGTCGAAGACATGGGTAGCTAGCCCGTCTGTTTAGATACAAATTTTGACATTCATGTATGCTTTAATGTAGTTCACTGCTAGTTCGATAGTTTATTAAAAAATAGAGTAGATCATGTTTTTTAAGTGTTGTGTAAAAAGAAGCTAATGTATTAGCCAGATATTCTTTCTAAATACCACGAGGCGAAAACCACATACAGAATAACCCCTCCCTAATTTTGCAATTCTATATTTTTAACTAATATGTTTCATGTGTGTAAATGTTAAAATTATTGTGTGACATGTACACGGTGGAAAACTACCTTAGAATTCAATAGAATCAAGTTTTTGAGCATCTATTGGGAGGTATCCGTGGTAAGTAAATGTTAAATTTAAGAGTATTTATCATTTGTTATCCTTTCTGTTTAATAGAGATATGATTTTGTAAGTAGTCTGTAGTTTTTTTCATTTAATTTTTGGAAGAGAAAACAAAAAAGCCAAGAGCTGTTTAAGAAACAGCTCTTGGCTTAAGGTTTACCAATGCTGCCCGTCGGTCTAGACAGGCACATTAAAATCTACCCGTCATTAAATGTTAAGTAAGACGGGTAAGACAATTTGTACAGATGTTACATTGGTATTTTTCATATCGTATTTTCCTTTGCTTGATTAAATGTTAGAGCAATTCTAATATAATTAGAAAATTGTGTCAATGAAGATTAAATAGAAATAATGGCAATAAATATAGGAGTGGCTACATGCAACCATTTATGAGTAGAAATACTATCAATGTTAAACTTATTCGTTACTTAGATGATCAAGGTACATCTGTTCCAGTCGTACAATTGGTACGTGCACTACAAGTTGATCGTAATACGGTAAAGAAGCATATAGTTGAATTGCAATCTTTAATTCAACGTCATTTTTCTGCCAATGAAATGTATTTAGAATATAATGAAAAAACAGGCGCATTATTTTATCGACATCCTGCTATTAATTTAAATAAAATTATGTTGATATTGACGGATGAATCAGTGTTAATTCGATTAGTGAAATCCACATTTGACGGTGAATTACATAACTTGGGAGAATTTAATGATTTGAATTTTGTTAGTGATTCTACTGTGAAAAGGTATGTTAAAGATTTGCAAAGTCATCTTGCATTATTTGGGATCCGCTACTCTTCTTCCAGCCATGAATTAGTTGGGGATGAAGCCCTAGTCCGTCTTTGTTATTATCGAGTTTATTGGGAAACCTATTCACATTTTGAATGGCCTTTTCCTAAATTTTCAAGCGCATATGTAATGAAAAAAGTTAAGGGTTGGTTAACAAAAAAACGTATCCATCTCGAAGAAACAACGCAATTACAAATAGCTTACTGGTGGGTTATTAATACCCAACGTCAGAGGCAAGGACATCAAATTGAACTTTCTAAAGAAATTTTAGAAATAAGGCTTAATGACCAACCAATTTATCATTGGATGTTACCTCTTGTAACGGGTATACAAGAGGCGACATTTTTAGGCTATTGTGGTCTCTTTTTTTGTACCACAATGCACGTTGGAGAAGTGCAAGTAAGTAATTCAATTCAAATGGCCTCGCAACAGTTATTGTGTGTGTTACAAAAGAGATTGCAACAAGAATTAAATAACGATGATACTAAAAATATGCTGAACCAACTTAATATCATTCACAGTTACAGTATGGTTTTTCCGGTGGGGGGACTTATACTTGAGCGTGATACGCTTTTGCAGGCAATGAAATTGGAACGCCCCAGGGTGGTTGAGGAGTTGACCGAAACATTAGAAAAATTGCAGAAAACTGGTAATCTGGCGTTTCAAAATCAAGAATATCTCCTAACAAATCTTGTGCCTTTAGTGTTAGGTTATTTTGATATGAGTTTGATGAATCCAGTACTGCATGTTTTTTTGGCACTAGATTCTTCCCCTGCTTATCGATTTTGGTTTCAGCAAGAGTTACAAAAAAATTTAATCGACCAATATAGAGTAATTTTTGTTAAAAAAATAATTGAATGTGATCTTGTGGTAAGTAATTTAGATATCTCTGTTAAACAACCAATGGTTTCAATAAATGTCCCGCTTAACAAACGTGACTGGGAAAATTTAAAAACATTTCAATTTTAAAAGGTCATTATTTCATCATTAAGTGATGAAATAATGGCCTTTTTGCAATCGGAATAATCGTTAAACTATTAACTAATCATATTTTAATAATCTAATAATCGGAGGGGATGGACATGAGCTTTTCAAAAGAAATATTTACAGGCAAACAGTCGATTACTGTACCAGGTGTTATGGATTCTCAATCAACACAATCTGTATGGCAGGGTGGATTTGAAGCTGCCTATTTAAATGGTTACGATGTAGTAAAATCGCAGCTAGGAAAAACCAATGAAGGGTTAATTTCTCCGTCAGAAATGAGTGTTGTGATTCGCCATGTAAAGGAAAACACCACATTCCCACTTATTGTTGATGCTCAGTCAGGATTTGGAAATCAATTAACAACTTATTTTGTTGTGCAGGACTTTGAGCGGTCGGGGGCAGATGGTGTAGTTATTAATGATCAAATTTTTCCATCGCATACCAACGATGATGAAGTAGATATTATCGACTTCAGTGACTTTGTTGCTAAACTAAAGGCGGCCAAAGATGTTTTTGAAGACTCTACCACAGTATTATTTGCGGAACTTGACGGAGTTCAAACGTATGGTGTTGAAGGGTTAGCCAAACGAGTGGCTTACTTGAAAAAAGAAGCAGTCGCAGATGTAATTTTGGTGGGACATTTAGGAAAAGATCAGTTTGACGAAATTGATAGCTTGGCTGAAACACAACAAATTGGTGCAGTCTTTAATGAGGAATATGAGAATTATTTTGTTGACAATCATTTTTCGCCTATTTTTCGTACGGGAGTAATTTCGAAGGCCCGTATGGAGGCAGAACAAAGGATATTTCAAACAGAAGTGGAGGCTAATTAGATGACAAAAGGGGATAAAATGAGGGCAAGTTTTAAGCAAATGTGTTTTAGCGACAACTTGGTCAACATGGTTGTTGCACCAGATGCTTTGAGTGCAAAAATTGCTGAACGAACTGGATTTAAAGCTATATTTCAGGCTGGATATGCTACGGCGGCTAGTAAATTAGCTCAACCTGATCGAGGAATCGCTGATTTTGGATTGATGAGTGATTCAGCTCGCGAAATCATCAATGCTGTTAATATTCCTGTGTTTATTGATGCTGATACTGGTTATGGTGATGAACAGAATATTGAACGATTAGTACATGTTTATGAAAATATGGGAGCTGCCGGGCTGTTTATTGAAGATCAAACGTGGCCAAAACGATGTGGTCATATGAATGGAAAGAGCATTGTTTCAGAAGATGTTATGGTTAACAAACTAAAGGCAGCGGTCAATGCTCGTGAACATGACGACTTCTTAATTATGTCACGGACTGACGCTTACGCAGTTTCAGGTCTAAACGAGGCAATTAAACGTACGCAACATTATCACGAAGCTGGTGCTGACCTGGTTTTCATAGAGGCACCGAAGACGAAAAAAGATATGCAAGTGGTAGCGGATAGTTTTCCGGATGTGCCTGTAATGGCTAATATGATTGAAAATGGGAAAACGCCTTTGATGACCAATAAGGAAATACATGAAATGGGCTTCTCTATTGCAATTCATCCCAATGTCTTAATTTATACGCAGACTTTTGCAGCTGAAAGACTACTAAAGGATATGGTGAATTTAGGCACAACTAAGAACCAAATGGATAAGATGGTGACTTTCCCAGAGTTTAACGACTTTATTGGTCTTGATGACATTAATGATATTGAACAAAAGTATGCAACTACCCCTATTAACTTATAGTGAAAATTAAATAGCTAACTGGTCGAAAAACTTTCAACGTCGGAAGCTTTTCGACCAGTTTTGTTAAGAGCTTCGGTAGTTGCGTGCACTAGTCCCCGACAGGCTGACAGTTTAAATACTATAAAAATAAGATAGGCAATTGCCTCGTTAAAAGGGCCATATTTCGGAGTAAGGGTCTTTATTGTATTTGAAAGTCTAACCTGATTAACATACTAGTAACTTCTTGATTATTAGTTACAAAGTGAAATTATGAATAACGGAAACTCTACTAACTAATTCATTATATAAAAGCAGACAATCTTATCCTTCATCAAACGACCCTTATCACTTCATATTCAGATAAAATTAAAATCATATGCCGTTAAGGGTTGCAAAGCTTGCGAAATATAGGTATAATAATTTCTGTTGTTGAGTTTACAGCAACAGAAAATGGACGTTTAGCTCAGCTGGGAGAGCACCTGCCTTACAAGCAGGGGGTCACAGGTTCGATCCCTGTAACGTCCATTGGTCGCATGGTCTAGTTGGTTATGACGTTCGCCTGTCACGCGAAAGATCACGGGTTCGAATCCCGTTGTGACCGTTTATAATGGCGCGATAGCTCAGTTGGTAGAGCATACGATTGAAGCTCGTAGTGTCGACGGTTCGATTCCGCCTCGCGCCATTTGATGATACAATGTATTGTCAATAATAACCATCTCAAAATAGGGGTATAGTTTAATGGTAGAACAACGGTCTCCAAAACCGTCGGTGGGGGTTCGACTCCCTCTACCCCTGTTTCTTTGATGATGGCGGTAGTGGTGAAGTGGTTAACACACCGGTTTGTGGTTCCGGCACGCGTGGGTTCGATCCCCATCTACCGCCCTTGGAGTTATTGATTAGTAACTCCTTTTATATTTGTATATGATAATAGTTAAATATGCCGTTGTGGCGGAATTGGCAGACGCGCTGGACTCAAAATCCAGTTCTCGCAAGGGAGTATGGGTTCGACCCCCATCGACGGCATTCGGTATTACCGTTTACTAGCAGTACGCTTATTTAATTATTACATGCCGTTGTGGCGGAATTGGCAGACGCGCTGGACTCAAAATCCAGTTCTCGCAAGGGAGTATGGGTTCGACCCCCATCGACGGCATATTTTAAGTTCTACAAACTTGGTCTGACTAGGTTTGTGGAACTTTTTTTGTCTAGTATTAACTATGAACAGGTCAACTTTGTATTTTCAGTGCTTGACAGTCACATAATAATGCAGGTACACTTATGTCAATAAATTCAGTGGAGGGTCATTATGAATCAATCAATGCTTAATGTAACAGCTTGTTTCCGTCGAACAATGCGCTTTATGCGATGTTCGGCCTGTTAGTATTGGCATTTTTGAGGAATAATAACCTTAAAAGTTCAATACCCACTTGGCTGGGATTGAGCTGCGGGCGCGAAGTCTCTGATGAAAATCAGAATTTCGCGTTTTTTTTATTAGGGGAAATTGAGACATTAACGAATAGGGGAAAATAAAATGGAATTTGGTACAAAATTAATTCATGGTGGTATTAGCGAAGACGAGTTTACTGGGGCAACATCAATACCAATTTATATGGCATCAACTTTTCACCAAAATAAAATCGGTGAAGGTAAGTATGAATACTCACGTTCAGGTAATCCAACTCGTGAAGCGGTCGAAAAGTTAATTGCTGATTTAGAGGGCGGTACTGATGGCTTTGCTTTTGCTTCAGGGTCTGCAGCTATCAATACAGTATTTTCACTCTTTTCAGCAGGTGATCATTTTATTGTTGGTAATGATGTTTATGGGGGAACTTTCCGCCTGATCAATTCGGTATTAAAGCGTTTTGGCATGACATTTACAATTGTTGACACGCGTGACTTGGAAGCTGTTAAACAAGCTATCACACCAGAAACAAAAGCTATTTACTTGGAGACGCCAACCAACCCCTTGTTGCGGGTAACTGATATTGCAGCGGTTGCTGATATTGCGAAGCAACATGGGATATTGAGTGTCATCGATAATACATTTGCGTCACCTTACATCCAGCGACCAATTGAGTTGGGTGTTGATATCGTATTGCATAGTGCTTCAAAGTACTTGGGTGGTCACAGTGATGTCATTGCCGGTCTGATTGTTACGAAAGATCCAGAATTGGGAGAGCGAATTGGCTTTTTGCAAAATGCCATCGGCGGTGTTTTAGCCCCACAAGAAAGTTGGTTATTACAACGAGGGATTAAGACTTTGTCATTACGTATGCAGGCACATTTAAAGAATTCTCAAGCGGTTTTTGACTATCTAAATAAGCAGCCTATGGTAAGCAAAATTTATTATCCAGGTGACCCAGAAAACCCAGATTATGAAGTCGCTAAGAAGCAAATGCATGGTTTTGGTGCAATGATTTCTTTTGAATTGCAACCAGGATTAGACCCTGAGGCATTTGTTGAACAGCTAAGAGTTATCACATTAGCGGAGAGTTTGGGGGCCATTGAAAGCTTGGTAGAAGTACCAGCTGTGATGACCCACGGTGCTATTCCACGAGAAATTCGACTACAAAATGGGATTAAGGATGAATTGATACGCTTGTCTGTTGGTATTGAAGACCAAGCGGATTTGTTGGCTGATTTGGCACATGCCTTTAAATATTTAGGTGATTAAAAATTTAAAGTAATAATCTTTTAAATAAAATGAAAGCGGTAACGGTGTTATAATTGATATATGTTGTAAGGTATATTAATGAATAAGTATAGAATTGAGGAATTTTGTATGACAATTAAAAATGTTACCGTTGCTGGTGGTGGTGTTTTAGGCAGTCAGATTGCATTTCAAGCTGCCTTTACAGGTTTTAAAGTGACACTTTATGATATTAATGATGGCGCATTAGACCATGCCAAGCAATTATTAGCTAGCTATGTACCTGAATTTGAGGATTTCTATGATGATGGGGATAGAGCTGGTTCAGTGATCGACCAAATGTCATTTAGTACAAGTTTGGCCGAGGCGGTTGCTGACGCTGATTTGGTGATTGAAGCTATTCCGGAGAGTGTAAAAATCAAGGTTGATTACTACACGGAATTGTCAAAGGTTGCTCCAGCTAAGACAATCTTTGCAACTAATTCATCAACATTTGTACCTTCGCAGTTTTCGGAGTATGTTGACCGTCCTGAAAAATTCTTGGCCATTCACTTTGCTAACCAAATTTGGAAGAATAACAACGCTGAGGTTATGGGTCATCCAGGTACTGAAGATAAGTATTTGGATGAAGTTGTCCAATTTGCTAAAGATATTCGGATGGTACCATTCCGCTTATATAAGGAACAGCATGGTTATATTTTGAATTCATTGTTAGTGCCATTACTAGATGCCGCACAAAGGCTTTGGGTCAATGGAGTATCTGATCCAGAGACGATTGATAAGTCATGGATGATAGCTACTGGTTCACCAGAAGGACCATTTACTATCCTTGATGTGGTAGGATTAAATACACCTTACAATCTTGCTTTGGCTAAAGCTGATACAGATACACAATCTGCAGAAATTGCTAAGGCGTTGAAGGCCATGATCGATGATGGTAAGACAGGTGCTGCATCAGGTGAGGGATTCTACCAATATCCTAATCCAGCATTTTTGGAACCTGATTTCTTGAAATAAAAATTATAAATTCTTAAGATAAAAACTGAGAGCTAATAATGAGGTTCTCAGTTTTTTTATACAAATGATTTTTGGAGAAACAAAATGGCTAAATATCAAAATATATTGGTGACAGGTGGTGCTGGATTTATTGGCACAAACTTTGTTCGCTATGTGGTCGCCGAACATCCAGATGTCAAAATAACAGTATTGGATAAGTTGACTTATGCTGGTAATGATGAAAACTTAGCTGATTTACCAACAGATCAGGTGACGTTAGTAGTAGGTGATATCAATGATGCAAAATTGGTTGATGAATTGGTGCAAAAAGCAGATGCCATTGTTCATTTTGCAGCTGAGAGTCATAATGATAATTCGTTAAATGATCCGTCGCCATTTATGGAGACTAATTTAATGGGTACATTTACCCTGATTGAAGCGGCACGTCGTTATGGTGTTCGTTTTCATCATGTATCAACGGATGAAGTTTATGGTGATTTGCCCTTAGATAGTACTAGTCGGGATGAGAAGTTTACGCCATTGACGAGGTATGATCCATCTTCACCATATTCAGCAACCAAAGCCGGATCAGATATGTTGGTCCGGGCATGGGTGCGTTCGTTTGGCTTAAAAGCAACAATTTCAAATACATCGAATAACTATGGCCCTTATCAACATATTGAAAAGTTTATTCCACGGCAAATTACTAATATTATTAGTGGTATCAAACCGAAGTTATATGGGAATGGTCGTAATATTCGCGACTGGATCCATGTTTATGATCATGTAACTGGTATCTGGGAGATTTTGGTGCATGGTACGATTGGTGAGACCTATCTTTTGGGTGCAAATGGTGAACACGATAATCTTTCCGTATTAAGGGAAATTTTACAGGCTATGGGGAAGGCGCCAGACGATTTTGACTTTGTCAGAGATCGTGCAGGTCATGACTTGCGTTATGCTATTGATGCTACGAAAGCACGTAGTACGTTGAATTGGCAACCAAAGTATACGGATTTTGATGAGGGACTACAACACACAATTGCCTGGTATCGTCAAAATCAAGCTTGGTGGCAAAAAGATAAAGCAAAGGTAGAAGCTAATTATGCGAAAAATAAGCAATAAATCAATCAAAATTAGTTCATAATGTCAACACTGTTTCACCCTAGAAAAGGGTGTAAAATGTACCTAGAAAGGGAGGAATGCAAAAATGTCACAAATTAATTTAGGTGGTTCTGGTTTGATGGTCCCAACGATTGCGTTGGGTGCCATGCGTATGGGGGATAAATCAGACGCCCAAGCACAAGAAGTCGTTGAAACAGTGATGTCAAAGGGTGTTAATTTTTTTGATACCGCTGATATTTATGGTAATGGTCAGTCGACTTCAAAGTTAGCAGGTGCCCTTAAAGCAGCTGGCGTTAAGCGTGAAGATATTATCCTGCAATCAAAGGGTGGTATTTTATTAGACGAAGCCCCCGTTGCTGGCGATGGTATTTTGGGACCACGTTATGAATTTTCTAAGGATCATATCATTGCGTCGGTCGATGCCGAATTGTCACGTTTGAATACAGATTATTTGGATGTTTTCTTACTACACCGTCCTGATGCATTGGTACAACCCGAAGAAGTTGCCGCAGCATTTGATGTTTTGTCAGCAGCTGGAAAGGTTAAGCAGTTCGGGGTTTCGAATATGAATCCTTGGCAAGTAGAGTTGCTACAATCTGTATTGGACCAGAAGTTGGTTGCTAATCAATTACAATTTGGTGTGATGCATACGGGGATGGTCGATGCAGGTCTGCATGTTAACATGTCAGATGCTCGTTCAGTTGATCATGACGGCGGTATCTTACCATATTCACAATTAAAGAATATGACGATCCAAGCTTGGTCACCATTCCAATACGGTATGTTTGAAGGTCACTTTGTGGATAACGACAAGTTCCCAGAGTTGAATGCCAAGTTGCAAGAAATTGCTGATAATCATCATTCAACTAAGAACGGGATTGCTGTCGCATTCATTTTGTCAATGCCAGCAAATATGCAGGTTGTTTTGGGTTCAATGACACCAAGCCGCTTGACAGAAATGATTGATGGTCGCGATGTCCAATTGACGCACCAAGAGTGGTATGACATTTACTTTGCAGCAGGAAATGATTTGCCATAAGTTTGGATGCATATAATATAAAATGAAATAAAAATTGCCAGGTGCTTTTATAAAGTACCTGGCAATTTTTAGTCATCCATGATGTGATATATTGTACGGTGTGTTTAATTATAAATGATTGTACACAAGTTACAGGAAAACTAACGTCGGGCTATTTGCGTGTTGTTAGAGATATAATGGATGTATCAAGCTATGTTGGAGAATTGACTTGAAATGAAAAACATTAAGAGATTTTTTCTATTTATATTACTGGTTGTGATTTTAGGCAGCATTGGTTATGTTGGCTACCAGCAAAATTGGTTTGGCATCCATAATCAAATAGTACAAAAAATCCGCTCGCGGAAGGTACAGGTTGACGACAGTCATAAGAAGATATCTCTAAATAAGCGTCAGCAAATCAAACAGCGACTGATGCGGGAAACACAACCTGGTTTGAAAAAGCAGGGGTTTGTTAGTGTGCCGACGGTTGGCATTTTAGAGCCAGTTTTTAATGATGCCTATTCTGAAAAAGGTCTGCAAGCAGGAGCCAATTATGCGAATCGGAGTGATGCCGACCCGACTGGTAAACAAGCACCCATTATGGGAGAAAGCAACTATGGTTTAGCGAGCCACAATTTTGATGATGGATTGACAGGTTTTAGTGGTTTGCAGCAAAACTATCAGGATGATGAACCTTATTTAGTGAATGGACAGCGTCAAACAAATGATTGGTTGAATCACAAAGCTATTTACTTAGCTAATAATCATGGTATTTATGAGTACCGTATCAAGCACCAATATTTAGTTAAGGCGGATGATGTACATGTACTTGATCCAATTAAGGAGCCACAAGTAACAATTGTGACGTGCTTATTTCCAAGTACGTCGTACCGGATTATTACTGTTGGAAATTTGAAAGAAAGTTATGCGTGGGACAAAGCACCCACGCGCGTTGTGGCGTATTTTGATCTAACGAAACAAAAAACGAATGCCCATGCTGATTGGTACAACCCAGGTGTTGAAGAAGGTGTTAATGGCGATGCCGGTGGTACAAAAACAATTAAATAATGTGTTAACGAGATGATTTCTTAAAACCTACCACTTAACAACGACAAAAAAGTTGTGTTATTGTATACGCGTGGTAATCAAATGCTACACCACGGGAGGTTATTAACAATGAAAAAACAAGTTGCAGTTCTTGTTACTGATTTTGTAGAAGATGTTGAGTATACTGATCCGGTTACAGCAATTGAAGATGCCGGCCATGAAGTGACGTCAATTGGCTTTGAACAAGGAACCGTCACAGGAAAGCATGGTACAGAGATTACAGTCGATAAAGCAATTTCTGACGTAAAGCCAGAAGACTTTGATGCCTTATTCATCCCAGGTGGTTTTTCACCTGATCAATTACGTGCCGATCAACGATTTGTTGATTTTGTTAAATATTTCTTGGCAAAGAACAAGCTAACCGCAAGTATTTGCCATGGTCCACAATTAATGATCCAAACAGGGTTAGTACACGGACGGACAATGACGTCTTACCTGACTGTACAACCTGATTTGTATTATGCTGGTGCCCGTATTGAAGATAAGCCAGTGGTCATCGATGGTAACTTGATTACTAGTCGTGAACCTAAGGACTTGCCAGTGTTTAATGATGCAGTCGTCGCTGCTCTTGGCTAGTCTAGTAAGTCGTTTTGTTTTTAACTATTAATTATTTTTGTTAAAATGACGCTATATCCTAGCAGGATTAATTAGTTTTATTCACCGAGGAGGATTCTATTTATGACTGAGAACAATAAGAAATCAGAAGAAGTAGAGAAAGATTCTCAAGAAGAGGAAACAACACAATTTAGTCCACAAGAAGAGGTTAAGGGAAGGCCAGCACCAGCTGATTATAAAAAGGCTGATTAGTGTTTGTATAATCATTTTTAATGAAAAAAAGAATATCATATTGATTTAGATTTAGTTCTGGCAGGAATTGTGAAAGCAATTCTTGCCAGAACTTTTTTGTTTTTCGTTCTAGAAATAAAAACTATTCATAATTTTGTCGTATATTTAGGCCTGATATTTTTTGAAAATATGAAATACAGGACTAAAATCTGCTTGTGAAAAAAATATTTTGTGAATTTTTTTTATGACCTTTTGTTAAAGACTTACATTATGTAAATTGTATAAAACAAAAAAATGTAAAACAGTTTCACATAAGTGAATCATAAACATTTGTTAGCAGGCGATTTGACAATGTTTTTCTACTAAAGGATAAGAATAAAGTTATATAAGCGCTAACTTATGAACTTTTTGTGAATTTTTTAATGATATAAATCGAATTAAAATTGAACATTGTGAATTTTTTTATTTCGTTGTAACCTTGTTGTGAAGTTAGAAACCGCTTACATAAATAACAACATTAAATTTAAATGTTTTGTTAATGTGTAAGTCATCCAATGGGGGGATATTAACTATGCCAAAATACGTATTATCAATTGATGAGGGGACTACCAGTACTCGAGCTGTCATTTATGACAAAAAGGGTAAAGTGATTGCATCGGCTCAGCGTGAGATCACAATGTTCTATCCAGAACCAGGTTGGGTTGAGCAAGATGCTAATGAAATTTGGATTGCTGTCCAAGCAGTTATTGCAACAGCCTTGATTCAATCAGGAATTCACCCAGGTGATATTTCCGGAGTAGGTATTACCAATCAACGTGAGACAACGATTGTTTGGGATAAGGAAACTGGATTACCAATTTATAATGCGGTTGTTTGGCAATCACGTCAAACGGCACCAATTGCGGAAAAGTTAATTGCTGATGGCTATCAAGACATGATTCAAGAGAAGACTGGTTTAATTCCAGATGCGTACTTCTCAGCAACGAAGATTCGTTTTATTTTGGATCAAGTCAGTGGTGCTCAAAGCCGTGCTGAGAACGGTGAATTACTATTCGGTACGATTGATTCTTGGTTGGTATGGAAGTTGACCGGTGGGGAAGTTCACATTACCGATTATACCAATGCTTCTCGTACAATGATGTTTGATATTAAGAACTTGAAGTGGGATCAAGATTTATTGAATCTATTAAACATTCCATCACAAATGTTGCCAGAGGTTCGTCAATCTTCAGAAATTTATGGAACAGCTATTCCAGTTCACTTCTTCGGTGCTGAGGTACCAATTGCTGGAATTGCCGGTGACCAACAGGCAGCTTTGTTTGGTCAATTAGCTCTCAATAAGGGTGACGTTAAGAACACTTATGGTACTGGTGCTTTCGTTGTCATGAATACGGGTGATGATGTAAACATTTCTAAGAATGGTCTATTAACGACTATTGCTTATGGAATGGATGGCAAAGTAACATATGCCCTTGAAGGTTCAGTCTTCGTTGCTGGATCAGCCTTGCAATGGTTACGTGATGGTATGCGGGTCATTGAACAAAGTCCTGAAAGTGAAGATATGGCCAAGGCTTCTACTGATGAGGATGAAGTTTATGTTGTACCTGCCTTTACCGGATTAGGTGCACCCTACTGGGATTCAGAATCACGAGGATCAGTCTTTGGTTTGACACGTGGAACAACCCGTGAGGACTTCGTAAAGGCAACTTTGCAATCATTAGCTTATCAGAGTCGTGACGTTGTTGATGTCATGCGTCAGGAAACGGGAATTGATATTGCTAAGTTGCACGTCGATGGTGGTGCATCACTGAATAATTACCTCATGCAATTCCAATCAGATTTGCTACAAACAGAGGTATCACGTCCTGCCAATGTTGAAACGACGGCGATGGGATCAGCATTCTTAGCTGGTCTAGCGGTTGGTTTCTGGAAAGATGTTGATGAATTAAAGACAATGACACAACAATCAACTGAATTTAACCCAGAGATGACGGAAGATGATGCTGATGAGTTGTATGAAGGATGGCAATTGGCTGTGAAGGCCACACAGACCTTTAAGCCTAAGAAGCGAGGCAAGAAATAATGCAGTTTAAAAGTGATCAGCGCATATCAGCAATTCAACAACTGAAAGAAAATGACTTTGATGTTGTCATTATCGGTGCTGGAATTACTGGTGCTGGTATCGCGCTTCAAACAGCTGCTTCCGGATTACGGACAGCGATAATTGATATGCAGGATTTTGCTGAAGGAACTAGTAGTCGTTCAACAAAATTAGTACACGGTGGTATTCGTTACTTAAAGACGTTTGACGTTGATGTGGTTGCTGATACAGTTTCGGAACGTGCGCGTGTGCAGCAAGTTGCACCACATATTCCGCGTCCATCACATATGTTAATGCCACTTTATGATGATCCTGAAGCAACATTTACACCAATGAGTGCTGAGGTTGCGATGGGAATTTATGATAAGTTAGCTAACGTTCCTAAGGACAGCCCTTATGTGCATCGGCTACTATCGGCTGAAGAAGCCCATGACTACCTACCAATGTTAGATAGTAAAGGATTAGTCGGCTTGGCTATTTATCTAGATTATCAAAATAATGATGCACGTTTAACAATTGAAAATATTAAACAAGCTGTTAGTGATGGTGCAGTTGCTGTTAGTCATTTGAAGGCAACTTCAGTTACTCCTGATGGTTCTGGTAAGCGTATTAGTGTTGCAGATACATTTACGAAGGAATTATTTGATATTAAAGGAAAAGTCGTGATCAATGCGGCTGGACCTTGGCACGATTCGATTACAGAATTTGCGGATGAAACAACACAAGATGCTATTCGTCCAACTAAAGGTGTGCATTTAGTGATTAATCAGGACCGTTTACCAGTACCAAATACGGTATATTTTGATTCTGGTTTCCATGATGGTCGTATGTTATTCGTTATTCCACGTGCAAACAAGACCTACTTTGGAACAACAGATACTGATTATACCGGTGATTACTTGCATCCAAAGGTAGAAAAAGCCGATGTGGAGTATCTATTGACGGCCATGAATAATCATTTCCCTCATGCAAATATCACTGTTGATGATATTCAAGCAAGTTGGGCAGGACTACGGCCATTAATTGGTGGTACTGGTGATTATAACGGGAATACGAAAAAGAAGGTTGCATCTGATGAAAATCTACACACATTAGGTGAAAATCTCGATAAATATTTCAAGCATGAAATTGATCGTGAAGTCGTTGATGATCAGCTAGACAGCTTAGCAGGTAATAAGAAGAGTACTTCAAGTGTTTCACGTGGTTTCCAAATTAAGGCGGAAAACGGCATTGTTAATGTGTCAGGTGGTAAGCTTACTGATTACCGTCTGATGGCAACGGAAACAATGGAAGAAATCGCAAAGATTTTTGCTGATAAATTTGAAAAAACGATCACACCAGTTGATGCTACACAGTATTCTGTCTCAGGAGGTCACTTTGACCCAAACAATGTTGATGGTGAACTTGAAAAGTATGCTGAAGAGTTAGTGAAGTATGAAGTGAATGAAGTGAAAGCTAAGGAAATCGCTAGCCTTTATGGATCTAACACACCTGAAATTATTGAATATATCAAGACAGGTGTTTCAGCACCTAAGTTATCTGTTGCTGAAACCAGTATGTTGCATTACGCCATCGAAAAAGAATTTGTCTTACGTCCAATTGATTACTTCTTGCGACGGACAAATTACTTATTGTTTAAGTCAGAGGACTTAGCACGGCTTGAAACGCCAGTGATTGATGAAATGGCTAAAATGTTGTCTTGGTCTGACGAAACGAAACAGGCTATGACGGAAGAATATATCAGCGCACGTGATGAATCACAATTAAAAGCGCTAAAAAAGGAGTTTAAATAATGGCAGAGAGAATTCCTTTAATTGTTGCAAATTGGAAAACAAATAAAAAAGTAGCAGAGGTTTATGATTTCTTACAAGAAATTCAAGGGAAATTACCAGATGCTAACAAAGTAAAAGTCGGGATTGCAGCACAAGATATTTATTTGCATGAAATGGTTAAGCAAAGTAAAGAACTAAAGCTACCAGTTTCAGTGATTGCTGAAAATGTTCACTGGGCTGATGAGGGTTCTTATACGGGTGAAACTTCACCAGCTGCCTTGGCAGATATCGAAGTTTCAGGATCAATTATTGGTCACTATGAGCGACGCAAGATGTTTAAAGAAACCAACGGATCAGTGGGACTGAAGGTTACGGCATCACTACGTAACGGGTTAATTCCAATTGTCGCCATTGCTGAAGATACCACACGCTATAATCCAGATGACGAGGATATGGCACCTTTGACTGAAATTGCGGTTGGGCTAGCAGGTGTTGATCGGCAAAGAGCGGAAAATATTGTGATTGCATATGAGCCAGCATGGGCAATTGGTGCTGCCGAAACACCCTCATTAGAAGTTATTGAACATGCAGCACGGGTTATCCGTAAGTCGTTAGCCATCTTGTTTTCACAAGAAGTTGCTGATAAGATTCGTATTCAATATGGTGGTTCAGCTACGCCAGAAAATTCAAAAGATATTCTTGGGTTAGAGGATATTGATGGTTTGTTGATTGGGCGCGCATCACTTGAACCAACTGCATTCTTGAGTATGGTTAACGATGCTATTTAGGGGAAAATAAAAAAATGAAAAAGAAAATCTTTGGGGAAGTTTTTGGAAGTGCATTGTTGGTCTTCTTTGGACCAGCTTTGGTAGTTATGGGTGGGTACAATGACCTATTGGGACCTTCACTTGGTTGGGGTATTTCACTAGCCGTTTTGGTTTACGCATTTGGTCCTTTATCAGGTGCTCACTTTAATCCAGCTGTTACAGTGATGATGTTTTTAACAAAACAAATGAAAGCCGCTGAAACACTTATTTATATCGTTTCACAATTAGTTGGTGGTTTGATTGGTGGTTTGTTTTTGGTCTTGACCTATAAAGCTTACCTAAAGGGGGCTGGCTTGAGCTGGGCAACTGAAGTCGCTAAGAATAACTTGAATTCAACGGTATTTCCTAATATTTCTGCCGGTTTGGCATTTCTTGTTGAGGTAGTTTTGACCACAGTATTGTTAGTGGTTGTCTTGGTTTTGAACAATGATAAAACTAAGGTATATAACCTACAGGCACCAATCGCCATTGGGTTAACAATCGCTATTTTGGTCTTTGCTGCTGGTAACTTAACTGGTGCATCAATGAACCCGGTTCGTTCATTATTCCCAGCACTCTTCGCTGGTGGTATGGCCATGGACGATTTGTGGGTATATCTAACGGCACCATTTGTAGGTTCGATTTTTGGGGCATTGATTGATCGCTACATTTTGCGTGATTAAGACATCTAGATTATCAATATAGTTTAATTAGTAAAATCCCGTTTCCGATACATTGTTGGAAACGGGATTTTTTACTATTATTAATCTTTTTTAAAACTATCACGGTAAATCAAGGTTGGTGTCATTAGAGTGGTCGTTTGTACGGCCTTATTAAAGGAAATCATATCATCTAGCTTATCAAAAGCAGTAGCCACCAATTGTTGTATATCAATATGAAATGTTGTTAATGCTGGCTGAGTATACGCAGCACTGGCACTATCGTTAATACTAATAATTGCTATTTTATGGGCTAAATGAGGATCCACTTCATTTAGCGCATTGAGAACACCAATTGCTAGGGAATCAGAACTGATAAATAAAGCATCGATCGCCAAATCACTTTTAAGGATATTGGCAATTTTTTGACCAATAGTTAAGCCACTAGACATTGTAAAATCATGGGCCTGAAATAACAGGTCGGAATTATATAAATTAGCATCTGTCATAATATTTTTAAAGTAGTTTAAGCGACTATCAAGACGCACAACTTGGTTATTAGGTATATTAGTTGACCAATACCTGCCAGTTACAATACCAATGTTGGTAAAGCCGCGATTAATAAACAAATTTACGGCCTTGGTGGTTGCGTACTCTAAATCTGGCTGGACAGAACTAAAGTGTTCAGGATCAGGATTGCCATCGATGAATATAATGTGAGAAAAATTTTGACGTAACTGTGTTAGTTGCAATGTATCGAAATAGCCAACAGCGATAGCCCCATCATATGCATTGCTGTTGGTGCTATCTGGGATATTCATAAATGTAATGTCGATATATTCTTCTTTTGCATGTTCAGTAATACAGCGACGTAAATCATAATAGTAAACATCCTCAATTTCATGTTGCGGATTTAAACTAAAAAACACGGCAATTTTGTATTGCTTTTTGATTTCTTGTGGTCGTATGGGATAGTGTAATTTTTTGGTGGTTTCTAATATTTTTATTCGTGTGTTCTCTGACACGGATAATGTTTCATCGTGATTTAATAACCGTGAAACTGTGCTTTGAGAAAAACCGGCAACGAGAGCAATTTCTTTAATTGAGGTCATAATACATCCCTTTATAAATTATTGGTAAATAATTTTACTAACTAATACTATACCATTTGCAGAAAACGCTTACAATGTAAATTGAGACTGAAATTGTTCAAAATACGTTGGGGGGGTTAGTTATGAAAGAAATAACATCATTTGGACATGGTGGTGATTATAATCCAGAACAATGGTTAGATCATCCGGAAATTATTGCACAGGATTTTGAGTATTTTAAGAAAGCACATATCAATACAATTACGGTTGGTATTTTTTCGTGGGCGCAATTAGAACCAAGTGAAGGGAATTACCGATTTGATTGGTTAGATGATATTTTTGATCGTGCTGAGAAGCAAGGCATTAATGTTATTTTAGCAACACCAAGTGGCGCTCGGCCACGTTGGATGGCTGATCAATACCCAGAAGTATTGCGGGTTGACGAAAATGGTCAGCGTAACTTATTTGGTGAACGGCATAATCATTGTTATACGAGTCCAATTTATCGTGAAAAAATTCAAGCAATTGATCGGAAATTAGCTGAACGATATGGCCAGCGTAGCAACTTAGTATTATGGCATGTTTCTAATGAATTTGGTGGTGCATGCTATTGTGATTTATGCCAAAATGCCTTTCGTCATTGGCTAAAGGAAAAATATCAGACCCTTGAAAATCTAAATAAAGCTTATTGGGCAACATTTTGGAGTCATACGTATACCAATTGGGATCAGGTTGTTGCACCATCCCCACGCGGCGATCAAAACTTATTGGGATTAAATCTAGATTGGCATCGCTTTGTTTCAGACCAAACAATCGACTTTTATGAAGCAGAGGCAGAGGTGCTGCGTGAGGTAACGCCTGATATTAAAATAACCACTAACTTTATGGGTGGGAACCCAGATGATGAACATGTTTTCTTTGATTTGGATTACCAAAAGTTTGCTGAACATGTTGATATTGTTAGCTGGGACTCATATCCAAGTTGGCGAACTGATAATAAAAGTTCAGTGCAGTTGGCCATGAATACGGCAGCCATGAATGATGTCATGCGTAGTTTAAAGCATGATAATTATATGATTATGGAGAGTACGCCGTCGCAGGTTAACTGGCATCCGTTTAATCGTCCAAAGGCGCCAGGTATGCATCGTATGGGTGCTTTGCAAGAAGTCTCGCATGGTGCCAATGCGATTAATTATTTCCAGTTACATCAATCGCGTGGCTCTTCAGAAATGTTTCATGGTGCGGTTATTGGCCATGACTTACGTGATGATACACGTATTTTTAAAGAAGTGGCCCAAGTTGGTGATAATTTAGAGCATTTACAACCAGCATTAAATGCAAAAGCTTATCCCGCTAAGGTGGCAATTGTGTATGATTACGACAATATGTGGGCATTAAGTGATGTTCGTAATTATGCTAGTCAGACTATTAAATACTGGCAAACTATTCAGGAACACTATCAGTATTTCTGGGAACATGATGTGCCAGTTGAATTTATCAGTACATCAGATGAGCTAACAGATTATAAACTGGTTATTGATCCAATGCATTTTATGATGACTGAAACATTTGCTAACAAACTAAAAGAGTATGTTGCGGAAGGTGGTACGGTTGTTGGTACGTATATCACAGGACAGGTTGATGAACGATACCTTGCATATATAGGGGGCTGGCCGCAAGCTTTGCATGATGTTTATGGTGTTGAACCGATTGAAACAGACACATTATATCCATCGCAACGTGTCGCAATCGAAACAGGCCAAGCAAGTACCCAAGCACATGATTATGCCACAGTATTGGAAGTAGATCAGGCAACGGCGATTGCTAAGTATACGAGTGAATGGTATGCCGACACTGCGGCAATCACAAAAAATCAGTACGACAATGGGCAAGCCTATTACGTTGGTGCGCGCTTTGATAGTGAGTTTATGGCTAGTTTTTATGACGCATTAGTCACAGATTTGGATTTGCAGGTACCAACCGCGATTCATAAAACTGATGTGGCTATTCATATCAATGTACGTGCGGATGAACAAGCGAGCTATTATTTTGTAACTAACTTTAGTGATGTGGAACAAACATTTACAGTTACAACACCAATGCAAGACCTCTTAACAGGCACAACAGTGGGTGTTGGCACATATGAAATGTCAGCTTATGAGTCAAAAGTATTGGTTAAATAAGGTTAATAAAGGGAAATTTTATGAGTAAGATTAGTTATAAAGAGCGTATTGGATTTGCGCTAGGTAACCTAGGTCATTCAGCTTTTTATGGGGCATTAAGTACGTACTTTATTGTGTACGTGACCTCGGGGATGTTTGCGGGTGTTGAAAAATCAATTGCTAATAAGTTGATTGGTTTGATTACAACATTAGTTGTTATTATTCGATTGGCGGAAGTTGTTTTAGATCCAATCTTAGGTAATATTGTTGATAATACACGGACAAAATATGGTAAATTTAAGCCTTGGCTCTTAATTGGTACCATTGTGAGTGCAGTTTTGTTAGTTGTTTGTTTTACGGGTATTTTTGGATTATCAAAGGTTAATTGGTTATTGTTTGCGATTGTTTTCGTGATTGTTTTCGTTGCGCTGGATATTTTCTATTCATTTAGTGATGTGGCTTATTGGGGGATGGTGCCAGCCATTTCTGAAAACAGTAAAGAACGAGGCGTTTTCACAGTTTTAGGTACGTTTACAGGAACAATTGGTTGGAATGGATTAACGATTATCGTTGTGCCAATTACAACCTACTTTACGTATCTCGCAACCGGTAAACACGATCAGGGAAATGCTGGTTGGTTAGCATTCGCAATTATTATTTCTTTGTTGGCTGTTCTATGTTCATTAGCGACAGTTTGGGGCACAAAAGAGAAAAATAACATTATTCGTGATTCAGCTAATAAAGAAAAAACGTCAATTAAAGATGTCTTTGTAGGTATCGCAAAGAATGATCAAATGCTGTGGACGTCATTAGCTTATTTGATGTATTCTGTCGCTTACGTTGCTACTAATGGTGTTTTGTTCTACTACTTTAAATTTGTGCTTGATAAGCCAAACCAATTCTGGATTGCTGGTGTTGTCGCGACGATTGTTAGTTTCTTTACAGCACCACTTTATGGAATTATGAATAAGTTTATTCCACGTAAAGTGTTGTACTCTATCGGACAAATTGCCATGATTTTGTCTTACGTTATTTTCTTAACGGCACATGATAATTCAACTTTGATTACCATTGGGTTGGTATTGTTTAACTTTAATTATGCGCAATTAGTTACTGTGCTAACGTTGACCGATGCAATCGAGTATGGTCAATTGCGAAATGGTATCCGTAACGAAGCAGTGACGTTATCTATCCGACCATTATTGGATAAGATTTCAGGTGCCTTTTCAAACGGAATTGTTGGATTTATTGCGGTTGCAGCGGGTATGACGGGATCGGCAACTGCTAAGGACATGTCAGCTGGAAACATTCACACATTTGAGCTGTTTTCATTTTATACACCGCTAACTTTGGCAGCATTAGCCTTAATCATTTTCTTGTGGAAGGTTAAATTGTCTGAAAAAATGCACGCCGAGGTTGTTGACCAACTTGAAGAAAAGTTGGCAACTGATAATATTAATGTACCAGTAGATCCGATTGCTATTAAGCATCAGGCAATTATTGCGCCAGTTGATGGTGAGATGGCGGCTTTGGAAACGTTAAAGCATACAAATCAGGATTTGGCATTGTTCCATGGTACTGGATATGCAATTAAATCGGCAGTAGGTGAGGTTTATGCACCATTCGATGGTAAAATCCGCTTTACCTTCTCAACGCAACATGCGTTTGGTATTGAATCTGATAATGGTTTGTCAGCAATTATTCATGTGGGTATTGGTACAGTCAACTTACGTGGTGAAGGATTTAACTTACACTTTGTTGATGGACAAGAAATTCATCGTGGTGATTTGTTGATGACCTTTGATCAGGAGTTGATTCGTCGAAATGGTTATGATGATACAGTCATTATGTTCTTTGTTGATCCAAAACGAATTGAAAAATTCGAAGTTGTAGATGGTGCTGTACAACATGGTGATGATTTAACACCGGTGACATTTAAGTAAAATCACGCAAAGAGTTTATGAAAGATGATTTGTGAATTTGACACTTTTGCTAGATTTACATGAAATAAAAGAAGTTGGGACATAATAAATGTTCCAACTTCTTTTTGCTTAAAATGTACACAGCGGATTCAAAACGACTTTTGTCACGCTCTTCTTTTATATCTTCGGTTCATAATCAACATCTAGTGTCGCTAACCGTTCTGTTCCCCAAGTAAACATTAATTCAATGATTGGCATTAAACTTTCGCCAGTTGATGTCAAAGCATAGAACACAGCTTTGCGATTTTTAACGAGTGTTTCATGGCGGGTTACTAAACCATCTTCAACTAATTCATTGAGTTGTTGTGATAATACTTTATGGGTTGCGTTATCTAAAAGTTGTTGGATTTGGCTAAAACGCATTTGGCCGTCATGTGATAAATGATAGATAATGACGATTTTATATTTGCCTGAAAACATTGATAGAGTATATTCTTTGGCACAATTAAAATCTTTTTTTTGAATTTTTTCAATGGCATATTTTCTGATGACATCAGTCATAAGGTGTACTCCGTTCATATTAGCGTTGATACGCACAAAAAAGTGCGTTATTGTGTTACGGTTTTATTAGGTATAAATTATATACCATAATAAAGGAGGTTGTTAATTATGACAAAGAAAGTTGCAGTTGTGGTTACCGATTTAGTAGAGGATATTGAATTTACTGATCCGGTTGAAGCAATCAAGAACGCAGGACATGATGTGACAACGATTGGTTTTGAAGAGGGCACTGTGGAAGGTAAGCATGGTACTAAGATTAACATCGACAAGTCTATTGCTGATGTAAAACCTGAAGATTTTGATGCTTTGTTTATTCCTGGTGGCTTTTCACCTGATCAATTACGTGCCGATCAACGCTTTGTTGACTTTGCAAAGGCATTCTTATCAAAGAATAAGTTGACTGCAAGTATCTGCCACGGTCCACAATTGATGATTCAAACTGGTTTGGTACATGGTCGTACAATGACTTCTTATCTAACTGTACAACCAGATTTGTATTATGCAGGTGCACGTATTGAGGATCAACCAGTGGTTGTTGATGGTAATTTAATTACAAGTCGTGAACCTAAAGATATTCCAGCATTCAACGAAGCTGTTGTTGCAGCCTTAGCATAGGCCCTAATTGGAATGATTTAAGTATGTATTAGTATTAAGATTAAAAGTTTAGCGTACCGAGTAAATCGTGTACGCTAAATTTTTGTTGTTATTTTTAATGACTGATATGATGGTGGTAAATTAAAGAAAGAGGGGGGAATATCAATTATGGCATATACTGCTATTAATCCATATAATGGCGAGGTTATCCAAGAATTTTCGAATACAACAGATAATGAAATTCATGATATTTTGAATCAAGCTGAGAATTATTACCAAAAAGAAAAATCAGTTTCTTTTTCTAAGCGTGCGGAGCTACTCAATCAATTAGCGGATGAGTTTGAAAACCATTTAGATGATTATGCGCGTTTGGCATCCACCAACATGGGGAAGTTGATTGGAGAATCACGCACCGAAGTTGAAAAAATTGTGAGTTATGCTCGCTATTTTGCTGAACAAGGGCCAAAGTTTTTACAACAAAAGAATTATGATAAATTGTCTGTGGGTTCGAGTGCTCATGTTGAATTTTCCGGTATTGGTATCGTCTTAGCTGTGGAACCATGGAATTTTCCGTTCACTCAGGTGATGCGCGTGTTTGCTCCAAACTTCATGCTGGGTAATCCAGTTATTCTAAAACATGCAAGTATTGTGCCTCAAGCTGCCCAATCAATTGCGGATGCTTGTCAAGAAGCGGGCTTACCTCAAGGTGCGTTTGCTAATATTTTTGCGACCCACGATCAAATTGATAAGATTATTGACGATCCACGTGTGCAAGGATTTGCTTTAACCGGTTCAGAACGAGCAGGTAAAAACTTAGCTGCTAAGGCCGCAAAGAATCTTATGAAAACTACTTTGGAATTAGGTGGTACGGATATCTTTGCAGTCTTGCCTGATGCAGACATTGATAAAGCAGCCAAAGATGCTGCTGAAGCTCGGCTAGCTAACGCTGGTCAAGTTTGCACGGCAGCCAAGCGTTACTTGGTTAGTGACGAAGTTTATGATGAATTTTTGGATAAAGTTAAACAAGCCTTTGATAGTTATCAATTCGGTAATCCACTAGATGAGAAAACTACTTTAGCACCGCTATCATCGCAGAGCGCGAAAGATAATTTGCAAGAACAAGTAGAGAAAGTTGTTGCAGGTGGATCTGAAATATTGTACGGTGATCTGACTAAAAATGAAGGACCTGGATTCCAGTTTTCACCGTTGATATTGACGGGGATGACTCATGATAATCCAATGTACGACGAAGAATTATTTGGACCAGTTGCACAAATTTATCGTGTGAGCTCGGAAGAAGAGATGGTTGAGATAGCTAACGATTCTCGCTATGGGTTAGGTGGTGCAATTTATACAGCTGATGTCGCTCATGGGAACGAATTAGCTACTAAGATTGAAACCGGACAAGTGGCAATTAATCAAGTACTAGATGAACAAGCCGAAGTACCGTTTGGTGGCGTGAAAGACTCTGGATACGGTAGAGAGCTCAGTGATTGGGGGCTCTTTGAGTTTGCTAACGTCAAGTTGGTGTTGAACTAGAACTGATAGTTTGGATTATTTGTACAGATAGTACTGATTTCAGAATTAAATAATTAAAAAAGCAACTAAATTCATCGTGAATTTAGTTGCTTTTTGTCTAGATTTGACATTTATTGCTATGAATTCTAATTAATAGAAGACAGAGGTAACCAAGCGAAAACTTTTTTAATTTCATTATCCCAGAAGGTCCAATCATGATCACCAGGAGTAACTGAGTAGGTTTCGTTCATGCCCAATGAATTCATAAAGTCAGTGAAATGGTCATTAGAGTCACGCATAAAATCATGATCACCAATTGACCGATACCACTGTATTTCTTTAAGTTGATCATTCGGCGCAGCTAGTGCCAAGTTCTCTAAGTAGTTTTTCGGTAAACTTGGACCGAAAACACGTGATATATCAGGCATGATTGGAATGATATCACTTAAATTAACAGCAGGCGATAGTGCTGCAACTGCGCTGAACCATTCAGGGTGTTTAAAACCAAATTTTAATGCACCGAAGCCCCCCATTGAATTACCTATAACAAAGTTTTGGTTACGCAATGTACTTAGTGGCAGCATACGCCGTAATTCAGGTATCATTTCTTCGGTTAAATAAGTCCAGTAGGGTAGGCCATTGGTTTCATCCATATAAAAACTACGATATACATTAGGCATAATCACAGCAACTTGATATTGCGTTGCCAGATTTTCAATAGTTGTAAAACGATACCAACAAGATCCGTTTTCGCCTAGTCCATGTAGCAACCAAATAGTTGGTAGTGGCTTGTTAGGTAGATTATCCGGTAAGATAACACTAATTTTTAAATGTTCTTGTAAAACTGCTGAGAAGCGCGTGATATGAGTTAAAGACATTGTTCCTCCAAATTGTTCTTCCTTCAATAAAAATATCGCCTATTTTATTTAGTCTGAATAGTAAACATTTGCTTTTATATTTTGGCGATGATTACCAAAATGTTCACCAAAAAGTGTTAGACCACCATAGACATCATTTTTAATTGGTAACACCGACATTTTTAAGGTTAACCGTGAACTGTCAGATAGATTTAAGTCGCTAATTTTAACGTTTGAAATACTATTACTATCAATAGAAGTATCAAGTTCACCGACTCGGAGGTGTTTGAGTAGACCGTATTGGCTAAACTTTTCCGGCCACAAATCGGGCGTGTAATTACCTTGAACATCAGAATAATTACCAGGTAGTTCGGTTTCACCAATATAGTTATCATTGATCCAAAAGCCGATTCTAGAGTGCCAGTTATTGTTAGATAGCGGAAATTCACTCGCCATTTCTAACTCAAATTCAATCATCTCAATTTTACTATCGGCTGGTAGTTCGTTCGGGATGATGTATTCAATTGTTCCCTGAGTAAACCACAAAATTTGTGAACGAAAACGTTCAGCTGAGAAGAATGCATTCACATCGTCCATTTTAGAAATTAATGAGCTTTCAGATGATAAACCACAAGATGGCACGACATGGTTGATTGCAAAATAGTTACCAATGGGAATGTCGTAAGCTTTTTTGTGGTACTCTGGAAATATTTTTTGTGGAAAATGAATATTAATCTGGTCGATATTCATAACTGGATAACTTTTTCGACTATCAGCATTTTTTTTGAAACTAATGATATTTGCTTTTTCTAAAATGTGTAAATTTTTAGAGATAGCTGCTTTACTGATATTCATTCTCTGAGCTAATTCAGTAGCAGTTACTGTCTCGCCGGAAATAATTTCCAGAATTTCCAATCTAACCTCGGAATCCAAGGCCTGATAGACATGTAAAGAATTTGGACTAATATCAATATCCATATATTTGTCTCCTTAATAAATTGGTTAACTTTTATGTTAATTATTATAAAGACAATTATCCGTATAAAGTGGATGGTTGTCAATATGATTAACCGCTTTCAATACTGTTTCAATAGCATTGACATCGCTTTCATAAAGCGTGATAATTCAATCGTTGGGATGGTTAATAATGATGTTAATTATTTAACAATGTAGGTTTATTAAGAGGGGATATTTATGAAAAAGGCACAAATTTTTGGTGCAATTATTGCATCATTTTTTTTATCATTTGGGCTAACAGAAGTGTTTAATCCAGTGGTTCATGCGGACTCTAGCAAAGAAATTGTTTTTTGGAATCCGTTTACTGGTCCAGATGGTACGAGCATGCAAAAGTTAGTGAATGAATATAACAAGACGAATCCTGAATACAAAGTGAAGAATGTGTCACTGACTGAGGCGGATATGTATTCTAAGATTCCAACAATTGTTAATTCTAAAAAGGGAATACCCGATTTACAGATTGTGCATGTGGAGCGCATTAAGGATTATGTGAATAACGGGTTATTGGACAACTATAATCCTTACTTAGACGATTTTTCTGATATTAATAAATCGAATTATGTACCTGAGGCTTGGAATAATGGAGCCTATAAGGGGAAGCGGTATGGTGTGCCATTAGATATACATACAACCTTTATGTACTACAATAAGGCATTAGTTAAAAAGTATGCACCACATGCGCTTGATGATAATATCGTCACTTTTGATGAAATTAAAGCAGCTGGTGAAAAATCTCAGAAGGATGGAATAACAGGTCTAGGATTAACCTGGTGGAAGCCTAACTTTTTATCACTATATGGCCAATTGGGGGGTCAATTAACAAAGGATGGCAAAAATCCTAATTTAAATAATCAAACATCACGTAAAGTTCTCCAAATTTATAAAGGGCTTTATGATAAAAAAATTACTTCTCAAGATGGTCAAGATCCAATGCAATTGTTCTTGACGAATAAAGAAATATTTTTCCCAGAAGGTATTTGGATGAACAATCAAATTAAAGAATCCGATGTGAAGTATGGGGTTACTAACGCAGCGCAATTATCAGATGATCCCGACAAAATGGTTAATTGGTCCTCAAGCCATCAGTTTGTACTATTAAAACAACCAAAGCGTGATAAAGCCAAGACAGAGGCGACTTTGAAGTTTCTTAGTTGGGTACGGACCAATTCATTAGAATGGGCAAAGGCTGGTCAAAACCCTGCAACGTTGGCAATTACTAAAGACAAGGAATATCGAAAAATGCAACAGTCTTTCTTATTAACTAATAAGACTGAACAAGAATCATTAAAGATATTTAATTACCGATATAACGGATACTTAGCAGACTATTTAGACCGGTATGCTTATGATTCAGTTTTTGGTAAGACTAGTATTTCTAGCTATTTGAATAAGTTACAAAACACTGTCCAGGATGAAGTGGATGCACAAATGACTGACTAGTCAAAAGGTAACTTTATTGCAACATATTGATAGGAGTAAAAAACAAATGGCAGATATTTCTTCTAAATCAGGAAATGTTAGTACAAATAGAAAAAAGACGTGGCACTTGCATGGGAAGAGTTTCCCTATATTATATTTGCTACCGCACTTAGTAGTTTTCACAATATTCTTTTTAATTCCATTAATTTTTGGTATTTATATAGCCTTTACGAAGTGGGATTTAGTTCGAACACCTGTGTTTGTTGGATGGGATAATTTCAAAACACTGTTATTTTCAGACTCAATATTTCATGACCAATTAACGAGTGGGCTATGGCACACAATTTTGTTTGTGTTGATTTCAGTGCCATTTTGTATTTTGGTACCACTACTTTTGGCGGTGGTGTTAAATACAAAACCAGCTTTTGCAAAATTCTTTCAAGGATTGTTCTATTTGCCCAGTCTATTTTCAATTTCGGCAGTGGTTATTGTTTGGTCACTAATTTTTAATCCTAATTACGGCCCCTTAAACACGTTGTTTCACTTAGACCAAGTTTGGACAGGTACACAACCATGGGCATGGATGACAATCGTTATTTTGACAGTTTGGTGGACTATTGGTGGAAATATGATTATCTACCAAGCAGCTTTAAACGGTATTCCACAAGATTATTATGAAGCAGCCGATATTGATGGTGCTTCACGATGGAAAAAATTTATTCACATCACATTGCCTAGCATTCGCGGGCAATTGTTATTTACCATCGTGACAACAACAATTGCGCAATTTAATATATATGGACAACCATTAATGATGACCAATGGTGGGCCAAATGGATCGACAACTGTATTAATGATGAATGTTCAACAAAATGCCTTTGGATCTGGACAATCGTTGGCTGGTATATCATCAGCCATGGCGGTCATTTTAGGTATCTGTATAACGATTGTTTCAATGGTTCAATTATTTCTACTGAGAAATAAAGATTAATACGGGTAGGTGAGAAAGTAATGAAAAATAAGAAACAAGGATCAGTTCAGTGGCTATCACTAATTTTTCTAATTGTATTGGGCGTTGTTTGGATTACACCATTGTTGTATGGTTTGATGTCATCGTTCAAAAGTAACCTTGAAATGCAATCGGTTGGTTTTAAATTTTTACCAATTAATTGGTTGTTTACTAATTACACCAGGTTATTGCAGAACACATCAAATACACCAGTCTTTCGCTGGTTTTTAAATTCAATTGTTATTTCAGGTGGGTCAACTATTTTGGTACTGGTTGTGACGTCGCTTTCAGCGTTTGCGTTTTCACGTTTACGCTTTAGAGGTCGTAACGTCTTATTTATGTTTTTGTTATCGACAATGATGTTCCCGCCAGTTATGAATATTATTCCGCTATATAAAATTATGACAACTTTGGGTTGGGCTAATACGCCATGGGCGATGATTTTTCCGGCTGCAACAGGAGTGTTCAATATTTTCCTAATTCGACAGTTTATGGATAATATTCCAATTGCGTATGATGAAGCCGCCAGAATTGATGGTGCGAGTGATTGGCGAATTTTCAGAATTGTTATTTTACCATTAATCAAGCCAGTTTTGTTTGTGGTTGCGCTGTTTACATTTACGGGATCATGGAATGATTTTTTGTGGCCATCAATTGTCTTTTCAGATATAAATAAGATGCCGATTACACCAGGGTTAAAGTTGTTACAAGGAATGTATGTTGCCGATATTCCAACATTAATGGCGGGAGCAATTATTGCAATTATCCCAACGTTTATTTTGTATCTTGTTGCGCAAAAGTATTTCTTACAATCAATGTCTTTGTCAGTAGGTGTAAAGGGATAGTTGTTTATGTTAGATAAAAAGTGGGATAAAAAATTATTGATTACTTGTGCTACGTGGCAATTTATCGATGGGCTCATTACAATTATTTTAGGCTTTTTAAATATGACGAAAATGTCTGATATTAGTAAAACAGTGCCAATTAGCTCATTTAATGGTTTGGTGGGTACAATGTTTATTTTAGCTGGCTTAACCAATTTATTAATTGCTTATTATTTCTTGTCACAAAAAGAAATTAACAAGTGGATCATGCCAATACTAGTTATGGAAGTGATTATTTCTTATTTCTGTATGGATATTATTGCAGTTGGAACTTTGGTACCGGCTGTGATTATTATCAGTTTAAAGAAAAAAAGACAAAAGTTAGTCAATGCGCAGTAAAGAAAGTGAGAGAAAGTATGTATCGTACAGAATATCCGGAACCACAATTTCAAAGAGAACATTGGATGAACTTAAATGGTGCTTGGCAATTTACATTTGATGATCAAGATTTAGGCATTAAAGAAGGTTGGTATCAGCAACACGATTTTGATAAAAAAATTGAAGTGCCATTTGTTTACCAAACTGAATTGAGTGGTATTGATGATCAAAGTGAACATGGCATCGTTTGGTATCAACGTCACTTCACTGTTAAAGAAGCAGAAGATTTTGCGACAATTTTACATTTTGGCGCTGTTGATTTTGAAACAGACGTTTGGCTTGATGCTCAACACATTGGCACACACGTAGGTGGACATACAAGCTTCTCTTTTGATATTACTGATTATATTTCAGCCGGTGAAGATCATGTCTTAACAGTCCGTGCAAAAGATCTGCTCCTATGTCAATAAATGGCACATCTTTTTCTAAACACTCGTTCTAATTCTGTCGGAATTAAACCAACTGATGTAATTTGAGGTTCGGATTACCAAGTCCTCAAAATTGGAAAAAGTTGTTTGAAAGGCAAACTCTCTCTTCAACAATGAGTGAAAAGCTTCAATTGGCCCATTATCATAAGGATAACCTTGTTTTGAGTATGAGTGGCTAATCTGGTGCCGTTCAAGTAAAGTTTCAACTTCGTTGCTGGTGTACTGTGAACCCATGTCAGAGTGAAAATATTGTGGCTTTTGATGACATTCAAGCGCCTGATTAATCGTTTCTACAACTAACGTCGCCTCCATCTGACGACCAATCTTGAAAGCAAGAACTTGATGAACCTTTGGTTCGTAAATAGAACTGAGATAAACCCAGGTTCCTGGACGTAATTCCAAATAAGTAATGTCAGCACGCCATATCCTTGCATTGGGCTGGTGCTTGATTAAATTGGGGCGTTGTGAATGAT
Source organism: Weissella thailandensis (assembly GCF_001932615.1). Lineage (NCBI taxonomy): Bacteria > Bacillati > Bacillota > Bacilli > Lactobacillales > Lactobacillaceae > Weissella > Weissella thailandensis. The sequence goes on from NZ_CP014332.1 coordinate 235,960, forward strand.
CCACATGAGTGCCAGGTTTTTTAAATCGCCGATTCATTAAAGAGTGAATTTCCATTTCTCTCATTAATCGTAAAATTCGTTTTGACCCAACACAGATGCCTGACTTGCGAAGCACCATCGTTATTCGTGGATAACCATAGGCACGATAATTATTTTCCCAAATTAATTTAATTTTTTCTTTGAGCTGATTATCAACACGTTCGTGTTGACTAGGTTGATATCTTTTCCAATGGTAATAGGTGCTGCGCGGTAATTTCAGTGCCGAAAGAATAATTGATAAGCGGTGTCGCAATAACTGATCTTCTATGAAGACAAGGCAATTAATTCGTCCTAATGCTTTCCCAGTAACACCGCCGCAACTTTTAAAATTTCAAGTTCCTCCTTTAATCGCTGATTTTCCTTTTGAAGTTGTTTGAATTCTTTGGACGTTACTTCAGTACCGTCTTCTAGCTCAACTGATTTAGCGCCTTTAACCCAGTTATGAATTGCGGCTGGAGAAACACCGTATTCCTCGGAAAGCGAGCGAATAGATCTTTTCTCTTCACGATGCATCTTCACAATGCTGGCTTTAAAATCATCTTGATATCGTTTCATTGGAATGCTCCTATCTTGTTTTATTAATTATGGCACAACTGTTCAGAAATTTATGTACCAAATACTAGGATAGGAGCAATCCAATTCGTGACGAAGAACTTACCAGAGGTAAACAGAACTGGACAGGGGAAAGTGCAGGTATTTGGTATACAAATACAACCGGAATTTGGCAAACTGTTTGGCTAGAAATGAAACCATTAACCAATTTGGCAAGTATTAAATATGTGACAGATATTGATAAAGGTAATGTGAACATGACTGGTGAAATTGCTAATTTTATTCCTGGTACTGAAGTTGTTGCTGATATTAAATTTAAAGATGAACAACTAGCAAAAGTAGCTATTTATCCAGAGGAAGGATCATTTGAATTAAGCGTCAATGTATTAGGTAAGCATATTTTCCGGATGGGGTACCACAATGAGGGGTGGATGTGGTCGCCTGAGCATCCAAATTTGTTTACTGTTAATTTTCAGACAACCGCACCAGGTGCGCGAACTGATCAGGTAGCATCGTACTTTGGTATGCGTAAAATTCATACTTCTAAGGGGATGGTTTATTTAAACAACCGTCCATATTATCAAAAATTAGTATTGGATCAAGGGTATTGGCCAGAAGGGTTATTAACAGCACCGAATGATGAAGCCTTTAAAAAGGATATTACTTTAGCGAAGGAAATGGGATTTAATGGTGCTAGATTGCATCAAAAGGTTGAAGATCCACGTTTTCTATATTGGGCTGATCAATTAGGGTTTATTACGTGGGGAGAATGTGCAGCAGCGCCGGTATTTACGCCTAAAGCTGAAACAACGTTGTATCAAGAATGGTTAGAAATTATTGGAAGAGACTATAATCATCCATCAATTTTGACTTGGGTTCCTATTAACGAAAGTTGGGGTGTGCCACATGTACATATTGATCGGCAACAACAACACTTTACTCAGGCTTTGTATCATATGATTCATTCATTAGATACAACCAGACTTGTACAATCAAATGATGGTTGGGCACAAACCGAAACGGATATTTGTGCGGTTCACAATTATGCTCATGGGACGAAGGACGACCTTGAAACATATAACTATTACACTGAAACATTAAGTTCTTGGGAGAAGATTATACGGAATCCGCCTGTATGGGATATCTTTGCTGATGGTTTTTCATACAAGGGACAACCCATTCTATTAACTGAATTTGGTGGTATTGGTTACAACAAACAATCACCGTCAGAAGGATGGGGTTATACAGGTGCAAAATCTGATGAGGAATTCGTAAGTGAGTACCAAAGAATTATAAGTGCGGTAAGCCAATCACATTGCTTGTACGGTATTGTCTATACACAATTAGCGGATACGGAACAAGAGGTGAATGGCCTGCTAACAGTTAATCGCGAACCAAAGGTTGATCCGAAAATTATTAAAAAAGCTAATGACTTTTTTATTCGTTCGTTTGTTGAAACGCCGCAAAAAGATGTAGAAATTGTTGATGTTTTAGATGATAACTTGGACTAAGGGTTTAGTCAGAATTTATAGAAGGATAGGGTGACATTCTAATGGTTCAAATAGCGCTGGATCACATTTATAAAAAGTATGAAAATGCTACAAATTACTCGGTGACAGACTTTAATTTGCACATTAAAGATCAAGAATTTATTGTTTTTGTTGGTCCATCAGGCTGTGGTAAGTCAACAACTTTACGTATGATTGCTGGATTGGAGGACATCTCAAAAGGTGAGTTAAAAATTGAAGACAAAGTTGTTAATAATGAGTCACCAAAAGATCGCGATATAGCAATGGTATTCCAAAACTATGCTTTGTATCCGCACATGACAGTATATGATAATATGGCATTTGGTCTTAAACTTCGTAAATATGACAAGACTGAAATCGACAGGCGAGTTAATGATGCGGCTGAAATTTTGGGATTAAGCGAGTATCTAAAGCGTAAGCCATCGGCTTTATCTGGTGGTCAACGTCAACGTGTTGCCTTAGGGCGATCAATTGTGCGTGATGCACCAATATTTTTAATGGATGAACCACTATCTAATTTGGATGCCAAATTACGTGTTTCAATGAGAGCGGAAATTGCAAAATTGCATCAACGTTTGAATACAACGACAATTTACGTTACTCACGACCAAACTGAAGCAATGACGATGGCGGACCGAATTGTGATTATGAAAGAGGGAAAAATCCAGCAAGTAGGAACGCCTCAAGAAGTCTATGATAATCCAGCAAATGTTTTTGTTGGTGGATTTATTGGATCACCAGCAATGAATTTTTTTAATGTGATTTTTAAAGGTGACCGAATTAGTGACGAAGAAGGGAATTTTGAACTTGAAGTACCGCAAGGATGTGCTAAAGTATTGAACGATAAGGGATATCAAGGTAAAAAATTGATTTTTGGAATTAGGCCCGAAGATTTACATACAGAGAATGCTTTTTTGGACACTTTCCCCAATGCGGTTGTTTCTGCGACGGTTGTCGTATCAGAATTACTTGGTGCTGAATCACAATTATATAGTAAGATTGGTAATACAGAAGTGGTTGCTAAAGTTGATGGACGTGATATTAAAGAAACTGGATCAGAATTGAAACTTGGCTTTGATCTGAACCGTTCACATTTTTTTGATTCTGAAAGTGAAGTTGCAGTCTACTAATTAATGAATAGGGTTATAACCAGTATCGGAAATTTCTGATACTGGTTTTTTAATAATAAAACTATTTTTTAAACGTTTAGATAATTTTACGTCATGAAAAATATTGTTTTGATAACATAAACAAAGTAACATGTGAATATAATTATTTGCTGGAAGGTTACCTTATGAAGTTTAAAAAACAATGTGTAATAGGGAAAAGGAATAAAATAGTTCCTGAAATAAAAGATTTTGAACAATTTTTAAAAAAGATGGGTACAAGTGATAGTTTATTATCACGTCAACAATTGACTAAGTTGACACAAACGAGTCAAGTAATGCTGCATCCGTTGCAATTACGTTTGAATGGAAAATTACCCAACCGACCATTAAATTTATCATTGATTGTTTATAAGAATGACTTACGGTTAAGGCAATTACATGTTCTTTTGCCCACGGGCGAGGTAGCCGAAATTTACCAATTTTTGAATCAGCTCAACGCGTTGTTAACAGAAGTTATTTTTGAAAATGACTTCTATGATAATCTTATGATTAAATCTGAACCAAGCGTACAAGTAGCAACAGCAGATAAGTTAAACCGTGCGAACCAGTCATTGAAACAAAGAATTAGACAGTTAACAGAAACGAAAATTCAACTAGCCTCACAGTATGAAGGTGCTCAAGCAAAGTTAAAGCAACAGTTAAATCAATTAGCGGTTAGCGATAAACAAAATCAGGCGTTACTGTTAAAAATTGAACAACTTGAGCAAACAATCAAAGATTATCAGTTTAAATTCACCAAGCAAAAAGAAGAAATGAGCATTATCCGTGAACAAATTCGTGTTAAGCAGACAAAACAGAACCAACAAAAATTGATGAAAAAGGTTCAAGTTATTGAACATGTCTGTCCGAAATTAGATGATAAACTTTTCAAAGAGGAAATTGTTGATTTACAAAAGCAAGTCGCCAAAGCACAACAAGAATTACAGATATATAGGAAACAACGTACTGCCGGTTTGCAAGTTAGTCGCTCGGAAAAGATAAGACAGTTGACCAGTGAATTGAATTTAACTTGCATTGATGATTATCATCCATTACTTCGTTTAGTTCATAAGTATAATGAATTAGTTGCTGAGGATTTAGTTTTATGGCAACAAATTCAAGGCCGTTTTGTAAAGGTCGATAATCGATGGCAATTTATTGATCAGAATAGTCAGGCTTATGAATTATCTGAACTATCTTTAAATGGCATTCTACTACAGACACTGACAACTAATTATTATTATTCAGCACGTCAACGGTCTGATACAGGTTATATCATGTTGATTAGACAATTAAATAAGCAGGTGACTGGTAGTCAAATTGAAACTCATAAAAATGAGACGAGTAGTCCGGTACGCCTAATGAATAAGCAAGTGCTAATTATCTCTTGGTGGGGTGAGACGGTTAAAAACGCAGCAAAAAAATTAAGCTATTTTGGTATAGATGTTGTCTGGTTGGATCCATCAGATATTAGTAATGATAAAATTATGCATGAGATGAATAAGACACAATATGACTTTGAGTTAATTGTCATGCGGGGCGCCCACCATGAAACGGTAACAGCAGCGCATCGTCTGCGCCGGTCTGGTAGACAAGTTAAGGTAGCAAATAATCCTGGGGCCAGTGCAATGTTTGATTACGTTAGTGGTGCGTTAGGGCTAAGTGATGGCTAGCGTATGTTTGGTGTGCTAAAAATAACTTGCAGAATGGTTAAAAAATCAGTATTATAGGTTAGGTATTAGAAAGTAAATAACTCGACATCCTATCAAGAGTCAGGGAGGGACTAGACCCCGTGATCTGACACCAACTACCGTACGGTGAAGTGGTAATTTCTAGCAGATGGGCGCATATCGACTGAACCCCGACGTGCCGCCTATGTGTGGTCGTCGGGGTTGTTTATTTTGATTTTCGCTATGTAAAGGAGATATTAATAAATCATGTCAGAAAAGCGTTTATTTACATCAGAATCAGTTTCAGAAGGACACCCAGATAAAGTATCTGATCAAATTTCAGATGCTATTTTGGATGCCGTCCTAAAAGATGATCCACAAGCTCGTACTGCTGTTGAAACATCAGTAACCACTGGCTACGTTAATGTATTTGGTGAGATATCAACGAAAGCATATGTAAACATTAATGATATTGTACGTAAGACGTTGAAGCGTATCGGATACGATGATCCTGATGCTGGTTTCTTAGCTGATGATATTCACGTGGGCGTTACACTTGATGAGCAATCACCAGATATTGCGCAGGGTGTTGATGCAGCTATTGAACAACGTGAAGATGGTGGTATTGATCCACTCGACCAAATTGGTGCAGGTGATCAAGGTCTGATGTTTGGTTTTGCAACCAATGAAACCGATGAATATCTACCATTATCAGTTGTTTTGTCACATAAGTTAGTTAAGAAGCAAGCTGATATTCGTCGTGCTGGTATTTTGGATTATTTGTTGCCTGATGCAAAGGCACAAGTAACTGTTGAACTTGATGAAAATGGTAAGCCATTCCGTATTGATACAGTTGTTTTGTCAACTCAACACCGTGCATCAGTATCATTGGAGCAATTGCGTCGTGATGTACGTGATCTTGTTATTAAGCCAATCCTACCTGCAGATATGATTGACGACGAGACACGTTACTTGATTAACCCAACAGGTCGCTTTGTTATTGGTGGACCTAAAGGGGATGCTGGTATGACCGGACGTAAGGTCATCGTTGATACTTACGGTGGTTATGCTCGCCACGGTGGTGGTGCTTTCTCTGGAAAGGATGCCACAAAGGTTGATCGTTCAGCCGCATATGCTACTCGTCACATTGCGAAGAACATTGTTGCTGCTGGTTTAGCTGAAAAGGTTGAAATCCAAGTTGCCTATGCCATTGGTGTGGCAGCACCAGTTTCAGTTAATGTTGAAACATTTGGTACTGGTAAGGTCTCTGATGATGGATTAGTTGCCGCTATTCGTGATTTGTTCGAATTACGTCCAGCTGGTATTATCGAAGACTTAGATTTGCGTAAGCCACGTTATGAAGCAACTGCTGCCTACGGTCACTTTGGTCGTCCTGAATTGGACTTGCCTTGGGAGCGTTTGGACAAGGTTGATGAATTGAAAGCTTATTTCAATAAATAATCAAATAAGTTGAGCCCCGTAAGTTGGTATAATTACCAAGACTTGCGGGGCTCAATTTGTACTCTAAGAATAGGGTCAATGAGCTGTGTTAAAATGAACATCACAAACGTTCTGCTGATGCTTGGATCGGGTGCGGTATCTTGTTTTTATGTTGAAAGGAAGGTTACGCTATCATGCAAATTACGATTTTTGGCGCAAGTGGTAAAACTGGTAGACTAGTCGTGCAACAAGCTTTAAGTCGTGGTTATCAGGTTGTTGCTTACGTTAGAGATGCAACAAAGCTATCTTTTACAGACGCAAATTTAAAAGTTGTTCAGGGCTAGTTGGATGACTTAGATATGGTCAAACAGGCAGTGACAGGTAGTCAAGCCGTTTTAAGTGCACTAGGTCCGATTGGTAAAAAAGAGAGTGATCAGCAGATTAGCGTGGAGATGGTTAATATTTTAAATGCGCTAGATACGCTTGATGTTAAACGATTTATCGCGTTATCAACCACGAGCTCACAAGACTCGCTTGATATTGATAGTATGCAATTTAAGTTAAGGTGTGGCACGATTCGTATGGGAAGACCTAGTGCTTATGAATCAATTGTTAAATACACTGCGTTAGTACGCCAGTCTAAATGTGATTGGACATTACTTAGAATTGCATCACTATTAACCAATGCGTCATTAACTAAAAGTGTACAAGTTGGCTATTTAGGTAGAGATAAATTCAAGGTTAAATTGTCACGGGCTAACCTTGCTTGGTTTATGCTAGAACAGCTAGATAGCACAGAATTTATACGTCAAGCGCCAGCAATCAGTGACTAAATTAAAACTCCGATTTAGTAAGCTTAAACAAGTTTACCAAATCGGAGTTATTTTTTTATTTAATTTGCCTGGTTGGCACGGGCCACAGCAGCTTTAATATTAACAGGTCGACCGGCTTTTCGCAGATCACTGTATTCAGCTGTTGCAGTAAATAATAAGTCGGAAGCTGAATTAACAGCCGTTTCTACGGAATCTTGAATAACACCGATGACGAAACCAATTCCAACTACTTGCATTGCAATATCATTGCTAATGCCGAATAAGCTACATGCCATTGGAATCAACAATAGTGAACCACCAGCGATACCTGAAACACCAGTTGAAGCAATTGCTGTTAAGAAGCATAGAAGTAGGGCAAGTGGAATTGAGAATTCCATGCCTAATGTATGAGTAGCAGCCAGCGTCATAATTGAGATTGTGATAGCAGCACCACCTGAGTTGGCTGATCCGCCAAGTGGGATTGAAACACTATAACTTTTTTCGTTTAACCCAAGATTCTTACAAGCATTTAAGTTGATTGGGATATTGACCGCACTACTACGAGTAAAGAAGGCGGGAATCCCTGAAACTTTTAACGTCCAGAATGCTAGGGGGAATGGGTTTTGATGGGTCAATACCCATACTAATAATGTGTAAACGACTAAGTAGACAAATATCATCGTACCAACTAATAGTAGAACTAGTTGTCCATAACGCATCACGCCATCAGTTCCTGTTTCTACTAGGGCTTGATGAATCAGACCAATGATACCAAAGGGTGCACATTGAATAATCCAACTAGCAACTTTACCAATAATACTTGATAAATCTTGAATGACTGATTTTGTTGTTTGGCTAGCCATTTGTAGAGCGATACCTATCAAAACAGACCAGAATAGAATTGTTAGATAATCGCCCTTCATTACTGCTGAAACCGGGTTTGACACAATATTAGTAATCAAATCATTCATGATTGATCCTAAATCTTTCGGTGCATCAGCGCCATTAGCTGTTGTTGACTTAGATAATGCTAATTTTATTGGGAACAAATATGAAGCAATGACTGCAGCGACGGCAGATAAAAAGGTTGCTCCTAAGTATAAAACAATGACGGTTTTAAAATGATTATGAGCACCTTTTTGATACCCCGAGATTGATGACATAATGACCATAAATACCAATAATGGTGCAATGGCCTTTAAGGCACCGATAAATAATTGTCCTAATACATCAATCCAGGTCCAGGAAGGAGCAACAACTCCAACGAAGACACCGATAATAATAGCAATTATTATTCGAGCAATTAAAGGGATTCTGATGTATTTTTGTAACATACGTTTTTCCTTCCGCGTAATTGTTCTACCCAAATTTTAGGTAAAACATTATAATATTGTTAGCTTAGTTTATCGGGGGAATAGACTAATGTCAACAAAATAATGAGAAATATTATATTTAAATGATAAAAATACCAAATTGTGAACTTTTAGTTAGTAAAAAAGGCTGAGACATTTTTGTCCCAACCTCCTCATGAGTTTATTGTATTAATGCTTAAGCGTGATGTTCATAAATTTTGCTGATTCGTGCTCTTGTTTCTTCGACTTTCTGTTGTGATTCTTGGTAGTGCTTACTAATATAGGCGTAGAACAAGATATCAACAACGTATAATTGTGACAGTAATCCAGTTGTTGATGCAAAGCGAACCTTGTCAAATTGTTGCGAGGTCGTCGTTAGCGTGACGTCGCAACCGCGAGAAACTTCAGATTTAATGTCATTGGTTAACACAATGATCTTTAATCCTAAATCAAGACTGATATTTTTAAATTGTAAAGTCTCGAAAGTCTGTCCTGATTCAGATATGACGATTGCTAAGTCTTGTTTACTTGCCGTTGCTTGCATTGTTGTTATCATTTGATGGAAATCAGCATGACAGATAACGTCTAGACCAACCCGAGTGAACTTATGCTGAATATCTTGTGCGACAAGTGATGAGGCCGTGACACCATATACGAAAATATGACGGGCATTTTCTATCAACTTTGTTGCACTTGAAAAAGCGGTAGTTTCATTTTGTGCTGTAATGACATCAGGTATTGTTTTAAAACGAGCACTGGTTTTTTCTAAAATAGTCGTAATTGATTCGTTTGCTTCAACTTCTGTTAAATCACTATTATTTTGATCACTGTTCGTTGCAACAGCGATGTCTAATTTCATCGCAGGGAAACCGCTGTAACCGAGTTTTTTTGCAAAGCGAACGACTGCCGAACTACTTGTCTGAGTGAGCTTGCCTATTTTTTCGGCAGTGGCATCGATAGCTAGTTGCGGTTTTTCTAAGAAAAAATTTGCTATTTTTCGTTCACTAGCTGTGAAATTTTTTTCTGAAGATAAACGTACAAATAACGAATTCATGATTAACCTCGTTTTGTGATTTAAGAGACGATTCTTTATGGCTCATTAACCTGTATGATAACATCACCGACTTCGACAGTTTGTTCCGCTTGGGTGGTCACTGCCTCAAAGTCGGCACTATTTGTCAGAATAACCGGCGTTATCGTTTGATAGCCTGCAGATTGAATGGCTTGTAAATCCATATTTACCAGTGGTTCGCCGGCTGATACTGTTTGGCCTTCGGTGACTAAAATGTCGTAACCTTTTCCTTCTAAGTTGACGGTATCTAGTCCCATATGAATAAGCACTTCTGCGCCTTGTTCACCCACTAAACCAATTGCATGTTTGGTAGGGAAAATGGGTTGTACCGTCCCATCAATGGGTGAAAAAATTTCGCCATTACTTGGTTGAATAGCGATACCTTGTCCCATCATACCTGTAGAAAACACTTCATCAGGCACGTTGTCTAAATTAATTAGTTGTCCTTCAGCGGGTGCTTTGATTTCAAAAGCTTCAGTATGTGCTACTGTTGGTGTTTCGTTTGTAACAGTTGATGCTGTCGTAGTGGGTGAGGTAACTGTTTGTGCTTCGCGTTTTAACTCTTTGGGAATACCAAAGAAGTAAGTCAGGATAAAACCACCAATATAACCAGCAACCAAACCAATGATGTAATAGAGTGTTTTATTGTGGGCGATCAGTGGAATTAATGCCCATCCAGATGGTCCCACCGCAATTGATCCGACATGACCGAGCATACCAATGACAGCACCACCAATACCACCACCAAGACAAGCAGTGATAAACGGACGACCAAGTGGTAGCGTAACGGCATAGATCAATGGTTCACCGACACCTAACAAACCGACAGGCAAGGCACCCTTAATATTCTGAATTAATCCTGATTGCTTATCATCTTTGCGGAGAAATAGCCATAATGCAAATGCGGCACCAACTTGTCCAGCGCCTGACATGGCTAGAATTGGCAAGAGTGGGGTACTTCCCATTTGATTAATCATTTCTAAATGGATAGGAATTAAAATCTGGTGTAGTCCAAGCATGACCATTGGTAGGAATAAGGCTCCCAGAACAAAGCCAGCGACAGGACCACCAACGTCTAAGACAACATTAATAAATTGTAGTAGTCCATCTGATACGACACCTGCGATTGGCATAATTAGATAAATAGTTGCTAAACCGATTGCTAACAGACTTAAAGTTGGCGTGATGATAATATCAACAGAATCGGGCACCCATTTATGCAATCTTTTTTCGACTAATGATAGTAACCAAACGGCAAAAATGACCCCAATGATACCACCTTGACCAGCAGCCAGTTCTTGACCGTTAAATAAGTTTTGAATAGTCGTATCCGTGGTCACGCCTGAAAGTAGGGTGACAGCCCCGACGGTACCTCCTAATGCAGGCGTTGCGCCAAGTTCAGCAGCGGCATTAATACCTGTGTAGATTGCTAGATAGGTGAATAGCCCATTTTTAATAACATTAAGCACCGTTACAAGTTGCGTCATGGTATCGCCCGTTAAAGTTCCTGCAGTTAGTAAATTTTGCAGGATAGAAGCAACTCCGGCAATGATACCAGCACCAACAAGCGCCGGTATCATGGGAACAAAAATATTTGCCAATGACTTGAGAATGTTTTTAAATTTGTTTGGTTTATTGTATTTTTGTTTTGCAGCCGCTTTGTTTTGATCCGTCTGTTCATTCAAGTTGTTATCTTCAGGTGTCTGGTTTTGACCTGGAAAATCTTCCCCTAATTTAACCCCGACAGAATCAACCATACTTTGGGCAACCTTATTTACTTTGCCAGGCCCCACAACGACTTGCAAGGTTTCATCTTCAACAACGCCGAGCACGCCTGGGAGTGCTTCTAATTCTTCAAGGTCAGCCTTACTTTCGTCTTTTAAAGTTAACCTCACGCGGGTCATACAGTGAATTAACTTTGAAACATTTTCTTTACCTCCCACATGCTGGAAAATGTCTTGTCCTAATTGATCATAGTCTTCTTTCGCCATAATAATATCTCCCCAATTAAGTAATTAAACTGATTTGTTAATAAAACCGTTGGCCTGTCGTAATTTTTCTTCAGATTCATTACGATCAACACCTGTTAGAATCATAACGATTGCTACTTTGACATTTTGACTTGCGGCAATAAAAGTTTGCTCAGCAACTTCAAAAGAGCAATCTGTTGCCTCCATGATAATGTGTTTTGCACGCTCGACTAATTTTTCGTTGGTTGGTTGAACATCAACCATTAGGTTTTTATATACTTTACCGACACCAATCATTGAGATAGTTGAAATCATATTTAATACCATTTTTTGAGCAGTACCTGATTTCAAACGAGTAGAGCCAGTTAAAAATTCAGCGCCAACGTTAACTTCAATGGCGGTATCTGCGTGTTGACTAATCAAAGCATCGGTGTTTAGGGCTAAACTAACCGTTGCTGCATGCACACTTTTCGCGTAGTCTAACCCGCCAATGACGTAAGGGGTGCGACCGCTTGCCGCGATTCCTACCACCGTATCATTTTTTGTTAAATTCAAATTTTTTAAATCATTTGGCCCTAAAGTCAGACTATCTTCAGCACCTTCCACGGCATGAATCATGGCTTTATTACCACCAGCGATTAAACCAATCACTGTATCAGGACTGACCCCAAAAGTTGGTACACATTCGGCGGCATCCAAGACGCCTAGGCGACCACTGGTGCCGGCCCCCATATAAATGATTCGACCGCCAGATTGGAGGGAGGCGGTTGTCTTTGCAATCGCGTTTTCAATAGCGGGTAGGGCCTCAGCAACAGCTAAACCTACTTTTTGATCCTCATTATTCATCAAAATGGCTGCTTCATGAATTGTTAAGCTATCTAGGTTCATGGTTTGCTGATTTCGCTTTTCTGTTGTTAAGTTAGTTAGTTCATTGAGGTCCATTAATTTCTCCTTATATGAAAGCGGTTTCTTTATACCCAGTCATTATATCGTTATAGCAATTTAATTTCAATTAATAGATTTTAAAATAATTAATTGAAATATTATTTCATAACTTGTTATAAAACGTTATTTTTTAAACATTTGAAGGTTTTGTGAAATTATTCATTAATTATTAGGCAAGGGGCTATGAAATAAATATGACAATAAAAAACAATTATTTTATATATGAAACATTTTTTTGCACATAGTAATATTATATAAAATAATCTTAAAGTATTATATGTGCTATTAATTTGATTTCAAGTATAATCTATTTGTAGTATTGAGTGCATGCGCTTTTATATTGTTTTTATTTATCTAATCAAAAACTAACTTGACGCATACTGTTATTTAAAATACAATAGGATTTGTAGAAGTAAGAAAGCGTTTCCAGAACGCAAACATGTAGGGAGATATGTTAAATGTCAGAGAATAAGATAACTGCTGGATTAGCAGCTTTGAAGGTTATGGAAGGTTGGGGTGTGCCCACTGTATACGGTGTGCCATCTGGAACTTTGAGTGGATTCATGAACGCCATGGGTGATCCTGAAAACAACGTTAAGTGGTTACAAGTTAAGCACGAAGAAGTTGGTGCTATGGCTGCCGTTATGCAATGGAAGTTTAGTGGTAAGCTTGGTGTTACTGTTGGATCTGGTGGACCTGGTGCAACACACTTGATCAACGGTTTGTACGATGCAGCAATGGATAACGTTCCTGTATTGGTAATCTTGGGTTCAAAGCCAGTTCGCGAATTGAACATGGACTCATTCCAAGAGTTAAACCAAAACCCAATGTACGAGAGCATTGCCGTTTACAACCGTCGTGTAACGACTGCTGAGCAATTACCTCACTTGGTTGACGATGCTATCCGTACTGCTATTGCTAAGCGCGGTGTAGCCGTACTTGAAGTACCTGCAGACTTTGGATTTGCTGAGCTTGATGCAGATTCAATCTACTCAACACCATTGTATTCTTCAGGACTAAAGTTCAAAAACTACCAATCAGCACCTGTTGATGAAAAGGACATTGATGAAGCGGTTGAACTATTGAACCAAGCAAAGCGTCCAGTAATTTACGCTGGTGTTGGTACAATGGGACATGGACCAGCCGTTCAAGAATTGGCTCGTAAGATCAAGGCACCAGTTATTACTACTGGTAAGAACTTTGAGACTTTCGACTGGGACTTCGAAGCTTTGACTGGATCAACATTCCGTGTTGGTTGGAAGCCAGCTAACGAGTCTGTTCTTGAAGCAGATACAGTATTGTTCGTCGGAACAAACTTCCCATTCTCTGAGGTTGAGGGTACTTTCCGTAACGTTGAAAAGTTTATTCAAATTGACAACAACCCAGCTATGCTAGGTAAGCGTCATGAAACTGATGTTGCTATCCTTGGTGATGCTGGTGAAGCAATTGATGCTATCCTTTCTAAGGTTTCATCTGTTGAAGAATCAGCTTGGTGGACTGCCAACATCAAGAACGTGCAAAACTGGCGCGATTACATGAACAAGCTTGAGCAAAAGTCTGAAGGTGATCTTCAAGCTTACCAAGTTTACAATGCTATTAACAAGTACGCTGCAGAAGATGCAATCTTCTCAACTGATGTTGGTAACGTTACACAAATGTCAATCCGTCACTTGCACATGACACCTAAGAACATGTGGCGTACTTCACCATTGTTCGCAACAATGGGAATTGGTTTGCCAGGTGGTATCGGTGCCAAGAACGTTTACCCAGATCGTCAAGTTTGGAACTTGATGGGTGATGGTGCGTTCTCAATGACTTACCCAGACGTTGTGACAAACGTTCGTTATGACATGCCTGTCATCAACGTTGTCTTCACTAACACTGAGTATGGATTCATCAAGAACAAGTACGAGGATACAAACGAGTACAACTTCGGTGTTGACTTTACTGACGTTGACTACGCTAAGATCGGTGAGGCACAAGGTGCTGTTGGTTTGACTGTTAGCCGTATCGAAGACATTGATAGTGTCATGAAGAAGGCTGTTGAATACTACAACCAAGGCCGTGTAGTTGTTATTGATGCTAAGATCACTAAGGATCGTCCAATCCCTGTTGAAACATTGAAGCTTGATACTAACTTGTACAGCGAAGATGTTGTTAAGTCATACAAGGAAAAGTACGAAGCAGAAGATCTTGTACCATTCCGTGAGTTCCTTGAAGCTGAAGGTCTAACTTCAAAGTACATCAAAGAAGATAACGGTAACAAGTTTAGCTTCTAATTAAATAGATTTATAAAGTACCATGAGCATTGCGCTGATGGTGCTTTTTTGTTGCGATAAAAAAGTGGTTGGGACGTTTACTCTGTCCAACCACTTTGAGAATATTAGAATTTAATTTCCGAAACATACGTTAGTTTTCTGCGATAATCCAGTTCGATAAAATCAGTTGGTTGCACATGGCCAGGTTCTTTATCGAAATAGGTGACATCAGCAATTTGAAGCATGGTATAAACAAACTGTGAACAAAACATGATGTTACGACGAGTGGAATGCTTTGTTACTAATCCTAGGATGTTATAAGCACTACCTGTTTGATTGATTTGTTTAATTGTATCTAAGACTTTTTGTTTCTGAGCAACTGAGACAGGTAGTCGATAAATTAACACGGATGCGTCTGCCTTTTTATGAAAGGCTTGAATCATTTCGGGGTTAAGACCAGGTGGATAAACTCGCTCACCACCGTTATAGCTGATGATAGTTGTTAAATCAGCGTCAAAGCTAAGCGAGGCGTGATTAAATTGCTTTTGGGTAAATAGTCCGATTAGTTCACTAGCGGCGCTACCAGTATTGGAAATGACGATATAGAGCGCTGGATCCACTAATGATTGTTCAGCCTTTTCGAAATAGTTAGCGTCCAAAGAACCGTTATTAATATAACGGATTGTGCTGTGTCGGTTTAAATCACTAAAAATTTCTTGGATGTTTTGAATCGATAGGGTATGGCGAAATTTACCAAAAGTATCGGTCGCTTGGTGAATACGTTGTTGATTGCGCTTCATCTGTGTGAAGGTAATTGTGCTAACTTCTTCCACTGATGGTAGATAGAAAGAGGTACTTTTTGCATGAACAACAACACCTTCTAATAAAAATGGTAAGGGTAACAGCATCGCAGCAATAAAGTGTAGTAAGAATTGGTTAGTATCTTGACTTGAAAAAACAATAGTCGCATAAAAAGTGAGTTGCAAAATCAGAGTAAGTGCGTAACTGAATAATAGCGTCAATTTTAGGCCAAAGGAATATTGCACCATTGTGAATAGTTTAATAGTTAAAAATATGAAAATGAAGATTGCGGTCAGAGCAAATAAAGGTAGTGTGCCGAATAGTGCGATAACCAACAATAGTAAAGAAGCGATTATCCAAATAAAACGTTGGTAATTAAGGATGTTGTTCATATAAAAGTTTGCCCCTGTTTGATATTAGCCCCCAAATAGAATGAAGAGATGCTTTAAATATACTACCGTATCTAATATTGAAATAGTAGATTTAATTATGTTTGCCCACAAAAAAACAAGTCATACTTGTTAGAAAATTATCGGCAATTATGACTTGTCTAAATAATATGATAATTTTTATTGCTTAAGCTTGGTTGGCGTTACCAAAGACATCGATACGATCAACCAAGGCGCTCTCAATTGCTTTAACACCAGTTGCTAATAACTTACGTGGGTCGTAATTCTTGCCTTCTAGATCATGATCAGCAAGAATGAAGTCACGCAATGCTTGATGGAAGGCTAGTTGGGCCTCGGTGTTAACGTTGACCTTTGAGACACCCATTGAAATAGCTGTTTGAATTTGATCATCCGGGATACCTGAACCACCATGTAATACAACGGGTACTTTATGACCAGCGGTTTCGTTGATAGCAGTGGTGATCTTTTGGAGATGGTCAAGTTGGAGTCCTTTCCAGTTTTCAGGGTAAGGGCCATGAATATTACCAATACCAGCAGCTAAGAAATCGATACCAGTTTCTACCATTGAAATGGTCTCCTCAACAGGTGCAATTTCACCATTGCCAATCACGCCATCTTCTTCGCCACCAATCGTGCCAACTTCGGCTTCCACAGAGACACCCTTGGCGTGGGCCAATGAAACGATCTCACGAGTTTTAGCCAAGTTTTCTTCTAGTGGTAGGTGAGAACCGTCAAACATGACTGAAGTGAAGCCAGCAGCAATTGCAGACTTTGCTGCTTCATAATTACCATGGTCAAGGTGAATGGCGATTGGAACGGTGATATTAAGCTCATGGTCAAGATTACGAATTAAATCAGCGACAGTTTTAAAGCCACCCATGTACTTAATAGCTCCCATTGAGGCAGCAACGATGGTTGGTGCTTGTTGAGCTTGTGCAACGCGCAAAATTGCTTCTGTCCATTCAAGGTTGTTGGTGTTAAACGCCCCAACCGCATAACCAGATAAACGAGCCTTTGAAACGATAGCTTCTCCTGAAACAATAGTCATTTTTTATTCCCAACTTTCTTTTTTAAATTCTGTCGTGGCGTGACGAAGTTGATATTGATTAGTTTTATTTGCCAGTGCAATATCCTCACGCAAAGTACCCTCATTAGCGTTAGCAATACTAATTAAAAAAGGTACTAGTTTTTCTGTCCACACTAATTGATCGTCATAGCCATATTGTAGCCAAAAACTGTCGATCTTAGCGTCATCCCAATCGCTGGCGCCGTGATAAGGACGGTCATCTAATAACAAACTATTAGGCATTTTTACCAAATTTTTTTTGTGGGTCATAACGACCTTCTTGTAGAATGGGCTGTTGATATCGTTACCGAAGTAATCGGTCAACCATTCAATTTTATCTTGCCAAGAACTAGGGTTTTCCCAAGGCGCAGTAGAAAGAATATATAAATCAAAGTGTTTTGCTAACTCTTTGACACCACCAATTGCACCGGGTAATGGCTTTAGGTGGCGGAAAATACCAGGGATTTGGTCTGGTTTCTTTACATTATATTTTTGGACATTTTGACTTTCGGCATTTAATACTGACAAAGTATCGACTAGCGTATTGTCCATGTCAATAAATAGTTTTTTAATAACGTTCCCTCTTTTCTGCGTATATGTACTAACGTGACACAAAATGAGTATACAGCCAAAATATTTGGAACACAAGACAGTTCTTTGTAATGGTATATGTTCACAAATTGAATGAAAATTATTTTCATTTGTGAATTTTTGACCTTTTCGACCTATATCAATAATGCTAAATTCTTATAATCGCATGGTAACAATCTTTTAAACGTTTGTGCATTTTTTGAGTATCAGTTTCTTCGTTAGTGGTCAGTATGTGAATATGTATATTGGTATATAGTAATTTTTGAGTGGTTGTAAAAAATAAAAATTATTTTCATTGTTTATAGATGGAAATTTTTGATCATAATAAAGAAAATTTACATGAGTTCCTTATTATATGGGATAATGGTAGGAAGCAATAAACGTCATTAGGTTATTGGAGGATTTAAACGATGACCGATAAAGAAAGATTACGCCAGTACCAAGATTTATTGGAAGCTGGTGCTATTACCGAAGAAGAATATAATGATATGACTAAACATCTACGAGAAAGAATTCAAGCAGATGAACAGTCAACGGATGAGCCTACAGAAGCGCCTAACTCTGATGACACGCCCTCGGCTAGTGAAGATACAGCTGACGATTCAGTGATAGATGAGACATCGGCTACTGACGAAGATGTGGCTGAAAGTCTATCAGCAGAGACGGTTGAGCTAGATGAGACAGTATCTGATGAGGAAGAATCAGCAACTAACATATCAGATGAAGAACCTACAGATCAGGTCGTTCCAGAAGTGCTTCATCCAAATGATGATCACGAAATTCAACCAGTAGTTAGTCAGCGACCAAAGCGTAATTACGATATGATTATCGCAGTGGTTGTTGTGTTGGTTGTATTGATAGGTGGCGGTATTGTCGTGGTTAAACACAACCACCAAAATGCCCAGATTGGTACTGAAACGACCAAAAAGGATACGAGTAAGTCTGATGATACGGCTGCAAAGTCATCAAAGAAAGCCACCACTAAAAAGGACGATAGTGAAAAGGAAAAGGCAAGCAGCAAGCAGAAAAAAGACTCAGAAAAAGTGGCTGCGCAATGGTCAGAGGATCAAACAAAGAAATTGGCTGATTATATGGGCGTCTGGCAGAACGCAATTGGCCAAACGTTTGTGGGAACCTATAATGGTGATACACCAGAACATTTGACATACAAGTTCCCTGAAGCATTAAAAGAAGGCAAGCTTGATGGGCATATAAAACTTGATAATGAGGATGTAAAATTTACTTGGTCAGCTAAGGCTGATAAAAAAGCGGATTATCAAGTCGTAGCGGTTGCTACTGGTTCTCGACGGGGTTCAGATAAACCAACGTCATATTTCTTTGTGATACATGATGGGCAAGGGGTTGTCTATGCAACTGAGACAGCAGATGGTGATGACCTAGAATTAACGAAAACACAGAACGCTGATTTGCAGAATAATTTCGCTGGTATTGTGGATGAAAAAGCGGATGATTCATCAGCAACGTCAGAATCACAAGCAAACATTACTTTTGATGACGATGTAACAGTATCTGAATCTTAATAAACGTATTTTAAATGGCAGCTGGGACACGAAAATGTCCTGGTTTTTTGCTAGTTTGGATAAACATAGCAACCATGTGAGTATTTATGATACACTTACTTTTAGTAAACGAACAACAAAAAAAGAGATATGAAAAAATGGAAACAACAAGATATGATATTCAACATTTAACGATGCATGTTGTGGATGAAGAAAGGACACGTGTTTTTTATGAAAAAGTTTTAGGGTTGGTAGATGTTTCATCCGATGATGAACATATCGATTATGCCTTTCGAAAGGACGAAGCACCATTTCTAACGATGTTATTAAAAGGTAAAGCACAAAGTGTTGCCCAAACGGGGTTGTACCACGTTGCGCTATTATTCCCGAATGCGGCAGAATTAGCATCATTATTACATCGTTTACTAACATTACAGGTTCCGGTTGGTGCCGGTGATCACACGGTTAGTGAGGCGTTGTATATTAATGATTTTGAAGGCAATGGCATTGAGCTTTATCATGATCGAGATCCAAAAGGGTGGCAGTGGACAGATGGTCAGGTGACGATGGGTACTAGCGAAGTGGATGCAGATGCATTGCTGAGCAAGAAAGAGTACGACTGGACAGGATTTCCGATAGGCATGAAAATTGGTCATCTTCATTTTATGGGCAATGACTTAGACGTGGCTGATCATTTCTTTTTAGAATTTCTACAAATGGATTTAGTTACTGATATGCGACCTGGTGCTAGTTTTTATTCAAATAATCATTACCACCACCATCATGCCGTTAACTTATGGCAAAGTCAGCATAGCGAACTACGTCACCTTGACGAGGCCGGTATTGTCAGTTGGCAGGTTATTGTTGACGAAAAGTATTTTTCACTACTAGCAACACGCGCTAAAGACATGCCTGGGTTAATGGAAAATACTAATGACCAAATTGATATCGTTGATCCAATGGGTTCGCTATTAACGATTATTCATGATTAATTTACATGGTTTTGTATTTCTTAATGCTTACTTTTAGTCAATGTTAACCTTCTAGGTTTATAATAAAATATGTAACAAAGTTTTGTTATAAAAAATTACCTAAATAGTAAATGAACCTGCAAACGGTATTGTGTAAGCTATATCTTTAATGCTTTTATTTTTAGAAAGAAGGGTACGATGACATCAATTTATGATTTTTCGGAAACGGAAATGAACGGTAAAGAAATTAACTTAAAAGATTACGCTGGTAAAGTTGTGATCATTGTTAATACAGCTAGTAAATGTGGATTAGCCCCACAACTTGAAGGGTTAGAATCTCTCTATCAAAAATATCGGGATGATGGCTTGGTTGTATTAGGATTACCATCAAATCAATTTAAACAAGAATTAGATACGGATGAGGAGACTAGTGATTATTGCCAAGTGCATTATGGTGTAACTTTCCCTATGACCAAGCGTGTGCTGGTTAATGGTGACGATGAAGATGGATTGTTTACGTATTTAAAATATATGTCAGGAAATGGTCCGATAAAGTGGAACTACACTAAGTTTTTGGTGGGTCGCGATGGGCAACTCATTCATCGCTATGCACCAATTACTAAACCTGAAAAGATGGAAAAAGAAATTGCTGCGGCATTAAAAATCAAGGCATAATGCCTCGATTGTGATTTTGTAAACAATAACAAATACTTGCAAAAATTATATTTTTATGATGTAAGGGTTTTCATGTTATAAAGTTCACTAACTTTGCTGTTGTGTTAATGTTTCCTGAAAACAGGACTTTAATTGTACCACTTTTAGCAAACAACACTATTGCACCATTTGAAATTAGAGAATAAAATGAAGTTGTTCATGAGATATGAATTTCATGAAATGATGATTTTAGTATTTATTTTTATAATTTATGTTTTTGGGGGTATTAACATGAAGGCAGCAGTATGGCATGGCGTAAAGGATATTCGTGTTGAAGATGTAGACTTGAAACCAGCAAAAGATGATGAAGTCGTTATTCGTGTGGCATATGCCGGAATCTGTGGTAGTGACTTGCACGAATACTTAGAGGGTCCTGTATTTATTCCGGTTGATAAGGTTGACGAATTAACTGGTGGTGAAGCACCAGTTACTATGGGACATGAATTCTCAGGTGTCATTGAGTCAGTTGGTAAGGATGTTAAAAATTATAAAGTCGGTGATCATGTTTCAGTTAATCCAACGGTTACACATGGGGAATCACCAGATGACGTCGATGTTTATGATGGTTATAGCTTTATTGGTTTGAGCTGTAATGGTGGTTTCGCTGCGCATGTTAATGTGCCAGAGGGCAACTTATATTCATTACCAGAAGAGTTCCCACTAAAGTTGGCTGCTACGATTGAGCCAACTGCCGTTGCTGTACAAGCTGTTAAAGAGGGTGGCTTGAAGTTTGGTGAGAAGGTTGCCATCTTTGGTGCTGGACCAATTGGTGTGTTAGTTGCCGCTGCTGCTAAGGCTGCTGGTGCAACTAAGATTGTGGCAGTTGATCTATCGGCTGTTCGTTTGGAAAAGGCATTGGCGATGGGAGCAACTGATGTTGTAAACCCTAGTGAAGTTGATGACGCAGTTGCAACTGTCCGTGAAATTTTAGGTGGCGGCGCAGACGTATCATTCGAAGTTGCTGGTGTACAACCTACTTTTGAACAAGCAATTGATGTGACAAAGGCTCGTGGAACAGCAGTGATTGTTTCAATCTTTGCCCACCCAATCTCATTTGATCCAATGCAATTAATGAATGCTGGTGTTAAGTTGACATCAACCATTGCATACTCACGTGAGACCTTCCAACAAACTGTTGACCTAGTTAGCTCAGGTCAGATTAATGTTGAGCCAGTTATTACAGATATCATTGGTTTGGATGACGTTGTTGAAAAAGGATTTGATCGCTTATCAACAGACAAGTCACAAGCTAAGATTTTGATTGACTTGACTAAAGAAAATTAATTTTTAAATAATGAAGCTGGAACAGATAAAATGTTCTGGCTTTTTATATTACTTATAAAAAATAGGTGTTTACAACTTCCAAAAAGTAAGTTAAGATAGTGATAACGAGATATAAGTTGTACATAGTAAATGATTTAAGGAATTTTAATATGACAAAATATGGTGTAATTATTGGATCAATTCGTAAGAACTCATACTCATTGGGTGTTGCCGAAGCATTGGTTGCCGGCTTGCCTGAAGATGCTGAAGTGACATACTTGGACATTGCAAAGTTGCCTTTGTACAACCAAGATTACGATGAAGCTTCTCCTGCTGAGTATACTGAATTCCGTGAAGCCGTTAAGGCACAAGATGCATTTATTATGGTAACGCCAGAGCACAACCGTAGCATTCCAGCCGCATTAAAGAATGCCTTGGACGTTGCTTCTCGTCCATGGGGACAAAGTGTTTGGGCAGGTAAGCCAGTATTGCCAGCTTCACAATCAATTTCTGGCATTGCCGGTGTTGTTGCACACCATGTATTACGTAACTCATTGGACTTCTTGGATATGAAGATCATGCACCAACCTGAATTGTACATTGGTAACACAATGGCTCTTGCTAATGAAGATGGTAAGATTACTAACGAAGATACAAAGGGATTCTTGGCTGGCGTTGGTGCACAATTTGCTGAATTTGCAACAAAGTAAGCAACTATTTTCAAATGTAAATCATTAAGTCAGTTATAATAACTGTCAAAGGGGTGGACAAAACAATTGTCTACCTCTTTTTGTATTAAAAATGTGTTGATTATCAGTCTGTAAAGTTTATAGCATAAACGCGTTACACACCGGCTTCAAAACGACTTTTTCCACGCTCTCTCTTTTTATTTTTCTCATTTTGTTATATGGTTGTGAGTGGAATTTATTTGAAGGAGAATGAGATGAGAAAAAAGTGGGTATTTACACTGAGTATTGTGTTATTAGGTGTTGTGATGCGGGCAACATTTACAACAATACCGGTCGTGATTGATAATGTTGCGCATTCATTTGGACTACCAGTTAGTCAACTTGGTATCCTAACAACTTTACCTTTATTAACGTTTGCAATTTTTTCGCCAACCACGAGTTATGTGACACGGCGCTTTGGTATGGAAAAGACCTTGTTAGGGGCATTACTATTGGTGCTTTTGGGTTCACTTTTACGTGTTGCCAGCGCCTCAATGCTATTTGTCGGTACAATTTTAGTGGGAATTGGTATTGCTTTTATTAATGTTTTGTTACCGGCAACATTAGTTAAATTTACGCCCAACAAAATTGGGGCTTATACATCATTGTATAGTACAACCATGACTTTAATGACGGCGATTTTTCAAATCATTGCGGTACCAATTACCAAAACGTTTAGTTGGCAAATGCTAGTCGTATTCCTTTCGGTAATTGTTTTGTTGGTTGTCGTGACGTGGATATTGCATATGTATGTGAATGTTGATTTGTCTGCTAATAAGCGTGTGCAGCAAGCTGATAATAAAACAGAGCAAGTCCATCCATGGCGTAATAAATATGCTTGGGCAATGCTAGTCATGGCCGGTATTCAATCGGCAGTTTTCTATACCAGTATCGCTTGGGTACCGACAGTTGCTCAACGTACCGGATTATCAGCCACGCAAGCTGGTTGGGTGATTGGTGTGATGTCCTTAATTGGTATTCCAGCGTCAATGTGGGTACCTAGCTTTTTAGAGCGATCTAACTATAAGCAACGGGTGCGCTTTATGACTGGGGCAACTAGTTTATGGCTGATTGCAATCATCATGATGTATAATACGCAAGCTGGCTTGATTTGGTGGTTGATTGTAACGAGCTTTATTGGCTTGGGAGGAACCGCTGTGTTTGTTTACATGGTAACTTCATATGCCATTAGAACGCGTAGTCCGCTGGAAAGTTCAGCACTATCTGGTATGGCACAAACGGGTGGCTATTTAATTGCTGCCGGAGCACCTTGGGCTTATGGTGTGTTGTTCGCCCAGTTAGATAGCTGGTTTTTGCAAACGACGGTCATGGCCGTTGCCATCATCATTTTTATTGGCTTAATGTGGTTTGTTGAGCGTGATGAAACCATTTTTGAATAAGTAATCATTTGTTGCGGAGGTCTTTTGGCTAACGCAACTTTTTTTATACGTATAAAAGTACGTCTATGTCCTTGAAAGTATTTTGGTACAATAAATTTTACTAGTCACGAAACGAGGGAAAAACATGGCTACAGCAGAATTAGAAGTGCATAGCTTAATGACCGTAGATGATTTTATGTCATTCAAAGATGATGATTTTAAACATTTACAACAAGACGTGGCATCTTTAAAGCATGAAAGTGTTCATTACAATCATGAAATTTCTGATTTAAAAAGTGATGTCCAAATTTTAAAGGTCAGTGTGACAGAGTTACAGATAGATGTGCGCTATCTAAAGCGCGATGTTAGTGACTTAAAACAGGATGTCCAAGAATTGAAATTGGATATGGCTGAAGTTAAGGTAGGTCTGAAAACAATCGTGGCAGATATGCGCTTTTTTAAATGGTTGATTGGTGTGAGTGTAGCATTGCCAAGTATGATTTGGATGGTGCAACAACTTTGTCGTCTGATTGGTTGTCCAATTGATTAATTGCCTACAACCAATAAACTAGTATAATAGGGAAAAGAATGCTAAAGATAATGAGAGAAATAAAATGAGCCATATAATCATGCCTGTACGTTTGGGACAAAAACTGACGGGGCAGGTGATCGATGTTCGCTACAATGGGTTTGGCGTTGTGATGTTGGATGATTATCCTATTCACATGGCCAATGCATTTCTTGATGAAACGGTCACTTTTGAAATTACACAAGTTAATCGAAAGTTTGCCCGCGCTGAAGTGATTGCGGTCGTAGAACCATCACCAGATCGTGTGGAGACTGGCAAGGATTACCTATTGGATGTTGGGATTGCGCCCTATATTAATTTGCGCTACGAGGCACAATTAAAGTTAAAGCAGTTCCAGGTAGAAAAGTTCTATCGAGCAGCAGGTATTGAGGCGACTATT
The DNA here is from genome assembly GCF_001932615.1 of Weissella thailandensis. Taxonomy (NCBI): domain Bacteria; kingdom Bacillati; phylum Bacillota; class Bacilli; order Lactobacillales; family Lactobacillaceae; genus Weissella; species Weissella thailandensis. The sequence goes on from NZ_CP014332.1 coordinate 261,158, forward strand.
GCGCCAACGATTGGCATGGAAAACCCAACCCACTATCGTAATAAAACAGTTGTACCTATTAAACGTGATGGGGATAAACTAGTCACTGGCTTCATTAAACGACGGACGCCCGGAGAAATTTTACCTTTGAGTGACTACTATGTGAACGATCCGGTGATTGATCAAACAATTGGGACCGTCCGTGATATTTTAAACGCACACCATGTATCTGTCTTTAGTGATGAGACCCAACAAGGCGAGATGCGCTATATTATGGTTCGTCGCGGTTACTATAGTCATGAATTAATGGTTGTTTTAGTTGCACAAACAGCAACCATTAAGGATGAAGATGCCATCGCAAATGAAATTGCGACTGTTGTGCCAGGCATTCGTAGCGTTGTTTTGAATCACAATCCCAGAGCGTTACATTTGTTAATGTCAGGTGATAATCGGACGCTATGGGGGGCAGATGCCATTCATGATACGTTGCTTGGTATTGAATTTGAAATTGGACCAAATTCATTTTATCAAGTAAATCCACAAACAACAGAAGTACTATACGCTTTAGCTGCTAAAAAGGCCGAGTTAAAGCCAACTGATACGGTTATTGATGCCTATTCTGGTATCGGAACGATTGGGTTAACAGTTGCTAGTCAGGTAAAGCAAGTACTTGGTGTGGAAGTTATTGAACGGGCGGTTATTGATGCGCAAAAGAACGTAGCGAATAATCAGGTGAAGAACACCACCTTTATTACGGCAGACGCGCCTGAACAGATGCACAGGTGGCAACAAGAAGGTATGCATGCTAATGTTATTTTTGTTGATCCGCCTCGCCGTGGTTTAACTAATGAATTACTTGATGCAGTGACTGAAATGCGCCCTGATCGTTTTGTCTATGTATCATGTAATCCGGCCACGATGGCTCGAGATGCGAGATACTTGATTGACCAAGGCTTCCACATTAAAGGGGATGTGCAACCATTGGATCAATTCCCTCAAACGGCCCATGTTGAAGTGGTTACAGTTTTTGAACCAAATAATTAAAAAAAGCGGTTGGAACATTTTTTAATGTTCCAACCGCTTTTCTAGTTGATTTTGTTTTGCTCGCTCCAATAATTAATGGCGTTGTACGACCAAGGCGCTACTTTGCGTTAAGACGTCTTGATAATAAGAAACGCTATATGAAGTGTCAGGTAATTTTGCTAAGTAACTTTTAATAGCTAGTAGTGAATCGCTATCTTCGCTAAGTAAGCATAGCAAACCATCTGTTTTTAAAACCATTAGTAGGGACTTAATAACTGTTTGAACATCAGACGCGCTACTTTGCTCATCTAATTGAAAAATGGCTGCGCCAATGGGTTCAGTTGGATCCAAGTAAGCGGGGATATTAGTAAATCCTTTGCTAATTAGATCGACACGTTCATTTAAACCACTTAAAAATAGGGAAGCTGCGACATCATCGATTTCAGACTTTGAGTCCGAAAAAGATAGGACCTTACCAGTATCACCAACTCGACTAGCTAAGAAGCGGGTGATATCACCGTGACGAATGGTTGCATCAATTGCGACGTCGCCGGGGGCCAGATATTCGTTAAGTGATATTTGTACTAGATTTTGAATTGAGCGCATTTTCGAAAACCTCTCGTGTGCGATATTTAAAAATTATTTCTTTAGACATGATTAATAAGAAAGTTCCTAAACCAAAACCGGCCAGAACATCTGAGAAATAGTGTACACCCAAGTAAACACGGCTAACAGGAATAGCAATAACTAATCCTGCAAATAAGGTCATAAAGGCGTAACGAATATTATCTTCAGATTTTAGGTAATAGTGTACCAAAACAATCAATGAACCATATAACAAGATAGCATTCAGCGCATGTCCTGATGGGAATGAGTAACCTGATTGTTCGATAACGTGGTAAATCGCTGGTCGTGGTCGGTGAAATAGATGCTTAAACAGTGACATGACTCCTAAACCAAAGACACCAACATTGACAATCATAAATATAGCCACGTCTAACTTGCGAATCAATAAGGCAATAATTGCAGTGACTACCATGACGAGTGCTGTCCATTTGGTATTTCCGGCACGTGTAATATTACGAAAAAACCAAGACCTTTCTGGAGTCAGTGGTTCACGAAGGTAGCGGAACCCAAATTGATCTAGCCAGTCAATATAGCCAAGGTGATATACATAGCCAACCGCCATGACGATAAAAATGATTAATCCAGTGCAAGCGGCAGCTATTTGTAGATAATCGAATTTTCTTAGACGCCTCATTTGAATCCCTCCTTCTCAATCATTTCTCATTTAATTAGTTTAGCACAAAATGTTCCGAAAATATGAATAATAATTGATTGGTTTAATCCTTGATGAATATTGAAAGCTCGGTCTTTTTTTGATAAAGTAAGATTATTAAAGTGAGGTTATCAATCATGGCATATCAACACAAATTAGTAGAGAAAAAATGGCAACATTTTTGGGATGAACATCAGACATTTAAAACATCAAATGTTTCTGATAAGGAAAAGTATTTTGCAATGGACATGTTTCCATTTCCTTCTGGCCAAGGGTTACACGTTGGTCACCCAGAAGGTTATACTGCAACAGACATTGTGTCACGTATGAAGCGTATGCAAGGCTATAATGTCTTACATCCGATGGGATTTGATGCTTTTGGTTTGCCGACTGAGGAGTACGCCATTAAAACTGGTGAAGATCCAAGGACAGTGACAGCTAAGAATGTTAAGACATTCCGTCACCAAATGAAATCGCTTGGCTTGTCATATGATTGGTCACGTGAAGTGAACACGACTGATCCAAAATATTATAAGTGGACGCAATGGATTTTTGAGCAATTGTACAAAAAAGGTCTTGCTTACGAAGACGAAATCATGGTCAACTGGGCACCAGATTATAATGGTGGAACGGTTGTTTCAAATGAGGAAATCATTGATGGTAAGACTGAACGTGGTGGATATCCAGTTTATCGTGTGCCAATGCGTCAATGGGCACTAAAGATTACTGCATATGCGGATCGTTTGCTCGATGACTTAGACGATGTAGATTGGCCAGATGCAATTAAAGAACAACAACGTCACTGGATTGGACGTTCTGTTGGGGCATCAGTTACATTTAAGGTGCAAGACTTTGATGACGAAATCGAAGTCTTTACGACACGTGCCGACACTTTGTTTGGTGCAACGTATCTTGTATTGGCACCTGAGCACAAATTGGTTGATTCAATTGTTAGTGCAGATCAGCAGGCTGCTGTTGACGCCTTTAAGGAAGAAATTGCTTCTAAGTCAGATTTGGAACGTACAGATTTGAACAAAGATAAAGCTGGTGTCTTCACTGGTGCGTATGCCATTAACCCGGTTAATGGTGAAGCATTGCCTATCTGGATTGGTGATTATGTCTTAGCTTCATATGGAACTGGTGCAATTATGGCAGTTGCTGCTCATGATGCACGTGATTATGATTTTGCTAAGAAATATGATTTGCCTATTCGTCCAGTTATTGAAGGTGGCGATGTTACCAAAGAAGCTTACACAGGCGATGGCAAGCACATTAATTCAGGTTTCCTAGATGACTTGGGTAAGGAAGAAGCAATCACAAAGGTGATTGATTGGCTGGAAGAGCATGATGCTGGTCAAAAGAAGATCAATTATCGTCTACGTGACTGGATCTTTTCTCGTCAACGTTACTGGGGTGAGCCAATTCCAGTTATCCATTGGGAAGATGGTGAGCAAACACTAGTTCCTGAATCAGAACTACCATTGCTTTTGCCAGATGTCGACAATATTATGCCTTCTGGTACCGGTGAATCACCTTTGGTTAACGTAGAAGACTGGGTCAATGTTGTTGATGAAAATGGTCGTAAGGGTAAACGTGAAACAAACACGATGCCACAATGGGCGGGTTCATCATGGTATTACCTACGTTACATGGATCCACACAATGAAAAGCAAATCGTTTCACCAGAAGCAGAATCATACTGGCAGAACGTCGACTTGTATATTGGTGGTGCCGAACACGCCGTGCTACATTTGTTGTATGCACGTTTCTGGCATAAGGTATTGTACGATCTAGGTGTTGTGCATACCAAGGAGCCTTTCCAAAAGTTGGCTAACCAAGGTATGATTCTTGGTGAAAACCACGAGAAGATGTCAAAGTCAAAGGGTAATGTTGTTAATCCTGATGATGTGGTTGCCGAATACGGTGCTGATACATTACGTTTGTACGAAATGTTTATGGGACCTTTGGATCAATCGATTGCTTGGTCTGAAGATGGCTTAGCTGGATCACGTCGTTGGCTTGATCGTGTATGGCGTTTGTTCATTGATGATGACGATAAGTTACGTGATCACATTACGACGATCAATGAGCATAAGTTAGATAAAGTTTATAATGAGACTGTTAAGAAGGTCACTGAAGATTATGAGAGCTTGCACTTTAACACGGCGGTCTCTCAAATGATGATCTTTGTTAATGAAGCATATAAGCAAGATAGTTTGCCAGTGGCTTACGTTGAAGGCTTTATCAAGTTGCTTAACCCAATTGCACCTCATATGACTGAAGAGTTGTGGAGCTATTTGCATGCGGATGAATCAATTGCATACGCAGAATGGCCAACTTATGATGAATCAGCATTAGTTGCTGATGAAGTTGAATTGATTCTTCAAGTTAATGGTAAGCTACGTGGTCATGTTACCGTTGCTGCGGATGCTGATCGTGACACCATCACTGCTGCTGCCAAGCAAAATGAAAATGTCCAAAAGCAACTAGATGGTGCAGAGCCTAAGAAGGTAATTGTTGTGCCCGGTAAGTTGATTAACTTTGTGATATAACAGTAGTGAAATGTACGAATTAATACAATTAAAATAATTAATACTTAGATGCTTTTTATTCTGAGTACGCGGAGGCTGGAACATTTTTGTTTCAGCCTCTACTTTTTATAGCATTTTTGTAGAGACGGCCGTTTAGTATGTTGAACTGCCTAAAACGTTAGCAAAAAGTCGTTAGAGTGGGCGGAAATCTTTGCGACGGTGCCGTTTTTAAAACAATGGTCAACACGAATTGATTAATCATTAACCCATTATTTGTAGAAAAACATCTACAAACAATGGGTTTTCTTGTGTATAATAGGTTACTAGGTTGTCATTGGCGCTATAGTTCAACAGGATAGAACAAGGACCTCCTAAGTCTTAGATCACAGTTCGAGTCTGTGTAGCGTCATCGAAATATTAGGAAGGGGAAGTGACATGGCTGACGATAAATCACCCCAATCAAAAAAAGGCTCGTCAACGTCGCCGTTTCGGCGTGACATTAGTTTTGATGAATTAAATCAATTACTTAACGGTAAGAAAATTGATGAAATCTTTGAAGAACGTGAAGACGAAACATCTGTTGAAGATACAGTAGCAGAAGATGATATTGTTTCTGATCAGCAAGTGACAGAAGTCAAAGTACGGCCGAATGGTGTGTCAACATTTAAGGTGCATGAAGTTCCAGATACGGTTGCTCCAAAAACGAATGCTCCAACACCAACGAGTGATAATGCCACGGGTATCGAAAAAAGGCCGTTTGTTGACCCTAACCCTAAGCAAGAAGTAACTACGAGTGAAGCGGATACGTCAGATAGTCAACCTGAAGAAACAGAGACGGCCGCTAAGTCGCGTATGTTACGTGGCTCAGCTTGGATGACTATTGGTAATCTGACATCTAGATTATTAGGGGCCTTATATATTATTCCGTGGATTGCGATGATTGGGAATGTTTATTATAATCTTGCCAATTCATTGTTCTCACAAGGTTACCAAATATATAGTGTTGCCTTATTAATATCGACAGCTGGATTACCTAATGTGTTAGCCCGGCTAGTCGCAGAGTACAGTGCCTCCAAACAGTTTGATGCTGTTCGGCATGTCTTTCGGCAGGCTATCAATTTAGGAGCGATTCTAGGAATTGTTGTTGGGGCTGTTCTATACTTGTCGGCCGGATTGCTATCTCAAGGTGATCCAAACGTCGTACGAGTCATTCACGCTTTGTCAGCTGCGGTAGTTATTATCCCGATCCTGTCGATGTTACGAGGATACGTACAGGGATTCGAATTTATGGGGCTGTCAGCGTGGTCGCAATTTATTGAACAATTAGTACGTGTTATCTACATGCTAGCTCTGACCTATTGGATTATGATTGGTCATCATGGTGATTGGGTCGATGCGACGGTCCAGTCAACATTTGCTGCCTTTTGGGGAGCATTGGCTGGTATTCTGGTACTGTTACTAGGTATCGTGATGCGCCGTCGGTTCTTTGCAGAACAACGTCGTCATTCTGTTAAAACGCAAAACTTTGATGCTCGAGCTGTCTTGATAAAAATGGCTCGACAATCGGTACCTGTTATTTTTGCCGGTTCAGCGATTTCACTAGTTCAAGTGTTTGATCAATATACGTTCTTTAGAATTATCCGAGCATTTACGAATATTTCGAATGATGCAATGCAAGCAATGTATGCCCAATTTGCTTTTAATTCTAATAAGTTAGTCATGTTGGTTGTGTCACTAGCCGTTGGGATGGCAGAAACTGCCCTGCCAATGTTGGCACGCGCAAGAGAGCTTGGTAACTTAGAAAATATTGGTCGTCAAATCCAATTTGCTTTAAAGCTACTAGCATTTGTTATGGTACCAGCAGTTTTGGGGATGGTTGCAATTGCACGTCCACTTTATATTCTGTTCTACCGGACGTCGGATTTGACGAATGGTACCTTGATTTTGCAATTCGCTAGTTATTCAGCTATTTTCTTAAGCTTATATATGGTCGTATTGGCAATTTATCAAGGGTTGGGTAGATTGCGTTATACAGTTAAATTACTTGTTTTTATATTTGCCATTAAAATTATTTTGCAAGTACCATTAACGATTTGGTTGCAAGGTATGGGACCACTTGTATCAACAACGATTGCTTTCTTGGTCGGTATGGTTGTGGCTATTCGCCACCTATCAAGTCTATATCATATTGATTGGGCATCGTTTAATAATACCTTTATGGTTATCCTATTCTGGAGTTTGGTGATGTACGTGATTGTCGCACCGGTCTCTTATACACTGGGACTATTTATACCAGATACCAAGTTATTCCAGTTATTGAATTTAACAATCGCTGGTATTATTGGTGCCGCCATTTATGGTATTGCCGTACTGAAGACACACGTCGGCGAAGCTATCTTAGGTCCACGTGCCGTTTGGATAGCAAAGAAATTGCATTTAAAGTAATCGTGCCATTAGGATAAAGTTGATCTCAATTATTGGGGTCAACTTTTTTTGATTAACTCTGTGGAAAAATCTGTGCAAAACTTGCATTTTCTGTGGATAAAAGGTGGAAAAGGGTGGGATTATTCTGTCTTTTTCCACTGGTACGGTCTAATTTAATATAAAATAAAACAAATTTTTCGCTAAACATATTAAAAACTGCATGATGGCGACGGTCGCTGAAGTACCGCCAAGTTTACTTGGGTGTGGAAAACGATATTGTTCAGTTATTTTCCAAAATTTAAGATGGATAGCGTATAATTCAAAGTAATAGAAAATAAGATAAGGAAATGGGTTAACTATGACACGTTCATTTAAAGAATTAACAGAAGAACAGTTTGAGTCATTTGCACAAGCACACCCTGCTGGTAGCTATTTGCAAACAGCAGCACAAGCGCGCTTATTGGCTCGTCGTGGCTGGCAAACAAGCTTGGTTGGCTTGGTTGAAGATAACCAAGTAGTCGCAGCCGCCGTGTTGGGATGGATTCCTGTACGAATGGGTAATCTGTTCCAAATTGATGGTGGGATGCTAATTGACTTTAGTAACCAAGACTTGGTAAAGGATTTTGTTGAAGGTGTGATGGCATTTGCAAAAGAACGTCACGGTTTGTTTTTGCGAATCATGCCGAATGCAATTTATCGGCGCTTTGATGATGAAGGCCAGCAAATTGGTGATACGGAGAGCACAGTTATTGATGCTTTGACACGCATTGGTTTCGAGCATACGCCAGCTACTAAGGGATGGACAACCAATTCTTCGCCTTCATGGCAATATGTAAAGTCACTACAACCAATTTTGGAAGCGCAAGATACTAAAAAAGCTTTACGGTCATCATTAGCGAAAGATGGTAAGTACTATCTGAAGAAGACAGATCAATTTGGTATCCAGGTGCGACGGTTAAGTAAGGCTGACTTACCTGATTTCAAAGCATTAACACAAGACACAGCAAATCGCTTAAACTATCATGATAAGGACTTAGATTTTTATCAAACAGTTTTTGATGAGTATGGGGATGATGCCTATTTTGTTTTTGCAGAAATGAATTTTCCGGCATACATCAAGGGCCAACAACAAGCACGTGATCATTTAGCTGAAGTTGTGGCAAATCTTGATGCAAGAATTGCTGAGAAACCTAACTATAAAAAGTTAAAGCGTCAACGTGCAGAGTATGCTGATCAACATAAGCAACATGAAAAGCGGATTACACAAGCGAAGATGGCTCATGAGCGAGCTGGTAAGGATATTGTCACTATTGCCGGTGCGTTGTTCTTAGCCACGGCTAATGAAATGATTTATTTGTACTCAGGTACTTATGATGAGTATAAAAACTTCTACGGACCATATGCTGTCCAAGAATATGCCTTTGAACAAGCATTAAAGCGCCAAATTCCACATTACAATTTTTATGGTATTTCAGGTGTGTTTGATGGTTCCGATGGTGTCTTAGGATTTAAGCAAGGATTTTCTGGCCATGCAGAAGAAAAGGTTGGTTCGTTTGTTCGTCCAATTAATGGTCCAAAATATGCCATCTATCACTTCTTAAAGAAAATACTAGCCCGTGGGTAGTGAAACAAAAGGTGTTTTGGCATGTGTTTATCCGGTGAAAATCATTAATATGTGCTAAATACGAAAGAGGTTGAGACAAAAAAGTCTCAACCTCTTTTTAACTGTGATAAATTTTGTCGCACTCGCAGTATTCAATGGCTACTCCATAGCTACTAAATGAACATTACTTGCGCCAGAAATTGTTTGAATTTCCTGCATCAATGCCGTTAAAGTCTGGTTCATTTGGTTGATATCTAATGAAATAACAATACTGGCGACATCGTGAATAGGGACATTTTGGTTAATCGTTAGCACGCTTGCGCCAGACGCAGAAGTTATTTGCAACACCTGAGCTAATAAGCCACTCTTATCTTCCAGTAGGAACGAGATAATTGCTTTACGGTGACCGATATTTTCGTCAGGTAAAAAGACTAAATCTTTGTATTTGTAGAATGTTCCGCGACTGATACCGACTCTTTTGACCGCTTCACTGACTTGTGTAACAACGCCTTTTTCTAGTAGTAAGCGTGCTTCAATAACTTTACCAAAAGAATCCGGCAAGATTGAACTGTCAACGATATAATACTTCTCCACGGTTTATTACCTCACTTTGTACACCGTTTTTATCAATTTGAACTGGTGAAATTATCCATTGTGGAAACAACGCTTGGGCGTGAACCAATAGGCTATGAGCGGCTTGCTGGTTAGGCATAATTGCCATCAAAGTTGAGCCACTACCACTAATATACATCGTACCATATTCGCTTTCAGCAAGCTGTTTGGCCTGTTGATATTCTGGAATTAATTTCGCACGATAAGGTTCGTGAATAAGATCCTGACATGTGCGTTGTAACAAGTCAGCATCCCCAGTTTCTAATGCGTGCGTCATCATGGTGCAACGGCTGACCTGATGAATCGCAGTTGCGTAATTCATGGTTGTTGGCAAAACACGCCGTGCCTCATGTGTGCTGATGGGATAGTTTGGCACAAGGGCGACAAATTTTAGTTCATCAGAAATCGGATATTGCGCAACTACGGGTTGCTGTTGATCATTTAAAAACGAGACACATAAGCCGCCGTAAATCGATGGTGTCACATTGTCAGGGTGTCCCTCCATTTCAACAGCTAGTTTTAACAGATTAGTTGTTGAAATGGCATTATCGAACCAGATACTGGCAGCTTTGAGACCGGCAATAATACAAACGGCAGAACTACCTAATCCGCGAGCAACCGGCACTTGACTAGCAATCGTTATGTTGAGATTAGGTGTAGGCTCTTGAAGAAATTCACAACCTTTCAGAAATGCCTGGTAGACTAAATTACGATTATTTTGATAGGCAACGTCGCAACCGCTGATTTCTAGGGGTTGATCACTGGCTTCAAAATAGAATTCTGAATACATGGAAACTGCTAGCCCCATACAATCGAAGCCAACGCCGAGGTTTGCGCTAGTAGCGGGCACTTTGATTTTGAACATTAAAAATTACCTCCGCTTGTTGTTTAACGTATGCTTGCATTTTTTCAGGTGACAAAATGTTTTTGTGTCGTATTGGTAAACCGTGCAGACGGGCAAGATTGTCTGGGACAGGTGCATTGGTATAATCTGCTAATCGTTGTATTAAATCGAAACTATTAGAAGCCTTATCAACATCTGGCAAAATAGCAGGGGCGGTTGTTTCGACAAATTTATAGGGACTGGCTGTTGCTAATAAAATCATCGGTGTTTGATCATGTTGCTGATAATCACGCATTACATGATAGCCGGCAGCCGTGTGCGGATCCATTAAATAACCTTGTTCTTCATAAACCTCTTTGATTGCTGTTTGAATATCGTGATCACTACTGAATCCGCAAGCAAAATCTCGTTGCAAATTTTGTAAAAGTTTATCTGAAATTTGATAATGTCCGTTTTTCTCTAGTTGATTCATTAGTTGGTCAATATAAGCGCTATCTAATCCTGATTCGTAATATAGCAAACGTTCTAAATTGCTTGATACTTGGATATCCATACTTGGTGCAACAGTATGTAAGAAGGGTCGCTGTCGATCATAAATACCAGTTTTGAAGAAATCGGTTAATACATTATTAGCATTGGCCGCTACAATTAGTTTTTTAATTGGCAAACCAAGTAACTTGGCATAATAACCAGCTAAAACGTCGCCAAAGTTCCCAGTAGGAACCGTGAAGTTAACCAAATCACCTTGGGCAATTTCTCCTTGTTCGACTAATTGTTGATAGGCAGAAAAATAGTAGACGACTTGCGGTGCTAAGCGTCCAATATTGATGGAATTTGCACTAGAAAGGTGCAAATCACTGGCTAATGTTTCTTTAAATATGTCATTGTTAAAGATTTCTTTGACGTGACGTTGGGCGTCATCAAAATTACCAATGATAGCAGCAACGCTAGTATTTTCTCCAGCAGTCGTTAGCATTTGTTTTTCTTGAATATCACTCACGCCACCTTCTGGATAAAAAACAGCAATGCCAACGTTATTGATGTTTTTAAAACCTTCTAAAGCTGCCTTGCCAGTATCGCCGCTCGTGGCAGTTAATACGAGACTATGTTCATTTTTCTCTAGGGCTAGCTGCATGAGATGAGGCAGGAGTTGTAAGCCAATATCCTTGAAGGCGCTGGTTGGACCATGCCAAAGTTCTAAAACGTGGCAATCGTTGATTGTATGTAAAGGGGTGATTTTAGTGGTATCAAAATTTTGATAGTAGGCGTTGTGAACAGCTTGCGTAAGCTCGGTTGGCGTAAAATCTGGCAACAAAAGATGCAAGATGTTTTGCGCAAGTTGTTGATAATCTAACGGTAGTAGTTCAGTTAAATTGATTTTTTCCTGACCGAGGTTGGGGTCAACGAATAATCCATGATCAATAGCTAACCCTTGCTTCACAGCCGTTTTAGCTGAGACTGGTTGCTGACGACCTCTAGTACTAACAAATCTTCTTTTCATTTGATATCACTCCTTGCCTTTTAGTATTTATCATGATAATCTGTTCATCATAAAAAGACAAGTGTTTATATAAAATAAACATATTTTTGGAGGTGGGTTAGTTTGAATATTGCAATTTTAGGATTTGGTACAGTTGGGACAGGCGTATTTAAAATGATTAATCAGGTGCATCGTCTAACCGAAAATCTCCACGTAAAATATGTGTTTGTGAGAGAAAATAAAAAAGATCAATTGGCAGAAGCAACTGCAAGTTTTGATGAAATTATTAATGACCCAGAGGTTGAGGTGGTTGTCGAGGTTTTAGGCGGTTTAGAGCCGGCACATCAGTATATTTTAGCGGCGTTACGACATCATAAACATGTTATTACGGCGAATAAGGCTGTGATTGCTTGTTATTTAGAAGAATTCACGCAAGCTGCTGCTGAAAATCAGGTGCATTTTTATTTTGAATCAAGTGTGGGTGGTGGTACACCTTGGATTTCAGAAATAGAACGTGCTGCGCGGGTTGATGATATTGACCACATCCAGGGCATTTTCAATGGAACAAGTAATTTTATTCTTGATCGTATGGCGCAGAGTGGGGCTGCATTTGCAGATGTACTTGGTCAGGCACAAGAGCTTGGTTATGCTGAAGCTGACCCCAGTGCAGACGTTGATGGTTGGGACATTGCCAATAAACTATGCATAAGTTGCGACATTGCTTATGATTGTTTTGTGTCACCGAGTCAGGATTTGCCAGTCTTTGGTATTCGAAACATCACAGCGGCAGATATTAATGCCTTTGCTCGCCAGGGATATACGGTGAAATTAATGGGTAAGAGTCGTCAAATAGGGAATGCTTTTGATTATGCGGTCGAGCCCACACTGTATCCTAGAAATACATTTGAAGCGAATACGCGTGAAAACTATAATTTGATTAGTCTGCATGGTCAAACAATCGGCGATTTAAATTTCATTGGTCAAGGAGCGGGGCAGTTACCAACTGCTAATGCTATTATTCAAGATATTTTAGATATTGTGGAACGTCGAGACCATTTAAAACGCGGCTTTGAACGACAATTAACATTTCAAGCGAACCTAACGAAAAGTGACTATTTACTGCGGTCAACAATTAATTATCAGCAATTATTTAGTAATTATGATGCGCATCAAGTGGGTGATTATGTGCTAGTTCATCAAATCCCAGTTGGCTTGATGCATAGTTTGATGAAAAATATTCAAGAAAAAGATCCGCATGCTTGGATGGTTAATCTACCTGCTGAATCTCATGAAGGCGCTATACAGAAAGTTGCCTATAACTAATCTATTTTTAGCACAAAAAGGGTTTGGAACAATTGATTTGTTCCAAACCCTTTGTGCTAAGAATGCATGAATTGTAAGGCTGTAAATTTTATAGCCTAAACGCGTTCCAAAAGTCTGAAGCCTCAGTGTAATGTCATTTACATCATTCCCGTCCTTCGCTTTGCTACGGCCAAAAATGGCGCAAACAACATTACACACCGGCTTCAGAGCGGCTTTTGTCTCGCTCTCTTTTCTATGCACCAGCATGTTATCTGTTTATTTTTTGAAAAATCCGAATCGCCATAGAATCACTGTAATGATAACCATTAAAATGATTGTAATAACTATAGTATATAACCAACCGCCAGATTCATTGGTGAAAGGGAGTGAAACGTTTTGTCCGAAAAATCCCGAAACAATCGTGGGTACGGTGAGGACGATTGATGACACTGTCAGTAGTTTCATTGTCCAATTCAAGTTGGCATTCGCCACATTGTCAAAGGCGTTAGCGACACTTTTTGTGACTTCTTGTGATAGTTTTCCGGTATCTAATGCCTGTTGCAACTCAACTTGAACGTCATCAATACGCTCAAGCTGCTTGGTATTTAACTGCTGTTGATCATGGGTTTGTAGTGTTTTCAGAAGCACATCGTCCGTCTGTAACGAATTAATCAAGTAGATCAAGTCGGTTTGTAGTGACATTAGCTGATTAATTGCGGGTTGGGTTGGTTTTGTTGACTTAATCGTGCTTTGAATAGATAAACGTTTACGATTAATGGTTAAGATTGCTTTCATAAATTCGCTAGATAATGATTCTGTCAGATTTAGGATGATATCAATCGGTTGTGTGAATGTTTTTGGAGATAATTTGGTCAATTGATTAATGGCGTATTCAGTTTCTTTACGGGTGAATATATACAGGGTAGACTGGTCGGGTTTGTATAGAAACCCCACAGGCTCAGTAGTTGCTCGATTTGATATGGGGGTCACAATGTCAAATATCATTAAATGATAGTGATTGATTTCATCAAATTCCATACGGGCGCTTTCATAGGGGTCAATCGCATAGTTGATCAACTCATTCGGAATACCATGTTGATTAACTAGGGTGACGCGATCGTCAGGGGTCATTTCATCAACATGGTATACCGTGCATTTAGAAAATAATTGCTGTTCTTTTATCATCTATCATCAACTCTACTTTCTTCATAGGCATATGTATGTTTTGTTATTATCAGTATAACGAAATAATTAATTGGTGATGGCTTTTTTTAAAAAATTAGCAAAAAGTGGTTGGGACATTTATTTTGTCCCAACCACTTGAATATTCATTGTTAAATTTTTTCGAATCTTAAGAGATTTGGGTACCAGCTTCTAATGAGTTATCTAATTTGAAAATACTTTCAATATCAATGATGACATAAGCAGCACGTGGAAAACGTTCAAATAGACTGTCGGGCAATTTTTCCTTAGCCAAGTCATCATCTTCATGAATATGAACTTGACCTTCAAAGCGAAAGCCTTTTTGTGCAGAACGATCGGCAACGGCAACAGCGGCACGACCATTATCAGTTAAGTTATGGAATGCATGATGGAAGGTATGCTCGAAGTAGGCTAAGTGAGTATCGTCCAGAACATGGAGTGATCCCTTAGGACCGACCTTAGGCATACCGTTTTCATCGGCAGTAGCTAAAAAGGGTAACTGTTCGTTAAGCATTTGTTTCATTTCTTCGGTTAATTCAGCCATGTTAAGTCCTCTTTTCAATTATTGCTTACTAATTATAAGAGGATGTGCTTTAAAAATCAAATTTATTGGCTTAAATTGGTGGAATGTAAATACTGATAGTTGACTAACGGTATAAAAATCGGTATACTTTAACAGTTATCGATAACAAAATTGGAGGAAATAATTATGGCAACTAGATCACCATATAACACATGGGCCCGTCGTCGTCCAGTTTCACATGACTATTCAAAGAAAGTTCGCGAAGCTGAAGTTGTTAACATTCAACAATGGGCTAAGGGTAAAGCTGAATTAGAATCAAAGTAATTTGATCTATTTAGCGATAGAACCATAAGACTAACGTAGATATACGTTAGTCTTTTTTTTATAGAAATAATTCAAATTGTTATAATGAAAGTACTACGCAATACATAGATGGAGGTCGGCATGGCAAGTAAATATCCAACAGCGGAATTAGTTGGCGTGGTAATGACGCAAACTAATAGTGGTCAGTATGAACCAAAAGAAACACAACTAGATATGAATGCATTTCATAGTTGGCGCATCGGTAAACATACCAAAGGAAAGTTGCAAGAACCCGGACAATTATTTTTGACGGAAAATAATTTGGTTGTGATGTTAGTTGCAATCAAGCCATTGGCGTTTAAAAATCGACATGATATTACACCGATGGCCCGCTTTTTAACAACTTCAGGGTCTGAGGAAGTGAAAACACAATTATTAACAATCTATCATGACTAAATTGGTTGCTGGATTAAAGTAATGCTTTTTTAAGATTCTCGCGTTACACTATTAGCTACAGAATGTTTTTTGTCAATTATAGGGGGAAAATAATAAATATGACAACAGCAGAGTTTGGAGTCGTTGGACTTGCCGTTATGGGTCGCAACTTAGCATTAAATGTTGCTTCACGCGGTTACAAAGTGGCGTTATATAATCGTACATCTGGACGTACGGATGACTTGGTTGAGAAGCATCCTGATTCAGGATTTGTACCTAGCTATTCAATTAAAGAATTTGTGGCATCGATAGAAAAGCCACGCCGAATTTTATTGATGGTAAAGGCTGGTGCTGGTACGGATGCGGTCATTGAGGAATTGATACCATACTTAGATAAGGGGGATATCCTGATTGATGGTGGTAATACTTTCTTTGAGAATACCATCCGTCGTTCTAATAAATTAGAGAAGTCAGGAATCAACTTCATTGGTATGGGAGTTTCTGGTGGTGAACTAGGTGCGCTGCAGGGACCATCAATGATGCCTGGAGGTCAACGTGAAGCTTACGATTTGGTTGAGCCAGTCTTGCAAGAAATTGCCGCTAAGGCACCGGAAGATGGTAAGCCAACCGTGACGTATATTGGTCCAAATGGTGCCGGGCACTATGTCAAAATGGTGCATAACGGGATTGAATATGGTGATATGCAACTTATCGCCGAATCTTATGACATCTTAAAGCGTGTCTTAAAGTTGGATAAAGATGATTTGGCTACGACGTTTGCTGACTGGAATAAGGGTGAGCTAGACTCATATCTGATTGAGATTACTGCCGATATTTTGACACGTAATGATGATTTGGGATCTGGTAAGCCAATGGTTGATATGATCTTAGACCGTGCTGGTAACAAAGGGACTGGTAAGTGGTCATCACAATCAGCTTTGGAAGTTGGCGCACCACAATCATTGATAACGGAATCAGTTTATGCCCGTTATATTTCAGCATTAAAGACTGATCGTGTGGCTGCCGCTGATGTGCTAGCCGGACCAGAGTATGAGTTTGATGGTGACATTGCGGCTACTACTGAAGATATTCGTAAGGCACTTTACTTTGGTAAGGTGATGTCATATGCTCAAGGATTTGACCAATTACGCATGGCATCAGACAATTATGATTGGTCGTTACCATTTGGTGAATTAGCCCAATTGTGGCGTGCTGGTGCAATTATTCGTGCGCAATTCTTGCAACGCATTACCGATGCTTACGATGAAAAGCCTGAATTACACAACTTGTTGCTAGCACCTTACTTTAAGCAGATTGCGGAGTCATATCAAGCATCTGCTCGTCGTGTGATTGCTTTGGCAACCGCAGCCGGTGTACCAGTGCCATCGTTATCAGCGGCAGTGGCTTATTATGATTCATATCGTTCAGCAGTTTTGCCAGCTAACTTGATTCAAGCACAGCGTGATTACTTTGGTGCACATACTTATGAACGTGTTGATAAGCCAGCCGGTGAAATGTACCATTATTCATGGTATGACGAAGCCTAAAATAATAATCAATGATAATTGATGTTGTTTTGCAGTTTAAAACATGCTAATATTTGTCTAGCGAAAAATAAAAACGTACATTAATTGAGGAGAGACCATCAAATGTTTGATTTTATTAATAACAATAATAATAATCGTTTGAACTCAACACAATTAGTGATTGGGCGTTTTTGTAACGCTTAAACTGTGAGAACTTACGAAGCAGTCAACCAATTACTAAATTGGCTGACTGCTTTTTTGTTGATTTTTTTAATTAGGAGAATAGTTATGCCACAGCAAGTTGAATTAAAACGATCAATGGGTATTTGGTCAGGATTATCGTTAGTTGTTGGAACAGTTATTGGTTCAGGAATCTTTTTTAAACAAGCTGGCGTATTACAAACGGCTGGTTCGTCAACTTTAGGAATATTGGCTTGGTTAACTGGCGGTATTATTACTTTAGCAGCAGGCTTAACGATTGCAGAAATTGGTGCTCGTTTACCCAGGACTGGCGGCTTGTATAGTTATATTGAGTCATTATATGGTCCAGTTGCTGGTTTTTTGACTGGTTGGATGCAGGTAGTTATTTATGCACCAGCCGTGATTGCATCAATTGCTGGATATGCAGCCTTTTTGACGGCTAATTTTCTTGGGTTACCCACAAGCTCGGCAACTTGGATTGCCGTACTCTATGTTGCTTTTATTGCCGGTATTAACCTCTTTGAAAATCGAGTGGCTGCTAGTTTTCAAGTGATTACAACATCGATCAAATTAATTCCAATTGCGATTTTAATTATTTATGGTCTTTTCTTTGGGAAGGTTAACGCATTAGGACAAACTGTTTCAGACACTGTTTCTCATGGTGGCGGATTTGGTATGGCGATTTTAGCAACTTTGTTTGCCTATGATGGTTGGATTTTACTAGCGAATATCGCTGGTGAATTGAAGAATCCACGCCGCGATTTACCTCGGTCGATTGTTGGCGGAGTGAGTTTAATTGTGGTTGCTTACGTCGGCGTTTCCTTTGGGGTGTATCATGCTTTACCATCTGACCAAATTGTGGCCTTACAAAATAATGCGACATTTGCGGTGGTCCGCACAGCTTTTGGTGACTTTGGTGGCCGTGCATTAAGCATCACGATTATTATTTCTATGCTTGGTACGCTCAATGGTAAAATGATTTCCTTTCCAAGAATGGCTTATGCCATGGCACTGGATGGTTTATTCCCAAAATATTTATCTAAATTAACACCTAAAACGCAAGAGCCAACTAATGCGATTTTGACGGTCTCGTTAATGACGATTACTTTAGCAGTTTTGTACACTAATGGTGTGGATCGTTTATCAGATATTGCAATCTTTACTATTTGGATTTTTTACACGGCAGCCTTCTTTGGTGTCTTTATTTTACGTCACAAAAAACTAGATAAAGATGTTGATCCAGCAACCTTATTTAAAACGCCATTGTTCCCAGCGACACCATTGGTGGCAATTATTGGCGCATTATTTGTGATTGGTTCAACTATTATGAATGATTTTTCAGGAGCGGTCATTTCAATTGCCTTAGTACTGGTTGGATTACCTGTCTTTTACTATTACCATCATAAACGCGAACAACCGTAATATCAGTATATTGTCACTCGCTATAAAACGCGGTACACTGGCTCTATTAGATTTTGATTAGAGGTAGTGCGATATGACGTGGGTAAGACAAGCAAAGCAGTATGAGGCAGCTTTGATTAATGATTTAAATCAAATTGTTCGAATTCCGTCTGTATTGGATCCAAAAACGCAAACAACACAAACACCTTTTGGGATTGATATGATTCGTGCGTTATCCAAAATGGAGGAATTAGCTAATCGAGACGGTTTTCGTTATGGACGAGTTGATAATATGATGACATGGATTGAATTTGGACCAGCCGATGCGCCAGAGTCGTTGGGTATTTTAACGCATATTGATGTGGTTCCAGCAGGTGATGGTTGGCTCCGTCAGCCATTCAATCCGGAAGTTTTAGATGGTTTATATTTTGGGCGTGGTGCTGCAGATATGAAGGCCGACTTGATGTCAGCATATTATGCATTGAAGATGCTTGCTGATCAAGGTCGCATTTTGAAGCGCAAGGTACGTTTGATTATTGGTACTGATGAAGAAAATGGGTGGCGTGATATGCCACGTTATCTAGCACAAGAGGGTGAACCAACAATGGGCTTTTCACCGGACGGGGCTTTTGCGGTCGTCAATGGTGAGAAAGCTTTTCAAACCGTACAACTACGTTTTCCAAGTATTTCAGAAGGTCCCTATATTTTGGAACGATTTATATCAGGTAATCGGGCGAATGTTGTTCCTGGTGAAGCGAAAGCTAGAATTAACGTGCCACAGGGGATGCTGATTGCGGCCGACTTCGCTGATTTTTTGGAACAATATCCTTTCTTAGAAGGAAATGTACAACAAGTTAATGAGACGGTTCGGTTAACGTTGTTTGGTGTGCAAGCTCATGGGGCGTACCCAGCTGACGGTAAAAATGCCGGCACATATTTGGCTCATTTTTTACAGCAATATCCGTTTGGTGGCGATGCACAAGCCTTTTTGAACTTCTTGGGGACAACCATTCACCAAGATATTTATGCTAAGAACCTGGGATTAGCTTATCGTGATCAAGAGATGGGTGCTTTAACGTTGAATATTGGTGTGATGCGTTACAGCCATCGTGGTCAGGGAAGTATATTGCTTAACTTCCGTTATCCACAAGGGGTTAACCTGCAAGCCATTATTACCCAAGTCCAGCGACATATGGGTGAATTAGCGGCTGAGGTCACTAATGTGCAAGCTGGTATGCCACCACACTTAGTCGCAACTGATGATGAATTAGTAAGCACCTTGTCTGAGGTTTATGCGGCACAAACTGGCCAATATTTACCGCCACGGACATCTAATGGTGGTTCATATGCGCGGTTATTGAAAAGAGGCGTTGCCTTTGGTGGTCAATTCCCTGATGTGAAGGTAACTAGCCATCAAGCCAATGAATTTACACCAGTGGCTAATTTAACGCGATCGATGGCGATTTTTGCAGAATCGATTTGGCGTTTGTGTCAGTAAAAAATAATTTGATAAATGGCGTTTTGAGCCGGTTGTCACGTATTGGATGCGACATACTGAATTCAAAACGCTTTTTTCTTGCACGTTCATTTGCATATTAATGACAATGTAAAAAAGTTAGCTGATAACTGGTAGAATAATAGTAATAACTAGTGATATTGGAGGCAACACATGGCGTTAGAATTATTATTTGGTCGCTCAAGCGCTGACCATGAATTGGCATTATTACAGCGCATACAACAGGTTTTAGCGGCAGATAAACAAGCACAAGTATTTTATATTGTCCCAAATCATATCAAATTTGAAACAGAAATAAATGTTTTAACCAGGCTGGCAACATTAGAAGGACACCATGGTGCGGCTATTTCAGTGCCTAATGTTTCAGTCTTTTCATTAAGCCGTTTAGCCTGGTACTACATGCAAAATGATCCCATTTATCAACAGGCAAACTTGTCGCAAAATGGGCTCACGATGTTGGTCCAGACACTCCTACAACAGCATCAAGATGAATTGCAATTATATGGTAATTTATTGACTAAGCAGGGATTCATTGGCCAATTTACGACCCAATTATTAGAGCTAAAACAGTCCGGCTTAGCATGGGACGATGTCACAGCAATGGCCGATGGGCTGACAAATCAAGAGACGTTGCAGATGAAACTGCATGACTTAGCGACCATTGGCCGTTCGTTAGAAACTGAATTGACCCAGCGTGGCCAGTATTTAAGTAGTGATTTATTATTGGCCTTGAAAGTTTATTTAGCAACGGAAAAAACAGATATTTCACATCATTACTTCTTTATTAATGATTATTCGCAAATGACATCGCCTGAACGTGGCCTAGTCGAAGCATTAATTACGTATGCCGGTGGGGTAACGATTGCATTACCGGCAGATGATGGTTCGGCTAGTTTGACCGAATCAGCCATTTCTGAAAATGATTTGTTTTATCGGCCCAAACAACTTGGTCGGCAACTACGGGATGCGGCTGTTACACATCAAGTACCAGTTGTCGCAAATACGATTGCAACCCAACGTCAGATGAGTGCGGGGATGTTGGCTGTTGAAGATTTCTGGATAAAGTATGAGCAGCAGGGAATCGTGCGTGAACAATACGATGCCCAGGGAGGTCTTGAAATTTGGCAGACCCATACGCGTTATCAAGAAGTAGAACAGATGGCGCGTTTGATTCGGCAGGAAGTCGCTACCGGTAAACATCGGTACCGTGATTACTTATTAATGACGCGTGACTTGGGGCAGTATGAAAATATTGTGCCAGCGGTTTTTGCCCGTTATGACATCCCTATGTTTATGGACTTAGATCGGCCCATGTCAGCCCACCCGTTAGTCGCTTTTTTGGATAAATTACTCCATTTGGCACCGACATATACGATTACAGATGTCATGAGTTTTTTAAAAACGGAGTTGTTGATACCAGCAGACGTTTCATTGGCGGATTATCGTGAAGCACTTGCGGAAACTGAGAACTATGTGTTGGCCAAAAACATTGCTGGTTGGCAATGGACGGATAAAACGCCCTGGCAATATGATCGCCAAGCATTGACCAGTGATGATGAAGTAACTCGTGAACGGGTTGCGGGTAAAGATGCGCAATTGGCAATGATTCATGACCAAATTAGTCAAGTGGTTGCCCCGTTTTTGCATCAACTACAACATGCACAAACTGCCCGTGAAATGGCTCGTGAATTATATCAGTTTATAACGCAAATCGGTGTCCAAAAACGATTGCTTGATTGGCGTGATCAGGCGATTGCCCAAGGAGATTTGTGGGCTGCACAACAACCCGAACAAGTTTGGCGAGTATTTATTGGTATTTTGGATGATTTTGTTCAAGTATTTGATACAGCGGAAATGACCTTAGAAACGTTGCAAGATGTTTTTAAAGCCGCTTTTGATAGTGCGAATTATGCTGGTGTGCCATCCACGATGGACCAAGTGCATATTTCTGAAAGCGGAATCGTGCAACGAACTGGCTATGAAACGGTTATTGTATTCGGGGCGACGAATCATAATTTACCAGCCGTTACGCGAATTAAAGCAATCCTACATGATGGTGACCGGGCAGTTTTGCAACCAGCATTGCCTGATAATGTTTTTTTGAAAGAGACTTCGGAACAACAAATGGCCCAAGAATCATTGTTGATGTATCGTGCAATGATGGTTGCTGATCAACGGTTGATATGGACATATGCCACAAGCGATGGGGATGGGGCGCAACAACCATCTACCTATGTCACACGTATGCAAAAGCAATTTAAGTTGGATCCAATTCAATTTGATGCCTTGCCTGATCCAATGAGTAACCAGGTTGCTAATTATGTCGGTACACCCACGAGTACGATTGCCCAAATTGTGATTGCCAATCGGCAGGCTAAGCAATCTGGGACCGCGGATAATGATTTAAGTAGTGCCTGGCGTAACTTGATGCAACAGGTACAACAATTGGCACCACATCAATTACAACGATTATTAGGTAGTTTGCATTATCAAAACGAACCAGAAAAGCTACAACCAGCATTGGTCAATAAACTCTTTGGCCATGATTTAAAAGCATCGATTTCACGTTTGGAAAGTTATTCACGTAATCCGTATGAATTCTTCTTACAATATGGTTTGAGGCTACAAGAACGACAAGTTTTGCAGTTAACACCAGCTGAAAAGGGAACTTTGATGCATGCTATGTTGGAACAAGTTTTCCAAGTGTTAATTACTAACGAACAAGTACTCGGTGCATTGACTGATGACCAACTGCGTAAATTAGAACAAGATATTTTACAAGGGCTTTTGACCAGTGATGATCCAACATATGATATTTTCAATAGTTCATCACGGATGCAGTTTTTGACTCAACGGCTGGCGATGCAGGTTCATGAAACCATGACGAGTATGAAACGTGGTCAACTGCTTGACGGTGGTATTCACACAATTGGTGTTGAAGCCGGTTTCGGGTTGCCGCAAAGTAATCTAAAACCAGTTGCGTATGAGATTCCGTTTGGACACGTTAAAGTTCGTGGTAAAGTTGATCGTTATGATTTGGTTGAAACCACTGCCGGTAATTTTTTGACCATTGTCGATTACAAATCAAGCAAACGCGTGTTTGATTATAGTAAAGCTTATGCCGGGTTAGAATTACAATTAATGACCTATTGGACAGCTATGCTAATGAACAAAGATATCTTACCGGATAGTGAGATGGGGGGCGCGCTATTTTGGACACTCCAGAATCCATGGATCAGCATGAGTGATTTGACAGGAGATTCCTTACAACAATTGCAGTCAGCCGCTGATAAACAAGCGATTGATCAAGGTCGTTATCGGGGAATCTTACGCACAAACGAGGATTATATTACACGGCTAGAAAGCACGCCTGATATTGTGGCTCCTTATGCAATTGACCGGAAAAAAGATTCATCGTTTAAGAAGAGTGCTGATGTTGTTTCGGACAGTACCTTAGAGACGTTGTTGCAGTTTAACGAATACAAAATTAAAGATATTGCTGAGCAAATTATAGATGGGGCCTTTCCGTTATATCCATTCCGTGATGGTGCTGCCAATACCGGGTTGATGTATTCACCGTATAAACCAATTATGATGTTTGATGCCATGATGGGAAATCGGTATAACAACCTACAAAAGTTATCAGTCAGTGCGACGTTAGAAGCGATGACGCGTTTTATTCAGAATTATCATCAGGAACCAGAGGAGGGTCAAAAATAATGAAATTTACTGATTCTCAATCAGCAGCCATCGAGACAAAAGGTCGTAATGTGTTGGTATCAGCATCAGCCGGCTCAGGGAAAACGCGTGTCTTGGTTGAGCGTGTGATGCGTCGCTTATTGGCTGGTGAAAATGTTAATGAGTTTTTGATTGTGACGTTTACCGAAGCAGCGGCAAGCGAAATGAAAGAACGTTTAGAAGGAGAAATCCGTGCCAAGCTTATTGAGAGTACTGGTGACCAACGACAACATCTTTTGAAGCAATTGCGGCTGTTGAATATCGCTAATATCTCAACATTACATGCTTTTGCGCTACGCCTAATTGAACAGTATCATTACACGATTGATTTGGATCCACAGTTTCGACTGATGGACGATGCAGAACGCACCTTAGTGATGCTCGAAGTCTACAATACGTTGTTAGAAGAACAATATGCTCATGATGAACAGCAGACCTTTGCGACCTTCGCTGCGCAATTTACGACGAGCAGTACAGATGATAAATCTTTGCAGGAAGCAACTTTTTCTTTATATGATTTTGCGACTGCCCGTCCTGACACGATTGATTGGTTGAATCATCTATCGGATTTATATCAGGTAGGGTCAGCAGATTTCACAACTAGCCAGTTTTATCAAGAGCAGTTAAAACCACAAATTTTACAAGAATTACAAGGCATTGTTGTTAAGGCATCCGGGTTGGTTGCACAAGGACCCGATACAATGGATGCAGCCCCGGCGGTGAATCGTTTATTGAATTTGCAAGCAGATGAAACGACCTATCAACGGGCTTTGCAAGTTGTCCAAAGTGAAACCAGTGATTGGGACACTATCCGACAAACATTACGACAGTCGGAGCTGATGGGATGGGGCCTTGATGAACAAGGTAAACGTAAAAATTTCACGAAGAAACATGATCCGGCGTTGAAAGCAGCTTGGGATAAAGTCAAAGATGAACGTGAAGCATTAAAGAAGCGCTTTACGACCTTATTGGAAAAGTATTTTGTACTCGACCAAGCGGGGTTGTCATTAGCCATTGCAGGGGCTGGGTCTGTGATTACACGTTTGGTTCAGTTAACAAAAGATTTTAGTGATGACTTTTTGGCTGAAAAATTACGCCGTAAAGTGTTGGATTTTAACGATTTAGAGCATTTTGCTTTGCAGATCGTTAGCCAAGAAAAAGTGAAAACAGAATTACGGACACACTATACTGAAATCATGGTCGATGAGTATCAGGATACGAATCAATTGCAGGAGGCGATTCTGCATGAAATTACTGCGGGTGATAATTTATTCCAAGTTGGTGATATTAAGCAATCTATTTATAAGTTCCGTCAAGCGGACCCAACATTATTTGCGGGTAAATTAGCAACTTATCCAGCTGATTCAACAAGTGCCGTCATTACGTTGCAGGAAAATTTCCGCTCACAGCCTAACGTGACGAATTTTATTAACTATATCTTTGCGCAAGCGATGAGTCGTTCATTGGGTGATATTGAGTATACTGGTGAAGCTGAATTGGTTGCTGGTGCAACGTATTATCCAGAGGAGTTGCCCAAAAAAGCAGAACTTTTGCTTTATTTAGATGATGCTAGTTCAGAAGACTTGGATGCAGATACAGAAAGTAACAAGGAAGTTGAGCCAGCAACTTCTGAGGCCCCTTATACAAAGGCGACGGGGCAGATTAGGTTAACAGCATTAAAAATTCAAGAATTGGTGCAATCAAAGTTTGAAATTTATGATCGGTCTGCTGAAACGAAGCGACCAATCAACTATGGTGATATTACGATCTTGGTGCCAACGAAGAGCCAAAACTTAGATGTCTTAGATATCTTTCGTGAAATGGGCATACCAATCATGATTGATGGGACGGAAAATTATTTTCAGACAACTGAAATATCAGTGATTATGAGTTTCCTACAAGTGATTGATAATCCACATCAGGATATTCCGTTGGCAGCTGTATTACGTTCACCGCTATATAGCATTGCTGAGAATGGCCTGGCATTGATTCGCGCACAAACGCCAGATGAAGATTTTTATACGGCTGTTAAGCAATTAGCAAGTATTGAAACGCGTGTTGATGTTCCTGGTATTTCTGCTGAATTGGTAACAAAAACACAAGCACAAGTCCAACGCTTCTTAGCTGATTTAGCAGTATTTCGTGATTTGGCCGTGCAAAACCAAATTGTGACGTTGTTGTGGGCAATTTATAACCGAACTGGGTGGCTGGATTATGTTGGTGGGCTGCCTTCAGGTGCGCAGCGACAAGCCAATCTGCATGCACTGTATGAGCGTGCAGCTGCCTATCAAAAGAGTAGTTTTGTGGGGTTATATCAATTTATTAACTATGTGACTCAGTTACAGAATCAAGATAAAGACTTAGGTGAAGCCGATGCAAATGTGGCCCAAAATAGTGTGTCATTGATGACGATTCATCATTCCAAGGGATTAGAATTCCCGGTTGTCTTTCTATTAAATGCGACTCGTACAATGATTAGTCAACGAGAGACACAAGGCAGTATTATTCTTGATGCCCAGGCTGGTGGTGGGATGAATTATATTGATTTACCGCATCATCTGAAATTAAGTACCCCACAGCATGAGTATATTGCACAAGTAAAACGCCAAAATGCATATGCTGAACAATTGCGAGTGTTGTATGTGGCCCTAACCCGTGCCGAGCAACAATTATTTATAGTTGGTGCTTATGATGGTGTTGATAAGTTATGGCAAACTTGGCAGCAGAGTGCTGGGGTAACGGAGTGGATGTTGCCAGATACGATTCGCCTTGCTGGAAAATCATTCATGGATTTGATTGGGATGACGTTGATTCGCCATCCCCAAGCGCCAGAACGTATGGCACCGTTGCACGCTTATGATGAGCATGACATAATGCAGTTTGATGATATCCGAGCCAAAGCGCCTAAAAATGCTTTTGAATATGACGTGGAAGCTGTGAATACACAAGATTTAGTGACACGAGTGGCAAACTACCAACCAATGGTTGATGAAGAACCAGATACGGGGGATGTCGCACAAACGGTAACTGAAAATACCGATTGGCAGCCGGTTCTTCAATTTCAGTATCCTTACGAAACGGCAACACGCGCGACTGCCTATCAGTCGGTGTCCGAAATCAAACGATTATTTGAAGATCCTGACTTAACCGAGGGACGTCAGTTGGTTGATCGCCGGTTGGTGACGGATGATTTGGCGGGACTACGGCTGACTGATGAAGAGTTACCGGCGCCGGATTTCATGCAGGAATCGGCGACACGCTTGTCTTCAGCTGCCATTGGAACGGCGACGCATTTGGTAATGCAACGGCTAGATTTAACAGGCGGTCTGCCAACATTGGCAACAATCAAGGCGCTTATCCAAGAACTAGTTGCTGAACAATTAATTGACGATAAAATTGCGCCGTTAATTTCGGTTGATAAAATCGTACGGTTCTTTACTGATTCACCACTTGGTAAACAAATGGTCCGACATGCTGATACGTTACAACGAGAAGTACCATTTTCACTGTTGTTAGATGCAAAGCGGTTATACCGCGCGTTTGATGGTGACGATAAGGTGTTAGTACACGGGATTATTGATGGGTATTTCCAAGTGGATGATGAAATTTGGTTGTTTGATTATAAAACAGATCACGTTTCACAGAAGTCGGCGACAGATGTTTTGACTAAGCGATATGCTGGACAATTAAACATCTATGCACAAGCGCTAGTTGCGATGGGCCTACCGATGCCTAAACGATTTATTTATGCCATTAATGCCGAAAAATTAATTCGGTTGTAATGCGGTTATGTTGTAAAAATTAAACATAAAAGAGGTTGGGACAATTGTTTTGTCCCAACCTCTTTGTGCTAATAATGCATTAATTATAAGGCTGTAAATTTTATAGCATAAACGCGTTCCAAAAGCCTGAAGCCTCAATGTAATGTCATTTACGCCATTCCTGTCCACGGCCAAAAATGGCGAAAACAACATTACACACTGGATTCAAAGCGGCTTTTGTCTCGCTCTCCTTACTTTTTTAGATGACGTATATTCAATATTAATGTCAAAGCGACGAAGAACATCATCAGAATAAAGACGGATGCAAAGAGTGACTTGTATGAGCCACCATCGATCAATAAACCACCATAAAGTGGGCCGATCGCACGTCCTAAGGAAACGAACATAGTCAACAATCCTTGAGCATGACCTTTTGCAGTAGGATCACTTAATTTGTCGACCCAAGCAGGAATCTGTGGGCTAGCAAAAATTTCTCCAATAGTTAAGATAACAAAACTAACGATGAACATGGGATATGTTTTTGCTTGAATCAATACTAGGAATGATAACGCAAATAAAGTTGAGCCACCTAAAACAGTTAGGCGTAATGGTAAACGGTCAATAATTCGATTTAGTAATCCTTGGCCAAAAATAATGATGATACCATTTAAGGTCCACAAGAATGAATAATCTTTGGTTGTCATACCAAGATCGGTCATATGCGTTGCGATGACGGTTTCCCATAACATGTATGACATATAGAAGGCGAAAGCTAATCCTAAAATGGCATAGATGATAGTAGGTGTTTTGAAGGTGCTTTTTGCGGCTCGAGCGGCTGCTTGTGCGCTTTGTTTTGCCAACCCTTTAATATTAAAGTATTTGATGACAAGTATAAAAAATACGGTGTACATGATAGCGGCACTACCAAATACGTATTGAACACCGTAATCAAATAGGAAACCGACGATTGCAGTACCGGCAACCACACCAACGTTCATAAAGAGGTATTGGAAATTGAACACCTTTCTCGTATCTATGGATTGGATGGTGGTTGCGTAGGCATTTACTAAAGTGTAAATAAGACCATCTGCAAAACCAATTAATAACATAAATAGCGCGAAAACTGGCCAACTGTGCCAAAAAGTTAGCATGATTAGAATCGCTAGGGCGACGCCGACTGAGAGGGTCATGGCTTTATACGGACTCCAGCGATCAAAGAGGCGCCCACCTAACCAATTACCGAACATCATGGTTACCGAAAGCCCCATCACAACGACTCCTGATATAGTCATACTTTGATGTAAGACATTATGCATATAGAGTGTCGTGATTGGCCAAATCAGTGAAGCGCCTGTGGATTGGAAAAACGTTGTAATGTATAAAATGATGGCTTTAATTTCGACGTGCTGTGGTTTGTGCACATCGCCGTCTGGTGACGACTGACTTATCATAAATCCTCCATGAATGTGTGAACTGATATAAATGAAATTTGTGATACGATATCATTTTAAGATACCCCTTATATGTGGTATTATGCACCTAAAAAGTGTGTCTATTTGTTTTGACTCCTAGAAAAGTTTAGCATAATCTGTGGGAATTGGTATACTTAATGAAGATGAGTTTCAAATCTAGATAGAATTATTGGGGAATAAAAAATGGCGATTAAGAAACCAGAATATATTTTAGCAATTGATCAAGGAACAACCGGCACGCGAGCGATTGTTTTCAATCATAATGCCCGGCGTGTGACATCGGTTGCTATTCCAATGACGCCAGTGATCCCAAGGACTGGTTGGCTAGAACAGCGGCCGTTAGATATTTGGCATGCAACTCAGACAGCAGTTGCTGATGCGTTAATCAATGCCGGTATTCGGGGGGATGAGATTAAGGCGTTGGGAATCGCAAACCAACGTGAAACAACGATTATATGGCATCGTCAAACGGGGCAGCCGATTTATAATGCAATTAGCTGGTCATCAACACAATCACAGGATATTGCTCAAAGTATTGCTGATGATGCTGAAAAGACGGAATTGATTCGTCAAAAAACCGGTCTGCCAGTTAGTGCGTACTTCTCAGCAACCAAAATTCGCTGGATTTTGGATAATGTGCCTGGTGCTCAGGCAGCAGCCGAAAATGGAGATTTGGTTTTTGGAACGGTTGATACCTGGTTAACGTGGCAACTGACCGATGGTGCGGTTCATGCAACTGATGCGACGAATGCTGCCCGGACAATGTTGTACAACATTCATACACAAGAATGGGATGATGAATTATTAGAGATATTCAACATTCCATTAAGTATGCTACCCGAGGTCCATAACAGTAGTGAAGTGATTGGTCGCACGAGTCCTATGTCGTTCTTCGGTGGGCAAGTCCCAATTGCTAGTGTTATTGGTGATCAAAATGCTTCGATGGTCGGTCAACTGGCACTTGAAAAGGGTATGGTCAAAAATACGTATGGTGCTGGAGCATTTATGATTATGAATACTGGTAATGAACCGGTGATGTCTAATAATCGTCTAGTTACGACCATTGCTTATAAAATCGATGATCAACCTGTCTACGCCTTAGAAGGATCTATTTTTTCAGCTGGAACAGCTATTCAATGGTTACATGATCGCTTAGGAATGATTGAAACGCAATTAGATGCCTGGTCATTAGCTGAAGAATCAGACAACCATAATGAAATTTATGTGATTCCCGCATTTAATGGGTTGGGAGCACCATATTGGGATCCGAATGCACGTGGAACCGTCTTTGGTATGACACGGGGTACAAGTAAAGCTGATTTTGTAAAGGCAACTTTGCAATCGATTGCTTATCAAACTGCGGATATTTTATCAACCATGAAGAAAGACTCGGGCTATGAATTAGCGACAATGAAAGCGGATGGTTCTGTTTCACGTAATCCATACTTAATGCAATTTCAGTCGGACATTGCTCATGTTGACATTGAACGTTCCTTAGATGAGGACGCTACGCCACTTGGGGCAGCCTTTTTGGCTGGTATTGCAGTTGGTTACTGGCAGGATCTATCGGACTTACAACACTATGTCCAAGCTGGTCGTCAATTTAAGCCAAACTTGGCTGAAGAGCAACGCCAGCACTTACGTCAAGGTTGGCGTAATGCAATCAAGGCGACTCGATTTTTTGGAGAAGTCTAAAATTGTAAGCGATTTACATTGTTATAGAAAACTTGTGAAAAAAAGTTTATAATTGTTGATGAAAGTAATGATGTACTTATTTAATAATTGTTTTAAGAACTCACTAGTAAAGGAGCATTCATCGTGCCTAAAGAAATTACAACATTGTTGACGTTTTTTGGTGGGACTGGAGACTTAGCTAAGCGTAAGTTATATCCATCTACCTATAACCTTTTTAAGAAAGGTTTCTTACAAGAACATTTTGCGATTATTGGAACTGCTCGTCAGGATTTAACGACAGATGAATTCCGTGAGCTAGTTCGCACATCAATCGCTGATTTTACTGAAGATCAGGCGAATGCTGAAGAGTTTGTTTCACACTTTTATTACATTCGTTTAGATATTACGGATAAAGCTGGCTATGCTGAAATGCTTACATTGAATAATGAATTGGATGCTAAGTATGATTTGAAGGGTAACCGTATTTTCTATATGTCAGTTGCACCTCGCTTCTTTGGTACAGTTGCTAAGTATTTGAAGTCAGAGAATTTGCTAACTGAAAATGGTGAATTTAACCGTTTGATGATTGAAAAGCCATTTGGTTCTTCATATGAGACAGCTGAAGAATTGCAAAACGAATTGTCAGAAGCTTTTGATGAAAGCCAAATTTACCGTATTGATCACTATCTTGGTAAAGAAATGGTTCAAAATATTGCAGCGGTTCGTTTTGGTAATCCACTATTTGATGCGGCTTGGAACAAGGACTACATCGAAAACATTCAAGTGACTTTGTCAGAAGTTTTGGGTGTTGAAGAACGAGCTGGATACTATGATACAGCTGGTGCCTTGCGTGATATGATTCAAAATCACACGATGCAAGTGATTGGTTGGTTAGCCATGGAAAAGCCAGCATCATTTAACGATAAAGAAATTCGGGCAGCTAAGAATGCAGCCTTTGATTCTTTGAAGATTTATAACACACCTGAGGAAGTTGCGGCTAACTTTGTGCGTGGTCAATATGGTGAATCAGCAGATGGTTCACAAAAGAAATATTTGGATGAAATGGATGTACCAGCAGATTCACAAAATAATACGTATGTTGCTGGTAAACTACAATTTGATATGCCCCGTTGGGAAGGTGTACCATTCTACATTCGTTCAGGTAAGCGTTTAGCTGCGAAGTCAACCCGTGTCGATATTGTCTTTAAGAAAGGCTTGAATATCTTTGGTGAAGACGTTTCATTAGATAATCCAGTATTATCAATTTTGATTGATCCTAAGGGTGGTATTGAATTTAAGATCAATGCAAAGGATATTACGTCAGCATTTGCAACACGTATGATTAACCTAGATTGGCAAGTTTCTGATAAAGATAAGGCCGTTACTCCTGAACCATACGAGCGTATGATTCATGATGCCATGAATGGTGATGGATCAAACTTCGCTGACTGGAATGGTGTGGGAACTGCTTGGAAGTTCGTTGATGCCATTCAAGCTGCTTGGGATGCTAAGAAAGAATCATTCCCTAACTATGTTTCAGGTTCAATGGGACCAGTTGCGGCTGATGAGTTGTTAGCAAAAGAGGGCAACGAATGGGTCTTTAAGGGTTAAACTTGTTTTTAAAAATTAAATAGATTGTCGATCCTCCGTAGTGCTTGTTATTTGATAATAAGTGACGGAGGATTATTTGTTTCAAGAATAAAGGAGTCATTATGGCCAGATACACAGCAATTGAATTAACTAATATGATTATGATTGAAAATCCGCAAACACACGAAATTTTAGTCGAAAATCGACGGAATCCGGCGTGGCCAGGTGTTACTTTTCCGGGCGGACACGTAGAGGAGGGAGAGACGGTCACACAGTCAGTTTATCGAGAAGCCTATGAAGAGACCGGTTTAACAATTGCATCACCTAAAATGGTTGGTATCAAAGAATGGCCATTGGCAGATGGGGCGCGCTATATCGTCTTTTTATATAAGACTGATCAATATCAAGGTGAAATTCAAACTGGACGTGAAGGTGAAATATTCTGGACGACCCGCGAGGAATTATTGAGTGGCCAGTTTAAATTACCGCACACGTTTGCAGAGATGCTGCCCGTTTTTGATAAGCCTGAAATTAATGAATTAGCATTATATGCAACGATTGATCAGCAGCGGCAAGATATAAGTTGGCAATAATATGATAAAACACGAACGTCCGAAAAAATGCTGATTATTATAAGAACTTATCGGCTGTCTTCGGCTTTAAACGTTTTTTTAAAACGAAAAATGAACGGATATGTTATACTGTCAGTATTAAATTAAAAAATACCGAACGTTCGAGGTTATAAAATATGAAAACACGTCGAAGCGATCGCTTAGTAGATATGACACGTTATTTGCTAGAACGACCACGTACTTTAGTTTCACTAACACATTTTGCTGAAGAATATGAAAGTGCCAAATCATCTATTTCAGAGGATTTGACCATTTTAAAGCGGACATTCCATGAGCGCGGCATTGGCCTTTTGGAGACGATTCCTGGGGCTGCTGGTGGTGCCCGTTTCACACCATATATGACGAAAGATGATGCCAAAGAATTTGTGGACTCATTAGTTAATGCCATTGATGATGAGACTCGTGTCTTGCCAGGGGGCTATGTTTATTTATCAGATATTTTAGGCCAACCCTGGTTTTTGCAACGCATTGGTCGCTTGATTGCAACACAATATTTGCGCGAGCCAATTGATGCTGTTATGACGGCAGCAACCAAAGGTGTCCCAGTTGCTCAAGCAGTTGCTGAGGAATTAAATGTCCCATTCGTGATTGTCCGTAATGATACAAAGGTTACTGAAGGACCAACGATGTCGGTCAATTATGTCACTGGTCAGTCACAACGGCTAGAAAAGCTTGAATTATCACGACGTTCTTTGCCAATGGGATCACGTGTATTGATTGTTGATGACTTTATGAAGGCCGGTGGTACCATTCGTGGTATGGCTTCCTTAGTTAAAGAATTCGAAGGTCAAGTCGTCGGTTCTGCCGTTGTCGCTGAAGGCCGCGTCGAGCATCGTGTAATTGATGAATACACATCATTGATTCATGTGGATACAAATAAGGATGATGGCATTATTCACGTCACACCTGGTAATTATGCCGATGAAATTTATACCAAGTTTGAAGAAGAATTAGAAAATAAATAGTATTAGATTAAGGTGGAAGTCATGCAAAGATTTGTCATTGTTTTAGCTGCAGGAAAAGGGACCCGAATGAAGTCTACTTTACCAAAGGTGTTGCATAAAGTTGGTGGTAAGCCAATGGTACAACTGGTAGTCGATACGGTAAAAAATGCCGGTGTTGATAAAACGGTTACTGTTGTTGGCAACGGTGCGGATCAGGTAAAAGAGACGCTAGGGGATTCTTCTGAATTTGCAGTGCAAACGCAACAATTAGGTACTGGTCATGCTATTCAGATGGCCGCCCCATTGTTGGCAAGCGAACAAGGTGTCACGCTGATTGCTTCAGGGGATGCACCAATGTTTACTACCACCACTTATGAAGACCTATTTAGCTATCATGAACAATCAAATAATGCTGTTACTGTATTGACAGCCAAAGCACCAGATCCAACTGGGTATGGCCGCATTATTCGTGATGAGCAAGGTAACGTTCTACGAATCGTTGAACAAAAAGATGCTAATGATGATGAGAAAAAGGTTGATGAAATCAATACCGGTGTCTATGTCTTTGATAATCAATTATTATTTGAAAGCTTGCAACATGTTACGAATGATAATGCACAAGGTGAATACTACTTGCCTGACACATTAGAGATTTTGCGTGAAGCCGGTCAAACGGTTGGCGCCTTCCAAATTAGTGATTTTGGTGAATCAATGGGTGTCAATGACCGCGTTGCCTTAGCTAAAGCTAATCAAATTATGCGTCAACGCACTAATGAAGCCCATATGCGAGCCGGTGTCACTTTGATTGATCCAACGAACACTTACATTGATGTGGATGTCCAAATTGGGGCCGATACTGTGATTGAACCAAACGTCTATCTGAAGGGTCAAACTAAGATTGGTAGTCATGTTGTCTTAACGGCAGGAACAACCATTGTTGATTCGATTGTTGCCGATGGGGCTCAAATAGATGCCAGTCATTTGGAAAAGGCTGAAGTACGTGAGGCAGCAACGGTCGGTCCGTTTGCTCATCTACGTCCAGCAGCTTTCTTGGATCGTGAAGCCCACGCTGGTAATTTTGTTGAGGTGAAGAAGGCAACCTTAGGCGTACGCTCAAAAATGGGGCATTTGTCTTATCTGGGTGATGCAACGATTGGTGCTGATGTAAATATTGGTGCTGGGACTGTATTTGTTAACTATGATGGTATGAACAAATGGCATTCAAATGTTGGTGATCGTGCCTTTATTGGTTCAGGATCAAAAATTATTAGTCCGGTAGATATTGCTGATGAAGCGTTTATTGCCGCTGGTTCGATTATTACAGATAATGTGCCAGAGCATGCCATGGGGATTGCCCGTGCTCGCCAAACGGTTAAAGCAGATTTTTGGCAACGGACACCATTATTCAAGAAATTTAATAAATAATTATTGAATTAAGTTGATTGTCATGTTGGTCGGTTAATAATGGATTGAAGAATGCGTTGAAAAACGGTACAATGGGATTATTAAAGACTGGAATACGCACGTGAATGTGTCTATGGAGGAAAGCATGTCAACTTATTCGGATCCACATTTGAAAATATTTTCATTGAGTAGCAATCAACCATTAGCGGAAAAGATTGCTGCTGCTGTTGGTGTGGAACTATCGAAAATCAATATCGCCCGATTTAGTGATGGGGAGATTCAAATCAATATTGAAGAATCTGTCCGTGGGGATAATGTTTATATTATCCAACCAACATCAGCACCAGTTAATGACAGTTTGATGGAACTGTTGATTATGATTGATGCATTACGTCGAGCAAGCGCACGTTCAATTAATGTTGTGATGCCTTATTACGGTTATGCACGTCAGGATCGTAAAGCACGTTCTCGCGAACCAATTTCAGCAAAATTGGTTGCTAACATGCTAGAGATGGTTGGTGCAACACGAGTGTTAGCACTTGACTTGCATGCATCACAAATTCAAGGATTCTTTGATATCCCTGTTGATCACATGACTGGTGCCCCATTGTTGGCTGATTACTTAATTACAACGGGTATCGCTGATAATAATACCGTGATTGTATCTCCTGATCATGGTGGTGTTACTCGTGCACGTGCTTTGGCAGAATTATTAGGTTCACACGAACCAATCGCCATTATTGATAAGCGTCGCCCAAAGGCTAATGTTGCGCAAATTATGAATATTATTGGTGATGTTAAGGGTAAGCGTGCCATCATGATTGATGATATGATCGATACTGGTGGTACCATTACGCAAGGTGCTCAAAAGTTGAAAGACGAAGGAGCTGCCGAAGTATATGTGGTTGCAACACACGCAGTCTTCTCAGGTAAAGCTGTGGAGAATTTGCAAAACTCAGCATTTGAAAAGGTTATTGTGACGGATTCAATTAATCTACCAGAAGAAAAGAAGTTCCCTAAGTTGGTTCAAGTTTCTACTGCAGAATTGATTGGTGAAGCAATTAAGCGCATTAATGAGAACAAGGCTGTTTCGCCTTTGTTTAAGACACGCTTTCACCGTACATCTGACTAAGAAAGAAAATGATTCGTTGTTCTAGCAAAGTTTAGAGCAACGTTTTTTTATAAGAGGGGTAATGTAATGGCAAAAAAGAAGATGATTTTAGACCTAGATACTGGTGTTGATGATGCATTGGCATTAGCTTATGCATTAGCAACGCCGGATGCTGATTTAATTGGTGTGGTATCCTCATTTGGTAATACCCAAGTTGAGACTGCTGCACAAAACACCTTGAAGCTATTAGAGCTACTAGGAAAATCGGATGTACCAGTTTTTGTTGGGGCGGCACATTCTTCAACCACTGATAATTTTGAGACTATGCAGGTATCAATGGATATTCATGGTAAAAATGCCATTGGGGACGTTGCGTTACCAGAGCCTAAGACAATACCAGCAACAACATCAGCGGTTGATTTCCTGATTGCATCAGCCCATCAATATGCTGATGATTTGGTCGTAGTACCAACTGGTCCATTGACTAATTTGGCTGCAGCTTTTAAGAAGGATCCGCAAATCGCTGATTTGATTGGTAATATTACGTTAATGGGGGGCGCACTTGTTGTGCCAGGAAATGTGACACCATACACTGAGGCAAACATTAACCAAGATCCTGAAGCGGCTGACTATGTGTTTAAGCATGCTAAACATTTGGTAATGGTTGGCCTAGACGTTACCTTACAGACTTTGTTAACAAAACAAGAAACACAAAAATGGCGCGATTTAGGGACTGAAAAAGGGCGCGTTTTTGCAGACATTTTTGATTATTATATTGATGCTTATTACAACTTAGATATTAATAAGGCTGGGGCAGCCTTACATGATCCGCTCGCAGTGGGTGTGGCGGTCGATCCAAATTTTGTGACATTATTACCACTCAACATGATGGTAGATGTTAACGATGGTCGAACGATTGGTGATCCTAGCCGGTTGCGTGACCCACATAAGAACAACTATGTCGCTGTCGAGGTTGATGAACCATTTTATTTGGAGCGATTCATGAATTATACATTGGCAGTATTATCGTAATTAATGAATAGCTAAGGCTTGCAAAATGCCTTTTTGTCGTGTAATATAAGTGTTTGTGAGTTATCACTTATTGATAGCTTTCCTTGCCGGCAGGTAGTCGGCCATAGACCAAAAGGAGGAATATATAATGGCATACGAATTAACATACATTATTCGCCCTGACATGAATGCTGACGCTAAGAAGGCATTGGTTGAGCGTTTTGACAAAGTGTTGTCAGATAATGGTGCTACGGTGGTTGAGTCAAAGGACTGGTCATCACGTCGTTTTACTTTTGAAATTGCAGGTTACCGTGAGGGTCTTTACCACGTGGTTAACTTTACTGCAGAAGATGACGCACCTGTTAACGAGTTCGATCGTTTGGCTAAGATCTCAGAAGATATCTTACGTCACATGGTTGTAAAGCGTGAACTAGCATCAGCTGAGTAATTTTTAAAAATTACATTAATTTAATAAAATTTAGTGGCTAGGTCTAAGGACCTTGAAAGGAGGCTTTCCATATGATAAATCGTGTTGTTCTGGTTGGTCGTTTGACACGTGATGTTGAATTGCGTTATACGACTTCTGGTGCTGCTGTTGGGTCATTTACAATTGCCGTTAATCGACAATTTACAAATGCTAACGGTGAGCGTGATACCGATTTTGTTAATGCTGTCATTTGGCGTAAGTCAGCAGAGAATTTTGCTAATTTTACATCAAAAGGTTCGTTAGTTGGTATTGAAGGCCGTATTCAAACTCGTAATTATGAAAATCAACAGGGACAACGTGTTTATGTCACGGAAGTAGTTGTTGATAACTTCTCATTGTTGGAAAGTCGTGCTGAAAGTGAAGCGCGCCGTTCTCATAATGGTTCAAATAATACGAATAATTTTGGTGGTGGACAACAGCGTAGTCAGGGGAATTTTAATTCTTCAGCATCACAAAACCCATTTGGCGCACCAGCATCAAGTGGTAATGTGTTCAATGGCAGCTCAGCTAGTTCACAGTCATCAAATGATCCTTTCAGTGGTGGTCAAGAGATTGATATCTCTGACGATGATCTACCATTCTAAATTATTAACAACAAGATTGTCTAACGACATCATTCTATCAGGAGGAATTTAATCATGGCACAACAACGTCGTGGTGGCGGACCTCGTCGCCGTCGCAAGGTTGACTTTATCGCAGCCAACCACATTGAATACGTGGATTATAAAGATACTGAATTGTTGGAACGTTTCATTTCAGAACGTGGTAAGATTTTGCCTCGTCGTGTAACTGGAACTTCAGCAAAGAACCAACGCAAGGTTACGACTGCTATTAAGCGTGCTCGTATCATGGGTCTTTTGCCATTCGTTGCAGAAGACTAATTGCATATAAAAAAGCCAAGGCAATCGCCTTGGCTTTTTTTGACCCGTTTTAATCGATTTTCCGAGAAGTATTAGTTATAATGCTAACGTAAAGGGGGAAGCTTATGAAAAAAACATTGATGTATATTTTAGTATTTGTACTAGGTATTGTATTAGGTGGAGTCGGCGTTCATTATGCTTCGGATTACCAAAATGATAGAGCAGAGGATCAATATGAATCAAGCTATAGTGAATCACGTGCTTCATCGCTAAAGCAGAATTCAAGTAGCTCTGTAAGCAGTCAAAGTAATGACACACAAAATAGTAGCTCTGTTGCATTACCTTCACAAGAAGAAGCCAACAAGCGTGTAAGTGATGATCTTGATAAGTTCATTAAAGAACAGAAGAATGACTTGATTAAAACAGCGTCTGTTGAAGATGCGGTTGACGCATTTGAAGATTCATATGTGGATACGTATGAGGAAGAATTGCAGGCAAAGTATCCAGGCGATGCTAATGAAGACAATATTGAACGTTTGATTGATACAGCAGAAGCAACGGTTAATGTGCAACAAAAGATTTCAGATAATAAGTAATCAAAATTAATTTAAACAAAAGAAGAGTTGGGACAAAATAAGTTCCAGCTCTTTTTTTGTTGAAATCGTATGACTTAGGGTCTAAAAAACTAAGGCATAAACGCATCACGAAAGTCTGAGGTGCATTGTTACCACCAGCTTTAAAACGATTTTTGCACTATTCCTTTTATACAAATATAGATAAAAACGAACTTTATTAAAATAAAAAACAGATTAAAAACTAAATTGATAAATAAACACGAACGAAAAGTGTTGACTCGATTAATAAAGTTAAGTATTATGAAGGTGAAAAATAGGGCAAGACAATAAAAAGTAAAAGGTGGGGAAGAATGGGGACAAACGACGTTGCGATATTGATGGGGTCGATTTCAGATTGGTCAACAATGAAACTAGTATGTGAGCAACTTGAAAAGTTAGGGATATCATATGAAAAGCATGCCATATCAGCCCATCGTATGCCTAATGAACTACAAGAATTTGGACAAAAGGCACGCACACAAGGAAATAAGGTGATTATTGCTGGTGCAGGAGGTGCCGCTCATTTGCCAGGGATGATTGCAGCAAATACGACATTACCTGTGATTGGGGTGCCGATAAAAACACGAACATTAAATGGAATGGATTCATTGCTTTCAATTGTTCAGATGCCAGCGGGGACGCCAGTTGCGACAGTTAGTATTGGTGAAGCTGGTGCTAATAATGCAGCTATTTTAGCGGCGCAAATTTTGGCAGTCACACAATTGGATGTGCAAGAAAAATTAGTTACATTCAAACAGATGCAACATCAAGAATCTATCGAAAGTGAGGCGCGTTTTGATTGAAACAATTTTACCACCAGCTACTATCGGTATTGTTGGGGGTGGACAATTAGGTCAAATGATGACACTAAGTGCTAAAAGTATGGGGTATAAGGTAGGCATCCTAGATCCTACACCGGATGCACCCGCTGCCCAAGTTGCGGATTTTCAAATAAAAGCAGCTTATGATGATGAAGCAGCGTTATTGGATTTAGCCCATCGTAGTGCGGTTTTAACCTATGAATTTGAAAATGTTGCTGAAGAAACTTTAAAAAAGGCTGCGGCATATGCGACCTTACCGCAGGGTGTTAATTTACTGCACATTACAGGGCAACGTTTGCGAGAGAAAAATTTTTTGAGAGATGTACAGGTACCAGTAACAGAATTTGCAGCAGTTGTTGATGCAGCATCGTTACAAACGGCTATTACGAAAGTTGGCTATCCAGCGCTTTTAAAAACAGTTAGTGGTGGGTATGATGGCCATGGTCAGCTTGATATTAATAACTCTGCAGACTTGATAACTGCTAAGCAATTGTATGATCAAGCACCATGTATCTTAGAAGCACGTCAAAATTTTCAAGCGGAAGCCTCAATTATGGTGACACGAGATTTGCATCAAAAAACTTATACTTTTCCGTTGGTAACGAATCAACACAAAAATCACATTTTACATACAACGATTGCTGCTGATCAATTTCCTGAAACGTTACGTCAAAAAGCCAAAAGTTATGCTGAAAAAATTGCTGAAAAGCTCGATCTCTATGGTGTTTTAGGTATTGAATTTTTTGTTATTAATGATCATGAATTGATTGTCAATGAATTGGCTCCTCGGCCACATAATTCAGGTCACTATACGATTGAGGCATGTAATATCTCACAATTTGAAGCTCACATTCGGAGTATTTGTGGGTTGCCGATACCAATAATTAAGCAAGAGCATCCTGCAGTGATGCGTAATTTATTGGGAAATGACTTAACACTAGCACGAGAATTACTAAATAAACGTCCCGAATGGCATTTTCATGATTATGGCAAAGCAGAAATTAGACCACAAAGAAAATTAGGCCATATTACCGTTGTTGGCACTGATGTTGATGAATTACTTGCAAAGACCGCCATGCTAAAAGGGGAGAATTAACCATGCTTGAATTGTCAGGAGTAGAAAAACAAGAACTGTTGTATCAAGGAAAAGCAAAAGAAATGTACGCCACTACTAATCCGGAGGTTTTGTGGGTCCATTATATGGATCAAGTAACGGCCTTGAATGGTAAACGCAAGGTGCGGATGGCAGATAAAGGGAAGGTGAATTGTGCCATCTCATCACAATTATTTACCGACTTACGGACACAAGGCATTGAGAATCATTTTATTGAACAACTTGGGCCAACTGATCAATTGGTCCAGCGGGTCCAAATTATTCCTTTGGAAACGGTTGTTCGTAATTATGCATCTGGTAGTTTTGTAAAACGTTATCAAGTAGATTATTTGCAAAAATTTGAACAACCAGTCATTGAATTTTTCTATAAAAACGATGCATTAGATGACCCCTTTTTGAATGATGATGATGCTTTGGCATTGGGGGTTGCGACAAGCGATCAAATTACA
Source organism: Weissella thailandensis (assembly GCF_001932615.1). Classification (NCBI taxonomy): domain Bacteria; kingdom Bacillati; phylum Bacillota; class Bacilli; order Lactobacillales; family Lactobacillaceae; genus Weissella; species Weissella thailandensis. The sequence goes on from NZ_CP014332.1 coordinate 303,025, forward strand.
GAGATTCGTAAACTTGCACGACAAGTTAATCAACATTTGATTCAAATTTTCACCAAAATGAATGTACAACTTGTTGATTTTAAACTTGAATTTGGATTAACAACAGCCGGGGATGTCATCTTGGCGGATGAATTGTCGCCTGATAATTGTCGTTTAGTTGATATGAACACAAAAGAGTCACTAGATAAGGACATTTTCCGTAAAGGATTAGGTGAAATGGTGCCGGTCTATGAAGAAATTTTGCAACGCTTACAGCACTCGGAGGAGGTCTAAAATGACAGTCGTTAAAGTTTTTGTGAACTACAAAGAATCAATTTTAAATCCAGAGGCTGAGGCAATTAAACAAGCATTAGGTCGCCTTGGTTATGATGATATTGTTGATTTAAAGGTGGGAAAGTCTTTTGAATTAACGTTTGCAAATCAATTGAGTCATGCAGAAATTGAAAATGAAGTTAATGAGATTTGTGATCGGATGTTAGCGAATTTTAACATGGAGAACTATCGCTATGAAATTAGCGACTCGGAGGCAATACAATGAGATTTGCGATTTTAGCATTTCCTGGATCTAACTGTGAGTTAGATGCCTATTATGCTGTTTCGGACGTGTTTCATGAAGAAGCAGAATTAGTTTCTTATGAAGCAGATTCGTTGATTGATTTTGATGCAGTGATTGTGCCGGGTGGGTTTTCTTATGGCGACTATTTACGTAGTGGTGCGATTGCACGTTTTGCACCGATTGTTCCAGCGTTACAACAATTTGCGAAAAGTGGAAAACCAGTTATTGGTATCTGTAATGGTTTTCAAATTCTTACAGAAGCGGGTCTTTTACCAGGTACCTTGCAAAAAAATACTGTTGCTAAATTTGTGTGTCGAGATCAACAGCTAGTTGTTGCAAATAATCAAACACCCTTTTCATCATTGTACGAAACCGGTGCAGTCATTACGTTACCAATTGCTCATGGTGATGGCAATTATTATTGTGATGCTGAAACACTTAAAACGTTAGAAGAGAATGACCAAATTGTTTTTAGGTATCAAAACAACCCTAATGGTAGTTTGGGTGGTATTGCTGGTGTTACTAATAGTGAAGGCAATGTTTTGGGCATGATGCCACACCCAGAACGAGCGGTTGAAAAAATATTGGGATCAGATGATGGTGTCCAATTATTTGCATCGATAATTAACTTTGTTAAGAAACATGAGGTGGTTAGCTATGAGTAGTGTTGGTGTTAAAACGGCAGAAATTTCACCCGCAGATATTGAAGAACAAAAACTTTATCGTTCATTGGGGCTATCGGATGACGAATATCAATTAATTAAAAATGAAATTCTAAGGCGTTTACCAAATTATACTGAAGTCGGATTATTTTCAGGTATGTGGAGTGAACACTGTTCATACAAAAATTCAAAACCAGTTTTAAAAAAATTCTTTACCACTGGACCTCGTGTTGTAAAGGGGCCAGGTGAAGGTGCCGGCATTATTGATATCGGTGATGGCCAAGGGGTAGTTTTTAAAGCTGAAAGTCATAATCATCCATCAGCAGTTGAACCGTTTCAAGGAGCAACGACTGGGGTTGGTGGTATTTTACGTGATATTTTTTCAATGGGTGCTCGCCCAATTGCAAGTTTAGATAGTTTGCGTTTCGGGACGCCTCGTACTGCAGCAGATCATTATTTAATTTCACAAGTTGTCGCTGGTATCAGTGCATATGGTAATTGTATTGGTGTTCCTACTGTAGGTGGCGATATGGCGTTTGATGATGCTTATGATCATAATCCACTGGTCAATGTGATGTGTGTTGGCCTAATGGATTTGGAAAACATTCAAGTTGGTGCAGCGGCGGGTGTCGGTAACAGTATTATTTATGTTGGTGCTAAAACCGGTCGCGATGGGATTAATGGTGCATCATTTGCATCAGCACAATTTGATTCCGAACATGAAAGTCAACGGTCTGCTGTTCAAGTTGGGGATCCCTTTACTGAAAAATTAGTTATGGAAGCATGTTTAGCAATCAGTGAGCATCATGCAGATGCTTTGGTTGGTATGCAGGACATGGGTGCTGCAGGGCTGGTATCTTCTTCAGCAGAAATGGGTTCAAAAGCTGGCGGCAATGGTATGATTTTAGATTTGGATTTAGTGCCTCAACGTGAGGCCGATATGACACCTTTTGAAATGATGTTATCAGAATCACAAGAACGAATGTTGTTATGCGTCAAGAGTGGCTGTGAAGATGAAGTATTAGAAGTATTTGACGAATATGGTGTGGAAGCAGTTGTAATTGGACATGTTACTGATAATGATAGTTATCAATTAGTGCATCATGGTCAAGTTGTTGCTGATGTGCCAGTTGATGCACTCGTATCACAGGCGCCTGTTTATCACCGTGAAAGTAAAGTGCCAGCACGAATCGAGCAAGCTAGTAAACAACAGTTTATGCCAGAAGTTTCTTCAGCCACTGAAGTTTTAATGCAAATGTTAGCTCAGTTGACAATTGCTTCGAAGGAAAGTGTTTATGAAACTTATGACTCACAAGTTCAAACGAACACGCTGGTGAAACCTGGTTCTGATGCAGCGGTTGTTAGAATTCGTCACCATGATAAGGCACTGGCAATGACAACAGATGTTAATGGACGTTACCTATATCTAAATCCACGAATTGGTGGTCAAATGGCTGTGGCCGAAGCGGCAAGAAATATTGTCGCTTCCGGAGCTGTACCACTAGGTATAACGGATTGTTTGAATTTTGGTGATCCAGAAAAGCCGGAACAATTTTATGAATTAGATCAAGCGGTGCAAGGAATGGGTGAGGCGTGTGAAAAGTTTGCCACGCCAGTTATCTCTGGTAATGTTTCTTTAAACAATGAATTCAACGATGTACCAATTTACCCAACGCCAATGGTGGGGATGGTTGGTTTGATTCAAGGACTCGAACACATTACCACTCAGGATTTCAAACAAGCTGGTGATTTCGTTTATGTCATTGGTCAAACACATCAGGATTTTAATGGTTCTGAGATTCAGCGATTGCAGACCGGTGAAATTTCAGGTCAATTATTTGATTTTGACTTGGATTATGAAGTTAAAATACAAAATCTTGTGACGCAGGCAATTCAAAATAACCTGTTGCAAAGCGCACATGATGTTTCAGAAGGTGGCTTGATTGTTGCGATTACCGAAGCGACATTTGGTAATCAGTTAGGTGTTGACTTGACGAGTAAATTATCGGTTCGTCAATTTTTCGCTGAAACGCAATCGCGTTTTGTTGTTTCTGTTAGTCCTGAAAATCAAGTGGCATTCAAACAATTAGTCGGCGCACCTGCAACGTATTTAGGTCAAGTGACTGACGATGCCCGTTTGCAAGTCACGGCGCAAGATGGTGCATTTGATCTGTCAATTGCTCAAGCATTGGATACTTGGAAAGGAGCTTTGCCATGCAGTCTGAATTAAGTCATTTGAATGAGGAATGTGGTGTCTTTGGCGTCTGGGGTACGCCAGATGCAGCATTTTTAACCTATACTGGTTTATTTGCATTGCAACACCGTGGTCAAGAAGGCGCAGGCATCACGATTAATGATGATGGACAACTTAGAACGAAACGTGGTTTAGGTTTACTTAACGATGTATTCAATGCAGCAGATCTTGAACAACTCCAAGGACAAGCAGCGATAGGACATGTTCGTTATTCAACGGCAGGTAGTAATTTACTAGAAAATATTCAACCATTACCTTTCAATTTTAGTGACACACAGTTTGCACTTGCTCACAATGGTAATTTGACAAATGCAGAGACAATTCGAAAAAACTTAGAAGATAGAGGTGCGATATATCATTCAAGTTCAGATTCAGAGAATTTAATGCATCTTATCCGATTGAGTAAAGCAACAACGTTAGATGAACAAGTTAAGGATGCTTTGCGGACAATTAAAGGTGGTTTTGCTTATTTATTATTGACGAAGGATTGTCTTTATGCTGCCCTTGATACAAATGGTTTTCGACCACTTGTTGTTGGTAAATTGCCGAATGGTGGCTTTGTGGTCTGTAGCGAAACCTGCGCCTTAGATGCTGTCGGTGCGATTTTTTTCTGTGATGTACAACCCGGTCAATTATTGCGAATTGATGAGTCAGGGTTATCAATTTCTGCTTACACGACAGACACGCAATTAGCAATTTGTTCAATGGAATTTATTTATTTTGCCCGCCCAGATTCAGATATTTACGGTGTAAATGTGCATTCTGCTCGTAAACGTATGGGAGCACTATTAGCCAAGGAACAACCAGTTGAAGCCGATTTGGTAACCGGTGTGCCCAATTCTTCTTTGTCGGCGGCCATGGGTTATGCCCAGGAGTCAGGGGTGCCTTATGAAATGGGGTTGATTAAAAATCAGTATTCTGCCCGCACATTTATTCAGCCTACTCAAAAATTACGTGAACAAGGTGTGAATATGAAATTGTCAGCTGTCAAAGGTGTTGTAGCTGGGAAACGAGTTGTTCTGGTTGATGATTCTATCGTACGTGGCACAACTAGCCGGCGCATCGTGAAGTTATTAAAAGATGCTGGAGCAGCAGAAGTTCACTTGCGAATAGCCTCACCAGCACTAAAGTATCCTTGCTTTTATGGGATAGATATTCAACACGCCAGTGAATTGATTGCGGCAAATCAAACTTTGGCAGAAATGCGACAAACATTTGGAGCGGATTCATTAGGATTTTTAAGTGTACCAAGTTTAATAAAAGCCGTTGGGTTAAATACTGGTGCACCGAATGGTAGTTTGTGTGTTGCTTATTTTGATGGTAAATATCCAACACCACTTTATGATTATCAAGAACAATACGACCAAGAGCAAGAAAAATTAGGTCGGCAAGATGAGCCTCAACATGTAACGACATCATAATATCTTAACAGGAAAGGATCATAGAATGGAGGCCTATAAAGAGGCGGGCGTTGATATCAATGCAGGATATCAATTGGTCGATCAAATAAAAAAATTAGCACACAATGAATCGTTGGGTTCGTTTGGCGGACTATTTTCGTTAGACATTGGATCATATCAAGAACCGGTTTTAGTTGCAGGAACTGATGGTGTTGGCACCAAATTGCTGATTGCAATTCAAGCGAATAAGAATACGCAAGTGGGCATCGATTTGGTGGCTATGTGTGCTAATGATGTGTTATCGCAGGGAGCCAAGCCGTTGTTTTTTCTCGACTATTTGGGAACTGGTCATTTAGATCAAGGACAAGCCAAAGATATTATAACTGGCGTGGTCGAAGGGGTGAAACAAGCTGGTGCACTGCTATTAGGTGGTGAAACGGCTGAAATGCCCGATATGTATGCTACGCAACATTATGATTTAGCGGGATTTGCGGTTGGTATTGCTGACAAAAAACAGTTATTAACAGCTGAGAATACGAAAAATGGTGATGTACTCATTGGTTTAGCATCAAATGGTTTACATTCAAACGGATTTAGCTTGGTACGTGATATTTTATTTAAACAAAATGACTTTTCATTACATGAGACATTGCCAGGTTACAAACACGATTTGCAAACTGAATTGTTAAAACCTACCCGAATCTATGTTGATGCGGTCTATCCTTTGATAGAACAAAAGCTAGTACATACCATTGCCCACATTACTGGTGGTGGACTAATTGAAAATGTTGGTCGTATTTTGGATAAAGACCAGAGTGCTGAAATAAATGTAGCGACTTGGCCAATGCCACGAATTATGCATTCGTTACAAGAATTGGGTCGGCTAACATTTACGGATATGACGCAGACTTTTAATTTAGGAATTGGCATGGTTCTAGCAGTTGATCCGGCCAATGTAGAAAAGGTGATGACGTTATTACAACAGTCAGGTGAAAGGGTTTATCAAATTGGTCGAGTTGTTTCGGGACAACAGGAAGTCAAATTGAAAGGCGAATTGCAGTGAAGTCAATAACCAAAAAAATAGCGATTTTTGCTTCAGGTGAGGGATCTAATTTTACAGCCTTATGTCAGGCATTTAAGCGTGAAAAAATGTCAGTTCAAGTTGCGTTACTAGTCTGTGATCACCAAAATGTGCCAGTATTGCAACGTGCTAAAAATGAGGGTGTCCCTACCTTGGCAGTCAATTTTCGTGACTATCCAGATAAAGCATCAGCAGAAGCTATTATTGCAGCAAGGTTAGCTGCTGAACAAATTGATTTTATTTTGTTAGCAGGATATATGCGAATTATCGGTCCAACCTTATTAGCAGGATATGCCGGTAAAATGGTCAATATTCACCCAGCATTATTACCGAGTTTTCCTGGTCGTCAGGGCATTGAGGATGCTTATGAAGCAGGCGTGTCAACAACTGGCGTAACAATTCATTGGGTTGATGCAGGTGTCGATTCGGGTCGGATTATTGCCCAGCGTCAGGTACCGATTTATAAAACAGATCAGCTTACTGATCTTGAGCAAAGGATTCATCAAGTTGAACATAAATTTTATCCATCAGTTGTTAAAGAGCTATTAGAAAAAGGAGAATTCTAAAAATGACTAAAAGAGCATTGTTGAGTGTTTCAGATAAAACAGGTTTATTGGAATTCGCGCGCCAGTTAATTGTCCTAGATTTTGAAATTATTTCAACTGGGGGAACAAAAAAAGTCCTTGAAGATGGCGGACTATCCGTTATTGGTGTTGAAGACATTACTGGTTTTCCTGAAATGCTAGACGGCCGTGTCAAAACTTTGCATCCGAAAATTCATGGTGGATTACTAGCAAAACATCATAATTCGGCGCACATGGCACAACTCGAAGAAGCGAGTATTTCACCTATTGATTTAGTTGTTGTTAATTTGTATCCTTTCAAGGAAACGATTAAAAAACCTGAAACAACTGAAGCAGAAGCAATCGAGCAAATTGATATTGGCGGGCCATCAATGTTACGTGCGGCCGCAAAAAACTTTGCCGATGTTTTGTCAGTGGTGGATACTGCCGACTATGAACGGGTGATATCATTTTTAGAAGCTGGTCAAGAAGATTTAACTTTCAGAAAGGAATTGGCAGCAAAAGTATTTCAACACACGGCGGCGTATGATGCGTTGGTTGCAAATTACCTGACAACTGAAGAATTACCTGAGAAGTTAACATTAACATATGAGAAACAACAAAGCCTACGTTATGGTGAAAATAGCCATCAATCAGCGGCTTTTTACCGTAACCCTATTCCGGCAAAGTTATCAATTATCACGAAACAATTACATGGTAAGGAGTTATCTTTCAATAATTTGAAGGATGCTAATGCAGCCTTAAATATGGTTAGTGAATTTGCAGAACCATGTGTGATTGCAATGAAGCATATGAATCCGTGTGGTGTTGGTATTGCTGATAATATTGAACAAGCTTGGGACGAGGCGTATGAATCAGATCCGATGTCGATTTTTGGTGGTATCGTTGCAGTTAATCGTGAGATTGATGCAGCGACTGCCCAAAAAATGAATGAAATTTTCTTGGAAATTGTCATTGCACCATCATTTAGTGCTGAAGCCTTGGAGATTCTTGGCAAGAAAAAGAATATTCGTTTATTGCAGGCCGACTTAAGCCATCGTGATGAGGCAGAACGTTTCGAAACGATTGCAGTTAGTGGTGGGTTACTTGTCCAGGAAACTGACCGACAAGTTGAAAAAGTGTCAGATTTCAAAGTGGTAACTAAGGCACAACCAACGGCTGCACAATTGCAAGCGTTGCAATTTGGTCAACATGTCGTGAAGTTTGTAAAAAGTAATGCCATTGTTGTCACAACAGCTACAAAAACTCTAGGCGTTGGCATGGGACAACCTAATCGCATTGATGCAACCAAGATTGCAATCCAAAAAGCGATGCCTAAAGAAGGTTATGAACATGCTATTTTGGCCTCAGATGCCTTCTTCCCAATGGACGATTGCGTTGAGTATGCCGCACAGCACAATATTAAAGCGATCGTTCAACCAGGAGGAAGTATTCGTGATAAAGATTCTATTGCGATGGCCGATAAGTATGGTATTGCCATGGTGACGACTGGTGTGCGTCACTTTAGACATTAGAAGGGGGAATCTTGATGGCTAATGTTCTTGTCATTGGCACTGGTGCCCGTGAACATGCAATCGCTGTGACTTTTCTTAATAGTGATCAGGTTGAAACAGTTTTTTGTGTGCCTGGAAACTCGGGGATGCAATCTGACGGCATTCAAACGGTTGCTATATCAGAGAAAGATTTTGAAAAAGTCGCGTTGTTTGCTCAACAGCAGCAAATTGATTTAGTATTTGTAGGTCCTGAGGCGCCTTTGGCAGATGGAATAGTGGATTTTTTGATGGCTAAAGGGTTACGAGTTTTTGGACCTAAACAAGTGGCGTCTAAGTTAGAAAGTGATAAGCAGTTTGCTAAAGAATTTATGAAACGGCATCAAGTGCCTACCGCTGACTTTGCGTCGTTTAAAGATTTTGAGCATGCATTTTCATATGCACAACAATTGTCCCTACCAATAGTCATTAAAGAGAATGGTTTAGCAGGTGGTAAGGGGGTTCAAATTGTTAAAGAAACCAATGAACTAGCCCCAGCCTTGCAAGATGCTTTACAAAAAACAGATCAGATTTTGGTGGAAGAATATCTTGATGGTGAAGAATTCTCGTTGATGTTATTTTTGGGCGGTCCAGAACCAGTTATTTTGCCAATCTCACAGGATCATAAAAAAATATATGTAGGGGGCACTGGCCCTAATACAGGTGGTATGGGTGCTTATTCACCCGTGCCCCATATTACAGATGAAGTTATTGATCAAGTTAAACAAATGGTGGTAACACCCATTATGACTGGTCTGCGACGAGAAAAATTAATGTATGCGGGGACGCTATATATTGGATGCATGTTAATGAATACAGGTGTTAAAGTGATTGAATTCAATGTTCGTTTAGGTGATCCGGAAGCTCAAATTTTGTTACCACAACTAGAGAGTGATTTTTATACTGCAATCACAAATTTGATTGTTGGGAAAGATCCACAAATGGTCTGGCAAAATCAAGAATATTATTTAGGAACTGTTGTTGTGGCATCAGGGTATCCGGCTATGCCTAAACAGCATATTGCCTTACCGGACTTACCACAAAATGTATTCTATGCGGGTGTCGTTGCAGAAAATGGCCAATTATATAGTGTTGGCGGTCGTATTTTTACACTTATTGCACATGCATCAAGCCTGAAAGAGGCCCAAAAACGTGTTAATGAAGCGTTGGAAGATTTAAATCTGGCGGGATTTTACTATCGAACGGATATTGGATTTCGTGACATCGAGGATTGAAATGAGTTTATGCTTTATTTTTTATGAGCTCTAAGTCATACATTCTAAGCATAAAAAAAGGGAATGACTATTAGTCATTCCCTTTAAATTAGTGGACAAGCAGGGGCTCGAACCCTGGACCCACGGATTAAGAGTCCGTTGCTCTACCAACTGAGCTACTTGTCCAAATGAATTAATTGTCTCGCAACAACAAATAATATATCATATAATAAGTATATGTGCAAGAGTTTTTTAAAATAAAAAAGACTGATTTAATATCAGCCTTTACGTAGTGGACAAGCAGGGGCTCGAACCCTGGACCCACGGATTAAGAGTCCGTTGCTCTACCAACTGAGCTACTTGTCCAAGTGAATTAATTGTTTCACAACAACGGATAATAATATACCATATAAAGCAGAGGTGTGCAAGGATTTTCTTTATAAAAAATTTGTACTTGCATTTTTTCTTGAGATGAGTAAAATCAGTTGATAAATAAATATGAAATACCTTGTAGATTTAATCGTTAGATAAATGGGCTAACAAGTTTCTACCGCCTACCCAATAATAGGCGACAATCCACAACTGTTTAGTAAAACTTTCGACTTTACTAGCATTTGTTGGATTCTATACAATCTAACAAATGCTTTTTTTATACAAAAAAATGGAGGAAATATGGCTGGATATAGCATTGCAAACAAATTTGTACCAATGGGATTAACCTTTCAAGACGTTACATTACCAACTGGTTATTCGGGTGATCAAGAAGATGAACTATCTATGAAAACCATCCTTACGCCAACGCTGAAATTAAATCAACCAATTTTATCGGCTGCGATGGATACGGTCACAGAATCAACAATGGCAATTGCTTTAGCAAAGTTTGGTGGTCTTGGCGTGATTCACAAAAATATGTTGATTGCGGAACAGGCGGCTGAAATTCGTTTGGTGAAAGAATCACCTGTAGATTTAAGCATTGACGTCAATGCTGCTGTTGACCAACAGGGTCGTTTATTAGTTGCTGGTGCCGTTGGTGTCACATCAAATACTCTTGAACGTGTTGAAAAATTGGTAGCGGCTGGTGCCGATGCAATTGTACTTGATTCAGCTCATGGACATTCGGCAGGTGTCTTACGTAAAATTCGTGAAGTCCGTGATGCTTTTCCTGAAATCAATATTATCGCCGGTAATGTTGCCACAAAAGCTGGTGCAATTGCACTATATGAAGCCGGTGCCGATGTGGCTAAGGTTGGCATTGGCCCTGGATCGATTTGTACGACGCGCGTTGTTTCTGGTGTCGGTGTTCCTCAAATTTCAGCCATTGCTGGGGCAGCAGAAGCAGCCCAAGAATATCATCGAACAATTATAGCTGATGGTGGCATCAAAACATCAACGGATATGACGAAAGCTATTTTAGCTGGTGGTCACGCGATTATGTTAGGGTCAGTTCTTGCAGGTACGTTTGAAACACCGGGTGAGGTATTTACGGATAAAGAGAGTGGGCGCCGCTTCAAAGCTTATCGGGGTATGGGATCGATTGCTGCTATGCAAAACGGTTCAAAAGATCGCTATTTCCAAGGTGAAGTTAACGAAGCTAATAAGATGGTACCAGAAGGCATTGAAGGGCAGACGCCATACAAAGGCACGTTACTTGATGTGTTACAGCCATTATTAACAGCAGTATCCGACGATTTGATCAACGGTGGTTTTCACGCTATTTCACAGGCTGCCAAAAATGGTCGGCTGGTAGCTACGACAGATACACAAGATTATGCAAAAGTGCCACAAAGCGTACGCATCATGCAAAACAAGGAGGAATTAGTATAATGTTTAGCCAAAATGGACTAGGACTTGATGATGTGTTGTTGGTACCAAGTGCTTCCGATGTATTACCAAATGAAATTGATATTAGTACACAGGTTGCTGAAAATATGACACTATCAATTCCGGTAGTTGGCGCAACGAGATTTGCAGCTGTGGCAAATGCAATTGATTTTGCAAAAGAAGGCACATTGGCCATTTTGCCAGTACAGTTGTCAACGCCTGAAAACGTGACCAAAATTAAGCAATTAGATAATCAATATCTAGTTGGGGTATCGGTAGAAGCTGCTGATACTGTAGATGAATTGGTACAAGCAGGTGCTGATGTTGTGCAAGTCCTACCAACTGATAATCAAAATTTTTTGGTAAAAAACATTAGTGAAATTAAATCTGGCTTTAATGCATTACCAGTCTGGATCGGACCAGTAGATGATTTGGAAATTGCAAAGCAATCATTATTAGCAGGTGCAGACACAATCATTATCGGTACAACAGCTGGTCAGCCGTTGCAGCATACGGTTACCACTGTTATGGATTTTGCAGAACAAGCGGCTAAGTTTGATAAAAACGTTATTCTTGGTTCGGATATCCAATATACTGGTGATGTGGTTAAGGCGTTGGCTGCTGGTGCGGTGGCAACGATGATTGATGAAAAAATGATTACAGATAGTGTTTCTGATAATCTTTTTCAAATTAGTGGTGGTTTGCGATCAGGTATGGGTTATACAGGATCGGATAACGTTGAAACGCTACGTCAAAAAGCACAATTTGTGCAAATCACTTCAGCTGGTTTAACTGAAAGTCATCCGCATGATATTGCATCAATTAAGGCTGCGCCAAATTATCATCATGTCTAAGTTTGAACTAATGGTGGTAAAGGTTAATAACAATAATTAGAAAAAACCGTCGGAATAAAAATTCCGACGGTTTTCTATATTAGTGGACAAGCAGGGGCTCGAACCCTGGACCCACGGATTAAGAGTCCGTTGCTCTACCAACTGAGCTACTTGTCCAAATGAATGATGTTGTTTCACAACAACGAATAATAATATACCACCTGCGAAAAAATAATGCAAGTAATAAATAGGAAAATAGTATTATTTTTTGCACAGTCAGGAGTTTTGACGATGGAAAATAGGTTAAAAGTTAAGAATGGTCGGTTGTTTTTATTAGTTTTTTAAATTTTTGATAAAGTTTTATTTTGGTAAAGCCTACTTGCATGATATAATATCAACCAGAGACCCACTCCTGGGAGGATATAGTGATGAGTAAAATATTGGTCGTAGATGACGAAAAGCCTATCTCAGATATTATAAAATTTAATTTAACTAAAGAAGGTTATGATGTCGCTGTGGCGATGGATGGTCGTGAAGCTTTAGATTTATTTGAGAGTGAGGAACCAGACTTGGTTTTGCTTGATCAAATGTTACCTGAAGTTGAAGGAACTGAAGTATTACGTCAAATTCGGACAAAATCTCAGACACCAGTTATCATGGTTACTGCTAAGGATTCGGAAATTGACAAAGTACTTGGATTAGAAATGGGTGCAGATGATTACGTCACAAAGCCTTTTTCAAATCGAGAACTATTAGCGCGAATCAAGGCTAATTTACGTCGCCAATCACCAGTTTCTGGCCAACCAGGTCAAATCGATGATAGTAGCGATATTAAAATCGGTGCATTAACTATCCACCCCGATGCCTATATGGTTTCTAAAAACGGACAAGATATTGAATTGACCCACCGTGAGTTTGAATTGTTGCATCATTTGTCAAAACATATTGGACAAGTTATGACACGTGATGATTTACTACAAACGGTATGGGGCTATGATTATTTTGGTGATGTACGTACAGTAGATGTTACCGTACGACGTATTCGTGAAAAAATTGAAGAAACCCCAAGTCATCCACAAATTTTGATGACGCGTCGTGGTGTTGGTTATTATCTGAAAGCTTCAGAAGAATAGATCATTAAATTTAAAGGCTAGTGCCTTGCCGAGTGGCATGGGACTAGCCTTTTTCGTAATTAAGGAAGGCAATATATATGCAAAGTAGTCGCAAATGGCGTCGCTTTTTTTCATCCATTCACTTTAAAATTGCACTAGTATTTACGCTAACATTAATTGTTACTTTGGAATTAGTTGGTGCCTTTTTTGTGCGCCAGTTGGAACAGCAAAGTTTAGCATCTTTTCGTGATCAAATTGCCTTGCCTGCGTATGTTGATGATTCTTTGACACAACAATTAGCTAGTAATAGCCAATCGAAAGTGAATCAGAATGTGCATACGATTCTGAACTCGACGAACAATGCGGCAATTTCAGAAGTTCAGGTCTTTGATACGGCAGGGGTATTGCGCGGAACAGATGACGTTAATAACCAAGATAAAATTGGTCAGAAGACGACCGATAAAAATATTAAAGCGGCTATTGATGGTAATAAATATCGGAAAAACCCCATTGTTACAAATAATGGGACACGTTATCAATTAGTTGTTAAACCACTTGTTAGTACAGTGAACGGAGAAAGTAACGTGGTTGGTGTCGTTATTGTCCGTGCCAGCTTAGAATCTGTTTATGATAATTTAACGAAGATATCATACATTTATTTTGCCTCATTAGTTTTTGCAGTTGTTTTGGGAATTATTATGGCGATTTTTATTTCGCGTAGTATTACACGACCAATTGCCGAAATCAGTGCCAGAACGGCTAAAATTGCCCAAGGAGATTATTCTGGTGGTATTGTTGTTCGCACAAATGATGAAATTGGTAAATTAGCGCAAGATGTGAATGTTTTAGCTGAACGAATCGAAGAAACGACTAATTCGATGGATTTTGAACGTCGACGTCTAGACTCTGTTTTGGAACACATGACTGATGGGGTCATTGCCACTGATCGACGTGGTAATATCAACATTATCAATATTGCTGCTTTACGGATGACAGGTATACCAGAAAATAAAGCGGCTAATGGACGTTCGATTTTGGATGTTTTACGTATTGCTGATCAATATAGTTTACGTGATCTATTAGATAATCGACACGAGTTGTTACTAGATTTTAGTACGGATGAACATCCATTAATGATTCGAGCATACTTCAGTCTGATTGAACGATCATCTGGTTTCATTTCAGGATTAGTTATTGTACTGCATGACGTTACGGAACAACAACGTACTGAACGTGAGCGGCGTCAGTTCGTTTCGAATGTTTCGCATGAGTTGCGAACACCGTTGACCTCTGTTAAATCATATGTTGATGCCTTACAAGATGGTGCGGTGGATGATCCTGAGGTTGCCCATAGTTTCTTACATGTTGCTCAGGATGAAACAACTCGTATGATTCATATGATCAATGATTTACTAGAATTGTCGCGTATGGATTCAGGAACCATGAAGATTGAGGAAGAGTATATTAATATTGCCGAATTGTTTAATTACATTTTGGATCGTTTTGATATGATTATTGCCAATGATGATAAGCCGGAGAAATATTATACGATTAAGCGGATGATTCCTCAGCTGCAAATATGGGTAGAAATTGATACGTCGAAATTCACGCAGGTTATTGATAATATTATGAACAACGCGATTAAGTATTCACCTGATGGGGGTGTTATTACTGCTCGTTTGGAAGATCGTGATAGTGAAGTTGTTTTGAGTATTACCGATCAAGGTCTAGGTATTCCAAAGTCAAATATGAAACAAATTTTTGATCGCTTCTTCCGTGTTGATAAAGCACGTTCTAGAGCACAAGGTGGTACTGGACTTGGATTGGCTATCTCAAAGGAAATTATCGAGCGTTTTGGTGGTCGCGTATGGGTGGAATCAACTGAAGGTGAAGGTTCAACATTCTCGATTGCATTACCATATGAGCCATATGATGAACTAGATGATGAATGGGACGATGGTACTTGGGATGAAGAAGAATAAGCAATGGCGAGTTAATATTAGATATTTCAGGCAACGCTATGGTGTGATTATCGCATTGATTATTGCGATACTGATCAGTATATTTTTGTCGGTACAATTATGGTACAGTCCTGGTCAGTCCACGAAACAACAAAGAGCTAATGAAACATCCCAAGAGAATGCGACTGGTGAAAACTTAACAAGTGTCTATAGCATTTCACAAATGGTTTTTAATCGGCAAGACAAAAACATCAGCGCGATTGATTATCGGACGTTATATGCAACAATTGTTGATCGTGTAAAAAAATGGGATGCTGGCTATAAATCGAGCGAAGTATTAAAAAAACAGGACTATCTTGATGCACTTTCGCAAGAAAAGTCAATCGTGATGACTTTTCCTGATGCGGTTTCTGGACATGTGATCAAGTCTATTTTTGGTAAGCGTATCAAGCTAGCTAATAATGCAACGATTAATCATGTGCAGGTGCCGCAAGGCGATAGTAATAAGTTCTATTTTTATGATGATCGACATCGTAAACGATATACTTATCAAATTTCAAATGCGCCAAAAAAGTTGCAACATCTAAAACCAGGCAAAAAGACGGCTGATGTTAGTTATCAGTGGGTTGGCAAACATGTGATGGCAGCAACGACAACGTCGGTTAACTTACAAAGTTACAGTTATTTGTTAGATGTCGACAGTACGGTGTCAAGATTGACCAAGCTGTTTGCAGATGGTGGTACGCGTGATGTTAATAATGGTCAAGAAATTTTAACGTATTCTAATGGTGATAATCGTCGGATGCAACATAACGTAACAACGGGGCTTATTAACTACGATGCTTATAATATTAATCGTGATGTAAATAGTCTTAGTCAGCGACAAAGTGAAGGCTATCGCTGGTTGTTGCGTCTACATCAAAATGCTGATAATTTGTATTACTTTGAAGAGCACGATAAAGGGCAAACTTTAACCTATCGTTTGTTTGTTAATGGCTTACCAATTTTTGGTCAGACGACGTATGGGACTGTGCGTGTCAAACAATTACCTAATAACCATGAACGAATTGGCATGTCGCAATATTCATTGCGGGTACCACTGCCAACGGATCAAAAAAATCAAGTTAATCTTGAACCGATGAACGATGCGATGGCTAAATTACAAAGTGTTGGTGTAGCTAGGGATGATATTGAGCAAATGACAATTGGCTATCGTTGGCAATTAGACACGGATAATCAGATCGTTACGTTGAACCCAGAATGGTGTTTTGAACAAGATCATGTTTGGCGGTCAGTCAATGAGCAAGTTAAAAGTGAGCAAGGAGGTCATTAAATGGATTTTAAAAAAGTCTTAGCGGCCTTCTTGGTAGTGTTTGTTGCGGTAGATATTTTTCTAGGTGTGCAGTGGGTACAGGAATATCCATTTAGCGATAATCGTACGACTGATCAGCAAATACTAGATGAAATGAGTGATGATGGGATTTCCTATGGTAAGTTGTCACAGAGTCGCCATACGGGTTCGTATTTGGCAGGTAAAAGTGGTAAACAAGAACTTGCTAATCAGCAAAAAAAGTTGAAGTCAGGTTGGCAATCATTATTTTCAGATGACCAATTGGTAGTCATACCAGCCACAGATGTGCAATTAGGTACGGATGAAGATAGCGATCGTGTGGCTTTAGATAAATTAGTTGCGAAAGAAAATCGGGTTATTAAAGGTGATGAGTATCAATATAGTCAGAAAATGACCGAACTCGTGCGGGCTAAAGAAAATACGTCTGCAAAACTTTATGCTTATGTAGAAAAAGTACCATCAGATAATCACCCTCTTGTGACTGGCCAGGCGCAAATCGTTTTTGAAGTTGATAGTAAGCATCGTCTACAAAAATACGAGCAGCAATATGTTAATCAATTGCAGTTCTTACGAGATGATATGCAATTGATTTCTGAGAAACAGGCACTGATTAATTTATATCAATACAATGAATTACCTAATAATAGTACGGTTAAATTGTCAAAATTAGGTTATGCGCCATTAACAACAGTCAAAGATGATATTATTTTTATACCTGTCTGGCAATTCCTGGTAGAAACCAGTAATAAAGAAACGACCCTGATTACTGTTAATGCAATAAATGGGTCGATTATGAAATAAATATTCCATCACGTGTTAGAATATAACTTATAGTGGAATCATAGATGAAAAGCGCGTTGACATCGTTGTCTTTTCTTGGTTGCCCGTAATCTCACAGAAATTAGTGGATTGCGGGCTTCTAAGTATACTTTGACAGGAGTCGTCGTATTTTCATTTAGTAAGGAGTTAGGAATGGCGAACGATTTTAAAGTATCAATGTTAGCATCTGGTAGTAAAGGTAATGTGACGTTTATTGAAACGCCACAGCATAATGTACTGGTGGACGCAGGATTATCTGGTAAGAAAATAGCTGGTTTGATGGATCAGATAGGACGGTCCCTGACAGATGTGGATGCTTTGTTTGTGACCCATGAACATAGTGATCATATCGCAGGTGTTGGTGTTTTGGCCCGTAAATACGGGATGGATATCTATGCTAATCAAAAGACATGGGCGGCCATGCAAAATAAGGTTGGTAAAATCAATCCAGATCAGATGCAATTATTTGAACCAGGACGAACAAAGTTAATGGGAGACTTGGATATTGAGAGTTTCAGTGTATCTCATGATGCAGCTGACCCACAATTTTACGCCTTCCACCATGATAATAAAACCTTTGCTATGTTAACGGACACCGGGTACGTGAATGACCGGACGATTGGTGTGATTAAAAATTCGGATGCTATTCTAATGGAAGCCAACCATGATTATGAAATGTTACGCATGGGGAGTTATGCTTGGCCGTTGAAGCAACGTATTTTGAGTGATCAAGGTCATTTGTCTAATGAGGACGGTGCATTGGCCTTGACGCAAATTCTTGGTAATCGTACAAAACATGTCTATTTAGGACACTTAAGTCAAGAAAATAACCAAAAACCACTGGCACACTTAACCGTACAATCAGTACTGGAGGAACACGATTTTGGTGTTGATCATGATTTCGGTTTATTAGATACGGATCCGTCTGTTGCAACGCAATTGATTCAAATATAGGATAAATCACTACGAGTTAAGGCGATTTAAAGGGGAATGTCTTAAAATTGTGGTTACATAGACAAACAAAAATTAAAACAGGGAAACATAAGATACGGGGCATAAATATGAAATTATCATCAGGAACAAAAGTTGTGGTAATGAGTGTCGTCGCTGGATTGATTGGTGGGGGAGCTGCTGCCGGGGGTGTGACATATTTTTCACAGGACAACCAGGCAGCCGAAACGTCAAGTAAGACGACCGCTGTCAAAGTGAATGACAATAATGTTAAAGGAACTTCAAGTGCGACTAAGGCATTTAAGAATGTGTCTGGTGCGGTCGTTTCAGTTATTAATCTACAAAAACAACAGTCGCTACAGTCAGGCATGTATGGTGGTATAACTGGTGATTCGTCTGATAGCGATTCGTCTGATCTTGAGACGGCCTCAGAAGGTTCAGGTGTTATTTATAAAAAGAATAATAATACGGCCTATATTGTGACGAATAACCATGTTGTTTCGGACTCAAATGCTATCCAAGTCTTGTTGAGTGATGGTACAAAGTTAACGGCTAAATTAGTTGGTACTGATGAGCAAACCGATTTGGCAGTATTAAAGGTGTCAGCAAATAAAATCAAGGAAGTTGCAGACTTTGCCGATTCGTCTAAGGCAGAGGCTGGACAATCAGTACTAGCCATTGGTTCACCACTAGGTTCTGACTATGCAACGTCAGTGACAGAGGGAATCGTTTCAGCAACAAAACGACAAGTTGATGCAACTGATGAGAGTGGTAATTCATTAGGGAAAGCAACCGTTTTGCAAACTGATGCAGCTATTAACCCTGGAAATTCAGGTGGCCCACTAGTTAACTTGGCTGGCCAAGTAGTTGGTATTAATTCAATGAAATTAGCATCCTCAGAAGATGGAACATCTGTTGAAGGAATGGGCTTTGCAATTCCTTCAAATACGGTCGTAAGCATTATTAATGAGCTAGAGAAGAATGGTAAGATTGAGCGGCCGGCCTTAGGAGTCTCAATGGTTGATTTGAGTAATGTTTCTACGAGTGATCAAAGCGATGTTTTGCATTTGCCTGCTAGTGTATCAGGTGGTGTTGTCGTGGTTGACACTGAGAGAGATTATCCGGCAGCAAATGGTGGCTTGACGCAATATGATGTGATTACCAAGGTTGATGGTAAGAGTGTCGATAATTCAGGTGAGCTCCGTGATGTACTGTATAAACACAAAATCGGTGATTCTGTTAAGTTAACTTACTACCACAGTGGTAAGGAAAAGACGGTGACAGTGAAGTTGGATAAATCAACGAGCTCGCTAAGTAATGCCCAATAGATAACAATAAAATGTGAGAAAGGTATGAATAAATTCGTACCTTTTTTATTTTGTAAACAAAATGAAATATTTGCGTAACATAAACGAAACAGTGATTGTTTATATTATAAATATCCGCTTTTGTTAGTGGAATTCATTACTCCCCAAAGTATATGAAAAATTACATAGTTCCCCAAACTATGTATCCCCCCTTCGCTGGTTGCGATAGTAGCCGGCGGTGGACCATCGCTGCGTTCCCCCTCTTGCACGATGGTCTTTTTTTTATCCAAAAAAGTCGTTTACAAAAGATAATTTGACTAGATGTCAATTTTTTTGTAAACGACTTTTCTTTTTATGATTGTATGTTTAATGTCAGTTGGTATTGGCCAATGACTGCATGGTTATTTAACAAAGTGTATGCGACGACTAATTCGCCATAAGGGTGATCGGACGTGATCTCATTGCTTAATTGGTCAGTTCTAACTGCAATGGGGATATTTCCTTGTGATGTTACGTAATTTGATTGGAATTCTTGACCAGGAATAAAGTGTAGTTGCACATCCGTGAAATCATTATGCCGATGTAGCAATATATCGTCGCTATGTGCTATTTTAAAAGTAACCGGTGTTGCGACACCTTGCTGATGCTCGGTATAGCGTAAGTACAGTGCATTTGTTGTTAAGGTTAATTTACCAGTTTCTTCAAAGTCAAAAGTTTCAACTTGGTCATCTTGTGTGATTTTGGTTGATAGGGAAATGGTTGTTGACCATGTTTTTCTCATAGGTTGCATATAAAACTCCTTAGAATATGATTGTTTCAGTCCATTATACAGGCTTTAATAGGGTATAATGTAATAAAAATATGTATTATTCGTCAGAATTAGAAAGGAAATCATGACGCAATTTATTAAAACAGGTTCAGAAAAGGTTTTTAGGGATCCCGTGCTGAATTCAATTCGGGTAAAAGATCAAGTCAT
The DNA here is from genome assembly GCF_001932615.1 of Weissella thailandensis. Taxonomy (NCBI): domain Bacteria; kingdom Bacillati; phylum Bacillota; class Bacilli; order Lactobacillales; family Lactobacillaceae; genus Weissella; species Weissella thailandensis. The sequence goes on from NZ_CP014332.1 coordinate 323,436, forward strand.
TCTTGAGTTAATTGGGACGTCTGAATTTCAACGTCTGCGCCGAATAAAACAATTAGGGGTCGCTGGTGCTGTTTTTCATGGTGCCGAACATTCACGCTTTTCACATTCGCTTGGCGTCTATGAAATAGCAAGAAGGTTTTCGGATCATTTAGAACGCTTTTATCCTTCACAAGAACCAGGGGATGGCTTATGGGATGTTAATGAACGGTTAGTTTTGTTGTGTGCCGCATTATTACATGATGTTGGACATGGACCATATTCGCATACATTTGAACATATTTTTAATACAGATCATGAAGCCTATACGCAAGCAATTATTTTGTCACCTAGTACTGAAATTAATCAGGTGTTAGTTCAAGTGGCACCTGATTTTCCTGAAAAGGTTGCCAGCGTGATTGCTAAAACTTATCCTAATCCACAAGTTGTGCAATTGATTTCTAGTCAAATTGATGCCGACCGGATGGATTATTTGTTGCGTGATGCTTATTATTCTGGGGCAACTTATGGACAATTTGATTTGTCACGGATTATTCATGTCATGCGCCCATATGCAGGAGGCATTGCCTTTGATGAAAAGGGTTCTTATGCCATTGAAGATTATGTGGTTTCACGTTATCAGATGTATGTACAAGTTTATTTTCACCCCGTATCGCGTTCTTTTGAAGTGTTGTTACAACACTTATTAGAGCGTGCAAAATTTGTCTTTGATGAGGGCCAAAAAGATTCACGCGTTAATACGGATTTTATTTCTCCAACCTTACAACCATTATTTGCGGGCAACTTAACCTTGCAACAGTATGTGATGTTAGATGATTCCTTGATGTTAGCGAATATCAGTGCTTGGCGATATGCGGAAGATGCTATCTTGGCTGACTTAGCCATCCGATTTATTGATCGGAAACCATTGAAATCTATTGTTATTACTGATGAATCGAAAAAGTTATTACCAACAATTAAGCAGTTGATTGACTCGGCTGGGTTTGACACCAGGTACTATACAGCTGAGAACGATAGCTTTGATTTACCATATGATGCTTATAATCCAAAAGACAAAAAGCCGCGGACACAAATCGAACTCATGCAATTAGATGGTTCTTTAACTGAATTATCAACGCAAAGTGCGTTGGTTGAAGCAATGACCGGGCGGATTTTTGGTAATGCGCGTTTCTTTTTCCCACGAGAAATGCTCGTGAAACATGCTGTGGATGATATTATGGCGCCAATATATGCGGATTTTCAACGTTATGTACATAATGAGACGTTAGTTGATCCATTGAATGACGAATTAAAAGAGGAGTAGTTTTGAATCATGGGGATTAAGTTAATTACGATCGATATTGATGATACGTTAGTGAACTCTGATAAGCAGATTACTGCACGTGTCAAACATGCACTGCAAAAAGCCACGAATCAAGGAATTAAAGTCGTGTTGGCGACAGGTCGCCCACTTTCGGGAGTACAAGATTATTTAACAGAGTTGGCACTAGCTGATCAGTCGGATCAATTTGCGATTACCTATAATGGTAGTGTTGTTCAAACAACAGCTGGTGAACAAATTGGCGGTCATGAACTATCTTTGGCTGACTATAAGAAATTTAAAGGCATCGCTGATAAATTTCACTCTTATATTCAAGTAGAATCATTATCTTATGCCATTACGGCTAACACGATGGTCAATCGGTTTGCTAATGGTGAAAATAATATGGTACGTATGCCACTAAAATTTCAACCGATGGCGGAAATGACAAGCGATGAACATTATGTTAAATTTATGTTCATTGATACGGCAGAAAAAATTGATGAAATTGCTGATAATATGCCGCAAGATTTAAAAAATGAGTATTATATTGTCAAATCAACGCCTAATTTTTTAGAAGTGATGCATAAAGAATCAACAAAAGGAAATGGTTTACAATTGTTGGCTGATAAATTAGGCATTGATATAAGTGATACGATGGCATTAGGTGATCAGTATAATGATTTAACAATGATTGCAGCAGCTGGCACAGGTGTGGCAATGGCAAATGCCGTACCAGAGGTGAAGGCAACGGCGGATGTGATGACAACTTCGCAAAATGAGGATGGGGTCGGATTAGCCGTAGAAAAATGGGCTTTGAACCAATCTGTCCCAGAATTAGAAAATTAAAAGTAAAAGCATTTGCCGAAATGACAGAAATATTGTAATATTAGACATTGAGTAAGACCGCGAAAGGACGTGCAGTGATTTGGCATTAACACAATTTGACGACCAAAATAAGAATGAGCTTTCAATGATTGAAGTTGCTCGTGCAATTTTGTCTGACCGTCATGAAACCATGGGATTTAATGACTTGTTGAATGAAGTACAAGCATTTACAGGTAAGTCGGATAAAGAAATTCGGACGCGCTTAGCACAATTTTATACTGATTTGAATATTGATGGTTCATTCATTTCATTGGGTGATACAATGTGGGGACTGCGTTCATGGTACCCAATTGACTCAATTGATGAAGCTGTTCATTTAGATCTAGAAGAAGAAGTTGAAGGCAAGCCTAAGAAAAAGAAGAAGCGTAAGAAGATTAACGCATTCTTGGCTGATGCGGATGACGACGATGACGTTATTGATTACAATGACGATGATCCTGAAGATGACGACTTCGATGTTGCAGATACTGATGATGATGATGATAGTACTGACGATGACGATGATGATGACAAGAAAGATACCGATGGTGATTTTAATCATGATGAGGTTTCTGGTGGACTTGGTGACGAGATTAGTGGCATCAAGACCAACGTAGATGATGACTACGGTTCAGGTGATATTGAACATTAATCATCAATATAATTAATTGACAAATATGGGATTTTCATGTATTATTAAATTCCGGGCTCTTGTATTAAATACAAGGCGTAATCAAAGTTGATTAATGCTCCCAACGCTACCATAAGCATTGGGAGTTTTTTTATTTTTTGTTGGTATTGGCATAGAACTCGGAGGATATATTTATATGACGGCTAAATACATCTTTGTTACTGGTGGTGTGGTTTCATCATTAGGAAAAGGTATTGTTGCAGCATCACTAGGACGGTTATTAAAAAATCGCGGTTTTAAAATTGCGGTACAAAAATTTGATCCATACATCAACATTGATCCAGGAACCATGTCACCATATCAACACGGTGAGACATTCGTCACTGAAGATGGATTGGAAACAGATTTGGACTTAGGTCACTATGAACGTTTTATTGATATTGACTTAAACAAATATTCAAATGTGACATCTGGACGTGTATATTCAGAAGTTCTTGCAAAAGAGCGTCGTGGTGATTATGATGGTGCAACTGTCCAAGTTATCCCACATATTACAAATGCTCTAAAAGAAAAGATGATGCGTGCAGCTGAAACAAAGGATGCCGATATCGTGATTACCGAAGTTGGTGGAACGGTCGGTGATATTGAGTCATTGCCATTTATTGAAGCATTGCGCCAAATGAAGCGAGAAGTAGGTCCTGAAAATGTGGCTTATATTCATACTTCATTGATTCCATACTTGCGTGCAGCAGGTGAGATGAAAACAAAGCCAACCCAACACTCTGTTGCTGAATTACGTTCATTAGGGATTCAACCAGATATGTTAGTTGTTCGTACGGAGCAACATATCACAAAGGGTATGCGTGATAAGTTAGCATTGTTTACTGATGTGGCACCTGAGGCTGTAATCGAGTCATTAGATGTTGATATTTTGTACGAAGTTGTCTTGAACATGCAAAAGCAGGGGATGGATGATGTTGTTTTGAAGCGCTTAGGACTTTCAGCACCAGCCGCTGACCTAACGGAGTGGCGTGGTATGATCGATAAGATTCGTAATCTTAAGAAGAAAATCAAGATTGCACTTATTGGAAAGTACGCTGATTTACAAGATGCTTACATTTCAGTTAATGAAGCTTTGCGTTCTGGTGGTTATGCAGTCGATACTGATGTGGAAATTAGTGCGATCAATTCTGAAAACGTGACATCAGAAAATGTGGCTGAAGTACTTGCGGATGCCGATGGTGTGATGATTCCTGGTGGCTTTGGTTCACGAGGAACTGAAGGTAAGATTGCGGCTATTCAATATGCTCGTGAAAATAATTTGCCATTCCTTGGTGTTTGCTTAGGTATGCAATTAGCAACTGTCGAATTTGCTCGTCACGTCTTAGGACATGCTGATGCTAATTCTATTGAGTTAGATGAAAATACAGCGGCACCAGTTATCGCTTTGATGAACGGTCAGAAAGAGATCACAAATCGTGGTGGTACCATGCGTTTGGGATTGTACCCTGCATCATTAAAGGAAGGTAGCCTAACCAAGAAGTTGTATGGTGATCAAGCAGAGATACAAGGCCGTCACCGTCATCGTTATGAATTTAATACAACATACCGTCAAGAGTTTGAGGATGCCGGAATGATTTTTGCTGGAACTTCTCCTGATCAGAGTTTGATGGAAATTATTGAGATACCTGCTAACGACTTTTTCGTAGCAGCGCAATATCATCCAGAATTAACTTCACGTCCAAATCGTCCAGAACCTTTGTATGCTGGATTTGTTAAGGCTGCTTTGAATCATAAAGAAAAATAATTTTAAAAATGATTGATAATTTTAACTATCAGTCATTTTTTTTAGGTTATTATAGTATTCAGTTGTTATAATAGTTTAAGTGGTTGTTCTTGAAGAAGTTTATTTCTCTGTTTATGCTTTTTCCGAGTAAAAAGATAAATAAGCGACATATTCTTGTAATTTAATTGTAACTACTGTAAACTTGTTTAAGTGTATTGTTAGCAATGGTGAACGACCATTATCGTTCGGCGATAGTCGAATGGTTAATAACAATGAAAAAATTTTGAATGAATGGACCTTAATAAAGGATGATAGAGTAAAAACTCTAAAAGGATTGATAAAATGAAGAAGTTGGTAATCCATGGTGGACGACGGCTCAGTGGTGAAGTAACCATTGGTGGGGCAAAAAACTCAACTGTTGCACTAATCCCAGCAGCAATTTTAGCTGAAACACCTGTGAAATTTGATAGTGTACCTGATATTTTAGATGTTTATAATTTACAAGCTATTTTGAATTCAATGAACGTCACATCTACATTTGAAGGTGGTGAATTAATGATCGACCCAACTGATATTGTTGAGTCTGAATTGCCATCAACAGCAATTAAGTCATTAAGAGCATCTTATTACTTTATGGGATCTTTATTGGGTCGTTTTGGACGAGCAACCGTAACATTCCCAGGTGGTGATAATATTGGACCACGTCCGATTGATCAGCATATCAAGGGCTTTGAAGCCTTAGGGGCAACAGTTCATGAAGAAAACGATACTGTATTTATTAATGCAGAGAACGGTTTAAAGGCCGCTCGTATTTTCTTGGACGTTGTTTCAGTAGGTGCCACAATGAATATTATTATGGCAGCTGTACACGCTGAAGGAACAACAGTACTAGAAAATGCTGCTCGTGAACCAGAGATCATTGATCTGGCTACTTTTTTGAATAATATGGGTGCACAAATTCGTGGTGCCGGAACTGATGTTATTCGTATTACAGGTGTTGAACACTTAGAGTCTAAGAACACACATACGATTATTCCAGATCGTATTGAAGCTGGTACATATCTTGCTTTGGCAGCCGCTCAAGGAGATGGTGTGCTAGTTAAAAATGTTATTCCTGAACACTTAGAGTCATTTACAGCAAAATTGTTGGAAATGGGCGTTAAACTGGATGTTCGTGAAGACAGTATTTATGTTCCAAAATCAGTTGATTTACAGCCAATCCATGTTAAAACGGCACCTTTCCCAGGATTTGCGACTGATTTACAACAACCAGTTACGCCACTATTAACGTTGGCTGGTGGGACAAGTGTGATTCAAGAGACTATTTATCCAGAACGCACACGTCATATACCAGAATTGCAGAAGTTAGGTGTTGATATTTCAAACAATACCTATGGACAAATTGAAGTGACACAATCAAGTAATTTTCATGGTGCTCGGGTATCTGCTGCCGAAATTCGCGCGGGTGCTTCATTAGTTGCAACGGGATTAATGGCTGATGGTGTTACTGAAGTGGTTAATGCAGAGCACGTTTTGCGTGGTTATGATCATATTATCCATAAACTAACAATGTTGAATGCAGACATTCAAATTGCGGAAGAATAAAGAACATTTAAAAGTGTAAAAAATGAAATGTTGTGCAGAAATTTAGACATTGGTCTAGTGAAAGCGCACACATTTTGTTTTTTACATTTTTTTTAACAAATAATTCAAAAAAATAAGCTTAATGGTTGCTAATTACCTCTTATCAGGATAAACTAGATAAGTTACAAAAATAGGACGATTACTAATAGTAAACGCAGTATGGACGCCGGATTGTGTCTAGTTTATTGTTATGTTGATAAGTTCACGATATTGAAGAACGATTGTTGCGGCAATCGTTACCGGAGGAAAAATTTTGAAGTTTTCAGAGTTAGGTCTTACGAAAGACCTGTTAACGGCCATTGAAAAGCATGGCTATGTAGAAGCAACGCCAATCCAGGAAGAAACAATTCCCTTGACTATGGCTGGTAAAGACGTTATTGGTCAAGCACAAACGGGAACTGGAAAAACAGCGGCGTTTGGGTTGCCAATCTTAGAGATGATTGACAATGAAAATAAAGATGTGCAAGCATTGGTTGTCTCACCAACCCGTGAATTAGCCATCCAAACACAAGAAGAATTATTTAAATTAGGTCATGATAAGCACGTCCGTGTACAGGCTGTCTTTGGTGGTTCAGATATTCGTCGCCAAATTAATGGTTTGAAACATGGTGCTCAAATTGTTGTTGGAACACCTGGTCGTTTAATTGACCATATCCGTCGTGGCACAATTAATTTATCACATGTTAAGACATTGGTTTTGGATGAAGCTGATGAAATGTTGAACATGGGATTCTTAGAAGATATTGAATCAATTTTGAAGGCCGTTCCTGATGAGCGTCAAACATTGTTGTTCTCAGCAACAATGCCTGCAGCAATCAAGCGTATTGGTGTGCAATTTATGACTAATCCTGAGCACATTCAAATTGCTGCTAAGGAATTGACAACCGACTTAGTTGACCAATATTACGTACGCGTACGTGATTTTGAAAAATTTGATGTGCTAACTCGTATTTTGGATGTACAACAACCAAAGCTAGCAATTATGTTTGGTCGTACAAAGCGCCGTGTCGATGAATTGACACGTGGTTTGGAACTACGTGGCTTTAATGCTGCTGGTATCCATGGTGACTTAACACAACAAAAGCGTACCCAAGTTTTGAAGCAATTCAAGCATGGTGAAATTCAAATTTTGGTTGCAACTGATGTTGCTGCTCGTGGACTAGATGTTTCTGGTGTTGATTACGTTTACAACTTTGATATTCCACAGGATTCAGAATCATATGTCCACCGTATTGGTCGTACTGGTCGTGCCGGTGCTCATGGTAATTCTGTAACCTTTGTAAGTAATTCAGAGATGGATTACTTAAAGGATATCGAAAAGCTAACTAAGAAGCGTATGCAACCATTAAAGCCTTATACTCGTGAAGAGGCTTTGGCTGGTCGTATGAACGTAGCAGCTGATTCAGTAGCCGACATTGTTAAGTCAACTGCTGGTGTTGCTAATTCAGAACAAGTTGACAAATTAGTTGAGCAATATGATGCCCAAGAATTAGCGGCTGCCTTGTTAGGTGCTGTTGCTAATGTTGAGCAGATGGATGCTGACTTTAAGTTGTCTCATGAACGTCCATTACCACACAAGCATGGTAACTTCCGTGGTGGACGTCGTGGTGGCGGACGCCGTGGTGGTGGTGACCATCATCGTGGTGGTGGTTATCGTGGTAACCGTGGTCAACGCGAGCGTCGTTCATATGATCGTGGTTCACGTAATGGTTCAGGTGATCGCTCACAACGTGGTCATTCAGGATCTTCACGTCGCCAATCACGTAATTTTGTGATTAAAAATAACGACTAATTAATATAATTTAAGTATAAAAGGTTGAGACAAAAAGTGTCTCAACCTTTTTTGCTGTCTTTTTTATGTTCATTAAATAAAAAAATAGTCAAACATTGATGGGCTATAGAGGGTATAATGAATATAATATTTTCGGAGGTATGTACATGATTGTTGGACATGGAATTGATGCGCAGATTATTAGTCAGGTTAGTGCCGTTGCTGAACGACGCCCCGGATTTGTTGATGTTATTCTGACGCCAGCAGAACGTGCGGTTTATGATGCAAGAAAAGGCAAGCATCGTCAAGAATTTTTAGCGGGCCGATTCTCGATCAAAGAAGCCTATAGCAAAGCAATTGGGACTGGTATTGGTTCACAAGCACATTGGCAGGATATTGAAATTTTACCTAATGAAGCTGGACAACCTATTATGGTCAAGCATCCTAGACAAAACCAAGTTGTTGTACATATTTCAATTTCACATACTGGTGATACTGTTCACAGTTCAGTTATTCTAGAGAAGGCGATTGCGCCATCAGTAGCAGGTGAGAATCAAGAGAAAGTTGCGAATCAAGCCGTTATTAGTACCAGACGACCCGCTTGGATCGAAATTTCGGCCAGCGCGATTGCACAAAACATTGCTACGGTACGTGAATTAACTGGTACGCATCATTTTATCGCAATCGTGAAAGCAAATGCCTATGGTCATGGCTTGGCACAGGTCGTGACTGCTGCCAAGCAAGCTAACGTAGATGGCTTTGGTGTGGCAACTATTGATGAAGGCATTTGGCTACGTCAGTATGGTGTGATGGAACCCATATTTATCTTAGGCGTAACACCGTCTGACTATGTTGACGACCTTGTGACGTATCAATTAATACCAGTTGTCACGAGTGAAGCATGGTTGGATGCTGTAAGCCGTAAATTATCTTCTCAGGCAACCTTAGTACTATCAATTGGTGTTGATACGGGAATGGGTAGAATTGGTATCCGACATCGGGAAGAACTACAACGAGTCGTTGAGAAAATTAATCAAAATAATCAATTGATTCTGAAAGGTGTTGGGATGCATTTTGCAACAGCTGATGAAAAAGACCAGACATATTATCAACAACAGGTGAAAACTTGGCATAAATTGGTTGATGATTTACCATTACCTAGTAATATCTGGTATCATTTAGCAAATTCAGCAACATCATTGTGGCATGAGCAACCAAGTCACGATGCAATACGTGTGGGTGCTGCTATGTATGGCTTCAATCCTTCTGGTAAAGAAATAACAACAGATAAATTGACGCCAGCATTAACCCTAAAAGCTGAGCTTGTTCATGTTAAAAAAGTCGCGGCTGGTACTGCGATTTCCTATGGTGCAACGTATACAACCACGCAACCAGAATGGATCGGTACGCTACCACTCGGTTATGCTGACGGTTACGCACGTCAATTGCAGGGGATGTATGGTTTATTACCCGATGGTCGACATGTTGAAATAATTGGGCGTATTGCCATGGATCAACTGATGGTATGTTTACCTGAAGACATGCCAATTGGTACCGTTATTACGCTAGTTGGTAAAGCAGGCCAAGAAGAGATTACATTGGCAGATTTGGCGGATCATTTAGATACGATTCCGTATGAAATTGCAACTAGTTTATCAACACGCTTGCCACGAAAGTTAGTAAAGTAAAGAGAGACATATGGCTAATAAAAATGAGATGAAACGTGGTGATATTTTTTTTGCTGATTTATCACCTGTAGTTGGATCGGAGCAAGGTGGTCAACGCCCGGTCGTGATTGTTCAAAATAATGTCGGGAATCAACATTCTCCGACTGTGATTGTGGCACCAATTACAGCTAAAATAGCTAAACCCAAGTTGCCGACACATGTTGGTTTACCGGCTGAATCGGCGAATACGGGGATTGGAAAAGATTCTGTTATTTTATTGGAGCAAGTTCGAACGCTTGATAAGCGCCGTCTGCAAGATAAAATTGGCGTTGTACCAGCAGAATTGATTGTTAAAATTGATCAAGCCCTATTTATCAGTCTTGGCTTAGTATAATGAAATAATCTGTGGATGGGGTTGGGACAAAAAAGTGTCCCGACCTCTTTATGCTTAAAATGTATCAAAGGGGGGTAGACATGCATCAAGAACAGGCGACTGAACAAAAAAGGTTAGATACTGTCGTACAAAAAATAGATCAGCAATTGTTGGAAGCAAAAGACGCCTATGCAAAGGCTCACTCAGAAACACGAGCCGTTGAAAGTAACTACATTGCTAACACATCAATTAACACGGCTGAAGTTGATGATTCAATGGAGACTAATGCTGAAATTCAGCAACAACGTAATATTGTTGCTCGTGTCACAGAGACCGAAAATATTATGGCCAAATCCGTGGATACTTTAACCATGTTACGTCCAAATCCATATTTTGGTCGGGTAGATATTGTTGAAGATAACTGGCCAGAAACACTCTATATCGGGTTAGCATCCCTTCAAGATGATGATGGTGAGTTTTTAATTTATGATTGGCGGGCATCGATTAGCGGTGTTTATTATAATGGGACTTTAGGACAAGTTAGCTATCCAACTCCTAATGGTGAGCAGACTGTTGATTTACAAAAGAAAAGACAATTTGTTATTAGTGATGCCAAGATTACGAACATGTTTGATACGAATGAAACTGTTGGTGATGAAATGTTGCAATTTGCACTGGGACAGCAAAATGATGAAGTGATGCGGAACATCGTTGCAACGATTCAAAAGGAACAAAATCAAATCATTCGCGATACAACGAGTGATTTATTAGTCGTCCAAGGAGTGGCTGGTTCCGGAAAAACATCAGCTATCTTACAGCGAATTGCATTTTTACTTTTCCACGCGCGTGAAGCTCTTAATTCCGATCAAATCGTGCTTTTTTCGCCAAATCGGTTATTTTCGAGCTATATTGCTGATGTCTTACCATCATTGGGTGAGCGGAACATGCGTCAGGTCACATTAGCTGAATTTTTCAGTGCGCGTTTACAGGGATTGACGGTGCAAACTTTATTTGATCGTTATGAACAGGAGCAACAAGTGATTGGGTCGGCTAGTCGACGTATTCGTGAAGTGCTCGAAAGTGCTGATATTGTTACATTTATTCAGCAATATGTTGCGCAATTATCGACGAAGGACTTACATTTTGTTGACATTTATTATGAGGATAAGGTGTTTTTTAGTGCGACAGAGTTAGCTAGTTATATGGCATCATTGTCTGATAATTATTCAGTGCGTGAACGTATTGATAAAGTTCAAAAACATTTTATGCAGGTATTAATGGATCGTATCGATAGTTTACAAGATGCTGATTGGGTATTAGAAGAATTAGATAATTTGACAGATCAGGAATATCAAAACTTACTGGGTGACGAAGATATTGAAGAAACATTGGTATCCGAAAATGTTGATGATGTTATTTCATTGGTGGCTAAGCGGTATCTAATAAAACATTGGCAGGTTATTGATGATGCTTTGTATAATAATTTCTATCTTGATATTTATGAGCAATATGCAGCCTTCTTGACATATATGGGTACGCAAGATGAGGCACATGCCGATTGGTGGGAAGCTAAACAAGAGCGATTTGCAAGGCAATTAGAGTACCATCGCATTGACTTAGAGGATGCAGCACCGTTGCTATTTTTGCGAGATGCTTTGACCGGTGGTGGTACAAATCAGGCCATGTCATACGTGTTTGTGGATGAAATGCAAGATTATGCTTTATCACAACTGTTGTACTTAAAACACGCATTTCCCAAAGCAAAATTCACGGTATTAGGCGATTCTGAGCAAGCTTTGTTCCGGGCTGTTGAAACCCCACAAGCTCTCCTAAACAAATACGCCCAAGCCTTCGCTGCTAAACAGCCAACCTTGATTAAGTTGAATAAGGCTTATCGTTCAACACAGGAGATTATGAATTTTGCTAAGGCATTGCTACCGGATGGTGAAGATATTATCACCTTCACAAGACATGGGGATAAGCCATTATTGATTCAAACGGAAGCAACGCAGGTTGATGATGTGTTAATAGATGAAGTGGCGCGACTACGTCAAGGGTTTCAAACGGTGGCTATTTTGACTAAAACTGCTGATGAATCAACTGTGGTAATGGATGCTTTACGCAATTATCCTGAAACAGTACAATTGCTACATGCGACGGATCGTTCACGTGTGGCTAATGTACTAGTAATGCCCATTTATTTAGCAAAGGGATTGGAATTTGATGCCGTTATTGGCTATAACGTTTCACAAGAAAATTACCCGGATGGTAAAGCAACTGGCTTACTATACACTTTGGCATCACGTGCGATGCATGCGCTTAGTTTGATTAGTATTGGGCAAGTATCTGGACTGATTACACACGTGCATGAGACGATTGAAAATAAACAATTACATAATAACTGATGAAACGCTTGTTATCGTCTTCAAAAACTTTTACAATTGATTTTGACGAATTTGATTTTGTGACCATGTCACAATGGAAAGAAGAAAAATATGACTGAAAAGAAAGTTTTGTTAACTGGCGATCGCCCGACCGGTAAACTACATATTGGACATTATGTTGGTTCATTAAAAAACCGAGTTGCAATGCAAAACTCTGGTAAATATGACCCTTTTATTATGGTAGCCGATAAACAAGCATTTACTGACAATGCCCGTAATCCTGAAAAAATTCAAAACTCTCTTTTGGAAGTCGTTTTGGACTATTTAGCAGTTGGTATCGATCCCGCGAAGACAACGATTTTCGTGCAATCTGCCGTACCGGAACTATCAGAACTAACAGAATACTTTTTGAATCTAGTATCAGTGGCACGTGTGCAACGTAACCCAACTGTTAAGGCTGAAATTCAACAAAAGGGATTTGGTGAAAGTATTCCAACTGGTTTCTTTATTTATCCCGTGTCACAAGCAGCTGATATTGCCCTATTTAAAGGTCAAGTCGTACCAGTTGGAGATGACCAAAAACCAATGTTAGAGCAAACACGTGAATTGGTTCGTACGTTCAACCATTACTACAATACTGATATATTGGTAGAACCTGAAGGTATTTTTCCACCAGAAGGACAAGGACGTATTCCCGGTCTAGATGGTAATGCGAAAATGTCAAAATCTTTGGGTAATGCGATTTACCTAAGTGATGATGAAGAAACACTTTGGACTAAGGTAAAGTCAATGTACACTGATCCAACCCATGTACGTTTGTCAGATCCAGGTCATGTTGAAGGTAACATGGTATTCACTTACCTTGATATTTTTGATGAAGATAAAGCATATGTTGCTGATCTAAAGGCGCAATACGAAGCCGGCGGATTGGGCGATATGAAAATTAAAAAATATTTGTTTGAAGTATTAAACAAAGAATTAACACCAATTCGTGAACGTCGTGCACAATATGCAGCGGATAAAGACGCTGTTTTGGATATTGTGAAGGCGGGATCTGAAAGAGCCCGTAATATTGGCCAACAGACGATGGCGGAAATTCGCCATGCAATGGGAGTCGATTACTGGGGTTAATGATTAATTGATACCTTGAAGGAGCATGAAATGAGTTATTTGGCAGTCATTGACTTGGGTTCAAATTCAACCAGAATGGTGGTTGAGGAACTACAAGATGATGGAAATTTTGTTGAATTACGTCGACGCAAATTAGATACGCGTTTGGCAGAAGGCATGGATGAAAATGATGGTGAGTTGACGGACGCGGCAATGACGCGTGTTGTTGATGCACTATTAGAATTCCAGCAAGATTACATGATGTTTGATGATGTGACGGTGGTTGGCATTGCAACAGCTGCCGTTCGTGAAGCAGAAAATCAAGCTGAATTCTTGGACAAGGTTTTTCGAGCAGTCGGTGTCGAAATTCGTGTGTTAACGGGTGACCAAGAAGCTTATTATGATTATTTAGGTGCAGCTTCAGCATTGGATATACCAGATGCTTGGTTACTAGATACAGGTGGTGCTAGTGTTGAACTAGTTGGTATTGAAGATCGCATGGCCACAAATATGATGAGCCTACCTTTTGGCGCGGTCAACTTATCTGAAAAGTTTAAATTGAACGTTGCCGGGGTGGTTTCACCAGAAGTGCTTGCTAAAGCCACTAAGTATGTGAATAATCAATATGCTAAATTACCTTGGTTGGATGATACGGTTACATTACCAATTATTTTATTAGGTGGTGCTAACCGATCACTAGCTAGGTTAGATCGGGTACAACATGGCTTGGCCGCTGATTCTGATTTTCATGGTTATGAAATGACGACGGCAGCAGTCATGGCGATTTATGAAAAGTTGATCAAGATGACTAGATCAGAACGAGAAGAACTATTAGGATTAGAGGCTAATCGTGCGGATATTATGATCAGTGGGTTGTTACCCTTGGTTGAATTGATTAAACGTACAGGTTCTAATAAAGTTGTCTTTTCATCTTCAGGAGTACGCGAAGGGCTCTTACAAGAGTATCGTATGAATAATTAAAAAATAAAAGAAGTCGAAGCTTTCCGGTTCAAATCGGAAAACTTCGACTTCTTTTGTGTAAAACAGGCCTTATAGCAGAATACTAAGCGCTGGGCGTCACACTCTCATAAACGCGCTCCATCCAGCAGCATTCTTTATATAAGCCCAATTTTGACCCAGACGCTTGCAGCGTCAGGGCACAAAACAGGCCTTATAGCAGAATGCTAAGTGCCGGGTGTCACGCTCTGCATTAAAAAACCGCCGGTACGTTGACCCGCGGTTACTTTTGTTATATCTATGAACAATATAACAAGGGGAGCACTTGAGTTTGCTACCCTATATTCAATTGTAGTGGCAATGTCTAGAGGCTTAATCTGCAGATTTAAGCGACTGTCGCTAGCACCACCGAAACCAAATACATCTTGCTCGCAACTACTACTCATCCACATTTATTCGTTTAAAAAGCGAACCGTGTCGGGAGCAGCCTTCAAATCAACATACATGTTTTCACCCTTAGTTATAAGAGCTATCGTATATTGTTGAAGTAACCGATGCTAATGTCTGCAAGACTGTCAATTCATGACTTAATGTTTATCATTCAAAATGTGATACGAAGTTATATCTTGCATCATTACTGTGACACGCCCATATGGATTTTAGTAGCTAAAGCGATGTTTGAGGTTGAAAAGAAATCAATTTTCAAATCATCTACCTACCTTTCCTTTGGTACATCATTATAGTAACACGCGTTGGAAGCGGTTACAAATATAAAGTCTTGGATTAATGATCAAAATTTACAATGTGTGGGTTAGTGCCTGTTACACCAGCCTCTAATATACGCATGGTCGTTAATAATTGATCATCAGATACTAATTTTGGTTGTTCGTTAACGAGTGTTTCAAAAATAGTATCGTAAACAGAACCATAGTCACCTTGAATAGAAGGAATGAACTTTTCTAAACGATCATTATTTTGATTGTAGTAAGTAACTTTGCCATAATCTTGCGGTGCATCTTGACCGAAGCCAGGATCACCTGGCATAATACCAGTTTTCAAATCATATTCTTGTTGGTCAATATTGTGCTTGATATAAGATCCTTTAGTACCATGCAGAATCCACTTAGGATAGTGATTAACAGTTGTTTCGCTTGACTGTACAGTTGCCTTAAAAGCATCTTGGTAAAATAAGTTCACCTCAAATTGGTCGGATAATGTTGCTGATAAGTCGCGCGTTGATCTTAAATCATAGGCAACTGTTTGTGGTGCACCAAATAGTGAAACAATTTGGTCAACTAGATGAGCGCCATGGTCAAACCAGGTTGTTTCCATGGGACTACCAGTCAATTTAGCATCATTTGGTCGATAATGATCCATATGTAGTTCAAGTTCAACGGGTCGACCAACATAGCCAGCGTTTAAGACATGTTTTAATGTTAAAAAGTCACTATCAAAGCGGCGATTTTGGAACGGCATGAAAAATAGGCCTTTTTGGTTGGCTAAGTCAACCAGTTTTGAAGCTTCTTCGGCTGTTGCCACTAATGGTTTATCGACCAAGATGTTTTTTCCAGCAAGCAACAATTGGCGAGCAACTGTAAAGTGGGTTGGTGCTGGCGTTACGACGATAACTAAATCGATTGTTTTGTGAGTTATAATATCTTGGATATCTGTTGAAAAAATTGTCCCTGTTTTTTCAAGAGCCGCCCGCTCTTCAGGACGTTTGTCAATGTGCGGTGCAACAACGCGACTAATATGAAATTTATCAGGTCGTTGACGTACATATGGAATGTGATAGCGGTTGGTACTTTTTCCAAATCCAACATAAGCGATGTTAAGCATAAGTAGCCTCCAAAGTGTGTTTTGATACTATTTTCACTTAATTCATGTATTTGTGCAATAGATGTTAGAATAGTAATATGAAATAGAATGATAAGTGAGTTTTTATACAAAGGTATAAGCGATATTTTAGGAAAAACTGGAGAATCACCATGGTTAGTGAACTAAAATCAGATATTTTACATGAAGTTATTTTAAGGCGACCTGATCAAAGTCATAAAGGGGACTATGGTCATGTGCTGCTGATTGGGGGAAGTTTACAATTTGGTGGCGCTATTTTAATGGCCAGTCAAGCAAGTGTTGGAGCTGGAGCAGGGTTAACTTCAGTAGCAACTGATAAAGTGAATTTAACGGCTTTGCATGCCCGAACACCAGAAGCAATGTTTATCGACTGGGAAGATAGTGACCAGGTGGTAGAAAATATAAAAAAGAATGATGTAATTGTGATTGGACCAGGTTTAGGTACGGATCAACAAGCGGTTGATTTGGTCAAACAAGTATTTGCAACCGTCAAGCAAAATCAAATTTTGGTAGTTGATGGGTCAGCATTGACGATTATGGCGGAGCATCATTTAATGTTTCCACGTCAACCATATACGATTGCCACACCACACCAAATGGAATGGGAACGTTTGAGTGGTATTCAGCTAAATTATCAGACGGAACATCAGTTAAATGAAGTGCAACGTCAAATTCTGAATTTGGATGTATTGGTATTAAAGCAACATCACACGTTGATTTATGCGCAGGATGAACTTCGTCAGTTGTTGATTGGTGGTGCTTACCAAGCAACCGGCGGTATGGGGGATGTTTTGGCTGGTACGATTGGGGGCTTTGTTGGCCAATTCAAAAAGAGTCATTTAAAGGCAGTTGAAGCAGCTGTCTATGCGCATTCGATGATTGCTCAGGAAATGGCTAGACATAGCTACGTTGTGAAACCATCTTTCATAGCAGATGCTTTACCAAACTATATGGCACGTATTCAATCTAATTTATAAAGCATACATGGGTCGATGCGAATTTCCATAAAGAAGTGTATAATTGAAAAGAATGTTAATCGTGGAGGAGTTAAATAATGACAAAACAATGGCGTGCTGAAGCGTTGAAATATGAAGATGATTTACTAAAAGATTTAAAAGAAATGTTAGCAATCAAGTCGGTTCGTGATGATGAAGCGGCCACAGCAGATGCACCTTTGGGACCAGGTCCTAAAGAAGCATTGTTGAAGTTTGAAGAGTTTGCTAAGCGTGATGGTTTCCGTGTGGGTAACTATAAGAATTTAGTTGCTTACGCTGAGTTAGGACCTGAAGATGCTGAAGAAACAGTTGCTATTATTGGTCACTTGGATGTTATGCCAGAAGGTGATGGTTGGACAAAAGACCCTTGGACACCAGTAGTTGAAGATGGTCGTCTATATGCCCGTGGTGCATCTGATGATAAAGGACCAACCTTTGCAGCTTATTATGCATTGAAGATGATCAAGGAACTGGGACTAAAGCTAAACCGTAAATTAGTATTGGTAGTTGGAATTGATGAAGAATCTGACTGGACTGGTATGGATGAATTCTTCGCTGAGTATGGTGAACCAACGATGGGATTCTCACCAGATGCTGAGTTCCCAATTATTAACGGTGAAAAAGGAAATGTATCAGTTGTAACACGTTTTGCCGGTACCCAAGGTGGTTCATTGAAGTTGCTTTCATTTACTGCTGGTCAACGACCAAACATGGTACCTGGTGTAGCGAAAGCAACGGTTGAAACAGCCGATGCTGACGCCTTAGTAGCTGCTATGCAAGCTTACTTAGATGATGAAACTCGAGTTAAGGGTGAAGCAACAGTTGATGGTAACCAGGTAGCCGTTACCTTCTATGGTAAGCAAGTTCATGGTGCGATGCCTGAAACTGGTGAAAATGCCGGAACTTACTTGGCTAATTTCCTACAAGACCAAGACTTTGGTGGTAATGCACAAGGATTCTTGACATTCTTGGGTACTAAGTTACACGATGACACGGTTGCGGAAAAGATTGGTGCTAAGAAACATGATGAATTAATGCACGATTTGTCGATGAACGTGGGAATCCAACGCTTTACTGATGGGCAAGACGGTTTTGTTAACACGAACTTCCGCTACCCACAAAATACAACGGCCGATGCAATTGAAAAGCATGTTGCGCAGTCATTACCTGTTGGATTTGATGCAGTTGCTAAGCAAGAAGGTCATGCACAAGTGCCACATTATGTACCTGGTAATGATCCACTTGTACAAACGTTGTTACAAGTTTATCGTGAGCATACTGGCTTGCCAGCTGATGAACAAGTTATCGGTGGTGGTACATTTGGTCGCTTACTAAAGCGTGGTGTCGCCTTTGGTGCTATGTTTGAAGGTACGCCTGATACAATGCATCAAGCTGATGAATTCTATCCAGTTGCTGATTTGACACGTGCCATGGCTATTTTTGGTCAAGCAATGTACGAATTATCAAATGTGGAATAGTTTTAAAATCAAATAATTATTAAAAGTTAGCGGAGAGATATCGCTAACTTTTTTCATTTCCAATAAAAACGTGTTACAATTATGTAACAGAAATGCTAAAAACACTGCCATGACAATCAGGTAGTGTGGTGCAGGACAGGGATGGTGTTACTAACGTCACGCCATTCCTGTCCTCTGTTTTGCCATAGTTAAAAATAACGCAAAGAACGCTATATTTTGTGACCTTTACTATGACTGATTAACGAAACTATAGTAACCTAATATTGAAAACAAGTTATTATTAAAATGTTAGGGAACCTTAAGGATTAGGCAGTATACTAATAACAGTAAAAAAAGAGAGTAGAAAGAGTTATGAATCGAAAAGTTTTCGTTCTGACAGGTAATACGGGAACTGGTAAAACGACCGTTGCCAATTATTTAAATGAATTTTATGAAATGCCCAAGGTGATCACACACACAACAAGACCACCCCGGGAAGGTGAAATTGACCAAATTGACTACTATTTTGAAACCGAACAGTCTTTTGAGAATAATCATTATTTAGAAAGTGTTGCCTATGCCAATTATCGTTATGGGTCATCATATGAAGGTCTTGAACGTGCTTGGGAAAAGAGTCCATTAATTAGTATTGTTCTCGATACCGCTGGTGCAAAAACCTATTCAGAAAAATTGGGAGATGCGGCGGTCGTTATCTTTTTGACCGTCACAAAAACTGATGAACTTTTGGGTAGACTATCAAAACGAGGCGATAATTTAGAAGAAACTCGTCGACGGATGGCAAGTGAAGAATACAAACGTGATGTGCAATTACCCAAACCTTTACAAGGAATTGCCCACGTTGTTGTTAATGATGATTGGTTAAGTACAAAAGAAAAAATTGACAATATTGTTAAGCAGGCCTTAGTTTTTGACCTGGAGGAGGAGTAACATCTTATGGCATATCGAACACCACCGTTTATGACACCAGTTGCGTTAGTATCAATTATTTTAGCAGTTAGTGCTGGTAATGCAGTCGTTAATGTTTCTACAAATTCTTCCAATGGTGCCGCAAAGTCATCATCAGTATCTAGTAGTATGGTTTCATCATCAAGTGTTGAATCTTCGGTTAGCTCTTCAGATGATTCCGCTAGTGTTTCAAACGAATCGGATGTAACTGATGAAGATTCAGTTGCCGATGATACATCGGTTAGTTCGGCATCGAAATCATCAGCAAGCAACTCAAGTCAATCAACTGATGAGGCGTCTACGGATACCACAACGGATGGGACGACTGATGATGCAACCAATAATGATACCGATACAAATAATACGACTGATAACGCCACTGACAATAATACAACTGGAACAAATAATAACACGACCGGAAATGCAACCAATGACAATGCGGCACAAGGAGGAACTAATTAATGTTATCGATATTAGATTTACTTAATCATTATCTTGGTTTCTTCAACGTCAATGCTCGTTGGAAGGGGCAAATGTATACGATCCTAGCCGGTGTTGGTAATTTTTATATTTTATATCTAGCGGTACGGCATATTCAAAACGGTGCCTACTTACGAGGTGTGTTACTAGCGTTAGGATTTTTGTTTATTCTTTATTGTGTCATTTTAAATATCGTTTACTATTACACGCAGAAAACAGTGAAGTGGGATATTTCGCCAAAACTTGAGAAAGTTTTGGGTGGCCCACAAGCAGCGAAAACAACGGACAGTCAGGCAATGCCTTATGTGCCAGCCAATGGTCTTTATGATAAACAACAAGTTCTACCAGCAACTGCCGTTTCAGATGATGATATGGCTGCCGAGCTAAATAAAGTTGTTGGTCAATTACGTGAAGGTGGCCTGATTAGTGAAAATTATGGTGGCTTATCAGAGAAAGAACAGTTAGCTTTTCTAGCTACTGGTCAACAAACTATTTTTGCTAACCATCCAGGTACGCCATTACCTTACTTCCGATTGGAAGAAGAACGTGGTGGTTTGTCGATTTATGGTGGGATGAATGAAATGTTGGCGTCACGTTTGGCGCGGATTCAAACAGTTGGTTTGCAACCAGTTGACTTAGCATTAGAATCATACAATTTATATATTGCATCAGTTGTCGTGACTGGTGGACCAGGGAAGTCCCGTGGCCGTCATGATTTAATGCCTGTCGAAAAACCTTACGAGTTAGCAGTTGAGTTAGCATATACAAAAAAATAGATAATCGCACATAATTGATTATTTCTTCATGTCAACAAACTTAACAATATGTTTGACAATTAAGATAAACTCAGATTATTATTAAATTAGCGACCCGTCACGAATAAAATCGCGACGGGTTATTTTTATATACGGGATAATTTTTTAAGGTAAATTATCCATAAGGAGGAACCACTATGTCGATGATCGAATTCAAAGATGTCAACAAGTTTTATGGTGATTTTCATGCGTTGACGGATATCAATTTAAAGGTAGAAGCTGGGGAAACGGTTGTTTTGATTGGACCTTCAGGTTCAGGAAAATCAACATTGATTCGTACGATTAATGGTTTGGAGCCAGTTCAGGGTGGACAATTAATTGTAAATGGGCAGGATTTAGCTAATCCTAAGACAGATATGAACCGTACGAGAAAGAATGTGGGGATGGTTTTCCAACATTTTAATTTGTATGCAAACAAATCAGTTTTAGAAAATATCATGTTAGCACCACGATTAGTGTTGCATCGTGATGAAGAAGAAAATAAGAAAGTTGCCATGGAATTGCTTGACCGTGTTGGCTTAGCTGACCAAGCTGAAAAGTCACCATCAGCTCTTTCTGGTGGACAACAACAACGTATTGCGATTGCGCGGTCATTAGCAATGAAACCAAAAGCATTGCTATTTGATGAGCCAACATCGGCTTTGGATCCTGAGATGATCACTGGTGTCTTGCAAATTATTCAAGATATTGTGGGTGATTCTTCAATGACGACTTTAGTTGTGACTCACGAAATGGGCTTCGCTAAGGAAGTTGCCGACCGTGTTATTTTCATGGATAAAGGGAAAATCCTTGAAGATTCACCAACTAAAGAGTTCTTCTCTAACCCAAAGGAGCCACGTGCACGGGAATTCCTATCGCAAATTATTCGTTAAGGAGGCGCAACATGAAAAGTAGATTTCAAGTTGTTATGAAGACAGTTCTTGCAGCTGCTGCAGTCACCTTGTTTGCTGGGGCAACCGGAGAAACAGTCATTCACGCAGACAACGTTAAAAATGAGACGTATAATCGGGTGATGAAAACTGATCGTATGAACTGGGGTGTCAAGGGCGATACGAAATTGATGGGGCTAATGAATATCAAGTCAGGTAAGCTTGAAGGATTTGATGTTGATATGGCCAAGGAAGTTACGAAGCGTATCAATCCTGATGCGAAGGTCGAGTATACGCAGATTACTTCTGGTACGCGTGTACCTATGCTGCTAAATGGTAACATCGATGCTATTATTGCGACGATGTCTGTTACACCAGACCGACAAAAAGTTGTTGATTTTTCAGACCCTTATTTTGATGCTGGGCAGTCAATTATGGTTAAAAATTCAAGCAAGTACCATAATGTGAAGGAATTGAATACACCTAAGGCCCGTGTCTTGGCTGTGCAAGGTTCGACTTCAATTGATGAAATTAAAGACTTTGCGCCAAAGGCTAAAGTTGTTGGGTTGCAAGATTACGCAACGGCATTAACTGCTTTAAAGGCAGGTCAAGGTGATGCGCTAACGACTGATAATGGTATTTTATATGGTGTGGCTGCTGGTTCTAAAAACTTAGAAGTTCGTGGTGGTACCTTCACTAATGAGCCTTATGGTGTGGCGATGCAAAAGAAAAATCCTAAGTTAGTCAAAGCCGTGAATAAGGCAATTAAGGATATTAAGTCAGACGGTACTTATGCTAAGATGGTCCAGAAATGGTTCGGTAGCGTTAAGGGAATGGATTGGAAGGAGTTGGTTAAATAATGATCTCACTATTTCAATCACATGCTAGTGAATTTTTGACGGGATTCGGCTGGACAATTGCTTCATCAGTTCTAGCGCTGATTGGTTCGCTTATTTTAGGAACAGCTTTCGCGCTACTAGAAGTGATTCCGAACAAGCTAGCTAATATTATCGGTCGTGTCTATATTGAAGTTGTTAGAAATATTCCATTGTTGGTTATTACGATGTTTTTCTACGTTGTTATTGCTAACATTATTAAAATTAGTGGTTTTGCGGCCGGAACGTTTGGTTTAACGTTATATACTTCAGCTTTTATTGCTGAAACGGTTCGAGCAGGTATTAATGCGGTGCCAAAGGGCCAACTAGAAGGGGCGATGTCAAACGGTCTTTCTTGGTGGCAAGCAATGCGTTACATTGTTTTACCACAGGCTTTTAAGTTGGTTATTCCACCACTAGGTAATCAATTTATTAATTTGATTAAAAACTCATCAGTGCTTGCATTCGTTGCCGGGCTGGATTTAATGTACCAAGCAAATCAGATTTCACAAACGACATTTGATACATTTGGTCCATTTATCATTGTTGGTATATTCTATCTTATCCTAACAATGCCAATGAGTTATTATATGCGTTATTTGGAAAACAGACTTGAAAAGAATGGAGGTCGCGCATGAGTGGATTCTTTTCAGCATTTTCGTGGGTGAATATGCGCTTCTTGATGATGGGGCTAGGTGTGACTATCCAAGTTGCGGTAGTCTCAATTGTCTTGAGTTTCATTATTGGATCAGTGTTGGGTGTGATTAGATATGTCAAAATCCCTTATTTTTCACAAATTGTGGGATTTATTATCGACTTAATTCGTAATTTACCATTACTATTAATTATCTTTTTCACCTATTTTGCTTTGCCAAAGGTTGGTATTCACTTTGGTGTTGTCACGTCAACTATCTTCGCCTTGACGATTTTTGAGTCGGCAATGTTGGCTGAGATTATTCGTTCAGGTATTTTGGCAGTTCCTAAGGGACAGCTAGAAGGTGCCTTATCAAATGGATTAAACTTCAAACAAGCTTTGTGGCACATTATTTTGCCACAAGCATATAAGAAGATGATTCCACCAATCGTGTCACAATTTGTTTCTTTGATTAAGGATACATCACTAGCAACTATTATCATGTTGCCAGAGGTTACTTATCGTGCCCAAATTGTGTACGCACAAGAACCAAGTGCAATTATTTCAATGTTCTGTGCATTGGCAGTGATTTACTTTATCTTGAACTTCATTATTTCAAAGATTGGTGATCTATTAGATCGTCGGATGACGGCCTAGAGTTATCATTAATACAAAGAGAGCGAGACAAAAGGCTTCAGACTTTTGGAACGCGTTTATGCTATAAAATTTATAGCCTTGTAATTAAAACATTTTTAGCACAAAGTGATTGAGACCTTTATTTTGTCTCAATCACTTTTTTTATTGAAAAAATGAGAAAACGATGACCTGCTAAAATGAACTGAATATGAGAGCGCATTGTAGCTATCCGAATGTCATTATGTTGTCATACCAGCGATGATATTAACAAAAATGATGAAAATCCAAAACTTCATTAAAATGAACTTAAAAAATCGTTGACTATAAATTTGGTTTATTATATGATTATGAAAAAGTTATCACGTAATATGAATGTGGTTAAGGAATGGGGAAAATATGAATAAGACATTAAAGATTAGTGCATTGTTGTCGGGTGCAGTTATTCTAGGATCGGCTGTCGTGCCGGTTACAGCTAGTGCTGCGAAGTATAAGACGATTAATTGGACTGAAAGTGCCAATGTTGGAACAATGGACCCTTCAAAGACAACGGCAGCGATTGATTTTAACTACCTACAAGCAATTGGTGAAGGTTTGTACCGTATGGACAAGACGGGTGAGCCAAAATTGGCCGGCGCAACATCTGTTGATAAGTCAGATGATGGGTTAACCTTAACGTACCATTTGCGTGATATGAAGTGGTCTAATGGTGATGATGTGACTGCTGATGATTATGTTTATGGTTGGCAACGTACCAATGATCCAAAGACAGCTTCACAATACGCTTACTTGTATTCAGGTATTAAAAATGCTGATGCTGTGCAAGATGGTGATAAGCCAGTCACAGATCTAGGAGTTAAAGCAATTGATGATCATACGTTGGAAGTAACGCTTGATCGTCCAATGCCACAACTTGAGTCAGTATTGACGATGGCTACTTTTGAACCACAAAACAAGAAGTTCGTGGACAAGGTTGGTAAGAAGTATGGTACTGCTGCTAAGTACACGCTTTCTAATGGACCATATACAATGAAGGGCTGGACAGGTTCAAATAATAAGTTTTCTTTGGTTAAGAACTCAGATTATTGGGATGCTAAGACTGTGAAGTCGCCAAAGATTTCAATTCAAACGATCAAGGATCAAAATACAGGTTACAACTTGTATAAGTCAAAGAAAGCTGACTATACGACCCTTTCTCCTGATCAATATAAGGCCTCAAAGAACAAGAAGGATTACACGGTTATTGCGCAAGCTTCAACAGCATTCCTTGAGTTTAATGAGAATAAGAAGCCTTTGGAAAACACGAACATCCGTAAGGCTTTGTCAAAGTCAATCGATCGTAAGACCATGGCATCAAAGATTCTTGGTGGTACGGGAACACCCGCAACTTCATTTACATCAACTAAGTTAGCTAAGGATCCTGAAACTGGTAAGGACTATGCCAAGGTTGCTGGTGATAAAGAAGCTGTTGGTTATGACTTGAAGGAAGCTAAGAAGCTTTGGAAGCAAGGCCTAAAGGAAACTGGTAAGAAGAAGGTTACCTTGCAATACTTGACGGATGATACTGATGCCGCTAAGCGTTCAGCACAATTTATCCAATCACAAATGGAAAAGTTGCCAGGTTTGAAGGTGACGATCAAGACCGTGCCATTTAAGCAACGTATTTCATTATCAGATGATAAGAAGTTCGATATGGTTCAGACAATCTGGGGTGCTGATTATGCTGATCCATCAACATTCTTAGATTTGTATACATCTGATTCATCATTTAACAATGGTAGTTGGAAGAATACGGATTATGATAATGCAATGAAGGCTGCCAAGACGACTGATGTTAACGATGAAACAAAGCGTTACGCAGACTACGCTAAGGCTGAAAAGATTCTACAAGATGATGCCGCTGTTGCACCAGTTTACTATCAAGCAAAGCCATCACTATTGAACACAAAGGTTAAGGGTGTTGTTTCAAATACTGTTGGTGCACCATTCGACTGGAAGTGGGCATACAAGAAGTAATTTGATTTTTAATTAATCAAACAACGCTAAAAAGATGAGAGAGTGTGGCAAAGGTATTTGTCCGGCTCTCTCATTTTTTATCGCTAAATTTGTGAAAAAATAGCTTTAAATAAAAAAGTTTTCATTTTGATGCGAAGTATTTACTAAAGCCTAGTGAATACAGGGCGAAAGGATACATTTCATAATAGCTTTTTGAAATGTTAATCGTTATATTTTGTGATAAGATTAAATATTTATGTGAGGTTTTATAACAAACTCTTTAACATTTATGAAACCTCTGGTAAAATTAAAAACATCTAATTAATAGCTATGAGATATGAGAGTATGGTTGTTTACGGAATGACTTTCTAGCATATTATGAGTAGAACTAAAATAGGGAAGGCATGGCCATGTTCAAATATATTATTAAACGGTTAGCAATTATTGTGTTAACTTTGGTCTTGATTATTTCAGCGACATTTTTCCTAATGAAACTGATGCCAGGAT
Source organism: Weissella thailandensis (assembly GCF_001932615.1). Classification (NCBI taxonomy): domain Bacteria; kingdom Bacillati; phylum Bacillota; class Bacilli; order Lactobacillales; family Lactobacillaceae; genus Weissella; species Weissella thailandensis. Next base: position 350,006 of record NZ_CP014332.1, read on the forward strand.
CACCGTTGGCAAACGCAGAACGGTTATCTGCGAGCCAGCAAAAAATGATTGAAGCGCAATATGGATTGGATAAACCAGTTATCGTGCAATATGTGACTTATCTATGGGATGCGTTGCACTTTGACTTTGGTGTTTCATTCCAGTTTGCAAACCAAGAAGTATCAACTTTGGTAGCACAACGTCTCGGTCCATCTGCACAACTTGGACTACAAGCATTAGTCTTTGGTTTGATTGCAGGTACTGGATTAGGAGCCGCTGCGGCTGTTCGTCGTAATACGAAGACTGATACATTCCTTTCAGTGCTAGCGGTGTTGGGTATCTCAATCCCTTCATTCGTCTTTGCGGCTTTGTTGCAATACTGGATTGGTTTGAAGTTAGGTTGGTTGCCAATTGCTGGCTGGAAAGGCTTTGCAGCAACGGTATTACCAACGATTGCCTTGGGAATGAGTCCTTTGGCAACCTCAGCACGTTTCATTCGTACCGAAATGGTCGATGTGTTGGGCTCGGATTACATTGAATTAGCACGTGCAAAGGGATTGTCAAAGAACGAAATCATTTGGAAGCACGCTTTGCGTAATTCATTGATTCCATTAGTTACATTAATTGGACCAATGGCAGTTAATCTATTAACTGGATCAATTGTTGTCGAGAACATCTTCTCGATTCCTGGAATTGGTAGCCAATTCGTTGATTCAATTTTGACTAATGATTATCAAATCATCATGGGAACGACAATTGTCTACTCAATGATGTTGATGGTTGTGTTGCTATTAACTGATATCTTGTACGGTATCATTGATCCACGTATTCGTTTGGCTGAATAAGGAAGGAGTAGCTAATGTCTGAAAAAGTAAACTTAACAGCAGATGATTTTCAATTGCTTCCCGCAGATCGTCAAACTGATAGTGATAAAATTTTAAAGCCTTCAGTTAGTTTTTTGAAAGATGCTTGGCGTCGGTTGAAGAAAAATAAAGGAGCCTTTATTTCACTTTGGGTACTAGCTTTTGTTTTCGTCGTTGCCTTTGCCTCGACACCAATTGCTAACTCAAAAGTAACGGCACGACAAGATGTTACGATTCAAAACTTGCCTGCTCGATTGCCGGGAGTGTTAGGTGAAGTTCCTGGTTTCACTGGTGAAGGTAAGTTAGACGGCACAAAGATTGACCAATATGAATCTGCAGGTGTTTCTGACAAGAAAAACTATTGGTTCGGTACTGATCAATTTGGTCGTGATATTTTCAAGCGTGTGTTGTACGGTACACGTATTTCACTAGAAGTTGCGCTAATTGCCACCTTAATGGATTTGGTGTTTGGTGTGACGTATGGAATCATCTCCGGTTGGCGTGGGGGTAAAACCGATATCGTCATGCAACGTATTATTGAAATTGTTTCTTCGATTCCTAACTTAGTTGTGTTTGTGCTTTTGATCTTGATTATGAAGCCAGGAATGTTGTCAATTTCATTAGGAATTGCCTTAACCTCATGGACGTCGATGGCCCGACTCGTACGTGCCCAAGTTTTGACAGCCAAGGAGCAAGATTACATTTTGGCAGCACGAACACTTGGTTCTTCAACGTGGCGGATTGGATTACGACACTTGGTACCAAACCTTAGTTCAACAATTATCGTGCAACTAATGTTTACGATTCCATCAGCAATCTTCTTTGAGGCATTGCTTTCATTTATTGGACTAGGAATTCCAGTGCCAATGGCCTCATTGGGTACGTTGTTAAACGATGGACAAAAAGCAATGCAATTCTATCCATATCAGTTAGTTATTCCAGCTGTAATTTTGGGTATCATTATGATTGCATTTAACTTATTAGGTGATGGATTACGTGATGCGTTTGATCCACGTACAAAGGATTAATGGAAGTGAGTAGAGATATGGCAGAGAAAATTCTTGAGGTTGATGACCTTAAAATTAATTTCAATACTTATAATGGAAGTGTTCAAGCCATTCGCGACGTTTCATTTGATTTGTACAAAGGTGAAACATTAGCGATAGTGGGTGAGTCTGGTTCTGGTAAATCAGTGACGACTCGTTCTTTAATGGGCTTGTTAGCTAAAAATGCACGTGTTGAAAAAGGATCAATTACATTTAAAGGTGAGGAAATTATTGGTAAGTCTGAAGCACAAATGCAAAAAATTCGTGGTTCAGAGATTGCAATGATTTTCCAAGACCCAATGACGTCGTTGGACCCCACCATGAAGATTGGTCAACAAATTGCTGAACCATTAATCAAGCATCAACATTATAGTAAGAAAAAGGCTTGGGATAAGGCCTTGGAAATGATGAAACTGGTTGGTATTCCAAATGCAGCCGCTCATATTAATGATTATCCACACCAGTTTTCTGGTGGAATGCGTCAGCGTATTGTGATTGCGATTGCTCTAATTGACAATCCAGAAATTCTGATTGCCGATGAGCCAACAACTGCATTGGATGTAACGATTCAAGCCCAAATTTTGCGCTTGATGAAGGATATTCAAGAACAATCAGACAGTTCAATTATCTTTATTACCCACGACTTGGGTGTGGTTGCCGGTATGGCCGATCGTGTTGCAGTTATGTACGCTGGTGAAATTATTGAAATTGGTAAAGTTGATGAAGTGTTCAACTTCCCACAACATCCTTATACTTGGGGCTTGTTGAATTCAATGCCAACGACTAAGACAGAACGTGGTAAGTTAGAGGCTATTCCAGGTACACCACCAGATTTGTTGAATCCACCAGTTGGCGATGCCTTTGCTGCACGTAATCGTTATGCAATTGCTGCTGATGAAAAGGTTAAGCCACCATTCTTTAAGTTATCACAGACGCATTACGCTGCGACATGGCTATTAGACGAACGTGCACCTGAAGTTGAACCACCTCTAGAGGTGCAAAAACGTTGGGCACGCTTCCAAGCTGAACATCCAGAAGCGGATCGTTCAAAGGCCGTTGCTGTCGACAATGCTGCTGTTCTTGGAAATGGAGGTGGCAAGTAATGGCCGATGAACGTAAAAAATTAGTTGAACTGCAAGGATTAGATATTACTTTTAATGAAGGTAAGTCTAATGAAACAAAAGCGGTTCAAAATGCTTCATTTGATATTTATGAAGGTGAAACATTTGGGTTGGTTGGTGAATCAGGTTCAGGAAAGACAACTATTGGTCGGGCAATTATGAAATTGTATGAACCAACTAATGGTAAAATCTTGTTTGAAGGTGAAGACCTAGCCAAATTAAAAAAGCGTGGTAAGTTAAGTAAGTTCCATCAAGCTGTTCAGATGATTTTCCAAGATCCACAAGCATCACTTGATTTGCGTATGAAGGTGAAAGATATCGTTGCGGAAGGAATTGATGTTAATCACTTAGCTAAGAACGATGCTGATCGTTCAAAGCAGGTTGAAGACTTGTTGGAAACAGTTGGCTTGAATCGTGATCATTCTAGTCGTTATCCACATGAGTTCTCTGGTGGACAGCGTCAACGTATTGGTATTGCGCGTGCGTTAGCCGTGCGTCCTAAGTTTATTATTGCTGATGAACCTATTTCGGCCTTGGATGTTTCTATTCAAGCCCAAGTTGTTAATTTGTTGAAAGAATTACAACAAAAGCAGGGACTGACTTACTTATTCATTGCCCACGATTTGTCGATGGTGAAATACATTTCTGACCGAATCGGTGTTATGCACTGGGGGAAAATGGTCGAAATCGGTAGTGCTGATGAAGTATATAATCATCCATTACATGACTATACGCGCTCATTACTAAGTTCGATTCCGGTACCAGATCCAAGTGTTGAAGAGCAACGTGTGCCAATCGAGTATGATCCAACCGATGAATTAGATGGTCGTGATCGTCAGATGGTCGAAATTGCACCACAGCATTTTGTTTGGGCTGGTGAAGATGAAATTGCCGGTTATCAAGAACGTGCCCGTGAATTTGGTTTAATTGATTAAAAATGTGAAAAACGTACATTGAGTTTTAACTTGGTGTACGTTTTTCTGTATACAAAGGGGCTGATTTTATGGATATGTGTGTTTATGGTATAATGATACGATACAAATAAAAGAATAGGCTAGGTGAGACGGGTGAGAAAATTTACAGCGTTACCGACATTCTTTAAAAATCAACGCCTTGGTGGCTTGGCAGCCTTAGTATCATTTATTGCAATCGTGGGGACAATTTTAGCTTGGTTCGTTAATTGGATTGTAGGTATTATTTGGCTGATACTAGTCATCATTGCATTAATCGTTATTTTTAAAACACTTCAAGGCTTAAGTGAACAGACAACGCATTATATTGAAAATTTATCTTATCGTATTAATCGTGGTGAGCAAGAATCAATTATTCAAATGCCTTTAGGGGTTATCCTTTGTACTGACGAAGGTGAAATTGAATGGGTCAACCCATATATTCAGCAATTATTAGGTAATGAAGCAATTGTTGGTAGTGACTTGCAACAAGTTTCTGAACAATTGGCTGAGATCGTTAGTCTTTGGCCGGATGAAGAAAAGCGGGTGACTGAATTAGAGTGGTTAGGGCACGTATTTCAATTACAAGTACAACCAGAATTGAATGCGGTCTATTTAATGGATCGCACGACTGCGGCACAAGTAACAGCAGATTTTGAAGATCATAAATTGTTTTTGGGAATTGTCTCACTAGACAATTATGATGAGGTGACTGAGGGAATGAGTGATGCCGAGGCATCGACTTTACGTACTTATGTCACGAAAACTTTATCGGACTGGATGACAGATCACGAGATTTACGCACGGCGTTTGTCTGTCGATCGGTACTTGCTGATTGGTTATCGCTCGGCTCTAGAAAAAGCTGAAAATGATAAGTTCAATTTATTAAAAGCGATTCGTGAATCAACATCTGTGCAAAATGCTCAGATTACGTTGAGTATTGGTATTGCTTATAATGAAATGGCAATTGATACATTAGCTGAAAATGCGCAAGCAAACTTAGACTTGGCATTAGGTCGTGGTGGTGACCAGGTTGTTGTTAAATCATCGACTGGTTCCGCAAGATTCTATGGTGGTAATACAAATCCAATGGCTAAAAGAACGCGTGTTCGTGCGCGTGTTATTTCACAAGCATTGGCTGATTTGTTTGATCAAGCCGATCAAGTCTTCGTTATGGGCCACAAGCGTCCGGACATGGATTCGTTTGGTGGTGCCCTAGGTGTTCGTAGATTAGCCGAAATGTTGGGCAAACCAGCGTGGGTAGTTTACGAAGAGACCGGTCGGGAACATTCAGATATTGGTTTGTTGCTTGAACAAATGTCTGAAGATGTTGCTGATGAGAATGCATTATTAACACCAAATGAAGTTTTGACACAAATGACAGATCAAAGTTTGTTAGTACTTGTTGATCATTCAAAGCCATCGTTGTCAGAGTCGCAAGAGGTCTATGAAGCCTTAAAAAATCGGGTAGTAATTATTGACCATCATCGACGTGGTGAAGAATTCCCAGAGGAACCACAATTGGTTTACGTGGAATCGTATGCTTCATCAACTTCTGAGTTAGTGACTGAATTATTTGAATATCAACCAAGACGCGCACAAGGTTTGCGTAGATTGGAAGCGACGGCAATGTTAGCTGGTATCCAAATTGATACCAAGTCATTTACGTTACGTTCTGGTACTCGTACATTTGATGCAGCCAGCTATTTGCGTGCCGTTGGCGCTGATGGTAATTTGTTGCAGGACTTTATGAAAGAAACGGTCGATTCATATCGTAATCGAGCCCATCTCATTGAGCGGGCCCAAATTCATGGTTCAGTAGCCATTGCGGTTGGTGAAGATGATTCACAATATGATTCAGTTGTCGCTGCACAAGCGGCAGACTCATTGCTACAAATGATTGGGGTGACGTCATCATATGTTATTACCAGACGTGACAATGACACCGTGGCTATCTCAGCCCGTTCAACCGGAATCGTTAGTGTTCAACTAGTTATGGAAGCCATGGGCGGTGGTGGCCATCTAAGTAATGCGGCAACTCAGGTTAAAGATACGTCTACTGAGGAAGTTTATGAGTTACTGTTAGCCGAAATCAACAAAGATGATGATGAGCAAGAAAATTAGTAAGAAGAGGGTATGAAACAATGAAAGTTATTTTCTTAGAAGATGTAAAAGGTCGCGGTAAAAAAGGTGAAGTAAAGAATGTCCCTGATGGTTATGCCAATAACTTTTTGATTAAAAATAAAAAGGCTAAGCCAGCAACGAATACGAATGTTTCTGCCTTACGTGGTAAAAAGAAAGCTGCTGACCGTGAAGCTGCCGAAGAGAAAGCTGAAGCCGTTGCCCTGAAGAATAAGTTAGAGGATGACAAGACGGTCGTTGAGCTAAAAGCAAAAGCAGGTACCGATGGTCGTTTGTTTGGAGCGGTTTCTTCAAAGCAAATTGTCGCAGCTTTACTTGATCAATTTGGGATTAAGATCGATAAGCGTAAGATGGATATGAAAGAGCCTATTCGTGCGCTAGGTTATCGCAATGTGAAGGTCAAGTTACATCGCGACGTTGAAGCAAACATTCGCGTGCATACTGATGAACAATAATTAAATAGGCATTAAATAGAGATTTAACGGTAAAATGATACGGTTATGTCTCTATTTTTTAATTGTTAGTAATTTGGTACAATGAACAGTAGACTATTTTGGAAGGAGGTTATGTTCACATGGCTGATCAAAATGAAGGCGCACCATTACGTGTGCCACAAGATGCTGAAGCAGAGCAAGCTGTGCTGGGTTCAATTCTGTTGGCAACAGATCCCCAAGATTTATTGGCGGATATTATGACAATTCTTGAGCCCAATGATTTTTATCGGACAGCGCATCGTTTGATTTATTCAGCTATCTTAGCGCTGGATGAGACACAAAGAGCAATCGATATCTTAACCATCACTGATGAATTAGATAAAGATAATCAGGTTGAGAATGTGGGTGGCATGGCCTACCTAACTGAGTTAGCATCAAGTGTGCCGGTTGCTGGTAATGCTTTGTATTATGCTAGAATCGTGCGTGAGCGTTCAGTACGGCGTAATATGATTGATACCCTACAGGACAGTTTGACCCAAACTTATGAGGGTAGCGATTCGGTCGATGATGCAGTTGCGGACTTGTCAACAAAGTTGGATTTAATTAATGGTGGTGAGAAGAGTGCCGACTTTAAGAATATCGCCGACGTTGTTAATAAGTCTTTTGAACAAATTGAACAAAATTCACGTACTGATGAAACTGTTACGGGGTTAGCTTCAGGTTTTCCGGCACTCGATAATTTAACGACTGGTTTTCATGATGGTGAAATGGTCATTATTGCTGCGCGTCCTGCCGTTGGTAAAACGGCATTTGTATTGAACATTGCTCAAAAGGTAGCGGTTGCTGACCCGACACTACCAGTTGTTATATTTTCGTTGGAAATGCCAGATACGTCTTTGGTTAATCGTATGTTAGCGGCGGAGGGAAATATTAATTCGCAGCATATGCGAACTGGACAGTTGGAGCCTGAGGAATGGAATTCATTAGCAGTGGCAACAGGATCACTGGCTCGAACAAATATTTATATTGATGATACACCTGGTATTAAGGTGACAGAAATCAGGTCGAAGCTACGGCGCCTTTATAAACGTGAAGGTCGCTTAGGTTTAGTGATTATTGATTATTTGCAACTAATTCAAGGTACAAGTAATGAAGGGCGTCAGCAAGAGGTCTCGGCAATTTCACGTGCGATTAAGATGATGGCGATGGAGATGAACGTGCCAATCATTGCGTTATCACAACTTTCACGTAGTGTTGAGCAACGTCAAGACAAGCGACCAATGTTGTCGGATATTCGTGAATCTGGATCAATTGAGCAAGATGCGGATATTGTTGCCTTTTTGTATCGTGAAGATTATTATGAAAAGTCTAACGATGATACGGATAATCAAAACGACCCTCGTGATGAAGAACAACAAGATATTGGTGAAATTGAAGTTATTTTAGAAAAGAATCGTTCGGGAGCTCGTGGAACTGCCCGGCTATTATTTGTTAAGTCATATAATAAGTTTTCTAATATTGATTTTCATAATGAAGAACCTGGTGGATTCGGCTAAAGAAAGAGAAACAAAAATCTCAGGTATATTGTAAAGTTCGTTACAATATAGGAAGAGTTTTTTAACATAGAGTGCAGCTTAAAATTAATCAAATAATAATGAGATTTAAGCAAAGCGAGGCTAGGACATTTTGTCCCAGTCTCGCTATTTATGTGAGCAGGTAAAAAGAGGTTTATGATGCAAAGTGTTGGAAAAGGAATGTCATTACGCTGGTTATTAGCAGCGAGTTTTATTAATAGTTTTGCGATTGGTTTTATTTGGCCATTAACGTCGGTTTATTTATATAATGAGCTTTATCAAACGTTGGTAACGATTGGTTGGGTCATGATGGCTAATGCAGTTGGGCAAGCGATTGGTTCGATCATCAGTGGGCGACTGTTTGATCAGTTTAAACCTTATCGACTCATTCAGTTTGGTGTGATCACGATGATTATTCTACAAATTGCGTTTATTCTTTGGCATGGTTGGCCAACGTATGCAATCATTTTGACGTTAGTCGTCTTTTTTGGTGGCTGGTTAACAGCTTCCATTAACGCCTACGGTACACAAGTTCGATCGCATGATGGGCGCTTTGTGTTTAATATGCTTTACTTTATGAGTAATTTTGGAATGGTCTTCTCAACGGCGTTAGTTGGGCCAATTTATCCGTTTGGTATTACATGGCTGTTTGTATTAGCACTAATACTTTACGTTGTATTATTTTTTATTGTGCATAGCAAGTTTCGCATTAATTTGGGCAGTTATAAACGCGAGCAGCAAACGAGCAAGGTTACTTTACCAAAATGGAACTTGGTCCTTGTTTACTCTAGTATCTTGGGGCTTGTTGTTTTGTGGATTTCATATGCCCAGTGGCAAGGAAATCTATCAGTATATATGAATAGTGTGCTGAAATTACCACTTTGGCAATATTCAATGCTTTGGACGATTAACGGGGCTTTGATTGCGGTAATTCAATTAGGTATGAATGCACTGAACTTATCAGCTAATCGACGCTCGATGTTTGTGCAAATATTTGTGGGAATTATCATGTTTGGCTTGTCATTCCTAGTATTACCATTTAGTCGTCACTTTACTGGTTTTGCGCTAGCGATGGTGATTACGACTATTGGTGAAGCGACAGCCTTTCCAATGATTCCAGCATTAGTCAATGAACTAACACCGTTATCGTTGAAAGGGCGTTATCAAGGGTTATCGGCAGCTGCTCCCTCTGTAGGTCGGGCAGTTGGCCCGTTAGCGGGTGGTTTTATTATTCAACAACAGGGCTATAGTACTTTGTTTTATGCAGCTGCTGCGTTGACCTTTGTGGCATTTGTTGGTGTTTTGCTAAGCATTGTATTAGGTTATCGTCATACGGTTCGATATGAGGAAAGTTAAAATTAATCTATTTTTAGCGCAAAGAGGTTGGAACAATTATTTTGTTTCAATCTTTTTTTAATCAAATGATTATTATTTAACTAACTTTGTTTCGCAATTAATGTCAACTTGCTATAATTAGAATAATCTATGAAAGGACTTGGCCACGATGGAAGTATTAGAGCAAGCCTATGCAAAGTTAAATATTAGCCTTGATACCCCGTTTATTCATAAAAATGGTGAACAAGAATGGGACATGTTAATGGTGGCCATCGACCTAGCTGATACGGTGACAATTCGTACCACGACTGATCATCAGAATATTGTTGTTGAATCAACGAGTGGTTTATTACCACTTAATGAAAAAAATTTAGCGTACCAAGCAGCGCGTTTGATGCGCACGATAGCCGGTAAAGATGAGGGAATTGAAATACATATCATGAAGCGCGTACCGGTCGCTGCAGGACTGGGTGGTGGCTCTTCGGATGCCGCGGCGGTTTTACGGGGATTAAATCGTATTTGGCAACTTAATTACACTGAAGATAAGTTAGCAGTGTTGGGATTGCAGATTGATGCCGATGTACCTTTCTGTGTCTATTCTCGTCCGGCTCGTGTTCGCGGACGTGGTGAGGTTGTTGAACCCCTGACCCAGGCGTTGCCACCTTTATGGGTGATCGTTTCTAAACCAGGTATTAGCGTTTCGACGCCTAAAATTTTAAAGCTGGTAGACTATGCTAATGTGCAACATGGGGATATGGTTGGGCTGATGGCAGCAGTCAATGCTGGCGATTTCCAGTCGGCATATTGCAAAATGTTTAATGTCCTTGAATCTATTACTGGTACAAAATATCCAGAAATACTACGCTTGAAACAAAAGATGTATGATTTTGGTGCTGATGCAGCACAAATGTCAGGAACGGGGCCAACCGTATTTGCAATTTCTGAAAAGGCATCACGTGCAAAACGTATTTATAATGCCGTTAGAGGATTTGTGTCAGAAACCTATTTAGTTCGGTTAGTAAATTAAGATTTTTAATAGCAAAGAAACAAAGTTCGTGTTTTAAACATTTTAGCTTGTTTTTTTGCTTTTATTTGCATTAAAAACGAACGAAACTATTTACTTTTTGAACATTACCCATTATATTTAAAGTGTAGTTCGTGATTGACGAACAATATGAGTAAGCTTTTATAAAAAGGGGATAGAAAAATGGCTTCAAACGCAAAGATGTGGGTGGCAGGTGCCGCGGTTGTAATTATTGCAGGTGGTGCATATGCTGCTTGGTCTGGAAACAAGTCAAGTGATGATAAGAGTGATAAGACGTCAGTTGCGCTGGTAACCGATGGTGGTGGTGTTGATGATAAATCATTCAACCAGTCAGCATGGGAAGGCATGAAGTCGTGGGCAAAGGATAATGATGTGAAGCAAGGCAAGGGCGGTTATGCTTATTATCCTTCAAAGACAAATGCAGATTTTACAACGAACATGGATCAAGCACGTTCAGACGGCTTTAAGAATGTTTACGGTATTGGTTTTCAATTGGTTGCAACAATTAATGAGCAATCAAAGAAACATCCAGATACAAATTATATGATTATTGATGACGTTGCCAAGGCTCGTAAGAATACAGTATCGGTTACTTTTAAGTCTGAACAATCATCATATTTGTCTGGTGTTGCTGCTGCTAAAATGACGAAGACAGATAAACTTGGTTTCGTCGGTGGTCTGCAATCAGCTGTTGTTAAGACGTTTGAAGCCGGCTTTATTGCAGGGGCAAAGTCAGTTAATCCTGATATTCAGGTTGATGCGCAATATGTAGGTAGCTTTACCGATGCTGGTAAGGGGAAGACGATTGCTTCATCAATGTATCAAAACGGTGCTGACGTTATCTTTACGGCAGCTGGTGGTTCAGGAGCCGGGGTCTTTACTGAGGCAAAGGATTTGAATGAGGAAAAGAACGCGGCCGACAAGGTTTGGGTCGTTGGTGTCGATCGTGATCAAAATGATGATGGCGCCTACAAAGCTAAGGATGGTAAATCTAACTTTACATTGACTTCTGCTGTTAAGAAGGTTGGTAAGGCTGTGGTTGATGTTACTGACAAGACGGCTAAAGGTAACTTCCCTGGTGGTAAGCACTTAGTATATGGTTTGAGTGATAAGGGTGTTGCAATTACACGTGGCCATATGACAAGTGATGCCTGGCAAGCTGTGCAAGATGCCCGCAAGGATATTGTCAGTGGGGATGTTAAAGTTCCTGCTAAGTAATTAACAAAATATTATCATTACAATGTGTTTTATAACGCATTTTATGCCATTCCTGGTTAAACAAGTATTGTTTTTATGATACTTGTTTTTTTAATGTCCTGAAAATAGGTAAAACTTAAAACCATTGACCATATTAATGAATTTAAACGCTTTCAATTTTTATGTTTTAAATACTAAAAGATTTGTATTTTATTTATATCAACTTGACTATACCTGGTAAAAAGTATTAATTTAGTAAGGTAGGTTTTATTTAATTTTTATTATTAAGGAGAGGTCTGTTGGAAGGTAAGGAGAAGTTATTCAATAAGGGGTTTATCAGTATTACACTGGTTAATTTCTTAGTTTTTTTGGTTTACTATTTATTAATGGTAATCATTGCCGTTGTTGCTCAAGAAAATTTGGGTGCAACGTTAAGTCAAGCGGGATTGGCGTCAGGAATTTACGTTATTGGTACGTTATTAGCTCGGCTTTATGTGGGAAAGAAGCTAGAGGTTCTGGGACGTAGACAAACATTACGTGTTGGTATTGTTTTGTACTTCATTACAACATTGATGTATTTGTATATGCCATCACTGATGGTGCTTTATATCGTCCGTTTATTAAACGGATTTTTCTATGGAACTGTTTCGACAGCAACGAATGCGATTGTGACAGAATATATTCCATTATCACGGCGTGGCGAAGGGATTAATTATTACGGTTTGAGTACTAGTTTGGCAGCGGCCATTGGTCCGTTCCTAGGTATGCTATTGTTACAAGCAACTAGTATTGACTTCATTGTTATGATGTCGAGTGTTATTTTGGCATTCACCGTTGCCGGTTGCTTGATGTTGAAGGTCAATAACTTGGACTTGACGAAGGATCAACGTGCATTAGCTGACAGTTGGAAAATTAATACCTTTATTGATTCAAAAGTTGTCTTTATTGCGACAATTGCCTTTGTTATGGGACTTGCTTATTCAAGTGTGTTATCATTCTTGGCATCTTACGTTGAGACAATTGATTTAGTATCAGTTAGTTCATTTTTCTTTGTGGTGTACGCCTTAGTTATTACAGTGACCCGTCCAATGGCAGGCCGTATTTTTGATCGATATGGTGAGAACTCAGTGATGTATCCTAGTTACTTGTTCTTAGCAATTGGTTTGTTTGTGTTAAGTATAACGACCTCTGCTTGGGAATTGTTATTCTCTGGTGCCTTGATTGGGTTGGGATATGGAACGTTTATGTCAAATGGTCAAGCAGTTGCTTTGCATTTGGAGAAGGATGTCAGCCGAGTTGGTGTTGCCTTATCAACATATTTTGTTGGCTTGGACTTAGGAATCGGTGTTGGGCCTTACGTGTTAGGTGCCTTGCGTAATTTTGTTGATTTCAAACAAATGTATTTGATTGCAGCAGTGCTACCAATCATATGTGGTATTTTGTATAAATTATTCTATAAAGGTGCCAAAGATTAAAAAATATGTAATACATTAATTAATGTTCGTGTTTTACTCAAAATAATCATTTATATTAATATTATTAGGCAATAAACACAATATTATCGACTATTTGCTATGGTAAATCAATAAAACACGAAGTATGTATTTACTTTAAGTGACTTTTAAGCTATGATGAATTAGTAGCTTGAGGGGAAACGCAGAGCACATTAAAATACATATAGTGGATACAATTATTTGGCATTGATTTAATGGCCAGATATTGACCTTGATTTGTCATAATGTGAAATAAGAGGTTGGGATAAAAATTCCCCAACCTCTTTTTGTGTTTAGCATATATGGATTATCATTTTTGGGAGCTAGGTTTGTCCTTTGTATTATGGCAAGGTGAGCCCCTGACAAACATAGGCTTTTCCGTTATACTTGTTAAAAAGAGATGAGAAATTATAAGGAGAATGATTACGCATGGATAATGATGAGGAACTACGTAACGATAAATTGCTTGATGCGATAGCAGTTTTTCGTGAGGAACAAAATGAGGTCACGGAGCATAACTTTATCCAAGCATTAATTGATGCTGTATTTATTGCGCCAGTTAATTTTTCAGAACCACCCATTGTTAAGGATGATGGTGGTGTTGAAATTCCAGATAATGCGCAAATGCAGCTGGTAACGTTTGAACTAGAAAATGGTAACGGCGTTTTCCCAGTGTTTACTGATTTGGAAGCCTATAATGCACAAACTATTGAAGCTGATTTACCCGTTTACCCTTGGGCAATGGCGTTATCGGATTACTTGCCAATCTTGCAAGACGATGATACACAGAATATCGAAGGATTAGCCTTAAATCCGTTTACTAATGGCATGCCAATCACACGTGATAACATCGCTTATATAGCACAACAAATTGCTGAACAACAGCAAGCGGATGAACATGATGAAGCAGGCGACAATGAAATGGAAATTACGTCAGCTGAAGAGTTGATTCCAACGCCACTGCGTTATGAATTGATTGGAATTGCTGACGATGCAATGGGAACCATTGAAAGCATGTATCTTCTTTGGTTGACTAATAATGATGCCAATACGTCAAACTATCTATTAGTAGTGGATGGTCCAGATCGGGATGCAGTGCAAGCTCTTTACCAACAAATAGCAACAGCATTTGAAGAAAAAGCAGGTGATGAAGGCAGTGCAGTTGACATTGTTTATGCATCTGACTTCCAAGTTGATCTGTCAGAGTTTGATAGTTTATACAATCGAACTTTAGATTAAGTGAGTCGTTCTCAATAAAATAGTAATAGGAAGTTTTCTATAATAATGAATGAAGAAGTAGATTTAACAATTATCGGTGCTGGTCCAGTAGGGATGTTCGCGGGCTTCTACGCTGGTTTACGAGAATTAAAAGTGGCCATTGTTGAAAGCTTGCCCGATGTGGGTGGACAAGTTACGAATTTTTACCCAAAGAAAACCATCTTAGACGTGGCGGGATTTACAAATGTTTCTGGTCAAGCATTGATTGATGATTTAACTGAACAGCTGTCTCAATTTGATCAAACAATCTTATCAGGCGCAACTGTTACAGACATTATCCCGGATGAGGATGGTTATCAAATTAAGATGGATCAACAGTCGGGGTTCCATACAAAGGGTATTGTACTAGCCACTGGGGCAGGTGCCTTTGAACCACGCCGTATTTCAGCAGATTTGTTAGGGGATGATGTTGCCGATAATATTCATTACTCTATTCATGAACAAGATTTATTCGCTGGTAAACGTGTTTTAGTAGCTGGTGGTGGTGATTCAGCAGTCGATATGGCATTACAACTAGAATCAATTGCTGCCGAGGTTAGTCTTACGCATCGTCGCGATAAGTTTCGTGCATTAGAACACAATTTGACACAACTTGAGCACTCATCAGTAAGTATCGAGACACCATATACGATTAAAAACATTACGCGTGATGTATCAGGCGCTTTATCAGTAACCTTGCAAGTTGCCCGTGCTGAGGAAACGAAAGTTATTACGGTAGATGAAGTTGTGGTTAGTTACGGCTTCCAAACCGAGAACAAAGTGATGGCTGATTGGACGATTAAGCCAGCATTAAACGATCAAAACCGGGTTTTGGTGGCGCAAAACATGGCGACGTCAGTCAAAAATGTGTATGCAATTGGGGATGTCGCTGCTTATGATGGCAAATATGATGTGATTGCGACTGGCTTTGGTGAAGCACCAACCGCTATTAATGATTTGATGACGCATATTCTACCTGAAAAGCAAGGACCAGCACATTCCACGGCATTGACGTTGGAAAATGGGACTGTTAAACGTTAGTGATTATTTTGTGAAAAGATTACCAATTACTACTAAATATCTTGAAAATTTGTTACAATAATAACGAACAAAATTAGAAAAAAGAGGTGTACCAATGGCAAAGTTGGTTTTAATTCGTCACGGTCAAAGTGAATGGAATGCATTGAACTTATTCAATGGATGGGTTGATACAAAGTTGAGTGACAAAGGTGTTGCTCAAGCTAAGACAGCTGGACAATTGTTGGCTAAAGAAGGTATTCAATTCGACCAAGCTTATACGTCAGTTTTGACACGTGCCATCACGACATTGCACTTGGCTTTGGAAGAAACAGATCAAATGTGGATTCCAGAAGTTAAGTCATGGCGTTTGAACGAACGTCATTACGGTGCTTTGCAAGGTTTGAACAAGGCCGATGCAGCGAAGAAGTGGGGTGATGACCAAGTTCATCAATGGCGTCGTTCATATGACGTTTTGCCTCCATTGCTAGAAGAGCAATCAGAAACAATGACAATTGATGGTAAGACGTATCCTGCATTGGATCGTCGTTACCAAGATGTGCCAGCAGGTGAAATGCCAAAGGGTGAGAACTTGAAGGTAACTTTGGATCGTGTCTTGCCATTCTGGGATTCAGATATCTCAAAGGCTTTGAAGGCTGGTAAGAACGTTGTTATCGGAGCTCACGGAAACTCATTGCGTGCCTTAGTAAAGCACATTGAGCAAATCTCTGATGATGACATCATGGGTGTTGAAATCGCCAATGGTGAGCCATGGGTTTATGACTTGGATGAGAATTTGAATGTTGTTTCAAAGCAAATCTTGAAGCCTGAAGCTTAATTAGCAATTATGATAGAGACTACTGACAGTGATGTTGGTAGTCTTTTTTTGATTGGGTAATTTCGCGAATCATCTGGAAAATAAAAATCAGGATTTCCAAATTTAGGGAATCCTGATTTTTTATGTAGTCATAAAATTTTAATTGAAGAAGTTAGCTAATGCTTTTTGATGGCAAATTTTTCATGTTTAACCTTAATAATCAATTTATATAGGTTTAACCAGTCCGGCACTTCTGGCACGTTATCCCAAATCACTTGTGGCCTATCAAAATTTGGATTATAAGTATTGGATATATAAATATCTGTTTTATCATCAATGTCTTCATATGCAACGATGTTGAGATTAGTAAGAGATTGACATTCTTTCAAAACATGCTGTGTTAAAAGACGGCTTTGCGTAAAATTGACAGAAAGATAAACAGTATCTTCAAAAATGTTTGCTGGTAAGGTTGTTGAAATGTAAATACCAAATAAATAACGACATTGTTTTTCATCAAGTACTCTATCATCCGCTTGTGAGGAATGACTGAGTAGAATATCAGTTAATTGTTGGGATAAGTAATCAATACCAGGATGTGATTCCTTATGCCACATGATTGTTTTGTCACTTATAGAGTCTTGCATTGGCACAATTGGTAATATTGCTGCTGCATTAACAGCTGCTAGGTTATGTGTAAATTCATTGAATTCTTTTATATTGGCTTGGTTACCTAATATCTCTCGAGCAGTTTTTAATTGTAATGAAGTAATCCCTTGTATTTCTTTAGCATTATTTAAATGATTGATATTTTTAATTGGAAGTGAGCCATGATATAAGACATAAATTAAAAGCATATTCGTACTCTGAATAGCAAATTCGCGCGAAGTATTTAGTTTATGCATAATTCGATGTGTGAATTTTTGGATGTTTTTAGAAGTTTCATAGTTCACTAGATAATATTTTGCAGGAACGTTTTTAACGCCACGCGTTAAAGATCGAATGTAGTTGACCATTAATAATTTGGCGCAACTACGATAAACATCTTCAGGTAGTTTAAAATCCCAAATGTCCTCAGAAAGGGCGATGAAAGGTGCTAAATCAGCGGCATTGTAATCTATTAGGTAATCAAAATAGTTGAAATACGTTAATGCATCAAAGATTAAGAAACGGATTTGCATTTCATCTAAACAATTAATATTAAGATCGTTAAATAATCGTTTTCTGATTCTAAAGTAAGTGGCACTACTAATATTAAGCTTTTGTTGAATCTGTTCTTCTGTGGTATTTCGTCCTAATATCCCGTTAAAAATAAAAATTTGAAATGGGATAGATTGATCAGCGATATATGATTTTAGATTGTTAAATGTAGCATAACTAATGGTACTAAAAGTAACGTGTGTTTTATCGATTTTTAGATTTATTTCCGAGAAATGGGAACTAATTTCTTGTGCTCTTGTTAAAGTGACGGTTAGTTTATATTTACTGATATCCAATTTTTGTTGTAGTTCAATTAGTAATAAGTCATTATTTTCTGACTGAAATAGTAGCTCGAAAAAAGACAAGGTAAGTGCATTTTCCCGGCCTAGAAATGGTTTGAATTTTTTTAACATAGTAGACTCCAATAATACATACACTAACATTAAGTACAGTTCTCATCGTAAGATTTTATAGTAAAAAAACCTATCATCTCTATCATAAACTAATAAATTGTTACATAATATCGAATTATTCTCTAAATTGTGCAAAAAATGAATAGTGCAATCTAACTATTTTCCAATATATAAAAAAACAGGTAGGGATAAATCGGTTTTTAATAATAACATGGACCCTAACAAATTGTTTTTGAATATTTTTAATATCTTTTAACAGATTTAA
This sequence comes from Weissella thailandensis, assembly GCF_001932615.1. Lineage (NCBI taxonomy): Bacteria > Bacillati > Bacillota > Bacilli > Lactobacillales > Lactobacillaceae > Weissella > Weissella thailandensis. Next base: position 368,151 of record NZ_CP014332.1, read on the forward strand.
GGGGGGCGTAGTTAACAATGGAGACGAGAAAAATAGTTCGCTTTAAAATGTATAAAGCTGGTAAAAAATGGATGTTTGCTGGTATTACAACATTAAGTTTGGGACTGGGAATTGAAGGGGCATCTCAAAGTGTTCATGCGGATGAAACGACCATTGATCAGGCTAGTACGACATTTGAACCGTCTGAATCTTCAAGTGATTCGGTAGGTTTCAAAATAGTTACTAGTGGTGATATCAATACAAGTGACGCGGCTGCAGAAACAACCAATGATGCTACAGATGTAACAAATGTCACAACAAGTTCTGCAGCGGTTAGCCAAACTGATAGTGTGGCAAGTAGTGATGCAGATACTACCAGTATTGCGGATAGTAGCATGGGTTCACCGACAGCGACTAGCTCAGCAATGACTAGTGAAGATAAACCTGTAACGGATAGTACAGCCACGTCTGATACTGCTACAAGTGACGCGATTGAAAATGAAACGACGACGTCAAAGGACACTGCAGTTGATTCAGTAAATCAAATAGCACAGTCACAAGCAAGTCCGACTACTTCTGCAGCTACTTCAAACAATGATAGTAGTGCAGTACAAAGTAGTCAGGCAAGCCAAGCAATTTCATCAGCAGCAAACACAGATAACCGTACGTCAGTCATCAATGAAAAAAATTATGTGAAAGTAAGGGACGATACACAAGCAGAAAATGCCATTACTGTAAATACGGCTCAACAGTTATCAGATGCCATTTCTAAGGGAACTTATAATACTGTCTATATTGCTAATAATATTGATATGTCTGATTTAAGTGGTTGGAAAGGAATAACTATTTCCAACTCTAGAAGTATTATGATTACTTCTTTGGCAGGCAAACGTTACACTCTTGATATGGATTCATATTATTTTACAGATAAAGGTAATGGTATTATTACTATTCAAAATTTGAATATGTTTGGTCGTAGTTATTACGGCATGATCAGGAACGCAAAAGAATACCACTTTAATAATGTGATCTATACTGGTTCACAATTTGTTTATTCACCTAATGCAGATATTTATATGCATAATAATGTGACAGTGACAACGGTTGCCCAATATAGTAATGGTATTGCTGGACATGACCAATTAAAGATGACACAAGACTCGAGTGTTAATCGTGGAAATAACCAGCAAGTTATTCAGGGAGCATCTGTCATTTTCACTACGGGTAGTCACTTTATTGCAACAACTAGTAATGGTAATGTTTTGCAACTAACTAATGGTGGTAAAGGCGCTGTTTTGGAAGCTGGTGCTACTGTTGATTTGTATCCTCATACAAATGCTAATGGTACCGGTGAGGGTGTACAAAATGGGGCATCTTACGCTATTTTAACAGATGGTAATGTTACTCTTGGGAAAGGTGCGAAGTTAAATATTTATTTAAACGTTGACCCAAGTGATGCAGGTGCATCAGGGGCTATTGCTTTAGGAAGTGGGGCAACGGTGACAGCTGCAGCTAATGCAAAAATTAATATTGTTGCTAATGGCAAATTATTAGCTGAGCCAATTTACTTTAATGGTGCCAATGCAGCAATCATTATTGGTTCGGGTGCAAGCTTCAATTTCCAAGGTAATAATCTAGGCGATTCAACAAAAAGTATTTTTAGTATCACGAAAAACAATGCAAATTTTACTATTAAAAAAGATGCATCGTTTAATGTAGCTATTGATGGTACTGGTGCGATTGCTATTTTTAATATTTCAGGTGGTGGTCAGTTCACTGTTACTAATCCAAAAGAATTTTTGATTGATCAATCAAAAAACACTAATACGGGTAGTACGATTATTAATAATGCTAGTTTAACCTTTAACGATGTGCGTGTTAAAGATGGGGATGGCTATACAAATGCAATTAAAAAGTTAACCCTAACTTTTAGTAACGGTAAAGTAACGGTTGCTAGTGTTGAGGGTAAAACACAAGATACCGAAAATAGGGTAAAAGAGCTACTAAATAACCAATCGATTAATATTTTGCACCTAATATCTGCTGGAGAAGATGTTGCTATTGATAATGTTAGATTAAACGGTACTTCATTGACTGGAAGTCTGGCAAACGGCTTGACTGGTGCTTATATCAATGTCGGTATTAAGCATAAGGATGGAACAATCGATAATCTTGGAACGATTAATCAATTGACTAGCCCTTATTGGAAAGACGATAAATATTATGCAGCTATTACTAAGGAAAATGGGCAGTTTGTTATTGATTTGTCAGGCATATCATTGGGTGATGGGGATTCAATTACGCTTTACGCAGTTAAGGACTTTTTAGAAGATATTGAGGATTACAATGTTAGTGAGCTAAGACTAGCTAATAAGAAAATTCTTGGTAAAGAAGCTTTAGTTGCATATGGTGAACAAGCTAAAAATAAAATTGATACAACAATGCCGGGATTAACGACTGCTGAAAAAGAGCAGTATAAATCTGACATTGATAATGAAGTGACAAAAGAAAGTGTAGCAATTGATGCTGCTACGACTCAAAATGATGTTGACACGTTGACAGATCAATCAAAGTTAACGATTGATGGCTACACTTCAGCAGCTGGTAACCAAAGTGCCGCAAAAATCCAACAAGCTAAGCAAGCAATCATTGATGCCGTTAATCAAACTAAGACAAAAATCGACAACGATAAGACGTTGACAGTAACTGAGAAGCAGACGCAAAAAGCTAACGTCGACAAAGCCGCTAATACTGCAAACACAGCAATTGATGCAGCAACAGGTGCGAATGGTATCGATAGTGCTGTCGCAACGGGTAAAATTAATATTGCTAATATTCACCAACCTGGTACGAGTGTTACAGATCAAAAAAATACTGCTAAAGAAAATATTCAAGCCATTGTAGATCAAATCAAGCATGAAATCGATAATGATACGACGCTGACAACAACTGAAAAGAATAAACAAAAGGCCAATGTAGACAAAGTTGCGAGTGCTGCCAATACCGCTATCGATGTAGCAAAGGGCGCTGATAACATTAACCAAATGATCGTTGACGGCAAGACAGAGATTGCTAACCAACATCAGATGGGTACAGCAGTTGCAGATCAAAAAGATGCGGCCAAGGAAGCACTACAAGCTGTGGCAAATCAAACAAAGCTGGATATCGATAACGATAAGACGTTGACGACAGCAGAGAAGAGTGCGCAAAAATCTAACGTTGATAAAGCGGTGAGTGCTGCTAATAAGGCAATTGATACATCAACAGATGCAGACGGTATTAATCAAGCAGTTAGTGAGGGCAAGGCAGATATAGCTAACCAACACCAGATTGGTACGACAGTTGCAGACCAAAAAGATGTGGCCAAAGAAGCATTACAAGCTGTGGCAAATCAAACAAAGCTGGATATCGATAACGATAAGACGTTGACGATAGCCGAAAAGAGCGAACAAAAAGCTGACGTTGATAAAGCAGTAAGTGCTGCCAATGCCGCAATTGATGCAGCAACAAATGCGGATGGCATTAACCAATGTGTAGCTGACGGCAAGACGGCAATCACGAATGTGCATCAATCCGGTCACCCAACTGATGATCAGAAGGATGCAGCCAAAGAAACCATTCAAGCAGCTGCGACTAAAGTGAAGCAAGCAATCGACAACGATAAGACGTTGACGACAGCAGAGAAGAGCGCGCAAAAATCTAACGTTGATAAAGCGGTGAGTGCTGCCAATGCCGCCATTGATGCAGCAACAAATGCGGACGGAATCAATGAATCTGTATCTGATGGCAAGATAGCAATCGAGAATGCGCATCAAGTCGGCCAAGCAACTGATGACCAAAAGGACGTTGCCAAAGAAGCAATCCAAGCAACAGCGAAAAAAGTAAAGCAAGCAATCGATAACGATAAAACTTTAACGACAGCCGAAAAGAATGCGCAAAAATCTAACATTGATAAAGCGGTTGGTGTTGCTAATGAGGCAATTAATGCAGCAACAAATGCGGATGACATTACTCAAGCAGTCGCCGATGGCAAGACAGACATTACTAACCAACACCAGACTGGTACGGCAGTTGCAGATCAAAAAGATGCGGCCAAGGAAGCACTACAAGCTGTGGCAAATCAAACAAAGCTGGATATCGATAACGATAAGACGTTGACGACAGCAGAGAAGAGTGCGCAAAAATCTAACGTTGATAAAGCGGTGAGTGCTGCCAACGCCGCAATCGAAGTAGCAACAGATGCGGATGACATTAATCAAGCAGTAGCTGACGGTCAGACGGCAATCGCGAATGCGCATCAAGCTGGTCAAGCAACTGATGACCAAAAAGATGTAGCGAAAGAAGCGATTCAAGCAACTGCAAATGAAGTGAAGCAATCAATTGATAACGACAAGACGTTGACGACAGTCGAAAAGAGCGAACAAAAAGCTAACGTTGATAAAGCGGTGAGTGCTGCTAATGAGGCAATCGAAGTAGCAACAGATGCGGATGACATTAATCAAGCAGTCGCCGATGGCAAGACAGACATTATTAACCAACACCAGATCAGTACGGTAGTTGCAGATCAAAAAGATGTGGCCAAGGAAGCACTACAAGTTGCGGCAAATCAAACAAAGCTGGATATCGATAACGATAAGACGTTGACGACAGCCGAAAAGAGCGAACAAAAAGCTGACGTTGATAAAGCAGTAAGTGCTGCTAATGAGGCAATTGATGCAGCAACAAATGCGGATGACATTAATCAAGCAGTCGCCGATGGCAAGACAGACATTACTAACCAACACCAGACTGGTACGGCAGTTGCAGATCAAAAGGAAGCAGCTAAGATAACGATTCAAGCGACAGCAAATCAGATTAAGCAAGCAATCGACAACGATAAGACATTGACGACGTCAGAGAAGAATGAGCAAAAAGCTAATGTTGATAAGGCAGTGAGTGTGGCAAACGCAGCGATTGATAAAGCAACAAATGCGGACGACATCAATCAATCTGTGGCTGATGGCAAGATAGAAATCGAGAATGCGCATCAAGTCGGTCACCCAACTGATGGTCAAAAGGACATCGCTAAAGAAGAAATCCAAGTAGCTGCGAACAAAGCAAAGCAAGCAATTGATAGCGATAGAACTTTAACAACAGTCGAAAAGAATGCGCAAAAAGTTAATGTTGATAAAGCGGTGAGTGTGGCCAATGCCGCAATTGATGCAGCAACAGATGCAGACGATATTAATCAAGCAGTTAGTGAAGGTAAGGCAAATATAGTTAACCAACATCAGAGTAGTACAGCAGTTGCAGATCAAAAAGATGCGGCCAAGGAAGCACTACAAGCTGCGGCAAATCAAACAAAGCTGGATATCGATAACGATAAGACGTTGACGACAGCCGAAAAGAGCGAACAAAAAGCTAATGTTGATAAAGCAGTGAGTGCTGCTAATAAGGCAATTGATACATCAACAGATGCAGACGGTATTAATCAAGCAGTTAGTGAGGGCAAGGCAGATATAGCTAACCAACACCAGAGTAGTACAGCAGTTGCAGATCAAAAAGATGCGGCCAAGGAAGTACTGCAAGCTGTGGCAAATCAAACAAAGCTGGATATCGATAACGATAAGACGTTGACGACAGCCGAAAAGAGCGAACAAAAAGCTGACGTTGATAAAGCAGTAAGTGCTGCTAATGAGGCAATTGATGCAGCAACAGGCGCCGATGGTATTAACCAGGCGGTAAGTGTTGGTCAGACAGCAATCGTGAATGCGCATCAAGCCGGACATCCAACTGATGACCAAAAAGATGTAGCGAAAGAAGTAATTCAAGCTGCCGCGAACGAAGCGAAGCAAGCAATAGATAATGATAAGACGTTAACGACAGCCGAAAAGGACAAACAAAAAGCTAATGTTGATAAGGCAGTGAGTGTGGCAAACGCCGCAATTGATGCAGCAACAGGCGCTGACGGTATTAACCAGGCGGTAAGTGTTGGTCAGACGGCAATCGCGAATGCGCATCAAGTTGGTCACCCAACTGATGACCAAAAAGATGTAGCGAAAGAAACAATACAAGCCGCTGCAAAAGAAGTGAAGCAAGCAATAGATAATGATAAGACGTTAACGACAGCCGAAAAGGACAAACAAAAAGCTAATGTTGATAAGGCAGTGAGTGTGGCAAACGCAGCGATTGATAAAGCAACAGATGCCGATGAAATTAATCAAGCGGTAGCTAATGGCAAGACAGTAATCACGAATGCGCATCAAGCCGGTTTCTCAACTGATGATCAAAAAGATGCAGCGAAAGAAGCGATTCAAGCAACTGCGAACCAAATAAAGCAAGCAATCGACAACGATAAAACGTTGACGAGAGCAGAAAAGAACGCACAAAAAGCTAATGTTGATAAAGCGGTGAGTGCTGCTAATGCAGCGATTGATGCAGCAACAAATGCGGACGACATCAATCAAGCGGTAGCTGATGGTGAGATATCCATTGCAAACGCACATCAAGCCGGCCGCTCAACAGATGACCAAAAGGATTCAGCTAAGGCAGAACTTCAAGCGGTAGCAAATCAAACAAAGTTGGATATTGAAAACGATGTTACATTGACGACGGCAGAAAAAAATCAGCAAAAGGCTAATGTTGATAAAGCGGTGAGTGTTGCTAATGCGGCAATCGATGTAGCAACAAATGCCGATGAGATTAAGCAAGCAGTTAGTGATGGCAAGCCAAATATAGCTAACCAACACCAGATGGGTACGACAGTTGCAGATCAAAAAGATGCAGCAAAGGGAACCATTCAAGCGACAGCAAGTCAGATTAAGCAAGCAATTGACAATGATAAGACATTGACCACAGCTGAAAAGGACGCGCAAAAAGCTAATGTTGATAAAGCGGTGATTGCTGTTAATGCAGTAATCGATGTAGCAACAAATGCGGACGACATCAATCAATCTGTAGCTGACGGTCAGACAGCAATTGCGAATGCACATCAAGTCGGTCAACCAACTGATGATCAGAAGGATGTAGCCAACGCAGCAATCCAAGCAGTTGCGAACGAAGTGAAGCAAGCAATTGATAATGATAAAACTTTAACAACAGCAGAGAAGAACGCGCAAAAAGTTGATGTTGATAAAGCTGTGAGTGCTGCCAATGCAGCAATCAATAAAGCAACAGATGCAGACGGTATTAATCAAGCAGTTAATGAAGGTAAGGCAAATATAGCTAACCAACACCAGAGTAGTACAGCAGTTGCAGACCAAAAAAATGCGGCCAAGGAAGCCATACAAGCCGCTGCAAACGAAGTGAAGCAAGCAATCGACAACGATAAAACATTGACGGCGGCAGAGAAGGACGCACAAAAATCTAAGGCTGATAAAGCGGTGAGTGTTGCCAATGCAGCGATTGATGCAGCAACAAATGCGGACTATATCAATCAAGCAGTAGCTGACGGTCAGACAGCAATCACTAATGCGCATCAAGTCGGTCACCCAACTGATAAACAAAAAGATGCAGCCAAGGGAGCACTCCAAGCGGCAGCAAATCAAACAAAGTTGGATATCGACAACGATGCCACGTTGACAACGACAGAAAAAGAACAGCAGAAGCAAAAGGTAGATGAAGCGGAAAATGCTGCAAATGCAGCGATTGATGCAGCAACAAATGCGGACGATATCAATCAAGCAGTATCTGATGGTAAGACGGCAATCGCGAACGCGCATCAAGCCGGTCAAGCAACTGATGACCAAAAAGATGTAGCGAAAGAAGCAATTCAAACAGCTGCGAACGAAGTAAAGCAAGCCATCGATAAAGATAAAACTTTAACAACAGCAGAGAAGAACGCGCAAAAAGCTAACGTTGATAAAGCGGTTAGTGCTGCTAATGCTGCAATTGATAAAGTAGCAGACGCTGATAGCATTAACCAAGCGGTAGCTGGGGGTAAGATATCCATTGCAAACGCACATCAAGTAGGTCAAGCAACTAATGATCAAAAGAATGCCGCTAATGCAACGATTCAAGCGGAAGCAAATAAGATTAAGCAAGAGATTGATAACGATGTAACATTGACGACAGTCGAAAAAGATCAGCAAAAGGCTGATGTTGATAGGGCCGTAAGTGCCGCCAATAAGGTAATTGATGCGGCAACAGATGCAGATGAAATTAATCAGGCTGTGAGTGATGGTCAAACAGCAATTGTCCATCAACACCAGAGTGGTACAGCAGTTGCAGAACAAAAGAATGCCGCTAATGCAGCAATTCAAGCGGAAGCAAATAAGATTAAGCAAGCAATCGACAATGATAAAACCCTGACGACAGCAGAAAAGAACGCGCAAAAAGTTAACGTTGATAAAGCCGTGAATGCTGCTAATAAGGCAATCGGTGCAGCAACGAATGCTGATGGGATCAAGCAAGCGGTAGCCAATAGTCAGATCGAGGTTGCTAACCAACATCAGGTTGGTACGACAGTCGCAGAACAAAAGGCTGCGGCAAAAGAAGCAATCCAAGCAGCTGCGAACGAAGCAAAGCAAGCAATCGATAACGATAAAACTTTAACAACAGCAGAAAAGAATGCGCAAAAAGCTGATGTTGATAAAGCGGTTAGTGCTGCTAATGAGGCGATTGATAAAGGAACGGATGCCGATGAGATTAATCAAGCAGTTAGTGATGGTAAGACGGCAATTATGAACGCGCATCAAACCGGTCATCCAACTGATGACCAAAAAGATGTAGCGAAAGAAGCGATTCAAGCTGCCGCGACTGAAGTGAAACAAGCAATCGACAACGATAAAACGTTGACGACAGCAGAAAAGAACTCACAAAAAGCTAACGTTGATAAAGCGGTTAGTGCTGCCAACGCCGCAATCGATAAAGCAACAAATGCGGACGATATCAGGCAATCTGTAGATGATGGTAAGACGGCAATCACAAATGCGTATCAAGCCGGCCACCCAACTGATAATCAAAAAGATGCAGCCAAGGGAGCACTCCAAGCGGCAGCAAATAAAACAAAGTTGGATATCGACAACGATGTCACATTGACCACGGTAGAAAAAGAACAGCAGAAGAAAAAGGTAGATAAAGCGATTAGTGCTGCCAACGAAGCGATTGATGAAGCGACAAATGCGGACGATATTAATCAATCTGTAGATGATGGTAAGATGGCAATCACGAATGCGCATCAAGTCGGTCAAGCAACTGACGACCAAAAGGACGTTGCCAAGGAAGCAATTCAAGCAGCTGCGAACGAAGTGAAGCAAGCAATCGACAACGATAAGACGTTGACGACAGCAGAGAAGAATGAGCAAAAAGCTAACGTTGATAAAGCCGTGAGTGTCGCCAATGCAGCCATCGATGAAGCAACGGATGCGGATGAAATTAACCAAGCGACAGTCGATGGCCAGACAGAAATTTCTAATCAACATCAGAGTGGTACAGCAGTTGCAGAGCAAAAGGATGCAGCTAAAACAACGATTCAAGCGGTAGCTAATCAAGTGAAACAAGTAATCGACAATGATAAGACGTTGACGACAGATGAAAAGAATGAACAAAAGCAAAATGTTGATAAGGCCGTGAGCGCCGCCAATACGGCAATTGATAAAGCGACAGATGCCGATGGTATTAACCAAGCGTTAGCCAACGGTCAGACAGTAATCGCAAAAGCACATCAATCAGGCCGAGCGGTTGATCGTCAAAAGAATGATGCTAAGGCAGCCATTAAAGTGATAGCAAGTCAGATTAAACAAGTAATTGATAATGATAAGACATTGACCACAGCAGAGAAGAACGCGCAAATGGCTAACGTTGATAAAGTGGTGAGAGCTGTTAATGCAGCAATTGATGCAGCAACAGATGCTAATGGAATTAATAAAGCGGTTAGTGATGGAAATCTAGCGATTGCAAATGCCCATCAATCAGGTAAATCAACTGATGACCAGAAGGATGCAGCCAAGGCAGAAATCCAAGCAGCTGCGAATGAAGTAAAGCAAGCAATCGATAACGATAAGACATTGACGGCAGCCCAGAAGAGCGAGCAAAAGGCTAATGTTGATAAGGCCGTGAGTGCTGTCAACATAGTTATTGATGCTTCGGATAGCGCGGACTATATTAATGCTACAGTGGCGACTGGCGAGGAAGATATTGCTAACCAGCACAAGCATGGGGTTACTCTAGGTGATCAAATGAATGCTGCCAAGGAAGCAATTCAAGCGGCTGCAAATCGAACAAAGTTGGCTATTGATAACGATGTGACATTGACGACAGCCGAAAAGAACAAACAAAAAGCTAATGTTGATAAAATAGCCAACGATGCTAATGCGACAATTGATGTAGCAGATAATGCGGATGATATTAATCAAGCGGTAGTCGTTGGCAATGTGTCAATTGCTAAGCAACATCAAGTGGGGATGAGTATTAATAAGCAAAAGGCACTTGCTAAAGATAAAATTCAAGCAACGGCCAATGAGACTAAACTGGCTATTGATAACGACCCAACATTAACTGCCGAGCAAAAGCAAGCTCAAAAGGCAGCAGTTGATCAGGAAGTACTTTTAGCAAATCAAAGAATAGATCGTGCACAAACTGCTGATGATATTCAACAAGTAACGATTGCTGGTGTCAATGCGGTTAAGGCACAGCATAAAGCTGGCCAAAACGTTGATAACCAAAAAGATCAAGCTAAGGTGGATATCATTGCTGAAGGTAATAAAATTAAGCATGATATTGACAAAGATGCATCACTTACTGCATCTGAAAGAGCAAAACAGAAGCATGCTGTTGATGTTGCTGTACAGCACGCTTTGCAGGCGATTGATGAAGCTAAAACTGCTGACGAGGTTAATAAAATATTGAGTGAAGGAAAGGAGAAAATTGATAAACAACACGTACCCGGTACGAATTATGGCCATGTGACGGAGTCAAATCCATATCAACATGCAGATACTAGCGCCAAAACAGTTATTCATGTGACTGAGGATGAAAAGCAACCATCATCGAGTGCTACTGACCACAATAAGAAGGCTCATAAATCAGATAATGTAAAATTACCGAATACTGGTGTTCAGACAACTGACGAAAAGCATGGAACAACAGCAATGCTAGTTGTACTATTAGCTAGTTTATTGGGTACAATAGGCGTAAAAGGTAAGAGACGTGACAATAAAAATTAATGGGTGGCAAGGTACACACAAGCAAAATTAAGTCTTGTCACATAGTAAAAGCAGTCTGATGATAAAATCGGACTGCTTTTTTACGGTGGAAATAGTGATTAATAATATGTCAAGATTTTAGTCAATAAATGACGGCATATAGTTGTCCCATAATGGAACGATAAAGCACTAGCTAATAGCGATGTAAACGGTTACACTATGATGGTGATAGATTTTATTATGTTTATTTTATAGGGAGATTTTATTATGCCATTGTTTTGGGGATCGGTAGGCATTGTTTTATTGATTTTGCTAATTGTGAAATTTAAATTAAATACATATGTCTCATTATTAGTAACCGCTGTCTTTTTAGCTTTAGTACTAGGGATTCCAGTTGATAAAATTGGACCAGCTATCGAAAACGGTATTGGCGGCCAGCTTGGTCACTTAGCCATTGTTTTCGGCCTAGGATCAATGATTGGAAAACTTGTTTCTGATACTGGTGGTGGTTATCGAATTGCACACACACTAATTCAAAAGTTTGGTCGTAAGCAAATTCAAATTGCGATTATTCTAGCTTCATTTATTGTTGGTATTGCGTTGTTCTTCGAAGTTGGGTTAGTTGTCTTACTACCAATTTTGTTTGTGATTGCTAAAGAGTTGAACGTGCCATTGCTTTACTTAGGAATTCCAATGGCTGCGACTTTGAATACTGCACACGCATTCTTGCCACCACATCCAGCACCAACTGCTGTTGCAGGCGTGTTTGATGCAAGTATTGGTCAAGTCTTGTTGCTTGGTATTATTGCGGCGATTCCAACGATTATCATTGCGGGACCAATTTTTAATATGGTACTGAAGAAGGTTTATCCAAGTGCCTATCATAAGGACACACCAAATGTTTTTGGTGAATTTAAAACATTTGCAATCGAAGAAACGCCTGGTTTTGGTATCAGTATTTTAACGTCAATGATGCCAGTTATCTTAATTGGGATTGCAACGATATTAGATCCATTCTTAGATAAAAAATCAGTTATTGGTCAAATAGTTGGCTTTATTGGTAGTCCCGATATGGCAATGCTACTGTCACTGCTCTTTGCATTATTTACCATGGGTATTTTACGTGGTGTTAAAATGTCAGAAATTGGTAACACGTTAACGGAATCAATTAAGCAAATTGCCATGATGCTATTAATTATTGGTGGTGGTGGTGCCCTTAAGGAAGTATTGATTGAGGGTGGTATTTCAGATTATGTTTCGGCATTATTTGCTAATACAGCAATGTCACCAATCATCGCTGCTTGGTTGATTACCGCTGTACTACGTGTCAGTTTGGGATCTTCAACGGTTTCAGGAATTACAGCTGCAGGATTAATTGCACCATTGGTTGCTAGTTCTTCAGTTAATCCGGCTTTGATTGTTTTGGCAATTGGTGCCGGTTCAGTATTCGCTGATCATGTTAATGATGCTGGTTTCTGGATGATCAAAGAATATTTTGGCTTGTCATTAAAGGAAACGTTGTTATCTTGGACAACGCTGACTAGTGTCCTGGCACTTGCCGGATTAGGTTCAGTGCTATTACTATCATTGTTTGTATAATGATTTAAGCAATAGAAAATTAACCGATTATTTAAATCGTTCAGTAGCTAAATTCATTGTGAATTTGGCTGCTTTTTTATATATAAAAGGTACATATTAGCATCCTGTCATAAGTAAATAACATTTTAAAAAATTAACCCTTGCATAATATCTAAATGCGACTATCATATATGTCGGACATACTTTTAGCTTTAGGAGGCAATAAACAGGAAAATGGACAGCGGAACCGATAAATCTAGTGATAGACGGCGCTTTATTGATTTAAGTAGTAGGGTTACTATTGTAAGGTTGATTAGTATATTAGCAACTATTATGTGTGTGCTCATGTATTTATCGTATATAACCGAAATTCAAAGTAACCTTGCTGGTAATCCAGTACCACTTGTTCAGCCACTAACTATGATGTTAGATGCCATGTTGTGGGCTGGATATGGATGGTTAAAAAAATACCGAGATTGGCCATTAGTGATATCAAATGTGCCAGGTATATTCTTGGGAATTCTAACTATCATTACAATCTACGTTCATTAAATTTGAATATAATTAATAGAGACAAAAGACTACTGACGATGTTCGGTAGTCTTTTTTACTAGTTAAAATATGCATTATAAAGTGAATATACGTTTAATTTATGAATAAAACGCAAAAAGCATTGCATTTAATGTATATTTATTCTATTATTTAGAAAACGTTCAAAGAGAGGGAATTGTTATGAGTAATGAGAAAGTTGTTTTAGCTTATTCTGGTGGTTTAGATACGTCAGTCGAGATTGCCTGGTTAAAAAATGCCGGCTATGATGTGATTGCATGTTGTATCGATGTTGGTGAGGAAAAAGACTTAGATAAGATTCAAGCCAAGGGGAAGCAAGTTGGTGCCATTGAATCAGTTGTTATTGATGCACAACAAGAATTTGCGGAGGAGTATGCATTAGTTGCCTTACAAGCTCATGCTTATTACGAAGGGGAGTATCCATTAATTTCAGCATTGTCACGACCTTTGATTGCCAAGAAATTAGTTGAAGTTGCTAAGCAATATGGGGCAACTGCGATTGCCCATGGTTGCACGGGTAAGGGAAATGACCAAGTCCGTTTTGAAACAGAGATCCATGCCTTAGCACCTGAGATGAAAATTGAAGATCCTATTCGTGATCAACACATGTCACGTGAAATGGAAATCGCTTATGCTAAAGAAAATGGTATTCCTGTTCCAATTACAACCGAAAGCCCATATTCAATTGATGAAAATCTTTGGGGACGTGCAAATGAATGTGGTGTTTTGGAGGATCCATGGGCCACAGCACCTGAAGATGCGTATGAGCGTACAACTGCTTTGGAAAATACGCCAGATGAACCGGACTATGTTGAGATTGCCTTTGAACAAGGTGTGCCAGTTGCTATTAATGGGCAAGAATATGCCCTAGCCGATTTGATTAAGGAATTAAACCAAGTGGCAGGTAAGCATGGAATTGGCCGCATTGATCATGTTGAAAATCGTTTGATTGGTATTAAGTCACGTGAAGTTTATGAAGCACCCGGTGCAGAAGTGTTACTAAAAGCCCATAAAGATTTGGAAGATTTGACTACGACTAAGGATCTTGCCCATTTCAAACCAATTATTGAAAAAGAGATTGCGGATACAATTTATAATGCTTTGTGGTACACACCTTTGTTTGATTCATTGAAAGCATTTATTGATGAAAGCCAAAAAGAAGTGAATGGTGTGGTTCGCGTTAAGTTGTTTAAGGGTAATGTGATTTGTGAAGGTCGTCAATCAAAGAATTCACTATATAGTCTAGATTTGGCAACATACACATCAGCTGATGCCTTTGATCAGGAATCAGCTGCCGGATTCATCAAGCTATATAGCTTACCTTCAGTCGTGCATGCGCAAGTACAACAAAAATTAGCAGATGCAGAAAAAGTTGTTTTAAAGTAGAAAGTAGGCAAAATAATGGCAACAAATCAAATGTGGGGTGGCCGTTTTGAAAAAGGAAATAGTGCTGATGTTGTAGCTTTTAATGCGTCAATTTCCTTTGACCAACGTTTAGCAAAACATGATTTGGAAGGTTCAATTGCCCATGCAAAAATGTTGACGCATACCAAGATACTTTCAGAAACAGAAGGTGCGCAAATTGTTGGCGGATTAGAAAAGTTATTGAAAAAATTAACTACGGGAGAGTTAACTTTTTCTGATACGTTCGAAGATATCCATATGAATATCGAGCATCTGTTACAACAAGAGATTGGGGATGTTGCTGGTAAGCTACATACAGCGCGTAGCCGTAATGATCAAACAGCCACTGATATGCATTTGTTTATGAAAGATGAAACGGTACAAATCATTGCATTACTAGACGAATTGTTAAACGTTGTGGTGACAAAGGCTGACGCTAACGTCAACACATTGATGGCAGGTTATACGCATTTGCAACATGCCCAGCCTATTTCATACGCTCACTATTTAATGGCGTATTATGAAATGTTTACGCGTGATAAACAAAGATTTGAAACAGCTTACCACAGTACAAATCAATCACCGTTGGGGGCTGCCGCTTTAGCAGGAACGACCTTCCCAATTGATCGGGAGGATAGTGCACAAGAATTGGGTTTTGCTGGCAACTACCAAAATTCAATCGATGCTGTGTCTGACAGAGATTACCTGTTAGATTTCCTACATGCTGCAGCGACTTTGATGATGCATTTAAGTCGATTCTGTGAAGAGATTATTCAATGGAATTCTTATGAGTTCGGGTATATTGAAATTAGTGATGAATTTGCTACTGGTAGTTCAATCATGCCGCAAAAGAAAAATCCAGATGTTGCTGAGTTGATTCGTGGAAAAACTGGTCGGGTCTATGGTTCATTGTTCTCATTGTTGACGACCCTAAAAGGTTTGCCATTAGCCTATGACAAAGATTTACAAGAAGACAAGGAAGGTGTTTTTGACACGATTGATACGGTGAAAGCTTGTGTCTCATTGTTTACGGAAATGTTGGCTACTATTCAAGTGAAATCAGATAAGTTAGCAGCTTCATTGCAGGATGATTTTTCGAATGCGACCGAGTTGGCAGATTATCTAGCTGACAAAGGGTTACCGTTTAGACAAGCGCATCAGGTAGTCGGCAAGTTAGTTCATTATGGGATTGCCAATAACTTACCCTTACAAAAAATGCCCTTAACCCAGTTACAAGAATTTGAGCCTTTGATAGCAGATGATGTTTATGATGTACTTGACCCAGAAAATGCGGTCGCCCGGCGAATTTCTTTGGGATCGACTGGCTTCGAGCAAGTGAAATATCAGATTAAAAAAGCGCAAAAAAAGTTAGCTAGTGAATGATATTGATAAAAACACATGAGTTAGATAATGCTGTCCAGCGAGACAGATCTAACTCATGTGTTTTTTATTTCTATTATTATTTTTTTGATTGGCGATGGCGATTATCATGTGCCAGGCTTAAGTAAATTAGAATTAATATAATAGCAGCACCGCTAATTGTATAAAGGTTATTAACTATCTTATGATCAGCAACTGCCCATGCTAAGTAAATGAGGGTAATTTGTAAAAACCATGAGATAAGTGATTGGCCAGCGAAAATTTTATTGAACAGTTTCATTAGTGGGTACTCCTTTTAGTATGTGTATTAGTATCAGGCAAATCACCATTTTCTGGAATGTAGTCCAGGATATCCTCAATACGTTTAGGAATTGGGATTTGTGGATCAATGTGCGGATTATTTTGATGAACTAACCGATAAGATTTTCGGTAATCCGTAGGTGATAGGCTAGTCGTCGCTTTAAATTTATGCGCAAATACTTTCGGGTCGGTAAAATAAGCAGCCGTTGCAATTTGCTTAATCGACATTTCTGTGCGGATTAATAATAATGAAGCGACTTCAATTTTTAAATGATTCAGATATTGTAACGTTGTCATCCCCGTGTATTTTTTAAATAAGCGGGTTAGGTAATCTGGATTTAAATGGACATGGGTAGATATCTCTGCAACAGATAATGTTGCAGAGATATTAACGCGTATCCATTCCTTAATATAATTAATTTTTGAACGTTCATCGGTTTGATTTTGTGATAAGAATTCTTTAAATAAATAAATCAACAACGTGGAAGTTAGGTAATCACGTTCATCAATGTAGGGTAACTTATTATTTATTGATAACATTTGATGGACAAGAATTAAAATTTGTTGATCATTTTTTAATGTGAAATGTTGTGGTAAAACAATTTTTTGATGTTTATTAGTTGCTGATTGCATGTGTTCAATTAATTCTGTGGTTGTGCTGGTGAATATTCTTTCTTTATATTGTGAAAAGAAATGGAGCCAATAAAAATCAACCGGAGCATCACTCTTACGAAAACCACCAAATTGGGTAAATGGTGGAATGACCAGTACATCGTGGGACTTAAGTGTTACCAATTGTTGTTCAATTTCTAAGTAAATAGGGCCTTTAATGCAAATAATTATTTCATAATCACCTCGATGGAACATTTGCTTATGTTGCCAATTCTGGTGGCTAATGAATTCACCACCTTTATAAAATAGCATGGTTTTGTCTAGTGTAAACGTTGAGAAAATCATAAAATCTCACCTCGATTTAAAAGTCGGAAATGGCCACTTGATATCGCATATGAACTTCACGATACTTCTATCTAAAATGCGATGATGGTACGTCGTTTTCTTAACGCGTCCCAAAACTGAAGTAGTCGGAAATGATTACCTTATGTTCAAGTATAAATCTTTTTCTGTGTTTTGAAAACGGTCACAATTATTTTGTGAATAAGTAATCAAGTGTTTGATTACTAGTAAAATAATTAGAGGGAGACAACTATCATGGAATCGAATACGAATACTAATGATCGAGTGAATAGTGAAGTTGACGCAGCAAAAAAAATGTTAGCACAAGACAAATTACCATTTCACCGTAAAATTACGTATGGATTTACAGACCTGTCAGGTAACTTATTGTACTGTATTATCAGTTCGTACATGTTATATTTTTTTACCAATGTTTTTGGTCTTTCTGTCGGAGTTGCGGGAATCTTACTATTAATTGGTCGTATATTTGATGCGATTGGTGCACCAATTATGGGAATTCTGGTGGATCATACACATAGTAAATATGGAAAGAGCCGACCATGGTTCTTATGGGGAGCATTGCCGTTTGCAATATTTGTTTGGCTGCTATTTACAACACCGGATATCAGCAACACAGCTAAGATTATCTATGCTGGTGTCATGTATATTTTGGCTGATTTTTCATATACTGCTATGTCTACACCTATTACATCGGTCTTGCCTAATTTAACAACAAATACAGATGACCGTATGCAAGCAAATTCTATTCGTTTGGTTTTGGGGAACGTTGGTAATTTCTTCGCAGTGACATTTATTATTCCGTTTGCTGACTTGTTAGGTCAGGGCAATGAGCAACGGGGTTGGTCGTTAGCTGTTGGTATTTATGCAATTGTGGCATTTATATTGTTGATTATTGCGTTCTTTGACATGCGTGAGAAAAACATTGCTAAAGAAAAAATTATTAGTATTAAGGAAAGTTTGAAAGCTACTAAAGGTAATTGGCCATGGGTAATTATTGTTTTGGCTAATTTAGCTTATTGGACAGCATACACGGTACGAAATTCGGCATTACCTTATTATTTTCAATATAATCTAGGTGATAAGTCGTTAATTTCATTCTTTAACGGTTTCTCAATTATCCAGGTTATTGGGATGGCTTCAGTACCATTTGTTGTAAAGATATTACACAAATGGGGATCAACAGTATTTTTCCTTTCTTTGACAATTGTTGGTCAAATTTGGTTAGGACTTGCGGGAAGTAATATAGTTTCGGCATTAATTGCTTGGTGTATAGCATGTATTGGTGCTGGATCAGCATGTACCATGTTTTTTGCCATGGTTGGTGATACTGTTGATTTTGGTGAATGGAAAACAGGTATTCGTGCAAATGGATTCTTAACGGCTATTGGCGCAGCATTTTGTATTCAAATGGGTTCTGGTTTAGGTTCGTTCATTGTTTCTATGTTATTAGATAGCGTCGGTTTCGATGCATCACGTGCTGCGCAATCGGCAAGTAGTCTAACGGGTATCAACCTATCTTTTGTTTGGGTACCAATTATTATTTATGTCATTAGTTTGGTATTAATGATTGTCTATCGCAAATGGGAGCATCATGAACCAATCGTTCAAAAAGAGTTGGCTGAGCGTGATATTGAAGCAGAAAAAGTTTAACTGAAAGGATTTTTAAAATATGAGTTATCAAGAGACAATCCAATTAAATCAAGTGAAAGTGACGTCAGAATTTTGGCAACGCTATCGCGATCTCGTTGTTAAGGAAGTACTGCCTTATCAATGGCAAGTTATGAATGATCAAGCAAATATCGATATTGCTGATGATCCGCAAAATAATGGTCAAGATAAAAATAGTCACGCCATTGCCAATTTAAAGATTGCAGCTGGTCGTGAAACGGGGCATCACTATGGTTTCCCTTTTCAAGATACAGATGTCTATAAATGGCTAGAAGCAGCGGCGTATTCGTTTTCATACCATCAAGATGATAATCTAAAAAAAATCACGGATGAATTAATTAATTTGATAGCTGATGCACAAGATGAGGATGGCTATCTATCGACTTACTTCCAAATTGATGAACCCGAAAGAAAGTTTAAGCGTTTGCAGCAATCGCATGAATTGTATACAATGGGCCATTATATTGAAGCCGGTGTTGCGTATTATCAAGCAACTGGGAATAAAAAGGCCCTGCAGATTGCTGAACGTATGGCAGATTGTATTGATCAAAACTTCGGATTGAAAGAAAATCAAATTCATGGTTATGATGGTCATCCTGAAGTTGAGTTAGCCCTGGTTAGACTATTTGAAGTAACACAAGAGCAACGTTACCTAGATTTAGCGCATTATTTCTTAAATCAACGTGGCCAAAATCCTGAATTTTTTGATGAGCAAATTAAATCAGATGGTGAAGAACGTGACTTGATAGCTGGCATGCGTGATTTTACGAGACGCTACTACCAAGCGGCAGAACCAATTAAAGACCAGCAAACAGCTGATGGGCATGCAGTTCGCGTTGTCTATCTATGTACCGGCATGGCAATGGTTGCTCGTCATACTGACGATCAAGAGTTATTAACGGCATGCAAGCGATTTTGGAATGACATTGTCAAGCGCCGTATGTACATTACGGGTAATATTGGTTCAACAACAACTGGAGAAGCTTTCACCTATGATTATGATTTGCCTAATGATACGATGTATGGCGAAACTTGTGCTTCAGTAGGTATGTCTTTTTTTGCAAAAGAAATGTTGAAAATTGAGGCAAAAGGTGAGTATGGGGATGTTTTGGAAAAAGAGTTATTCAACGGCGCACTAGGCGGCATGTCGTTAGATGGTAAACATTTTTTCTACGTTAATCCATTAGAAGCAGACCCAGCAGCTTCAAAGTCAAATCCAGGAAAGTCACACATTCTGACGCATCGTGCCGATTGGTTCGGTTGCGCTTGTTGCCCGGCAAATTTGGCACGATTAATTACATCGGTTGATCAATATATTTATACGGTCCACGATAATACGATTTTAAGTCATCAGTTTATTGCAAATAAAGCAAATTTCAGTGATGGTATTACTGTGACTCAGAACAATAATTTTCCATGGCAAGGGGATATTAATTACCATCTTGAAAATGATAATCACAAATCATTCCAGTTTGGTATCCGAATACCTCAGTGGTCGCAAGACAATCTAAGTGTTTCAGTTAATGGTAAACAAGCTGATGTTACAATTGAGGACGGTTTTATTTATTTAACCGTGAATCAGGCTAATATTGATATTGAGTTGACATTGAACATGACAACAAAATTGATGCGTAGTAGTAACCGTGTGAAAGATAATTTTGGTCAAATTGCCGTGACACGTGGTCCGCTAGTTTATGCGGCTGAAGAGGCTGATAATGAAATCCCTCTTTGGGATTATCATGTTGCTACTGAAGATGATGTGACAACCTATGCCTATCATGCAGACTTGCTTGGTGGTGTTGGCGTTATTCATTTGCAGGCAACAAGAGAACGACTTGATTCCGCAGATGACGCATTGTATCAGACATTAGCGGAAGCGCCGGTCAAGGATAAGGCTCGGCTAACATTAGTGCCATACTATAGTTGGACTAATCGTTCAAATGGTCAAATGCGAGTCTGGTTGTATAGATAAAAGTATTAACAAATTAAATTAATTATCTAACGTGTGACTGAAAAGCGGGTTAACCTTTTCAATCACACGTTTTTAACAATAGATACATTGGTGATTAATATTGATATGTTGATTTTCATTACATTTATTAAATAATAAAAAAGAGTGACGAATGGAGAGTTGGTTACCTTGGTTAATCCAATTGCCATTATAATTATTAGTGTTATTAGATAACCTGTTGGTTGTGTACGCATTTCTAAGTTGTTACCGGTATAATGAAGGTTGAAAGAGGGGATCAGTGCTTATGTATCAAGAACATGCTGTTTTGAATGGATTACATTGGGGTAGTATCACTGATCCAACACATGATGATATTCAAAAATTACATAAAAAGTTTGACTTAACGCCTAAATTTCAATCATACGTACAGGATCCGCGCGAACGTTCACGTTATGATTACAATGAAGCGACAGATACTAGTATGCTGATTTGGCAAGTTGTTATTAAAGACGAATTGGAGCAAGGATACCATGTGATGCCGGTAAGTTTTATTGTGACAGTTGATACCTTGATTTCGGTTGTGCCTGCACAGGCACAACAGGTCAATGACGAATTACAACATCTATTTACCCAAAAAAGTAAGCAACAACAAAGTATAATCACGATTTTATTGCGACTCTTGTGGCGTTTAAACGACCAATATATGGATCAAATAGATGATATTAATGCAATCCGTGCAGACTTAGCAAAATATCGCAAAAATCCAACCAATAAACAAATTGAAGCGCTAGCATCGCTTAGTAATCAATTAGTACACTTAACCACAGCCACTGATAACAACGTCATGGCTATTAAACAAATGAAACTGAGTGGGGATGCCGATTCTGATGCAGTGTCATCAAATAAGCGCGAACGTGAGATGGTAGCTGATGTGGAAATTGAAACAAATCAGAGTCAACAAATTACGCAAGATACTTCTGATTTGGTTGAACGGCTATCCAATACGTATAATAATATTCTGAATAATTCACTGAATGACACAATGCGCTTTTTGACAGTGTGGTCACTTATTTTGGCAGTTCCGCCCATTATTTCAGGTTTTTATGGTATGAATGTGCATTTACCGCTAGCTGTTGGCCAATGGGCTTGGGTAGGCACGTTATTTATGACAGCTGCGTTGATTGCTGCAGTGGTGTGGTTAGTGCATCGAAGAAAATAATTTTTTAATTTTAATGTTGACAAATAAAAGGCTTTATCTTACTATTTATATAAATTAATTAGTTTTTGCTGAGAAAAGATGAGTAATTGATTAGCGACTTTTGACAGAGAACCACATGAGGTGAAAAGTGGTAGAGAAGCGTCGATGAAGATGGTCTTGGAGTGCAGACAAACAGTGAGTTTATTAAATGTTATATGAGCTGTTTGCGGGTCCGCCCGTTATCGCGGACAGGTATAGCTAGTAGTAGTGTATCTGACTGAGGGTATTGTTTGAAAAAATAATACCAAATAATGGGTGGTACCACGTGAACAATTAACATCACGTCCCTAGGAAACAAGCACACACTTGTTTCCTAGGGACTTTTTTAATGCAATTATCAATTAATCATAGTCTTGTTTATTAGAAAGAGGGGATTTAACCATGGCAACATTAACAGCAACAAAATTACATTACGATATTGTCGGTAGTTTTTTGCGTCCGGATTCAGTTAAGGAAGCACGCGCAAATTTTGCGGCAAATAAGATTAGTCAAGAACAATTAACGGCAGTTGAGGATGAAGCAATTCGAGATTTAGTTGCTAAAGAAATTGATGCTGGTTTGAAGATTGTGACCGACGGTGAATTTAGACGTAGTTACTGGCATCTAGATACTTTCTGGGGCTTTTCTGGTATTGAACACACATATGCAGAGCATGGTTATTTGTTCCATGATGAAGAGACCAGAAATGATTCTGCTCAGGTAGTGGGAAAGATTGCCTTTAATCCAGAACACCATGATTTAAAAGCCTTTAATTTTTTAAATGAATTGGTAAAGGATCAACCAGGAGTGACTGCACGGCAGAGTATTCCATCACCTGCCCAATTTTATGCTGAGTTAGCGCGTGGTGCCGAAAATGAAGCTGCTCTGCAAAAGTACTATCCTAATCAAGAAGAGTTAGTGCAAGATATTGGTAACGCGTATCATGATTTGATTTTGGCATTATATGATGCGGGTTGTCGTGATGTGAAGATTGATGATTGTACTTGGGGTATGGTAGTCGATGGTGATTTTTGGCAAGAAATGACAAATGGTGAATTTAATCGTGATGCCTTACAAGACCTTTATTTAGCATTGAACAATGCGGCCATCACTGATTTACCATCAGATTTGCGCATTAGTACGCACATTTGTCGTGGTAATTATCATTCTACATGGGCCGCTAAAGGGGGTTATGCACCAGTTGCGGGCCACTTGTTTGCACAAGAAAAAGTGGATGCATTCTACCTAGAATTTGATGATGAACGTTCAGGTGATTTTGCACCATTAGCTGAAGTACCAGCAGGCACACAAGTAGTTTTGGGACTGGTTACTAGCAAGCGACCAGAACTTGAAACTAAGGAAACATTGCTTCATCGGATTGACGAAGCCACACAGTATGTTCCTTTAGAAAACTTGTCATTAAGTACGCAATGTGGTTTTGCTTCAACTGAAGAAGGAAACCAACTGACTGAACAACAACAGTGGGATAAAATTCGATTGGTTGTTGATACAGCGCAAGAAGTTTGGGGAGATTAACGTAAAAGGTCGAGACAATTGCTGTTGTCTCGACCTTTTACTATAGATAGAAATAGTGACTAATTAATGTGTGAAATCAACAACCATGCGTCCAACGATTTGGTTGTTTTTCATTTCATCAATGATATCGTTGATTTCTGATAATTGACGTGTTTGGACAATTGGCTTGACGCGTTTTTCAGCACCAAATTGGAAGGTTTCTGCTAAGTCTTGACGCGTCCCAACTAATGATCCAGCAACTTTAATACCATCAAGGACAGTCTTTGAAATGTTTAGTCCCATATCTCCTTGAGGTAGGGCAATAGCAACCAACGTACCATCAGGACGCAAGGCGTTGACTGCGGTTGTAAATGAATCGGGGCTAACAGCTGTGATAATAGCACTGTGGACGCCACCTACTTTATCTTGCAAAACTTGTGAGGCATCTTCATAAAGCGAGTTGATTGTTAAATCGGCGCCTAAATCTTTAGTGGCGGCCAGTTTATCATCATCAATATCAACTGCGGCAACATGAGCACCGAAGACATTGTGAGCATATTGTACGGCTAAATTACCTAGGCCACCAGTACCAACAACTTCGACCCATTGACCAGGCTTTAAATCACCAGTCTTGAGCCCTTTATAGACGGTCACACCAGCACAAGTTAATGAAGTTGCTTCGATTGGATCAAGTTCATCCGGTACTTTAACTGCATAGTCAGCTGGGACGATGCATTCCTCAGCCATAGCACCATCAACATTAAATCCTGAATTTTCAACATTACGACAAAGCGTCTCGCGGCCAGTGGTACAGTATTCGCAATGGCCACAGCCGCGGTAGAACCAGGCGACAGATACGCGATCACCAATGTTTAGATTCGTCACGCCATCTGCAATTTTAGTTACTTTACCAACACCTTCGTGGCCAATGATACGACCAGGAACTTTACCGAAATCGCCAGCGGCAACATGTAAATCTTTGTGACATAAACCACAATATTCCATTTTTACAAGTGCCTCACCGTATTTTAAGTCTCGCAATTCAACATCTTTAATGTCCACGTATCCATCACAATTATCTCTAACAACAGCTGCTTTCATCGTCTTATCCCCCAAAACTATTTTGTTATATTTAAACACCTAAAGCATAACAAAATAGGGTATAGAAATAAAGTGAAAACAATCACAAATAAAGCAGTTTATACTGGTTTATTTATTTGACAACGTGTTAAACAAATTAGTTGCTATTGTGTAGTGAATTTTCAATTAAATGTGTGTATTCTAAAGATAAGGGGTACTAGTTAGAGGGTATTTCTTAAGTATTTTTGTTTTGAAGGACCATGGTTTTGTTGTACGAAAGAGGGGGAAATTTATGAACTACAGTAGTGGTAATTTTGAAGCTTTTGCACACCCACGGAAGCCAGAAGGTGTTGATCAAAAATCAGCTTATATTGTCGGTGGTGGTTTAGCTGGACTATCTGCAGCGGTGTTTTTAGTTCGTGATGCGCAAATGCCGGGGGATCAAATTCATATTTTAGAAGAATTGTCGGTACCAGGAGGATCGCTAGATGGTACTGAACGACCAAATATTGGTTTGGTCACTCGTGGTGGTCGTGAAATGGAAAATCATTTCGAAACCATGTGGGACATGTATCGGTCGATTCCATCATTAGAAATTCCAGGTGCATCATATTTAGATGAGTTTTATTGGTTAGATAAGGATGACCCAAACTCATCAAACACACGTTTAATTTATAAGCGTGGCCAACAGGTACCAACTGATGGTCAGTATACCTTAGATGAAAAGTCAGTAGAACTTATCAAACTGATTATGACACCTGAGTCAAAATTAGGACGAACAACGATCGAAGAATTCTTTTCACCAGAATTCTTTGAGAGTAATTTTTGGATGTACTGGGCAACTATGTTTGCTTTTGAAAAATGGCATTCAGCTGTGGAAATGCGGCGCTATACGATGCGGTTTATTCACCATATCGATGGCTTGCCTGATTTTACGGTGTTAAAGTTTAACAAGTATAATCAATATGATTCAATGGTTTTGCCAATTATCAAATATCTTGAAGGTTTTGGCGTTGATTTCCAATACAATACGACAGTAGATAATATTGATGTTGATATTGATGACGAAAACAAGACTAAGACTGCCCGTAAACTATATTTGCATGTAGACGGCGAACAAAAGGAAGTTAAATTAACACAGAATGACTTAGTATTTGTCACGAATGGTTCGATTACTGAAAGTTCAACTTATGGTTCACACCATGAGGCAGCACCAGTCACTCACGAATTAGGGGGTAGTTGGACACTTTGGAATAATCTAGCCCAACAATCCGAAGAATTCGGTCACCCAGAAGTATTCTATGATAATTTGCCAGATCGGAGCTGGCATGTTGCAGCAACCTTGACGATTAAGAATACGGCCTTAGATCCTTATATTGAGCGTCTAACTAATCGTGATTTACATGATAATAAAGTTAATACAGGTGGTATTGTTACCATCACAGATTCTAACTGGTTAATGAGCTTTGCTGTCCATCGCCAGCCACACTTTAAAACACAGGCTGAAAATGAAACTGTTGTTTGGGTATATGCTTTGTATTCTGATACAAAGGGAAACTTTATTGATAAGACCGTTGTTGAAAGTACAGGTGAAGAAATTACCCAAGAGTGGCTATATCACTTAGGGGTACCAGAAGCAAAGATCAAAACATTGGCCAAGCAGGATAGCGTTAATGCCGTCCCTGTTTATATGCCATTTATTACATCATACTTTATGCCACGAGTTGCGGGTGACCGTCCAGCTGTAGTACCGGATGGCTCAGTGAACTTGGCATTTATCGGTAATTTTGCTGAATCACCAACACGTGATACGGTCTTTACAACAGAGTACTCGATTCGAACAGCAATGGAGTCAGTATACTCATTACTAAATGTTGAGCGTGCCGTCCCAGAAGTCTATAATTCAGTTTATGATATTCGAACATTGCTACGTGCGGTGTACTACATGAATGATAAAAAGAAGTTAGCAGATATTGATTTGCATTTGCCGAAGTTGGTGCAAAAGACTGCTTTGCGTAAAATTGATGATACTTGGGTAGCAGAGTTACTGAAAGAAGCTGGCTTGCTTTAATGTCTTGATACTAGTTATCAAAAAATGAATCTAGGAGAAATTAACGTGCCAAGTACTGAAATTAAAAATTATTGGGAAAAATTTTGCCAGTCTAATCACTTGGATACTGCAACGAACTATTCAGCGTGGGCGTACGGTAATAGTACTGAAATGGCCAATGACTTGGCAGATTTGACTGTTCGTGGTATTAAAACGGCGACGACTTCGGCGGCCGAGCTATATGAGTTTGGTGAACCTAAACCATATGTTGGTGAATATAATATTATTTTAAATGGTGATCAAAAACCTGTTTGTATTACACGAACGACGGTTGTTGAAACGATACCTTATGATTTAGTGTCAGCTGAACATGCGTACCATGAAGGTGAGGGTGATCGTTCATTAGGTTATTGGCGTAAGGTTCATGAGCCGTTTTTTAAACAAGAATATGCGCAAATGGGTCAGAATTTTCATGAAAAAATACCATGTATTTGTGAAGTGTTTGAGGTTGTGTACAGTGGTGCTGACTAGTGTGTACAACAAAAGTTATTTAGAATTTAATTCTAAATAGTACAATTTTAATCACAAAACATATAAATAAAGTAATAAACAGACGTTGATAACAGCACCTACTGGATAGGTCGTTAGTTACCAACGTCTGTTTGATTATGACGATAAAAATTTACTTTGTCTCTGTCGCATTAACTTGTGATGAATGCTTGGAGATTGATGCGTCTTGTACACCGAGAATACTTAGGATAAAGGCAACAATTGGGACACCAATAATTAGTCCCCAGGCGCCTAATAAATGCTCCATGACAATGATTGTTGCAAATGTTAAAAAGATTGGTAATTCTGTTCGAGTAGCCATTAATCTTGGGTGTAAGAAGTATGATTCAAATAGATGAATAACGGCAATTAAAATCCAAACTTCAATCATACCAGTCCATCCCAGCGCTGCGAATGAAATGACACTTAATGGAATTAGTGAAATCAAAACACCAGCAATTGGGATTAGGCCAAGAATAAAGATTAATAGCGCCATCACTAGAATACTAGGAACCTTCAGTAAGCTCAAACCAATCACCATGAGTACGGTATTGATAAAAGCAATGGTCATTTGTACTTCGATAATGCTTCCTAGAATTAAAACAAAGGTGCTTGTTAGTTCATAAACATTAGTGAAAAATTTAGGATAATTTGAATTAGCAAATTGTGTGCCAAAAATGCGTAATCTTTGCCATGAAATGGCGAAGATAAAACTAAGAAAGATTGAAAGCAATACTTTAGAAAGCACACTACCAATAACATTAAGGGTATCCCATCCGCTCTCGAGCAGCGTCCGCCAATTTTTAGTCACCTCATTCAACAAATCCAGATTTTGATAAGTGTCATTGAGATATTTTTTGACATCCGGGAAGTTTTTCATGAATTTCATGACTTCGTCAGGAATAATGGCAAATTGATTGACTAATGTGGGGACGATATACATAAAAGCTGTAACAAAAATAACTATACTAACGGTGAAAAAGATTAGTACCGAAAAACCATAAGGGATTTTAGTCCAACGGTTAATTTTGCGTGCACTTTTAACGGCTAAATAACTAAAAATGGTCGTTAATAGCACGATGCTAATTAAATCACGGATAATATATAAAATAGCTAAAATAAAAATCAAGGCAATTAGTTTCTGAACATCGGCCCGTTTAAATATTTTCTTAAAATCTGTCACACACACTACCTCATTCTTCCTATAAGGACCACTCTACTTATAAATCTTATTTAATTATAGACATAGTTATTGCGAAAAGTGCAAGCGGGTTATTGATTAGTGTATAAAAAATCAGTTAGCTAATTGATGATTATCCAGAAGGGAACCCTCGTGAGATATTATGATAACATAGCGTTATGCATTGTATTTGGTGAACTAATAACGTATAAGTTGTGAAGTAAATTCAAACAATGTTCGTTTATAAAATGAAAACCCCTTTGTATCAGTCGCTGTTAGGGTTTTGTTATTTTAAATAACGAAAAATACACTTGAAAAATAGCGAATGTTAACCGTATAATTTGAATGGTAATAAATAAAAGGATAACAGAACGTTACTTTTAACGATTCAGAAAGCGGGCAAAAATGGTTTCACGACGACTAAAAATAATTGGTGGTGTTGTAGGGGTTGTTATTATTGGCGGGGTCGCCTATGGCATGATCAATTCATCTGAGTCTTCAGATAAGAAAAATTATACGGTAGCAATGGTAACTGATGTTGGTGGTATCGACGATAAATCATTTAATCAATCAGCATGGGAAGGATTGCAAAGTTGGGGTAAGGAACACGATTTAACAAAGGGAAGTGACGGTTATAATTATTTACAATCTAAGTCACAAGCTGACTTTGCGCCCAATTTTCAACAAGCGATTCAAGGTAAGTATGATCTGATTGCTGGTATCGGGTACTCTTTGCACAATGCGACAATATCATCAGCTAATAAAAACCCAAAAACAGATTATGTTTTGGTTGATGATATTGATACCAAGAAAACAAAGAACGTTGCATCAGTCATGTTCCGTTCTGAGCAGTCATCATATTTGGCAGGTGTTGCGGCAGCGACAAAAGCTAAGGCATTAAACCAAAATACCGTTGGCTTTGTTGGTGGAATGCACAGTAACATTATTGATGCATTCGAGGCAGGTTACACTGCTGGTGTGAAATCAGTTGATAAAAACTTGGCAGTTGATGTCCAGTATGCTAATTCATTTGGTGATGCAGCGAAAGGACAAACGATTACTGATGCGATGATGGCCAAAGGTGAAAAAATTATTTTCCAAGCAGCTGGTGCTACTGGGAATGGTGTGTTTACTGCAGCAAAAGATAATAACCAGGATTTAACAGCTGATTCAAAGGATAAGGTTTGGGTCATTGGGGTTGATATGGATCAATCTAATATGGGAAATTATCAAACCAAAGATGGTAAGAAAGATAACTTTACTTTGACTTCATCAATTACTGGAGTTGGTCGTGGCTTGCATCTGATTGCAAATAAAGCCATGAAGGATCAATTCCCTGGCGGTAAGATTGTTGCATACGGTTTGAAAGAAGGCGGTGTTTCAACACCAACCAAGAATTTGACTAGCGATGAGAAGAAGGCAGTCGTAAAGGCCAAGAAGGCCATTATCAAGGGCGATATTGATGTGCCAGCCCATCCAGAAAATTCAAAGTTCAAGCAAACATTCTAAAATTGTTACATAAACGTAACTTAAAAAAATAACGAATAGACGTCATTAAATATTGTTAATATATTCATTTAAAACGTTTTATAGCAAACATTTTATAGCTTATTGTTTTGTTTGTTCGTTTCTACACGATATAACTCGCTAAAATATTCATAAAACGTTTTACTAAATTACCTTTTTCAACCGTTTGTTTATTGCGGATAGGGGAAGCTCAGGCTATACTATTCAAAGGAATTAGCGGTCTAAACGATGTTAACCTATTGTTAACTAAATAATATGAGTCGTTTAGATGAACGAAAGTTGAGGAGAAGGAAACATGGTTTCACGTCGTAATTTAGTAATTGGTGGCGTTGCTGTCATCATAATCGCTGGTGTAGGTGTAACGTTGGTTCAAAACAAGCAATCAAGCACTGATAAGAAAGATTTCTCGGTTGCCATGGTGACTGACGTTGGCGGTGTGGACGATCGGTCGTTTAACCAATCTGCGTGGAAGGGAGTTACTGACTGGGGAAAGTCACATAACTTACAGAAGGGTAAGGATGGATATAATTACTTCGCTTCAAAAACTAATGCGGATTTTGCACCAAACTTCCAACAAGGGGTTTCGGCAAATTATAATTTGTTAATTGGTGTTGGCTATGCAACTAATGATGCTTTAGTCGAATCAGCTGAGAAAAATAAAAATACAAAATATGTTTTGGTTGATGACAAGGCTAAGAAGTCGTTAAAAAACGTGGCTTCAATGATGTTTAAGCAGCATGAAGCTTCTTATCTAGCTGGTGTTGCCGCAGCGACAAAAGCACAAGACCTAGGTGATGACAAGGTTGGTTTCATTGGTGGTATGAGTTCAGCAACAATTAAAGCTTTCCAAGCAGGTTATATTGCCGGGGTGAAATCGGTTGATCCTAACATGAAAGTTGAATCTCAATTTATTGAATCATTTACGGACACAGCAAAATCAAAGACCATTGCGGATGCGATGTATACATCTGGCTCACACGTTATTTTCCAGGCGGCTGGTCCTGCAGGAAATTCAGTGTTCACATCGGCTAAAGATATTGATGCAAAGCTAGCGGCTGATGACAAACAAAAAGCTTGGGTAATCGGGGTCGATATGGATCAAAAGGACCAAGGAGTGTATAAAACTAAGGATGGTCAATCAGCAAATCTAACGTTAGCTTCAGCAGTCAAAAAGATTCCTAGTTCGGTAGTGAAATTGGCCGATCAGGCGATGAAGGGCGATTTCCCCGGTGGCAAGACAGTAACGTTTGGCTTGAAGAATGGTGGCGTTGGTCTAACAAGTGATAATTTGGATAGTGCAGAAAAGCAAGCTGTTCAAAAAGCTACGGATGACGTAAAGTCTGGGGATGTAACTGTACCAAGTAAAATGAAGTAAAAGTTAATAATCAGTACTTATATGGGGAAGCGGGGCAGTTAATGTTCGGCTTTTTCTTCGATTTCCACCTCTTTTAAGACTAGTTTATGTCAATTACATTAAAAGACGAATGATTTTTAAATAGGCGCTAGCAATACGCAAACAAAATATGTAAAATAATTGCTATATATTGAGTTTTATAGATCAGCAAGTGAATTTTTTTCAGGGAGAGAGCAAATATGGCAGATGAGCCAATTGTGTTAGAAATGCACAATATAGTTAAGCAATTTGGCGATTTTCGTGCAAATGATGAAATTAATCTGCAAGTAAGACGTGGACAGATTCATGCCTTACTTGGAGAAAATGGTGCAGGAAAATCAACCTTGATGAATCAATTATCAGGTTTACTCCAACCGACCTCTGGTGACATTTTAATTAATGGCCAGAAAATTACCGTGGATAGTCCAGCCAAGGCATCCGAACTCGGCATTGGCATGGTGCACCAGCATTTTATGCTAATGGATGCTTTCACAGTTACTGAAAACATTATTTTAGGTTCTGAACCAGTTAATGGTATGAAGTTGGATATCAAAAAGGCTAGCCAAGATATTAAGAAATTATCTGAACAATATAGATTGGATGTTAACCCGGATGCCCTAGCAGGGGATATTTCGGTTGGTATGCAACAACGTGTGGAAATTTTGAAGACATTGTATCGTGGTGCCGATATTTTAATATTTGATGAGCCAACAGCTGTATTAACACCACAAGAAATTGATGAATTGATGGCTATCATGCGCCATCTTGCCGCAGAAGGTAAGTCAATTATCTTGATTACTCACAAGTTAGACGAAATTAAGGCAGTAGCGGATCAAGTGACGGTTATTCGCCGTGGAAAATCAATTGATTCATTTCCGGTAGCTGGTGTGTCATCACAAGAATTAGCAGATATCATGGTTGGACGTTCGGTCTCTTTGTATGCGACAAAAAAGTCACCAGCACAACCTAAAGAAACGGTCATCTCATTGGATCATGTCACTGTTAAAGATGGTCGGGGTCTGACAGCCGTTAAAGACTTAAGTCTTGATATTCATGCGGGTGAAGTGGTTGGCCTTGCTGGTATTGATGGTAATGGTCAATCTGAATTGATTTCAGCCATGACGGGATTGATGCCAACGGCTTCAGGGAAAATCATGTTAAATGATAAGAACATTGCCAATAAAAAGCCACGCCAAATTACTGAAGCGGGTGTTTCTCATATTCCTGAAGATCGACAACGTTACGGGTTAGAGTTAGACATGACGCTTGCTGAAAACATTGCCTTGCAAACATATTATAAGCGACCACTTTCAAAGCATGGCGTCTTAGACTATGAAGCGATTAATAAACATGCGCGTGATTTAATTACTAAATTTGATGTGCGGACAGTGAATGAATTAGTACCAGCCGGGTCATTATCTGGTGGTAATCAGCAGAAGGCCATCATTGCACGTGAGTTAGATCGTAACGCTGATTTCATTATTGCTGCACAACCAACACGTGGACTTGACGTTGGTGCGATTGAATATATTCATCAACAACTAATTTACCAACGTAATGCGAATAAAGCCGTGATGTTGGTTAGCTTTGAATTGGATGAAATTTTGAATGTTGCTGATCGCATTGCCGTCATTTCACATGGTGAAATTACAGGTATCGTGAATGCAAATGAAACAACGAAGAATGAGCTCGGTTTGTTAATGGCTGGTATGTCATTAGACGATGCTCGCGCACAATTAGCAGGAGAATGATCTCGTGAATAAAATTAATTCATATAGTACTGGTCTCGTCGCTGCCTTGGCAGTCTTCTTTGGGTTACTGGTTGGTGCGATTATTATGCTTGTATCAGGATTTAACCCCGTTACAGGTTATATCAGTTTAATTCAGTCAGCCCTTGGTTCATCTTTAAATATTGGTGAAGTCTTACGAGCGATGACACCATTGATACTAACAGCAGCAGGATTTTTGGTGGCTCAGGCCGCCGGATTCTTTAACATTGGACTTTCTGGTCAAGTTTGGGTCGGTTGGATTGCATCAACCTGGTTTGTGTTGGCAAATCAAGGCATGAATCCTTGGATTTTAATTCCAGTTGCTGTAATTATCGGTGCACTTGGTGGGGCTATCATGGGCTTTATTCCAGGATGGTTGCGTGCTCAGTTTGGTGCTTCGGAAGTTATTACAACGATTATGCTGAATTATATTGCTTTATATGGTGGTAATGCGATCGTGCAAGGATTACCTAATAAGATGATGGCGACAACCGATATGACGAAAACATTAGATGCATCTGATTCATTACGTTGGGATTTCTTGTCGAACCTAACAGGTGGGTCGCGTTTAAATATCGGTTTTCTTATTGCGTTGATTGCGTTGTTTGCAATCTGGTTTGTTATGAAACGTACGACCCTTGGTTTTGAAATTCGAGCCGTTGGGTTAAATCCAAATGCCGCCCGCTATGCAGGTATGTCAGCTAAGCGCAATGCGATTACAGCGATGACAATTTCTGGATTGTTAGCTGGTTTGGCGGGTGCGACTGAAGGATTGGGAACTTACCTAAATATCTTTTCACAATCAGCAGCACCGCAAGTTGGTTATGACGGTATGGCTGTTGCATTGTTAGCTTCGGGTTCATTCTTAGGTATTATCTTTGCCGGCTTTTTGTTTTCCGTTTTGTCTGTTGGTGGTTTGGGAATGCCGTTAGCAACAGGTGTTCCGACTGAATTGGTTTCAGTTGTGACAGCTTCGATTATCTTCTTCATTGGTGCCAATTATCTGATTCGTTTAATTTTAGTTAAGTTAGATGAGGACGATTCGAAGGATAAAGATAAGAAGAAAAAGAATAAAGCAACAAAAGCTGCTCAAAAGGAGGCAAAGTAATCATGAGTGTGGAAACAATTTTACAATTAGTGATTTCAAGTACACTGGTTTACTCGGCACCTTTGATTTTTACCGCATTGGGTGGTACTTTCTCAGAACGCGCGGGTATTGTTAACGTTGGTCTTGAAGGAACGATGATTATGGGAGCCTTTGCAGGGGTTGTCTTTAATTTGAGTTTTGCCGACCAATTTGGTAGTGCGACACCTTGGTTAGGATTAATTGCCGGTGCTGTTATTGGTCTGATTTTCTCATTGATTCACGCGGTAGCGACGGTGACTTTACGTGCTGATCATATTGTTTCAGGTACGGTCATGAACTTGATGGCACCAGCGCTTGGTGTTTATATCATTAAGTTGATGTATGGTAAGGGACAGACTTCAATGATTTCACAAAACTTTGGTTACTGGAACGTACCAGGTTTAAGCAAGATACCTTTTATTGGTCCAATTTTGTTTACAAAAACATCATCAACCGCTTGGGTAGCAATTTTTATCGCCTTTGTGGCATCGTGGTTACTATATAAAACACGTTTTGGATTGCGCTTACGTTCTGTAGGAGAAAACCCACAAGCAGCTGATACGTTAGGGTTGAAGGTATATACGCTACGCTATTCTGGTGTGCTAATTTCCGGTGTCCTTGGTGGTATTGGTGGTGCATTATTTGCGCAATCAATTGCTGGTAATTTCTCTGCTTCAACCATTGTTGGACAAGGTTATATGTCAATGGCAGCGATGATTTTTGGTCGCTGGAATCCAATTGGTGCCATGGGAGCTGCGCTATTCTTTGGCTTTTCACAGTCAATGGCCATCGTCGGTGCGCAATTACCAGTTATTAACCAAATTCCAGCTGTTTACCTACAAGTTGCACCTTATGTGCTAACGATTTTGATATTAGTTATTTTCTTTGCTAAATCAAAGGCACCAGCAGCGGATGGAATCAATTACATCAAATCAGTTTAAAAACTTCTAGGCTAGAACAAAATAAAAAGTTCTGGTCTTTTTTGTTGCTATAATAGATGTATCCATAACTAAAAAAAGGTGGCTAATGATGATTACGACAATTGCACTAGATCTAGATAATACATTATTGAATTCTGCAAAAGAAATTTCAGCGGAAAATGAACGTGTTTTGAAACAACTACATAAAATGGGCAAACGTATCGTTTTATGTACCGGACGACCTATTCAAGGTATTCAAAGATTATTAACACAATTGGAATTATTTGAGCCAACGGATTATGCCATTACATTTAATGGCGGTTTGATTCGACATAATCAAACGCAACGTATTTTAGCGCAGACTACCATTGGTAAACAAGAAGTTGCTGCTCTGTATCAGGATGCGGAGCAACGACACTATCCGATTGATGTGATTGGTGCTGATAAAGTTTATTCAATCGTTACATTAGGCAAATCTGATTATGAATCATCAATGGGTGCGGTGTTGCCATTTGCTGATATTTCATTTGATGAACTACCGGCGGATCGCGCGTTTGGGAAAGCAGTGTGCGCGGCACCGGCAGAAGTTGTTCAGCGTGTGCGTAAAGAAATGCCTACTGAATTGACTGATCTGTTGCATATCGTACCTTCGCGTGCGGAATTGTTGGAATTCTTGCCAAATAATGTCAACAAGGCCCATGGATTGTCGCAGCTGATGGCGCACTTTGGTGAGACATTGGATAATGTGATGACATTTGGTGATGAAGAAAATGATTTTGAAATGATTGCACAAGCCGGGGTGGGGGTTGCTATGGGGAATGCGATTCCTCAAATTAAACAAGTCGCTAATGCTGAAACACTAACAAATAATGAAGATGGCGTGGCTGCTTATTTAAAGCAATACTTTGACTTGCGGTAAAATAAAGAGCCGCCAATCTACCAGTAACTGGTTAGATTGGCGGCCTTTTTTTAAGTAACTGCTAACTTTATTAAGTTATTTTTTAAGTTGCGCGACGATATTTTCTAGATGAACGCCATGTGAACCTTTCAGCATAATTTCATCATCTTGTGTCAAATCAGCTAGCAGGTCCTTTAGTAATCTGTCTGCATCATTGATTGCATATCGCTTAACTGTACCAGCTGGGTAAAGCGGTTTTAAGGCATCCTCAAGTGGTGAAATCTCTTCACCAACTAAATAGACATGGGCAATTTTGGTTGGGTCAAGGCTTTCAATCAGGCTAGCATGTAATACTGGTGAAGCTTCACCAAGTTGTAGCATGTCACCTAAAACGGCAATGCGCTTACCTTGAGTTGGCGTATCGGCAAAGAAATGGAGCACTTCTTTAGCGGCGGTTGGATTAGAGTTATAAACATCAGACAGAATTTTACCACCAAACTGGCCGTCTAACCACTCAGTACGATTTTCCGTAATTGGTGCTTCAACTAGTGCCTGTGCAATTTTTTCATCTGAGATGTGTAGTAAATGACCGACCGTAATGGCAGAAAGCGCATTGGTTACATTGTAACGTCCCGTCATTGGAATGATGAACCGTTGGGTGCTTTGGTTAGTCGTGAAACTTGCTTGCAAGGGGGTCATGTCAATGTCACTAGCAAATAAATCGTTGGTGCTGTTTAGTCCGAATGAATCGCGTAATAAGTGGGGATGCTGGCCGACACGTTCAAGCAATAAAGGTTCATCCCCATTAAATACTAAGTGACCATTTTCTTTCAAACCAGTGATGATTTCCATTTTACCGTCAGCGATGCGTGCACGTGTCTTGAAAAATTCAATATGTGCTTCACCAATCATTGTTAGTAGGGCGATGTCTGGTTTGACGAGGTTTGATAGGAAAGTTAAATCGCCAGGATGGTCCATGCCGATTTCAATCACTAGTAGTTCGGTATCGGTAGGCATAGACAGAATGGTCTGCGGCACACCAATTTCATTATTGAAGTTTTCGGGTGTTTTAACAGTTTTATAACTTGTTTGTCCGATGGCGGCAATAAAGTCTTTCGTTGTGGTTTTACCATTTGAACCAGAAACTGCAACAACTAGCGGATCGACTTGGGCAAGATAGTGGCTTGCTAATTGTTGGTAGGCTGCCAAGGTATCGGAAACAATAATGACTGGTAGATCGGTTGGGACATCTTTATGGTCAGCTTGCCATAAGGCCACTGTTGCCCCATTGTTTTTAGCCGCATCAACATACTGATGACCATCATTATCGGCCACTAAAGGTATGAATAGATCGCCAGGTTTGACTTTGCGCGAATCGAATGTGGTATTCGTAACAGTGACATCGGCCTCGTTTTTTATTGGCGCATTTAAAATGGTTGCCATTTCTTTTAGAGTTAGCTTCATTAGTTTTATGTCCTTTGTAAACGTTTTTTCTTTTATTTTACCTTGTTCAGTAAGGACCGGCAAACAAAGATAACGGTTATGGATTTTTCAAGATTTTTTTTGGTGTATGGTTTATACTATTAAAGATAGTAATTAGAAAGTTTGGACGGGTTTGTTCAAGAAAGAACTTGCTCGATAAAAAATAAGAGGTGAATTTCATGGCCAAGGAAATCGGCGTTGATTTAGGGACGGCAAATGTGCTGATTTATGTTGATGGGGAAGGCATTATTCTAAATGAACCTTCCGTAGTGGCAATCGATACAAAAACAGAAAAAATTTTGGCTGTTGGAACGGAAGCTTACCAAATGGTCGGTCGTACGCCAGGTAATATAAGAGCCGTTCGTCCGTTAAAAGATGGGGTTATTTCGGATTTTGATATGACTGAGGCAATGTTGTCACGGTTTATGTCAAAATTAAATGTCAAAGGTGTCATGTCACGACCAAATATTATGGTTTGTGCGCCAACTAACATCACTAGCATTGAGAAAAAGGCTATTATTGGGGCAGCTGAAAAATCTGGTGGTGGTAAGGTCTATTTGGAATATGAGCCCAAAGTTGCGGCAGTAGGTGCTGGATTGGACATTTTTTCGCCAATCGCATCAATGGTCATTGATATGGGTGGTGGAACGACAGATATCGCTGTGCTCTCGCTTGGGGATATCGTTACTTCTGAATCGATTCGCGTTGCTGGTGATAAAATGAATGCTGATATTACCAACATGGTGAAAAAAGATCATGGATTGATGATTGGTGAGCGAACAGCTGAACAAATCAAAATTCAAATTGGTACCGCAACACCCTTAGACGAACCAGAAGAGATGGAAGTTCGTGGTCGTGATAGCTTTACTGGTATGCCACGTACGGTGACGCTAAATGCGAATGAGGTTGAGGCATCAATGCATGATACATTAACGCAAATCGTTGAAGCAGCTCATGCAGTCTTGGGACGAATTCAACCAGAATTAGCATCAGATATTATTGACCGTGGTATTGTACTAACGGGTGGTGGTGCGTTATTGCGTGGTGTTGACAAGTTGATTGCGCAACATCTCGGTGTACCAGTTATGATTTCAGAAAAGCCACTAGACAACGTTGCTAAGGGAGCAGGAATGTTACTTGCTCACATGCATGCAAATTAAGGAAGGTAAATATGTCACGAAAAAACAAACCAGTTGCTGTCGAAATTAATGAATTAGATGATAGCGTCTCAGAAGTGATGATTAATAAGGTAACGTTAGGAACGGTTGATGAAAAGAATTCACCACTTGTTGTAACGTTTGCTGATGGTCATCAAACAACAGCAGATAATTTTGATGATGCAGTCGCAAGTTTACTTGCAGAATTTAATTTGCACCATTAATTAATCGAATAAATAAACCAATAAAATAAGGGGGAAACATGCTAAAACGTTTTTTCTCAAAAGATGGTGGTGAAATAGACTGGTCGATCATTTTCGTGGTTTTGATGTTGGCATTGATTGGTTTAGCGTCGTTGTATGTCGCTGGAACGCATGATGCTAGTGTTAATGTGACACGAATGGTGCTACTGCAATTAGCCTATTATGTCGTTGGTATCGTTGGTGTCATGATTATCATGCAGTTTGATTCCGAACAGTTATGGCGAATCGCACCTTATGCGTTTGCTGTCGGCATGGTACTGATGATTGCGGTTCTATTTTTCTACTCGAAATCTTATTATGCTAGTACAGGTGGAAAATGGTTTGCTCTGGGACCGATTACTTTTCAACCTGCTGAAATAATGAAGCCGGCCTTCATTATTCTGTTGGCTCGCGTAATTACTGATCATAATATTTCAAATCCTGATCACACCATGAAGTCAGATTGGCGCTTGTTGTGGAAAATCATCTTATGGACATTACCAGTTTTGATTGTAAATGGTAGTGATTTTGGAACTAACTTAGTCTTTATTGCCGTAGTATTTGGGATGACTTTGGTATCAGGTCTATCATGGTTATATTTAGGACCAATTATTGCTATTGTCGGTTCACTTGGTTCAGTCGCGATTTTGTTCGTTACGCAAACTTGGGGACGTCATTTACTTGAACAAATTGGCTTTAAAGCTTACCAATTTACGCGTGTGGATGCGTGGTTGAATCCACAAAATGATACTTCAAATGGTGCCTATCAATTATGGCAGTCAATGAAGGCAATCGGATCTGGCGGAGTTACCGGAACTGGCTTTAACGTCTCACATGTTAATGTGCCTGTTCGTGAGTCCGACATGATTTTCTCAGTCATTGGTGAGAACTTTGGTTTCGTTGGCGGCGTTTTGCTACTGATTTTATATTTCTTGTTGATTTATCAAATCATTCAAGTTGTTTTTGATTCATCAAATCAATTCTATGCGTATATTGCCACTGGGGTTGTCATGATGTTGTTATTCCATATTTTTGAAAATATTGGTATGAACATCGGATTGGTGCCACTAACTGGAATTCCATTGCCATTTATTTCGCAAGGTGGTTCTGCACTGATTGGTAATATGATTGGTGTCGGATTAATTATGTCAATGCGTTATCATAATAAGTCTTTCTCGCTATCTGAGCGTGAAGGCTTTTCATAAAATAAAAGAGTTGAACAAAAGGCTGACTGTACCATATTGATGGCTTGCAGCATGCAAAACTTTTGTTCGACTCTTTTTTATTATTGCTATGTTATGATAAATGTAATTATTATTAAAAAGGGATGTCACATGCTAACTATCGGATTTATTGGTGCAGGTAATATGGCACAGGCCATGATTAAAGGATGGTCAGGTAATCAAGAAATTCAACAGGTCGTTTATTCACCACATGCTGGTCAAAAAGTGGCCGACGATTTACACATTGAAGCTAAATCTTCAGCTTTGGAAGTATGGCTAGCATCTGATTTGGTCGTTCTAGCAACACCACCAGATCAGTTAGCAGCTGTTGCTCGTGAGTTACAACCAGGTATTTTAATTAAGCCAAGTGTTATTGTTGCGTCGGTTTTGGGTGGTATCTCATTAGAGCAGTTACACAAAGCATTAGGTAATACAGTGGTGGTTACGCGAGCCTTGCCTAACGTGAATGTTGCTGTTAAGTATGGTTATACAGCTTTGGCATTTGATGAGCAGGTTGATGCCGACGTCAAAGGTGCCGTTGCTGCCTTGTTCTTGGAGTTGGGCCGTACGGATGAGTTAACGGAAGAACAATTTGGTGCTGCGAGCGCGATTGCTGGCTCTGGTCCAGCCTTTGTGGCCGCATTTACTGAGGCATTCAAAGAAGCCGGGGTAGCAAAAGGTTTGGATGAAGAAGTGGCTGCTAAACTAGCCGAACAAACGGTGGCTGGGACTGCGCAACATATGACCCAGGCTAAGAAAGCACCGTTGGATTTGGCTAATGAAGTTATGACACCTGGTGGTTCAACTGCAGCTGGCTTTGATGTGTTAACGCAAGGTGGACTAAACCAATTAGTGTTAGATACCATCACGGCAACAATGGCTAAAAATGCGGAATTTGAATAAATTATATTTTTTGTGAAAAAAGGGTTGCAAACGTCTGACGAAGCTGGTATTATTATTTATGTTGTTGAGGCAACGAAATGATATTGGCTCATTGGTCAAGCGGTTAAGACTCCGGTTTTTCACACCGGCATCCAGGGTTCGACTCCCTGATGAGCTATCAAGTTAAAAGGACTGACTGAACTGAACCCCGTAAGTTGGAGTAATTTCCAAAACTTACGGGGTTTTACTATGTTTTCAAAAGAAGTACAAATTGAAGCAGTCACGATGTACCTACAAGGTATTCCGCCTTATAAAATACGGAAAAAGTTTGGTATTAAAGGAACAGACACCATTCGTAACTGGGTTACTAACATCAAGGAGCTTGGTATCTATGGGTTAAACAACGCTAGTCAAAGTAAGACAAATTATCAATATTCCTTTAAAATCAAGGTAATTAAATGGCGCCTTGAGCACAAAGCTTCGCTTCCGGTAACTGCTAAGAAATTTCATATTCGTACCCCAGCTACCATTTGGCAATGGGAAAGAGCACTGGAATCTGGGCGCCTGAAATCTAATAAGAAAAGGCGGAAAAAGATTATGACTAAGCAAGAAGATAATAAAATTAAGAAACTTGAAGAAGAGAATGAATTACTGCGTATTAAGGTAGCCTATCTGGAAAAACTCGAGGCCTTAGCACAAGAGAAAAAGAAATTACAAACCAAGACAAAGCGGTAGTAATTACTGTGTTAAGGCAGGAATTGAAATGTAAATTGAAATTAATTCTTCAAGTAGCAGAAATGTCTAGTAGTGGCTACTATGATGCTTGCAAGCGAGCATATAAAGAATATCCTCGTGATTTGATTAATGCCATTACTGCAGTTCGTAATGAAAATCCCGATTATGGTTACCGTCGTGTCACTCAGGAATTGCATAACCAAGGGTTTAATACCAACCATAAGGTTGTATTGAAAATCATGAAAATGAACGGTATTCTTTGTACTGCATTTAACCGAATAACTCGTAAGTACAATTCATATGTCGGAACAGTTGGTCGTATTGCACCAAATCGTGTTAAACGTCGATTTATAACAGACCGACCTTATCAGAAAGTGCTCACAGATGTTACTGAAATGCGTTGGGGTTCTGGAACAGTATCTGAACGAGCATATTTTACGGCCTATATTGATGTTTATAGTGGTGAGATTCTCACTTGGAATATTGATCTTCATCCAACCGTTGATTTCGTTACGAAACCACTGGATGAACTATTAAATACTAGGCCCAAATTAAATTACCGTTTGACGATTCACTCTGACCAGGGATTCCAGTATCAAAATTATGAATATGTCTCACGTTTGCAGAACAACCATGTGTTTCAAAGTATGAGTCGCAAAGCGACCTGTCTAGATAATGCTATGGCAGAGAGCTTCTTTCATATCTTGAAGGTAGGAACTGTCCATAATAACCATTATCAAAACTATGACGAGCTGAAGTCTGCCGTCAATAATTATATCTATTACTACAACAATAAGCGGATTAAAACAAAGCTGGCCGGAAAAACTCCGGTTCAATACCGAAGTCTTTCCGACCAGCTAGTTGCTTAAACTTCTCTCCAATTTTTGGGGTTCAGTTCAGACAGATTTCTGTCAGTCCTTTTTTGTTTGTAATGTGAAAAGAACGACTTCAAGGCGTCTTTGTTCACGCTCTGTATAAACGCGCTCCCTAAAACTGAAGTCTCAATGTAACGAGGTTTACGCCATTCTTGTCCTACGCGTTGGCTACGGCCAAAAATGTCGCAAACCACGTTACAACCGACTTCAAGACGTTTTAGGTCACGCTCTGCGTAGACAATCAGCGAGTACACTTACCATAACTCTATGATAAAATGAAAGCAGCTAAAATATTATCAATCAATTTGATATTGAGCGATACATAAAAGGGGATTAGGGATTTATGGTAGAAGGACAGCGCTTGGTCGACGTATTTCGACCAACTCATTATGATATTTATTTAGATATTAATCGAGAAACAAAAGTCATTGCTGGTAAAACAACGATCAAAGGATCTGCAACACAAACGGCGATTACTTTAAACCAAAAGTTCTTATCGATCAATAATGTCACCGTTGATGGTCAGACAGTCATTGCGACGACTAACGATACGGATGAGACACTGACGTTTACTGTACCGGAGCCGGGTGAAATAACCATCGTGGTTGATTATACAGCGCCATTGACAGATACGATGATGGGTATTTATCCTTCATACTACCAAATTGATGGTCAAAGAAAGCAATTAATTGGGACACAATTTGAAACAACTGCTGCCCGTCAAGCATTTCCAAGTATTGATGAACCTGCTGCTAAAGCAACTTTCTCATTGGCGATTAAATATGATGAGCATGAAAATGAGACGATTATCGCAAATATGCCTGAGGAACGTGTCGTTGACGGTGTTCACTATTTTGCCCAAACGGTTAAGATGTCAACCCACTTAGTTGCCTTTGCCTTTGGTGAGATGCAGAGTAAGTTAACTGAGACTAACAGTGGTGTGAAGATTGGGGTGTTTTCGACAAAAGCTCATCAACCAGCCGAATTAGATTTTGCCTTAGATATTGCAAAACGTTCGATTGAGTTTTATGAGGATTATTATCAAACACCATATCCTCTGCCACATTCATGGCAATTAGCCTTGCCAGATTTTTCTGCTGGAGCGATGGAAAACTGGGGCTTAGTAACTTACCGTGAAGCTTACCTAGCTATTGATGCAGATAATGCCTCGGTAGAGATGAAGCAACGTGTGGCAACTGTTATTGCACATGAGCTAGCTCACCAATGGTTTGGTGATTTAGTGACGATGCAGTGGTGGGATGACTTATGGCTAAATGAAAGTTTTGCCAACATGATGGAGTACGTGGCAATTGATGCCTTACAACCAGATTGGCATATTTGGGAGCTATTCCAAACGTCGGAAGCAGCTTCGGCATTGCAACGT
This sequence comes from Weissella thailandensis, assembly GCF_001932615.1. Taxonomy (NCBI): domain Bacteria; kingdom Bacillati; phylum Bacillota; class Bacilli; order Lactobacillales; family Lactobacillaceae; genus Weissella; species Weissella thailandensis. The sequence continues at coordinate 412,303 of NZ_CP014332.1, forward strand.
GATGCTACTGATGGTGTCCAATCTGTGCATGTTCAAGTTGAAAAGCCAGCCGAAATTGATGCTATTTTTGATGCTGCCATCGTCTATGCGAAGGGTTCACGTATGTTAGTGATGGTTCGCTCATTGATTGGGGATGATGCCTTACGCCGTGGGTTGAAAGATTACTTTGAAACACATAAGTTTGCGAATGCCAAAGGAGCAGATTTGTGGGCAGCACTTGGCAAAGCCGCTGGTATTGATCTAACAGCAATGATGGCTACGTGGCTAGAACAGCCTGGTTATCCAGTGGTCAATGTTAGTGTGGTTGACGGTAAACTGACCCTTGCGCAAGAACAATTCTTTATTGGGGAGGGCATTGATCAAGATCGCCAATGGCAAATTCCTTTGAATAGTAATTATGCAGCATTGCCAGAACTGATGGTTACTAAGACATTAGAACTTGGTGATTATGAAGAATTACGACAAAATGCTGGGACACCATTCCGTTTAAATGTTGATAACACTGCTCACTTTATTGTCAATTACGAGCCAGCATTGTTGCAAGATATCTTAAATCATGTTGATAGCTTAAGTGCTATCACGCAACTGCAATTGCTGCAAGATTTGCGTTTGTTAGCTGAAGGGCGTCAAATTTCGTATGCAGTGGTGGTACCGCTATTAAAGAGCTTTGCAACAAGCCAATCAAGTGTTGTGAACACAGCACTTTATCAAGTAGTTGGTAATTTGAAAAAATTTGTGGCATCGGATTCTCCTGAAGAAAAAGCATTGCAACAATTAGTAGATACACTAAGTGCGGCACAATTCGATCGTTTGGGTTGGCATAAAAAGGCCAATGAGACCATTGATGATCAAGTTAGTCGACCAGTGATTGCTGATGCAGCTTTGTTCGCTGAAGATAAAAATGCAGTGGCATCAGCTCACGACCTTGTACAACAAAATCAACAAGCGCTTGTTCAATTGCCAGCTGACATTCGGGCAATCGTCCTTGCTAATGAAGTTAAGCACTATGGTAGCCAAGCATTGTTTGATCAACTATTGACTGATTATCGGACAACGTCAGATGGTGGTTATCAACGTGATATCATGGCTGCATTAACTAAGACGTCAGATAAAGCGTTGCTAGAGCAAATCGTTAGTCACTTTGAAGATAGTGAAACAATTAAGCCCCAAGACTTACGTGGTTGGTACAAAGGCGTCCTTGCTAACGATGCTGGTCAACAATTAGCTTGGGATTGGATTCGCGATGATTGGGCCTGGCTTGAAAAGACGGTTGGTGGTGACATGGAATTCACCACGTATATTACGGTGACTGCTCGCATTTTTAAAACAGCTGAACGTCTTACAGAATTTAAAGCTTTCTTCGAGCCAAAGTTAGACACACCGGGACTAACTCGTGAAATTACAATGGATATTAATGTTATTGCCAGTCGTGTAGCGTTGGTTGAGGAAGAAAAGCTAGCCGTTCAACAAGCAGTTAAGGCATCGCTATAAAATATTGCATAAGGAGAAATAGGATGACACGCTTATTTGTGACAGATTTAGATCAAACATTTTTAAATTCAGAACGTCAATTTAATGTGCCACGTTTTTCGGCCATTTTGGATCAACTTGATAAAAGAGGTGATCAGTTTGCAATTGCGTCAGGTCGTGACGAAAACTGGGTCCGTAATAAGTTTGGGAAATTAGTTGACCGCATTCATTTGGTTACTGGCAATGGGGCGACATGGCGTGTTAAGGGTTCAGATGAGTTACATGTTCGAAATATTGATGCGTCAGCACTGAAAAAATTAGAAGAGATTTTAATTAGTGATACTTTTGAAACGATTAGTGTTGTCGCCTTTTCTGCTGATAATATGTATAACTTGGCAGGATTACAACAATTACCCGAAAATATGCAGGACTACATGGCACAAGTTTATCCTAATATGGCGACGGTTGATCATTTAACTGATATCTCAGAACCATTGACTAGTGTTACTGGTATTTTCCCGCCTGTTCATTCTGAAGAAGCAATTGCCTTGATTGACGATAATAACTTACCATTGCATGCGACAACGTCGGGGTATGGAACCGTTGATATTTTAGCCGAAAGTGTCAATAAGGCGACGAGTTTGTCAATGTTGATTGATCAAGTTGATTTAGCACCTGAAGATTTAACGGTCTTTGGGGATGGTATGAATGATTTGGAAATGATGCAACTGGCTGGTCAGGTCTATATCATGCCAAATTCTGATGATCGTTTATTCGGTCGCGGTTACAATGTGGTGGCTAAAGATAGTGATCACGATGGTGTCTTGGAAACCCTTGAAAAAATTATGTAGATATTTAGAAGAAGCACATCATTAGCTTATGACAGGTCTGATCGTAAGTATTGGTGTGCTTTTTATTTTAAAGAAGTTAAAGGCTAGCCCTCACTGCCTTGACGTTAGTTTGTTGTAAAGGTTAAACTAAGTACCATAAATTGCACCGTAAATGAAAGCCGGAGGAAAATTAATGGCGTACTTAGAGTTACGAGATATACAAAAATCGTACTATCTTGGTAAAGAAGAGTTTCCTGTCTTAAAAGGAATCAATCTAGATTTTGAACTAGGGGAGTTTGTTTCAATTCTCGGTGAATCTGGTGGTGGTAAGTCAACTCTAATGAATATCATCGGTGGTTTGGATCGTGAGTTTGAAGGGTCTGTGACTAATGATGGTCAACTTCTAGATCACAAACAAGAAAAACAACTTGATGAATATCGTCGCGGGACAATTGGTTATATTTATCAATCATATAATTTGATTAGTCATCTAACAGTTTTGGAAAATGTGATGGTGTCGCTAGAAATGACACCACTATCACAGTCTGAGAAGGTAAAACATGCGACTTCATTATTGGAACGAGTGGGATTAGCTGAACAAATCAAAAAGCATCCCAATCAGTTGTCGGGTGGACAAAAGCAACGTGTTGCCATTGCGCGTGCGCTAGCTTCTGATCCACAAGTCATCATTGCTGATGAACCAACTGGGGCTTTGGATTCAGAGAATACAGCTGATGTATTACGAATCTTAGATGAAATTGCTGCTGAAGGCCGCTTAGTTATTGCTGTTACGCATTCACAAGAAGTTGCCGATCACGGTACGCGTATCGTACATTTGGCTGACGGTCAAATCGATGATGACCAGCGTCTGCGGGAGGCATATGACGTGCCGGAGAACGATAACCGGATGACTGATCGGCCGTTACCAGCTAGTGCGTCTTATCGAAATGCTTATAAACATTTGACCTTCAGTTTTTGGCGTAATTCATTAATTATGTTAGGAACTGCCATTGGATTATTTGCCGTTATGCTATTTTCGGGATTAGGAAATGGTGTAAAGGCTTATATTGATAATCAGGTCAACTCATTAGCAAATCCGACTGCAATTACGGTTACTCGTCATCAAGATGACGAAGACGAAAATTCGGGCATTGGTCAAGCAAGTGCTGGTGGTGGTGCAGCTGATATTGAAAAACAGATGATTTCTGATGATCAGATGAAACAAATTAAGCACGTTAAAGGTGCGAAAAATGTGCAACCTGGTTACCAATTGTCTGGTGTGAAATCAAAATTGCAAGATCAAGATTATAATCTAGGGACAGTGCAAACTTGGTCAGCAACGTATCAAAAGAAGCTTGTTAAAGCTGGCCATGTACCAGGTAAGAATGAAATCCTAGTTGATAAGAAGACGGTTGCTAAGAAGTTTAATACGAAAGATTGGCAATCAGTTATTGGTAAGACAATGACGGTTTCATGGACAACAGTGAAAGAGGATGGTCGTACACCGGTCAACATCACGAAAGATTTGAAAGTATCTGGTGTTATCGATGCCGACAAGGCCGGAACAGCTAACGTTGTTAATTATCGGACAGTGCGTTCAGCCTATAAAGAAGCTGGGGCGCCAACTAACGCAATGTTCGCAACGGTTCGGGTAGCTAACCCAGACGATGTTAAGCCATTCCAAAAAGCAATCAATAAGTTGAAGGACGACGATAATAAACGTCTATATTCAGCCATTACAGTTGGGTCGATTCTTGATACGATCAATACCATCGTGACATTGGCAACGAACGTGTTGGCTGCTATTGCGGCTATCTCACTGATTGTTTCAGCCTTGATGATTATTGTGACAATGTTTATGTCAGTTTCAGAACGTACGAAAGAAATTGGTATTTTGCGTGCGCTAGGTGAGAGTAAGAAAGACATTCGTCGTTTATTCACTTCAGAATCATTATTAATTGGTATGGCAAGTTTTGTTCTATCTGTCGTATTAGCTTATGGTATCGGAGCAATAATGAATGCAGCCTTATATAAGATTGCCAAATTTGATATGATCCAGATTTCATTCGGCAATGTCGTCACGACTTTGATATTAGCGCTAATTATTTCATTCTTGGCGGCCTTGTTGCCAGCACGTCGCGCAGCAAAGTTGAACCCAATTGATGCTTTGTCCGCTGATTAATGAAAATTAGATTGATTTAAATGATATGAAACACAGTTTGCGATACAATCGCTAAGCTGTGTTTTTTTATTGGACGTAAACTATCTGACTAGAAAAATCGGTCTAGACCGTGTAAACTTGAAGACGATTAGAAGTGAACTTCAGGCGGTTGCTATCCGCTGGCGTCATTGAAGAAATAAGGGGAATAAATCATGAGTAAAGTTTTAACACATGCAACAATCTATACTGGAGAAGCTGAGCGCCCAGTGATAAAGGATGCTTACATTCGATTTGATCAACAAATTGAAGCGATGGGACCAATGTCAGAACTCGTTGCAACTTCGGCGGATGAATTGGTTCGTGCTGATCGCCAAGTGATCGTGCCAGGATTTATTGATGTTCATACACATGGTGCTTATGGTTTTGACACGATGGATGGTGAGACGACTGACATTGTAAAGATGGTCCATGGCCAAATTTCAGAAGGTATCACAGCCGTTTTCCCTACAACAATGACACAATCAGTTGATAATATTTCAAAGGCGATGACAGCTGTTAATGAAGCTGCTGAACAAGAGCCAGCAATTGTTGGGGTTCACCTTGAAGGACCATTTATTAATCCTCACTTTAAGGGTGCACAACCAGAAAAATATATCATTGCACCTAGTAAAGAATTGGTACAGAAATGGCATGAACTATCTGGTAACCGTGTCCGTTTGATTACTTATGCACCAGAACAGGCCGAAAATGTCGCTGAGTTTGAAGATTATCTAGCTGATAATCATATTATTGGCTCGATTGGTCATTCAAATGCGACCCGTGATTTTTTGCAAAAGCAATCAAAGGCTAGTCACATCACACATTTGTATAATGCACAACGTCCAATGGCTCATCGTGAGCCTGGGGTAACTGGCCATGCTATGCTTGAAGATAATATTCGTACGGAATTGATTGTTGATGGTTTCCATGTTTATCCAGATATGGTAAATGTGGCATATAAACTTAAGTCAGCACATCGCATTGATTTGATTACCGATTCAATGCGGGCAAAAGGCCTTGGTGATGGTGAATCTGAACTTGGTGGTCAAAAAGTTTGGGTAAAAGATAAGCAAGCACGTTTAGAGGATGGCACTTTAGCTGGTTCTGTCTTGGAATTTGATGATGCTTTCCGAAATATCATGGCTTTTACGGGAGCTACTATTCACGAGGCAATTCAAATGGCGTCGGTTAACCAAGCGGTTGAATTTGGATTAGATACCAAAGGAACCTTAGCAGTTGGTAAAGATGCTGATTTAAATGTCTTTAACGCAGATTTAACTGAATTACAAACAACATATAGTATGGGCCGTCGCTTTTCAAAACAAGACGGTGTTGAAACAAAGGAGTAGAGACTATGGGTTCTCCGGTATATATTCAAATTCATGATGAAATTCATGAAGCAATAGATGCAGGTCGGTGGGTTCCTGGAGATAGAATTCCAGCAGAACGTGAATTAGCGGAACAATTCAGTGTCTCACGTATGACGTTACGCCAAGCTATTATGCTATTAGTGGATGAGGGCGTTTTAGAACGACGAGTGGGCTCAGGCACGTTCGTGTCTGAACAAAAAGTGCAGGAGCATTTGAATGGTATTACATCATTTACCGATTTAATGGCTGATGCGGGAAAACAAGCAACTTCAAAGACGGTTAGTTTTCATGTCGGACGCGCAACAAATTCAGAACAGGAACAATTGCAGTTATCATCAGATGCCCGGGTATTACGAATGGAACGTGTTCGCTATGGTGATGACGAACCGATTGCCTTTGAAGTGGCAGCAATTCCTGAGTCACTTATCGAAGGGTTATCAAGAAACGACTTAACTGCTTCACTATATCGAACGCTTGCTGAAGAGCGTGGCTTGAAAATTGGCCGTGCCCAACAAGTAGTGACTGCCGCGGCTGTTAATGAACGAATTTCTGAATATTTAGCAATTAAACGAGGTGATCCAGTTTTGATTTTGCGTCAAATTACTTATGATGCCAAAGGAACGCCATTTGAATATGTTCAAACACAATATGTTGGTTCGCGGTTTGAATTTTATATGGAAAAATCATAATAAGGTCGTGACTAACCAAATGGGATTATGATTTAACACTTGTTTATAGTTTCATATTTTGGTAAACTATTTGAAGTGTTGAAAACTGCAGCGGGCTGTCCGCAAGCTCGTCAACAATTTACCGACCCGTTTCAATTATGGCGGAGAACACGCTAGTACCCGCGCTGCAGCGGTGAAAGTTTGGGCAAATTGCACGAATGTGAGGCAACTCTCTAGAATTCAACAAAATAAAAAATTCTGGAGGACATTTAAATATGTCACGTTATACTGGTCCTAAGTACCGTTTGTCACGTCGTCTTGGTGTTTCACTCTCAGGTACTGGTAAGGAAATTGCTAACCGTAATTATGCACCTGGTGATCACGGTGCCGGCCGTCGTTCAAAGCCATCAGATTATGGTATTCAATTAGCAGAAAAGCAAAAGGTACGTTACACTTACGGTTTGACTGAGCGTCAATTCCACAACTTGTTCTTGAAGGCAGGTAAGGTTCGTAAGGGTACTCACGGTGACAACTTCTTGTCATTGCTAGAGCGTCGTTTGGACAACATGGTTTACCGTCTAGGTTTGGCTACAACACGTCAACAAGCTCGTCAACTTGTTAACCATGGTCACATCTTAGTTGATGGTAAGCGTTTGGACGTTCCTTCATACGAAGTTGCTGTTGGACAAGAAATCTCAGTCCGTGAGAAGTCACAAAAGAATGTTTACATCCAAGCTGCTGTTGAAGCACAAGCTGGAACACTACCATTCGTTGAATTTGATAAAGATACATTAAAGGGAACTTTGGTTCGCGAACCAGAGCGTGCTGAATTGGATCACGAATACAATGAAGCCCTTATCGTTGAGTACTACAACCGTATCGGATAATTTTTATTCGCTTACCGGTTTGTGGGTACACAATAAAAAAGCCAAGGCATTTGCCTTGGCTTTTTTATTACTTTAAAATGTTTATAAATTGTTTTTATTTATTTATTTGAACAAAAAAATAGTAGAATAAGTTAAAAAAGGTTAAAGAACACCAAATAAAGTCTAAACAAATGTAAAAAATTAACATGTAATAGAAGTCACGTGGTACGCTAATCTTATTAGAATTCCCGATAGTTAGGAGTATGGTGATAATTGATCACCAGATAAAAGAGTATGACACAGATTGGACACATTGTAATTGGCTTAATCATTGTAGTAGCAGCCATTTATTTGATTATCTTTGTCTCTCAACGATTGACAGCGCGAAAAGTTAATAAGTTAATTCAAAAGAAAGCCCAATTGGCTGAGATTCCAATGCGTGATCGGTTAGTTAAAGGGCGACAGTTGAGCTTAACGGGACAGTCTTTGAAGCAATTTCAATTGTTGGAAGCAAAGTATAACCATTTGGAAACAAACGAGTTTAACAATATTGATTTAAAAGCAAATACCATATTATTTGATTCGCAGGGGTTAAATTTCTTAAAGACTGCGCAAGGCATGAAAAACCTTCAGCAACAAATTCGTGATGCAGAAGCAATCATTGATGTTGTGAACCAGGGTTTAAGTGATTTAGAACAAATGGATGCTGCCCATAAACAAGCAGTTAAGGATTTAGAAAGTAAGTATCAAGAGCTTCGAAAAGTGCTGTTGTCGCAAAATTTTGCATTTGGACCAGCAATTGATAAGTTGGAAGAGATATTAGGCTCGTTAGAAGATGATTTTGCAGAGTTTGCTCGTCTGACCGAGGCTGGTGATCATGCAACGGCTGCTGGAATCTATGAAACTTTAGGTATGGAAACCAACCAATTGGAACAGCGTATTGAGCAAATACCTGATCTTTTCAATAAATTGGATGATACGATTCCGGGTCAGTTATCAGAATTGCAAGATGCATATAACAAGATGTCTGCTGAAGGATTTAGGTTTGAAACGAATATTGAGAAGGAATTGGCAAATATTCGCGAAGAATTAGAAGCAGCTTTGGATTTGTTGAAAGAGTTGACGCTCAAAAAAGTATCAGAAGAGATCACACGGATGGAAGACCGTACAGAACTCTTATACGAGACTTTTGATAAAGAAGCGAAGGCTGCCCAAACAGTTTGGGAAAATAATGAGAATTTGACCGGGTACCTTGCCCACAATAAACGTCAAAATCATGAATTATATGCCCGTTTAGATCGTTTGAACCAAGATTTTGTATTTTCAAAAGATGAAGTGGGACAAATTCGTACTTGGGAAATTCAGTTATCAAATGATACCGTCAATTTTGAAGAATTGAAGCAAAAAATTGCGCGTCATGAAGCGGTATTTTCTAACTTAATCAGTGAACAAGTTGCCATTCAAAAAGATCTTGAACGAATTGAACGCGAACAAGTTGCCCGTTGGCAAACTTATCAAGAGTTGCCAGGACAATTGGAGCAGTCAAAGAAACGGGTAACCTTGTTGTCAGACAAGTTGCGTTTGATTCAGCGATCATTCGAACGCCAAGGGTTACCAGGACTACCGGAAACCTATCTATCAATTTTTTATTCAGTGAGTGATGAATTAGAACGCGTTAAACAGCAACTTAATATGGCGCGCGTCAATGTTGATGATGCGCTACGACAGTTGAGTATCGTGACAGCAGACTTAGATACATTGCAGGAACGAACGGATGAGTTGATTGAAGCGGCTACGGTTACTGAACGCTTGGTTCGTAAAGCATTGTTGTATCGTGATAACCCTGCAGTGGCTCAGGCAACTCAGCAAGCACGGTATTACTATGAAACGGGCTATGATTATGAACAAGCTATGAAGACATTAGGTGTCATGCTTGATCAATTGGAGCCTGGATTAACTGAACGGGTTGTTCAGCAGTATCGTCAAGAGCAAGCACAGTTACAAGCAGAATTTTCTGATAATGATTAATTTTTATTAAAGTATAAAGTGGTTGGGACAAAAAGTGTCTCAACCATTTTTTGTGTAAAAATGTTGAAAAACATGTTACACACCGGCTTCAAACCGATTTTTGTCACGCACTCTTTTAAACGCGATCCAAAAATCTGAAGCTTTAATGTAACGCAATTTGCGCCATTCCTGTCCTACGCTCTGCTCCGGCCAAAAATGTCGCAAACTACGTTACATACCAGCTTCAAAACAATTTTTTTCACGCTCTCTTTTACCTTAAAAGTTACGTTTTTACTTAAAATTTTACAAAACTACTAATATCTGGTAAGCTTATATACATAAGGCATACGAAATTTTTATGAAACAAAAGGAGAGTTTATGGAAGATAAGTTACCAAGTGATCATGCGTCAACCAATGTCGAAAAAGGGTTGACAGAAGTCCAAGTGCAGCAGGCACGAGATAAATATGGAACAAATGAATTTAACGAAGCACCGAAAGAATCGTTATGGTCAAAGATAAAGCGTAGTTTAAGTGATGTGGCGACGATTATTTTGATTATCGCTGCAGTTATTTCACTGCTTACATCAATCATGGAAAATGATGGCCGTTATTTTGAAAGTTTGCTAATTATTGGAATTGTTATTATTAATTCAGTGCTATCTATTTATCAGGAAGGGCGAGCTGAAGCAGCTTTAGACTCCTTAAAAGGTCTAGAGAGTGCGGAAGCAACTGTCAAGCGTAATAACAAAGTGACTACCATTCCAATTGCCGACATTGTTGTGGGTGATGTTTTAGTTCTTGAGAACGGTGAGAAAATTTCTGCCGATGCGCAATTAATTGAATCAAGTGAGTTACGAGTTGAAGAATCTGCGTTAACTGGAGAAAGTGATGCCATCGAAAAGGACGAGACGGAAATCTCTTCTGAAGATGATTCATTAGGAGATCGTTTAGATCGTGTATACCGTGGAACAGCTGTTGTGAACGGTCGCGGAACTGGTGTAGTTACTGCTATTGGTATGCAGACTGAGATGGGTAAAATTGCCGGCTTATTAGGTAATGAAAAACGTGAACAGACACCATTACAAATTAGACTTGCCCAACTTGGTAAGCGTTTGAGTGTCATTGCGATTTTGGCAGCCCTAGTTGTTATTGGATTAGGAATTGCTTCTGGTGAGCCATTACTATCACTATTCATGACTGCCGTATCATTGGCGGTTGCCGTTGTGCCAGAAACGTTGATGATTATTGTGACGATTACATTGGCACTTGGTGTGCAAAAGATGGCCAAGCGTCAGGCAATTGTCCGTCGTCTACCAGCCGTTGAAACATTAGGTTCAGCCACGGTTATTGCATCTGATAAGACGGGTACGTTAACACAAAACAAAATGACTGTTCGTCGAGCTTGGGATGCAGAAGCAGATCATGTTTATCATGATGAAGAATTAGTCGAGCAAATTCCTGATGTATTGAAGTTTGGAGCATTGTCAACCAATGTGACGAAACCTGGTGATGAAGTATCTGGTTTACCAACCGAAGTTGCCATGGTCAATGCACTCGGTGAGTATTCTGAATATGAAGCTCTGCAAAACAAATATCCAAAGGTTTATGAAATACCATTTAATTCAACCAGAAAGCGAATGACAACAGTTCATCGTGTTGAAGATGGTTATCTAGCAGTTACCAAAGGGGCATTTGATGTCTTGTTGCCTAAGTTCCCAGCAGAAATGCATGAACAGGCAATTGAGATGAACAAAGAGTTTGGTACGAATGCCTTACGTGTTATTGCTGTCGGAGTTGTTAAGTTACCTGAAATTAGTATGGAACCAACCGCAGATGAATTAGAAAAGGGTATGACCCTATTGGGATTGGTTGGAATTATTGATCCACCAAGACCAGAATCAGCACAGGCTGTTGCGGAGGCCCGTGCCGCTGGTGTTAAGCCACTTATGATTACGGGTGATCATGTGGTCACTGCCAGTGCAATTGCGCGTGAAATTGGTATTCTAGGTGAAAACGATTTGGCCCTTTCAGGTTCAGAATTACATAAAATGTCTGATGAAGAACTTGATAAGAATGTTGACCGGTATGCTGTTTATGCTCGTGTCACGCCAGAGGATAAGATTCGAATCGTTAAATCATGGCAAAAGCGTGGGGACGTTGTTGCTATGACTGGAGATGGTGTGAATGATGCGCCAGCCTTACGTAGTGCAGATGTTGGAATTGCTATGGGTAAGACAGGAACTGACGTTGCCCGTGAAGCATCAGACATTGTCTTGACTGATGATAACTTTGCAAGTATCGTTCGTGCCGTTGAAACTGGTCGTGGTATCTATGGTAATGTTCGTAAGACTGTTAATTTCTTGATGAGTGCTAACATGTCAGAGATTATTATCATTATTGGTGCTATTCTCCTTGGTTGGGGATCGCCATTGATTGCTACGCAACTATTGTTCATTAACTTGGTTGCCGATGGGTTGCCTGGATTTGCTCTTAGTCGTGAACCAGTTCATGGTAATGTGATGAATCAAGACCCTGTTAGCCCCAAGGATAGCTTGTTTGCAAATGGTTTAGCAACTAGAATTGTTATTAATGTTGTCCTCTTTGCTGCCGTTAGTTTGTTGGCACAAGGTTATGGTGTTTATACTCATGATAGCGCCGTAGGAACGACAATGGCCTTTGTTGTTTTGTCATTGATGTCAATTTTGCACGTATTTAATATTCGTAGTGAGTCTTCAATGTTCAAGGTTAAATTTAGTGCTAACCCAATGTTAGTATTGATGGCAATTTTAGCAGCGGCTATTACAATTCTTATTGTATTAATACCAGCTACCCAAACATTGTTTAGCTTTGTACCATTGAGTGGTATGGCTTGGCTAATTACAATCGTATTATCATTGGTTCCGAATATTTATTGGGAAATTCATAAAGCGATTAAATCAGTTATATAAAAACTATAAGCACAGGATGTTCGCATCCTGTGCTTATTTTATATGGTATTACGTTAAAAAATCGCTTTTATTTATTAAATTGGTAGGATATAAAGGCTTGGATGATTAAAAGTCGAACTTTTAACGAAAGACCGTTGAAACGAATAAAGTTTGTTGTTACAATTGAATAGGTGTTGAAAAAGTTGAGAATGTTCGTGTTTTGACGAATTTAAAAATAGGAGGCCATTATGGCAGGGATTGTAGTTGTTGGTAGTCAATGGGGAGACGAAGGTAAAGGAAAGATAACAAACTTTATCTCACAAAAATCCGATATGGTAGTGCGTTACCAAGGTGGTAACAATGCCGGACATACCATTTATGTTGATGGACAGAAGTTTGAATTGTCTTCTGTACCATCTGGTATTTTCAATCCAAATCGTTTGGCGGTAATTGGAAATGGTTGTGTTGTTAATCCAAAGGCTTTATTAGACGAATTACATGAAATCCAAAAAAAGGGTGTAACGACTGAGAATCTTCGTATTTCAGATCGTGCCCATGTTATTTTTCCATATCATATGTTGCTTGATCGCTTGGCTGATGCCAAGAAGGGTGATGGCAAGATTGGTACAACTGGCCGTGGTATTGGTCCAACGTATATGGACAAGGCCGCTCGTGTAGGAATCCGTGTCGTTGATTTGTTGGACGAAGAGGTATTGCGTGAGCGTCTATCTAATGTACTTGCTGAAAAAAATGAAGTACTTGAGAAAATTTATGACCATGCGCCATTTGATCTTGAAGAATTAGTTGCAGAATATGCTGATTATGGTCAACAATTGAAGCCATACATTGTCGATACGACTGTATTGATCAATGAATACTTGGATGACCAAAAGCGCGTGTTATTCGAGGGTGCCCAGGGTGCCATGTTGGATATCGACCAGGGAACGTATCCATACGTGACATCATCATCACCTGTTGGGGGTGGCGCAACTATTGGTGCCGGTGTCGGCCCAACTAAGATTACGCGGGTTGTTGGTGTTGCTAAGTCATATACGTCACGTGTTGGGGATGGTCCTTTCCCAACGGAGCTATTTGATGAAGTTGGTGATCGTATTCGTGAAATTGGTCATGAATATGGTGTTGTTACAAAGCGTCCACGTCGTATTGGTTGGCTAGATACAGTTGTTCTTCGTCATTCAGCTCGGATCGGTGGCTTTACTCACTTATCATTAAATAGTTTGGACGTTTTGTCAGGACTTGAAACGGTTAAGCTTGCCGTGGCCTATGAACTAGATGGTCAACGCATTACGCACTATCCAGCTAACTTGAAAGATGTGCAACGTGTGACACCTATCTATGAGGAATTGCCAGGTTGGTCAGAAGACATTACGGGTATTAAGTCACGTGAAGAACTACCTGCTAACGCTGAAAACTACTTGAAGCGTGTTGAAGAATTGATTGGTGTGCCACTATATACATTCGCAGTTGGGCCATCAAATGAACAAACTATTATCTTGTTTGATATCTGGAATGAGGAATAATAAGCATGTCTGAAATGAGATTAGCACGAACGATTTTATCTGTAGATGACATTGACCAAATGGTGAAACGTGTTGCAGACGAAATCAACGAAGTACTAGTTGATGTTGAACGACCAGTATTTGTCGGTGTCATGAAGGGCGCTTACATGTGGATGGCTGACTTGATGCGGGCTATGAACCGCGAGATTGAATTGGATTATATTGATGTATCTAGCTATGTTGGTGATCAATCAACTGGTCATATCACAATTCAAAGAGACTTAAAGGTTGACCTGTCTGGGCGAACAGTTGTCATATTAGACGAAGTCGTTGATTCAGGATTAACGTTACGGTATTTAAAGGCGGACTTTGAAGCACGCGGTGCCGAAAAAGTGTATGTTGCAGTTGCAACAGATAAGCGTCAGTCGACTACTGCAGGTGGTATTACACCAGACTTTATTGGGGCCCAAGTGCCTGATGAGTTCTTGGTCGGGTACGGGATGGACTACAATGAATATTGTCGTAGTTTACCGTATGTGGCTGTTTTAGAATTATCTGAATAAAAACAACAAAGAGGTTGAGACAAAACAATGTCTCAACCTCTTTTGTGCTAAAAATGCATTAATTGTAAGGCTATAAATTTTATAGCATAAACGCGTTCCAAAAGTCTGAAGCCTCAATGTAACGCAATTTACGACATTCTTGTCCTTCGCTTTGCTTCGGACAAAAATGTCGTAAATAACGTTACACACCGGCTTCAAACCGACTTTTGTCTCGCTCTCTCTTTTATTTATTGATTAAATGTCATTATAGGGTTCGTTCGGCATATTATTTTCCAGTTGAATAGTTGTATGTTGAATGTGCATGTCATCTTGGAGCATGTGACCGAGATGAGAGAGTAACGTCATATCACCAGGATCTTTAACAACCAGATGAACGGTTAAAGCAGTTTCTGTTGTTGAGATACCCCAAATATGTAAATCATGTAAACTGATGACCTGTGGATTATCCAGGATAGCTTTTTTAACGGAAACTTCATCAATGTTTTCAGGGACACCATTGAAAATAAGTAGAACCGATTGTTTGAAAATATCCCATGATGACACGATGATAACAATACCAATAATGATGGAAACAACTGGGTCCAGCCAGAACCATTTGGTTAGCTTGGTTAGTAAACCAGCTACGACGACTCCTAGGGAAACGCCAGCATCAGCCATTAGGTGAACATAGGCACCTTTCGCGTTGATGTCCGATTTGTGATCGCCAGCCATAGCAAAGAATTTGGCTGCTAGAAAATTAACGACAATCCCAAAAGCTGATACGATCATAATCAAATTACCAGCTGGCTCGGCACCACCGTTCAGCAACTTAACAATTGCTTCATACCAGATAACAAAGACGGCAACTAGCAGGAATAGCGCGTTAATAAAGCTGGCTAGGATAGTTGCATTATGCCAACCATACGTGTGAGTATCCGTGGCTCTCAACCCAAAAACAGCCACAGCAGCCCAAGCTAGTATCAGTGATGCGACATCGCTGATACTGTGCAAAGCATCTGCAAATAAAGCTGTTGAATGGGCGTAGTGGGCAAAAATCATTTCAGCAATGATAAAAGCAGTATTTAGGATAATGCCTGTTAAATAGGGTACTTGCCTTTTTGGAACGGCTGCATGCTCGTGATGATTATGCATATTATAATTTTTCCTCCAAGTGGGTTGTTGCTAATGCAATGATTGATCGGATATGGTCGTCCTTTAACACGTAAAAAATTTGTTTGCCGTGTTTGTGGGAACTAATAATATCGGCATTCTTTAGCATTTTTAGCTGTTGCGAAATATTTGATTGCGAATAGCCAGTGGCTATAACTAAGTTTGAGACGTTCTGTTCATGATCAGCTAAAATCTTTAAAATTTTTAGTCGTAGAACATTTGAAAATAATTTAAAAAACTCTGATAATTTTTCATCCATAAACATATTATAAAACGTTAATATGTTTTTTTGAAAGAAAAAGGACCTGAAAAATAATGTTTTTTTAGATCCTTTATCGTATCGTTTAGTTTTGTTGTAAAAAGATAACCATGATGGTCAATGTCTGTAGAATGGTAAAGAATACCATCCGGTAACGTTGCTTTAAATTGAAATTAATTAATACCATCCAAGTAAAGATGATGATAATAATTGTTAGAATTGTCCAAAAATTCCAAGGTAGAGTTAGGACGTTGAGTAATAGGATAACGCCAAAAACCAGCGAAGTTAATCGTTTATTGCGCCCCTGTGTGACGAACACACTACTCATGAAGTAGAGGTAACTGAAAAATAGCGGCAATAAACTAATAATAAATGGTTGTGTTAAATATGTATTTTGTTGGTAGAAAATAACGACAGGCATAACGATAGTTGCGATACCTGAATATAAAATTAGACCAAGTACATTTTGTAAACTTAACCATGAAATATTTATTAATAGTAGGGCAATTGGGAGTAGTGCAAGTAACATGACTTGTTGCCCAGTGAATTGTTTATATAAGAAATATAAGAATAGCAATGGGAATAAAATGACTACATAGTTTATCCAACGGGAAAAGCCGCGATTAAATGTTAAAAATATTGCTATCGCTATGATGATACTATAGGTGATTAATAGTGGATTATGTTGCCATTGCCCTCCAGCCAGGTTGTTTGAATAGATGAGCGGATACACCCACCAGATAATATTTTGTGAAATAACACAAAGCAATAAGGCTATCCATTGAATATCTGATTGTTTTATTTTTTTCTGTAAGCGAGATTGGCGACTGACGGGATGTTCCGTTGTTGGTCTTTCTTTAAGTTGTTTTAAACGAGATACATTATCATGAGATTCTGGATTCATAATCATGCCTTCCTAAATCATTAAGTTAAATTTGTAAGAACTGTCTATATAATTGTAGCAAACTAACCAGCTTCCGAGTGAGTTTGGTATAATGTTTTGAGTGTTATTTTGTAAATTGATTGAAATGGAGTAACGAAATGCGTACAGTAATTGAGATGCTAAGTAAATATCGAATGCAAATTATGTATTTGATTTTTGGGGGACTGACAACTGTCGTTAACATTGTGGTCTATACAGGAGCACGTTGGTCGCATTTATCGATAAACATTGCGTATGTTCTTGCTTGGATATTGAGCGTTTTGTTTGCCTATTTAACCAATCGTAAATGGGTGTTTGATAGTCAAACAACAGGCTTTGCTAATATTTTACTCGAAATGGTTAAATTTTTCTTTGCACGCCTGGCAACGGGTGTTGTAGGATACTTAATTTTGCTATTTGGTGTACATATCCTACACCAAAATGATATGATTTGGAATATTATCCAAAATGTATTTGTAATTGTTTCCAATTATGTATTGAGTAAATTAATGATATTTAGATTGAAGGAGAAAATTGAAAAATGACGATTAAATTAATTGCAACAGATATGGATGGTACATTATTGCGTGATGATCGGACCTTTGATTATGCACGAATGGAAGACTTACTAGATGAATTGGATGCGAAGGGAATTCGTTTTGTAGCCGCCAGTGGTAACCAATATAAAATGCTTCGTTCATATTTCAATCCTGTTGATCCTAATCGTGTCACCTATGTTTCCGATAATGGGGCCTTAGTTATGGATCATGATGAGGTGGTTGCTGAAACGAATATTACCCGTGAACAAATTGATCGGGTTATTGATTGGAATAACAGTGTTAATCCAGGAATGGAAAACCTAATTGTATTATCAGGCCATAATGGTGCATATGTTTCTAACCATGCAACACCAGAAATTATTAGTATGGTAAAACAATTTTATCCGGTCGTTCACCAGGTAGAGAAGTTTAAAGATATTGATGACAATATCTTCCGCTTTACATTCGTTTGGGAACAGGGCATTGATGTCCATCAATATATTCAACAGCTACGAGCAGAATTTGGTGAAGAACTACATACCACTGGTTCTGGTTTTGGAACAGTTGATATTTTAGCACCAGGGGTAAACAAACGAACTGGTCTTGAAAAATTAGGTGAAATTTGGGATATCAAGCCTGAAGAAATGGCGGCCTTTGGTGACAATGGTAACGATTTAGAGATGCTCCGTTATGTGAAGTATCCTTTTGTTATGCCAAACGCAGAAGATTTTATGAAAGTACGTATTGATAATTTAGCGGTTAATGATAACAACCACAATGGCGTTATTGATACCATTGAGGCATTATTAGCGGGTGCCTTTGATGATCGTACAAGTAAAATTTTTGATAAGTAATAGTTAATAGGCAAATATTATGTGACAAACTGGTATAATATATAAGATTATGAAGTGTGTCATATTTCATAGTGATTATTTGTTAGAATCTTGGAGGGTAAATCGTGTTTTTTAATGACCGACATGAAGAACGTGCTGATAAACAGGCCATCGAGCTGGACGGTCAGCAGATACCACAACATATCGCGATTATCATGGATGGTAACGGACGATGGGCTAAGGGCCAAAATCTACCACGAGTTGCTGGGCATCAGCGTGGCATGGAAGTCGTTAAAGATATTACTAAAGCTGCCAGTGATTTGGGTGTGAAAGTTTTAACGTTATACGCTTTCTCAACTGAAAATTGGAAACGTCCGGAAACTGAAGTTGGATTTTTAATGAAGCTACCGGGTAAGTTTTTTGATACCTTTGTACCCGATTTAATTGCAAATAATATTCGCGTCAATGTTATCGGATATGTCGATCAATTGCCTGCTTATACACAAAAAGCTGTTAAAAACGCCGTTGCGCAAACGGCTAATAATACGGGCATGGT
The DNA here is from genome assembly GCF_001932615.1 of Weissella thailandensis. Taxonomy (NCBI): domain Bacteria; kingdom Bacillati; phylum Bacillota; class Bacilli; order Lactobacillales; family Lactobacillaceae; genus Weissella; species Weissella thailandensis. The sequence goes on from NZ_CP014332.1 coordinate 430,983, forward strand.
CTTAAACTTTGCCTTGAATTACGGTGGTCGTAGCGAAATTGTGTCCGGCGCGCAACAGCTTGCCCAACAGGTATTAAATGGTGAAATCAAGCCAGAAGATATTGATGAGACGCGGTTTAGTCAATCTTTGATGACCGCATCACTAAATAAGTATGCTGATCCTGATTTATTGATTCGCACGAGTGGTGAAGAACGGCTATCGAATTTTTTGCTTTGGCAGATTGCCTATTCAGAGTTCGTCTTTGTGGACGAACATTGGCCTGACTTTACGTCAGAAGTCTTAAAGCGTGCCATTATGATATATCAGTCACGTCATCGACGATTTGGTGGTTTAGCAGAAAATAAAAGTGATAAAAAATAGGAGATAAAATAATGAAAACACGGGTAATCACGGCAGTGGTAGCATTGGCAATTTTTATACCCATTTTGATTGCTGGTAATATCTGGATTCAAATTGCTGCTTCAGTACTTGCCGTTGTTGCTGCATCAGAAGTTGTCTTAATGCGTCGTACATTGTTAGTTGACTTTGGTGCTATCTTGACGATGCTCGGGGCGTTTATCATGACATTGCCAAACGATATTTGGCAAAATCTTGATTTACCAACGACATTACAGCCTGCTTCTTTACTTTACATATTTGTAATTTTGATGTTATTACATACAGTAGTAGCTCGCAATAAGTTTAACTTTGAGGACGCGGGTGTCTTCACATTAACAATGATGTATGTTGGTTTAGGGTTTGGCATGATGGTATCAGCGCGTGAAGCCGGTCTGGATACCTTGATGTATGCCTTTTTGATTGTTTGGATTACTGATTCTGGTGCATACTTGGTTGGTAGACAAATTGGTAAGCATAAACTAACGGCTATTTCACCAAATAAAACTTGGGAAGGTTCAATTGGTGGAAGTGTCATCGCTGTGATTGCAGCAGCAATTTATACGTATTATTTCCCACAAGCATATAGCTGGTGGATTATGCTGGTAATCAGCATTCTTCTTTCAGTTGCTGGCCAGTTTGGTGATTTGATTGAATCTGCTTTGAAGCGTTTCTATCATGTCAAAGATTCTGGTTCAGTATTACCAGGTCATGGTGGTATTTTAGATAGATTTGATTCAATGTTGATTGTTTTGCCAATCATGTACTTACTGGGTGTTTTTTAATAAGTTAATGATAAAAGGCTGATGTTAGACGTCAGTCTTTTTTGTTAGCTTGGTTTAACTGTAATAGCATAAACAACGTTACACACCGAATTCAAAGCGTCTTTTGTCACACTATGATTTATAGTATACTAACCCTACTTAGATTGGGATGGAGATAAGGAATGACAGCAATTATTACATTTATTATTGTATTTGGAGTCATCGTGATTGTTCACGAATTTGGTCACTTTTATTTTGCTAAAAAATCTGGCGTTCGAGTACGTGAGTTTGCAATTGGGATGGGACCAAAATTATTGCAAACGCAACGCAATGGGACAACTTATACTTGGCGCATTTTGCCGGTTGGTGGTTATGTGCGTATGGCTGGTCGTGCAGATACTGAAGAAGAAACGATTCAGCCTGGGATGTCGATTACTGTTGTTCTGACTGATGGTGTGGTCACCCGTATTAATTTGTCGGATGAAGAGGAGTTGGTGGGTGGCCGTACGATTACTGTTAATCAAGTTGATTTAGTTGATGATATGGTGATCGAAGGTTATTGGCCTGAAGATGGTGAGTTAGTACGTTTACCGGTCGATCACGATGCCTCAGTTGTTGAGGCAGATGGTACAGTCGTGTTAGTAGCACCAAGAGATACGCATATTGAATCGGCAAAATTATGGCAACGTGCAGTGATCAACTTTGCTGGTCCTATGAACAACTTTTTGTTGACTCTGATTTTGTTTATTGGTTTGGCATTTACGTTACCTGGTGTTTCTACAACTACAGTAGACCACGTTGCTAAAGATTCACCAGCAGCTATGGTCGGTATTAAATCCAACGATACAATCACCGAGATAAATGGTAAAAAAGTTAATTCATGGCAAGGTATGCAAAATAAGATTCAAACATTGCCTGATAAAAAAGTTTCATTGACATTTGAACGTCATGGTCAAACGAAGCATACGACGTTGACTCCCAAGGGTGTTAAAAATGGCGGGATGAAGATTGGTCAAATCGGCGTGACATCTAAACAGACAACCGCCTTGGGGGCTAGGTTACGATATGGCTTCCAAGCAACTGCGCAATCGATGACACAGATTTTCCGAGCAATTAAGAATCTTGTACAAGGATTTTCACTTAATAAGCTAGGCGGACCAGTTGCTATTTATAAAAATACTTCAGAAGTCAGCACTATGGGAATATTAGCCATTGTGTCCTTTATGGCCTGGTTGTCAGTTAACTTGGGGATGATGAATTTGCTACCTATTCCTGGATTAGATGGTGGTAAGTTATTGTTGAATGCGGTCGAAGCGGTAATTAGACGTCCGGTACCAGAAAAAGCTGAATTAGCGGTGACCTTAGTTGGTGTGGGATTATTATTTATTTTAATGATTGCGGTAACAGGAAATGATATTCTACGCTATTTCGTGAAGTAAATAGTAGGTGTTTATCAGCTATTAGAACGAAATATTTTGACTGCTAATAATATGAAACGTTTTCGGTTATATGTAGGTCAACGTGAAATAAACAAATGTGGTAAGATAGAAAAAGAATTTTAATGCGCTTTTTTGTGCAAAGATTAGGGATGGGTATAAGTCATGAAACAATCAAAGGTTTTTATTCCAACGTTGCGTGAAACACCAGCAGATGCGGAAGTCATTTCGCACCAAATGATGTTACGTGCGGGGTATGTTCGCCAAGTAACAGCGGGTGTATACGCGTATTTGCCATTGGCACAACGTGTATTAAATAAGATAAAAGCAATCATTCGTGAAGAGATGGAAAAAGTTGATGCGACAGAAATGACGGCACCAGTTCTTTTGCCTGCAGAATTATGGCAAGAATCAGGACGTTATGAGACTTACGGTCCAAACTTGTTTAAGTTAAGAAATCGTCATGGACGTGATATGATTCTTGGACCAACGCATGAAGAAACGATGACGACGTTGATTCGCGATGATATCAAATCATATAAGCGGTTGCCATTAACGATTTATCAAATTCAAACCAAGTTACGTGACGAGGATCGACCACGCTTTGGTGTTCTTCGTGGTCGTGAATTTATTATGAAGGATGCTTATTCATTCTCAATTGATGAAGCTGGTCTGGACGATGCTTATAAGAAGATGGAATCAGCTTATGTTAATATCTTCAATCGTGTCGGTTTGGACTACCGGGTTATCGTTGGTGATGCTGGTGCCATGGGAGGCTCAGATTCTAAAGAGTTCTCTGCGCCAGCAGCTGCTGGTGAAGACACAATTGCCTACTCAGACGAATCAGATTATGCAGCAAACTTAGAGATGGCTAAGGACCTGTATACACCAAACAAGTCACATGCACCATTGGCTGATTTGCAAAAGATTGCAACGCCTGACGTTGCCACAATTTCTGAATTGGCTGACTATCTACAAATTGCTGAAGATCAACTAGTCAAGACGTTGTTCATGATAGCTGATGGGGAACCTGTTATGCTTTTGGTTCGTGGTGATTATGAAGTCAATGAAGTTAAAGTGAAAAATTATTTGCAAGCTGGTGAATTACGTTTAGCAACTGAAGAGGAAGCGCAACAATACTTAGGGGCACCATTTGGGTCATTAGGTCCTGTTGGCGTTGGCGAAGAAGTGAAAATTATTGCCGATGAATGGGTCACAGATATGGCTAATATTGTCGTTGGTGGTAATGAAGCTGGTTTCCATTACTTAAATGCTAATGTTGACCGTGATTTCCGTATCGATGAAGTAACCGATATTCGTGTTGCGCGTGAAGGAAACCCAGCTATTGATAACAAGGGTCATCTACAATTTACTAAGGGAATTGAAGTTGGGCATATCTTTAAGTTAGGTACTCGTTATTCTAAAGCTATGGGTGCACAAGTATTGGATGCAAATGGTCGCCAAGCTGATGTCATCATGGGTTCTTATGGTATTGGTGTGTCACGTCTTTTGGCAGCGATTGCTGAACAAAATGCAGACGAAAATGGTTTGTCATGGCCAGCAGCTATTGCGCCATGGAATGTTCACTTGGTACCAATTAAGTACAAAAATGAAACGCAAGCAAAGTTGACAGATGAATTAAATGATAGCTTGGTAGCGGCTGGTTATGAAGTGTTAGTCGATGATCGTAATGAGCGTCCTGGCGTAAAGTTTGCTGATTCAGACTTAATTGGCTTGCCAGTACGAGTAACGATTGGTAAAAAAGCGAGTGAAGGTATTGTCGAAGTTAAGTTACGTCAAGCAGATGAAGCTATTGAAGTTCGTGCAGATGAACTTGTTTCAACGCTACAAGTTTTTCTAGATGGACATAAAAACTAAATATTATTAGGTCATTTATTCTTGTTTTAAGATTATGGCTTTATAGTGTAATTATCGATGAGGGATACAGAGATATCCTATCGATGCCCATAATGATTACTCATAACCTAGCAGGAATGCCCGTTCCTGCAACTACTCCTTAAATTTGGTATATGTGAGTATACCGTTAATAATAGATTAGGAAGCCCATCCATATCTATTATCGATGATGACATAGCACTTTGAGCTATTTATCATCAGTAGAGGAAGCAATGGCCCATTGCTTCCTCTTTTTTTGTGTCTCAGTATTAATTAATTCATCGATTTGATATTTCCATGACTCATGGACAATGTATAATAGCAATAGATTGTAAAACAAATGAAAGGGGCTATAAGTGATGGCGTTGAACCCACAAGAACAATTTCGAATATTGTTACAACAGTTGCAATATGAGGAGGTGCCCGACATCTTCCAAGAAGCAACTCTGACCAAATTGACAATTCATAAACAGTCACGAGTTTGGCAATTCCATTTTGCACTACCTGAATTACCTGATGTGACCACTTTAGCGACATTGATCAGTAAATTGCAGACAACATTTGCAAATATCGCATCTGTTAATTATGAAATTAAATTAACTTCGCAGCCACATATGACACAGGCTGTTGATTATTGGCGCTGGGTTTTACAACAACATCAAAATGAGCCAGGTGCTTTTCAACAAGCATTTAGTCAAGTGATGCCGGTTACTGAGAACGATCAACTTGTTCTCACATTTGATTCACAGGCGTGGGCAAATTATGCTCAGCAAACAGGCCTTAATTTAATTCAACAAACTTACCGCCAAATTGGTTTCGCTGAGAGGTTACCATTCGTTATTAATGTTGATGATGAACTCGTTGCCCAGTCACAAGCTGAGGCAATTGCCCAACGAGCATCACAGGATGAACAGTTGGCTCAAATGGCTCAAGTACAAATAGAACAAGCGTCGAAGCAACGCCATACCTCTAACCATGGTGGCGGTAATGGTGGTAATAACTTGGGTCGTAAGATAGCTAATGATGCTGAAATTACTGATATGGCCAATATTATTGACGAAGAACGGTCGGTAATCGTTGAAGGTTATGTATTTGATGCAGAAGTCAAAGTCCTTAAATCAGAGCGCCAACTATTGACGATGAAAGTGACTGACTATACGAGTTCGTTTATTCTTAAGAAATTCTCACGTGATGAAAATGATGAAGCATTTTTTGCGAATGTTAAGGCCGGCATGTGGATTCGAGCACGTGGTCCGGTCCAACAAGATGACTTTTTACATGACCTCACGATGATGGCGTATGATATCCAAGTTGTTAAGCATGAGCCACGTGTTGATAAATACGAGGGTGATTCAAAGCGTATTGAACTACATGCACATTCTTTGATGTCAACGATGGATGCAACTAATGGGATTAAGGATTATGTTAAACAAGCCAGTGATTGGGGCATGGACGCTATAGCAATCACTGATACTGCAGGTGCACAAGGTTTCCCTGAAGCAGCATCTTCTGCAGCCGATAATAACATCAAAATGATTTATGGAATTGAAGTTAATTTGGTTGAAGATGGTGAACCAATTATTTTTAATCCCGCCCACATAGCTTTAGATGATGCTGAATATGTTGTATTTGATGTGGAAACAACCGGTTTGTCAGCAGCCTATGACAAGGTTATTGAATTATCTGCCGTTAAGATGGTCAAAGGGAACGTGACAGCAGAGTTTTCTGAGTTTATTGATCCTGGATTCCCGTTAAGTCAGACAACTGTTGACTTGACTTCGATTACTGATGATATGGTTCAAGGCTCAAAATCAGAACAAGAAGTTTTTGCGGCCTTCCGTGAATTTTATGGGGATGCTATTTTGGTCGGTCATAATGTGACCTTTGATATGGGATTCATGAATGAAGGGTATGAACGTCATGGTATGGGATCAATTACTAATCCAGTTATTGATACATTAACCTTAGCGCGTTTCTTATACCCTAATATGCGTTCGTATCGTTTGAATACATTGGCCAAGCACTTTGGCGTTCTACTAGAACAGCATCACCGTGCGATTTTTGATTCGGAAACTACGGGACACTTAAATCGTATTTTCTTGGAAGAAGCAAATGAGTCTTATGGCATTGCGTATGCTGATCAATTAAATGATCATATGACTGACAATGATGCTTGGCGCCATGGTCGACCAAATCATGCGGTTGTCCTTGTCCAAAATCAAACCGGGGTCAAAAATCTATATAAATTGATTTCAGAATCTAATATTCACTATCTTTATCGCACGCCCCGCGTACCACGATCAGTACTGAATAAATACCGCGAAGGCCTATTATTGGGAACAGGTGATAGTTCCGGCGAATTCTGGGAAGCACTCATGCAAAAGGGATACGCTGCAGCCAAAAATAAGGCGAAATATTATGATTATATTGAAATCCAGCCGTCAGCTAATTATTTACCTCAAATTGAGGGTGAATTGATTAAGGATGAAGCACGCTTACGTGAACTAATGATGCAAGCTGTTAAAATTGGTGATGAATTAAATAAACCGGTCGTTGTGACGGGGGATGTTCACTATTTAAATCCTGAAGACAGTATTTATCGCAAGATTTTAATCAGTTCACAGGGTGGTGCTAATCCGTTGAACCGGCATAGCTTACCTGAGATGCATTTTAGAACGACCCAGGAAGTGTTAGATGATTTTAGCTGGATGAAACCAGAACTAGCAAAGAAATTAGTGATTGATAATACACATGTTGTCGCTGATATGATTGACGATGTCGAGGCTATTAAAACGGGTAATTATCCGCCAAATATGCCGACGGCCAATGACGAAATTCGTCAAAAATCATATGAAACAGCGTATCGCATGTATGGTAATCCTTTGCCTGAAGTGGTTGAGGCTCGAATTGAACAAGAATTACATTCAATTATTAAGAACGGGTTCGCGGTTATCTATTTAGTTGCTCAGCGACTCGTTTCGAAATCAAATAAAGATGGTTACTTGGTTGGTTCACGTGGATCGGTTGGTTCTTCACTTATTGCCTTGCTAATTGGTATTACTGAAGTCAATGCCTTACCACCACATTATCGTAGTGTGAATGGTGATTATGTTGAATTCGTTAATCCACGTGATTACGAATCTGGGTATGATTTACCAGAGCGTTATAGTCCGATTGATGGTACCAAATTGATCGGGGATGGTCACAATATTCCTTTCGAGACCTTCTTGGGATTCAAGGGTAACAAAGTGCCGGATATTGATTTGAACTTTTCGGGTGATTATCAGCCTTTCGCGCATAATTATATGAAATCATTGTTCGGGGAAAATAATGTTTTCCGAGCAGGAACCATTGCGACAGTTGCTGATAAAACAGCTTTTGGTTATGTTAAAGCTTATGAACGTGATCATGAAAAGCAATTTAGAGGTGCTGAAGTAGAAAGATTAGCCATGGGAGCCACGGGTGTGAAACGTACGACTGGTCAGCACCCGGCTGGAATCCTAATTGTTCCGGATGATATGGAAATTTATGATTTTACGCCTATTCAATATCCAGCCGATGATTTATCGGCCACTTGGCGAACGACCCATTTTGATTTCCACTCAATTCACGATAATATTTTGAAGATGGATATTCTTGGACATGATGATCCAACGATGATTCGTGCCTTACAGGATATGTCAGGGATTGACCCAACGACGATTCCAATGAACGATCCAGGTGTTATGAGTCTATTTTCGTCACCAGAAGTGCTAGGGGTCAATGAAGACCAAATCTTTTCGAAAACAGGTACTTTAGGTGTGCCAGAATTCGGAACAGCCTTTGTCCGGGGGATGTTGGAAGAAACCCATCCCAAGAATTATTCTGAGTTGTTACAAATATCAGGTCTGTCTCACGGGACAGATGTTTGGCGTGGTAACGCTGATGAATTGATTGAACGTGGTGTGGCGACAATTGGTACGGTTATTGGAACACGTGATAAGATTATGACCGACTTGATCAATTATGGTGTTAATCCGGAATCATCATTCCAGATTATGGAAAAAGTACGTAAAGGTAAAGGAATTATCGATGAATACCAAGCTGAAATGCGTGCAGCAGGTGTGCCAGAATGGTATATTGAATCTGGTTTGAAGATTAAATACATGTTCCCACGCGCCCATGCCGCTGCATATGTGCTGATGGCCTTGCGGATTGCGTATTTCAAGGTTTATTTCCCGATGCTGTATTACGCAGCATACTTTTCAGTCCGTGCAAGTAATTTTGATATTGTGTCAATGTCACGTGGATTAAATAGTACGAAAGCTAAAATTATGGAAATTAAACATCAAGGTAATGATGCTTCTGCTAAAGACAAGGACTTGATGACTGTACTCGAAATTGCTAATGAAGCCCTAGAGCGTGGGATTAACTTTAGCATGGTCGACTTATATAAGTCTGATTCAGATGCTTGGCTGATTGATGGTGATACATTAATTGCACCATTTAATTCGGTACCTGGACTAGGTGATAACGTGGCAAAGCGTATTGTTGCTGCAAGAGCCGAAGGTGAATTCTTATCTAAAGAAGACTTAGCGCAACGAGGTGGCATTTCAAAGACTTTGTTGCAGTTTATGGATGATAATGGGGTCCTTAATGGTATGCCAGATGAAAATCAATTGGCTCTATTTTAGCGCAGTCCCAGTTTTGAAAATTAATCATGTAAAATAGAAGGCTATTTAAAGCCTTATGGTAAGCAAGTTAAAGACCGTCAATCTAGTTAGATTGACGGTCTTTTTAGTTATTAACAGACTACTTTATCATTTAAAAAACAAATGCATATATAAAATATAAAATATTATTGACTTTTTCATTTTAAGTGTGTAGTATATATCAAGTCGGCAACGGCGTTACATGAAGTTAACTTGATGAAATAACTTAAAAGAAGTTGTTGACAAATTAAATTAACTTCTGTAATATAGATTAAGTTGTCAGCGAGACAACAACTGTTGATCATTGAAAACTGAATATCGTTTCGATGAAACAAATGTGTAGGGTCATCAAGTAATTTACTTGATACAAAACATTTGTGAAGTCAATTCACTAATAAATTCGTTTAACTTCTGTTAAACAAATAACAACAAATTGAGTTATACTCAAACTTTTAAAATGAGAGTTTGATCCTGGCTCAGGATGAACGCTGGCGGCGTGCCTAATACATGCAAGTCGAACGCTTTGTCTTTAATTGATCTGACGAGCTTGCTCTGATGTGATTTTATCTGACAAAGAGTGGCGAACGGGTGAGTAACACGTGGGTAACCTACCTCTTAGCAGGGGATAACATTTGGAAACAAGTGCTAATACCGTATAATACTAACAACCGCATGGTTGTTAATTGAAAGATGGTTTTGCTATCACTAAGAGATGGACCCGCGGTGCATTAGCTAGTTGGTAAGGTAATGGCTTACCAAGGCGATGATGCGTAGCCGAGTTGAGAGACTGATCGGCCACAATGGGACTGAGACACGGCCCATACTCCTACGGGAGGCAGCAGTAGGGAATCTTCCACAATGGGCGCAAGCCTGATGGAGCAACGCCGCGTGTGTGATGAAGGGTTTCGGCTCGTAAAACACTGTTATAAGAGAAGAACGACATTGAGAGTAACTGTTCAGTGTGTGACGGTATCTTATCAGAAAGGAACGGCTAAATACGTGCCAGCAGCCGCGGTAATACGTATGTTCCAAGCGTTATCCGGATTTATTGGGCGTAAAGCGAGCGCAGACGGTTATTTAAGTCTGAAGTGAAAGCCCTCAGCTCAACTGAGGAAGGGCTTTGGAAACTGGATAACTTGAGTGCAGTAGAGGAAAGTGGAACTCCATGTGTAGCGGTGAAATGCGTAGATATATGGAAGAACACCGGTGGCGAAAGCGGCTTTCTGGACTGTAACTGACGTTGAGGCTCGAAAGTGTGGGTAGCAAACAGGATTAGATACCCTGGTAGTCCACACCGTAAACGATGAGTGCTAGATGTTCGAGGGTTTCCGCCCTTGAGTGTCGCAGCTAACGCATTAAGCACTCCGCCTGGGGAGTACGACCGCAAGGTTGAAACTCAAAGGAATTGACGGGGACCCGCACAAGCGGTGGAGCATGTGGTTTAATTCGAAGCAACGCGAAGAACCTTACCAGGTCTTGACATCCCTTGCCAATCCTAGAAATAGGATGTTCCCTTCGGGGACAAGGTGACAGGTGGTGCATGGTTGTCGTCAGCTCGTGTCGTGAGATGTTGGGTTAAGTCCCGCAACGAGCGCAACCCTTATTATTAGTTGCCAGCATTTAGTTGGGCACTCTAGTGAGACTGCCGGTGACAAACCGGAGGAAGGTGGGGATGACGTCAAATCATCATGCCCCTTATGACCTGGGCTACACACGTGCTACAATGGCATATACAACGAGTCGCTAACCCGCGAGGGTACGCTAATCTCTTAAAGTATGTCTCAGTTCGGATTGTAGGCTGCAACTCGCCTACATGAAGTCGGAATCGCTAGTAATCGCGGATCAGCACGCCGCGGTGAATACGTTCCCGGGTCTTGTACACACCGCCCGTCACACCATGAGAGTTTGTAACACCCAAAGCCGGTGCGGTAACCTTTTAGGAGCCAACCGTCTAAGGTGGGACAGATGATTAGGGTGAAGTCGTAACAAGGTAGCCGTAGGAGAACCTGCGGCTGGATCACCTCCTTTCTAAGGAAAATCGGAATCCTACACATTCAACGAAACGATATTTAGTTTTGAGTGGTTAACACTCAGCATTAGTTCTTTGAAAACTGAATCATAATTGTAAATTTTTAAATTCATTTAAATTGATTTTTATCAATATAAATTGAGCCGAAAAAATACACCGCGTAATTTTTTGAGTTTTTTAAATAAGTTTAAAATCGCTTGTGACCATTGAGTCACAATACTCAAACGAAATCATCAACGTAAGTTGATCGGTTAAGTTATTAAGGGCACATGGTGAATGCCTTGGCACTAGGAGCCGATGAAGGACGGGACTAACACCGATATGCCTCGGGGAGCTGTAAGTAAGCTTTGATCCGGGGATTTCCGAATGGGGGAACCCAACTTGTTATGCAAGTTATCGTTTTAATGAATACATAGTTAAACGATGGTAGACGTTGTGAACTGAAACATCTCATTAGCAACAGGAGAATAAAGAAAAATCGATTCCGTCAGTAGCGGCGAGCGAACACGGAGAAGCCCAAACCAGAGTGCTTGCACTCTGGGGTTGTAGGACTACCGTTGTGGAGTTACAAATTTGTTTATTAGCAGAATCAGCTGGGAAGCTGAGCGACACTGGGTGATAGCCCCGTATGCGAAAGTAAGCAAACTCCCGTGTAGGATCCTGAGTACGGCTGGACACGTGAAATCCAGTTGGAAACTGCGAGGACCATCTCGTAAGGCTAAATACTCCCTAGTGACCGATAGTGAACCAGTACCGTGAGGGAAAGGTGAAAAGCACCCCGGAAGGGGAGTGAAAAAGTTCCTGAAACCATGTGCCTACAACAAGTTAGAGCCCGTTAATGGGTGATAGCGTGCCTTTTGTAGAATGAACCGGCGAGTTACGATAACATGCAAGGTTAAGGTGGAAAGACCGGAGCCGTAGCGAAAGCGAGTCTGAAATGGGCGACTGAGTATGTTGTTGTAGACCCGAAACCAGGTGACCTACCCATGTCCAGGGTGAAGGTGTGGTAAAACGCACTGGAGGCCCGAACCCATACATGTTGAAAAATGTTGGGATGAGGTGTGGGTAGCGGTGAAATTCCAATCGAACTTGGAGATAGCTGGTTCTCTCCGAAATAGCTTTAGGGCTAGCCTCGGAAGAAAGCGTGTTGGAGGTAGAGCACTGTTTTGGTGCGGGGCCCATCTCGGGTTACTAAACTAAGATAAACTCCGAATGCCAATCACGTATGTCCGGGAGTCAGACAGTGAGTGATAAGATCCATTGTCGAAAGGGGAACAGCCCAGATCGTCAGTTAAGGTCCCTAAGTGTGTGTTAAGTGGAAAAGGATGTGAAGTTGCATAGACAACTAGGATGTTGGCTCAGAAGCAGCCACCATTTAAAGAGTGCGTAATAGCTCACTAGTCGAGTGATTTTGCGCCGAAAATGTACCGGGGCTAAACACACCACCGAAACTACGGGTGCCACGTAAGTGGCGCGATAGGAGAGCGTTCTAAGCGCAATGAAGTCAGACCGTGAGGACTGGTGGAGCGCTTAGAAGTGAGAATGCCGGTATGAGTAGCGAAAGACAGGTGAGAATCCTGTCCACCATATGACTAAGGTTTCCTGGGGAAGGCTCGTCCTCCCAGGGTTAGTCGGGACCTAAGGCGAGGCCGAAAGGCGTAGTCGATGGCTAACAGGTTGAGATTCCTGTACCAGGTGAACATGTTTGAACGATGGAGGGACGCAGAAGGCTAACGGATCCCAGCTGCTGGAAATGCTGGGCCAAGCAATGAGTCTTAGTGTGAGTTAAATGCTTGCACTTATACGGACAAGTTGTGATGGGGACCGAAATAAAGTAGGGAAGTCTGTGATGTCACGCTGCCGAGAAAAGCTTCTAGTTAGTGTTTACCTGCCCGTACCGCAAACCGACACAGGTAGTCGAGGAGAGCATCCTAAGGTGAGCGAGTGAACTCTCGTTAAGGAACTCGGCAAAATGACCCCGTAACTTCGGGAGAAGGGGTGCTCAGCGCAAGCTGAGCCGCAGTGAATAGGCCCAGGCGACTGTTTATCAAAAACACAGGTTTCTGCAAAATCGTAAGATGACGTATAGGGGCTGACACCTGCCCGGTGCTGGAAGGTTAAAAGGAGTACTTAGTTTCGACGAAGGTACGAATTGAAGCCCCAGTAAACGGCGGCCGTAACTATAACGGTCCTAAGGTAGCGAAATTCCTTGTCGGGTAAGTTCCGACCCGCACGAAAGGTGTAACGATCTGGGCGCTGTCTCAACGAGAGACTCGGTGAAATTTAAAGACCCGTGAAGATGCGGGTTACCCGCGACAGGACGGAAAGACCCCATGGAGCTTTACTGTAGCTTGATATTGAGTGTTTGTGCAGCTTGTACAGCATAGGTAGGAGCCGTAGAAATCGGGACGCTAGTTTCGATGGAGGCAAACGTGGGATACTACCCTCGTTGTATGAACACTCTAACTCACACCACTAAGCGTGGTGGAAGACAGTGTCTGGCAGGCAGTTTGACTGGGGCGGTCGCCTCCCAAAAAGTAACGGAGGCGCCCAAAGGTTCCCTCAGAATGGTTGGAAATCATTCGCAGAGTGTAAAGGCACAAGGGAGCTTGACTGTGAGACTTACCAGTCGAGCAGGTACGAAAGTAGGGCTTAGTGATCCGGTGGTTCCGCATGGAAGGGCCATCGCTCAACGGACAAAAGCTACCCTGGGGATAACAGGCTTATCTCCCCCAAGAGTCCACATCGACGGGGAGGTTTGGCACCTCGATGTCGGCTCATCGCATCCTGGGGCTGTAGTCGGTCCCAAGGGTTGGGCTGTTCGCCCATTAAAGCGGTACGCGAGCTGGGTTCAGAACGTCGTGAGACAGTTCGGTCCCTATCCGTCGCGGGCGTAGGAAATTTGAGAGGAGCTGCCCTTAGTACGAGAGGACCGGGGTGGACGTACCACTGGTGTATCAGTTGTTCCGCCAGGAGCATCGCTGAGTAGCTATGTACGGATGAGATAAACGCTGAAAGCATCTAAGTGTGAAACTCGCCTCGAGATGAGATTTCCCATTCAGAAATGAAGTAAGACCCCCAGAGATGATGAGGTAGATAGGCTAGAAGTGGACGTGTGGTGACACATGGAGCGGACTAGTACTAATGGTTCGAGGACTTAACCAAGTAGCAAGTGGTGTAAGGCAAGAAAAAATAAGCAATTATGATTCAGTTTTGAGGGAACTAAGTTCACTCAACAAAAACGTGTCGTGATGATGGCACTGAGGTCACACCTGTTCCCATACCGAACACAGTAGTTAAGCTCAGTAGCGCCAAAAGTAGTTGGAGGATCGCCTCCTGCGAGGATAGGACGTCGCGATGCAATTGGAAGCAGTTCACAGTAATATGTGAGCTGCTTTTTTCTTTGTAGAGTATTCATAAATTGCATGTGATGCTTTTAAAGATAAAAATGAATCTAACATATTTTTCAGGTAGCCTGCTTGTTAAGGGATTTGTTATTATACAGTAAATGTTAATCCTTTGATTTGTTAAACTAATGGTATTTAAGATAGAATCTATAAAATTTATACTATATGTTGTACCTATCCTTAATAAACAATAAATTTTAGATTAACCGTTGAATAATATTTTTTCATCTATTTTGATGTTCTATTTTTATCGTAAAAACAAAGCCAACTGAATTTTTAGTAATTAAAAACGGAGGTAAACTTATGGATTTAAAACTCAAGAATAAGGTTGTTTTAGTAACCGCCTCAAGTCAGGGTTTAGGATTTGCAACAGCTAAGAAGTTTTTAGAAGAAGGTGCCAAAGTGATGATTACAAGTCATAACTTAGAAAATTTACGTTTGGCATATAAAGAATTGCAGCCAATAACATATGGAGAGCAATTGTCATATGTAGTGGCGGATTTAACTAGTACATCAGACATTGAAGATCTGTTAGCCAAGACACGTAGCAAGTTTGGCATGATTGACATTGTTGTTAATAATACCGGAGGACCTAAAAGTGCTAGTTTTGAGCAATTATATGAGGACGATTGGTCGGATGCCTATGAACTTATTTTAAGAAGTGCTATACAGATAATAAGATTAGCATTACCCGATTTGAAAAAGACACAGGGAGTAATTATTAATAGTGTATCAGCATCAACAAAACAACCATTATCTGGATTGATATTATCAAATACTTTTAGAATGGCCTATTAGGATTATCAAAAAGTTTAGCAAACGAATTTGGTAAGTATGGTATTCGGGTAAATACAATTTCTCCGGGTAAAATATTAACAAATCGTGTTCAAACGTTAGATGAGATTAAGGCAGAAAAGTATAACACATCAATTGAGAAAGTTCGTCAACAATCTGAAACAACAATTCCTTTAGGTCGTTACGGTAAGCCAGAAGAGTTTGCTAATGTTGTTGTGCTTTTAGCTTCTAGCGTCAGTCACTATGTTAACGGTAGCAATGTTGTGGTAGATGGTGGTCAAGTTCAAAGTTATTAAATGTTGTTAGATGAATTTATGTATAATGATATTGTGTGAATAATATTGATGAAATAAGTAGGGGTTAAAAATGAGTAACATCGATTTACAAAATGGCATAGACTATCGTAATTTGGGTACCGATTTTAAAGGCATGACAAATGAACAAATTATGCAAGCATTGGATCAGCGTCGTGGGGATATGATAACGGTTCTGCAAAATTTAACGCATGACTTTAATAAGGCTACAGCAGTTCGCAATCATAATGCTTTTTCAGGGCGAGAAATTGTCTTTTTAAACCCGGACAACCCAATGGATAGTAATAACCCAGAAGGTGCTAAAAAATGGAATAAAACTGGTGCTGTGGGTGCGCAACATTATGAACATATTAGTCATCATCGTATATTGGATTATCAAGAACTATTTGACCAATGGCATGCAGAAGGATATGTTATTTACGCTGTTGATAATACACCCGGCTACGAATTACATAATGTCTTTCAGGTTGAGTTTCCGAAAAAAAGTGTATTCCTTTTTGGTGAGGAACAGATTGGATTGGCTGATGAGCTAATCAAGGCGGCTGATCAGATGATTTATATTCCGCAGACCGGGTCAGTGCGTTCATTGAATGTATCAGTGGCTCATGGCGTGATTGCTGCTTTGTACACAGCCCAACATCCAGTGCCTAGCGATATATAAAAAATGCGAAACGTTCTCATATAAGATCGTTTCGCATTTTTTTATAAGTAAGTAACTTCTACAGAAGAAGTTCAAATTCTAAGTTGTTGTATTGGTCACGCTCACGTATTTGATGATAACCAAATTCCTGTTGTGTTCGTTCGAGCAGCTCTGTGTGCCAAGTAATTTTCTTAGCAAAATTTGCAAACATGTCTTCCTTTAGATGGTTTATCAAAGAAAGAAACTTTTTTGCTTCTTCAGCGGTCATTGATACATAAAAACGTTCATCATTGCCAAACTTTTTTGAAATCCGCTTTAGTTTAATGTTCATAACTTGCCGTGTATATGCGGGGTTTCTATTAAGTCGAACGCTGACATTAATATGATTGTAGTGTGAATCTCGGCTATATTGTAACAACATAGCTAGAAATCTTTCTGGATCTATTTTATTTTCGTTAGTTGCCATATTCATATCCTTAATCTTTAGAAGTTCTTCTCAATAGTATAACACGTAATAATTTTTAGAAATAACAAAAAAACTATTGCGTTATATTTCATATAGGGGTATTATATAAAAGTTGTCTTTTGCGGATGGCAAATTACAGATAGTAGTTTAATTTGTTTTAATATTGACTGAATAAGAAGGTTAATGTTTTTATAGCAAATGATATTCAATTGTTAATAATTTTCTTTAAAAGAAAGTGTTGACAAATCGAATTAGCTTCTGTAATATAGATTAAGTTGTCAGCGAGACAACAACTGTTGATCATTGAAAACTGAATATCGTTTCGATGAAACAAATGTGTAGGGTCATCAAGTAATTTACTTGATACAAAACATTTGTGAAGTCAATTCACTAATAAATTCGTTTAACTTCTGTTAAACAAATAACAACAAATTGAGTTATACTCAAACTTTTAAAATGAGAGTTTGATCCTGGCTCAGGATGAACGCTGGCGGCGTGCCTAATACATGCAAGTCGAACGCTTTGTCTTTAATTGATCTGACGAGCTTGCTCTGATGTGATTTTATCTGACAAAGAGTGGCGAACGGGTGAGTAACACGTGGGTAACCTACCTCTTAGCAGGGGATAACATTTGGAAACAAGTGCTAATACCGTATAATACTAACAACCGCATGGTTGTTAATTGAAAGATGGTTTTGCTATCACTAAGAGATGGACCCGCGGTGCATTAGCTAGTTGGTAAGGTAATGGCTTACCAAGGCGATGATGCGTAGCCGAGTTGAGAGACTGATCGGCCACAATGGGACTGAGACACGGCCCATACTCCTACGGGAGGCAGCAGTAGGGAATCTTCCACAATGGGCGCAAGCCTGATGGAGCAACGCCGCGTGTGTGATGAAGGGTTTCGGCTCGTAAAACACTGTTATAAGAGAAGAACGACATTGAGAGTAACTGTTCAGTGTGTGACGGTATCTTATCAGAAAGGAACGGCTAAATACGTGCCAGCAGCCGCGGTAATACGTATGTTCCAAGCGTTATCCGGATTTATTGGGCGTAAAGCGAGCGCAGACGGTTATTTAAGTCTGAAGTGAAAGCCCTCAGCTCAACTGAGGAAGGGCTTTGGAAACTGGATAACTTGAGTGCAGTAGAGGAAAGTGGAACTCCATGTGTAGCGGTGAAATGCGTAGATATATGGAAGAACACCGGTGGCGAAAGCGGCTTTCTGGACTGTAACTGACGTTGAGGCTCGAAAGTGTGGGTAGCAAACAGGATTAGATACCCTGGTAGTCCACACCGTAAACGATGAGTGCTAGATGTTCGAGGGTTTCCGCCCTTGAGTGTCGCAGCTAACGCATTAAGCACTCCGCCTGGGGAGTACGACCGCAAGGTTGAAACTCAAAGGAATTGACGGGGACCCGCACAAGCGGTGGAGCATGTGGTTTAATTCGAAGCAACGCGAAGAACCTTACCAGGTCTTGACATCCCTTGCCAATCCTAGAAATAGGATGTTCCCTTCGGGGACAAGGTGACAGGTGGTGCATGGTTGTCGTCAGCTCGTGTCGTGAGATGTTGGGTTAAGTCCCGCAACGAGCGCAACCCTTATTATTAGTTGCCAGCATTTAGTTGGGCACTCTAGTGAGACTGCCGGTGACAAACCGGAGGAAGGTGGGGATGACGTCAAATCATCATGCCCCTTATGACCTGGGCTACACACGTGCTACAATGGCATATACAACGAGTCGCTAACCCGCGAGGGTACGCTAATCTCTTAAAGTATGTCTCAGTTCGGATTGTAGGCTGCAACTCGCCTACATGAAGTCGGAATCGCTAGTAATCGCGGATCAGCACGCCGCGGTGAATACGTTCCCGGGTCTTGTACACACCGCCCGTCACACCATGAGAGTTTGTAACACCCAAAGCCGGTGCGGTAACCTTTTAGGAGCCAACCGTCTAAGGTGGGACAGATGATTAGGGTGAAGTCGTAACAAGGTAGCCGTAGGAGAACCTGCGGCTGGATCACCTCCTTTCTAAGGAAAATCGGAATCCTACACATTCATCGAAACGATATTTAGTTTTGAGTGGTTAACACTCAATTGGAATCTTTGTGATTCGACCTGGGACTGTAGCTCAGCTGGTTTAGAGCGCACCCCTGATAAGGGTGAGGTCGGAGGTTCGAGTCCTCTCAGTCCCATGATATGGGGAATTAGCTCAGCTGGGAGAGCACCTGCTTTGCAAGCAGGGGGTCATCGGTTCGAACCCGATATTCTCCATAGCAACCTGATGGGTTGCTATTAGTTCTTTGAAAACTGAATCATAATTGTAAATTTTTAAATTCATTTAAATTGATTTTTATCAATATAAATTGAGCCGAAAAAATACACCGCGTAATTTTTTGAGTTTTTTAAATAAGTTTAAAATCGCTTGTGACCATTGAGTCACAATACTCAAACGAAATCATCAACGTAAGTTGATCGGTTAAGTTATTAAGGGCGCATGGTGAATGCCTTGGCACTAGGAGCCGATGAAGGACGGGACTAACACCGATATGCCTCGGGGAGCTGTAAGTAAGCTTTGATCCGGGGATTTCCGAATGGGGGAACCCAACTTGTTATGCAAGTTATCGTTTTAATGAATACATAGTTAAACGATGGTAGACGTTGTGAACTGAAACATCTCATTAGCAACAGGAGAATAAAGAAAAATCGATTCCGTCAGTAGCGGCGAGCGAACACGGAGAAGCCCAAACCAGAGTGCTTGCACTCTGGGGTTGTAGGACTACCGTTGTGGAGTTACAAATTTGTTTATTAGCAGAATCAGCTGGGAAGCTGAGCGACACTGGGTGATAGCCCCGTATGCGAAAGTAAGCAAACTCCCGTGTAGGATCCTGAGTACGGCTGGACACGTGAAATCCAGTTGGAAACTGCGAGGACCATCTCGTAAGGCTAAATACTCCCTAGTGACCGATAGTGAACCAGTACCGTGAGGGAAAGGTGAAAAGCACCCCGGAAGGGGAGTGAAAAAGTTCCTGAAACCATGTGCCTACAACAAGTTAGAGCCCGTTAATGGGTGATAGCGTGCCTTTTGTAGAATGAACCGGCGAGTTACGATAATATGCAAGGTTAAGGTGGAAAGACCGGAGCCGTAGCGAAAGCGAGTCTGAAATGGGCGACTGAGTATGTTGTTGTAGACCCGAAACCAGGTGACCTACCCATGTCCAGGGTGAAGGTGTGGTAAAACGCACTGGAGGCCCGAACCCATACATGTTGAAAAATGTTGGGATGAGGTGTGGGTAGCGGTGAAATTCCAATCGAACTTGGAGATAGCTGGTTCTCTCCGAAATAGCTTTAGGGCTAGCCTCGGAAGAAAGCGTGTTGGAGGTAGAGCACTGTTTTGGTGCGGGGCCCATCTCGGGTTACTAAACTAAGATAAACTCCGAATGCCAATCACGTATGTCCGGGAGTCAGACAGTGAGTGATAAGATCCATTGTCGAAAGGGGAACAGCCCAGATCGTCAGTTAAGGTCCCTAAGTGTGTGTTAAGTGGAAAAGGATGTGAAGTTGCATAGACAACTAGGATGTTGGCTCAGAAGCAGCCACCATTTAAAGAGTGCGTAATAGCTCACTAGTCGAGTGATTTTGCGCCGAAAATGTACCGGGGCTAAACACACCACCGAAACTACGGGTGCCACGTAAGTGGCGCGATAGGAGAGCGTTCTAAGCGCAATGAAGTCAGACCGTGAGGACTGGTGGAGCGCTTAGAAGTGAGAATGCCGGTATGAGTAGCGAAAGACAGGTGAGAATCCTGTCCACCATATGACTAAGGTTTCCTGGGGAAGGCTCGTCCTCCCAGGGTTAGTCGGGACCTAAGGCGAGGCCGAAAGGCGTAGTCGATGGCTAACAGGTTGAGATTCCTGTACCAGGTGAACATGTTTGAACGATGGAGGGACGCAGAAGGCTAACGGATCCCAGCTGCTGGAAATGCTGGGCCAAGCAATGAGTCTTAGTGTGAGTTAAATGCTTGCACTTATACGGACAAGTTGTGATGGGGACCGAAATAAAGTAGGGAAGTCTGTGATGTCACGCTGCCGAGAAAAGCTTCTAGTTAGTGTTTACCTGCCCGTACCGCAAACCGACACAGGTAGTCGAGGAGAGCATCCTAAGGTGAGCGAGTGAACTCTCGTTAAGGAACTCGGCAAAATGACCCCGTAACTTCGGGAGAAGGGGTGCTCAGCGCAAGCTGAGCCGCAGTGAATAGGCCCAGGCGACTGTTTATCAAAAACACAGGTTTCTGCAAAATCGTAAGATGACGTATAGGGGCTGACACCTGCCCGGTGCTGGAAGGTTAAAAGGAGTACTTAGTTTCGACGAAGGTACGAATTGAAGCCCCAGTAAACGGCGGCCGTAACTATAACGGTCCTAAGGTAGCGAAATTCCTTGTCGGGTAAGTTCCGACCCGCACGAAAGGTGTAACGATCTGGGCGCTGTCTCAACGAGAGACTCGGTGAAATTTAAAGACCCGTGAAGATGCGGGTTACCCGCGACAGGACGGAAAGACCCCATGGAGCTTTACTGTAGCTTGATATTGAGTGTTTGTGCAGCTTGTACAGCATAGGTAGGAGCCGTAGAAATCGGGACGCTAGTTTCGATAGAGGCAAACGTGGGATACTACCCTCGTTGTATGAACACTCTAACTCACACCACTAAGCGTGGTGGAAGACAGTGTCTGGCAGGCAGTTTGACTGGGGCGGTCGCCTCCCAAAAAGTAACGGAGGCGCCCAAAGGTTCCCTCAGAATGGTTGGAAATCATTCGCAGAGTGTAAAGGCACAAGGGAGCTTGACTGTGAGACTTACCAGTCGAGCAGGTACGAAAGTAGGGCTTAGTGATCCGGTGGTTCCGCATGGAAGGGCCATCGCTCAACGGACAAAAGCTACCCTGGGGATAACAGGCTTATCTCCCCCAAGAGTCCACATCGACGGGGAGGTTTGGCACCTCGATGTCGGCTCATCGCATCCTGGGGCTGTAGTCGGTCCCAAGGGTTGGGCTGTTCGCCCATTAAAGCGGTACGCGAGCTGGGTTCAGAACGTCGTGAGACAGTTCGGTCCCTATCCGTCGCGGGCGTAGGAAATTTGAGAGGAGCTGCCCTTAGTACGAGAGGACCGGGGTGGACGTACCACTGGTGTATCAGTTGTTCCGCCAGGAGCATCGCTGAGTAGCTATGTACGGATGAGATAAACGCTGAAAGCATCTAAGTGTGAAACTCGCCTCGAGATGAGATTTCCCATTCAGAAATGAAGTAAGACCCCTCAGAGATGATGAGGTAGATAGGCTAGAAGTGGACGTGTGGTGACACATGGAGCGGACTAGTACTAATGGTTCGAGGACTTAACCAAGTAGCAAGTGGTGTAAGGCAAGAAAAAATAAGCAATTATGATTCAGTTTTGAGGGAACTAAGTTCACTCAACAAAAACGTGTCGTGATGATGGCACTGAGGTCACACCTGTTCCCATACCGAACACAGTAGTTAAGCTCAGTAGCGCCAAAAGTAGTTGGAGGATCGCCTCCTGCGAGGATAGGACGTCGCGATGCAATTGAAAGCAGTTCACAGTAATATGTGAGCTGCTTTTTTTGTACAAAATATAATTTTCTTCGTCTTTAATAACTGGTTAGGAGAAAATTATGGTAGACAATCAGGATAAATCTATTTTGTATGGTCGCTTAGCGGTATATCGTACAGAAGACTGTCATCGGCTAACTAAAAAAGCTAGCATTATACCGGCAATTGATAATGGCTACTGCGGACGTTGCCAAAGTAAAATTTTAATGCATTGGCAATTACCTGGTGATGAAAAGTACTGTTGGCAGTGCGCTAACATGGGAAGAATTACTACTAAGCATTGTTTGGTAACGATTGAGGAACCTAATGATTTTGAAACAATAGTTAATCCATGTACTTGGCAGGGAAAATTGACCTCTTTACAACAGCAGGTGTCTGATGAACAAATTAAAGCTTTAAAAGAAGGAAAGTCCCATTTAACCTATGCAGTTACAAGTGCAGGGAAGACGGAAATGTTATTTCCGATGTTAACATTAGCAATCAAACAAAAGAAGCGAATTGCAATTGTTTCGCCACGAATTGACGTTATTCTTGAATTGAAAATAAGAATTAAAGCAGCCTTTAATGTACCGTTTATTGTGTTATTTGGTGGTACTGAAGATGAGTACCGATATACGCAGTTAATACTGGCAACGACTCATCAATTAATGAAGTTTAAGCAGGCATTTGATGTCATTGTATTGGACGAAGCAGATGCTTTTCCATATGAAAATAGTCAATTGCTCGTTACATCAGTTTATCAAGCGCTAAAGAAAAACGGTATTATATTTTTTTTAACAGCAACTCTGAATACAACTTTGAAAAAAATGATTAAGCGTCAGGAAGTATTATTGTCGACATTACCACTTCGTTTTCATGGTCAACCGCTACCTAATCTTAGTGTACAAAGAGTTAATAAATGGCGTAAAAGGTTACCTATAAGAGTAGTTAGGCAAATGATACATTTAAAAAATAAGAGCATAAAATTTTTGGTTTTTGTCCCTCAAGTAAAAGACATAGAAAATGTTATCAATCAAATAAAAAACAAGAAATACGGACTAAAAATTTTAGGCACTTATGCAGCTGACGCTACTAGGTTAGAAAAAGTACAAGCAATGCGCGACGGGTTAATTGATGGTCTTGTAACAACAACGATACTAGAACGTGGTGTGACTTTTTTAGGAATTGATGTATTGATATTAGGTGGTGATGAGCCGGTTTTCTCGACGGCAACATTGATCCAGATAGCTGGTAGGTGTGGCCGCAGTGCAGACCGCCCTAATGGATTAGTTAGAGTTTATGTTCAGGAAAAAACAAAACAAGTGGTAGACGCAATTGCAGAAATACACTACTTAAACAATTTAGGAAAACATTATGAAATGTGAATTATGTCAGTTAAATATAAATAATTCATGGCAGTTGCGAGATTTTTGTGATTTTTCAGTATACAAGCCAACCTTTATTTGTAAAATGTGTTATGATAATTTTCAACAAATTGATCCCGAGAAGGCATGCTTAGAATGTCAGATTACAACAGAGCAAAAATATTGTATTGACTGTCAGCGTTGGTTTCGGTTAGGTTATCCTAAAATACATAACCAATCATTATTTAAGTATGATACACAGATGAAACGATATTTTAAGGCCTACAAATTTGAAGGCGGTTACCATCTTCGGAATGTTTTTAAACAGGTTATGCAACAAAGGCTAATTAAAGTCCAGGCGGATATGATAGTGCCAATCCCAATAACTACTGATACTTTTATGAAACGTCAATTTAACCAAGTAATTGGTTGGCTAGATGGTATGACATTTGAAGAGTTATTAATTTGTCGAGAGGTAAAAAAAGATAAACAGTCGCAAAAGACAAGGGATGAACGATTGTGTACAAAGCAACCTTTTGTTTTACGGCAACCAGGTATTAACTTGGAAAATCAGAGAATTTGCTTAGTAGACGATATTTATACAACAGGGCGTACGTTAAGGCATGCTGCACATTGTTTAATGGCAGCTGGCGCCTTGGAAGTTACATCATTAACTCTTGCCAGATAGTGATGGTGATGCTCCTTGAATGTTAACGCTTTCTTTTTTTGTTATCAATATGTTACAATATACTTACCGATAGGATACAGAAATGAATCTTTAACGGCATGTAAGATAAAAATTTTGGGGATATTATCTTATAAATTTAGTCAGACAGGAGACAGGATTATGCTAGAATTTAAGGTACGTGGTGAAAACATTGAAATCACTGATGCGATGTCAGAATACATTGAAAAGCGTATTTCTCGACTTGAGCGTTATTTAAATACTGAAGCTAGTTATATCGCTCGCGTTAATGTACGATCATACAAGGAAGGTACGTTTAAGACAGAGGTAACTATTCAATTACCATACTTGTTACTTCGTGCAGAAGATACGCAAACGGATATGTACCAGACAGTTGATTTTGTTTCTGATAAGTTAGAACGTCAAATTCGAAAGTACAAGACTAAAGTTAACCGTAAGTCTCGTGAAAAGGGTTATAAGGGATTAGCAAATACTGATTTCATGGCAGTAGATCCAACAACCGTTGCTGACGCACGGGAAGCTGAGCCCGAAGATGACGGTATAGAAATTGTTCGTAAAAAGCATGTTGATTTGAAGCCAATGGATGCGGAAGAAGCTGTATTACAAATGGAGCTTCTAGGACACGAATTCTTTATTTTCCAAGATGCTGAAACTGATTTGCCAGCGGTTGTTTATAAGCGACGTGATGGTAAGTATGCTTTACTTGATACAGTAGACTAAAATGAAATGTTCAGGTAGGTAGAATCTTTGGGGTTGTTATCTACTGAATAAGACAATTTAAAATTTTAAAGACTAGGAGTATTTCCTGGTCTTTTTATCTTTAAGTATTAAAAATGATTTATAATGACATAAAAGCTAATGAAATGTATTAAGGAGAAGAAATATGCCTAAGAAAAAATATATGACAACGCAACAATATGGGATGCTATTAAGCGAATTAATTGAAACAATCCAAGAGGCTGGCGATCGTGTAGCACCTTTTTTTGAAAAATTAGATGATGTGTTAAAAAATAATCAGTTGGCGCAACTACCAAATGAGGAATTTGTTGAAGTGGCAACTGAGTTTGAGAATGTGGTTGAAATTTATCAAGATGTATCCAAAAAATTAAATCGTGTAACGGCACCAGTTAGATTTATTGGTGCTCATCAAATGGTCAAACAAACCTTTATGGATTATACAGCTGCCACTAAAGTAATGGCTGATTCTTTAGATGTTACGTCGCAGCAAGTAAACGTAGCTGATTTTAGACAACCAGAAGCAGACCAAGATGTATATATGGATAAATTCTTAGCACAAATTCGCCGTATCTTTACAACGGTCACTGCATAATGACAAAGATGGCAGAAATGAATGATGTGTTAGACATCGATATCGCCAAAAACGTCAGCTCGCAGTTGAATTTGCCGACGCATAAAGTGAAAGCAGTGGCGGACTTATTAGATGAAGGAAATACCGTACCGTTTATTGCGCGTTACCGTAAAGAAGCAACAGGCAATTTGGACGAAGTACAAATTCGTGATATTCAATCGACTTCTAAACAATTAATCGAGTTACAAGCGCGAAAACAAACCGTTTATAAGGCAATTGTTGAACAGAATATGATGACGAAGGGGATTCAGCAGGCAATTGTTACGGCTGATACGCTGCAAAAAGTGGAGGATATTTACCTTCCTTATAAGAAAAAGCGTAAAACAAAAGCAACGGTTGCTAAAGAAGCCGGATTAATGCCCTTTGCACAATTCATTCAAACTTTTCCAAGTGGCAGTTTGCAAGATGAAGCAACTAAATATATTAATCCAGATAAAGGGATTTCAGATGTCGCGGCTGTTTTTGCGGGCGTCCATGAAATTTTTGCGGAAGTAATTGGTGAAAATGCTGGTTTGCGTGATTGGGTACGTCAGTATACTTTAAATAAAGGACATTTCGTTGCCAAACTCAAACGTGGTGCTGACAAAAAAGATGAGCAAGGTGTTTTTGAGCTGTATTACGATTTTGATGTACCTGTAAAAAAGGTCTTGAATCATCAAATACTAGCCATTAACCGTGGTGAAAGTGAGGGAATATTATCTGGTAATATTATTGCTGATGAAGATGCCATCACTCGTTATTTGAAGTTTCGTCTAGTTGGCAGTAAAAAAGGTCCGGCTACTGATATATTAGTACAGGCTGCCCAAGCTGCTTATAAACGGTTTATTGGTCCAGCCATTGCCCGCGAAATTCGGAAAACTTTATTCGGCAGGGCTAGTGGAGATGCGATTAAAGTATTTGGAACTAATCTATATCATCTGTTAATGGCAGCACCGCTTCGTGGTCAGATCGTCTTAGGATTTGATCCAGGAATTAGGACGGGTTCGAAATTGGCGGTCGTGGATAAAGCAGGTCAATTTTTAGATAAAGCAGTGATTTACCCACACAAGGCACAGAAATATGATCCTAAGGGTGCTCGAGAAACGATCATTAAGTTAGTTAAAAAGTATCAGGTGACGTTAGTGGCTATTGGAAATGGTACGGCTTCTCGTGAATCACAGCAATTTATTGCTGATATTATCCAAAATGAGCTACCGGATTTAAGATATGTGGTTGTTAATGAGGCTGGCGCTTCGGTATATTCGGCTAGTGATGTCGCACGAGCTGAATTTCCGGATTTACCAGTTGAACAGCGGTCAGCTATTTCAATTGCGCGAAGATTACAAGATCCAATGGCTGAATTAATTAAAATTGATCCACAAGCTGTTGGTGTAGGGCAATACCAACATGATTTACCAACAAAGGAACTTTCTCTAGAACTAGATAGCGTGCTAGAAACGGCCGTTAATCAGGTTGGTGTTAATTTAAATACCGCTTCACCACAATTATTGACGCATATTGCTGGTCTAACGACAACGATTGCAAAAAATATAGTTGCGTATCGAAATGAAAATGGGCAATTTCAAACCCGTTCGGAGTTAAAAAAGGTCGCTAAGTTAGGACCAAAGGCATTTGAGCAAGCTGCCGGATTTTTACGTATTCCTACGGGAAACAATCCTTTAGATAATACCGACATTCATCCGGAATCTTATCATGTAGCAGAGAAAGTGTTGCATACAGCTGCTGTGAAAGACTTGGGAGACAGTGCAAGTAGTGCTTTACATGAGTTTGATACACCGTCATTTGCACAACAATTGTCGATAGGATATCCAACACTACATGATATTATTTCTTCATTGATTGAACCTGGCCGTGATTTACGAGATGATGCACCGATGGCAACATTGAGATCTGATGTACTAACTTTAGATGACTTAGAAGTGGGAATGCAGCTTCAAGGGACAGTGCGTAATGTAGTTGATTTTGGTGCCTTTGTTGATATTGGTGTTCATGAAGATGGATTGGTGCACATTTCTAAATTATCGCAGCAACGCGTGAATAATCCACATAGTGTCGTTGCCGTCGGTGATATTGTGACTGTCTGGGTAGTTGAAATTGATAAGAAACGACAACGAATTGGCTTAACAATGGTTGCGCCAGAATAACAATTTAATATTTAAGTGGCATACTTTCTAATGGTATACGGCCATTAGAAATCTTGCATATGATAAGTATATTTGATAGTATTAACTGTGTTGATGTTTTCAACATGGTATGCGATCGTGGCGGAATTGGCAGACGCGCAGGACTAAGGATCCTGTGGTAGAAATACCGTGAGGGTTCGACCCCCTCCGTTCGCATTTTAATGAATTTACAGGTACCTGACATAACAGCGACGTGTTGTTGTGTCAGGCTTTTTTTGTATGTTAGCGTGCGACTATTATTTTCAGAATTAACTATGTATAATACTATTTATATAAAGGGAGGAACTCAATAATGGTAGTTAAACACTTTTTTTCAGATATGGATTCAACCTTGTTGGGGTCAGATAATGGTATTCCGCAACATAATATTGACATTATAAAGAACATTGATATTCCGTTTACGTTAGTTTCGGCACGAGCACCAGTAGAAATGGATTTTGCAATTGATACGTTAGATTTGAAAAGGCCTCAAATTGGCTTCAATGGTGGAATTATTTATGAAGGAACTGGTAACAACCGAAAGGTGATGCAGAAGAAAACAATTGGATTTCATGTCGCAAAGTCTTTGGTAGAAAGTGTTTGTAAAAAATTCCCAGATATTTCACTTAGTTTTTATGATGAAAATCATTGGTATGCGGAGGGAATAGACAATGGGATTAAGTTAGAAAGCGCAATAACTGGACAAACACCAACAATCGTTAATTTTAATAACTTGTTACAGGGAAACTTGGATGTTTACAAAATTATGATAGTTATTTTTGACGAAGAGACCATGCAAAGTTTGATACAGTATTTGAACAACAAAGGCGAAGAAACTGTCGTTATTCAGCGTTCTGGTAAAAACCATTTAGAGATTACTAACAGTCAGGCAATAAAAGCTAATGGTATTAAGTATGTCTTGGCGACAGAGCATATTGATGTAGAGAGTACATATGCATTTGGTGATGGTCACAATGACATACCAATGTTTGAGTTAGTTGGTCACCCTGTTGCCATGGACAATGCGGTGGCAGATCTCAAAAGACATGCGGAATTTATTACAGGTAATAATGATGATGGTGGCGTGGGTGAGTTTATAAAAAACTTGGTTTAAAAAATAGTCTTATATATTGGCTCTAACTTTTTGGACCATAATTATACTATAAAGTTTACAGCTTATAATTAATACATTTTAGTCTTATATGAAAAAGATGAGGCTAACGTTTTTCTAACTGATAGATATAATTTTTACATATTAATAGCATTATATATAAGAATTAAGGCACCGATACCAAAGAAGATCAGTCCCCAAATAATTTGTGAAATGACACTTTTATCACCAAAATAAAGGCGAATCAGTGGCGCAGTTTGGCCAAGAATGGTAATTAGTAATCCTAATATCACCAGCGCCAATCCGATTAAACTAAGCATATTTTCCTCCATGATAGATATGAATTATTTGTTAAGAGTTAGCTGTGAGGGGATAATTACTTTTTGTCTATTGATTAATGTGGTATTATAGTACCCGAATTGAGATGAGCTGTAAATGGGTATAAGTGACTCTTTTTTTATTAACTAGGAAAATAAAATGTGACTTGTTTATTTATAAGTGAATGAGGTAAAATATGTAAACTCTTGACAATCATCCTAAGGAGAGGTATGATAAGTCTTGTGGTTGTGTTAATACAAACATTCATGGAGATATACCCAAGTCTGGCTGAAGGGAACGGTCTTGAAAACCGTCAGGTCGGGAAACCGGCGCGAGGGTTCGAATCCCCCTATCTCCTTTGACATCTAATAGATGTTTTATTTATATCATAGCGGGTTGGAGCAGTCTGGTAGCTCGTCGGGCCCATAACCCGAAGGTCGTAGGTTCAAATCCTACACCCGCAATTTATGGAGATGTACCCAAGTCTGGCTGAAGGGAACGGTCTTGAAAACCGTCAGGTCGGGAAACCGGCGCGAGGGTTCGAATCCCTCCATCTCCTTCTTATAAATAACCGTGTCCCGTGGACACGGTTATTTTTTTATCAATATCATTCTGAATATATGAGGAGTTTAAGATATGCCGATACGTCGAATTCGCTATTCTCAATATGCAATAGTTATGCTTATATTAGCAGTATTATCTGCGCTGTTTTTGCCAACATTAGTGGGGACATCCACATTAATGTCGGCACATATAAAAAATATGACAATGACTATTTTTGGGATAGCCGCTGTGATGGTTGTTTATACGGATGACCGAATGATTAAGCAGGCCTTATATCAACAAAAACAGCTACGTGTTGTGACACTCTGGTTACCAATTTTAGGCCAGACTATTTGGTATTTGGCTGTTCTTTGGATTTATCTAACTAACATGACAGGGTACGCTATTTTAACGATGACCTTGCCAATCTTATTTTTAGGTATGGCTTTATTGCTTATATCATTGGGAGCCTTACAAAAGGAAACACTATCGATTATTTTAAATGCTCCCATGAAAAGAACGGCTCACCGATTGAACATTACTACGATGTTCTTGGCTATTTATGCGCTACTATTCTTTGGATTAACAACCAATTGGATTTATGGTCTAACGACTATGGCATCCGTTTTGTTGATTACTGATGCAAATTGGCCAGCGCTATGGTCTGGATGGCATCGAGAGCAAAGTTTAGAAAAACTAGCAACCAATGGTGTAAACTTTAAAAATGCTCGGGTTATTGAAAAGTTACCACAAGTAACAACGATCATTACAGAAAAAAGTGGTATTTTAACTGATAATCATATGACAGTACATTCTATCCTGTCATTGGATAAAAGATATAGTGATTTCGATATTTTAGGAATAGCGACCGGTTTATTATCAATGGACGAAAATTCAGCTTTGTCAAAGTCGATTTTACAGTATGCAGAAAATCATGGTGTCTTTCCATCAACGGCTTCTGAACCTGAAATTATTGATGGTGCTGGGATAAAAGGGGTTATTTTAAATGAACGTTTTGCAGTTTTGTCGGCAGCTGAAGTGGTGGCTGAAGGCTATGATGTCGATTTGAATGCCTTGGAAACTTACAAAATGTTGGGTAACTCAGTTAGTTATGTCGTTGATAGTTTACAAGTAATTGGTGTCATCACTTTTGGTGATACTTTAAATAAAGCCTTACTTTCTTTAGACCGGTTTTTTACTACCCGGCATTTAGATGTAAAAATTGCCTCTGGTGATACGATTGGGGCAACGATGCAATTAACGAATATTATGACTTCCTTGGACGAAGTAAAGTCAGATTTAACACCAGCTGAAAAGACAGCACAACAAGAACAGTGGACATCTCAAACTAACACGATGTTTGTGACGAATCAGGATAATTTACCAACGCAAACAGATACGATTACCGTAGCCGTGGACAGACCAGATGTTAATGCTGATATTCACGTTGCTAATGTAGCTGATTTAGAAAAATTATGGGCGACTGCTGATCGTTTGATTCAGATTGATAAGAGAATGTTATCGTTGGCTAGTTTACCAATTATTATTTTGCTCTTATTAGCAGCAGGTTTAGGTATCTTTATTTCTCCATGGTTGTATGTTGCGCCAGTTTTGGCCGTCATTATTCGTTGTGCGATGAGCTATCTTTTACGTTTACGAGTGAAACGTTAATTAATAAATTTAAAAAATATAAAACCGTTATATTAATATTGTTATCATTTTTGAAAAACGATAGCAGAAAGAAATGTTGATATGACGGTTTTTTGTCGCTTACATCTATTATTACTTTGATTGACTTATTATATAGAAAAGCCTAAAATTAAGTATGTGTTATTAAGCGCAAAAAAACACTATTGATTTGACATAAAAGTCAATTCTCTAGACAGGAGAAACAAGATGAACATAGTATTGATCATCCTGTTGTTGCTTGTCGCAATCGTAATTAGTGGTGGAATTGGTTACACGGTGGCTAAAACAAAAATTAACCATACGCTAACTGTTTCACAGCAAACGGCTACAGATATAACGAATCAAGCTGCTACTGATGCAGAGCAATTAAAGAAAAAAGCTCTTGTTGAAGCGCGCGATGAAAGCCAACGTTACCAACAACGTATTGAAAGTGAATTACAAGAACGCCGTTCTGAAGTAAAATCACAAGAAGATCGTTTGGTAAGTCGTGAATCTGTGTTGGATCGAAAAGATGCTTCTTTGCAGAAACGTGAAGAAGTTATTTCGAACAAGGAAACAAAGTTAGATCATCAACGGCAAAGTGTCAATGATAAGCAAAAACGAGCTGAAGAATTAGTTACTGAGCGTGAAGGAAAGCTTATTGAAGTTGCTAACCTGTCACGTGAAGAGGCTCGTAATCAAATCTTGTCAGAAACCAAGGAATCATTGGTTTCTGAACGAGCTAAGATGATCAAAGATAGTGACGAACGTGCTACTGCAGAAGCGGATAAGCGGGCTAAAAACCTGGTTGTCAGTGCGATTCAACGTTCAGCAGCTGATATGGTTGCTGAAACGACAGTCTCTGTTGTGACACTTCCTAATGATGATATGAAGGGTCGTATTATTGGTCGTGAAGGTCGTAATATTCGAGCACTTGAAACGGTTACTGGTATTGATTTGATTATCGATGATACACCAGAAGCGGTTGTTCTAAGTGGATTTGATCCTGTTCGTCGTGAAATCGCTAAAAACACGTTGGAGAAACTAATTGCGGATGGTCGTATTCATCCTGCCCGTATCGAAGAAATGGTTGAGAAGTCTCGTAAAGAGATGGATGAGCATATTCGAGAGGTTGGGGAACAGACTATTTTCGATTTGGGAATCCATAATATGCATCCTGACCTGGTTAAAACTGTTGGTCGGATGAATTATCGAACAAGTTATGGACAGAATGTCCTTGTTCATTCAATAGAAGTCGCAAAACTAACTGGCTTGTTGGCAGCTGAGTTAGGGGAGGACGTTACGCTTGCCAAGCGCGCAGGATTATTACACGATATTGGTAAAGCCATAGATCATGAAGTAGACGGTTCTCATGTAGAGTTAGGTGTCGAATTGACAACGAAATACAAAGAGCGTCCAGTTGTAATCAACTCGATTGCATCACACCATGGGGATGTTGAGCCAGATTCTGTGATTGCTGCTCTGGTTGCTGCTGCAGATTCAATTTCAGCAGCACGACCAGGTGCACGATCAGAGTCGTTGGAGAACTACGTTCAACGTTTGCAACAACTTGAATCTATTGCAAATGGATTTAATGGTGTTGAAAAATCATATGCTATTCAGGCTGGCCGAGAAGTTCGTGTTATTGTAGAACCAGCAGCTGTTTCAGATATTGAATCAACTGTCTTAGCCCGTGATATTAGAAACCAAATTGAAAACGATTTGGATTATCCAGGCCATATTAAAGTAACTGTTATTCGTGAATCGCGTGCCATCGAGTATGCAAAGTAAGAAATAACTAATAGAATAAGACGGAGCTAGGAATGAGATTTCTAGCTCCTTTTTCTTTGGACAAAGAATATTTGATAGAATTTAATTATAAATACATATAATTAATGGCATTCATATCAATAAAATGAAATTAATTTCATGTAAGGGGTTTACAAATTCATTGGAAACGCTTACAATAATAAATGTGTTAAGGATACGGGGGAACGTATGCAAAACTAATCAAGATTATGAAACACTAGCGGATGGGGACCGCTAGGATGTTAATTGTCGCATTTCACTCTTACTGTTCGAATGATTGTTTAATCTCAGAAACTTGCTGAAAACTCTTCTCCTTCAGAAAAAATGAGAATGATAACTTATTTAACAGTTCGAGCAGTAAGAGGGTGATGAGACGACTCTTTATCAACATCAACGCTTTCACAATCAAAAAATATTTTGTGGGTCGTCAACCACACCATGTCGCCTTGCGGATACGCAGAGCGATTTTTTTATGCATTTTATTTGCTTTGTTAGAAAATAATTATAAACAGATTATTCGCATATTTTATAGCATATCGATATACTATAGTTATTCCCCGTGGTAGTTAAACTAATGACTATCTAGTACATTTTATGTACAAAGCGTCGTAGATATACGGCGCTTTTTTATTTATAATGATTAAAACGTGTTGACAAAAATGAAAAATAGATTAAAATTGTACTTATCAATTAAACAAAGGAGCAAAAATGATGGTACATAAGATGTTAACAACTGGATCAGTGTATTTTACTTTTTGGTTTTTTTAGGTGACTATCCGAAATGACCAAAAGCATTTTTGCTAGGTTTCGGATAGAGAAAATATCCGGAACCAAATAAATATGACTTAATTATCTGTTAAGGCATATCGGGACTGGGTATTTTCAAAGAAAGTACTCAGTTTTTTATTTGGAAAAACTGAGTACTGATGACAGTCAGATAATGGATGAATAAAAACAGGAGAAATCGTATGGAAGCGCGAAAATTAAGTAAAAAAGAATTTGGCTCGGCTATTTTAAATGGGAATGCTAGTGGAATTATTGTGGCACTGATTCCAACAGCAATTGTGAGCCAGTTATTGGCAGCAATGCCTCAAATAGAGATTGTTAAGACGCTGACCATGATGGTGACGTTAGCGCAAAGTGCGTTACCAATTATCGCAGCGTTTGCGGTGGGAACTTTGCTTAAGTTCGGTACTGTTGAAAGTGCATCAATGGCCTTGGCAACATTCATTGCTTCAGGAGTCGTAACGGTTCACGGTGGACAGTATGTTATTAGTGGATCAGGTGTGATTCTGAATATTATGCTAACAACCTTTATGGCAAGTATTGTAACGATTGTCTTTCATAAGTTATTAGGACAATTACGAGCAGTGTTTGAACCATTAGCGGTTTTGGTCGTCGGTGGTGGCTTAGGGCTATTAACATTACCAGTGATGGTAGCGATTCAAGATGCGATTGGTGCGGTCGTTGATGCTGCTACACAGACAGCGCCGCTAGTTATGGGTATCTTGTTGGGTATTATTTTTGCTGTGTTGATCGTTTCACCATTATCTTCAGTTGGTATCGCAACTGCGATTGGGTTGACGGGTATTGGAGCTGGTGCCGCTAATACTGGTATTGTGACGGCTTCGCTTGTATTAGCTATTATGAGTATGAAAGAGAATTCATGGGGCCTATTTATCGCGCATTTCATGGGTTCGCCAAAAATTCAAATGGCTAATATGCTGTCAAAGCCAAAGTTATTTATTCCTGTCATAATTGCATCAGCAGTTGCGGGTGGTGTTTCTAGTGTACTAAGTATGTCAGGAACGCCCTTCTCTGCAGGATTCGGTATGTCAGGGTTCATTGGACCTATTACAGCTCTGAATGAATCAGCTGGTAGTGGGATTGGCTTACGAGTTAGCTTAACTTTCTTCATTGTACCGATTGCGATGGCCCTGATTATGAAATACATTTTTATTGATAAATTGCAATTAGTCGAGTCAAAGGACTTAAAGTTGCCAGAAGTTTAATTTTGTAATGGTTATTAGGATAACGTTTAGTTATTCTGATAGCCATTATTTTTTTGAAAATCAAAAATATAATTTGACAATCTAATATTAGATTGTGTATAGTATTGCTTGTAACATAAATGAAATAATAATTAGGAGAAAAAATCATGACTGAACCAGTTCTAAATGCCAATCAGTTAAATAAGACATATGCAAGTACGTCAGGGGTGGCACATGAAGTACTACACAATCTATCGATGACAGTCGACAAGGGAGAGTTTGTGGCAATCATGGGACCATCAGGGTCGGGAAAATCAACATTGTTAAATATTCTTTCAACGTTAATGCAGCCTTCGTCCGGATCGGTGACCATTAATAATAAAAATATTTTGCAAATGAATGATGCCGAAATTGCCAAATTCCGTGGGCAAGACATGGGATTTATTTTTCAAGATTATAATTTAATTGAGAGTTTAACAGTTCAAGAAAATATTAGTTTACCACTCACTTTGCAAAAAGTTAGCCCCAAGGACATTAAAAAGGCTGTTCAAAAAGTGGCTGAGTTGCTACACATTGAGTCTTATTTAAAACAGTATCCAACTGAATTGTCTGGTGGACAGCAACAACGAGTGGGAGCTGCACGAGCTTTAGTACACAACCCAACTCTTATTTTTGGTGATGAACCTACCGGTGCGTTAGATTCAGAGAATGCACGCGAAATGATGAACTATTTGAACCAGATTAATGAAAATGAAGGCATTTCGATTGTCATGGTAACCCATGATGCTTTCTCGGCGTCATTTGCTTCACGTATTTTGTTTTTAACAGACGGTCAAATTACCAAAACGATTAGCCGTGATAGTCGTTCAAGAGAAGCTTTCTATCAACAAGTGTTATCTGAATTAGGAAATTTCAATTAGGAGGAGCGTATGTTTGGAATTGCTTTAAAATCATTGCGGTCTAAATGGCGTGACTACATTGTCTTATTTGTTGGTCTGATTATTTCGGCTGCTATCTTTTATATGTTTAGCGCAATGGCCACGAATCGTGCATTTTTAGAAGCCAATTCGGTCGTGTCCCAGATTTCAGTTATCTTTGTTATTGGTGAAGTACTGTTAGGACTAATTACTTTTGTCTATTTAAATTTTGCAAATGGCTTTTTGTTAAGATTGCGACAATCCGAGTATGGATTAATGTCAATGCTTGGCGCAACAAAGAAGCAAATCGGTTCTTTGTTATTGCGAGAAACTTTAAGTATCGGAGTTATTGCAACGATTATTGGGATTCTGATTGGATTTGCTTTAACAGAGTTAAGTAGTCACTACTTAATGAGCCTTTTGGGTGTGAAATTAGCCCATTGGCAATCTATTTCAATGAAATCAGTGATTATTACATTGGTATTTTTCATTGTGTTATTTACGTTAAATGGTTTGTATAATCGGCATCGTTTGCGTAAGCAAGATACTTTAACCTTGTTATTAGCTAATAAGCAAGTTAATCAACCGATCGTACACAAGGTAATTGATCCATTGCTTGGTTTAATTGGTCTGGGCTTATTAGTGATTAGTTATGTTTTGATGCCTAATATTGTTAAGGTTGGCTTATCTGGTTTTGTTGTCATTTTGGTACTAAATGTTTTGGGAACATACTGGTTTGTCAGTCGAACGTTAAAAATGCTAACGAATTGGATCCGAAATTCAACGTATAGTTTGCATGGATTGCGTGCCTTTATTAATGGACAGCTTGCCTTTCGTTTGCCAGATTATCAACGAATATTGTCTTCAATTGCCGTTATGTTTGCCTTAGCATTAGGCGCAATGTCAGTTGGGCAAGGTTATTATCGTATGTTACCAAGTCAGGCTGAACAAACATATCCAGTGACAGCAGTTTATGCCACAGATAAAGTTAATACAGACAACTTGAAAGGTGTGCAATGGCAGCAAGATTACCAATATGTTGTTAAAGGACAAACTGTCTATTTTAATGCAACAGAGTTTAATGAACATAAGTTACCAACAAAAGTATCAGCAAAAAACGGGTCAGGATTGCAGACAAAGTGGGTAACTGGTGATTGGTTAAAAAAGAAGGCAGCCTATGATTACACATTAGATGGTATTGCTAATCAAATTCTAAATCAGCAGTATGGTGCTAAAGCCGTTGTGACAGAAAATGCATCAGAAATGATGACGCATGGGGTACCTCGTACGATGCAAATGGTTAAGGTATCTGACATGATGGCCAATGATCAGGCATTATCACATAACCAAAAGTTACAAGAAAAAATTGTTGGGACAAAGTCAGAGTTTGCTACCGGCTCATATGCAACTTATAGTCAGTTGAAGGGGATTTTTGGTGGTATTGAATTCATGGGAATATTCCTAGGAATTGGCTTTTTGGCAATGTTGGCGGCGACGTTAATGTTTAAGACCTTGTCAGGCGTTGCCGACGATAAGAATCGTTACCGTGTGTTAGCGATGATTGGTACGAGTGAGAAAAAAATCACGCAAACAATTGCGGTTGATTTGGGTATCTTATTTGTTATCCCAATGGCGATTGGTATTTTAGATGTTATATTCGGCTTGCAAATGTTTGCGCCATTAATGGCCGGTGCAAGCAATGCCTATCTTGGTTTCGTACCTTCTCTAATAGGCATCGTATGTTTGTACACTATCTATTATTGTTTAACAGTTTGGATGTATCGTCGATTAATTAAAAAGTAATTCGCCATTTTTTCAGAGAATACGTTATAATAGGAGCATATTCAAAATGTTGTGGAGTTAATAACGAAAGTTAAAGACATCGATGCCACACAAAAACGTCTACCTAAACGCGCAAGGTAGGCGTTTTTTTTATGTTGATATATTTTTTATAGGCCATTAATTTTAGTGAAAAGCGTAAACGTTTGAAATGCTTTTATAACAATATTTGTAAACGATTGCAATTAATGCGGTAATCGATTAAAATACCAGTATACTATAAAATTTTAGGGGGAATTGCCAAATGGCATTACTTGGTGCAATTGAAGCAGGTGGAACGAAGTTTGTGGTGGCCGTCGCGCCAGTTGAAGAACCAGAGTCTGTGGTTGCTTGTGAAAGTTTTCCAACAGAAGATGGTGTGACTACTATCCAAAAAGTACAGGAATTTTTTGATCAATATGAAGATATTGCGGCAATTGGCATTGCTTCATTTGGACCAATTGATGTCAGAACTGATAGTGCGACATATGGGTATGTGCTAGACACGCCTAAGCGGGGATGGTCAGGATTTGATTTTCTTGGTGCAATGAAAGAATGGCGAGATATCCCTTATTATTGGACAACTGATGTTAATGCTGCTGGTTGGGCGGAGTATGTTTCAGGTTCTGCTGCAGATGTTGATAACATTGTCTATCTAACTGTTGGGACTGGTGTTGGTGCAGGAATTATTGCAAATGGTCAATTTGTTGGTGGTTATTCACATCCCGAAGCTGGTCACATTGTGATGGCTAAGCACCCTCAGGATCACTATGCTGGTCATTGCCCTTTCCATGGTGATCACTGCTTGGAAGGATTGGCAGCTGGACCCGCTATGGAAGAGCGCTGGGGAGTTTCAGCGAAAGAACTACCTGATGACCACTTAGCTTGGCAGATAGAGGCATTCTATTTGGCACAAGCAGCTGTTACTTATACGGCAACTCTTCGTCCAGAACGAATCGTCTTTGGTGGTGGTGTACCACACCGGGATATTTTGTTACCAATGGTTCGTCAGTCTTTTGCTGAACAATTGCACGATTATTTGGCAGTACCAGAATTAGATAATTATATTGTTTCTGTGGGTAATGGTGATAATGCGGGTATTTATGGTTGCTTCTATCTTGCAAAAGAACTACTAGGTGATTAAACCGGACTTAGAGGAAGGGCGTTTGACATCAACTTTTGGTAATTAACGTGAGATGCGTTATAATGGTTGAGTCGCCCAGCTCGATAGTCAATAAAAAGTGAGAAGTAATATGTTAACCGTCATCAAGCAACATGAGGATAGAAATGTAATTGTCTATGATTATTACATTGAAGGTCGACAAAATGTTTATGTTGATACGGGACATATCACAGTGAAAGCAATGGGTGGGTTCGCAACGTGGCGAGCCATAAATGACCAAAATGAAAAGTATTTAAAACAAGCCCTCACGGCTCTCGTGATGAAAAGAAATCAGGATGGCGGTGTTTATCCCGATATTATAAGAGTTGTGCTTGGAGAGAAAAAAGAATGAAAGGGTAGGTTTAATTACTATCTACCTCAGGTATAAAGATCGAAATAACCATCTTTAGAAGGATGAATTTCGATCTTTTTTAACGAATCGTTAAACTGTTTTTCTCTTGACACGATTATCTAGTGTATGGCATTCTTAAATTTGATTATAAAAATCTAAATATATAGAGGTTTAAACGATGTTCGATATTATTAAGGCAGTTATTCTGGGAATAGTTGAAGGTATTACAGAATTTCTGCCAATTAGTTCTACGGGTCATTTAATTTTGGCAGATGAATTTATCCAAATGAGACAGTCAACACAGTTTACGGATATGTTCAATGTGGTGATTCAACTTGGTGCCATTCTGGCGGTCGTTGTTATTTATTTCAATAAATTAAATCCCTTGTCTACTAAGAAAAATGCAATTGAAAAGCATGATACTTGGCTCCTATGGTTGAAGGTATTGGTTGCCGTAATTCCGTCAGTGATTATTGGGTTATTGTTGAATGACTGGATGGATGCGCATCTAATGAACTGGCAAGTTGTTGCTGCAACACTCTTGATTTACGGTGTTTTGTTCATTGTTATTGAAAATCGTAATGAAAAGCGTACGCCTCATTTTACGAGTTTAAACAATTTACCTTACCAAACAGCATTTATTATTGGAGCCTTTCAAGTGCTTTCGTTAATTCCAGGAACTTCAAGATCTGGGGCAACAATTTTGGGAGCTATTTTGATTGGTACATCTCGTTTTGTAGCAACGGAGTTTTCATTTTTCCTTGCTATTCCGACGATGTTTGGTGCTTCCTTCCTAAAAATATTTAAGTATTTTAGTCATGGTGGTGCATTTACTGGGACACAAACAATGGTCTTAATCACCGGAACAGTGGTATCATTCATTGTTGCTTACCTATCGATTAGATTCTTGCTTAATTATATTAAGAACAACGATTTTAAGGCGTTTGGTTGGTATCGTATCGTATTAAGTATTTTTGTTATTGCTTATTTTGGGTTTTTAGCAAAGTAAAATTAGATATTAATTAGAAAAATGATTGAGTTTATCATTCTTTATGCTATACTGAATGTAAGTCATCAACCTTATTCATATTTTCTACTCTTAAATAGATGATGGACAGTGGTTTTGCGTTACCTTATGGGTGACCAATGCCACTTTTTTTGATGGTTTTTTAAATTAAAGGTTAATTTTAGTCAGGTTTATATTTTATTTAAGTCGGTGCCTTTATTATAAGTATTGTTGATAAGGAAAGCCCATTCCTATCAACAGCCCACACTCATAGAAATTTACCTAATCGTTTAAAGAATTACGCTTTAA
The DNA here is from genome assembly GCF_001932615.1 of Weissella thailandensis. Lineage (NCBI taxonomy): Bacteria > Bacillati > Bacillota > Bacilli > Lactobacillales > Lactobacillaceae > Weissella > Weissella thailandensis. Next base: position 471,995 of record NZ_CP014332.1, read on the forward strand.
ACAACCTACTCCTTAATAGATCGCTGTTTATGTATAATGAACAGCTTGATCCAAAAACGTCTATCTTGCCCGGATAGGCGTTTTTGTTATATTCATAAGAAAAATCTAATTTTTTGTATATATCTTGATTTGAATAGGGTAATCATTTAGTTTAGATGTTAATACATATTTATAGACAAAAAGGAGCTCGCATGGGTGATAAATTGAAGCATCAAAAGTGGTCCCGTTGGATATGGGTTTTGGTTATTATTATTTTGATTGGTATTGGTGGGTTTTACGGCCATAAAGTATATCGTGAAAGCCATCCGAAGTTGTTAACGAATACGCAAATTAAATCTAATTTGGGTGTTCATTTAAGTAATAAATTGATTTCTGAACAAGATAATTTAGAAAAGAACTATTCACAGGCGGAAAAAGATAGTAAGTATACAACTGACAATATGTTTGTGAAAACAAATCCGTATAAAACATCACCATTAACGGCTTTGGCGATTTTTCATACCGATGAAGCTGCAAAGGTAAGTTACACCGTTGTTGGTAAGTCGAGTGGCACATCGATTACTAATAGTACAAACAAAAATACAAAAAAGCACCGCATTAATGTGGTAGGGCTATATGCAAATACGGCTAATAAGGTCGAATTTACAATTACTTATAAAGATGGTCGTGTCGAAAAGAAAACAGTTGAGATGCAAACCCAACCATTACCTAAGGCTTTGGCTGATGTAAATATTAATGTGAAGATGGCTGATAAAAAACAAATGGCCATTGGACAAAATGGTTTAACGGTCTTTACCCGAACAACCAAAGAACCGTTTGCGATTGATGCGGATGGACAGATTCGTTGGTTTTCAACGGAATATAATCAACATATTTTTAAAACATTGAAGAATGGTCATTTGTTGATTCTTCGTAAGCAAGATAACAGTAAGCTTGTTTATAATGATTTAGTTGAGACTAATTATTTGGGTAAGATTTATCGGAACTACCAATTCAGTAATAAAACATCATCAACTGAGAATCTAAAGGCTAAGAATAAATCAGATGGTGAAACAACTGCTATTCATCATGATGTGATCGAATTACCAAATGGTAACTTGTTAGCCACAGTTTCTGATGGTTCGAAGTTTATTGAGGATACAATGGTTGAAATTAATCGTAAAACTGGTAAAGTTGCCCGCGTGATTGACTTTAAGCGTATTTTCCCAATGGATACTTATGCCCAATATGATGCAACAAAACGTTCTGATGGTAAGGTTGACTGGTTACACCAAAATGCGATTAATTATGATAAAAAGGATAACAGCATTATCATTTCTTCACGTCACCAAGATTTGATTATGAAGTTTAACTATAAGACCATGCAACCAGTTTGGATTCTATCAGGGCGTGATAAAACTGATTGGCCAAAGAAGTGGCAGAAACATGTTTTGAGCTATGCAAAGGGCACTACGATTAATGGTGGTCAGCATGATGCTCGCGTGATAGCTGGTTCACAAAAAGATGGTCAAGAAACGATTTCATTCTATGATAATAATTATGCCGTTTCATATGGTGATAAAAAGACGTCAGGTAAGTATTCAGCCGGTCGTGAGTTAAAAATTGATTTGAAGACTATGACTGCCAAAGAAGTCCGATCATATGGTCAAGCATTAGGCGAAGCTAATTTTACTGACCGAATTGGTTCAAATCGACAACTAGATAATGGTAATTCCTTAATTGACTTCGGTTATTTAAATGCTAAGAATGGGGATGCTTCTAATATTATCGAAGTAACTCGTGATGGTTATCAAGTATTTAATGTTGAGCTTTCAAACTTGCAATCGAAGGGTTATGTTTACCGTTCTTACCGGATTAACATTTCATAGCCAATCGTTGTCACATTGCATAATGGTGGCGAAAGCGATAAACTTAAGTGATTATTAGAAAAAGGTGGTTAAAAAATGAGTGAAATTACCCAAGAACAATTAGCAGCATTTAAAAAATCTGTCAATGAAAGTTCTAAGTCAGAAGTTTTACGTGGTGCTATTACCACTAATGGTATCTTAAAGTCAGCACGTGATAATCAACGTGCTGGTGAATTGACACCAACATTTAGTGTTGATTTGGAAAGTTCACCAGTTGCTAATCAGTTGCGATCAGGACGTTGCTGGATGTTTGCCGCATTAAACACAATGCGTCATGATATGAAGTCAACGCACGGTTTGCCAGGCGACTTTGAATTATCACAAAGTTACACATTCTTCTGGGATAAGTTAGAGAAAGCAAATTATTTCTATAATAATATTTTGGCAACCGCAGATAAGCCAACAACTGACCGTGAAGTGAGCTTCTTGTTAGCGACACCACAACAAGATGGTGGCCAATGGGATATGATTGTTGCCATCATTGAAAAATATGGTGTTGTACCACAATCAGCTTTCCCAGAATCACAAGCATCATCTCACTCTGCTGAACTTAACCGTTTGTTCAACGGTAAGTTACGTAAAGATGCCATTACATTGCGCCAATTAGTTGCACAGAATGCTACTGACGATGAAGTATCAGCTAAGCTTGAGGCGTTCAATAAAGAAAACTACCATATGCTGTCATTAACATTTGGTGAACCACCTTTGACATTTGATTTTTCATTCCGTGATAAGGATGACGAATTCCATCGTGAGCAAGGTATTACACCACAAGACTTCTTCAAGAAGTATGTTGGCTGGAATCTTAGTGACTATATCTCAATCATTAATGCACCAACTGATGATAAGCCATACAAACAAACATACGGTGTTAGTATGTTAGGTTCTGTTGTTGGTGGTCGTGACGTTAAGCATTTGAATCTTGATTTGGCGACATTTAAGGAATTAGCCATCAAGCAACTTTCTGCTGGCGAAAACGTTTGGTTCGGTGTTGATATGGGACCAAAGTTAGATCGTGAAGCTGGATTAATGGATACGGAATTGTATGACGAGGATAGCTTGTTCGATATTGATTTCAGTATGACTAAGGCAGAACGCTTGGATTATGGTGACTCATTGATGACTCATGCGATGGTCTTAACTGGTGTTGACCTTGTAGATGGCAAGCCAACAAAGTGGAAGGTTGAGAACTCATGGGGTGATAAGAATGGCCACAAGGGTTACTTTACAATGTCTGATGAGTGGTTTGACCAATTTACGTATCAAGTTGTTATTAAGAAGGAGTATCTTCCTGATGAACTACGTGATATCTATGAAAATAGTGAACCTAAAGAATTAGCACCATGGGATCCAATGGGTGCATTAGCATAAAAGTTTTTAAATTGACCGAAGACGTCCAATCAATGAGGACAACGTCTTCGGTTTTTTAGTTATAACTTATGTTATAGTGATTATCAAAAAGTGGAAAATAATGAGGAAATTATGTTAAAAGATGATTTGAAACAGACATTGACGACAATCAATGCCACCCTGGATACCAAACAATTAAATAAGATTTTAAAGCCGGTATTAGAACTGGGGATGCAGCGAGGATACGAAGCAGCTTATTTACTGATTGTTGGTTTAAGCGAAGGTGTTCAGGCAGAAAATCAGTCAGCTGCTTGGATAGATCGTGTAGAGCATGCCGCGCGTAATGATTTTAAAAAATTATGGGAGACTGAGCAACACAAGGAATTAGATGACCAAATTAATAGTATGCTGGCGGAAGAATACCACGCCGTTACTGCCCACCATGATAATCAGTTAGTTTTTGAAAGTATCATCATGCCTTATTTTAATGGCTGGTTTTTAGGTTATTACTACGCCTTGTTAACTTTAATTTCAGAGGTACAAGCCGCTCAAGAGGCTAACGAAGAGACTTTGAAGAAACAAGTTTCAGATCAAGCGATGCAAGCCGTAGAAAGTGAACGTGCGAAGTTTCAACACCAGATGTTTTATCAGAATGGTGTGTTAAGAGATATCTTGTCTGTTTTAGAAAAAAGATAACGCTTACCAGAGTGTTATATAAAATGGTTGACAATTAAAATTATCGGGTGTAAATTAGCATCAACAATTAAATTTAAATTAAAAAGTGATGAAGAGAAGTATCATTTTAATTTGTAATCAGAGAACTGTTGGTTGGTGTGAAACAGCTTGCAAGTAAGATGATTATCATCTCGGAACTATGTCGTTGAAAGGTTATTAGATGACATTGGGTGCGCCCATTATAGTGTCAGCGTATGATAAATGTCGTACGTGTGAGATAGTATCAGTGATGATGCTATAAAGTAAGGTGGTACCGCGCGTAAGCGTCCTTTTAGCTATTGTAATAGATAGTTAAAAGGACGCTTTTTAATTTGATAGTAATTATTGGTAATTAAAGGAGGTGAGGACATATGGAATCGGTGATTAAGAGCTCAAAAGAAAGTCCAAGCCAGATTAGTCTTTTGATGCAATTGACAAGTCGTTTTAACGATTTTGTATTAGTAAAATATGACGTATTTGTCCTCACACGACTGACATAAGTGGGGATGAGCCAAATAGTATCTATGGAGGATATATTTATGAACCAAGCAATGCCAGAATTATCAACGAAAGAAGAATTATCACAGTCAGAACAAGAATTAGTAGAGCACTTATTTAAGGCTTATCAGACACACGAGCCACTGCAAGAGTCTGATTACGAGGGTGTTGTTACTGATGAGGAGACGGCATACCAAGTTCAGCGTCATTTAACTGAATTAAAAAATGAAGCAGTTGGGGGCTACAAGGTATCGCTTACTAGTCAGGAAACTCAGGACATGTTTGACTCAGATTCACCGTTGTATGGTGCCCAAGTTAAGAGCCACTTTGTTTCATCACCGACAACATTATATCGGAGTGACTTAATGGAGCCATTAGCAGAGGTCGAAATGTTATTTACAGCAAAGGAAGACCTTAATAGTAATGACTCACTGGCTGACTTACTGCATAAGACTAAGGTTGCACCAGCTGTTGAGGTCCCTGACTCACGCTTCAGTGATTGGTTCCCAAGTCTGTCAAAGTATATGGTGATGTCTGATGCAGCTGTTGGAGGATACGTTGTTTATGGTCAAGAAGTTGATGCAGATCAATTGTTTAACAATGTGGATGAACTTGCTGATGTAAAATGTGAATTATTCTATAATGGAGAGAAATTAAAGGACGGTGTTGCTTCAGAAGTACTTGGTAACCCATTAAATTCACTTCATTGGTTGGCTGAAAAGCTTGAACAACAGGGAACGCCTTTAAAAGCTGGGCAACGCGTTTCAAGCGGGACATTTTTATTACCAGAGTCACTAGGTGATGGTAACTGGAAGGCAACTTTCAACAAAGGATTAGGTGCAGTGTTTTTTGATGTTGTAGCTGATTAAAACGAAAAAGCATGTGTTAGGTTTTAGACATAATGGCATTAGATTTGATACAGGTTTTTTAATCATTAATGGGTACACTGATTAGTTGTTATGGCTAATCAGTGCTTTTTATTTCTTACATATGTTAATGTTTACATATGTTCAAAACAACATATGATGAACAAAGGGGATTAATTGATGAATTTAGGGGTATTGGTTATTACATTTTTAGGTGTAAATTTTGATTTTTTCTTTATGTTATTATTTCTATTAAAGAAATATCGGATATCACAAGTTATCATGGGTTACTTGATTGGTGTTATTATTTTGCTGACAGCTAGTTATTCTGCTGGTGCAGTGTTAGCATCATTTTTACCAGAGTGGGTATTAGGAATATTAGGTGTTTTGCCAATTTACATGGCTATTCATGATAATGATGAGGAACAGAATAATAATAGTAAGCAGTCGCCTATTTTAACAGTATTATTAACGTATTTATCAGTTTGCTCGGGCTGTGTTCTAGCGATATTTTTGCCCGTCATGGCAGGTGCAAGCTTGAACAACTTTTTCTTTGCCCTTTTAATTATCGCATTATTAACTATTGTTATTGTTTTTATTGTTAAGCTAGTAGCAGATATGAAAGTCGTTACTGAACTAATGGATCGTTATGGTGAAGTACTGATGAAAGTTTGTTATGTCCTAATTGGTGTATATGTATTTTGGGATAGTGGGTTAATTAGTCATTTAATCGCACTATTATAGAAAGTGAGTGGCAATGATTGATGATAAACATTTAAACGAAATGAACAAAATTATGAAGTTATTGAGCAATCCTGTGAGAGTGCAAATGCTTTATGTTCTAGAAAATAATAAAATGAGTGTTAATGAATTATGTGAGCTGTTAGGCGTTGAACAATCGGTTATTTCTCATAATTTAGCCTTATTACGTGAACACCAATTAGTTATGGCTGAAAGACAGGGAAAATATAATTATTATCAGCTTAATGATCCGCATATATTGGATATTATTAATGAAACTCTGGCACACGTTGATCATGTGTTACGTGGCAAGCAGCACGGGAAATGATTATTAGCTAACCGCTATGCTATTAGTAATAGAAAAGAATGAATTTATAGGAGGTGGTAATGATGAATATGACTGAAATGATGAAACAAAATCAAGGATATTATTCAAACAATAAAGATATGCCTTCAAAATTACAGGAGAAAGCAAAATTTCTGTGCTGGAAATATAATCAAACAAGCCCTTTGGAGAAAGATAAGCGACAGTCTCTGTTGCAAGAACTTTTCGGTGAATGCCATCCATTAACTTTTATTGAACCATCATTTCGATGTGATTACGGGTTCAATATTCATACTCATGGCTTAACAGTTATTAACTATAATTGCGTAATTCTTGATACGTCACCAGTACATATTGGTGAAAATACTTTTATTGGGCCGGGCACTTGTCTCGCGTGTGCAGGACATGCGATAGATGCCAAACAACGTGCTGCTGGTGTTGGCACATCTGCACCAATAACCATTGGCCGAAATGTCTGGCTTGGTGCCAATGTAACGATTTGTGGCGGAGTTTAAATCGGTGAAGGTAGTATTATCGGGGCAGGAAGTGTTGTTACCAAAAATATCCCGGCAGGAGTGATCGCTGTGGGTAATCCATGTAAAGTATTACGTCCTATTACAGAAGAGGATGAGTTACAACCGACGGATTTCTAAAAAATCAAAGCCATATTCACAAAGATAGGTGCCTAATCTATGGAACAAATTTACGAAACGAGCATACAGTTACTATCACAGCAAAAAAGAGCCAGATGTGACTGATAATGGTGACCATAATGTGAGATGAGCTCAGGGCTTTACAAACTGGAAACGCACACCGTATAATTAATACATACAAAAAAGCCTGTAAGGTGGTCGAGACCTTACAGACGACCGAGTTTGAGAGTATGCTTAGATTTAGCGCTGATTAGTCTTTAAGGCTTATCAGCGTTTTTCTTTATCTCATAGGCTTTTGCTAAGTTAATAGCAAGCTTGCCCAGAGCGCCTAGCACATAGCTGGAGGCACGATACTTTAGTTATTATTAAATAAATCACCTAATAGAATGGGTGTAATCATAGCGCTTAATATTTTTTCAAATTCTTGCGGGCTTTCTTGAAAACCATGTTTTGCCCAATCATTGATTAGGCTGGTTATTAGGGACAATATACCCATAAAAGCATAATGCTGTGGAACGGTCACTTTTTTAATAAGCTTGTTAGTTTCCCAGATACCTTGATCTAATTTAAGTAGTTTGGAAAGAAAGGCTGGATCACCTTTATCACTGGCTAGTAATTCAAATTTTTGTCCATTTTGATAAATATACTCTACTAATTTGTGATAATATTCTTGCATTATTTTTTTATTGGGCTGACTTGCAGTTATTTCGTTCAAAGGTACATCTAAGGATACTTCATGAAATCCTTGAAATAAATCTTCTTCCACTGCATCTAATAAGTCATTTTTGTTATTAAAGTAAGTATAAAAAGTGCTTCGATTAATCTTTGCGGTTTGTAAAATTTGTTTCACAGATAAACTAGCGTATCCTTCAAGAGCCAAGTTTTGCCAAAAGGCACTCTTAATTTTTTTTGAGTTTGTAAAACACTAAAATTTTTTTGGTTAGTCATGAGTAGTGATGCCTCCATTATTCCAACAGTAAGCGCTTTTCTGTCGGTTGTTATTTTTAAATGATTGCTATAAACTTTATGCAAACAACAGTTGTTTGTCAATCTTTAGTTTATGTTTATATATTATTTGGAGGCGGCAAAATGGCACAAGTAGTCTTAGAAAATAAACCAGAAAGCTATGAAAAGTTAGGCGTTCAACAAGGAAAAGTGGCCGTTTGGGAAGATGGTAAACGTGATGATGATCGCGCGGGTTCTTACGAATGGTGGTATTTCGACGGTATTTTTGATGACGGATCAAAGGTTGTTATGGCATTCAATACGAAAGGACATAGTGATACTCAAAAGGAGGGAGCGCAGCCTTTAGTCATGATTAATATCACTTCTCCAGAAGGAAAAACTTATCGTACTGACCTTAATTATTCCGCTGCTGAAGCGACGTTTGCTACTGAAAATTGTGATGTGAAAATTGGACCACATCGTGTTTCTGGGAATTTAGAAGATTATGACATCCATTTTGAGCCTAAAGAGGGGATAGGCGCTGATTTACATTTAAATAGTACTTCAACGCCATGGCGACCTGGTTCTGGTTATTATAACTTTGGTAATGATCTTTACTTTACCTGGCTTTGTGTTGTTCCAACTGGGAAGCTCAGCGGAACTCTGACGTATAACGGTAAGACAGTTACGGCTAATGGGACAGGATACCATGACCATCAATGGGGTGATATTAATACTTTTGTAACTTATAATAATTGGCTATGGGCACGACAAAATTTTTCAGATTATACTATCTTAAATTTTGATATTGTTACTAGTCGTGATTATAACTATCAACGGTTGCCTATGACCTTTATTCAAGATAAAAAAGGTAATCTTATCTTTGAAAACTTTGATCCTAAAAATGTTAAATATGAAGTTTTTGAGGAATATGAACAAGAAGACACTGGCAAATTATTTCCAAAGGATTCTCAATATACTTGGGAAAAGGATGATATAAAGGTTCAGTATCGATTAAAAGTTACTAAAGAGATTGGACTTGAAAAATTGTATGCCGATGCACCTGAACCAGTGCAAAAACAGTTTGATGCGTTAGATTTATATCCGGGCTATGCTCGTGATGCAGCCATTGGAGAATTAACGATAACAACAGATGGCAAAACGATAAAGGATTCGGGAGAATTGATTTATGAATTTCCATCCGTTGGTAAAGAATATAAGCCATATATGGTAACCGATTAAAGAAAAAGATAAAGAACGATTATTAGTAAACAAGGGGGCAAGTTTAAATGGCAAGAATTCGATTAATGGATCAAAAAGAAGACTTTGAAAAGCTAGGTGTTGATCCTAACAAAATTGAAACTTGGGAAGAAGGACGTCGCGATACAGATGATCCTGAACATAACGAAGTTTGGTATTTTGATGCGATTTTTGATCAAGGTGGAAAATATATGGTAGGTTTTCGGCCAAAAAGCCCTCGTGACCTAAAGAAAAAAGGATTTTCACCAAATTTGAATATTATGATCACCACTCCAGATGGGGAAACTAGACAAGATTTTCTTAATTACCCTATTGAAGAATCACATATTGGCACTGAAAAGGCTGATTTAAAGTTTGGTCCTCATACGATGACAGGTGATTTTAAATCTTATGATATTCATGTTGAACCAGTCAATGGTGTTGGTTGTGATCTGCATTATGAAGCATTGGTGGAGCCCTTCCGGCAAAGTGGGAGTGCGGTAATTGCTCTAGGAGACAATGATGAATATTATTATACAGATTTGAATGTTCCCAAGAGTAAAGTAACGGGTACTTTAATTTATGACGGTCAAGAGCATCAGGTTAGTGGTTTAGGATATCATGACCATCAATGGATGAATATAAATCCGATGAAAGCCTGGCATCATTGGTTATGGGGACATCTTTATACCGATAAATATACCGTCATGATTTATGACTTTGTTGGGCAAAAGGAATATGATTATCAACGCGTACCGTTCTTTGGGGTTCAAGATAATGAAACTGGTAAAGTCATTTATATGACGGATGGTAATGTTAAATTAGATTCCGAAGTTCAAACTAATTCAACTGGTAAAGCCTTTCCGAAGGTAAGTCACTATACTTTCCAAAACAAAGATGATAGTAAAAAAGTTGAATTTACTGTCAAATGGGATCAAGAAATTGAAACCCGTGACATGTATCATAATGCTAAAATTGCGCAAAAATTAGTCTTTAAGGCAATGAAAATTGAACCTGTTTATATGCGTTATTTTGCTCATGGAACGCTAAAGATTACTGATGGTGACGAGGTTGATGAAACTTCTGGAGAAATGATTTACGAATATAATTATATGGGAAAACCGGACCCTCTTGCTGATGTGTAAATAGCAACGTTTGAATTATAGACATAAATCCTTATGTTATAAAGAAATAATAAAATGCGTTATTGATTGCTGAAAGTCGTGAGCAAGAGTTATGAAATTCATAAAAGATGATAACCGTTGGTGTGCTCCTGGTTGGCAATGGTTGATTATCGTAATCAGTGGTGTCTATGTTGTGTCTAGTATTATCAGGTAAAAGGACAACCTAAATTTTTGGCTTATCCTTCTAGGAGTGTTAAGTGTCAGCGTTTAGAGCGTTGGCGCTTTTCTTTTGGGCGTTGCGTTGTCTTGTAAGTAAAATAATACTTGATAAAAGACCTCACAACACTAGCAAAGCAAATAATTAGAACAACTTACTTGCCAGCCCTCAATATTAGCCACCACCTTTTAAAGCCAGTTTAGCATAATAGAGGGGACTTTTTGGCTCCCTCATATCAGTTTTAAACACAAAATAGACTATAACCTATATACTTGTTAGTGAAAGGGTGGTTAGGGTTATGACTTCAAGACAGGAACGGGCAGAAAAAAAGCAACGAAATAAAACAATGACAATTATTATAACTTTGGTTATTGTATTGATATTATTGGTTGGTGGAGTTGGCTGGGGTGTATCACACCAATTAAATAAAGACGATAAAATCGAGCCATCTAAATCATCAAGTAGCATTTCAGCAACAACCAGTGTTATCTCAGAAAGTGAAAGTACAAGCTCAGCAGTTGATAGCGAAAGCAGTTCAGTAGATACCGAGAGTTCTGTGGATAGTTCAGAAGATACTGATAGTTCTGTTACACAACATGAAACTGATATGTTAGGACGACGGCAAATGATTGTATGGGCGATTGATAAGGCTATGTACTATGACGGAGATGAAGACGTACCAGCATTAGATCATATCGTTGAAATACCTAACGGCTTCACTATATATTATGAAAATGGCGACGAATACAACGTACGTGACACAGGTTTCCAAAGGAATTTAGCACCAGAGTATAACTTTGGAGAAAATCACGGCTGGGAAATCTACCATGACCATGCAGCGGCTACTGTTCTAAAAGTACCGCAGGATGTAGGTGGTGTTGTAATACCAACGGTGGAAGATTTAGAGCAGTATGGTATAAGATGATATCCCTATAGTTATAGACTAGACACTAGCATTTATTTGCTGGTGTTTTTTGTTTAGACACTCATGACTGAAATGAATGTAGGTGGTGGACGAATGCCGCATAATCTCAATCGAGTAGCTGAAATAACCATTATCCATATGGAGAACGACCTACAGTTAAAACTATATGATTATCAAAAAGAGATTATAGAAACCGCCTTATCTTTCATACCTGACAATGTTATCCGAGTAGTTAAAGACTACTATGGTAATAAAAATGGTTGGGTAGTGGTATCTATGAATGGGTGTGTAGATGAATGCACCGCTAGGACATGGCGAGATAACTTCAAAGATGAAGCTGTTAAATGGTATATCATTTAAGGGCAAAATAAAAACGCTATTCACATCCATGAATAGCGACATATTTGTTCGGTAGGTAGTTCCGATTATTTAATTCAAGAGATACACCTGAAACCATTTTTCTATGGACTTTAATGGAATTAAACGGCTATTCTTTGTGTATCTTTGGTGTAATTAACATTGTTAAAAAGGGGTTTAACCTTGATACAACAGTATTTGTAAAACCTACTATGGAGCCGAGGTGCATTTGGTCCATCAACTTAAAGTTTGACAAAACGCTATAAATGCCTTTACGTTAGGGTTTATATCTATTATCTGAGTTTGCTATTTCCTGAATTTAACCATATATTCCCGAGTTTTCCTAAAATATTTGGCACCAAATTTGGCACTAGATTTATAGTTGCGAAAGAAGTGAAACTGACTTTTGTTCCTCGTTGGTTCTAGTTTTTTCTAACAAATGAGTATATATATCTAGCGTCATTGTGATAGAAGAGTGGCCTAGTCTTTCAGAAACGTATTTCACATCAACACCATTTGAAAGTAGCCAGCTAGCATGAGTGTGCCTAAGACCATGAAAGGTTATTCTTTTAGGCGATTTTATTTTGATTAGTACCTTCTGTAATTTTTTATTGGCAGCATTGCTCGTTTGTGGTAGACCTGTTTCATTGTTGCAGAAAATGAACTCATTATTGTTATGAATAGGCGACCATGCTTTTAGATCAATTATTAAATTATCAGGAACGCTAACTACACGATTAGATGATTTATTTTTGGTTTCTTTTACTTTGCGTGCTACCTGGTCCCACGCCTTGTTAATTGAAATAGAGTTGTTGGTTAGGTCTCCCCAAGTTAAAGCAGCCACTTCCTCATACCTTGCGCCAGTATTTAATGCCATTATGATCATCATGTCGCTAACGCTCCGTTCGAACACGGGGATACTGGTTAAGTATGTAATCAATGCTTTCATCTGAGCCTCTTCTAAAAACTTCAGTTCTTTATTTCTGCCGTCCTTACCAGTGTATGTGAGACCAATAGTAGGGTCGCTTGAAATTAAATTGTCGTATAGAGCGCTTTTAATGGATTGCACCATGTAAGTCTTTATTTTTTTGACAGTGCTGAATGCATAATCTTTAGCTAGTTCGTTAAGAAAACGCTGTAATATCGGACGGCTCAATTTATCTAACGTTATGTTGCTTAATCTTTTTGAGTAAACATGCTGAGCAAACCTGTACCACCGTTGTTGTGCGTCGCTAGAATCTATTTTGTATAACTCGTACCATGATTTAAAGTAATCAGGGAACGCCTGTTTACTATCGACTATAAATGTACCACTAACTTTATCGGCTTCCTGCAATTTAATCCATGCTTTGGCGGCACTGGAAGTTTTGAAGCCACCTTTACTTTTCTTTTTATATTTGCCGTCAACCTTATAGGATATTCGGGCTAAGTATTTCGATCCACGTTTTACGACTTCGGACATTAATTTAAACCTAACCTTTCATGTAAAAAATATAGATAGTTTATCGACATACCTAGGTCGTGGTATACTAGATACGTTAAATAAGAGCGCATAAAACCCGCTTTGTTAATATTGAGATACACGTACACGAAGATTGGGATGTCGGGGTGTGCGTGTTTTTTTGTGTCTATCTTTGATAGATAGCAGCATTATCTTTAACCTTAACAGGTTTTAAGTAGACCGCATGACCTTTCATGTCAGGCGATCCTTTTGCGTCTTTAACGGTTTTATATCCTTGAACCTTGGCTGTTACATGAACCGTATCAGGGTCTTCACGCAAATCGTCGTTCACGGTTTTTGTTTTCTTGATCCACCCCTGAGTAGCAGCAGGCACATCTGTGCTTTTTGCAATCATATAAATAGGGGAAACAGCGTCTGTAAACATTGCACCTTTATCGTCACCAATAACTAGGGACATATTAACCTTATTCTTATAGTGATCATATTTGCGAATGCTTGTTAGAAGTCCGTCAAATTCTATGAACTTACCTTTGTACTTCTTAGCAAACTTTTTCGCTGATAAATCATCATATACACTGGCATCCAGTTTGATTGGATTACTTTTTTTCTTACCTTGTGTAGCAGCGGATACCGTACCTGATGTACCAGTAGATAAGCTAATAGAGTCAGCGACTCCTGTGGCTATTAGGCCAGTAGACAATACGATAGCGGTTGTTTTGATAATTCTATTCATTGTTTCATACTCCCCAATTACAAAACTTTTTCTGCAAGTAGACGTTGCACATCTGCCAAAGCTTCGCCTTTTTTAAACTGTAAAACTTCTGATGGTTCGACTTGGCCAGATATCCAAATCTTAATTTCGCCATCCAAGTCGAAGTGGCCAGCTGTCTCAGTAGCGAACTTAGCAATTGTCCGATAGATGATTGACTTATACTCAACCTTAGTAGCAGTTAGTCCTTGTTTATCAACAATTATTAGTCGTTTATCAGTAAATATAACTAAGTCCCTAACTAACTTATATGAGTGTTCAATTACTTCATCTGGAATAAGTAACGGTTCAATTTCGGAACGCACACTATCATTTGATACTTTAGTAGCGTTGCCCATCATTCCGTCTAGTAGTCCCATTATTCAAACTCCCTAAAGCTTTTAACGTGGATCATTATTGCACGTGTCTTAATCATATATTAAATCTTTGACTAAAGGTTCAAACCAGCTTGGCAATCCAAAGTCTGCCATAAAGTTAGACCAGTTTCTGTATTCGTTGGGTGTGTCTATATATATTAGTCGAGAAATGATACGAATAGCTCGTTCGTTGGTTTCTCGCTCCTCTTTGTTCTTAATGTAAGGGGAGAATGTATATAGATATGACGGCTTGGAAAATTCAATGTGGCTAATCTCATGGGCCAATCTAAAGGCAACGCTGATACTAGACTCATAGTTATGGTTAATATTGATAAGTCGTCTATTGCAGAAAGCTACATCAGGATCCGTACTGCTTCCTGCCACTTCCGTTATTGTGATGTCAGACCTTTTGGCGGCATACAACAAACGGTCGAGTAACTCTTCGTGCATATATTATTCTCCGTTATCCATAGTCCTAAGCATAGCTAGTAATGCTTTCTTATAATCTTCCGACAAGGGCTGGCCGTTAAACATTGCCATACCTTCATCTGATAATACTTTATCCAAGTCCACAGGTTCCTCTGTGGGCTTTTTTTCGTCTGTATTGCCTAGTAGGTAATCAACTGATACGCCAAGCACGTCAGCGACTTTTTGAAGGGTGTCGTGCTTTGGAATAATACCATCAGGGTATGTTTTACTGGGCTTCCAGGTATATATGGATTTCTCTCCAATACCTGACTGTCTTGATACTTCAGAAAGGGAATAACCCTTTGCCTTTGCAATTTTTTTAATCCTATCAAATAGTGTCATTTCTCTACCTCATAGGCACACCAAAAATAAAAGTATCGAAAAAGTACCGTTTTTGTTGACGTGGTATCGTATAAGTACTATTATAGTTGCTGTACCAAGTTGTTGTACAAAGTAATAAATAATATACCCGAATAAAACAAGCTGGCAGGCGGTTTATATAAGGATATAGATTTCTTCTTTATGTGCGTAATTATAGTACTAAAAAAGTATTAAATCAACTATGTTAAACAACCTGATAACACATAAATAATACGGAGGTGCGCAAATATGGCGGACAAAAGGGATTGGCGAGAAAAACTTATCAAAGCAGATTTAACACAGGAAAAGGTTGGTGAGTTTATTGGGTTAGATAAAGGAAGAATGTCAGCGCTAGTTAAAAAAATGATTATTGGAGAAGGTAAAACAGCATCTGAACTTGATCGTAAACGTTGGCAACGAGCATTAGATTTTATCAACTTAAAGCAACGTGAGTTTAGCGAGGGGAAATAGCATGGAAAACAATGTACAAGTATTTGACGGATTAAAAGTAAAAGAAGTAAACGGGCAGCTAATGTTCGATGCAGAAACAGCAGCGATCGGAATGGGGATAGTTTCGACAGCTAAAGGATATACCAATGTTAGATGGTCCCGACTTAATGAGTATCTAAATTCTGCCAAAACTGGCAGAAAAATTTCAAAAGGCGATTTCATCACAGAATCGCAACTTTACAAATTGGCGATCAAGGCAAACAACCCAGTAGCAGATAAATTCCAGAATTGGATAACAGAAGAGGTAGTACCAAGTATTCGTAAAACAGGCAGTTATGGACAACCAAAAACTCCACGAGAAGTAATTAAAACCTTGCTTTTAGGAAACGAAGAAGTTAATCAGCGTATCGACGGCCTAACAGGCGAAGTAGACAACTTGAAAAAGAACTTCGGCATGCCAGAAGAGTTGGCTACACAAATTAAAGACAAGTTGAATAGTACGGTACGTATCCACCTAGGCTATCCAGAGTCTAGCGCATACAAAGATGCCAGTATTCGGGGTAAGGCATACAGCCGAGCATGGGGAGATTTAAAACAATACTTCGGGGTTGCCAAATACAGAAACATCCCAGCTGAACGCTTTGATGAAGCAATGACGTACGCAACACAATGGCTGCCAGATACAAACCTACGGCTGCAAATTAACGAAATAAACAATCAAACGGAATTGGAGGTATAGATATGTCGAGAAAAAAGCCAGAAATTCCATTGGAACAGCGTTTTTGGGTAGATACACCAACAGCAGCAGCTTTGCTAGGGTACGGCGAAGGAAAATTCCAAGAAATCAGAGAAGACCCCAGCTTTGTAATGGCAGGAGTTGAACGGAGAGACGGCAGATTTGCACAAGAGTTATTAAAGCAATGGGCTAACGGAGAGATATAGGAGATTGAGTATGTTGGCAGAATTTTTAATGTTTATTCAGCTATTGGGTATGGCGGTATTGGCAGCGATTCTGCCAACGATAGTCGTACTATTCGTAATCTACTTTGGATACCAGTACAGATATGAATTACTCGATATCTTACAAGCTATTCTACGGATCATTTGCTGGGTAATTATTTATTTAGTAGACGGTAAAGATAAAGCAGACGATATCAAAGTAAGAAAGCTATAAGCGAAATAAACGGGTGGCCGTCGACACAGACTGATATGTGAAAAATAGAGATTTTACACGGGTCCATATAACGCATTTCAGTCGGTGTGGGCGGTCACCAGAAAGGATAAAAAATGATTGAACATTGTATTGGTTCAACTGGTATTGCGAAATTGCATATCAAGTTTGTAAACAGAAAAGACTTAATTCTCAGGGTAGAAAAGGAACGGGTAAATGGAAATATCCAACGTGTTAATTGAACACATTAGTTTCGTTAGGGTACTAGCGATTGCAGGCATCATTGGCATGACAGACAAGGAACTAGCTGATGAACTAGGCACAGAAAAGGACACGGTTAGAATGTTCAGAAGTTTTAGAACGAGCATATTAGTCGCACCTTGGATGGCAATGAACATCAATAATTTTCTATACAAAAATAGCCATCTACTCAAAGGACTGAGTGATGGCATAGCAAATTTAGATTATTTGATTGGTAGAGAGGACCAGTAAATATGAGATTAAAAGAATTGCGTAAAACGAAAGGATTAACACAAACGCAAGTAGCTGATGAGCTAAACATGCCACAGAACACACTTTCACAATATGAAAATGAGAATCGCAAGCCTAGCAAATTAGCCCTTAAAGCGTTAGCTGATTATTATGACGTATCAATCGACTATCTAGTTGAAAGGGGCAACCAAAAATGAGACTAAAAGAGCTACGTAAAGCTAAAGGACTTCAGCCACAAGAAGCAGCAAAGAAATTGGGGATAAAACAACAAACTTATCAAAGATACGAGTTAGGCACTCGTGAGCCACGCATAGATGTGCTAATTAAACTGGCTGATTACTATGACGTATCGGTTGATTACTTAATTGAACACAAAAAAACGCCTAATCATAGCAGTGATCAGACATTGGGTAATTAAATTTAGAAGCTCAATTACCCTCTAAGAATAACACGGGGAGACAAAATATGCCAAATGACAGGATAGATCCACCAGAAGATGAATTGCCCTGGGGATACACGATATACGGCGAAGAGATAGAACTAGGCGAACTAGATATTCGAGAAATTGAACCAGGAAGATATTTAAATCCTGAGGAATTCGAACGCTATATCAAAGATAACAGCACATCAGTTAATACGGAGGAACGACAATGAATAAAACAATAGAATGGCGACCAACGCCAGAGCTAAACGAAGACTTAGTAAAAATGCAGGCACAGCTAGTGCAACCAGAAAAAACAAAGAAAGGACACTTTGGACCATATGCAGCGTTAGATGATATAGACCGTGCTATACGATCAGCCATTAAGGCCGCAGAAGTACCACTAAGTTATTCCCAATCAACAATTGCTGATTTGACTGCAAATGGGAAGGTCGTACTACAAGTTGTCACGGATATAATTCACGCATCAGGGGAAACACTACACATTGAGGGAATGCCATATGAGCAAGGGACCACGCTTAATCAAACAATGGCTAATCTAACGTATGCCAAGCGTGGAAGCCTGTCGGCAGCATTTGGAGTAGTAGCTGATGACGACGATGACGGCCAAGCAATCACAGCATTGAAGCAAGAGCAGCTAAAACAAGAGGAAGTTCGTAAAGCGATTATTGCCAGACTAAAGGAAAAACTGAAAGAAGCGCCAAAGGAAAAGTTACCACAAATATTTGCAACAGCAAGTATGACGGAGAAAAACAATAATACTACTGACTTAGATAAATTATCTGCCAATAGAGCTTCGCTAATATCTGGAGCTGCAATATTCGCAATAAACGACGCAGGTATTAAGTAATGGATTTATGGGGACGAATAACAGCCATCAAAGGTAATCAAATAGCGATAAGTCTTGAGAGCCGTGAAGAGCTGGCAAGCTTGTCCCTATTTACAACTGAAGAGCAGCCACAGGTAGTAGTTAGCGTGCAGGACGAACGACACATTAGTAAAGTACAACGTAAGAAAGCTTATGCGGTCATTGGCGAAATTGCAGACTATACAGGATATATTCCACAGGAAGCCAAAGAGTGGATGAAGTTTTTATTCACTATGGAAACAGGTAATCCATATTTCAGCTTTGCTGATACGGATATGACGACGGCCAGAGAGTTCATCTCATTCCTACTAGAATACGCATTGAAATACCATATACCAATGCGACATAGCGCACTGACATATCAAGATGATTTA
This sequence comes from Weissella thailandensis, assembly GCF_001932615.1. NCBI lineage: Bacteria > Bacillati > Bacillota > Bacilli > Lactobacillales > Lactobacillaceae > Weissella > Weissella thailandensis. Next base: position 491,068 of record NZ_CP014332.1, read on the forward strand.
GACAGGTATATGTATCAATCACTTAAGTATCGGTCATGCGTTATATGCGGCAAACATGCAGATGTGCATCACATAAGCACTATTGGAATGGGAAACAATCGGGAATTAGTCGACCACCGTAACAAGCATTTAATCGCTTTGTGTCGTGAACACCACCAACTAGCACACCAATTAGGCTGGCAAACATTCAAAAAGAAATATCACGTCAAAGGGATAATTTTAGATCCACAAATGTTAAATCAACTGGGAATAATGACCTACAAACGAATGGAGGAAATAGATGATAAACACCGTCGTAGCAACTGGCAGACTAACTAAAGATATGGAGTTGAAATACACCACGTCAGGTACAGCCGTAGCCAGCGCAACATTAGCAGTTGAACGCTCATTTACGAATAGTAATGGTGAACGTGAAAGCGACTTTATCAATTTTGTTATTTGGCGCAAGAGTGCTGAAAATATGGCAAATATGACAGCTAAAGGATCGTTAGTTGGCATCGAGGGACGACTACAAACTCGTAGCTATGATAATCAGCAGGGGCAAAAAGTATTTGTTACTGAAGTTGTCGTTAAAAATTTCTCGCTATTAGAAAGCAAAGAGGTTACTGACCAACGTAAGCAAGGTACATCAAACAATTTCAACAATAATCAAGGGAATAATAATCAGGGAAATTTCAACCAAGGGAACAATTTTAATCAAGGTAACCAAGGTGTGTTCCAACAACCACAACAGTCACAACAACGACCCCAACCTAAGCAACAACAAACTGGTTTCTCACCTAAACAAATGTATGGCAACAATCAGAACTTTGAGGATCAATTACCGTTTTAGGAGGCAATATGGCAGATAAAAGATATTTTTGGTTAAAACTCCCTGAAAACTTTTTTGGAAGAAAAGAAATTAAAGCGTTAAGGAAAATTGCTGGCGGTGACACATACACGGTTATTTACCTGAAAATGTTGCTCAAAAGTTTACAAACCGATGGAAAACTATATTTCGAGGGAGTGTCAAGTAATTTCATTGAAGAAATTGCTTTAGACATTGATGAAGATTATGAAAACGTACAAGTCACTGTTAATTATCTGCATAGCAAAGGGCTTTTGGTAGATAGTGGCACAGATGAAGTCGAGTTAGTATCTATGAAAAATATGGTTGGTTCCGAAAGTTCATCCACCGAACGTAAGCGCAGGCAACGTGAAAGAGAACGCCAATTAATTAGTTCAACTAATAACAACCGTGACAATGTCACATCTAGGTCACGGTTGGGTCACGTAGAGAAAGAGATAGATATAGATATAGAGAAAGAGATAGAGACAGAGGGAGAACAAGAGACAGAAAATACTCAGTCGTCTGTCGTCACTCCTGCCAAAACTCAACTTTTAAATACATTACAAGCTAATGGCATCTTTATCAGCCCTAATTCAATCGCTTTTGATAACTTGATTGCTTTTCATGAACAAGATGGCATGGAGATAGAAGTAATACTCAAAGCAGTCGAAGTAGCAAGTGCATCAGGTAAAAACAGCGTTAACTATATCAACGGCATTTTGAATAATAAGCTAACCAACAACATTAAGACACTTGAACAGTATGAAAAAAGTGAGCAGGTTTGGCAGAGTAACCAATCTAATCGTCAAGCAGAAAGTGATTTAACGCCCGAACAAGCTAAGTGGTTAGCTGACAGGCAAAGAAAGCGTGAGCGACATGCCAACAATTAATGACTGGGTACATCAATTAAAAAAGCGTGGCCTTGATCCGATTGTTTTGAGTGATGAACAACGAGCTGAGAAAGAAAAACAGGATGCAGTTAAATTCACACAACAATGGCAAGCACAAGACCGCAAGAAATACATTAATGCCAGTTTGTGGGGAGAAGAGACAGCTAGAACATTTCACTTTAGTGATTGGCTCCCTGAAAAACAACCCAATGAGCAAAAAGCTAAAGAAGTCGGTAATCAAGCCTATCGGATAATGCGCCAACTATCAGAAAAGCCATTTAATGTATTTTTGAATGGCGAAGCTGGCACAGGTAAGACTTCACTAGCTTTAGCAATCATGGACGGACTAGGTAGTGATTACACAAACATGTTTGTGTCTGTAATTGAATGGCGAGATAAAACTTACCAATCATTTCATGACGATAAGTTACAGCAGCAACTATCTGTAATTGAAAAATATATGCGAGATGTTGATGTCCTGATACTTGATGATTTTGGTAAGGAAACACAAAAGGAAGCCAAGGAAAAAGTGGCAAGTATGCTGTTTCGATTGGCTGATGCCCGAAAAGGTAAAACAACGATCATTACATCAAACGACAATGAATTGGCTTTGACGAAAAAGTATGACATGGCAACGTTATCTAGGCTAATACCTAGTAATCCTGATCATGTTATTGATATGGATGACATGGAAGATGTGAGGGAGGTTTAGTTTGGAAGAAGATTTAGGGAAAGGACTATTTGAATTACAGTTTCATGCTTTTGGCGAAGAGCGCTATTGGGGGCCTTATCCATTGGAACATGCAGTTGAAGCACGAGTGTGGCTGGCAGGGATCTATGAAATGCCTGTTAACGACATCAAAATTGTGCAGGTAGCGTAATGGAAAAACTGATTATTCCACTAGATGATTTCGTTATCCCTATGAAACGACAAGGGAAAATGAGACAGGTAAAAATGACCCTGAACAATTGGATCATGATACATGGCATGAATGCTGGACGAATTATTGCCAACAAACGCAAGCACCAAATACAGGCAAAAATCATCCCCAGAGTGGACCAGGCAATAGTTGATGGTCTAGAACCAATCGACAAACGGACCAAGTTTCACTTTGAGTGGTACTTTCCTGACCGACGCACAGACCTAGACAACTGGACGTTTACACACAAGTTCATATTTGACGCTTTTCAGGCCAGTTCAGTGCAAGGCAGGGTATTTATGCCTAACGACAACTTAAAGTACGTGGTGGCCACGTATGACGATTTTATGGGGGTCGACAAAGCCAATCCACGAGTAGAAATAGAATGGGGGAGTGATGATGAATAAAAAAGAACGTCATTATGCTGAATTCGCTAAATTATACAAGCAAGGTATGCGGATGAAAGATATTTCCAAAAAAGTCGGGATAAGCGTGGGGAGACTTAGTAGTGCTGAACTATACTGGCAGATATCATATCGAAAATGGCATTGCAGACAATAAGCGAGTTAACGCACGAAAAATTGATACTGATGAAATGATGCGATTAATTCATATTCTCGATCAGAGATATCATGTTGGTGATTATATTGACGGGGGTTCAGATTAGATTCACTGATGATGTGATACCTGACAGTGACCCGCAGATGATTGAACTTAGACAAGTGGTTAACGGTAACCAGTAATGGATAGGAGCAAAAAAATGAAATTATCACTAGATGAAACAAATATTATTAATGCATACCGTGACGGAGCATACGTGGATGTTGTCTTTCATAAATGTTCATCTTACGAGGATGCCAGTGACAAACTAACAAAAAATGGCTTTGGGACTTTTGAAAAAAAGGCATTCGAAGATGGAAACGTTATGCTGTACACGGATTTGATGCCAACTAATCGTATTGAAGCACACTCATTTTATGAGACTGAATACAATCACAATGGCAACGAGTAAACAAAAGAGAAAATATGCTGAATGTTGTGGCTATCTCAGCTGGATAGAAATGGTACATGATCAAAAACTGACCACGCTGGAAATCCACCGTTTAGAAGCGATGATTGAAAAAGAAAGCAACGTTTAAGTTAAATAGCCATTAATTGGCTTGTAAGGAGTTTTAGGGTTAGGGCGGGCATTTATCTAAAAGCAAATAAAACACGCCGCACAATCGAAATTAGGCGGCAAATATAGCGAGATAGGGGGGCAGCGTAATGAAAGTATATGAGAGACCAGATTATGAGGAAAAATATGCCAAATTCAAGGTGTTATACCAACAAGGAAAATCAATGGATTATATATCGCTGGCAATTGACGTGCATAAACGTTGGTTAGGCGGACCATACTTTAAAAAAAGGCTGGCTAAAGAAATCGGAAAAAATAAGATGTTTGAGAATGTGGATAGGGTGGAACGACATAACCGAAATAAAGATAAAATTAACCGCATTATGGAACTAGTGCATGGTCTTGAGGCTGACTATGGCGATGATTATGAATCGTTTGATGGAGACCCAAGGTTGGACGAATGTCACAGACTCACAGAATTGAGGCCTAAATGATTATTTTTATTAGTTTAGCGATTGCCGCAGTCACAATTTTTTATATAGCGATGAGACCAGACGACATTGTTGGTTGGGCTTTATGGCTAATAATGGTAGTAGGTCTGGTGGGAGTTGTCGCACTGTTGGGATTTATTTGTTCATCACGTGCATCAACGAATACGACCAGTTATTACGGAGACAGATACGATACGACAATCACAAATCACAACCGTTATTGGTATTTTGACAAGGATCATAAATTTACAAGTAAGAAAACAGTGCTGGTATACGACAGACAAGCACATAAAATACTAGAAAAGGGGAGGATGGGCGAATGAGTATTCCAAAATACGTGGTATTTAACACGAACAAGCTAGATAGGCATAACAGAGCGTTACCGACAGACCAAGGGGACGATTTAAACGAGTTGTTGAATGCCTATCACGGCAAGGCATACCAAATTATGAAAGTTAGAACGATAACAGATCGGGAGGAATGGTAGATTATGAGTAACTTCATAATACTGGTATTTTTTCTGATGCTAGTAGCACTAGTTTTGGCAGGGTACTTGATGGCATGAGAAAATACTATTATTTTCGAACGGACATTGAACATTGGCTGCAGGAAACGTACGACATGCAAGGCAACGTCCATTGGAAACAAACCGCAAACATTAAGATGGCATATCGCACAGATGATTTGGGGTTATACAGAAAACTATTAAAAGAACAAATGAAAGAGTACTTTTACTGGGTAGAGACTAGAGACCAATATCAAAATAAAGTATAGTTAAAAAACTGCATTCAAAAGTTGAATAGCATATCAAAATGATTATTGGTATAATGACGTGTTTAGCTTAGTGCAAGGAGATGATTTTTTGAAAAAGAGTGAACTACTAAAACCCCTGTTTAAATATCCAGGTGGAAAGAGTGCAGAATACAAGTATTTAAAAAATTTTTTTCCAAAGTTTACTAATTATGTGGAGCCATTTCTAGGTGGAGGGGCTGTCTATTGGGCAACTGAAGCTGATAGATGGACAGTGAATGATTATTCGAATGAATTAATGTCAATATATGTTTATACAAAAGAGCAAGATGAAGTCTTTTTAAATTATGTTCATGATATTGCCTATATTTGGGAAAATAAAAATGTGTTTGCGCACAAGGTAGAAAATATATTAAAAGAATCACTATTGCTTGGTGAGCTAGTTCCCGTAAAGATAGATGAGCCAATATATGATGATATTGAATGGCTGAAAGACAGAAATACTATTCTGAATAACGAAATAATTAAGAGTATTGAAAGAAAAATAAAGTCTTTACGAAGAGTCTCGGTCAATAGCCAAATTAAAAACCTAGACGATAATGCATTAGGCGTATTGGGGTCAGCTATTTATACTGATTTACGAACTATCTATAATGCGACTGCCTTTTCTGTTAGTCCACGACTAAAAACGGCATTATATTTATATCTAAGGGAATATGCGTATTCTTCAATGTTTAGGTACAATGCTTCAGGAGAGTTTAACGTACCGTTCGGCGGAAACACATACGCTAAGAAAAAATTCTTATATCGTTACCAACAAATTACTAGTGAGCCAGTAGTTAATAAGTTAAAACATACAGATCTATTGGTGGGTGACTTTTCTAAGTCTATGCCTGATAATAAAGATACGTTTATATTTCTTGATCCACCGTATGATTCAGAGTTTAGTACGTATAATTTACATGTCTTTGATGCTATGGAGCAAAAGAGGTTACATGATTTATTGATAAAAATAAAAGATGCCAAGTGGCTAATGGTCATAAAGGCCACTCCATTTATAGAAGATCTATATAGTGACGAATCTTTATTTTTGAATAAATTTAACAAAAACTATTCAGTGAATTTTAAAAATCGGAACGATCAAGATGTAGAACATTTGCTTATTACTAACTACAGCTTGGGGGAATAAAAATGGCAACGTCAGAGGAAGAAATAAAAAAAGGAGTTAGTCTGTTACTAGAGCAGTATGGACAGCTGACTACGGCTGAGGTAAAACAAAAGTTAGATACTGTTATGAATTTTGATGATGAAGATATGGAACCGTCTGGGAGTAGAAATGAGCCGTTAATTACTCAAAGGATTGGCAATATAGTGTCACATCAAAAAAAACAGGTTGAAACGTATTATAATGTTTATCAAGTTGACAAATCAGGGAGCAATGCTGTTTGGAGTATTTTAACGGGACTAAACTCGCAATCAACCTTACGACCTATCAGTCATGATGAGTTAAAAAAGAGAAGAACCAAGCGCGAACAGTTTACACCAAGAAAGATAGACTGGACTAGCTTGAACGATAGTCGGGATTTACTTGGCCAGGCTGGAGAAGAATATGCAATGCGATATGAGACTGGTAGAGTCTCAAAGTTTGCAATGAATGATTTAGACCGTATTATTCATCTAAGTATTTTACAAGGAGATGGTGCTGGGTTTGACATACTATCTTTGAATGATGACGGATCGTCTAGGTATATCGAAGTTAAAACAACTCGTAATAATCTAGATACACCATTCTATATGACCGAGAATGAACGCAGCTTTTTTGATATACATCAACAAGACGATAATCTATTCATATATCGAATCTATAACTTTGATAAGGATACAAACAGTGGAGAAATAGAAGTTATATCTGCAAAGGAACTTTTTGAACGTTTTGATTTTGATGCAACTACATATAGAGTAAGCAGAAAAATATAATAGATAAGACGAGCTCACTGATTAAATATCGGTGAGCTTTTTAATTAACTGGATTGTCCTGAGCGTAAACGGTATGATGTGTCACACAGTAAAGGACACACATGTATCAAGAATAAAAAGGGGCTATTGATATGGACGAGGAATTCTTAGATTTAGACGTATTGTTAGAGAGTGACGAATTTAAAGCAGAAATGGCAAAGGCCGATTTCTCCACTTTATCTCTTCATGTAAACAACCGCAAAGCATTATTTGAAGGTATGACACTGGACGATTTGTACGGTATTTAAAAATAATACTCTTGGCACCTTAACCACTTGGGCTGGGGTGCTTTTTTGTGTTTGAAATTAGTGAAATTTACCCCCGTGAGTGGCTGGAAACGTTGGTGTAATCAGGTAAAATAGTATTAGGGGGTGTTTGATATGGCAGATAGATTGGACGACTTACTACATGACTATTTTACTGGAAAACTAAACGTGGATATTAATATCCGCAAGCTAGAATTACAGTTTAATAGTAACCGCACCCCAGACGAAAATGTCGGTGGGGGACGGAAACAGAATGATTTTAATTATCCTGTAGAAAACAGAATGATCCGTGAACAAAACGATGAATATTTGCAGGCCATGTTGTATCAGAAAACAGTTATTGAGATGATGTTAGAAGTAACGATCGAAAGCCGCAAACGAATTCTTAAAGCTAGATATGGCCAAGGGAAAAGTTGGGTTGAGATTGGGTTAGATGAACACGTTGATGAACGGACGGTCCGAGAATGGCGAGATGATTTTAAATCAGGTCTAGGACATTGGTTAGCTTCATCAGTAGAAACCACCACCCGTTTTTGCTCCTGAATGCCCCCGAAAAAGCATAAAAAATAGCCCATAATAGGTACTGTGGAACACTTTTAAAAAAGCAGTGTATTGAGTTCCTTTTTACTTGAGAGTAAACCCCTATTTGGTTCCACTTAGACTGGTCAGTACGTGAATGCTGTCAGTCTTACTAGTCGCAATGAGCATCGGAAGCTCGCCTGTACCATACGCAGGAGGTTGTTGGTTCAACTCCAACTGCGGCAATTAAGCGGAAACGCTGTTTTTTATATAAATGCTTATTAGAGGTGCTGAAATGGATATTAAACAAATGCCGATTGCGGACGTCACGCCGTACGACAAGAACCCAAGAAACAATGACAAAGCAGTAGAGAGTACAGCCAATTCTATTAAGGAGTTTGGCTGGCAGCAACCTATCGTGGTGGATAAGAATAATATCATTATTGTTGGTCACACCCGATTAAAGGCTGCTGAAAAATTAAACCTAGATACAGTGCCAGTAGTAGTTGCTGATAACTTATCAGATGAGCAGGTTAAAGCTTACCGATTAGCTGATAACAAGACTGGCGAACTCGCTGACTGGGACATGGCTCTGTTAAGCGAAGAGTTAGAAGGTATCGCAGAGTTAGACATGAGCAACTTCGGATTCGAACCAGTAGAAGATGAAGCAGAAGTGATCGACGACGATTTCGAACAAGAACTGCCAGAGGAACCTACATCAAAGTTCGGCCAAATCTATCAGTTAGGTAACCACCGACTAATGGTTGGCGATAGTACCGATACAAAACAAGTATCTGCGCTTATGGGCGGACAAGAAGCCGACTTGCTATTAACGGACCCACCATACAATGTAGCATTGGGAATGGGTGGATCAGTTGATGAAGCTAGAAAACGTCACAGAAGGACTGATGGACTGGTTATCATGAACGACAAAATGGAGGACTCTAAATTTAGAGAGTTCCTCGTTTCTGTCTACACAGCAGCGAAAAATAATATGAAAGCTGGTGCATCATTCTATATTTGGCACGCTGATTCAGAACGGTTTAACTTTGAGGGTGCAGCAAAGGATGTTGGCTGGCAAGTACGTGAAACCTTGATTTGGAATAAAAACTCAATAACACTTGGTCGCCAAGACTATCAGTGGAAACATGAGCCATGTCTTTATGGTTGGAATGAGGGTGGATCACACGCATGGTATTCAGACCGTAAACAGAGTACTGTACTTAACTTTGATAGGCCCACAGCCAGCAAGTTACACCCAACCATGAAGCCAGTGCCGTTATTTGATTACCAAATTAAAAACAGCACAAAACAAGGGGATGCAGTATTAGACCTTTTTGGTGGATCAGGTACAACGATGATTGCCTGTGAACAAGACGGCCGTCACGCATACTTAATGGAATTAGACCCCAAGTACGCAGACGTGATTATCAATCGCTGGGAAGAGTTTACTGGCAAGAAAGCTGAATTAATACAAGAATAATGAATGGTTGTCGCAGGAGACAGGAACATAAACGTTTCTGCCTTTTTTAGTCGTTAAACAAGGAGGTGGCGTAATGGCTGTCGGGCAATATCAAAAATGGTTAGAGCCTGAAAATCTCGCCTTATTACGTGGCTGGAAAATGAAAGGTTTAACCGACGAACAGGTAGCCGAAAAAATAGGCATTAACCCAAGAACGTTAGAGAAGTGGAAATCCCAACATAGGCAGATTGGGCAGTCTTTAAAAGTAGGTAAGGAACAAGCCAACTATGCTATTGAAAACAAACTGTTTGAGAAAGCACAAAAGGGTAATATTACCGCCATGATTTTTTGGTTAAAGAATAATTACCGTGAGAAATACACGGACAGTACTTTAACATCAGAGGAGCGCCAAGCTAACGTACAGAAAACACGTAAGTTGAAAGCTGAAGCTGACTTAGCCGAAGCACGAGCTAAGGAATTTATAGAGGACACTAGTGACTACAACGAAGTCCAGCTGGTGTTTACAGATAGAACAAAGAAAGGACAAGATGATGCAGATTAACGTTGCTGATTTAAGTAACCCACATTTTGATTATTTGTTCTTTAATTCAGAGTATTCTAATTTTGTTCTGAAAGGTGGTCGAGCTTCTACCAAGTCGTCGGCTATATCAATTAAAGTTGTGACTGATTTCCTGGCAGATAAGCAGGCAAACGTTGCAGTGTTTCGTAAGATAGGGAATACCCTAGCTGGTTCTGTTTATGAGCAAATTAAGTGGGCTATCTTTATGTTAGGTTTCGAGAATAGATTTCGTTACTTGCGCTCGCCATTAAAGATTATTGATAGAGTAACAGGCAGCGGATTTTATTTCTTTGGCGTTGATGATCCAATGAAACAGAAGTCACAGAAAATAGCTAAGGGCTATGTAAGCGCCATGTGGTTCGAAGAGTTGGCTGAGTATGATAGCTGGGAAGAGGTCGACACAGTGCGTTTAACGTATACACGTGCGAAGTTACCTGGCAACAAGCAGGTCGTTACGTATTACTCTTATAACCCACCTAGAAACCCTTATGATTGGGTAAACCAGTGGGCAGAGGAACGTAAGACTATTCCTGGTTGGTTAGTTGACCATTCCACATACCTAGATGATGAGATGGAGTTCTTATCTGAACAATACGTTAATGAAATTGAACAGGCTAAGATTAACGACCCAGACTATTATCGCTGGCAGTTCTTAGGCGAGGCAGTTGGACTAGGAACTAACGTGTATAACATGGATATGTTCCACCCATTGCAAGAAATACCTAATAACGATCCAATTACTCAAGTGGCTTATGCACTAGATAGTGGGCATGCGCAATCGGCTACTACCGTATTGTTAGTGGGTATCACGGCTAAAAATAAAGCTATCTTATTAGATACGTTTTACTACTCGCCAGCAGGGCAAGCAGTTAAGTTGGCACCAAGCGAGCTATCAGTGAAGATACATGATTTTATTAATAATCAAACTGACAAACCTTGGGGTAGATTGCCTATTGTTAAACGCACGATTGATAGTGCTGAAGCTGCCTTACGTAATCAATACTTCAAAGACTATCGTATTGGTTGGCACCCAGTCGCTAAGAAAAAGAATACAACCATGATTGACAGTGTCTATTCGCTAGTAGCGAGTGGGCGCTTTTATTATTTGGATAATGAGAACAATCAAGTATTCGTTGAACAGCACCGGAATTATCGTTGGGACGAAAAAACAGTGGAAACTGACGAACCTAAGGTAATTAAGGTGGACGATCACACGGTCGATGCATTTAAGTATTTCGTATTAGATAATGCACGGCTGTTAGGACTAAAGATATAAGGAGTGAACCATGAAATTAGTTGATTCCGTTTTAAATTTTTTTCGCAGAGGAGGCGCTAAGATGGGCGTTACTAATACACTAACCAACATCACTGACCACCCACGAATTGGCGTGCCAGAGTCGGAATATGACCGCATTCGTGAGAACTTACAGTACTTTGAGGGTAAGTTTAAAGACGTGGCATACCGCAATACATACGGCGAGATTAGGCACCGACCATATACGTCTCTTAACATGGCGCAAGTATTAGTTAGGCGTATGGCTTCGTTATTGGTTAATGAACAAATGACCTTTACGATTGATAAGAATACAGCCGCTGATGATTACGTGCATGACATTTTTTCAAAGAATGACTTCATTAAGAACTTTGAACGATACTTAGAGTCTGGACTAGCGTTAGGTGGCTTGGCTATGCGCCCTTATGTAGACGGTGACGAAGTTAAGATTGCTTATGTACAAGCACCCGTGTTCTTTCCGCTACAATCAAATGCTAATGATATTTCAGAAGCAGCGATTGCAACAAAAACAACCACAGTTGAAGGACAAGATACGGTTTACTGGACGTTGCTAGAGTTTCATTCATGGGACGGCGATAAATACGTAATTGATAATGAGTTGTATCGCTCAATGGATGAGAATGCCGTTGGTGTACGACAAACATTATCAGCCAATGAAATTTATGCCGACTTAGCAGAGCATGCAGAGCTAGATAACTTTACTCGCCCATTGTTCGTCTATCTAAAGCCATTTGGTTTCAACAACCGTAATATTACTTCACCACTTGGACTATCTATCTTTGATAATGCACGCAGCACCTTGCGACAAATCAACGATACCTATGACCAGTTCCATTGGGAGGTGAAGATGGGACAAAGAAGAGTCATGGTTCCTGAAAGCTTAACTAAGATGGTTAATGAACGTGGTGAATTTGTTCAATTCTTTGATACTGATCAGAATGTTTATGTTGGTTTGAATGGTGACATGGATGATAGTACAATTACCGATTTGTCAACGGATATTCGAGCAGACCAATTCATTCAGTCAATTAATCAGTTTATCAGTACGTTAGAAATGCAGACTGGTTTATCAGCAGGCACATTCTCATTTGATGCCGCTAATGGGTTAAAGACAGCGACTGAAGTAGTATCTGAGAACTCTATGACCTATCAAACACGTAACTCACACTTGAATAACGTTGAACGTGCGTTACAGGAGTTAGTAGTCACTATCTTAGAGTTAGCAACCGCCGAGGGACTATACCACGGTGACATCCCAAAGATTGGCGATATCCAGTTTAACTTTGATGATGGCGTATTCACTGATAAGAATGTGCAACTGACTTACTACACGCAAGCAGTATCAGCAGGCCTGATTTCAAAGAAACGTGCCATTATGAAAATACTTGATGTACAAGAGAATGAAGCGTTGGATATACTACAGGAGATTGCTGATGAGTCTGAACCTGTACCTAGCGCTTTAGACCAAGATATTTATAACGACTCATCTGGTGATGAATAATGGCTAAAGTAAATGATGACCAAATGCTTTTAGGTGCTTCAGTAGTTGGTGACATTTACAGCAATATGGCGCAAGAGTTATTTATTCGTATGATTAAACGAATTAAGCAGCGTGGTGTTGCTGATTTAAAAGATAACCCTTACTTGTGGCAACTAGAAAAGCTAAACGATATGCACATGCTCAATGAAGAGAACATTGCGTATGTTGCTAAGCAGACAGGCGTTGCTCGTGAGTTGATTGATGAGATTATCCAAAACGAAGGCTTGAAGGTCTATCAGGATACTGCTGAGCAAATTGTGGCAGATACTGATGCAACCACACCAAGTTACAACAGCGTACAAGAAACGTTATCTAACTATGCGAAACAGACGTTCCTAGATATTGACAATCTAGTCAACCAAACGCTATTGACCACTAATTTGGGCAAAAACCCAGTTATGCAGGTCTATCAAAAGATAGTTGAACAATCAGTCGCAGAAGTAACAACAGGGCTTAAATCGCCTGATAAGGCGGTCTCTGATACGGTCATGAAATGGATAGACAAAGGTATTCCATCTGGTTTTATTGATAAAGGTGGGCATACATGGTCCATTGAACGATATGCAGATACTGTGATGACATCTACAACTTATCGTGTATACAACGAAATGCGCACAAGTGCTGCTGAAGAACTTGGTGTAGATACCTTTATAATGAGTTCCCATGCAGCTTCACGTCCTGCCTGTGCGCCTATACAAGGGCATGTTGTTACGAAACAGAGAAACGGTTTTGAAAGCAATGAAGCAGGCGTTGGTTATGTAGCGTCATTATATGATCACGGCTATGGAGAACCCGATGGGACGGGAGGTATTAATTGCCACCACACATTAACCCCTTTTATTATTGGTGTTAATAAGGTGCCTGATACTAAAATACCCGAGCCGAAACAAGCGATTGCTAACGGCAAGAAACAGGCTAGTCAGCGCTCGTATGAACGTGGTATTCGTGATGCCAAGTATAAGTTAGAAGCCGCTAAACAATTGGGTGACGATAAACTAACCCAGCATTACCAATCGCTATTAGGCAAGCGACGCTTAGGAATACGCAAGCTATTAGATAATAACGAGTTTTTACACCGTGACTATTCTAGGGAGCGGATATATAAGAACCAAAAATTATTAGATGTTTACAAACTAAAAATGCAACGCAAAACAAAGAATTGACCTGAATACGTCATTAAACTGTTCTTTTTTCATGCAATAAATCTGTGCGAGAGCTGGCTCGCTCATCAACAGCTTAGGAGGATGTATGAATACCGAAACGCTACAAGGTATTGGTTTAAACGATGAACAAATTCGCTCAGTTATGGCCGAATATGGGAAAGAAATTAACCCATTGAAGCAGGCACAAGCTAACGCAGAGCAGGAACGTGACTCATTAAAGTCTCAACTTGAAGATGTTAATGGGCAACTTTCTGAAGCGCAAAAGAACAGCAAGAAAGGGAGTGAATTACAAGGCCAGCTCAAGGACTTACAAAAGCAATTTGACGATTCTAAAGCCAAAGCCGAAGAGCAATTACAAGCAACTAAGAAAGATTACGAGATTGCGGCTGCGTTAAGTAAAGCTGGAGCTAAGAACGATAAGGCTGTTAAGGCGTTGTTAGATACCGAAAAGGTAAACTTTGACGATGATGGCAAGCTTATTGGCTTATCAGAGCAACTTGAAGCAGTTAAACAGGACAATGATTTCTTATTTGCTGATGAAAACGAGAGTAATACAAAGCCAACGATTACATCTAAAGGGAATCCAAACCCTGATGGTGGTAATGGTAACAAGGCATTAGCTGATTACTCATATCAAGAGTTGGTGGCCTTAAAGACCGATAACCCAACTCAATATCAAACATTAGTTGAAGGAGATAAATAATGTCAGTTACAAAATTAGAAAATATGATTGACCCCGAAGTAATGGGGGCTATGATCCAAGCAGAATTACCACAAGCATTGAAGTTCACTGGTATCGCACAACTGGATACGACACTACAAGGTCGCCCAGGAGACGAGATTACCGTACCTTCATACAAGTACATCGGTGATGCCGTTGATGTGGCTGAAGGTACCGCAATTGATTACGACTTGCTAGAAACGACAACTCGTAAGATTGGTATTAAGAAAGCTGCAAAGGGTGTTGAATTAACTGATGAGTCTGTTCTATCAGGTTATGGAGATCCAGTAGGTGAAGCACAACGACAAGTCCGCATGGCACTTGCTTCAAAGATTGACAATGATGTATTAGCAGCTGCATTAGAAGCACCATTGACACTTGCTAACGCAGACATTGATATGGACTTGATTGATAAGATTGAAGCTACTTTCGTGGATGCTCCTGATGCCATTGAGGGACAGACAACTGACCAAATGGGTACTTTGTTCTTATCTTATAAGGATGCAGCTAAGCTACGTAAAGCAGCAGCTGATAACTGGACTCGTGCCTCACAATTGGGTGACAACATTCTAGTGTCTGGTGCCTTTGGTGAGTTGTTAGGCTGGGAAATCGTGCGTTCTAAGAAGGTAGAAGATGGACAATTCGTTGCTGTTAAGCCAGGCGCTCTAAAGATTTACTTAAAGCGTGAGCTATTGGCTGAGTCTGCACGTGATATTGACCACAAGCAAACGAAGTTCAATGCTGACCAACATTATGGTGTCGCAATTGATAATGACGCATTGATCGTACGTTCTGCAGATGCACCGAGTAAGTCCGAAGGCGAGTAAAATAACGACCACGCCTACGACTGCAACGATTGAAGTGGAATAGGAGGTTACTTGATGGCTTATTTAACGTATGACGAATATCAACAACTTCATTTCCAAGATATTGACAAAGAGTCGTTTGACAAGGTTCTGATGCGTGCAACAATGGCCATCAATTCAGTAACTAACTTTCGTCTACTAAAGAATGACAAGCTCATGGATGATTGGCCAGATTGGATGAAAGAACAGTTTAAACAGGCTGTTGGCTTACAAATGGAATACGTGGCTAAAACAGGTATTGAGACGGCAGCTGATGCCAGGGATATGGGTAATATTTCTAGTTCATCTATCGGAGATACAACTGTTTCAACAGGAAAAAGCGATACAGGTTCATCTGATACAAAACTATATTTATCGCCTGATGTGCAATCTATTTTAGGTGCGCTAGGTTTGCTATACAAAGGAGTGGCTTATGTTCGTTGATAAACGGTTATTAGTTCACACAGTAAATGTGGCCAAGCCAACACCAACCAAGGATAGAACACTATATGGCGAACATGTAGAACCAACCTGGCAGGTATTAAACCACGTTCGCTTCCAAGACGTTATTAGTACGCAAGGGACTGATAACAATAAGGATCGCAGTAAACCTGCTAAGCTGTTTGTTTACCCACAATACACACCTGAAGCTACCTTTGATGATAGTTGGATAGGTGGCAAGGTTATGTTCAATAGCACTGTACACAAGATAACGAACATCAAATATTTTGGTTATCCGTTTTCCGATGGTGTGTTCAGTTATGAAATCGAGGTGGTTTAATGGCAGATTTGGCAATACACCTTAACGTTGGTGACGTTGATCAATTACTCAGTCATGCTAATAAGCAAAAGGCTAAGTTAGATTTGACCAGCCAAATGGGCAAGGATATGGAAAAGTATGTGCCGTTAAGAAAAGGTGATTTGCGAGCTAACTTAACGATCACTCCAGACCGCTTATCTTATGGTGAGGTCTATGCTCGTGCCCAGTTCTATGGCACAAATGGTATTGTTTCATTCCATAACTACACCACACCAGGAACAGGTCCTAGATGGGACAGAAAGGCTTCTAAAGATTATATGGATAGTTGGATAGATACTTTTAAAAGGGGGTTGCGTGAATGAATGACAACGACTTTATGGAGCAATTAGCGACATATCTAAATACTCATTTGAATTTGCCATTGCCCGTACAACTATCCTTTTTAACTGATGAACCCAGCATTGCTTTGTTCCCTGTTCCTGGTGGACGTACTACCACTTCTTATTGGGATACCACTAAGGAAATGGATTTCAAATGGGAACTGATGGTACAAGAGAAGTCGGCGGAAGATACTGCGGCGATTATGTGGGCCATTTATGGCGAATTATCTAAAGAAGAGTTGATGGTCACTAGCTCAAACGGTTCGTATGAATTTAACCAAATGAATTTAGATCAGCCCGAACTCGAGGGCGAAAAAGATGAAATGACAGTGTGGTCCCTATCAGGGGCTGCAAACTTGACGATTTAAGAAAGGAAACAACATGGCTAATACAGAATTTAACCTAAATTACAAAAACAAATTAGAGATTGATACGACTGGAAATACATCACTAGACGATATTGACAGTGCTACTTGGGCGCCTGTTGCAGTTGGTATCCAAACAATTACACCTTCTGCATCAGAGACAGCCGACACCACACCATACTGGACTGGAGAAGGTTTCTCTGACCACGACGTTACTGGTAAGGCTGTACAATTTGCTATTGCTGGACACCGTGTGGACGGAGATGAAGCACAAGATTACGTTGCTGAGCGCTTTACTGACGTGGGGGACTCATTGCGTACATTGGCACGTTGGACTGATCCAGCAGGCAAGCAATTAGTCTTTGTGGCTACTTTGGTATCAGTTGTGCCATTTGGTGGTGCTGCCAACGTTAAGCAAACATTCAGCTTCACACTAGCTGCTAATGGAAAGCCTAAGAAGATTGAGGATGTAACTCCGAGTAACCCCGACGAAACCGGAGGTGAGTAGAGTAACGACTACAGCCGACACCGCAACTATTGAGGCTGAGTAGAAAGGAGCATCATGGCAAAGTTTGATTTATATTTAGATGGCAAGATTGTTCAATCAAATATTGATTCCCCAGTCGTTATTAAAGATTTAAAGCCTGATACACAATATGATGATTATTCGCTAACCTTTGCTGGTAAGTCGGATGGAGAGTCTGTGTCATTCAAGACTAAGGTACAATCTGTAACAGGTGTATCTCTAGATAAGACGAAGTTGTCTATCGACACAGGTAAAACTGCTACATTGAAAGCTACTGTAGTTCCAGATAATGCTACTAACAAAGCAGTAAAGTGGGCAAGTGATAACGCTGATGTAGCTACCGTTGATAACGCCGGTAAAGTAATTGCCGTTAAGGCTGGAACTGCTAACGTTACGGCAACGTCTGATGATCAAGGTAAGGTTGCTACTATTAAGGTGACAGTTAAGGACCCAGTGGTTGCAGTTACAGGCGTATCCCTTGACCAAGCTGAACTATCAGTTGAAGAAGGTGCTACTGCACAACTTAAAGCAACGGTAGCTCCAGATAATGCTACTAACAAAAAGGTTGCTTGGAAGTCAGGTAATCCTGAAACGTTCACCATTGATGGCAATGGTAAGGTGACTGGCGTGAAGGCTGGTTCTGCTACCGCAGTTGCAACAACTGATGATGGTGGCAAGACTGCCGAGGCAAAGGTAACGGTTACTGCTAAGCCAGAACCTGAACCCGACCCAGACCCAGAAGCTCCAGCAGAGTAAACAATATAAACGCCAGTAAGCATATAAAACTACCGAATGGGTGCAAGGCCCATTTTTTTGATGCTCAAATTATAGGAGAAAATAAACATGGCAATTAATATTACAAGTTTAGTTATTAAGTCGGAAGATTTTGTTATCGGTAAAAAGACCTATACGGCTCGTTATACCAAGGAATTAGACGACAAGTATTCAGATATGATGCTTAAAGCTGGTAACTTGCTACACGACATTGAAAAGGCTGATTATGATGAAGATTTGACTTTAGATGAGCAACGAAAGATTGTTCAGGACGGCTATGCTGAAATGTTGTCCATTTCTAAGGAATACTTGGTTGCTGCGTTGGGCCAAAAAGAAGCTGACGAAATTGTACGTTATGCAGATAACCGAACGGCAACTATCACAAAGGTCGCCCAAGCTATCTTTGAAGCTGGCCAAAGCAACGAACTACGTGAAAAGTATGGTACTAATCGCAAGCAACGTCGTGGAAAGGATAATGACTAATGTTTTCATTCACTAAACGACCTGAACAAACTATTGATTTAGCTGGGCATATCTATCATGTCAATTTGGCTTTTAATCGAGTGATCAAGGCGTTTGGTGTGTTAGATGATGAAACACTAAGTGATATTGAAAAGATTGACCAGTGTTTTCATATATTTTCCGTTGATTTACAAATAGACGACTTAGCAACTAAAGGAAGTATTGTTTCTAATTTATTTACTTATATCAACGCAACGCCTTATGGCAATTTTGATGATGGTGCCGAGCAAGCCGAAGAGTCCGAAACAGCTGAAAGTATCGCTGACTATGATTTCGAACAGGACGCTGCAGCCATATATGCGTCATTCATGAGTGATTATCATATTGATTTAAACAATGAATTAGACCGCATGCATTGGGATGTTTTTAAGGCGTTGTTTGATAATTTGGGTGAAAAAACACCAATAAATCGTATTAGACAAATCCGTAATGATGACCTATCTAATTACAAGGACAATGCACAACAAGCTGGCGTGATAGCTGAAGCACAAATGTATTATCAATTAGATAAAAACAAGGCAGACGATAGCTTTAGTGGTAATGCGTCTGCTATATTTGACGGTCTATTTGCGGATAGTGAATAGTTTTGAGGAAAGGGGGACGATAAATGGCAGATGGTAAAATTAATATTGACCTGATCCTTGATGATCAAACCGATAAGACTTGGACAGACTTCAAATCAAAGGCAGAGCAGCAAGGAAAAGAGGGTTACGAAACCTTTAAGAAGTCATTTGGTAATGAGCCCTTAATCGCTAAGTTAGAAGCCAAAGCCGAAACAGAAGGCGTTGATAACTTTCAAGAGTTATTGGCTGAGATACCTGAAGAGGAACAAACTGAATTATTGGCCAAAGCTGAAAAAGGTGAAATTAAAACATTTGATGATTTATTAAATGCATTGCCCGAAGAGACGCGTACAGAGTTACAGGCTAAGGCGCACACAGCTGATATTAGAACGTTTGACGACTTACTTAATGAAGTGCCTGAAGATGTCCGTACCGAGCTAAAAGCCAAGGCTGAAAAAGGTGAAATCATTTCATTTGATGATTTACTCGCTGAATTGCCAGAGGAAACACGGACTGAATTAAAAGCTAAGGCTGAACGTGGAAAAGTCGCAAGCTTCAATCAAATTCTGAAAACTGTGCCTATGTCTACCAAGACAAAGCTGCAAGTAGATGCGCAACGCCATGGTATTGATAATTTTGATAAGTTACTAAAGAAGTTACCGAAAAAGACTCGGACTGAATTATTGGCTAAGGCTGAAAAAGGCGAAGTAATTGACTATGAAAGATTACTTAATGAAGTGCCTAAAAAGTATGTAACCAATTTACAATTGAATGATAATGCCAGTTCTGGACTACAAAATATCCAACACGAGGCACAGGAAACCAAATCTAAATTTGGTGGCTTAAAGGACATTATCAGTGGGTCATTTGTTGGGAACGTTGCTGCACAAGGTATTGGTAAAGTAACAGGCTATCTAACTGGTTTGGTTGGCGAGGCTGGTAGAGCTTCTGATGCCATGCAGGGGTTTGATGCCACTATGCAATTGGCTGGTTTTGGTAAAGGCAAAATCAAGTCTGTCGGTAAAGATGTTAAAAAGTATGCTGATGATACCGTGTATGATTTGAAAGATGTTTCAAACACTACTGCACAATTAGCTGCTAATGGTGTTGATAACTTTGAAAAGTTGACTGAGTCAGCTGGAAATCTAACGGCGGTTGCTGGTGGAACTAAAGATGATTTTAAGTCAGTTGCTATGGTTATGACTCAGACAGCTAGTACAGGAAAGCTAACTACTGAAAATTGGAACCAATTAACAGACGCTATTCCTGGTGCTTCAGGTAAATTGCAGGAAGCCATGAAAAAGAATGGTGCGTTTACTGGTGACTTTCGTGAAGCCATGGAAAAAGGACAAATCAGTGCTGATGATTTCAATAAAGCTATTGATCAGCTGGGTTCTACGGATAAAGCTAAGAAGTTTGCTAAAGGGACTGCAGAGTTTCAAGGTGCCTTTGGAAACTTAGAAGCTGAAGTTGTGAATGGTTGGCAAGAAATTATCGATGCAGTTGGTAAGAAAAATCTTACAGACATTATCAATAATCTAGCTGGAGTAGCCACTAAAGCATTTAGTGGTATCGCTAAAGGCGTTAAGGTCATGAGTGATCAACTTGGAAAGTTAAAAAAACACCCAGCTATTTTAGCTGCACTGACGACAGCATTTAAAGCTATCGGAATGGCCCTTGCTGTTTTTGTAGGTTTGAAGTCGGTTATCGGCATTATAACTGGTATCGCGAAGGCTTTTGCCTTGCTAAATGCAGTATTGAAAGCAAATATATTTGTAGCCGTTGCGTCGGCAATCATAGGACTTGGAGTTGCATTAGTTAGTCTATACAAGCACAATAAAAAGTTCCGTAATTTTGTTAATGGCATAGTTGACGCCGTGGTTGATTTTGCTAAAGGTGTTGGCAAATGGTTTGGCAATGCATTCGATATTATCGGAGACTTCTTTAAGGATATTGGTAAATCATTTAGTAATGGTGGAAAGACCATTCAAAAGTTTACTAAGTCTATTAGTAAGTGGTTTAAAGGCATTGGTAAGTCCATAGGAAATGGTGCCAGTGCAATTGGTGGCTGGTTCAGCGGTCTTGTTAAAGGCTTTCGAAAAGGCTGGAATAAGTTTATAAAGGGCGCTAAGAAACTAGCTAAAGGCTTTGGTAAGACCATACTTTATGCATTGGCTTTGCCAGTGGGTATCGCCATGACAATCACTAAGCCATTAGTAGGGGGATTAAAGAAAATAATTAATTCGCTGATTAAGTGGATTAAGAAAGCTTGGAATGGCACTGTTGGCTTCCTTAATGAGATTTGGGCGCCTATTCAAAAGACGTGGACGAAAGTTTGGAATGCTATTGCTGATTTCTTTGATGAACTTTGGAATGGAAAGCATGGTGTCAAGCGGATATTCAGTGACGCTATCAATGCGATTTCAGATGTGCTAGGCGGTTTTCTAGAAGGCATTTCAAAAGCATGGTCAAATACATGGAACAAAATTTCAGAATTCTTTAATGATGTCTGGAATGGTAAGCATGGAATTAAGCGATTGTTCAACGATGCTATCAATGCGATTAGTAGTGTTATGCATAAAGTGTTAGGTGGCATTTCAAAAACATGGAGTAAGGTTTGGGGGGCTATCGCAGACTTCTTTGGCAATATTTGGAATGGTAAGCATGGAATTAAGCGATTGTTCAACGATGCTATCAATGCGATTAGTAGTGTTATGCATAAAGTGTTAGGTGGCATTTCAAAAACATGGAGTAAGGTTTGGGGAGCTATCGCAGACTTCTTTGGCAATATTTGGAATGGTAAACACGGTATTAAAAAGACTGCTTCTAATGCTTGGAACTGGATGAGTGACAAGCTAATCGGATTTGGTACTAACGTTTCTAAGACATGGACCAATATGTGGACTGGAATTAAAGACTTTTTCAGTGATATATGGGGCGACATTAAAGGTTTGGCCAAAGATGGTATGAACGGCATTATCGGCTTCATCAATACTGGTGTTAGTGGCATTAATGGCGTTATCCATAACTTTGGTGGTAAAAAGCACACAATCAAACCCTTAAAAAAGTTGGCAACTGGTACTGCTGGTGCGCCAAGTGGATTAGCTATGGTTAATGATGGTTTCGATAGTCCCACTGGTCAAGAGTTGATCATTGATAACAAAGGACAAGGAACTATCTTGTCTGGTCGTAATCGATTGGTAAACTTCGAAGGTGGCGAGACTGTCGTGCCTGCCAGCGTTACAGAAGCAATGCTAGGTGGTCACAAGTTCGCTAATGGTACTGGTGGCTGGTTTGGTGGCGTTAAGAGTTT
This sequence comes from Weissella thailandensis, assembly GCF_001932615.1. Lineage (NCBI taxonomy): Bacteria > Bacillati > Bacillota > Bacilli > Lactobacillales > Lactobacillaceae > Weissella > Weissella thailandensis. Next base: position 513,674 of record NZ_CP014332.1, read on the forward strand.
CTTTGGAGACGTGGCAGATGATATTAGTGACGCTATTTCATCTGCTACTGGAAAAGCCAAGGACTTCTTAAATATTGCCATGCACCCCGTGAAGTATATCGAAGATAAGGTATTCAACCCAATGACTAAAGGGTTTGGTGGCTTATCTGGTAAGGCGTTTAGCTCTTTGGGTTCTGCCGTTGGTGGAAGCAAAGGTGTTAAAGGTCAACAGAGTAATTGGTGGCATGAGCTATGGAAAATGCTCAAAGACACCATGTCTGGCGTTGGTGGCGGTGGTGGCCTAGGAGACGACTATCGTTTCAAGAATAAGAGCAAGGACGAAGGCATGCCAAGTGGTGATCCATGGGGTTACTTCTTTAGAGAATGTGTGTCGTTCGTTGCTAGTCGTCTATCCAATGTTGGTGTTAAACCAAGCCTGTTTACTGGCTTAGGTAATGGTTCTAATTGGACAAGCGCTCGTGCAAAGCATAAAAGCACACCTAGCGTTGGTGATGTGGCTGTATATTCTAAAGGTTCTAAATACGGCAACCACGTTTCAGTTGTTACTGGCGTTAATAATGGTCGGTACAGTGAAGAGGGTTATAACTATGGTGGTAATGGAAAGTATTATAAATCTAGTGGTTTAAAGTTTGGAGATGCAACGACATTCCTAGACTTCGGTAAAAGTGCCGCTAAGGGTAAGAAAAAAGCCAACAAGTCAGGCTCACCATTGCAGAAACTAATTAGATCACAAGTTGGTGGTATATTTGATTGGGTTTCAGATATGATGAGCGGCTTATTAGGTTCATTTAATGGTGGTGGCGAGCAAGCATCCGGACCAGGAGCCAAGCCTAGTGGGTCACATAAGAATTGGTTAAAGCAAGCAGGTGTCAAGAGTAACTTCGACAAATGGAATTACATTATTAACCATGAGTCTGGTTGGAACCCTAAGGCGCAAAACCCTAGTTCTAGTGCTTATGGTATCGGGCAAGCATTGCCACCTTCAAAGATGGCTTCGTTTGGTTCTGATTACATGACTAATCCAATCACGCAATTGAAGTGGATGAAGTCATACGTTAATGGCCGTTACGGCGGTATTAAAAATGCTTATGCTTTCTGGAAAAACCATCATTGGTACGCTAATGGCGGCCGAACTAATGGTGTTGGCTTAGTCGGCGAAGTAGATGGCGAAGATGAATGGGTAATTAATCCAAATCGTCGCAGTGCTGATGAGACCATTCTAGGTTCGATTAAAGAGACTGCGGACAAGCAGCCTAATAGTTTTGCAGCTAAGTTAGCACAAGTCGTTAATACGGCTAAGAGTGGTTCACAATCTAATATGATTGCTCAAGTACCACATGGATCACATGCACAAAGTGTCAACCAATCAAATAGTGGCATTGATCTGAGTGGAGATGTTCACATGGTCGTGCAATTAGACAGTGGCGAAGTTGCTCGAGCTACTTATCCAAAGATTAAGGTACTGCAAAATCAAGATATTCAACTGAAAGGACAAACAACAGGTAATATGTATGACTACTAAATTTCAAAGTGACATTTTAATTCAAAAGTTAGATGGAACTGTCTATGATTTAGGGGCAGAAGGTATTCGTGTTGTTACGTTTAACCCACCATCACCAGCCTATGCGCATACTTACGCACAGACGAGTGATTATGGGGCGTCTTTAACAGGCACACAGGTCACACAGACCACGATTCCTATAACGTTTGATGTATTTGCACACGATAATTTCGATTACGAATTACAAAGGCTCAAGGTACTAAAAATTTTTAGTAGCGTTGAGCCTTTTTACGTGATTAGTTTACGAACGCCGTTTATGCGTTGGAAAGTAGTTGCTGATGCGTTCACTTACCCTCGATTAGGTAATTATTGGAAAGCTAAAAACGTGGCAATTAGCTTGGTTTGTTATGAGGGTTTTGCAGAAAGTATCGCCACAACACTACAAAAAGCCAAAGTGAATGGCGTTGACTATGATGCAAGCCTCGGTGTGCCATTTGATGATTATCAGTACGAATTTACAACGGCAAGTTTTAAAGTCTACAATCCGTCAGTCATTCCATTATTGGCTGATGAACGACCAGTCACCATCACGTTTAAAGGTAGCGCACCAAACGGACTGACAATTACGAATAAGACCACTAACCAAGCCTTTACGTATAAAAAGGCGCTGACGGATAACGATAGTTTTAAATTAGTTGGGCTAGTTCCAATCGTTAATGGTATTCAACGGCTGGGTAATGATTACTCGAGTCGCAGTTTCCTAGACTTCACACAGGGGTACAACGATATGGAAATTACTGGTGCGAGTGGTTTCACGATTTCATTTGAAACGAGGTTTTACTATTAATGGCAAATATAGTTTATGCATATACAGCTCATCTTGATGAAGTCCCAGCAGTTGTCAATAACTTATCAATTACAGAGACATTGAATGAGTTTAGCACTTTGTCATTTAGTTTTGTGGCTAACGATCGCAATAAGATAGCTGCAGAAGCTATGTTGCCACAAACAAGAGTGCTTGTGCCTGAAACTGGCCAATGGTTCCGCCTGAGCAACGTGAGCCCCACATCTACTGGTGACGTACGCACGTATCAAGTATCAGCTGTCCATGTTGGGACGGACTTACACGATAGGTACGTGGAAAATAAATTGACTGGTTCGCAAAGTTTGGATAAGTGTATGAAGCTGATTACCAACGGTACATCATTTAAATATGTCATACACGATAAGTTCAATAACTATTCGTTTAGTGATGGTTTTGGAGCAGATTATGCTGATTCATTGTTGATGAACACGTTGAAAGATGATTTTGGATTTGAATTTTATGTTGATAATTGGACCATTCATATTTATAAAATGCTTGGCCAGACAGATGGATTTATTTTCATTGACGGCTATAATGCCAGCAAAATTCAATGGACTGAAGATTACAGTAATATTCGGACCAAAATTAAAGGGTTGGGTAAGCAAAAGGATGATGGAACGTATGAAGCTACGGCCGAATACAACAGTCCTGCTCAGACTATTTGGGGCATTAAACAAGCAGCAACCGTTCAGGATGATCGCTTCACAGATAATAATTCATTATTAGCTTATATCAAATCAAAATTGCAAGATTATCCAATCGTCCAGTACACAATGGAACAAGCTGAGTTTGAGCATCATGCGAAACTATCAGAAATTAACAACGTTGCCATTGGTAATTCTGGTCTTATTAAGGATCGTCTGGGAGTGGATGTGGATGTACGCATTATTGGTATGACCATACATCCACAGGATGCGAAACAATCTGATACTGTGACGTTTGGTAATAAACTGTTTGATTATGCTCGTAACTACACTAATTTACAAAAAGCTCGTAAAAGCAATGAAACGTTGGGTAAAACTATTTCAAAGTTACAAACCAATATAGGAAACATTATAAATACTGATGCTAATCGAAAACTATGGAACATAGGAGAGGTGGAAGAATGACACTGAACGGAATAGATGTTTCAAATTGGCAACCAGATATTGATTTATCTAAAGTATCTGCTGATTTTGTCATTGTTAAAATGACACAGGGTGTAGATTATTTATCTCCTGTCAGAACAAGTCAGTATATTGGTGCTAAAAAAACTAAAAAGTTGTTAAGCGTTTACCATTATGCCGATGGTTCCGGAGCAGAGGCGGAGGCTAAACATTTTCTAAATAATGTTAAAGATTATGTTGGAGAAGCGGTATTAGCTTTAGATTGGGAAGGTGAAGTTGTTACCAAAGGGGTTAGTTATGCTAAAACATGGCTAGATTACGTGTATAAGCAGACAAAAGTTAAGCCTTTAATCTACATGAGTAAATCAGTCACTAACGCTTACGATTGGTCTACTGTTTCTAAAGATTATGGCTTGTGGTGCGCTCAGTATGCTTCTGAAGAATCAACTGGCTATCAAGAAGATCCTTGGACAGATAACACGGTATTTGGTAGTTGGACGACACCAACAATTTATCAATATAGTTCACACGGTAATTTACCTGGCTACAACGGCAACCTTGATTTAAATAAATTTTATGGGGGTAAAGATGATTGGGCAAAGTTAGCCAAGACTGGTGATATTGTGCCAACCACCATTACACCTATTATTCAATACAGTGATGACAATGGTAACCGTGCGTATGCTTATACACATTGGCAGGCTGTTGCAGGGAAACCGGAATTAAATATTTTGGAAAGCCCTAACGGTACGAAATTTGAGCTGAGAGTGGATAACACGGGTAAATTAACCGCTGTTAAAAAGGAGTAGCCTATGTTCGACACAGAAAAATTGAATGATGTGGATGACGCATTATACAAACTTCATAAAAGGTTGTATGAGCTATATATGATAAATTATCCATCAACTTCCGATGGCCCTTTTGGAATTACTGTCGTTAATGAAAAAACCTATATTTATTTAATTGATACATTAGATCAATTAATAAGATGGCATAACTTGTTAGTGGATACTTTAACGTCATATCACATGAATCCATTTGGAAATATTAATGTTAAAAAAATTTACTATACAAATAAAGGTAGTGACTTGAACCTTTTGGTTGATGACTACAAAAAAACGTTAATCGAATTGAATAGATCACTAGATACTTTTAATCAAATTATGGAATTAAACAAACTAATAAAGGAGTAAAATTATGGCAGAAAAACAAGGCCGATATACAGTAGTTGATACAACGTTAAATAAAACGGATTCAACAGTGGTGGAAGATTTGAGTGGTCGACAAGGTGATAACGGCCGCATTGTATACTTTGCAATGAAAGACAATGGATTGCCACATGACTTAACTAACCAAGATGTGACATTAAAAGCTCGCGATTCAGCTGATAAAATTAAGGTGATCAATGGTATTAATGAGATGATTTCAGCGACTGCTGGCTTATTTTCAATGTATATTCCAAATGAAATGTATGAAGCAGTGGGTGATATTAAAGAAGCCTTTTTAACAGTTACTGATAATAAAAATACAGTTGTTTCTACCATTCCGATTATGTTCACTGTGTTTGAAAATGGTATCGTCATTTCTACGCGTGCATCACAAGATTATATCGATTCAATTCAAAAAATTATTAATGAAGTCAAAGGTAAGTTAGATGGCTTTCAGTCAGCTTATGACAAGCTGAAGGCAACGATTAATGATTATGTGAATACAATCAATAGTAATGAAGTGGCGGTTAAGAATAAGACTAATGAATTCAAAGAAAATAATATGTTTGATAAAGACGTTATTGTAAAAGGAACTGTTGAAGGAAAGGTGACTGGTGATGTAACCGGTGATCTCCATGGTAAAGCAGATGATGCCAATAAATTTGGCGGCCACACGTACGCGGAAGCACTATCACATCCAGCCTTTAAAGTTGGAACGAAATTCTTTGCACATCGTGGGGCGCAAAAGATTGCGCCAGAAAATTCTTTGGTAGCCATGCGTAAAATTGCTAATCATTCTGGTATGGAAATTGACATTCATGTAACCAAAGACGGCCATTGGGTGGTTATGCATGATGGCAACATTGACCGTATGACCACTAAGTCTGGTGCCATTAGTTCATATAATTTTGCCGATTTGCGTAAGATACCAATTAGCAATGGAAGTAAGGCAGGACAATATGAAACTTCTGAGTTGGTTATTCCAACATTAGAAGAAGCTTTGACCATTGCAAAAGACAAGCGAATTATTCCAGTTATTGAAATTAAGAAAGATTCTACTGACAATTACACCGCTGCCAATTGGGATTCCCTGATTAAAATCATTAAGAAGTTCAATGTACAAAATGAAATGATGTTTATCTCATTTGATTATGGCTCACTACAAGAGGTAAAGAAACGTCTACCAGTAGTGGAAGTATCTTATCTGGTTAATAAGGTAACAAAACAGATTCTTGATGATGCCGTTGCTTTGGGTGTTAATTCAGGTGTCGATGTAAACATCGCAGGTCTAACTGCACAAAATGTTATTGACGCTCATAATCGCAATTTGAATGTTGGAGCATGGACGCCAAATGATGATTCGAAGCGAGAAAAATTGTTGTCATGGGGTGTCGATTCTATTACCACTAATAGTTTATCTGGGGAATTACGATACGAAGAATTACAGTTGGTTAATGGTTGGAAGAACCATCCTGCAGGAAATTTTAATGCTTATGTTACTGAAATTGCTCCTCAAAAAATTCAACTACATTTTCTAGTCTATGGTGGAACACGTACTAAGAATAAGGTCATTGCAAAATTGCCAAAGTGGGCAATGCCTCATTCAGCGGTTTGGGGTATTTCAGCTACTCGTATGACTAAAGGAACTGAATCAATCACTATCTCAACTTTTGATATTGATGGTAAAGGTGATTATCCAAATACAACAGTTAAGACTGGTCTTAATTGGGATAAAGGTGACAGCAATAATGATGGTGATTGGGTAAACGGTAGCCTGACCTATTACATTTAATCGGAGGGATACATGAAGACAGTTAAAATTTTAGGCGATATATCTAATAAAGTTTCTGATACAGCTACGATATTTAGATTTCGCTTATGGAACGATAACTCAGTCCAGGATGTTTCTGGTAAAAAATTAACCTTAACCGTTGCCAACGACAGCGGTTTTTTATTTGATACGACACCAGTAAATGCTGGAACGGAAGTATGGGTTGACTTTAAAGATGAAAAATTAACGACACTAACCCCTGATGACTATCAATTAGAAATTCGTGTAACCAATGATGATGGTGATGTAGAAATTTACCCATCAGAAGGTACAATTTCATTTACTGTGGTTAAAAATTTACGCAGTTTAAAAGGAAATACAGTCCCGTACGTAACATTTGATACTGTTTTAGCAGATGTCAAAACAGCAATGGACAAAACAGTTGCTAATTATGTGAAGACGATTGCCAAAGGTGATAAGGGAGACACTGGTCCACAAGGTCCGCAAGGAATACAGGGAAAACAAGGTATCCAAGGACCAAAAGGTGATAAAGGGGACACTGGAGCTACTGGTCCACAGGGTCCAAAAGGTACCACAGGGGCGACTGGACCAAAAGGTGATAAAGGGGATACTGGTCCGCAAGGTCCTGCTGGTAAAGATGGCGTTGTGGACTACAGCAAGACTGTTAATACCACAGGGGACCAATCGGCAACAGGAACAAAAAGTTTTACTGACGTAAAAGTCAGTCACATCATGGAGGCAGATTGGTTATACAAACACGTCCCTTCAGCAGGGGCTACCCCATTCCTTGAGATGAACGACACAAACCTTGGTAACAAATATGCCATTGGGCATTACTATTCAGCATTTAGTCATGGAAGCGGTGTTACTTTAGGCGCAGGAGGGATTACAATTGTTGGTGGTGGAGAGTCTGCAAAAGGACTTGGTGATGCCATTGATGAAGGGCTACCTGATGTATCAACGTCTGGTTTGCCTATTAAAGACCACGGTGATGAGCATACCATTATCGCCTCAGACGGTTATATCTACTTCATGCCAGGTCAGCAAGCTGGATACCCGACACTTGGTCCTGCATTCCGTTTCTCAAGTGGTGGCTACTTTGACAAGTATACGGGCTCGGGTTGGACGCCTTTAATTACTCCAACTTCTACCCTACTAGCACAAGATAGTCAAGTAGTTCACAATACAGGTAATGAAACTGTTGCAGGTAACAAGACGTTTTCTGGTAATACCACGATTGGTGGTACCTTAATGACCGACTCTGGTTGGAAAAATATGTCTCTTGCCAGTGGTGTGAAAGCAACTGTTGCTCGTTACCGCTTACTGAACGGTGTTGTTTACATTCAAGTGCTGGATATTACTGCAGATGTTGGTAAAGTGTTTGCAACGTTACCTGCTGGTTACATACCTCCGCACCGGATTTGGGAGTCATGGTTTGCAGCCAATAAATCAGGAAACTTTTTAATTGATGATAATGGTGAGGTATCACGTGCGTCATCAACGACATCAGGTACTGACTCAGATACAAAGGCTTCATTTGAAGTTTCTTACCCAATTGATTAAAGGAGGACACAATGAACATAACAACATCAATCACAAATACCAGTCTTAAAAACTCAGATAAAGGGCTGGTCATCGAGTTTATCGACTTGGTGGTTAATTTTGTCGAACCAGATAATTATTTTGGTGGACAAATTCGATTAACTGAAGAAGAGGACGGTATCTCATTTCAAACAACCACGGAAGCATTACAAGATTTGGCAATTGTTAAAGCAAAGAAGTTAATTTCTGAAGCACAGGTGGTTGTGCCAGAGCCAGAGCCAGAATATGTGCCAGATGACGAACCTGTACAATCAGAAGCAACATCTGAAGCACCTGTTGCAGATACACCAGCATCAGAAGCTCCTCAATCAGAAGTAACGTCAGAAACAACGTCAGAAGCAACATCTGAAGCTGATTAAGGTGTGTGCCAATGAAAGGATTTATGCCCCATGATTTAGTAGGCTGGTTGACGACACTTGGTAGCATATCTGGTGCCGTGTGGGTGGTCATTAAGTTCACATTTGTTAAGTCGTTCAACCAATTAAATGAAACCATCAAAGAGCTTAAAAACACGATTGGCTCCGTTGACCAGCGCCTCGATGATTTAGATAAGCGGACGTTACGTTTGGAGGATTGGCGAGAATACCACTCCAAAAAAGACGATAAGTAAGGATGACACATGTTACAAAAAATAAATAATGCACTTAAGAACCCAGACGGCAGTTATTCAGGAAAGGTAGTTGCTGGTCTGGTTTCTTTGTTAATCGTACTTGTTCAACAAGTATTTGCAGTGTTTGGTATCAAGTTTAGTGGTGATTGGAACGCCATTGTTGCCGTGGTTAATACCGTGTTGACCATCTTGGGAGCATTAGGTGTACTGTCTGGTGGTGGTGTGGTTGAAGCACCAACAACTGTTAAGTTAGAAGATCCAGTCAAAGTCACTCAAGTACCCGATACGACTGAACAATTAAAATAAGGGAGATGTTATGAATAAATTAAAGCAAGCACTTGTTCTGGCAGGTGCTTTTTTAGCGTTCGCAGGTGTTGGGTACGTCTCATCTGATACTGTCCATGCTGATACACCTCGTGTGGACATGGTGGACGTGTCTAACCACAACGGACAAATGACCGCACCTGAGTTCGTGTATATGCGAAATAACTATGGTATGAAAGCTGTGGCGACCAAGATTTCAGAAGGAACAACTTTTCATGATTACACCGCACCAGGTAACATCGCAGCTGCTAAGGCTGCGGGTGTTTACATCAACGGGTATCATTTCTTGTCATCAACAACAGTAGCCGGGGCAATTGCCGAAGCTGATTATGCTGTACGAATGGCTCGAGCTGATGGATTACCTGTTGGTGCTGTCTTGGCGGTTGATATTGAGAACTCATACCAATTGTCAATGGGTTCACGTATGCAACCAGTTGCGACAGCATTTGAGAACCGTGTACGGGCGTATGGTTACCGCTCAACCACTTACACTGGTGGTTATTCAGCAAGTGTCAGTCCTGCTGGTGAAAAGGCATGGTTAGCACAATATCCATACGTGCCAACATCAGCCATGAAGCATTATAATACCGAACATGCTTGGCAATGGACGTCAAACCAAAGATTTGCCAGCTCATACGGACGTTTTGATGCTTCAATTCTGTACGACAACTTCTTCACGGCAGGTACTGATAAGGATGTTGTTGTGCCAAACGTGACACCATCTAAGCCAGTAGTGAATAAGGACACATCAGCTATCAAAAAATTTAAGAACGCTGGTAATCGCTTCACGGCTTACAAGTCATTCCGTGTTGACAAGATCGCTTATGCAAATGGCATGTGGCAAGCTATCAACTATGACCTGGCAGGTGGCAAGGATGCTAACTGGACGGCTAATGGTATTCCGCTAGCAATGTTGGATAATGTGACTCGTGGTAACTATGCAGCAACTCGCGTAGGTGATCAGGTTAAGTTCATGCGTGGTTACAACTACGGAACGATTGATCAATACGATAACAACTCAAATGGTGCTGGTATTGTTGAAGGACGATATGGCAACGTTTGGTACAATGCCAATTCATTATTAGCTAAATAAAATTAAAGCCCACTAGGTTATTCGATTGAATAGCTTAGTGGGCTTTTTGTGTTTACTGTGGTATTGATTTAGATATTTCTTTATCAGATCTTACCAACGTGTTCATAAATATAAAATAACCAATTAAAATTAACCAACTCAAATCAGACACGATGACCATAAGATTAAATATGTGACTAGTTTTATATTGTAGTGTAAGTGAATTTTTACCTTTAACACCATTAATATTTATTGTTCCAATTGGTGTCTTAGAAATAGTTATAGCATTTATTTTTTTGCCATTAAGGTGGGCAATTGTGTTTTTATATATAAAGGCAGGTACCTCAATTTGGTGAGCTTTATTTTGAATCCAAGAAATATGCAAAATTCCATGTGATCGTACATCTTTATTAAATAAACTATGTTTTTCTAAAACATGTTCTGTATATAGTCCATAGTAATCTTCTTTATTATTGAACTTAGTAATAGGTAAGTAATCTGGCGTTGTCCGATCTACTGTATTTATAAGTTGACTTAAGTCTCGATTACTCCAAGCTGCTCTTAGGTCAGTTGTTGTATTTACTGGATGACCATTCATTGGCTTTAGTCTTAAATCTTTTGGATTGATTGCAGCACTTTGCGCGATGCTAGTAGTCTGTCTGTAGTTTGAAATAACGTTGTTTGAAACTGAGGTTACTAGGCTAATAACGCTAATAACAGACATTGTAATTACTATGAACTCTAGTAATTTATTAAAATTAAAATCAGTACTATTTACTAATTCTTTCATAGCTAATAATGTACCAATTAAAACGAATATTTCGCCAACCAGTGTGAATCGGAAAGAAAATTGCAAAAAATTCCTTATTTCAGGCAAGTTTAGTTGGATAATTGGCCATGGCATTAAATTACTGCCTAAGACAAAATAAGCAAGGCCTGAAATAATTAAAATCCTGCTTAGGATAGATATTCTTTTCCAAAACATAATGATTATGGCAATCCCTAGCATAGATAAAATGGCCAATATGTTTTCAGATACTGATATATGGTTTCCTAGTAAGGAAATACCATTCGTTGATAGAACATCAAATGGATTAAAAATACTATTAGTTACATCTATGCTTGTTGGTGGCACTAAGATATTATGTGTTGATAACTGTAGATAAGGTAAAATAGTATTTAAACATAATATTATTGAAGTGAAAATCGCAATAACAAGATACTTGATCATTAACCATTTTTTGTGCGTTTGAATGAAGCCAACAACGAAGGCAGAAATCAATACAGGGATTGCAAATGCGGCGCTTAGTAAGTGACCCTGAACTTGTAAACTAACAGCTAACGCTAGCACAAGAGAGTTTTTTAATTTGAAATTACTATTTAGCATGTCTATCATAGGCAAGATTATCAAAGGTAGGAACGCTAGCCCTATTGAACGCCAACCAGATACAATTAAGAATGATGCAATAGCATTGGTACTTAAATAAATGGTTCCTAATCCAATACTTATATTTTTACTAAATCCAATTTTTCTTGAAATAAAGTAGGTAATTAAACCTGCTGTAAAAAGTACTAAAATGTTTAAGACTATCTGAAATTTAAGCCAAGAACCAGAAATCAATAGTAAAACCCCAAGTAAATAAGTTAAAAATGGACTATATAGCGCGTTTACAACACGTCCAGACTGCTGAAAAGAATATAGATTCAACGTTGAAAAATTTAAATGTTTTATTTGCAATGCAGCTTCATATATTCTGCCATAATGAAAATATCCATCAACTCCTAAAACAGGGGTTTTATTTAAAATAATTGGGCTGACTATAAAAATAGAAATAAAAAAGATAATAACTATTGGTTGAATGTGTTTTTTCATGGTACACCTCTAAAAAATTTATCAAATTTAATATACCATATATAGACAACAATATTTTCTTTATCCTTAATTAAAGTTTCCCAGTCTTGCGGTTTTTTATATAGGTAGAAAAAATTACCGCATAGTTACTGCAATAGGTGTACAATCGTTGAAGTAATAACATTCGCTAGTCCTACCAGTGGACTTCAAGTCAAACATTTGCTAGTTCATACGGACGCTTTGATGCATCTGTTTTGTACGACAACTTCTTTACAGCTGGTACTGATAAGAACGCTGTTGTGCCCAATGTGACACCAAGTAAGCCAGTGGTTAATAAAACAGATACATCAGCAATTAAGAAGTTCAAAGCTATTGGTAATCGTTTTACTGCTTATAAGTCATTCCGCGTTGATAAGATTGCCTATGTCAATGGTATGTGGCAGGCTATTAACTACGATATGGCTGGTGGTAAAGACGCCTCATGGACGGCTAATGGTATTCCGTTGGCTATGCTAGATAACGTCACTCGTGGTAATTATTCAGCGACTCGTGTAGGTGATCAGGTTAAATTTATGCGTGGTTACAATTATGGAACGATTGACCGATATGACAACGCCTCAAATGGAACGGGTATTGTTGAAGGTCGTTATGGCATGATTTGGTACAATGCTAATTCATTGTTAGCTAAATAAAATTAAAGCCCACTGGTCATTGCGACTGGTGGGTTTTTTTGTGTTATATCTATTAAATTTAGATTTGGCACTAATTTGGCACCAACTACTACTTAAATGCCTTTGTGACGGCATTTATAGCTGGTATTAAATGGAGCCGAGGGGAGTTGAACCCCTGTCCTAACATCTTGCAACTGACACCTCTACGTTCATAGTAAAACCATTTCATTCTCACTTACCGCACGCCGTTTTACCAAGCGATCGCATAAGCCAGCCTGATTATCCTCTTCTAAACTTCCGCAGACGGAGAAAGTTTAGCGCAGGTTGCTTAGTTTGAGACTTACTCTAGCACGCAACTAGTACTAAAGTAAGCAACGCCAGCTGTTTTTTAGGCAGCTAATGCGTAGTTATTGTTTGAATTTTTTGCAGTTAATTCTACTGAGTGGATTATAGGGCCACAACCCCTAAACGCAGTACCAGCCCAAACAATGCTAGTCGATTCCGTAACGACCCCGTTACGTACACACATTAGTATACCAAGCTTTTAGTAGGAGCACAAATATGATTTTAACAAAGTAAAGAATAAAATATTCGCATTTAATGATACTAAATTATTGTTTAACGTTTTTAGTTCGTGTATAATATCTATTTGGTGGTTAAATTAAATAACAAAAAACTTAAAACACGAACATTAATGCTTAGGAGTATACAATATGGAACTTACGACCGTTTTTGACTATGAAGATATCCAACTCGTGCCAAATAAATGTATTATTGACAGCCGTTCAGAGGCTGATACATCAGTAAAATTAGGAAACCATACATTTAAAATTCCTGTGGTACCAGCTAATATGCAGACTGTTATTGATGATGCTTTAGCGATGAAATTAGCCAAGTCAGGTTATTTTTATGTGATGCACCGGTTTAATCCAGAAACACGTTTGGATTTCGTACGGACATTTCATGAAGCGGGTCAAATAGCTTCAATTTCCGTTGGTGTTAAAAAAGAAGAGTATGATTTTATTGATCAGCTAAAAGCAGCTGATTTGGTACCGGAATATATTACAATTGATATTGCGCATGGCCATTCAGACTCAGTTATTGAAATGATTAAGTATATTAAGACAACATTGCCCGAATCATTTGTGATTGCTGGTAATGTGGCAACACCTGAAGCAGTCCGTGACTTAGAAAATGCTGGTGCGGATGCAACGAAAGTCGGTGTTGGCCCTGGAAAGGCTTGTATCACTAAGCTAAAGACCGGGTTTGGAACTGGTGGTTGGCAACTTGCAGCGCTACGATTGTGTGGTAAGGCGGCCAAGAAACCAATTATTGCTGATGGTGGTATCCGTTATAATGGTGATATTGCAAAATCAGTGCGCTTTGGTGCCACGATGGTTATGATTGGTTCATTATTTGCTGGTCATGACGAAACACCAGGTGATATTGTCGAATTAGATGGGGCAAAATATAAGACTTATTTTGGTTCTGCTTCACAATATCAAAAGGGTGAATATAAGAACGTTGAAGGTAAGAAATTATTGGTGCCATATCGTGGCTTGATTGAAGATACATTAATTGAGATGGAACAAGATTTACAGTCATCTATTTCATATGCAGGTGGACGTCAGTTAAACGACTTACGTTATGTGGATTATGTCGTTGTTAAAAATTCCATTGTAAATGGTGATTCGTATTAATTTATAGACACCTTAAAGAGATTGAGACAAAAAAATGTTGCAATCTCTTATTTTTTTGTTTTATGAAAGCAATAAATTAGGTATGCTAATGTTATAGGAAAAATGAAGGGAGTCATTTATGAAGCTCTTACAAAAATGGTTGATCGATAACTTTGACTGGCAATCACTTGGACTCGCTTTGTTGATTATTATTGTGACGATCATTGTAACTAAAGGCATTGTCAGTGTAATTTTTAATCAAATTCAAAAAAGATTATCGAAACGTTATGAAATTTGGCGTGATATTCTAATTGCGTTCGAAAGGCCTGTCAAAATTGTGGTTCTATTTGCTGGTCTGGTTTGGGCGCTACATGTTGCGCACGCACCACGGTTAATTCTTCATTATGTTGATGAAATTAATAAATCGGTCTTAATCTTCAGTGTGGGATATGGGTTGTATTCATTAATGGCATCACTAACTGATTTACTACAATATTTTGGTGCTAAAATTCATATTGAAGTTGATTCAATTGTGATGCCGTTCTTAAAACGTACATTGCAATTTATTGTTGTGGCATTGACCATCACGATGATTCTGTCTGACTGGGGCATTAATGTTAATGGCGTTTTCGCTGGTTTGGGATTGGCAGGATTAGCTGTTTCAATGGCCGCTCAAGATCCAATTAAAAATTTGCTTGGTGGTATTATTATCATTACTGAAAAGCCATTTCAAATTGGTGATGCTATCGAATCGCCCTCTGTTGCTGGTGTAGCAGAAGATATTACTTTCCGTTCGACTTTGATTCGAACAGCCGATGGCGCATTAGTCGTTGTCCCCAATGCAACATTGTCTAACGAACCCATTACAAATTGGTCTCGGGTAGCAAAACGGAAAATTTCATTGGTGTTTTATCTAGCTTTGGAAACCGAAACAAAAGAAATTGTGGCTGTTTCCGAAGAGGTAATGCGACAGTTATCATTGGATGAACGTTTTGATGCGGATAGTGTTAAAGCGGTAATTTCTCAAGTGACACCGTATGGCTATGAATTCAATGTCAATGTATTTGTTAATATGCATCCGGATACTGATTTTTCAGGTGATCAGGCGGATGTTAACATGTTAGTTTTGCGTGTTTTAGCAGCACATAACATCCATTTATCAGTTAACGCTAAACCTGTGGTACAGCAGTAATTGACTTTGATTTCAGAAAACGGTATAGTTTAGTACAATTAAATATTGCTTTTTTAATCGTCAGACGAGAGCTGGCAAAGGAGCGCATTATAAGTTATAAAAAGAGATAACCAATTTAAGTCGCGCCATATTTGTGGGCGACTTTTTTTATACCCTTATTGAGGAGGAGAAGATGGCGAAAGAATTTGGGCAAGTACAGGTTATTAACAATGACCAGCGAACGATGTCAAATTGGGACATGTTTGCAACATGGATAGGGGCAAATGCTAATAATGGTACCTGGTATATTGGTGGTGTGATTGCAGCGGCAGGTATGTATACTGCATCTACGACGCTAATTGTGACAGGAATTTTGTCATATGTATTTCTAACATTAGCGTGTTACATGGGCTATAAAACAGGATTACCTATGATGGCATTAACAAGAGCATCGTTTGGTCTAAAAGGATCGTTTGGCCCATCAGTCATAAATATTGTGCAATTTATCGGGTGGGCAGCGGCAAATACGTTTATTGCTGCTATCTCAATTTCGGTAATTTTTAAAGACATGTTGGGTTGGACGGCCTACGCCAATGGGGGCAAAGCTGGTTTAGTCATCGGAATCATTATTATGTCCTTATTACACTTAGCCTCGATTTCGTTAGGTGAAAAGTCTGTCCGCATGATTGAACGTATTGGAATTATTTTAGTCATTATTTTTGTTATTTGGGAGGTGATTGTTGTCTTTCAAAATGTCTCATTGAGTCAGATATTTGATTGGCAACCGCCTAAATCAGTCCGTATCTCTTCAGGGGCGGCAATCGATATTTTGGCTGCTTTCAATTTGGCTTGGGTGACAGCATCTTCTGACTTTTCTAGATTTGCGAAGAAAAAGTCGGGTGCAACTGGTTGGTCGTTCTTGGGAGCAAATTTGGGGTTATTTGGGTTTGCTTTTATTGGTCTGTTAGCAACCATTGGAACTGCAGTTATGAACAATTCATTTGATCCAAATGACTCAGACCCCTCAACGATTGCATCTAAATTAGGATTAGGAATTATTGCTTTACTAGTTATTATTATTACGTCAACGACGGCTAATGCGGTCAACTTGATGGCGGCGGGATCTGCGCTAACGAATATGTGGCATAAATTGAAACTAACCCCTGCATTGTGGATTGTTACGCTTATTGCAACGATTGTTTCATTTATTCCGCTACTATTTGCTACTTTCTTAGAGGCATTCACAACATTTTTGGACTACATCGGTATGTTTTTAGGTCCCGAAATTGCGGTATTCTTGGTTGATTACTTTGTGATTCGTAAAGGACAGTATGAATTGGCAGAGATTACCAAAGTTGATGGTAAATATTGGTACCAAGGTGGTTTTAACTGGCTAGCGATTATTTCGTGGGGTAGTGGTATCATCCTGTACTTTAGTTTAAAATCTGTTTCATGGATAAGTGAGACGATTGGTGTCACATTTGTTGCGATGCTCCTAGCAGGAATCATCTATTATCTATTGACTAAATTATTTAATGATAGAGCAAAATAAAATTTTATTTTTGAGGATTGGATTTTGATGAAATACTTGATTATCACAGAAAAGCCATCAGCTGCCAAAAACTTCATAAAAGCATTAGGGGGTCAGTCAGGTGAGTATGCTGGCTATACGTATCAAATCGTCAATCTTCATGGGCATATGATGACCTTTAAAGAACCAGAAGAAATGGTTACTGAGGACTTACGTAAAGCGTATAAGTCGTGGACCTTAAAATATTTGCCTTGGCAACTAGAACAAATGAATTGGCAGCGGACATATTTAAAACAACGTCAGCCAAGAACTGGGCGTTTAAAATCCACTAAATCTGAATTGGCAGCCCTAAAACAAGAAAGTCAACGCCATTATGATGCCATTGTAATTGCCACCGATACCGATCCATCAGGTGAAGGCGATTTGTTAGCATGGGAAGTGATTGATGCTATCCATTGGCAGGGCAAAGTATTGCGAGCAAATTTTGTTGATGAAGCACCGCAAAGCATTCGCCAAGCAATGAATCATTTAATTGACGTTTCAGATAAAACACAACACGGTCCTTATTTAAAGGGAGAAACCCGTAGTCGCTGGGATTTTGCTTCGATGCAATTGACAAGAATTGCAACAACCTCTGCTAAAAAGGCCGGTTTTAAAGTTGTTGCCCGTGAAGGACGTTTAAAGTCAGTCATTGTTTGGAAAATCTATGAACAAATGCGAGCAATTAAGAACTATGTGAAACGGCCTTTTTATGAAGTCCGGTTCAAGGATTTAGCAGGGCACGTATTTAAGCGTACTGTACCAAAAGATGAACAAGTTACCTGGCGATATCTTGATAAAGAATCTACGCAAAACGAAAAACAAAACTATCAAACTGCTGATATCGTGAATGAAAAGCATGTGAAACGACATCAAGCACCTGATAAGTTATTGGACTTAGCAGGTTTGGCAGCTATTTTGGCGCCACGTGGGTTTGATAGTAAAGAGGTGTTACGAACGTATCAGAAAATGTATGAAGCACAAATTGTTTCATATCCAAGAACTGATGATCAATCGGTGACACCAGAACAATTTGCAGAATTGCTGCCGAAAATCGATCAAATTGCTGATTTAGTTGGGGTCAATAAGCAATTACTGACGCATCGTGAGCCTCGGAAAACACATGTCAAATCACAAGGGTCACACGGGGCTAACCGTCCTGGATTGAACGTCCCTATCAGCATGCAATCATTATCGAAATACGGTGCTAGTGCTGGTGCTATTTATGAAATTTTGGCCAAAAATTATTTAGCCATGCTAGCAGAAGATTATATTTATGATCATGTTACAGCTGAACTCAGACAATATCCTAGCTTTAAAACCGCATTTAACGTGCCCATAGCTAAAAATTATAAACTCGTTTATGATGCCCAACAGGCTTTGCAAGATGATAAAGCGGATGAGAAGCAAATGAATAAACAGCTTGGTCAACAGGCAAATCCATATATCTTTGAGGGTAGTAATAAGAAACCAAGCTACCCAACGACTAAGTGGTTAATGGCCTTTTTGGAAAAGCATGACGTTGGTACTGGAGCAACCCGTGTTTCGACCCTTTCTGAGATGAGTCAAGGTACTCGTAAAATGATGATTGAAAAGAAGGGCCGTTTGACACTCACTGAAACAGGGAATGTTTCGGCTATTATGGTAGATGGTACTTGGATTGCGTCACCCAAAATCACGAAAAGGTTATTCGAAATGATGGACGAAGTTGGCGAGTTTCAGCTAACTATGGCGAAAGCGTTAGATTCAGTTAGGCAAGTAATCCAGCATGACATGCCCATTATGGTTGAAAATGCGCAGAGATTATCGGATGAATTAGGAGCGCCAAAACCTACTGCCACCAGAACTAGGTCAAAAAAGCAAACTGAGAAGATAACAGTACAATTTAAAGGGCAAGAAATTAGTTTTTCGAAAACTTGGAGTGATCATACATTTTCAGATGATGAGCTACAACAGCTACTCAATGGTGATGAAATTAGTTTTGCGGCTAAGACAAAAAGAGGGAAAAGTTATACTGCGACAGGTTATTTGGCCAAGCAGACGTACAAAGGGCATCCATTTTATGGATTTAAACTGAAACCAAGAAAAAAGTAACGGTTAAATATTAAGGAGATTAAGGATGTTAATCAAACAAGTTGTGATTGAAAATGCTACGAGACGCCAAGATGTCCGCGTGAAGAATGGTAAATTTGTGGCTATCGCGGATTCTTTAACACCAATTGCTGATGAACAAGTTATTGATGCGACAGGGAAATTAATGCTACCACCATTTGTCGATCCGCATGTTCATTTAGATGCAACGCTGACTGCTGGCCAGCCAGAATGGAATGAAAGTGGCACATTGTTTGATGGTATTCGTATTTGGGGTGAACGCAAACAAACCCTATCACATGAAGATGTTAAACAGCGGGCAATCCAGGCTTTGAAAATACAAGCGGCTCATGGCTTGCAGTTTGTACGTTCCCATGTTGATGTGACCGATCCCGATTTAGTCGCTTTAAAAGCATTATTGGAAGTTCGCGAAGAAGTGAAGCCATGGATGACTTTGCAGTTAGTTGCTTTTCCGCAGGAAGGTATTCTATCTTTTCCTAATGGTAAAGAATTGATGACCCAGGCAGCTGAAATGGGGGTAGATGCACTAGGCGCAATTCCTCATTTTGAATTTACACGTGAATATTCAGTAGATTCATTACATTTTGTTTTTGACTTAGCGAAAAAATACCATTTATTGGTAGATGCGCATACAGATGAAATTGATGACCCAGCGTCACGCGGTTTGGAAACATTAGCCATGTTGGCTCTTGAAACAGGGTTGAAGGAACGTGTAACAGCATCACATACAACGGCTATGGGTTCTTATAATGACGCATATGTGTCTAAATTAATGCGACTTTTGAAGATGGCAGATATTAATTTTGTTGCCAATCCCTTAATTAATATGTATCTAGGAGGCCGCTTTGACACGTATCCAAAGCGACGTGGCTTGACACGTGTTAAAGAGCTTGATCAAGAAGGACTGAACGTTGCTTTTGGTGAGGATGACATTCAAGACCCTTGGTACCCAATGGGGAATGGTAATATGATGGATGTTTTGCATATGGGATTGCATGCAACTCAAATAATGGGTTATACAGAAATTATGAATTCGTACCGTTTTATTACCAAGCAAGGGGCTCGCACCATGCAGGTTATGGACAATTATGGTATTGAGGTTGGTAAGCCGGCTAACTTTTTGATTTTTAATGCTGATAATTGGTACAACACTTTAAATGAACGTGCAGAATTACTTTATTCTGTACATGAAGGTCATATTTTGGTGGAAACTGAGCCAGCAAATGTGCAAGTTAATTTACCAAAATAAGGCAATATTTTCTGGAAACGTATTTTTACTTGGAATTTAACAAATTATAATTAATGAATTTTAAATTCAATGGGCGGGGTATTTTCTTGTGTTTCCGCCCATTTTGCATGGTTTTTAGTAAAAATAATTTTTATGGTGTTGCAGTGATGAAATAACAAATTAAAAAGTTTTAAGAAGCATCGTTGTATAATAGAAATTAAAGAATTATGAAATAAAAAAGTGCTGATGGTGGATATAGGTAAAAACATGAAATTGTTAATGATAGAAGATAATACATCCGTGTCAGAAATGATGGGGATGTTTTATAAAAAAGAAGCATGGGATGTTACAAATGCTTATGATGGTGAGGAAGGGCTCAGGTTATTTAATGAGAATGTCCAGTCATGGGACGTGGTTATCCTGGATTTAAACCTTCCCAAAGTTGATGGGATGCAAGTAGCATTGAAAATTAGAGAAGTATCGGCAGAAGTACCGCTGATTATGCTAACAGCTCGTGATTCGGATTCGGATCAGGTGTTGGGTTTTGAAGTTGGTGCGGATGATTATGTGACGAAACCATTTAGCCCAATTACGTTGATAGCGCGAATCAAGGCATTATATCGACGAGCAACGATGCAACCCGCTAGCCATGAAGAAGATGTTATCGATGATTTTGATGTGCAAACACGGACATTTAAATTAAATTCACGGACACGTGAAGCATACTTGAATGATGTGCTGATTCCGGATTTGACACCGAAAGAATTTGATTTACTCCGTGTGCTTTCAAAAAAGCAACGTCAGGTATTTTCACGTGACCAATTATTACAATTGGTCTGGGACTATGAATATTTTGGCGATGAACGTACAGTTGATGCACATGTGAAGAAGTTGCGTCAAAAGATTGAAAAAGTCGGGCCACAGGTTATTCAAACCGTGTGGGGCGTTGGTTATAAGTTTGATGACTCGAATGTGCCTGAAACGCAGATGAAATAACCGAGATGTGCATATGAAAAAAGGACGCGTTGAAAAATTATTAATCATACTGATCTTAGTGTTTATCTTGGCAACTGTGTTTGTATGTTTACATTTGCATGCGCTGTTAATTACGTTAATGTTAGTTTTGCTTACCACAATTGGATTATATGGTCTGATAGCGTTAAAGAAACAGTTGAGTTTAGTAGCGAAGCAGCAACATGAGTTGACGATGTTAAAAAATAAGGCCGTTATGCAACGCGAAGAAGAAGCAGCTATGTTATCGAATGCTTCACATGAAATGCGGACGCCTTTAACAACGATTGCTGGGATTGCTGAAGGGTTACAGTATGGCGTTATTAGTCCAGATGAACAGCAACATTCCTATGATTTGATTAAGGAAGAGGCAGATCGATTAACTCGGTTAATTAAGTCAACATTGTCATATGAACGATTAAGACAACAACAGTTAGAAAATCAACCGGAAAACTTTAATGTTGTCCAACTTGTTCGCCGTCAGATTGATCAATTGATCAAGCAAGCGGAGGCCGTTGGTAATGAAATTCAAGATTTAACAAAACAAGATATTTTTGTTTACGCAGATCCGGATCAAGTGGCTCAAATTTTAACAAATATTCTAGCAAATGCGATTCAATTCACAACCAATGGTATTATTACTGTCTCCGTTGAAACTGAAAATAATCAGGCTCGAATTATCATAACAGATACGGGAATCGGTATGACCGAAGACCAGTTAAGCAAGATGTGGCAACGGTATTATAAAGTTGATCCATCGCGAACAAAACGTGGTGAATCTGGGCTAGGGATGGCTATTGTGCAACAACTAGTCAGTGCTAACCATGGTGAAATCAAAGTGTCTTCTAAGTTAGGAATTGGCACGACTTTTGAAATTATTTTACCCGCAATGAATAAATAGTATTTAGCGATGCGCTTTATTTGAAATTATTTCACAAAATGATATCGATTATATTGTTTTTGAACATTTAATGTGGTATTGTTCAATGTTGTGAATATTTTTTGAATTATTGTGAAGGAGATATTATGTCGATTTTAATTGCGTTGATTCCGGCATTAGCCTGGGGATCAGTAGGGTTGGTTACCACTAAGATGGGTGGTACGGCTGCGCAAGGAACGTTAGGAATGACATTTGGGTCATTAGTCTTTGGGTTGCTAACACTGTGCGTCTTCGTTATTCCAAATTCGGGTATGTCGTTTGCATTTAACCCACGTATTTGGTTGGTTGGTTTCGTTTCTGGAATTTTTTGGGCTGTTGGAACTGCTGGCCAGTTCGTGGGGTTCAAAAAATTAGGTGTGTCGATTGGACAGCCATTATCAACTGCTGGTCAAATTATTGGTAATGCCTTGTTGGCTGCTGTTGTGTTGGGCGAGTGGCAGACTGGTCATATGTGGTTATTTGGAGCGATTGCCATTATTGCCGTTGGCTTGGGAGCTGTATTAACAGCTTTGCCTGATTCTGCAGAGCCTGCTCAAGCATCTGCTAATCGTGAAATGAAAAGTGGTGCAATTGCAGTTCTAATTTCAACTTTGGGATTTATGATGTACTTCATCTTCCCAAACTTGTTGAACAAAGTGGGTTATATAACTGATCATGTGCACAACCAAAATAAAGGGTTGGATTACATGACCGCAATTGTTGGTCCACAGTCAATTGGTCAAGTTTTGGGAGCATTTATAATTGTTATCTTCTTTATGAAAGAGGGTAAGACAATGTTTGAAAAAGGAACTTGGCGCAATATGGTCACTGGTTTGGGGACTTGGAAATGTCTTTATGTTTATTTCAGCTGCTAATCCAAATGTTGGTCAAGCGATTGCTGCCACTTTGTCACAAACAGGTGTCATTGTCGGAACATTTGGGGCTATCTTCTTACTAAAAGAGAAGAAAACGCCACGCCAAATGGTTTATATTGTAATTGGATCAATTTTGGTAGTTGTTGGAGCCATTTTAATTTCCCGACTATAGTTATTTACTAAATAAAGAGACTGGAACAAATGAAAATGTTCCAGTTTTTTTGTGCCAAAAATAACGCAAATAACGTTACACACCGGCTTCAAACCGACTTTGTTCACGCTCTGCTTAAACGCGTTCTCAAAGTCTGAAACCTCAATGTAACGAAATTTACGCCATTCCTGTCCTGCGCTTTGCTCCGGCCAAAAATAACGCAAATAACGTTACACACCGGCTTCAAACCGACTTTGTTCACGCTCTGATCTTATACATGATTTGAGCATCAAGTTTATAATCGTTATGAAAACGGTTTATTTATATCCAGTTGCTTGCAAGATAATATGCTAAAATACAATTATGTGGAGAACTTTTAAATGAATGTTTTAGGGGAATTGAAAAGAGGGAATTATAATGACAATAAGTGTTCATGAAATTGGTAAAATGCCAAATGGTGAAACTGCAGAACAAATTGTAATCGAGAATAAAAATGGTCACAAAATTGGTGTGACAAATTGGGGTGCCACATGGCAATTCTTTAAAACAAATAGTGGCCAAGATTTGATGGTTGGACTACAGACTACTGATAAATTATGGGATCAAGCATATTCAGTAGGTGATATCATTGGTCGTGTTGGTAACCGTATCACGGGGGCAACGTTTACTTTGAATGGTAAGACGTATCATTTGAAAGATAATGAATTAGGTAATGCCTTGCACGGAGGAAAAGAAAATTTCTCAAATCGGATGTGGGATTATACCCTTGATGAGGATACTAATTCAGTGACGTTTACAACGACTATGACTGAAGAAATTGATAATTTTCCTGGTACCATGCCAACTTCAGTGACTTATACATTTTCTGATGATGATGAAGTCGCATTGACTTTCTCAGCTGAATCAGATGAAGATACTTTGTATAATCCAACAAGCCACGGTTATTTCAATCCAGCAGGTATTGAAACGGATGCCCGTGATCTGACATTGCAAATCCATTCACAACGTCGTTTGGAATTAAACCCTGAGGATACAACGCCAACAGGTAACTTCCTAGATAACGCTGATACACCATTTGACTTTAACGAGCCTACTAGAATTGGGGATAATTTAGCAAAATTAGATGGTCCTTATGATGTGAAGTTCGATAATGCTTTTGAACTTAGTCAAGCGGCAGACAGGCCAGCAGCTGTTGTCTCAGATCCTAAGTCAGACCGTAGTATTGAAGTATATACAGATCGAAATGCTGTTATCTTTTTCATTGCTGATCCAGAAGTTGCCTATCATGAAGGTGATCGTCAATGGTTTGATGAACACCCATATAATACAATTGCACTAGAAGCTCAAACCTTGTCAGATGCTATTAACCATGAGGGCTTTGGTGATATTGTTTTGCCAGCAGGTAAGAAACAAACTTATCGCACAGTCTATAAATTTAATAATTTAGATTAATATCATACTTTGTGCACAAATGTACATGGAAACACTTTCATTTTTTACTGAGAAAAGCTATAATTGGTCTATACCGTAAGATGAAAAGTACTAATATAAACGATATAGAGGAAGAAGGATTTAATTATGACCACATTATCATTTGATACTTCAAAGTTGGCTTCTTTTGTGGGAGAAGAAGAGCTATCAATGATGCAACCAATGGTTAGTGTTGCAGATGAGTTGTTGCGTAAGGGCACTGGTGTTGGGTCTGAATATACAGACTGGCTACACTTGCCAACGCAATATGATAAAGATGAATTTGCTCGTATCCAGGCAGCTGCTGCAAAGATTCAAAGTGATTCAAAAGTATTAGTTGTCGTTGGAATTGGTGGATCATACTTAGGTGCTCGCGCAGCTAATGATTTCCTTAATGACTATTTTGCTAATTATTACGGTGATGAGGACCGCGACTTCCCACAAGTCTTGTTTGCCGGTAATTCGATTGCACCAGCATACTTAAACAGCTTGATTAAGTTGATTGGTGATCGTGATTTCTCAGTTAATATTATTTCAAAGTCTGGTACAACTACTGAGCCAGCAATTGCTTTCCGTGTATTTAAGCAAATGCTAGAAGAAAAGTATGGTGTTGAGGGTGCCCGCGAGCGTATTTATGCAACAACTGATGCTGCCCGTGGCTCATTAAAGACTTTAGCTGACGAAGAAGGTTATGAAGAATTTGTTGTTCCCGATGGTGTTGGTGGTCGTTTCTCAGTATTAACGGCAGTTGGATTATTGCCAATCGCTGTTGGTGGGGGCGATATCGAACAATTAATGGCCGGTGCGGCAGCTGGTGAAAAAGCATATGCTGATGCTGACTTGTCAAAGAACCCAGCTTATCAATATGCTGCTTACCGTAATATTTTGTACCGTAAAGGATATACAACAGAATTATTGATCAATTACGATCCAACATTGGCCCAATTCGGTGAATGGTGGAAGCAATTGCAAGGTGAATCAGAAGGTAAGGATGGTAAGGGAATCTTCCCTGCATCTGGAAACTTCTCAACTGATTTACATAGTTTTGGACAGTATATTCAAGACGGTCGCCGTAATTTATTTGAGACCTTGGTTCGTGTAACAGAGCCTGTGACTGACGTTACAATTCCAACAATGGATGCGGATGATGGTTTAGGTTACTTACAAGGTAAGCAAATGAGTTATGTTAATCGTACAGCTTCTGAAGGAACAATGATTGCCCACGTTGATGGTGGTGTCCCTAACATGATCGTTGAGATTGATAAGCAAAATGAATTTGCGTTGGGTCAAATGATTTACTTCTTCGAAGTAGCTGTTGGTATCTCAGGTTATTTGAATGGTATTAATCCATTTAACCAACCAGGTGTTGAGGATTATAAGCGCAACATGTTTGGCTTGCTTGGTAAGCCGGGCTATGAAGAGTTAACAGAATCATTGCAAGCACGCTTGTAATTTTATTAAGAATTCATGTACAAAAAGGTCGAAACAACTCTGTTTCGATTTTTTTGGCTGATATGTAATTTTTTTAATCTAAGAAATAAATAAAAAACATTTTGCTGAAAACATGCATAACGCTGGTTTTTAATAAAGAAAACTGATAATATAATGCAGAAAGACATAAATTTAGGAGAATTCAATCATGGCAACTATTGGTATGAATGACTTGAAAACTGGTTTAACAATTTTGTATAACCAATCAATCTGGCGCGTTTTGGAATTCCAACACGTTAAGCCAGGTAAGGGTGCAGCTTTTGTACGTTCAAAGTTGAAGAACCTACGTACAAACGCAGTGAATGAAGTAACTTTCCGTCCTGGTGATAAGTTTGAAACTGCAAATATTGATCAAACTGAAATGCAATACTTGTATGCAGATGGTGATCAACATGTGTTCATGGATAATGCAACATATGAGCAAATTTCTATTCCAGCAGATAAAATTGCAGATTCGCTAAAGTTTTTGCTAGAAAATATGAACGTTAAGCTTACAACTTACAATGGTGAAATCTTAGACGTTGAGTTGCCTAAGACGGTTGAGCTTACTGTTAAGGAGACACAACCAGGTATTAAGGGCGCAACTGCTAACGGTGGTGGTAAGCCAGCAACAATGGAAACAGGCTTGGTTATCATCGTGCCTGATTTCATCAACGAAGGTGATAAGTTAGTTGTTAACACTGATAATGGTGGATCATACACTTCACGTGCCTAGTTTTTACTAGCGAAGTTAGATATAATAACTATATCAATTGAGAAAGCGCCGACCGGCAGCCGGCCGGCGCTTTCAAGTATTTTAGGAGGTTAGTTCCGTATGGCAGAGGAGACAATCGTATTAACACACTCAAGTGATGTTTCTGGTGAAACACTAGTTAGTATGCGCGTGTTAGAGATTATCGCAGGTTTAGCGGCACAAGAAGTTGAAGGTGTTTCTCGTTTGACGGGATCACTATCTGAACGTGCACAGGAGGCGTTTGGACGACGTGTACATGGTAAAGGTGTTGCGTTACAACAAGAAGCCGAGGGCTTAATTGTAGATGTCTACGTATACCTTGATTACGGTGTGAGTGTACCGAAAGTATCACATGCAATTCAACAACGAGTAACCTCACAAGTTGCCGCAATGACAGAGTTACAAGTTAAACTTGTTAATGTACATGTTCAAGGCGTTGTTTCACAAAAAACAACGAGTTCTGTCGATGTTAACAATTTGTTTGGTGAAGAATCAGACACGGAAGGAACCAAATAATGACCGCACTAAATCGTCATCAAACTCGTCAAGCAGCCTTTCAATCACTTTTTGGTTTAGCTTTAAATCCAACGGCTGATGTTGACGCTACCATTACACAGGTTTTGGTAGGGGATCCAGAAATTGCTTGGGAAGATGACATACCAGCAGATTTAAAATCTGTGGTTTTGGGAGTCGTTGCTCATCAAGACGAATTGGATCTTATGATTACAGACCATTTATCAGCCGGATGGACGTTAGAACGTTTAAACACGACTGACTTGGTCTTGATGCGTTTGGCTTTGTATGAAGCAAAGTTTACGGACGTACCAGCAAAGATTGCTGTTAATGAAGCCTTACAGTTAGCGCATGATTTTACGGATGACAAATCGCGTAAGTTTATTAATGGTATTCTAAACAAATCCTTGACTTTAAATTAGTCTAGTGTATAATTAAATTTTGTTAGGAAATAAAGTAATGGCATACCCGCTATTCACCTAGTTAAGTTTACTTATCAGGTTAATCATTTTATCGTAAAGATGATAGATGGCGGGTTGTCGTGTGTAACGGCAAGCCGCTTTTACTTTATCACAAGTTTTTTCGGAGGTAAGGATCATAGCAAACGCACGCCAACCACAACAACATAAAGATTTAATCAATGATCGCATTCGTGCTCGTGAAGTTCGTCTGATTACTGATGACGGTGACCAAGGTGTCATGTCTAAGGCAGACGCACAACGTCTAGCTGACAATGCAGATTTGGATTTGGTATTGGTGCAAGCCAACGCTAAACCACCAGTAGCTAAGATTATGAACTACGGTAAGTTCAAATTTCAAGCACAGAAAAAGCAACGTGAACAACGAAAGAATCAAAAAGTTGTCAATGTTAAAGAAATTCGTCTTAGCCCAACTATTGATGTTAATGACTTTAATACTAAGAAGAACAATGCAATTAAGTTCTTGAACAAAGGTAATAAAGTTAAGGTATCAATTCGTTTCCGCGGACGTGCTATTACGCACAAGGAAATTGGGCGTGAAGTAATGAATCGTATGGCAATGGATCTTGAAGAAATCGCAAAGGTGGAATCAAGAACTAAGATGGAAGGGCGCAGCATGTTTATGGTGCTTGCACCCAAAGAAACTAAGTAATTAAACCAGTTTGGAGGACATATTAATGCCTAAGTATAAGACACACCGCGCTTCAGCAAAGCGTTTCAAGAAAACTGCTAATGGTGGGTTGAAGTCAGCTAACGCCTATACGTCACACCGTTTCCACGGTAAGACTAAGAAGCAACGTCGTCAATTGCGTGGAACTTCAATGATGAACCACACAACTTTGAAGACATATACGCAA
Source organism: Weissella thailandensis (assembly GCF_001932615.1). NCBI lineage: Bacteria > Bacillati > Bacillota > Bacilli > Lactobacillales > Lactobacillaceae > Weissella > Weissella thailandensis. The sequence goes on from NZ_CP014332.1 coordinate 542,536, forward strand.
TTGTTGAGCCGTTAATTATTACTATTAATAATTAAGACTGGTTCCGAATAAAAAATTAGAAATTACTGGAGGAAATACCCATGCGAGTTAAGGGTGGTAACGTTACGCGTTCACGTCGTAAGAAGATGATTAAATTGGCCAAGGGTTACCGTGGTCAACGTCATATCAACTATAAAGTTGCTAAGCAACAAGTTTGGAAGTCATGGTTCTATGCATTCCGTGATCGTAAGCAAACAAAGCGCAACTTCCGTAAGTTGTGGATTGCACGTATCAATGCTGGTGCACGTATGAACGGTTTGTCATACTCACGTTTCATGAACGGTTTGTCATTGATGGGTTCAACTTTGAACCGTAAGATGTTAGCAGAATTAGCTGTTTCAGATTTCGAAGCATTCTCAGCTTTGGTTGAATCAGCAAAGAAGGCTTTGGCAGATAACGGTCAAGTTGCTGCAGAAAAGTCAGCTGCTACTTTGGAAAAGGGTGTTACTGTTAACGCTGCTGCATCAAAGACTGTATCAGAAGCTGCTGTTGCAAAGCCAACTGAAAAGAATACTGTTGCTGAAATCAAAGCATACTTGTCAGAAAATGGCATTGAATTTGCTTCTTCAGCAAAGAAGGCTGACTTGTTAGCATTGGTTTAATGCTTAGTAAGTAATAAAACGCTGTGATGTTAATCATAGCGTTTTTAGTTTGCCAAAATTTGTGGTAACAAGCAAATCAAGTAGCCAATGGTGATGGCTGGTACAAAGGCGAGAGCTTGTTTGTGAGTGAATAAATGATAAGTCAATTGACAGGCACATGCAATGGTACAGATAAACCAAAATTGTTGAAAATTAACATATAAACTTAATACTGCCAATATATCTAAATCACCATTACCAATAAAATGCTCCTGATTAAGTGTATTAATGATTAAACAGAGACAATAGATTGAAAATGTTAGCCAAATAGATGAACGGTAAAACAAGGCGGCAATTAGTAAGGGAAAGCTTAACCATAGACTGTTGATAGATTGTTCTTTAAAATCTTGGTAAGAGAGCAAACACATTATCATTAATAATAAAAAATCAAGAAGCATAAATTTACGATCCTTTTTGTTTGATTATTAAGAAAGACGCAATAAAGGGCTGTTTTGGTAAAAATGAAACGCCCGGAATTGTTTGCAAACTAAAAGCCTATCTAGCAACGTTTTTTATAGGATAAAAAGGTTGCATAAGTACCAGTATGGTGTTATATTATTAATTGTGCTTTTAGTTAGTAGGGTGTTTGCGGTTACGCGACGTGCTGAACTCGTAAACGAAAAGTACCAAATAGAGTTTCGTTTCTAGATGTATTGTTAATAAATGACACGCCTGGAAATGTGGACTTATCACTATAAAAAATAAAAAAATTGAAAGGGGACTCTTCGAAATGCCTACAATTAACCAATTGGTTCGTAAGCCTCGTAAGTCACAGAGCTCAACGTCAAAGTCACCTGCTTTGAACTATACTTATAACTCACAACACAAGAAGTCAACTCGTGTTGCTTCTCCACAAAAGCGTGGTGTTGCTACCCGTGTTGGTACAATGACACCTAAGAAGCCTAATTCAGCTTTGCGTAAGTACGCCCGTGTACGTTTGTCAAATCTAATTGAGGTTACTGCATATATTCCAGGTATCGGACACAACCTTCAAGAACACTCAGTTGTTTTGATCCGTGGTGGTCGTGTTAAGGATTTGCCCGGAGTTCGTTACCACATCGTTCGTGGTGCACTAGATACTGCTGGTGTTGATGGTCGTATGCAATCACGTTCTAAGTATGGTGCAAAGCGCCCTAAGAACAAGAAAAAATAATCAGGGAGGACTAAATAATGCCACGTAAGAGTTACACTAAGCAGGCTGAAGTTCTGCCAGATCCAATTTACAATTCAAAGCTTGTCTCACGTTTGATCAACCGTTTGATGGTTGATGGTAAGCGTGGAACTGCTTCAACTATTTTATATGATGCTTTTGATCGTGTTAAGGAAGCTACTGGTAATGAACCACTAGCAGTCTTTGAAGAAGCATTAAACAATATTATGCCCGTATTGGAAGTTAAGGCTCGCCGTATCGGTGGTTCTAACTACCAAGTTCCTGTCGAAGTTCGTCCAGAGCGTCGTGTGACATTGGGATTGCGCTGGTTGGTGCAATACTCACGTGCCCGCGGTGAGCATACTATGGAAGAGCGTTTGGCTAAGGAAATTATGGATGCTGCTAACAATACTGGTGCATCTGTTAAGAAGCGCGAAGATACGCACCGTATGGCTGAAGCCAACCGTGCCTTCGCACACTACCGTTGGTAATATTCCAATTTTGTGGCTGCAGTCAATTGACAGTAGCCACTTTTGGTGTATTTACGGTATAATAGTATAAGATAACCAAACGTTTAACGGAAATTAAGTTTAAACGTTAAGAAACTCAAGGAGAATTTACTCATGGCTAACAAGCGTGAATATCCTTTGCTACGTACGCGTAACATCGGAATCATGGCGCACATCGACGCTGGTAAGACAACGACGACAGAGCGTATTTTGTATTATACTGGTAAGATTCACAAGATTGGTGAAACACACGATGGTGCTTCACAAATGGACTTTATGGATCAAGAAAAGGAACGTGGAATCACGATCCAATCTGCCGCAACAACTGCTGTTTGGCACGGTTTCTATGAACAATATAAGAATGATCCATACCGTGTTAACATCATTGACACACCAGGTCACGTGGACTTTACTATCGAAGTTGAACGTTCATTGCGTGTTCTTGATGGTGCCGTAGCCGTTCTTGATGGTGCTGCCGGTGTTGAGCCACAAACTGAAACAGTTTGGCATCAAGCTGAGGCTTATCAAGTACCACGTCTTGTATTCGTTAACAAGATGGACAAGTTGGGTGCTGATTTTGGTATGTCAGTTGATTCATTGAAGGATCGTTTGGATGCCAATGCCAAGGCTATTCAATGGCCAATTGGTGCCGAAGACAACTTCACTGGTGTCATCGACTTGATCGAAAAGAAAGCTTTGTTCCCAACGACTGAACTTGGTGAGAAGTGGGAAGCGGGCGAAATCCCTGCTGATTACACTGACTTAGTAGAAGAAAAGTACAATGAATTGGTTGAAGCCATTGCTGATGTTGATGACGATATCATGGAAAAGTACTTAGAAGGTGAAGAAATCACTAAAGCTGAGTTGAAGGCAGCTATTCGTCGTGCAACACTTTCACTACAATTCTACCCAGTACTTGCAGGTTCAGCCTACAAGGATAAGGGTATCCAAATGATGGTGGATGCTGTTGTTGACTACTTGCCATCTCCATTGGATGTTAAGCCATATACTGCTAACGATCCTGAAACTGGTGAAGAAGTCGACTTGGTTGCTAACGATGAAGATCCATTTGCTGCCTTGGCATTCAAGGTTATGACTGATCCATTCGTTGGTCGTTTGACATTCTTGCGTGTATATACTGGATCATTGGAATCAGGTTCATACATCACGAACACGTCAAAGGATAAGCGTGAGCGTGTTGGACGTTTGCTACAAATGCATGCGACTGACCGTAAAGAAATCCCTGAAGTATTCTCAGGTGATATCGCTGCTGCCATTGGTTTGAAGGACACAACTACTGGAGATTCTTTGACTTCACCAGATCGTAAGTTGATCTTGGAGTCAATGGAATTCCCAGACCCAGTTATTCAATTAGCTGTTGAGCCTAAGACTAAGGCTGACCAAGCTAAGATGACAGTTGCTTTGCAAAAGCTTGCTGAAGAAGACCCATCATTCCGTGCAGAGACTAACCAAGAAACTGGTGATACTTTGATTTCTGGAATGGGTGAGCTTCACTTGGATATCATTGTTGATCGTATGAAGCGTGAGTTCCACGTTGATGTTACTGTTGGTGCACCACAAGTTGCTTACCGTGAGGCATTTACTAAGACGGTTCAAGCTCGTGGATTCTTCAAGCGTCAATCAGGTGGTAAAGGTCAATATGGTGATGTTATGATCGAGTTCGCACCAAACGAAGAAGGTGCAGGATTCGAATTCGAAGATGCTATCGTTGGTGGTGTTGTTCCTCGTGAGTACATCCCTTCAGTTGAAGCTGGTTTGAAGGATTCATTAAACAATGGTCCTTTGGCTGGATTCCCATTGGTTGATTTGAAGGCTAAGTTGTATGATGGTTCATACCACGATGTCGACTCATCTGAAGCTGCCTTTAAGATTGCAGCTTCATTAGCTTTGCGTGAAGCTGCTAAGACTGCTGGTGCCGTTATTTTGGAACCAGTTATGAAGGTTGATATTGTTGTTCCTGAGGAAAACTTGGGTGATGCAATGGGTCACGTTTCAGCTCGTCGTGGTTTGCTTGAAGGTCAAGAGCAACGTGGTAAGCAAGTATTGATTCATGGTAAGGTGCCACTAGCAGAAATGTTTGGTTATGCTACTACTTTGCGTTCAGCTACACAAGGTCGTGGAACATTCCAAATGGCATTTGATCACTATGAAGCAGTTCCTAAGAACGTGCAAGAAGAGATTATTGCTAAGTATGGTGAGTCAGCCGACTAAGCTTAATTTTAATTAAATAAATATGAAGAGAGACTGGACATGAAAAATGGACCAGTCTCTTTTTGTGTAACAGGCATTAATGATAATCTAGAAACTTTTATACTGTAAGATGTTTTTTCTTATTTAACTCATATCTTTCATTGTCGACTATTTTTTGATAAGTTTGTATAATTAAGGTTATGTGAAGAAAGGTGGTACTAGTTGTGGCTCAACCCATTATTGAATTTAAAAATGTTGCCAAGCAATATGATGATAATATCGTTTTGAAGTCAGTCGATTTAGAAATAGAGGCTGGTGAATTTTATACTTTATTAGGGCCGTCAGGGTCTGGTAAAACAACAATCTTACGACTCATTGCTGGCTTTTTAGAAGCAACTTCTGGTGATATTCTATTTGAAGGGCAACGTATCAATGATTTACCACCTGAGAAGCGACGGGTGAATACTGTTTTTCAAAATTATGCACTATTCCCTAATATGAACGTCTTTGATAATGTCGCCTTTGGTATGTCTATTAAGGGTAAGAAAAAAAGTGATATTAAGGCTAAAGTTGCTGAAATGCTGACACTAGTGAAGTTGAAGGGTTATGAAGACCGTGAAATTTCAGAGTTGTCTGGTGGACAACAGCAACGTGTAGCGATTGCTCGAGCATTAGCAAATGATCCAGAAGTCTTGTTGTTGGATGAGCCTTTGTCTGCCTTAGATTATAAATTACGTAAAGATATGCAATATGAACTACGTGAAATACAAAAACGGTTAGGGATTACGTTTATTTTTGTGACCCATGATCAAGAGGAAGCCTTAGCAATGTCGGATTGGATATTTGTGACGAATGAAGGTGAAATTGTGCAAAACGGTACACCAGTGGATATTTACGATGCACCAATTAACCATTTTGTGGCAGATTTTATTGGTGAATCAAATATTTTATCGGGTGTGATGCGACAGGATTATCTAGTATCTTTTGCTGGTAAAGAATTTGAAAATGTTGATGGTGGTATGCGTCCAAATGAACTTGTAGAAGTTGTCTTACGACCGGAAGACTTAGATTTGGTATCGGTCGATGACGGGAAGCTGGTGGTGACCATTGATTATCAATCATTCCGTGGTGATTATTATGAGATTACTGCGCATGATGACGATCAAAATGAATGGAAAATTCAAGCAACTAATCCAGCGGTGATTGGTGAAAGACGTGGCTTATTCTTTGATCCTGAAGACATTCATATTATGCGCTTAGATGAGTCTGAGGAAGATTTTGATGCTCGTATGGAGGAATATGAGGACTCAGAGGAGGACGTTTAGCATGAATCGTAATCGCACATTTAGTTATACAATACCTTACTACTTGTGGTTAGGGTTGTTTGTTATTGCACCAGTGGTTCTATTAGTTATTCAATCATTTGGTAATCTATCAGGGCATTTTACACTAAAAAATTATGCAGCTTATTTTAGCTCAGGTACTTATTTACGCATGACTTTTAATTCAGTCTTTTTTGCGTTTATTGTGACAGGGATAACTTTATTAATTAGTTATCCGATGGCTTATATCATGAGTCGATTAAAGCACGCCCAATTTTGGCTACTGTTAGTGATTTTGCCAACATGGGTGAATTTATTATTGAAGGCGTACGCATTTATTGGCCTATTTTCTAAGACCGGGACAGTTAACAATTTTTTGACATTAATTGGGGTGGGTCCACATCAGTTAATGTTTACTAACTTGTCATTTTTGATTGTGGCTGCATATATAGAAATTCCCTTTATGATAATGCCTATTTTTAATTCGCTGATTGAACTTGATAAAAGTTATATTAATGCGGCACGTGATCTTGGGGCAACGTCATGGCAAACCCTGACCAAAGTAATTTTTCCAATGTCAATGGGGGGTGTGAAGGCCGGTATCCAGGCAGTATTCATTCCAACATTATCATTATTCATGATTACCCGCTTGATTGGTGGTAATCGTGTCATTACATTGGGGACAGCGATTGAAGAGCATTTCTTGGTCACGCAAAATTGGGGAATGGGTTCAACTATCGGAGTTATTTTAATCGTGGCAATGGGTCTGACGATGTTCCTAACTAGGGATCGCAAAAAGAAGGGAGCAAGACATGGCAAATAAGTCGAAAAAATGGTCTAATATCTACTTAATTTTTGTATTTATTTTGATGTATGCACCAATCTTTTATTTAATTTTTTATTCATTCAATAAGGGTGATTTTATGGCCGATTTTTCAGGATTTTCATGGCGTCACTATATTGATATGTTTGCTGATACACGTTTGATGCAGATATTGGTCAATACATTTATTGTGGCGTTGTTATCTGCTTTAATCGCAACCTTGGTCGGCCTTTTTGGTGCATTAGGGATTTATAATACAAAACAACAAAACACTAAAAACGTTCTATTATCGTTAAATAATATTTTGATGGTGTCACCCGATGTTATTATCGGTGCTAGCTTTTTAATTTTCTTTACCATGGTTGGTTTGAAATTAGGATTTGGTTCAGTGGTTCTAGCACATATTGCCTTTTCAATTCCCATCGTTGTTTTGATGGTTTTACCAAAACTAAACGAGATGAATCCGGCGCTAGTTGATGCAGCGCGTGACTTGGGAGCAAATAATTATCAGGTCTTATCACGGGTTATTTTACCGTATGCTTGGCCAGGAATTTTATCGGGCTTCTTTATGGCTATTACATATTCTCTAGATGATTTTGCGGTGACTTTTTTTGTCACGGGGAATGGTTTTTCAACCCTTTCTGTTGAAATCTATTCACGTGCTCGACAAGGAATTGATTTATCAGTTAACGCTCTGTCAGCTTTGATGTTCTTATTGTCATTAATTTTAGTAGTTATCTATTATTTTATTTCTAACTATAGTTCAAAGGGAAGTAAGAAAAAGCGTGGTGCAAGAATGGTGGTGCATCGGTAATGAAAAAAATTATTTGGTTAACAGGAATTATTTTAACGGCTGTTTGTGTACTATTCGGTATTAATTTAGCTTTTCAACATGCTGAAGATACTGATACGAGTGCTAAAAGTTCAGGTAACCGAACACTAACGATATACAATTGGGGAGACTACATTGATCCAACATTGTTAAAAGAATTTCAAAAAGAAACTGGCTATAAAGTTGATTATGAAACATTTGATTCTAATGAAGCGATGTATACAAAAATCAAACAAGGTGGTACGCATTATGATTTGGCAGTTCCCTCAGATTATATGATTCAAAAAATGAAAGCAGCTAATCTGTTAGTACCATTAGATCATAGTAAATTAACCGGGTTAGCTAATTATGATAAACAATTTATGAACCAATCTTTTGACCCCAATAATAAGTATTCAATACCTTATTTTTGGGGAACATTAGGAATTGTTTATAATGATAAATATGTTAAGCCTGGCGAAATAACAACTTGGCATGATTTATGGCAACCTAAGTACAAAAAAAATATTATGCTAATTGACTCGTCTCGTGACATCATGGGGATGGCACTGGCTTCAAGTGGTCAGTCAGTAAATACAAAAAGTATTCCTGAGTTAGCAGCTGCAAAAGGGAAATTGGATACGCTGATGCCTAATGTGAAGGCCATTGTTGCCGATGAAATTAAAACCTATATGGCCCAGGATGAAGCGGCAATAGCAGTTGATTATTCTGGTGATGCGTCTGAAATGATTGCGGAAAATAAACATTTACATTATATTGTGCCTAGTGGTGGTGGTAATTTATGGTTTGATAATATTGTTATGCCTAAGACTGTTACTAATAAACGTGCAGCGTATGCTTTCCTTAATTTCATGAGTGAACCTAAGCATGCGGCACAAAATGCTGAATATGTTGGTTATGCCACACCAAATAAGCAGGCTGTTAACTTACTACCGAAATCGGTTAAGAATAATAAGGCATGGTATCCACCCAAAAGCACCTTATCACAATTAGAGGTTTACCAAGATTTGGGGCCAACATGGGTTGGTAACTACAATGATTATTTCTTAGAATTTAAGATGACAAATCGTTGATTTCGGTTATTATTTTATCTTTTGGCTAAGTAATTGATTATACAATGGTTCGTATAGTGTATGCTTTATAGTTAATAAAGAATGGGAGTTAACAAAATGAAGAAGGGTCGGTCAGAAATGATTGTAGCTGGTATGGTGACTATTGTTGTTCTAGCTGCCATTGGGGTTGCATTCTTATCATCGCATGCTAGTAAGCAACCAACTACACAATCAAATCATACTTTGTCAAAAAAAGAGTTAAATAAACGCTCTTTGCCACAACTTTCAAATACTGTTCATAAAAATGAGGCGGTTGTTGAAATTAAAACAACGGCAGGGACTATGAAAGTCAAACTGTTTAAGAAATATGCACCATTGGCAGTTAAAAATTTTGTGAAACATGCACAACAGGGTTATTACAATAATACGACTTTCCATCGTGTGATTAATGATTTCATGGTACAAGGTGGTGACCCAACTGGTACGGGAAGTGGTGGGTCATCAATTTGGAAGGACAAGAATTCAAAAATTGATTCTGGATCAGGGTTTAAAAATGAAATTTCTGCTTCCTTGTATAACATTAGAGGCGCTTTATCAATGGCTAATGCAGGTGCTGACACTAATGGCTCGCAATTTTTTATCAATCAGAACCATGAAGATGCATCTGCTCAGATAAAGAAAAGTGATTATCCTGATAAAATCGTTAAGGCGTATGCTAAGGGAGGTAATCCTTCGCTTGATGGTAACTATACGGTATTTGGCCAAGTTATTGATGGGATGGATGTTGTCGATAAAATTGCTGATGCTGAAGTTAAAGACAATGCGGACGGTTCTGAAAAATCATTACCTGTGGATCCAGTTAAGGTCTTAAGTACGGTGGTTACAACTAAATAAGCATAGTAAGAAAAAAGATTTCATTTTTTATAACGAATTTATGTTACAAATTTTGTGAGTCTATAATTAATATATGCTAAATAAAACAGGGTTGAGACAGCTATTATGTCTTGAAGTGCCCCATAATTGTTAGACACAAAAATCTAACGATTATGGGGTATTTTTCATGACTAAATATTCAACTGATTTTAAAATTAATGCCGTGCAACGTTACTGTAAGGGAAACATCTCGTTAAATGCGCTCGCAGCAGAATTAAAATTGTCAGACGAGAATTTACTTAGAGGATGGGTAAATCTTGCTAAGGAACAAGGCCTTGAAGCATTAGCAGTTAAACATCATAGAAGGCGTTATGATCTAGACTTCAAGCTGAAAGTGGTAGAATACTATCAAACTCATGCTGTGGGAGTTAGTAAAGTTGCCGCTATTTTTAACATCTCAGCTTCACAAGTTTATAGCTGGGATAGAGCTTTTAAGCTAGGTGGGTTAGCTGCATTAATTCCTCGTCAAAAAGGAAGGCCTAGCTTAATGAAAAAGAAACCAGTAAAGTCTACACATCAGTCAGCACTTTCACTAAGTGAAAAACAAGCCTATGAAGAAGAAATATTACGTTTAAAAGAACAATTATTTCGAACAGAAATGGAACGAGATATATTAAAAAAATTACCACCCCGGTCGGATCTCTCTCAAACAAAGCCAAAACACTAGCAGTTGATTCTGTCCGGGGAGACCGTAAGAATAGATGCACAGTTAATGACCTACTAACATTTTTTGATTTGAAACATGCGACTTATTATGATGAGAAAAAACGATTATTAAAGACTAGTAAGTATCAACAGATTCAAAATATGATTCAAAACATTTTTCTGGCTAGTCACAAAACCTACGGTTATCGCCGTATTCATCGTCAACTTTTAAATCAAGGTGTTAAAATTTCTGCTAATACTGTCCTTAAATTGATGCATACATTAGGGATTAAAAATCATATATACCGTAGGCATACCAGTTCATATAGTTCATACAAGGGCAACATTGGTACTAAAGCACCTAATTTTCTGAAGCAAACGTTTAATGCCACCCAGCCTTATACGGTCATTCATACCGATGTGACCCAAGTGCGGTTAACTAATCAACATTGGGCCTATATTTCAGCAATGACAGATGAAGCAACCAAGGAAGTGTTGGCATTACAGGTTAGTGCGCACCCAGATAAGCAATTAATTATGAAAACGATAGACCAATTGTGCGCTAATTTACCAAGTGGTACAAAGTCGATTATTCATTCCGATCAAGGCTGGCATTATCAACAGAAAGATTATCAAGCCAAGTTAAAAGCTTTAGACTTTATTCCCAGTATGTCACGTAAGGGGAATTGTTTGGACAATGCCCCCATTGAAAGCTTTTTTAATCTGTTAAAACGGGAAAGTCTTAACCAACAACATATTAAAAATATTGCAGAATTAAGTGTTATTGTCGACAAATACGTCCATTGGTTTAACCATGAGCGTATTTCGTTGAAAACAAAAGGCCTGCCTCCGATTGCATATCGGGAACAGGTCTTAGGTAATTAAAATTTATTTAAATGTCTAACTTTTTTGTGGCACTTCATCTCAACCCTGTTTTTTATTTTAAATTAAATCAGTTGCTACTTAACAAAATCTTCTTGCTTAGAACCTGAATAAGCCATTGCCGTGTTGGTAACAATCAGTTGGAAATAATTGTCAAAGCCAGGTTGATTATAACTACGTAACAGACCAGCAAAGTCAGCAGGTGACCACTCAGAAACACTGATGGCGCCATCCTGATATTGTAGAGAATGAGCAATTGATGAAGTGCTTTCGACTAAATAGAACGTATCATTGGTATCTAAGTATAACAACTGTAGTTTGATATTTCGGTTAGCCCCCAAAGCTACTGTAGATGTTAGGAAAGGGTCGTCTAACCAACGTTTGCTTAAATGTCCATGTCGAAACTTGTGAATAGTTTCTAGTGTATTACCGATAATTTTCATAATTCCCCCTCTATCTTGACAATAATTAGAAATATAAAATTATTATAACCTAAATTTAATAAATGTGCATTTAGTTCTATTAATTATAGGTATAAAAAGTATCAGTAGATAACAAAAATACCAACCACATTGTGGTCGGTATTTATTTTTACTGCACGATTAAAATATCTACTTTAGAATTTTGAACAACAAAAGTCGCAACTGAACCGACAAGTAGTCGTTCCAGAGTGTTTAAGCCAGATTTACCCAACATAATTAAACCAGTGTTGTGGTCTTTAGGAAAATCACGAGCGATAACAGTTTTAGGTGATCCAAAACGAACGTGGATGTTAACTTCTTTAGCACCTTGCTGGCGTGCAATATCTGCATACTTTGATAACTTTTCTTCTGCATCTTGCACTAGTTGGTAAACAACATCACCAGAAATTGACATACCAGCTAATCCTGAAATTGAGTTAGTATCAATGACATACAACAAATCTAAAACAGTTTGGTTACGTACCGCAACAGCGGCTGCTTTTTCAACTATGGCCTCAGAAATCTTTGAACCGTCAATTGGTGCCAAAATATTCTTGTATGCAATTTTGTCCTCTGCCATGGCAGTCACCATCCTTATAAATTAATTATTAAATATATAAATTTCTTTATATGCTTATATTATATACCTTATAACAGGTTAATGTAAGCGCCATCTTAAAATTTGAGATGATAATAATACATGAATACGGTTTCTATAATTATAAAAATGTAAATTTGAATAAGAATGTTTGTTTTTATTCAATGGTGTGTTAGTATTATATCTATGCGATGAGTCGAGAGGATCTTAAATGATCTTTGATAAACGGCCCTCATTAACAGTCGTATTACTGGAGGGTGTAAAGCAAGTTGTGGAACTTGCTTTGCTACACATGACTACCTTTGGGTTTTCCTGATGGGTGTACGTTGACTGATGGGTAACCATCACGTGAGCTAGGACGCGTCAATCTTAGCAATGCCAAATGAAACACACTGTCTGAAAATGACGGTGTGTTTTTTTATGTAATTATTTATGTTTGGGTAACATGTATTTTAAAACTATGCTTGTTTAAGCTATTTTCTGTAAAATGGTATATAATAATGGGGAGTTGAATATATCTTTAACGGTACAAGGGGGGACGTATCAAATGGAAAAATTAATTCAAATTCGTGTCGAAGAAGAGGTGCGTAATGCAGCTGATGCTGTATTTAAAGAAAATGGGTTAACGACACAACAGGCAGTTAAAATGTTTTTGACCCAGGTGGCTCACAGTGGTGAATCACCATTTAATGACCTGTTTCGCGCAAAACATAAGTAATTATATTAATAGATTGTGATAAAGCTAGAAATGGATGCGTCCGTTTCTAGCTTTTGTTTTATGTTAACGGATAATACAAATTACAGGACATTTAGCCAAATATGGGTGTAATTTTGATATACTGGTGCTAAGAATAACTGGAGGATATACATGAAGACAGTTACTTTTAAAAATTTTTCTTTTTGGCAACGGATTATTATTAATACAGTGATGTTGTTGGCGATGGCGGGATTATTTAGAAATGGTCTCTACATTAGAAACATTTGGACGGCAATATTAGCTGCTGTTATCCTAGGAATTTTAAACGCCTTAGTAAAACCAGTATTACATGTACTGGCTTTACCATTTACGATTATATCGTTTGGCTTGTTCGGACTAGTCATCAATGGTGTTGTATTATGGCTAACTGCTTGGGTTGTTGGCGACGGCTTTAGATTTGCTAGTTTTGGCTGGGCAGTATTTATTGCTATTGTTATGTCCGTGGTCAATATGATAATTTCTAGTTACTTTAGTAAAGAAGATAAGCAATAATTAAGACAGGTAATAGAAAATGGCAAAAGAATTAACAGTAAAAGATTTATTGGATAATACTCGCCTGAAAATTGTGACGGGTGAAGAATACTTGGATCGCAAAATCACAACACCAGATATTTCAAGACCAGGTCTTGAAATGACAGGGTATTTTAACTATTATGCACCTGAGCGAATTCAATTGATGGGGATTACGGAGACTTCATTTTCTCAACGTATGAATCATTCAGAATTGTTACTGATTGCAAGAAAAATGATGCAGCCAAACACACCAACGTTTGTTGTATCAACCGGACGAGAGCTACCAGAAGAGTTTATGCAAGCGGCGCAGGAAAATCATATTCCGGTGCTTGCAACTGAATTAACATCATCAAAAATATTAGCCAACATGACTTACTTCTTAAGTGGTGGGTTAGCTGAACGTCAGTCAGTACATGGTGTGCTGGTTGATGTCTTTGGTCTTGGTGTGTTGATTACTGGTGATTCAGGTGTTGGAAAATCAGAAACCGCATTAGAATTAGTACAACGTGGTCATCGTTTAATCGCTGATGATCGTGTTGACGTGTATGCACAAGATGAAGAACGTTTGGTTGGGGAGCCACCAGCAATCTTACGTAACTTAATGGAATTACGTGGTGTTGGTATTATTGATGTCATGGACTTATTTGGTGCTGGTGCCGTACGCTCGCATGCTACGATCGCCTTTAATTTGCACCTTGCAAAGTGGCATGATGATCAAGAAGTGGATCGTCTAGGTAACGGTGAAGAAGTTATTAACATTCAAGGCGTGGGGTTACCACGTTACGTGCTACCTGTTCAAGCAGGCCGTAATTTAGCCGTTCTAATTGAGACTGCTGCAAAAAACTTCCGTGCTAAGCAAATGGGATTCGATGCGACTGAAACATTTAATAATAATCTTAATAATTTAATTGCTGAAAATTCAAATTAGGTGATTAATACTGTGATGTAGCGGTCTATTAATGATAAGATTGCCAAGTTATTAGAATATGGTATTATTATGATATTGTCGCTCATGCAATTAAAAGGAGGAATCTCGTGAGTAACGAAATTATTGCAGTTCTAGGTGCCGGCTCGTGGGGAACCGCACTGGCCAATGTTGCTGCTGAAAATGGGCATGACGTTCGTTTGTGGAGCCATCGAGCATCACAAGTGGCTGAAATCAATGAGACACATCTAAATACAAAATATTTAGGTGATAACCCATTAAATGAGGGGATTGTTGGTTTTTCAGATATGCAATCTGCTGTAGAGAATGCAGATATTGTGTTGAGCGTTGTGCCCACTAAGGCAACACGCGAAGTTGCCCAGCAACTAGTTACGGTCCTAGCGAATATAGACCATAGCGTTATTTTAATGGCTGCAACTAAGGGGCTAGAACCAGGCACATATAAGCGAGTATCAGAGATGCTTACTGAAGAAGTACCTGCTAAGTACCTAAAGGGACTGGGTGTGATTTCAGGGCCTTCTCATGCTGAAGGGGTCATCAAACACGATCCAACTTTGGTCTCAGCGGCTAGTAAAGACGTTGTCGCTGCTGAAAAAGTCCAAGCGGCATTTAGTAACCAAGTATTTCGTGTGTATACTAACACTGATGTAATCGGTGCCGAAATTGGTGGTGCGTTAAAGAACGTCATTGCTATCGGGGCTGGTGCCTTGGCAAGCCTGGGCTATGATGCAAACGCCAAAGCAGCCTTGTTTACCCGTGGTTTAGCTGAAATTAGTCGTTTAGGGCAAGCCTTTGGGGCTAATCCGATTACCTTTATGGGGTTGTCTGGTGTGGGGGATTTATTTGCCACGGCGACTTCAGTACATTCTCGAAACTTTCGAGCGGGTGTACAATTAGGTGAAGGTAAAAAACTATCAGATGTTATTGAAGATATGGGGATGGTTATTGAAGGGATTTCAACAACCAAGGTTGCGCATGAATTAGCACAAAAAAAACATATTGAAATGCCAATCACATCGGCAGTTTATCGTGTACTTTATGACAACGTAGATGTTAAAGAAGCGATTCAAACATTAATGGGACGTCCAGTCTCGCAAGAAGGGAAGTAAATTAATCATGAAACCAGTACGTAAAGCGATTATTCCAGCGGCAGGATTAGGAACACGTTTTTTGCCTGCAACGAAAGCATTAGCAAAAGAAATGTTGCCAATTGTCGATAAGCCAACTATCCAATTCATTATTGAAGAAGCTTTGGCATCAGGGATTGAGGATATTGTCATCGTTGATGGTAAGTCAAAGCGTTCAATTGAGGATCATTTTGATTCAAATCCTGAATTGGAGAATAACTTACGTGAAAAGGGTAAGGACGAGTTACTAAAGATTGTTCAAGAGACAACGGATATTAACTTGTACTTTATTCGTCAATCACATCCTCGTGGTTTAGGGGATGCTGTATTGACTGCTAAGTCATTTATCGGTGATGAGCCATTTGTTGTGATGTTGGGTGATGATTTGATGAGTGATGAAGAGCCTTTGACAAAGCAATTGGTTGATCGTTATAACACAACTGGTGAATCAACTTTAGCTGTTATGAAGGTGCCTCACGACCAAGTATCTGAATATGGTGTGATTGCCCCTGAAAAAGAAGTTGAAGAGGGTCTCCACCAAGTTAACACCTTCGTTGAGAAGCCAAAGCCAGAAGATGCACCATCTGATTTGGCAATTATTGGTCGTTATCTACTAACCCCAGAAATCTTTGAAGAACTTGAGAAGACTGAGCCAGGTAAGGGGAACGAAATCCAACTAACTGATGCAATTGATTCCTTAAACAAGCGTCAACATGTTTATGCGCATGAATTTAAGGGTAGCCGTTACGATATTGGATCAAAGATTGGTTTCTTAACGACGAACATTGAATTTGGTCTAAAGCACCCACAAACGAGTGAAGACTTGAAAGCATATATCAAGGAACTAGCCGCTAAATTAGACTAATCAATGATGTATCAATACTGAAAACTGCGAGTTTTTGACATCTGTCGGCTCGCAGTTTTCATTTACAAAAAGTAAGCCAAAAAACTTGCTTTCTAAATCAAAGAATGTAAAATAATGTAGTAGAAAGTCGAGAAGACGATAATAAGCAAGCGCTTGAAGGGGAGGTGTTGTTATGACCCAACACTATGACACAATAATTTTAGGTGCAGGTCCTGGTGGCATGACGGCGGCAACGTATGCTTCACGTGCAAACCTGTCTGTACTAATGATTGATCGCGGGATATACGGTGGTCAAATGAATAACACAGCCGAGGTCGAAAATTATCCTGGCTTCAATAGCATATTAGGTCCAGACCTTTCTGAAAAGATGTATCAATCTTCAACACAATTTGGCGCTGAATATGCTTTTGGAACAGTCTTACATGTCCAAGCACAAGATGACGGTTCATGGCGTGTTGTGACGGATATGGATGAATACACAACTAATTCAGTCATTGTAGCAACCGGTTCTGATTATAAGAAACTAGCTGTACCTGGTGAGGATGATTATTCAGGACGCGGTGTATCTTACTGTGCTGTTTGTGATGGTGCATTCTTCCGTGGTCAGCATGTTATTGTTGTTGGTGGTGGAGATTCTGCAGTTGAAGAAGCAACTTATCTAGCTGGTTTGGCCGATAAGGTAACTGTTTTTCATCGCCGAGACAAGTTAAGAGCCCAACAAATCTTACAAGAGCGTGCTTTTGCTAATGATAAGATTGAATTTGTTTGGAATACTGAAGTTGAAGAGATTTTAGGTGATGATAAAAAAGTTACGGGTGTGCGTGTGCATAACAATGTAACTGATGAAGTTTATACCGTTGATGCTGCCGGTGTCTTTATTTACGTTGGGGTGTTGCCAGTTTCAGATGTTGTCGCTGATTTGGGTATTACAAATGAACGCGGTTGGATCGAAACAAATGAGCGTATGGAAACAGCATTGCCTGGTATTTATGCACTGGGTGATGTTCGTGAAAAAGAATTACGACAGATTACAACAGCCGTTGGTGATGCCGCAGTTGCTGGACAAAATGTTTTTTCATATAATGAAAATTTCAAACTACAACAGCAGAAAATGACAGAAGCATAAGGTAGTGATTTGAGTGAGGTTGAGACAAGGTATTGTCTCAACTTTTCTTTTTCACTAATTGAGGGGGACACAATATGACAACCTTTTATTTTGTACGTCATGGCCAGACTTTGGCCAATGCCGCTGGATTAAAACAAGGACAAATCAATTCGGACATCACCCGCTTGGACGATACTGGTAGGCGACAAGTTAACGAGTTGGCCAAGCATTTTGATATTAGTTTTGCAGATTCTTTAGTAATCAGTCCTTTACATAGGACTGCACAAACTGCGGATATTCTTAATGAAACGGCAGGGATACCGGTTAGAACAGATGAACGGGTATTAGAAATTTCATATGGGGAATGGGATGGTAAGCAAAATCAACAGCTAATAGCTGATTTTCCAGATGTTTTTAATCCGGTCTTGCATGATGTGACAGAAAATTATACAAAATATGCTGTCAGTGGTGAAACATTTTCGCAAGTTGTTAACAGGGTAAATCTTTTTTTGAATAAAGAGACCAAACAAAATCCCGATGACCAAATCATTGTTGTTACCCATGGATTTACCATTAAGGCGGTATTAATGGCAATTTTTGGCATGAATCATGTAACCAATAATATACCGGAACCAGATAACGCTAGTGTAACTAAGTTAAAGCAAGCTGCTAATGGCGATCGTTACTTGTACTATTTCAATCGGAATTAGAGATAGAATATGTTTTTTTGGTAAAATATTAATGTCTTTTTGTGGTGAGCATGCGTATAATATTTTTTGAATAGTAATTAGGAGGAGAGCAAAGCATGGCGCAAGGCGTAAAAATTGTTGCTTCATCTCATTATGTTCCGAAAAACATTGTGACCAACGATGATTTGGCTACAATTATGGATACAAATGATGAATGGATTCAAGGACATACGGGAATCAAGACTCGGCATGTTTCGTTACAGGGAGAAAATACGTCGGATCTAGCCACTAAGGCGGCGCAACAAGCGCTTGCTCAAACAGCGATTGCACCAGCAGATATTGGGCTAATCATTGTGACGACATTTACACCTGATGGTTTTGCACCATCAACTGCAGCATTAGTACAAAGAAATTTACAGGCTGAAAATGCTTGGGCATATGATATTTCGACAGCATGTGCGGGATTTATTTTTGGCTTGAGCACAGCTGATAAATTTTTAAAAGCTGGTACAGCAAAATATGCGTTGGTCATATCCGCTGAAGTTAATTCTAAGATGATGGATTTCAAGGATCGTGCCTCATCAGTCTTTTTTGGTGATGGTGCTGGTGCATTCATATTAGAGACTAGTAAACAGTCGCTTTTGATGGCAGAAGAAATGCATACGATTGGTAATGAGGAAGTGGTACACTCTGGTGTTATTCAGCCATTACATGAACTTTCTGCGGATAACTATCCAAAAACAACGGCCTTTCATCAGGAAGGACGTCAAGTGTTTAATGAAGTTGAGCGGTTGATTCCTGATCATATTACCAATTTTTTGCATCAAAATGGCTTGGAACCAGCGGATGTTGATTATTTTATTCCACATCAAGCTAATCTTAGAATTATTGAAATGATTGCAAAAAAATTAGAACAGCCAATGGAAAAATTTGTGACGAATGTGACTAAATATGGGAATACATCGTCAGCAGGAATTGCGATGGGATTAGATGAATTGCGCCAAAACACTGTATTGACAGGCAAAAAGGTGTTATTAACGGGATTTGGTGCCGGATTTACATATGGCAGTATCTTGTGCCAATTTTAATTATAGCTGTATAATAGAAATGAGGAGGCAGAATGGACTATAGTCAGATGTTAGAACAACTAAGATCAGGTGAATTAGATAAATTTGTGGTCACTTCAAAAGAGTTTTCTGATTTTTATGTTGTATGGCGCGATTATCCCTATCAAAATGCGATTAGGGGAACTGCCGAACGTGGTGGTATAATTACATATACAGCAAAAGATGACGAAGCATCATAGAATAAAATTTATAGCTTAATAATTACAAATTGTATTTTATGAAAAAATATGTAAGCGCTTGCTAATATACCTTATACCTGATAAAATGAATGCATGAAGGTTGGTTATAATTGATTGTTGAAAGCATAATTTAACTTAACCCAAAGTAAAAGAATAATATTTAAATTTAGAGGAGATTATCACCATGGAATCACGCGAATTTCACATTGTAGCCGAAACTGGTATTCATGCTCGCCCAGCAACTTTGTTGGTACAAGCAGCTTCAAAGTTCTCATCAAATGTTACGTTGTCATACCAAGGTAAGGATGTTAACTTGAAGTCAATCATGGGTGTTATGTCACTAGGTGTTGGTCAAAATGCAGATGTTAAGATTTCTGCTGAAGGTGATGACGAGGCCGATGCCTTATCAGCTATTGCAGAAACAATGTCAGCAGAAGGTTTGACAGACTAGTTTCGTAGATTAAGTTAAACAGGTTCTAGGGGAAATAGAATGACTAATAAAATTACCGGAATTGCTGCATCAAATGGTGTTGCAATTGCAAAAGCTTATAAGTTAGTTGACCCTGATCTGTCTTTTGAGACTCGCACAATCGACGATACTCAAGGTGAGAAAGACCGCATCCGTGCGGCCTTTTTGTCTTCAAAGGCAGATTTGGAAGAAATTCGTACAAAAGCTGAAGAGTCAATGGGCGCTGATGAAGCCGAAGTGTTTACTGCGCATATTATGGTTACTGAGGATCCGGAGCTTTTGAGCAATATCAATGATAAGATTGATAGCGACAAAACGAATGCCGAGGCAGCCTTGGTAGCTGTGACAGACATGTTTATTGGCATGTTTGAGAGTATGGCGGACGATAATCCATATATGGCCGAACGTGCTGCTGATATTCGTGATGTGACTAAGCGTGTGTTAAGTCATTTGCTTGGCAAGGAGTTGCCAAATCCTGCGTTGATCAACGAAGAAGTGGTCATTATTGCCCAAGACATGACGCCTTCGGATACAGCACAACTGGACCGTCGTTATGTGAAAGGGTTTATCACAAATGTTGGTGGTCGTACGGCACATGCTGCGATTATGGCCCGTACTTTGGAAATCCCAGCAATTGTTGGTTCTGAGGTTGCTACTAAGGAAATCGCTGATGGCGATACTGTTGTCTTAGACGGTTTAGATGGTCTAGCATTAGTAAATCCAACAGCTGATGAGATGACTGCCTACCAAGCAAAGGGAGACCAATATGCTGCTAAAAAGGCTGCATGGGCTAAGTTGAAAAACGAGAAGTCTGTTTCAGCTGATGGCAAAGAGTTTATCATCGGGGCGAACATTGGTACGCCTAAGGACCTTGGTGGTGTGGCTGATAACGGGGCTGAAGGTGTTGGCCTATATCGTACCGAATTTTTATACATGGATTCGACTGAATTACCAACCGAAGAGGATCAATTTGAATCATACAAAAAGGTCCTTAAGAGTATGGATGGTAAGCCAGTGACAGTTCGTACGATGGACATTGGTGGTGATAAGCATTTACCATACTTACCATTACCTGAGGAAGATAATCCTTTCTTAGGATATCGAGCTATCCGTATTTCTCTTGATCGAGATGATATTTTCCGTACGCAGTTACGGGCGTTAATACGGGCATCAGTTTATGGACAACTATGGATTATGTTCCCAATGGTGGCAACATTGCCAGAATTCCGTGCTGCCCGTGATATCTTTAATGAGGAAAAAGCCAAATTAATTGCTGAAGGTACTCAAGTGTCAGACGACATTAAGCTTGGTATCATGATCGAAATTCCTGCTGCTGCAGTTTTGGCAGATAAGTTTGCGCAAGAAGTGGACTTTTTCTCAATTGGAACGAATGACTTGATTGGTTACTCGATGGCAGCAGATCGTGGTAATGATCGCATATCATACTTGTACCAGCCATATAATCCATCAATTTTACGCTTAGTAAAGAATGTGATTGATTCTGCGCATAAGTATGGTAAGTTCGCTGCAATGTGTGGTGAGATGGCAGGTGATCCAGTTGCACTACCAATTCTTGTTGGTATGGGACTAGACGAATTCTCAATGTCTGCAACTTCTATCTTGCAAGCACGTTCTTTGATGAAACAATTAGATACAAAAGATATGGCAAAATTAGCTGACAAAGCTGTAGATGCCGAAACAAATGATGAAGTTGTTGCTTTAGTGAAAGCTAATGTTGCAGCCGACTAGTTGATAAAAATTGTGAGAGCGACCAGAAATGGTTGTTCTTTTTTTGTGCACAATTATTAATTGTGGCATGTTATTAGCGACTTTTAACTTAAATATGTTAGCGGTAACATAATACAGACTAAAGTATACTATTATGAGAATTTATGTATACTATTTACATGTTTAAATAGGATAATTGGGATTGTTTTAGTATCGTTTAACGAAATTTATTAAATGGAAGCGCTTTCTTAAATTAGTGGTTTCATATTGAATATTTGATTGGCCTCATATATGCTAAACCCATCAATGAATAACTGGGGGAATAGACAGATGGCTACAAAATGGTGACAAAATGAGGTTGTGTATCAAATTTATCCGCGCTCTTTTCAAGATACTAACCATGATGGTATTGGTGATATTCAAGGGATGATCAATCATCTAGATTATATCCGTGATTTAGGGGTCACAATGATTTGGGTTTCACCAATCTATAAATCGCCGATGGTCGATATGGGATATGATATTGCTGATTATCAAGATATTGATCCACAATTTGGACCGCTTGATGACTTTAAAACATTTTTGTCAGAAGCTAAAAAACGTCATATTAAGGTAATCATGGATTTAGTTGTTAATCATACGTCTGATCAACATGATTGGTTTAAGCAAGCGTTAGCAGATCCGCAAAGTAAATATCGAGATTATTTTATTTTTAAAAAGACAAAAAATGGGGAAGTGCCAAATAACTGGCGTAGCATTTTTGGTGGTTCTACTTGGGAACCAGTTGTTGGTGAATCTAATACGTATTACTTCCATACTTTTGCGCCACAACAACCAGACCTTAACTGGGAAAATCCTGCGTTACGTAAGGAAATATACCATATGATCAATTGGTGGCTTGAGTTAGGCGTTGCGGGCTTTAGAGTGGATGCAATCACGCATTTGAAGAAGGACTTGGACTGGGCTAGTTTACCTGCTGATGGCAGTGATGGGTTGGTATCAGTTATTAAGAAGGGTCAAAATCGACCAGGAATTGATGTATTCCTAAAAGAATTGCAGAAAGAAACCTCTGATAAATATGATGCTGTCACAGTCGGTGAAGCATATGGGGTGCCTGAAGAAGACCTGATTAAATATATCGGACCAAATGGCTATTTCTCTATGATTTTTGATTTTTCATATATGAATATTGATGTTATAAACACTGATGAATGGTATCGCGGTCGCAATCAATGGTCAGTTAGTGATTTACGAGAGGCCCTGTTTTCATCACAACAAGTTGCTAGTAAGGTTAAGGGGACATTGGCTAATGTGTTAGAAAACCATGATCAGCCTAGAGTTTTATCAAAGTTAGTCCCAGATAAACAAAATCAAACGCCAGCAGCAGCTAAGGCCTTGGCAACGATGTATTATTTTTTGCCGGGGATACCGTTTATCTATCAAGGGCAAGAGTTGGGGATGAAAAATTTTGTCCGTGACGACATTTCGGAATTTAATGATGTTTCATCAATTAATAACTATCAAATGGCCTTGAAAGATGGTTATTCTAAGGAGAGAGCATTGGCGGCCATTAATGATAAATCACGTGATAATGCACGAGTGCCGATGCAATGGGATCATACTGAATTTGCCGGATTTTCTGACGTTGCACCGTGGTTAAAGATGGGGTCAGATAGAACAGGCATTGATGTCCAAACGGAATTAGCCGATAAAAACTCTGTTTTAAATTACTATAAGAAATTAGGGGCATGGCATCATGATCCAGTGTGGCAGAGAGTTATCACAACTGGTGATTTGCAGCCATTGCCATCACTACCTGAAACCGTCATTGGGTATCAGCGAATATTAGATGAACAAGTATTAACAGTACTCGTAAACCTAAGTTCTGATGCCATACAAATTGACAGAAACAAAAATGGTGTGATTTTAGAAAAAGTAGGGAACGTCACAATTAACGAAAAAAATATCAGTATGGCAGGGTATGGTGCCGTTGTGATAGGGCTTAATGCCTCAAGGTAAATGTGAATAAAAAGTTAAAATCTTTGTTTAGGTAGACTGCTATTAATATCAAAAATACTGAACGGCTCATTACGCATATTTGGATTAGAAAGCGTGGTATAATCAGAATAAGCACGATGAGGGGTGGTAAAAGATAATGTTACGACGACCAATTGTTATTGCAAATTGGAAAATGAATAAATTGCCAAGTGAGGTAAAGCGCTATATTGCTGAGATTTCACCGAAATTGGCGGTTTATCCACATGTTGATGCCGTACTAGCAGGACAGGATGTATTGTTAAATGCAATGGTAACTGCTGCCAAAGGAACAGCTGTTGAAATTGGGGCCGAAAACATGTATTGGCAGGATAAGGGAGCTTATACTGGTGAGACAAGTCCAGCGGCACTTGCTGATTTAGGTATTAGTCGCGTGATTATTGGCCATTCTGAGCGCCGTAATTATTTTCGTGAAACTGATGAGATGGTTAACCTAAAGACATTGGCGGCATTACGGAATGGGTTGTCACCTATTATCGCAATTGATGAAGCTGTGCAATTGGAGTCACTCAATGACCATGCACACTGGATTGTGAATCAGGTAGTTGAATCCTTAAAGGGAGTCACTCATGAAGAAATGGGTCGATTAATGTTAGCGTATGAACCGACAGCAGCGATTGGTTCTGGTCAAGCAATGGGACCTGATGCAGCACAAAAGAGTTTACGTGTGATTCGGCAGACAGTTGCCGATATGTTTGATCAGGATGTTGCTGATCATGTGCGTGTCTTGTATGGTGGTTCAGTCAAACCAGCAAATGCTTATGAGCTATTAAAGCAACCTGATATTGATGGTGTATTAGTTGGGGATGCTGCACTCGATGCAGCGACATTTATTGAGTTAATTAGTTTAGCGGAGCAGGCAAAACGTAATTTATAAAATAAAAATACGAGTGAGAATGGCGCAACCTGTGCTTATCTCACTCGTATTTTTATTTTTAATCGACAGAAGAAATTGCCGTATCAGGTGTTGGTGGGACGACTGAAGTTTCAGCTGTCTGACTATTTATGTCGTTATTCTGTTGTTCTTCTGAACTGTTATTGTTGTTAGTAGTTGAGGAATCAGAATCATTAGTATTTGGTTCTGATTCATTCGAAGAACTACTTGGTACGTTAGATGTTTCACTATTAATTGGGTCACTAGATGAGCTTGGTATGTCACTAGATGAATCCTCGCTAGATGAATCTTCATTAGAAGAACTTTCACTAGGTAAGCTTTCGCTAGAAGATGAGCTAGTAATAACAGAGCTAGAGCTGTTTGGTAAGCTTGATGAGTCCGGGTCACTTGACTCGCTCGGTAGGTTTGATTCACTTGAACTAGGTTGGCTAGTCATGGTTGAACTCGATTGTGAGCTAGGGGTGGATGTTGTCGTTTGATCAGCGGTATTATCTCGCTTAGTGGTCGTTGCTCGGGCAGACGTTTCTTGGTCAGAGGTTGGCCGAGATGAGTTAGAATCTTGTGGATTTATAGAAGTCATCACAGCTCGATTAGGATCGACAGCTTCCTCAGAGTTGCTAGAAACAACAGACACGCCACTCGCTGCTAATCGCGAACTAAATTTTTCTAAATTAGATTTAGATTCAGCTTGTGATTGTTTTTGGGATTGTGAATGGCTTGCTTGTTCCTTAGGATTTATTAGCCAACCAGAGAATGCCTGTGACGTACTAAGAAAGCAAACTGGGATGGCAAATAATAACCCTAATAGTAATGAAATAGTAAAAATTGCTCGTTTCATAAATCCCCCCGAAAAACAATAATGCAATGACAAGTACAGTTTAACGTGCTTAACAATTACATGACAGTCAATTATATAACAAAATGACAACAAATAACTTGCAAATCAATGACTAAGATGATAAAAATTATTAATAATAATTAGTTAACGTTTTGCTAATTATGATGATAATGTGAATTTTTTATGTCCCTTATTTAACTTAAAAACGTCGTTGTTAGCATATACTGTGAATTATGTTACAATAAGTCCCGAGGGATATTCCCATATATAACTATACTTTCAAGAATAAGTAAGGAGAAGACAACATGTCTGCAATTACTGATATTTATGCACGCGAAGTTTTGGACTCACGTGGTAACCCTACTGTTGAAGTTGAAGTTTACACTGAATTAGGTGGCTTTGGTCGTGGTATCGTGCCATCTGGTGCTTCAACTGGTGTTAACGAAGCTGTCGAATTACGAGATGGTGACAAGGGCCGTTTCCTAGGTAAGGGAACTTTGAAGGCTGTTGAGAATGTTAACAAGGTAATCAAGGACAAGTTGGTTGGTATGGATGTTACCGATCAAGTTTTGTTGGATCACACAATGATCGACTTGGATGGTACGCCAAACAAGGGTAAGTTGGGTGCCAATGCTATCTTGGGTGTTTCAATTGCTGCTGCTCGTGCTGCAGCTGATGAACTAGGTACACCATTGTACAACTACCTTGGTGGATTTAACTCAAAGGTTTTGCCAACACCAATGATGAACGTTGTTAATGGTGGTGCTCACGCCGATAACTCAGTTGATTTCCAAGAATTCATGATTATGCCAGTTGGTGCAAAGTCAATTGCTGAAGCTGTACGTATGGGTTCAGAAACGTTCCATGCATTACAAGCTTTGCTAAAAGAATCTGGTCACTCAACTGCTGTTGGTGATGAAGGTGGTTTTGCCCCTAACTTTACTTCAAATGAGGAGCCTTTCCAATACTTGTTGAACGCGATCGAACGTGCTGGCTACAAGCCAGGTAAGGATGTGGCAATCGCCTTTGACGTTGCCTCTTCAGAATTCTATGATCATGAAAAGAAGATTTACACATTAGCTGGTGAGCCTGATAAGAAGGAATACACAACTGATGAGTTTATTGACTACCTAGAAAACTTGATCGAAAAGTACCCAGTTGTATCTGTTGAGGATCCTTTGGCAGAAGCTGAAGATTTGAACGATGAAGAACAATGGGATAACTGGTCAAAGTTGACTGAGCGTCTTGGTAACAAGGTACAAATCGTTGGTGATGACTTCTTTGTTACAAACACTGACTACTTGTCAAAGGGTATCGCTAAGGGAGCTGCTAATGCGATCTTGATCAAGGTTAACCAAATTGGTACTTTGACGGAAACTGTTGAAGCTATCGAGATGGCCAAAGAAGCTGGTTACACAGCTATCGTTTCACACCGTTCAGGTGAGACTGAAGATACAACGATTGCTGATTTGGTTGTGGCAACTAATGCTGGTCAAATCAAGACTGGTTCAATGTCACGTACTGACCGTATTGCTAAGTACAACCAATTGATGCGTATTGAAGATTTGTTGAGTGACAAGGTTGCTGAATACAAGGGTATCAACAGCTTCTACAACATTGACAAGTCTGCACGTGATGGCATTGTTAGCTACGAAGCAAAGTAATTAATTATTTATAATAACTAAAGGTGAGACCGAGCGAAATATGTTCCGTCTCACTTTTTTTATTGAGACAATTTATTACCTATGTTATGCTATAAAAGTATATATGATTAAAGATAGAAGAAAGAGGAGGCACCGAGATGTACGACACACTATTAACGGCAATGATTGTAGTGGGTGCACTGATTATTATTGCAGTTATGATGCAACCATCTAAGCAACAGGATGCTTTGTCAGCATTGTCAGGTGGCGGTGGTGGTGACTTGTTTGCAACCCAAAAGGCCCGAGGATTTGTTGCTGTGATGCAACGAATTACAGCAGTCCTTGCAGCAATCTGGTTTATTTTGGGATTGGCGCTTGTTTACCTTTCTTCACATTAAAAATTTACCAGTGCGCAAGACCTCTCGTGACATATTGTACGAGAGGTCTTTCATTTTAAGAATAGCGAGAAATTAATGGATTTACAAAATTTACAAGACCAATTATTTGGCTTTTTGAAAGGAAATCCGACCCAAGCGTATCCAGCACAAACGTTAACAGATGGGTTGCGATTAAATGATGCGAATGCTTTCAAATCAGTTGTACAAGCTTTAGCAGCTTTGGAACGTGCTGGCAAAGTTAAAGTTAATGATGCAGGTGCATTTCAATATAATGCAGATCATGAAGGAGTCATTGGTACATTTAAATCTAATGACAAAGGGTTCGGATTTGTTCATTATGATGAAAAAGCACCGGATGTGTTTGTTAACCCAGATAATACGGCTTTTGCAACACAAGGTGATGAAGTGCGTGTCAAGTTGCTTAATAAGGGCGACGATAAGCGTGGTCCTGAAGGTAAGATCGAAGAAATTATTACACGTGGCCGCGAACATGTTGTTGGCGAATTCTCCTTAGGTAGTGCTTACAAAGGCTATGTCGGTAGTATACGTTTGACTGATAAGAAGTTTTCTTCCTTTGAGTTTTTAGTTAAAGAGGGGGGCTTGGTTGCGACAGATGGTGAAGTGGTTATGGCTTCAATCGCAACGTATCCTTCTGCGGAAATGCCCAAACACTTTACAGGTGTAATTACAGAGAAAATTGGTTATAAGGATGATCCAGGTGTTGATATCTTGGAGATTGTTTATAATCATGATGTGCCACACGTATTCCCTAAAGATGCGATGAAACAAGCCGAGGCCATTCCTGATGAGGTATTGGATAGTGAATGTGAGGGTCGTGAAGATATTACTGATCAACCATTAGTAACCATTGATTCTATTGAGTCAAAGGATTTGGATGATGCAGTCGTTGTATGGAAACTGCCAAATGGTAATTTCCATTTGGGTGTCCACATTGCTGACGTCTCACATTATGCGGTTGAAGGCACACCATTAGATGAAGAGGCTTATAATCGAGGCACATCTGTTTATCTAACGGATCGTGTGATTCCAATGTTGCCTCGTAAAATTTCAAATGGGATTGCTTCATTAAATCCAGGCGTTGATCGACTAGCTATGTCAGCTGAAATGGAGTTTACACCAAAAGGTAACTTAGTTAGTCACCGTCTGCACACCTCAGTGATGCGATCACATGCGCGGATGACTTATAAAGCAGTTAATGCAATCTTAGATGGTGATGAAGAGACTCGTTCTGAGTATGCGGAACTAGTGCCAATGTTTGAAGAGATGGCTGAATTGCACGATATTTTGTCGGCAAAGCGTACTGCTAGAGGTGCTATCGAGTTCGATGCGCCTGAGGCAAAGATTATTGTTGATGAAGAGGGTAAGCCAACGGATATCGAATTGCGTGAACGTGGTTTATCAGAGCGAATTATTGAATCATTTATGTTAGCAGCTAATGAAACTGTTGCCATGCATTTTGACCTAGCTAAGGTACCATTCTTGTATCGTATACACGAAGCACCAGATGCTGATCGTGTGCAGAGCTTTGTTGATTTTGTTAAAGCCTTAGGTGCACCAGTTAAATTGGATCCTGAAAACGTCAAGTCAACTGATTTGCAAGCTATTCATAATTTCTTTGTGGATCGTCCTGAAGAGCAGATGGTTTCGACAATGATGTTGCGGACAATGAAACAAGCAAAGTATTCAAATGATCCATTGGGTCACTTTGGTATTGGGGCAGAATATTATACACACTTCACTTCACCAATTCGACGTTACCCTGATTTAACGGTTCATCGTTTGATTAAATGGTACGAGAAAAATGGTTTGGGTGAAGAGGCACAGGCTAAGTATGCCGATAAATTAGCCCAAATTGGTGAGGATACATCAGTTAAGGAACGCCGTGCGGTTGATACTGAACGTGACACTGATGCAATGAAGAAGGCCGAATTCATGATGGATAAGGTCGGCCAAGAGTTCGATGGCGTTGTGAATGGTGTTTTGAAGTTTGGCATGTTTATTTCGTTGGAAAACACGGTTGAAGGTTTGATTCATGTGTCTAACTTTACGGATGATCAGTATGTCTATGATGAAGCTCATATGGCATTGATTGGTCGTCGCTTGCACCACATTTACCAGATTGGTCAACCAGTTAAGGTACGTGTTGTTCGTGTTGATAAAGAACAAGCATCGATTGATTTCGTATTAGTTGATCCAGATGAAGCACCAGTCACAGATATTAAAGTACCTGATGAACATCGAGGAGCCTTTGGTAAAAACCGTGGTGGACGTCGGCAACATGATAAGCGAAATCATTCATCAAAGGGGAACAAGACCCATAATGATGGTAAAGCTTTTGGCGCTTATCAAAATAAGCGTAAGCCGGATTCAAAACATCAAGGAACTAATCGTAAAGGACGTCATAAGTAATTAGAATTAGGGGGTTGTCATGGCTAAGAAAAAGCGGCGCACACATGGTGCGTTGGCAACTAATAATAAGGCACGATATAATTATGCGATTGCTGAAACCTATGAAGCTGGTTTGGAACTGACCGGTACGGAAATCAAATCAGTTCGTGCCAGAAAGATTACGATAGGGGATGGCTTTATACAAATTCGTGATGGACAAGCTTGGTTAGATAACGTGCATATTAGCCCGTTTGAACAAGGTAATCGATTCAATCACGATCCACTACGTAGTCGGCGATTGTTATTACATAAAAAAGAAATTAAAAGTTTACAAGTAGCTGTTGCGCAACAAGGAAAAACAATTGTACCCTTAAAAGTTTATCTAAAACGTGGGTTTGCAAAAGTTTTGATTGGTGTTGCAACGGGTAAGCGAAACTATGATAAACGTGAAACAATCAAAAAGCGCGATCAAGATCGTGAATTACATCGAACACTAAAGAAACGTTATTAATAATTCCTAAAAAACTGGTTTAATTTGGATGCCAATGTGCAAAACTAATTAAATCAGTTTTTTTGTTGTATCATAAAATGCGCCATATGTCAGGAAAACTAACATTAAATAACCCTTTATGAATTGAAGAGCGTAAAATGTGTTGGTATGAATGTGAAAATAATAGTCTTGGAGGAAATAGACAATGCGCAAGTGGTTAATTAGTTTAATGGCATTGGTGGGACTAGCAGTCGGTATTATCGTTAGTGTACCCGCTGCCCACGCAGCAACGCCAAATTATACCATTACAACTGATACAACATTTCCACCGTTTGAGTTTCAAACGGATGGTGGTAAATATCGTGGAATTGATATGGATATGTTGAAAGAAATTTCAAAACGTGAGAACTTTACCTATACGTTAAAGCCAATGAGTTTTAATGCTGGTGTGCAGGCAGTGCAGGCCGGACAAGTGGATGGTATCGTTGCTGGTATGTCAATTACAGATGAGCGTAAAAGTACTTTTGATTTTGGAACACCATACTATAAGAGTGGTATTGTGATGGCTGTGTCACCTAAATCAGATATCAAAGGTTTGTCTGATCTAAAAGGGAAAACAGTTGCTGCTAAAACGGGTAGTGCTGGGGCAGATTATGCTCGTGAAATATCAAAGAAGTATGGGTTTAAAGTAACTTTCTTCAATGATTCAAATACTATGTATAATGATGTGGCAATCGGCAATACGGTTGCTGCTTTCGAAGATCAACCGGTTATGGCATATGCGATCAAGCAAGGTACAAATCTAAAAATTGTTACGAAACCAGCTAAAGGAAACTGGTATGGATTCGGAGTTAAAAAAGCTGCCAATGCAGAGCTATTAAAGAAGTTTAACGCAGGTTATGACAAAATTGTTAAAGATGGCACTTATGACAAAATCGTTAAGCGGTACCTAGGAGACGGTGGTTATAACTACAAGAAAAATGCAGCTGATCAAACGACAGATAAGACGACAATTTGGGATTTGGTCAAAGAGAATCAGAGTGCTTTATTAAATGGTTTAGTTAAGACGCTCGAGTTGACCATGGTTGGTATCATTCTGGCAGCTATTTGGGGTATCTTCTTAGGAATTTTGGGCGTTATGCCAAGCAAGTTAGCACGTGGCCTATCAACGACGATTATTTATATTTTCCGTGGCCTACCAATGCTTGTGTTAGCTTTCTTTATCTATATTGGAATTCCTAATTTGACCGGACAAAAAATTCCAGCATTCACAGCGGGAGTTATTACATTGATCTTAAATGAAGGAGCCTATATTGGTGCGTTTGTAAGGGGCGGATTTAAATCAGTTGCGCCAGGTCAACTTGAAGCAGCCCGGTCACTTGGATTGCCTTATGGTAAAGCAATGCGGAAAGTTGTCATGCCACAAGGAGTTCGCTTGATAATTCCAAGTTTCATTAATCAATTTATTATTACGTTAAAGGATACGTCAATCTTGTCAGCAATTGGTATTATTGAATTAACGCAAACAGGTACTTTGATTATTGCTCGTAATTTGCAAGGATTCAGAGTTTGGTTAATGATTGCAGTATTATATCTTATTGTTATTACACTATTAACTTGGTTATCAAATTGGGTAGAAAAGAGGATCAAATAATGGCAACAGTTATTGAAGCACGCGATGTTCATAAGAGTTTTGGTAAAAATGAAGTGCTAAAAGGATTGAGCTTGTCTGTTGAAGAAGGGGAAGTTGTCGTAATGATTGGCCCTTCTGGTTCTGGTAAATCTACATTTTTACGTTCGTTGAATAAGCTTGAGGACATTAATAGTGGTGAGATTACTATTGATGGGCAAAATGTTAGTCAACCAAAGGTAAATATTGATAAAATCCGTGAAAAAGTGGGGATGGTTTTTCAACATTTTAACCTTTTCCCACATCTAACCGTGATGGAAAACATGATTTTAGCACCGGTCCAATTAGGAAAAATGACTAAAAGTGAAGCGACAGCGCATGCTAAGCAACTTCTAGAGCGGGTAGGTTTGGCTGATAAAGCTGATGTTAAACCAGATACCTTGTCTGGTGGTCAAAAACAACGTGTTGCCATCGCTCGAGCTTTGGCAATGAATCCAGAAATTATGTTGTTTGATGAGCCTACCTCAGCATTGGACCCGGAGATGGTTGGTGATGTCTTATCAGTTATGAAAGAGTTAGCTAAAGAAGGTATGACGATGATTGTGGTGACCCATGAAATGGGATTTGCGAAACAAGTAGCTGATCGCGTTGTCCTTTTTGCTGATGGCTATATTCGTGAAGCAGGTACACCGACAGAAATTTTTAATAACCCACAGGATCCACGTACACGTGATTTCCTAGATAAAGTTTTGAATGTATAAACTTTTTGACAATGTTTAAGGGGGCACCAATCAACCAGGCTAATGGTTGATTGGTGCCCCCTTTTTATGGTTATAGGCAAGCCTTATGGGTGATTGATTATTACTCT
Organism: Weissella thailandensis; assembly: GCF_001932615.1. Taxonomy (NCBI): domain Bacteria; kingdom Bacillati; phylum Bacillota; class Bacilli; order Lactobacillales; family Lactobacillaceae; genus Weissella; species Weissella thailandensis. Next base: position 575,365 of record NZ_CP014332.1, read on the forward strand.
TTAGGTAAATATTTTAGTGAATTAGAATTGATAAATGGCGTTAATGTTGGGGCTGGCGCATTAAAAATACTTGGCCGAGCCAGTGGATGACCATGGGCAATAAATTGCCAGCGGTCTAAAAAAGCAATAATTAATAATAAAAGTGGTTCTTGGTTGGTTTTTGCGATATGGATAGACAAACGTTGATCCCTGATTGGGTTAGCGGTAGCTAGCTGCTGTCTGACCGTTTTTATTTGAAAGCGGCGTTTTTCAAGGCTACCAAGTACCAGCCAGTTTAAATTGTTTACAAATAATAATTCATGTAATTTTAGAGACAATCCTATTGATCCGACCGTTTGTTGTTGATTCGTTAAAATAAAACGAGGCAAGATACCACTCGAAACTTGGGTGATTTCAGCAAGCGGGTCGTAAGACTGGTCATAGATAGTGAGCTTGTCATGACGTTGACCAATTTGTCCCGAAATAATATATTTTATATCATTCGTATAGGTTGTGAGAGTCGTTATACCGTCAAACTGTTCGCGGATTTTCGACATTAGTAAATCATGCATATCAATACCTCGTTATATCATGAAGATAGTACGATAAAAATTTTCAAGTCGATGTATAATATGGTTTCATTTTTTGGGGATAATTGATGCCCCTTCAACTTTTATTTTAACATAACCCTGTTTGAACTGACTTTTGTCAGTATAATAGGGTTAGTTATGAATTTATTAATTAAGAATAGGAGTTAATATGCCAGAATTATTACCAAAGGACTGGGCAGAAGCATTGCAACCAGTGTTACAGCCGAATTATATTGGTCGTGTGCAAGAATTTCTAGATACTGTCTATTTAATCGATACGGTTTATCCAGAACGACAAAATGTATTTGCTGCGTTAAAAGAAACACCACTAGATAAGGTGAAAGTTGTTATTCTAGGTCAGGATCCTTATCCAAATCCCGACCAAGCGCAAGGCCTGAGCTTTTCTGTGCCAGCAACGATGGCATTGCCTAAGTCTTTAATTAATATATACAAAGAGTTGGTTGATGATTTAAATGTTGATGCACCAAAGGATGGTGATCTACGGCGATGGGCAAAGCAAGGCGTTTTATTATTAAACACGGTTTTGACAGTTCCAGCTCATCATGCTGGTGGCCATGCTGGTGAAGTATGGGAACCACTGACTGATGAAATTATTAAATTAGTGGCGCAACGTGATCAAGCCACGGTCTTTATTTTGTGGGGAAAGCAGGCCCAAAATAAAAAATCGTTGATTCAAGGTGAAAAAAACTTAGTACTACAAGCACCTCATCCAAGTCCATTATCTGCGTACCGTGGTTTCTTTGGTTCTAAACCATTTAGTCAAACAAATGACTTTTTGCAAAAAAATAATCGTTTACCAATCAAGTGGGCCTAGATAAAAAATGCTGTTTCTTACATGCAACACTTAGAAACGGCTATATATCAATGGATGAAAAGCCTGTATGGTATAATAAATTGTGTAATACAATAATAATTTAGAAAAGAGACGGGGGTTTGTTGATCATGGAGTTGTTTGAGCAATTAGCAAATAAAATTAAGGGACAAAATAAGACACTTGTATTTCCTGAGGGGGAAGATGCTCGCGTTCAAGGTGCAGCAGTACGATTAGCTGCTGACGGATTGGTTAAACCAATCTTATTGGGAAAGCAGTCATTAATTGATGCAACTGCTGAAAAACATCAATTTGATTTATCAAACTTAACAGTTATTGACCCGGCTAGTTATCCTGATGATAAGTTGAAGAAAATGATTCATGAACTTGTTGAGCGCCGTCATGGCAAGACAGACACAGCAACTGCTAAGAAGTGGGTTGCTGACGTAAATTATTTTGGTACGATGCTGGTTTACATGAACTTAGCTGATGGTATGGTATCCGGTGCGACACATCCTACTGGTGATACTGTGCGTCCAGCATTACAAGTAATAAAGACTGCCCCAGGTTCATCGCGTATTTCTGGTGCGTTTGTGATGCAACGAAACGATGAGCGTTATATTTTTGCTGATGCAGCTATCAATATTGATATTGATGCGCAAACAATGGCTGAGATTGCAATTCAGTCAGCCAAGACAGCCAAAGTCTTTGGGATTGATCCAAAAGTTGCTATGTTGAGTTTCTCAACAAAGGGATCAGCTAAGGCACCACAAGTTGATAAGGTTACCAAGGCAACTGAAATTGCTAAGGAATTGGATTCGTCATTAGCGGTTGATGGTGAGTTACAATTTGATGCAGCATTTATACCAGAAGTTGCTCAGTCAAAGGCTCCTAAGTCAGAAATCGCTGGCCAAGCAAATGTCTTTGTATTCCCTGATTTGCAGTCTGGTAATATTGGTTATAAAATTGCCCAACGATTAGGTGGATTTGAAGCAGTTGGTCCAATTTTACAAGGGTTAGCTAAGCCAGTTTCAGATTTGTCACGTGGCGCCAATGAAGAGGACGTCTATAAAGTCGCTATTATTACGGCTGCGCAAGCATTAGAAAATTAGATAAAGTAGCAAATAAAAGCGACATAACACATATTCGTTGGTGATTTTACAGATGATAGGTGTTATGGCGCTTTTTAATATGAAATGAAGTAGGAGGTGTCGTGGATGTGTACAAGTATTTTTCAAGTTGCGCGTGATGGCGTGCATATTTTATCACGAACGATGGATTGGCCACGTTTAGAAAATTCACCAATGTTTGTACCAAGAAAATATCAGTGGCATTCATCATTTAATCGTCATTTGATGCAAAATAAATATGCGTTTATTGGTGGGGGAGAATTAAGTAATAAACGTACGGATGTCGCTGACGGCGTTAATGAGTATGGGTTGTGCGCACAAAAATTGACCTTTGGGAATGGGGCTCATTTTGTAGATGAAATTGATGATGATAAAGTACAAATTGCACCTTTTGAATTTGTATTTTGGCTTTTAGGGAATTTTAAATCAATTGCTGATATTACTGAGCACATCGCCGACATACAATTAATGTCTGAAAAAAATAGCGTTATTAAGTATGGTAATCCTGAACTACACTATGCAGTTACTGATCCGACTGGAGCAGTTGTGGTCATTGAGCCAACCGAATGGCCAATGAAAATTGTCCCTAATCCATTGGGAATAGTGACTAACAGTCCTTATTTTGAGCGCCAAATTCAGCAGTTGGAAAAATATGTTGATTTTAAGCCGGGATTCAAAGCTGGTACAATCCCCGTCAATTCAACGAAAGTAACGACTGGTAATCTTTCAGGTAAGGCAACACCACCGGGATCTTATTCACCTGGTGCGCGCTTTTTAAGAGCCGCTTATTTAAAAGAACGTGCTGACCAGCCCGCTGACGAAGACGAGGCGATTATCACTAGTTGGCATTTGTTAGACAGCGTGACTGTACCACAAAACTTAACCCATCAACAAACATTTTCAGTTTATCGGGCAGCTACAGTAGCTGAGAGTCGTAGTTATTATTTCCAATCCTATCATCAAGGAGAAATGTCTAAACTTCAATTGACGGATGATATGTTAATGTCTACGGAGGCAATTGTTTACGATCTGCCAGACAAATTAACGGTCAATCAGTTGAATTAATTAACAACCCCAAAAAGCTCAGTGAAATTCTAAGATGAGCTTTTTTATTTTGTGCGCTGACATTGTTTGTACGCTGTAATCGATTGCTGAAAAATGGTATACTTTTAATTATGAGAATATTAGTGAATACAGTGAATGAAACACAAAAATTAGCTGCCAAGTTGGCAAAAAATGTGGCTGCTGGAGACACAATTCTATTATCAGGGGACTTAGGAGCAGGTAAGACTACTTTTACACAAGGATTTGCAAAAGAACTAGGAATTAAGAGGCCAGTTAAAAGTCCAACATTTACTTTGGTACGTGAATATCAAACATCAGAATTTCCTTTATATCATTTAGATGTTTATCGTCTTGGTGAAGAAGGAAATGCCGAAGATTTAGGATTATCTGAGTATTTTGGTGGCGATGCAGTTGCCTTAGTTGAATGGTCACAATATATTAAACCTGATTTGCCCGATGATGTGTTGAAAATTTCGTTTGAAAGGGTCGCTAGCCAAGAAACTCAACGGTTAATTACGATAACAGCAACTGGTAAGCAATCAACACGATTATTAGCTGCAATGGAGGAATAATGGAGATATTTGTACGGCCTGCTGATAGACAGGATGCAGTAAAACTAATGGGACTGTTATTTCAATTACAAGATGAGTCTAGTACATTTATGCTTGAACAAGATCCTGAAACGATTGAAGTGGCAGATGAAGCTGATAATATTGATATTTTGCAGACGACAACAAATAATATTATGTTAGTGGCCGCTACTGATGAGGGGCAGCTTGTTGGGTTAGCTTCGGCTGCCGCCAAGGCTAAGCAGCCAAGAGTTGCTGAAGTTGGTGTTGCCGTGTTAAATGAGTATCAAGGAAATGGTTTGGCACAAGCAATGATGGCTGAAATATTAGATTGGGCGACGACTTTTAGTTCGGTAAACCAATTAGTGTTAACTGTGCAAACAATCAACGAGGTTGCCATCCATATTTATGAGAAGCTTGGCTTTAAGCGAATACCAGAATCCGAAAGTGAAGTTTTGAATAGCAATCATGACTTGGTACCAGCTTTTGACATGTCATGGATAGTAAATGATTGACGAGGTGTACATATGAATTTTGTGGCGATGGATTTTGAAACTGCAAGTGCCAAACGATACAGTGCGGTATCGCTTGGCTTGGCAGTTGTGCGTGATAATAAACTTGTAGACGAATTTTATACATTAATTAAACCGGATAGTTTTTTTGACAAACGTAATACTCGGATTCATGGCATAACTGAGGCGGATGTTCTTGATGCACCCACTTTTCCAGAAGTTTGGGAACAGGTGCAGCAATTTTACACGCCTAATCAGTTAGTCATTGCCCATAATGCATCCTTCGATAATGGTGTTTTGCGTGAAACACTGACGCATTACGGAATTGGCGTGCCACATTATTTATCTTTAGATACTGTACGTACATCGCGAAAGCTTTATCCAGAATTACCAAATCATAAATTGAATACGGTATCAGCAGCGTTAGGAATTGATTTGCAGCATCATCATAATGCACTTGATGATACAGTAGCGGCAGCTGAAATTTTAGTACGACAAGCCACTGATTTTGGTGTTGAACCGTTGAAACAGTTGGTTAAAGTGATTTAATTAAGGAATTAAAAAATGAAGATGTTGAATGAGATGTTTCCAAGTTACAACATTCAGGCGAATGTTAATTTAGGAAATTATACGAATACCCGTGTTGGTGGACCAGCTGATTGGTGCTTTTGGCCAAAAACACAGCACGAATTGCAACAAGTGGTTCGTTTTGCAAATGAGGCTAATTTACCAATTACTGTGTTAGGAAATGCATCCAATCTAGTGATTACGGATGATGGTCGTCAAGGAGTGGTTATCTTTTTGACAGAAATGCACCAAATTAAAGTTTTTCAAAATAATATTACCGCTGAAGCAGGCGCATGGATAATTGACGTTGCGCAAATGGCTTATGACTATTCACTAACTGGTTTAGAATGGGCTGCAGGAATTCCAGGATCTATCGGTGGCGCTGTTTTTATGAATGCAGGCGCATACGGCGGTCAAATTGACCAGGTCGTACAAAGTGTGGATGTGATTACACCGATGGGCGAAATAAAAACCTATCCAGTCGCTGATTTAGCCTTTGGCTATCGTCATAGTTTAGTACAAGAAACTGGCGATATTATTATCAGTGCAACTTTTGCAATGCAATCCGGTAAACGAGCAGAAATCGGTGGTAAGATGACTGATTTTAACGAACGTCGGGCACAAAAGCAGCCCTTAGAATTTCCATCTTGTGGTTCGGTCTTTAAGCGACCAACAGGATACTTTGCGGGTAAATTAATTATGGATTCTGGCTTACAAGGTTGTCAGATTGGTGGGGCACAAGTCTCTACAAAGCATGCTGGTTTCATTGTTAATCGTGGCCAGGCAACTGGTAGTGACTATGTCAACTTAATTAAGCATATTCAGCATGTCGTGTATGAAAAGTTTTCAGTAAACCTAGAAACTGAAGTTAGGGTACTAGGCAGAAAGTAAGAAAAAGGAGCGTAGGTATGGCTTTACTGCAAACCGTTGTGGGCCTGACATTTTTGGTCGTTTTAGGTAATGTATTAGGCTACTTTCTAAAAAAAGTACCAGTCAGTTTAATCCAAATTGGATTAGGATTATTAGTTGCAATATTTCTAGATGTCGAAATAAAACTTGATACAGAATGGTTTTTACTTTTGTTTATCGCACCGTTGCTATATTCGGATGCGTGGCGTTTTCCCAAAAAAGAGCTTTGGGAATTGAGAGGACCAATTTTTGGTAATGCAATCCTGTTAGTATTTATTACCACGATTGTTGGTGGTTTTTTAATTTATTGGATGGTACCACAGTTACCACTTCCCGTCGCATTAGCCATTGCGGCTATTTTATCACCAACTGATCCGGTAGCGGTGTCAGCAATAGCTTCTGAAGCAAAGTTACCACCTTCAATTATGCATTTAGTCGCTGGCGAAAGTTTGATTAATGATGCCAGTGGGTTGGTCGGGTTTAAATTTGCTGTTGCAGCTGCAACAGCTGGTACATTTTCACTTTGGCAAGCAACAGGTGAGTTCTTTTATGTTTCTATTATGGGAGCTTTAGTTGGAGCCTTAATGGGATTCTTAATTAACGGCATTGGTGATTGGTTGTCATCACATGCTATTAATGATGTTTCTTTACGAGTTGTTATTCAGTTATTTACACCGTTCTTAGTCTACATCACTGCCGAAGAAATCAATGCTTCAGGTGTTATTGCTGTGGTTGTTGCGGCAATTATTTTAAATATTCATACAAAGCATGATGTTGACTACACTGGTGAATTACACGTGGTTGGTATTAATACGTGGAATGTTTTTGGGTACTTACTGAACGGATACATATTTGTTATCTTAGGAATTGAATTCCCATTAGCAACGCATATCGGGAAAGTTATCCCACTGCCGATGGCCATTTTGTATTCAGTAATTACTTGGTTTATTATCTTTGGGATTCGTGTTATTTGGACGTATGTCACGCAATGGGTACGTTTGAAAAACCACAAGCATGAAACAGCTTCATGGCGAGTGGCAATTACCTCAGGATTAACTGGTGTTCGTGGTGCCGTAACGATGGCCGGAGTTTTATCCGTGCCACTTGTTACCGATAGTGGGGAGCCTTTCCCACAACGAGCATTGATGCTGTTTATTGCAGCAATCACAATTATTCTGTCTCTGGTCGCTGCCATTGTATTATTGCCGATAGTTGGAGGCACAAAGAAAACGCAGGTACCACCTGGTACTAAAAAAGCTAAAGCGAAAGTCGCACAGCACATGTCAGAGCCACGTGCGCGGGTCTATGTTCTACAGTCAGCTGTACGAGAAATTGAAGCACGTCGACGTGAATCAAATCAAATTGTCATTTATGAAATTATAAGACGATATCAAATTGAAATTCGGCAGTTACAATTGCAATTTATGAAAACGGATAAACTCAGTCCAATTTTGGATGCTGAAATGGCATTACGTCAAATTGGTCTTGAAGCAGAACGTAGCGCCATTCAGGGGTTGTTAGTTGACGAACGAATTACGCCATTAGTATTTGCTAGTGAAGGACGTCGTATTGATCGATCAGAATCTGAGCTGGATGATTTGGTTACCCATGATCGCGCAAAGCGAACTTGGCGTCAGATTCGACGTTTCTTGTTAAGTTTTGGTCGCATGATTCGTGTGTGGTTAAGTGATACTTCGTCAGATGCTCTTTTGACTGAATATGAATTGGCAAGACATGAAGCTGCCAAAGAGGCAATTGCAGCAATTTCAAAATACATTAGTACTGATGAAGCCCAAGATTCGCATCTCGATCAAACTGCAGCGTATAATTTAATTATTATGTATCGTTCACGCTTAGAACGGGAACGTCATGGTGGTAATGGTGTGCAGAGTGAAGAAGACCTAAAGTTAGAGTTAGAGCTAGTTGGGTTAAATGCACAGCGTGATGCAGTGCAACATCTAACAGAAGCGCATTTTATTTCGAATACAACAAGTAGGAACATTCGACAAAACATTAACTTTACGGAAGCAGGAAAGTTGACTAATTTGGAAGAATAGGAGTTTGTATGAATTTTGATATCGATACATTATTAAAAAATATAAACATTGTCCGTATTATTGATGTCATCATTGTGTGGTGGGTGCTATATCGATTAATGATGTTGATTCGTGGTACCAAGGCAGTAACTTTACTGCGTGGTGTTGGAATTGTTATCATAGTGAAGGTTGTTAGTTGGTACTTCGGTTTAGCTACAATTTCATGGGTAACAGACCAAATTATTAATTGGGGAGTTATCGCGCTGGTTATTGTTTTTCAGCCCGAAATTCGACGTGGATTAGAACATCTTGGTCGCTCGGGTTTGTTCAGGCAAAAACAGGCTTATCAATCCGAGAAGCGTTTAGTTAATGAATTGGATGATGCGATTCAATATATGTCTAAACGACGAATTGGTGCTTTAATCTCAATTGAGATGGAGACGGGATTGGAAGAATATATTGAAACTGGTATACCGATTGATGCTGAAGTTTCAAGCCAACTATTGATCAATACTTTTATTCCGAATACGCCCTTGCATGATGGGGCGGTTATTTTAAAGGATAATCGTTTAGCGACTGCGGCCGCTTATTTACCACTGTCAGATAGCGCCACGATTCCTAAAGAACTTGGAACGCGTCATCGTGCATCAGTGGGAATTTCAGAGGTAACCGACGCCTTGACAATCGTTGTGTCTGAAGAAACGGGTGCGGTATCAATTACTAGAAATTCAGAGTTAATGCAGTCATTATCGCGTGAAGATTATCGCAAATATTTGACTCGTCAACTCGTTACATCAGATGAGACGGCTGATCAATCTTGGTGGACACAATTACGATCATTCTTAAAACGAGGAGATAAGTAATATGAAACGACGTACTGATAAAATCGTGTATAGTCTGTTGACATTAGTTGTCGCCGTCTTTATGTCTGCATATACTGATTCGCAATCAACGGCCTCTAATCGTCGCTCTAATGATGATACTAGCCAACTATCTACTATTGGTAAAATAACATCATCTCAGTCTGAAACGGTTAGTGTTCCTATTCAATTTTCAGGAATTAACACGGATGATTACTATATTAGTGGTGCACCAGATAATGTTGCTGTGACAATAAGTGGACCGTCAGCGTTAGTGACAGCTGCTAAAAATACGAAGAACTTTCAAGTATCAGCAAACTTAAAGAACTTATCAGATGGTACGCATACAGTTAGCCTTAAAGTTACCGGTTTAAATAAGGATTTGACGTATAAGCTCAAAACACCTAAGGTAACATTGACCATGTATAAGCGAACTTCTTCATATTATTCAGTGAAAACTAATTATAATAAGGATGCTATTGCTGACGGTTATACAGTCGGCACAGTTACTTCATCAGTGAACAACGTGCAAATTATGGGACGCCAAGCAGCAATTAATGCAGTGGATAATGTTGTGGCTGATGTACAATTGAAGCGAGATACCAAGAAGACCGTCAGACAAAAGGTAACGCTACAAGCAGTCGATGTTAATGGTAATCCAGTTGATGTCGCTGTGTCACCTCAGGTAACGACAGTTAAGGTCCCAGTCAAAACAGGTAATGGTACAAGACAAATACCATTGGACCTAAAGACGAAAAATGGTAATGCTTCAGAGTTTTCATTGTCTGGATCCATTAATGAAGTCGCCGTACAAGGGAATACTGATGTATTAGACAAGATTAAGAATGTCGAGGCTGTTGTAGACTTATCAGGAGTAACGACAACAACAGAAAAAGATGTCACGATTAAAGTGCCAGATGGTGCCGAAAGTGTCGATCCAAAAACAGTATCGGTGGTTATAACGCCGAAGGAGTAGAAAGAGAAATATGGTTGAATTACATTATTTTGGAACTGATGGCGTGCGGGGCATTGCCAATAAAGAATTGACGCCTGAGTTAGCATTTCGTCTAGGACGCATGGGTGGTGCAGTATTAACACGCCATGCCGTTGATCACCGGCCACGAGTGCTTGTTGGACGTGATACAAGAATGTCAGGACCATTATTGGAACATGCATTGATTTCTGGCTTACTCTCTGTTGGTATTGAGATTCAACGGTTAGATGTGATTTCCACACCAGGTGTTGCTTATTTGGTTCGTGCACAAAAAGCTGATGCTGGTGCGCAAATTACGGCGTCACACAATCCAGCAGCGGATAATGGTATTAAGTTTTTTGGTTCTGATGGTATGAAGTTATCGGATGAACTAGAAGCTGAAATTGAAGCCTTGCTTGATGCACCAGAAGATACGCTACCACGTCCAGCAGCTGAAGGATTGGGAACGATTTCTGACTTTAAAGAAGGAACAGCCAAATACTTAGAATACTTGCAGACAACAATTCCAAGTAGTTTAGATGGTATGAAATTGGCTATTGATGCTGCTAACGGTGCGACGTCAGGCTTGGTAGCTAACCTATTTGCCGACATGGGAGCGGACTTTGAGACAATGGGTACATCACCAGATGGTGTGAACATTAATCAAAATGTTGGGTCAACGCATCCAGAGGCATTGGCTGACTTTGTGCTTGAGAATGAAGCGCAAGTTGGTCTAGCTTTTGACGGTGATGGTGATCGTTTGATTGCCGTAGATGAAAAAGGACAAATTATTGATGGTGATCAAATTATGTTTATCGTCGGTAAATATATGTCGTTACACGGTCGTTTGAAGCAAGACACTATTGTAACGACTGTGATGTCTAACATCGGTATGTACAAAGCAATGTCAGAAAATGGTCTTAATTCTGTGAAAACTGCAGTGGGAGACCGCTATGTTGTTGAAGAAATGATTAAGTCTGGATACAATTTAGGTGGTGAACAATCTGGACATGTTGTCTTCTTGGATTGGGCCACGACTGGTGATGGGATGTTAACAGCGTTACAGTTGTTACACGTGATGCAAGAAACGGACAAACCATTATCTGAACTAGCTGCAGAAATGACGGTCTACCCACAAAAGCTTGTGAATGTGAAAGTTAAGGAGAAGAAGGCAGCATTATCAAATGAGTCAATCAAGCAAATTATTGCTGAAGTTGAAGCCGAAATGGGAAATGAAGGTCGCGTACTGGTTCGCCCATCAGGTACACAAGACTTACTACGAGTTATGGCCGAAGCACCAACTCGTGAAACTGTTGATGAATATGTTGATCGCATCGTCGCGGTTGTTGAACAAGAGGCTGGTGTTGATTAATGTCAGCAGATTTTCAAACGTTAGATATTATTGAAGAAATTACACGCAATGATGGGTCAACGTATAAGGAAATTGGTAACCTGTTGCACAACGGTCAAGCTGAGTATGCTGTTGAAGAGGGTATGATCAAGAAAGTTCGCATTTTAAAAATTAACATACCGCATTCCAAGAATGTCGAAAGTTACGAAAAATTTGTTAATGATAACTTTGAAATACCTGCAAACATTGCGATTTCAAAATATACTGAATGGCAACGGACACCAGAGATGGATGCTGTTGTTGAAAAGATTTTAGCTGAAAATAAAGTGAGCTAACTTTAAGAACCATGAAATACGATTACATCTTGAAATTATCAAGTGTCATGATTGTATTTCATGGTTCTTTTTTTGTTTAGTCAGTAGTTAAGGCATTCTTTATTGTTGACATACCATTATACGTCATATAACATAATAGTATACAGTATATAATATAAGGGAATAAGGCGAATGCCCTTGAATATTCAAGTACCATGCTTTTTCCGTTATAAACAGAAATTTGTTATTATAGGTAGTAAGCAATTTTGTGAAAGGTTGACCAGTAATGAATATCGGATTATTTACAGATACCTATGCACCTCAAGTTTCTGGTGTTGTATCATCAATTCAGACACTCCGACAACAACTAATAAACCGTGGACATCGGGTATATATTTTTACATCAACTGACCCTAATGTCCCCAAAGAAGTTTTAGAACCCGATGTTTATCGTTTTCCAAGCTTTCCGTTTATAGGGTTTAAAGATCGTCGGTTATCATATCGTGGCGCAATTCAAGCAATTCAGTTAGCTAAAAAACTTGAGCTTGATATTGTGCATACACAAACAGAGTTTTCATTAGGGTTAATGGGGAAATTAGTCGCTAGACAATTAAAAATACCCGTTGTGCATACTTTTCATACAAATTATGAAGATTATTTACATTATGTTGCTAATGGTAAGATTATTCGACCAGCTAGTGTGGCAGTGATTGCACGTAGTTACATGGCTGGTATGACTGGTGTCATTGCGCCATCTCGGCAAACATTTGATACGTTAACAAAATATAAAGTTTCTGCACCCATTGAGATTATCCCCACTGGTGTCAATGTGCAGCATAATGAGCAAGAGGATAAAAGTACTTATTTACGTGAAAAATTGGGCTTAGATAGTGAAACCCCTGTTGTTTTATCATTAGGACGAGTTGCTTTTGAAAAAAACATTGATACGGCATTGACTGTATTTGCTGAGGCGTTAGATCAAGTCCCCGATGCGATGTTTGTGATTGTTGGTGATGGACCAGCAATGTCTGCCTTAAAGGACCATGTGCGTTCGTTAGAAATTGCCGACCATGTCATTTTTACTGGAGAAGTGGACCATCAAGAAGTATATGGTTATTACAAATTAGCGGATGTTTTCTTATCAGCTTCTGTATCAGAAACGCAAGGATTAACTTTTATTGAGGCAATGACAGCTAATACACCAGTTGTTGCTATGCGTAGTCCGTATTTAGAAACGGTTGTCCTGGACGAAAATATTGGTTCACTTGCCGATGACAGCTATGATTTATTAGCACCACTAGCCATGTATTTAAATGCAAAGAAACAGCAACAGGTTATTGGCAATCCAACAACGCGACAGAAAGTATTGCATGACATTGATCAAGTAACTTTTGGACAACGAGTGTTAGATTTTTACTCTGAGGCATTAGTTGTGTACCATGAAGAGGAGGATATGGAAGAGGCTGATAGTAATGATTTTGAGTATGCAAAATCATTTTTGTCTAGACCTCCTTTCCATAAAAATGAAAAATGATTCGAATCACAATGTTCTCTGCGGCTGAAACTGTCCCTGGTCAAGGAGTAGGATCTGCTTATCGGGAACTAGTTAACTTATTAACTGATAGGTTTCCAGACAAGTTTGATTTAAAATTTAATAGCTTATCAAGGACTGATATTAGTCACTATCACACCATCAATTTTGGGTTCTTTTTAAATACCTTTTTACCAGGGAGAGGTACAAAAATTGGCTATGTGCATTTTTTACCAGAAACCTTGGAGGAGTCCATTAATTTGTGGTCACCAATTAAAAAGATCTTTTATTGGTATGTGATGACATTTTATAAGCGGATGGATCAAATTGTGGTAGTGAATCCAGTATTTATTGATAAATTAGTTGCGCTAGGTGTTGCTAAAGAAAAAATTACTTTTATTCCTAATTTTGTCTCAAAGGATGAATTCTTTCCTGTACCGGATAATCAAAAGGCAGGTATTCGTCAAAAATTATCTTTACCGGAAGATTCATTTATTGTTTTAGGGGTTGGACAAGTACAAGTTCGCAAAGGGGTGTTGGATTTTATTCAACTAGCCAAAGATAATCCAAAATGGACATTTGTTTGGGTTGGCGGTTTCTCCTTTGGGGCAATCACAGCTGGTTATGAAGAATTAAAAAAAGTTGTTGATAATCCACCAAAAAATTTAACTTTTCCAGGCATAGTAGATAGAGACCTGATGAACGACTATTATAATGCTGCAGATGTTTTCCTGTTACCAAGTTATACAGAGTTATTCCCCATGTCTGCTTTAGAGGCATTCAGTACAGGAACACCAACAATTTTACGCGACTTGGACTTATACCGTGCCATTATTGATGGGTACTATTTGCCAGCCAATGATAGGGCGGGCATGCAGACCCAGCTTGATCAGTTAGCAACTGATCAAGAATTACAACATCAGGTTGCTAAACAGTCATTAGCCGCCTCTGAATATTATTCAGCAACACATGTTTCTAGAATTTGGGAAGATTATTATATAAATCAGGTTCATGAAAAAACTGACGGAGGACATGAATGACAAGGCGAAACGGCATTGTATTTGTTCTGATGATGGTGGCTGGTATCGCTATATTTGCTTGGTCCTTTCGGGATATCAGTATGGACCAACTGATGCAAGACCTACGCGGTACTAATTGGTGGTGGCTCTTAGTTGCATTACTAGCCATGGTTATTTATTTATTGCTGGAATCAATTGTTGTGAAGGTTTTTGTTGATGATTCTAATGAGAAGTTATCATGGCCTGATGCAATTCGGGTTCCTTTGGTTGAACAGTTTGGGAATGGTATCACACCATTTGCAGCAGGTGGTCAACCCATGCAATTAATTACGCTTATACAGGCGGGGATAGATCCTGGACGAGCAGGGTCAATTTTATTGATGAAATTTGTTGTTTACCAAGCAATGATTGTCATTAATTTCTTTATTGCCATTATCGTTGGCTATCAATTTATTGCTGATAAGCTAAAGGCATGGTCTTTATTTGTTATTTTAGGATTTATTATTCACTTGATTGTAATTATTGCGTTATTATTAGCCATGTATTGGCCAGGACTAACTAGAATGCTTGTTAAACTAGTATTTAAGCCGATTAAATGGATTAAACCGACAAAGGCAGTGCAATGGCAACAAATTGTGGATGAAAAGATTAAGAACTTTCATTCTGAAAGTATTAGAATGAGTCATGATTGGGGGGCGTTAGTTAAATCTTTTGTTTTGACATTGATACAATTAATGTTCTATTACTTGATTCCGTATTTCATTCTATTAGCTTTAGGTGTGTCACATGTTAATATCATTTTAGTGATGTCGCTACATGTATTAATTGTTATGGTGATTTCTTTGTTTCCAATTCCTGGTGGTACAGGTGGGGCTGAAATCGGATTTTCAATGCTATTTTCAACTTTTTTGCCCAACGCAGGTTTATTAGTCTGTGCGATGGCATTGTGGCGTATTATTACCTATTATTTAGGAATGTTTGCTGGTATTATAGCCTTTAATATCAAATCTAAACAGCGAGGTTAGAAGTATGTTGGCGGAAAATGATTTAAATAAAATTGTGCGAAGAATTCAGGCCATGCGGCGTGATGATCGAACAACCGTTCAACAACGTGATTTTAGTGTGTTTGGTGTTCCTGTTGTGACCGTGTTGTATGATTCTGTATCAGGTATCTTCGCACTAGAAACAACGGAAAGAAAACAGCGTCGTTTTGCTTTTGATGATGTTGATTTGTTAGCAATTGACATTTATGAAGCATTGGTTGAATTCAAAGAATCGTTCTAATAAACCATAAGATATGTTTATGGTGTTTTTTATACAATGTTAGGTTGTTAACCATAATTTGGTTATTTGTATTCAACATAAGAGACAGTTAAAAAATATTTGGAGAGAATAAAATGCAACGAGTTATGTTAGCCATTAAGAAAAAATGGCCAGATTTCAACGATACCGTTGGCTTCTTCTTGCTATCTGTATTCTTAGTATGGCTAAAAACATACTGGGCATATAAGACAAGCCTTTCTTTAGGTGTTAGTGGCACCTTGCAAGAATTTATCTTAATCATTAATCCACTACCAACAGCGATTATACTATTGAGTATTGCCCTGTATTTTAGAGGTAAATTGGCCTACTGGCTAATGGTTCTGATAAATTTGATCCAGTCAATTTGGCTGTTTGCTAATATGCTGTATTATCGAGAATTTTCAGACTTTTTGTCATTAAATATCATTAATTCCGGTGGTTCAGTTGATAATAACTTGGGTAAATCAATCACAGGTATTATTAGCCCATTTGACTTTTTAGTATTCTTGGATATTATTATTCTGGTATTACTATTAGTTTTCAAACGAATTAAGTTTGATAAAAAGGTTGTTCAAAAGCGGTTTGCTGCTTTGATGACAATCTTTGGAATTGTGTTGATGCTTGTCGGCTATGGTATATCAAGTAAAGATCGTTCAGGTTTATTGACAAGAACATTTGATAATAATTATATTGTTAAGTATCTTGGCTTAAATGAATATGCAGCATATAATGTTTTCAAAACGAAACAAACTGCGGACATCAAAAAAGATGCGTCCGCTGATGACCTTAACAAAATCAAGGATTATCTGAAGGACAATAAGACCTTACAAAATTCAACTTACTTTGGTAAGGAAAAAGGGAAGAATGTGATTGTCTTCCATCTAGAGTCATTTCAACAATTTTTGTTAGATTATAAAGTTGATGATGTAGAGGTTACGCCTAATTTGAATAAGTTCTATCATGATCAGAGTACATTGTCATTTGATAATTTTTACAACCAAGTTGGTCAGGGTAAGACAGCTGATGCGGAAATGATGCTTGAAAATGGGTTGTTCGGTACAGCATCGGGTTCTGCGATGGTCAATTATGGAACATCTAACACTTATCAAGCGGTACCAGCTATCTTAGATCAACAAGGTTATACATCGGCAGCGTTCCATGGGGATGTCGCTTCTTTCTGGAACCGTGATAATTCTTATAAGTCTTGGGGATACGATTACTTCTTTAGTAAGCCATATTATAAAAATGCAAATAATTCAGATTATAATATTGGATATGGTATGAAGGACAAGATCTTCTTAAAAGACTCTGCCAAGTATTTAGAACAATTACCACAGCCATTTTATTCAAAGGTCATTACGGTCACAAATCATTATCCATATGACTTAGATAGCAAAAATGCGTCTATCGCTAAAACAAAGACGAACGATAAGACCGTGGATGGCTATGTACAAACGGCTCGTTATTTGGACCAATCCTTTGGTGAATTCTTAAGTTGGCTCAAAAAATCTGGTCTTTATGATAATTCAATGTTGGTTCTATATGGTGATCATTATGGTATTTCAGAAAATCACAAATCGGCAATTGCAAAGTTAACTGGTAAGAAGAGCGTTTCAAGCTATGACTTAGCTAATTGGCAAAAGGTACCATTCATGGTTCATGCGCCAGGCTTGAAGGGTGGCATTAACCATACTTATGGTGGTGAAATTGATGTTATGCCAACATTATTGCATCTGTTAGGTGTTTCAACTGATAAAAATATTCAGTTTGGACAGGACTTGTTAGCAACAAATCGTCGTCAGATAGTACCATTTAGAAATGGTGATTGGGTTTCTGCTGAATTTATGAAGTATGGTGGTAGTTATTATGTAACAACCACTGGTACAAAGATTAATCCAAAAGAAGATCCCCGTGCGAAAGATATTATCGATGACACACAGAAATACGTGGATAAGATGTTGACGTATTCAGATAATGTACAAACAGGTGATCTGTTACGTTTCTATAAGCCTGATGGCTTTAAGAAAGTTAATAGTAAAGATTATTCATATCAAAAAGCTAATGGACTGAAGCAGCTAAAGAAGGCTAATAAGAATAGTGATACATCAGCTAAATCAAAAAATGATAATCAAACAACATTAAAAGATTATATAACTGATGCGCCAGAACTAGGTGGTAAACCACAAACTATCCAGGAAGCATCATCTAGCCAAGATGATGAAAATGAAGATAGTGATAGTAGCTCGTCATCTGATACTGATGAAAATCAATAATTTTTTGAATCACTAGTTGTTAATAAATTTAAAACGATAAGCTCACTGTAACTTACCCTTGTAATGGGGTACTTACAGTGAGCTTTTTAATGTTCGCTAAAAAGATGATAAAACTTGTTGTTGACGAACGTTCATTTCTAAGGTATATTATATGAGCGGTCGAAAAACCGACATTGTACAAATTATTGATGATAAGAAAGTTGTTGACTTTTAAAAATCATGTCTGTATAATAAATTAAGTTGTCGACAGGACAACAACTGTTGATCATTGAAAACTGAATATCGTTTCGATGAAACAAATGTGTAGGGTCATCAAGTAATTTACTTGATACAAAACATTTGTGAAGTCAATTCACTAATAAATTCGTTTAACTTCTGTTAAACAAATAACAACAAATTGAGTTATACTCAAACTTTTAAAATGAGAGTTTGATCCTGGCTCAGGATGAACGCTGGCGGCGTGCCTAATACATGCAAGTCGAACGCTTTGTTTTTAATTGATCTGACGAGCTTGCTCTGATTTGATTTTATCTGACAAAGAGTGGCGAACGGGTGAGTAACACGTGGGTAACCTACCTCTTAGCAGGGGATAACATTTGGAAACAAGTGCTAATACCGTATAATACTAACAACCGCATGGTTGTTAATTGAAAGATGGGTCTGCTATCACTAAGAGATGGACCCGCGGTGCATTAGCTAGTTGGTAAGGTAATGGCTTACCAAGGCGATGATGCGTAGCCGAGTTGAGAGACTGATCGGCCACAATGGGACTGAGACACGGCCCATACTCCTACGGGAGGCAGCAGTAGGGAATCTTCCACAATGGGCGCAAGCCTGATGGAGCAACGCCGCGTGTGTGATGAAGGGTTTCGGCTCGTAAAACACTGTTATAAGAGAAGAACGACATTGAGAGTAACTGTTCAGTGTGTGACGGTATCTTATCAGAAAGGAACGGCTAAATACGTGCCAGCAGCCGCGGTAATACGTATGTTCCAAGCGTTATCCGGATTTATTGGGCGTAAAGCGAGCGCAGACGGTTATTTAAGTCTGAAGTGAAAGCCCTCAGCTCAACTGAGGAAGGGCTTTGGAAACTGGATAACTTGAGTGCAGTAGAGGAAAGTGGAACTCCATGTGTAGCGGTGAAATGCGTAGATATATGGAAGAACACCGGTGGCGAAAGCGGCTTTCTGGACTGTAACTGACGTTGAGGCTCGAAAGTGTGGGTAGCAAACAGGATTAGATACCCTGGTAGTCCACACCGTAAACGATGAGTGCTAGATGTTCGAGGGTTTCCGCCCTTGAGTGTCGCAGCTAACGCATTAAGCACTCCGCCTGGGGAGTACGACCGCAAGGTTGAAACTCAAAGGAATTGACGGGGACCCGCACAAGCGGTGGAGCATGTGGTTTAATTCGAAGCAACGCGAAGAACCTTACCAGGTCTTGACATCCCTTGCAAATCCTAGAAATAGGACGTTCCCTTCGGGGACAAGGTGACAGGTGGTGCATGGTTGTCGTCAGCTCGTGTCGTGAGATGTTGGGTTAAGTCCCGCAACGAGCGCAACCCTTATTATTAGTTGCCAGCATTTAGTTGGGCACTCTAGTGAGACTGCCGGTGACAAACCGGAGGAAGGTGGGGATGACGTCAAATCATCATGCCCCTTATGACCTGGGCTACACACGTGCTACAATGGCATATACAACGAGTCGCTAACCCGCGAGGGTACGCTAATCTCTTAAAGTATGTCTCAGTTCGGATTGTAGGCTGCAACTCGCCTACATGAAGTCGGAATCGCTAGTAATCGCGGATCAGCACGCCGCGGTGAATACGTTCCCGGGTCTTGTACACACCGCCCGTCACACCATGAGAGTTTGTAACACCCAAAGCCGGTGCGGTAACCTTTTAGGAGCCAACCGTCTAAGGTGGGACAGATGATTAGGGTGAAGTCGTAACAAGGTAGCCGTAGGAGAACCTGCGGCTGGATCACCTCCTTTCTAAGGAAAATCGGAATCCTACACATTCGTCGAAACGATATTTAGTTTTGAGTGGTTAACACTCAGCATTAGTTCTTTGAAAACTGAATCATAATTGTAAATTTTTAAATTCATTTAAATTGATTTTTATCAATTAAATTGAGCCGAAAAAATACACCGCGTAATTTTTTGAGTTTTTTAAATAAGTTTAAAATCGCTTGTGACCATTGAGTCACAATACTCAAACGAAATCATCAACGTAAGTTGATCGGTTAAGTTATTAAGGGCGCATGGTGAATGCCTTGGCACTAGGAGCCGATGAAGGACGGGACTAACACCGATATGCCTCGGGGAGCTGTAAGTAAGCTTTGATCCGGGAATTTCCGAATGGGGGAACCCAACTTGTTATGCAAGTTATCGTTTTAATGAATACATAGTTAAACGATGGTAGACGTTGTGAACTGAAACATCTCATTAGCAACAGGAGAATAAAGAAAAATCGATTCCGTCAGTAGCGGCGAGCGAACACGGAGAAGCCCAAACCAGAGTGCTTGCACTCTGGGGTTGTAGGACTACCGTTGTGGAGTTACAAATTTGTTTATTAGCAGAATCAGCTGGGAAGCTGAGCGACACTGGGTGATAGCCCCGTATGCGAAAGTAAGCAAACTCCCGTGTAGGATCCTGAGTACGGCTGGACACGTGAAATCCAGTTGGAAGCTGCGAGGACCATCTCGTAAGGCTAAATACTCCCTAGTGACCGATAGTGAACCAGTACCGTGAGGGAAAGGTGAAAAGCACCCCGGAAGGGGAGTGAAAAAGTTCCTGAAACCATGTGCCTACAACAAGTTAGAGCCCGTTAATGGGTGATAGCGTGCCTTTTGTAGAATGAACCGGCGAGTTACGATAACATGCAAGGTTAAGGTGGAAAGACCGGAGCCGTAGCGAAAGCGAGTCTGAAATGGGCGACTGAGTATGTTGTTGTAGACCCGAAACCAGGTGACCTACCCATGTCCAGGGTGAAGGTGTGGTAAAACGCACTGGAGGCCCGAACCCATACATGTTGAAAAATGTTGGGATGAGGTGTGGGTAGCGGTGAAATTCCAATCGAACTTGGAGATAGCTGGTTCTCTCCGAAATAGCTTTAGGGCTAGCCTCGGAAGAAAGCGTGTTGGAGGTAGAGCACTGTTTTGGTGCGGGGCCCATCTCGGGTTACTAAACTAAGATAAACTCCGAATGCCAATCACGTATGTCCGGGAGTCAGACAGTGAGTGATAAGATCCATTGTCGAAAGGGGAACAGCCCAGATCGTCAGTTAAGGTCCCTAAGTGTGTGTTAAGTGGAAAAGGATGTGAAGTTGCATAGACAACTAGGATGTTGGCTCAGAAGCAGCCACCATTTAAAGAGTGCGTAATAGCTCACTAGTCGAGTGATTTTGCGCCGAAAATGTACCGGGGCTAAACACACCACCGAAACTACGGGTGCCACGTAAGTGGCGCGATAGGAGAGCGTTCTAAGCGCAATGAAGTCAGACCGTGAGGACTGGTGGAGCGCTTAGAAGTGAGAATGCCGGTATGAGTAGCGAAAGACAGGTGAGAATCCTGTCCACCATATGACTAAGGTTTCCTGGGGAAGGCTCGTCCTCCCAGGGTTAGTCGGGACCTAAGGCGAGGCCGAAAGGCGTAGTCGATGGCTAACAGGTTGAGATTCCTGTACCAGGTGAACATGTTTGAACGATGGAGGGACGCAGAAGGCTAACGGATCCCAGCTGCTGGAAATGCTGGGCCAAGCAATGAGTCTTAGTGTGAGTTAAATGCTTGCACTTATACGGACAAGTTGTGATGGGGACCGAAATAAAGTAGGGAAGTCTGTGATGTCACGCTGCCGAGAAAAGCTTCTAGTTAGTGTTTACCTGCCCGTACCGCAAACCGACACAGGTAGTCGAGGAGAGCATCCTAAGGTGAGCGAGTGAACTCTCGTTAAGGAACTCGGCAAAATGACCCCGTAACTTCGGGAGAAGGGGTGCTCAGCGCAAGCTGAGCCGCAGTGAATAGGCCCAGGCGACTGTTTATCAAAAACACAGGTTTCTGCAAAATCGTAAGATGACGTATAGGGGCTGACACCTGCCCGGTGCTGGAAGGTTAAAAGGAGTACTTAGTTTCGACGAAGGTACGAATTGAAGCCCCAGTAAACGGCGGCCGTAACTATAACGGTCCTAAGGTAGCGAAATTCCTTGTCGGGTAAGTTCCGACCCGCACGAAAGGTGTAACGATCTGGGCGCTGTCTCAACGAGAGACTCGGTGAAATTTAAAGACCCGTGAAGATGCGGGTTACCCGCGACAGGACGGAAAGACCCCATGGAGCTTTACTGTAGCTTGATATTGAGTGTTTGTGCAGCTTGTACAGCATAGGTAGGAGCCGTAGAAATCGGGACGCTAGTTTCGATGGAGGCAAACGTGGGATACTACCCTCGTTGTATGAACACTCTAACTCACACCACTAAGCGTGGTGGAAGACAGTGTCTGGCAGGCAGTTTGACTGGGGCGGTCGCCTCCCAAAAAGTAACGGAGGCGCCCAAAGGTTCCCTCAGAATGGTTGGAAATCATTCGCAGAGTGTAAAGGCACAAGGGAGCTTGACTGTGAGACTTACCAGTCGAGCAGGTACGAAAGTAGGGCTTAGTGATCCGGTGGTTCCGCATGGAAGGGCCATCGCTCAACGGACAAAAGCTACCCTGGGGATAACAGGCTTATCTCCCCCAAGAGTCCACATCGACGGGGAGGTTTGGCACCTCGATGTCGGCTCATCGCATCCTGGGGCTGTAGTCGGTCCCAAGGGTTGGGCTGTTCGCCCATTAAAGCGGTACGCGAGCTGGGTTCAGAACGTCGTGAGACAGTTCGGTCCCTATCCGTCGCGGGCGTAGGAAATTTGAGAGGAGCTGCCCTTAGTACGAGAGGACCGGGGTGGACGTACCACTGGTGTATCAGTTGTTCCGCCAGGAGCATCGCTGAGTAGCTATGTACGGATGAGATAAACGCTGAAAGCATCTAAGTGTGAAACTCGCCTCGAGATGAGATTTCCCATTCAGAAATGAAGTAAGACCCCTCAGAGATGATGAGGTAGATAGGCTAGAAGTGGACGTGTGGTGACACATGGAGCGGACTAGTACTAATGGTTCGAGGACTTAACCAAGTAGCAAGTGGTGTAAGGCAAGAAAAAATAAGCAATTATGATTCAGTTTTGAGGGAACTAAGTTCACTCAACAAAATAAACGTGTCGTGATGATGGCACTGAGGTCACACCTGTTCCCATACCGAACACAGTAGTTAAGCTCAGTAGCGCCAAAAGTAGTTGGAGGATCGCCTCCTGCGAGGATAGGACATCGCGATGCATTAATGGACGTTTAGCTCAGCTGGGAGAGCACCTGCCTTACAAGCAGGGGGTCACAGGTTCGATCCCTGTAACGTCCATTGGTCGCATGGTCTAGTTGGTTATGACGTTCGCCTGTCACGCGAAAGATCACGGGTTCGAATCCCGTTGTGACCGTTTCAAATTAGGTATTACATCATTATTATAGGGGTATAGTTTAGCGGTAGAACAACGGTCTCCAAAACCGTCGGCGGGGGTTCGATTCCCTCTACCCCTGCCATGGCGGTAGTGGTGAAGTGGTTAACACACCGGTTTGT
Source organism: Weissella thailandensis (assembly GCF_001932615.1). Taxonomy (NCBI): domain Bacteria; kingdom Bacillati; phylum Bacillota; class Bacilli; order Lactobacillales; family Lactobacillaceae; genus Weissella; species Weissella thailandensis. Next base: position 598,829 of record NZ_CP014332.1, read on the forward strand.
GGTTCCGGCACGCGTGGGTTCGATCCCCATCTACCGCCCTAGCTTGATGTAATATTTAATATGATGCCGTTGTGGCGGAATTGGCAGACGCGCTGGACTCAAAATCCAGTTCTCGCAAGGGAGTATGGGTTCGACCCCCATCGACGGCATAACATACCCTAGGGGTTCTTTATTCAAGAATTCTTAGGGTTTTATTTTTGTTTTATAAATTGTTTATATAGAAGATAATAAGTGTAATACTAGGGTAGTATGAATCTTATGTGAAGGAGACATAAACATGGCAAATGATCCGATTACCAGTGACACGCATCAACAATTAATGGCAGATTTTAGTGCCGGTGGACCACAAGTTGGTGAAAAAAATATCACGTTAAAAGAAGGCTTTGACGTGCGTGATGCTTCGGGGGAAGAACAAAATTATACGCAATGGGATGTTATTCATCGCGCAGATGAGACTTATTGGTCACCTTTAAATGGTGACCGTAAAACGTTGTATGATATTACTGATTATGAAATTAAAAGTAAGAAAAGTGATCAGTGGATTAGTATTGCAGAATGGTTTGATTCTGACGAATTATAAAATGTAATCATTAGAAATGAAGTGTATATAAAAAAGGGATTCCTGAACCACCATTCAGGAATCCCTTTTTGTGTGTAGAAAATTGATGCTTATTTTTGAGACATAACTAGTCTTTTAAAGAGTCGTACGATAAAGGTTAAACAAATAATTAGCAGACCAATGAAGAAACTAACTTTACCTAAATGACCGCCGGGCGTGTGATAAGACAAATTGATATTATTCTTACCCGCAGTTAGGGGAATCCCAATAAAACCATTGCCAAGGTTAATTAGATTAGCATGGGTACCTTTAGCCGTCCAACCATGACTATAAGGAATAGTAGTTGCTAGTATTCTAGGTTTATCGACGGTAACAGATGTCGAAAGTTGATTATCATCCAGCGTATAACTTGGTGCTGTTTGTTTCATGTGCTTTGCCACTTTATTAAAACTTTTGCCTGTTGGGATTGCTTTCACTTGTAAATCAAAGTCATATTGCCCGACCTTATCAAAGGATAGGGGGATAAAAGTTTCTTTATTTACTGAATTGGCTTGGCCAAGATTTAATGTAATATTCTTTTTCGGATTATAAAATGATAGATTTGACTTTCCAGTTTGAGTAAATGTGTTGTTTATACCATTGTAATTAGTCGAAATAGTATAGTTATTAATTTCTTTACCAATACCACTAAAATTTTTCTTATACCAATTCCAAGTAAATGCTTGTTCATTATATTGTCGATCAATTAAGTTTTGTGCATTTCTGGCATCTTGGGTGTGCTGATAACGATATTGATTTAATGCGACTTGTTGCTGTTGTTTTAAATGATAGGGTTTAAAATGGATATTCGATATTTCCAAGTGTAATTCAGTACCTTTTAAAGTTTTGGAAGGACTGAGATAAAAGCCTTCAGGCAACCAGTCTGTATTTGTTTTGTACGTAATATGTTGTTTTTTCTTTGCTTTTTTTGTTAAATCAGTTCTTATTAAACCAGTAGCAACTTTTTGACTAAATTTTGATTTGTCTGAAGATGAATGACCAGGTAACACCACGCTATCAGCCATTGAAGCTTCTTTTTCTGTTGGTGATAGGGTATTATAGTATTTTTGGCTCAAGTAATAGTCTGGTAGATATACCAGTGGATAGGCATTCTCAGAGTGGTTAATTGTCTGACCATTAACAATCTGATTAGTCTGTGTTTGATAAGAGTTAGGCGTTAATGTGTCCGGGTTTTCATAACGGTCAGAAACGCCTAATACATTACTAATAATATTTCGTGAATCAAGATCGCCAGTAATATCATTAGGATTAGATGAACTGATACCAAGTGGAGCTAACCCGTGGCTAACTGAACCACTCTGCAATGACCAGTAGCTTTCAACATTGTTCAACCTGCTAAGAAGCGGAAGGTTGGTTGCCGGTGCAATACCGGTTGCATTATTTAATTGGTTATCCACGTAAGATCGACTTATTTGTTTATCATTTTGATTTTTATAATTATTTTGTTGATGCAGCAACTGTTTAACCACTTGATTTGGTAATAAATCGGTTGCTTTGGGATTGGTATTACTTGTATGATTACGAGTCACCAAGAAAAATGCATTAAACATGACCAATAAAACTAGCCACACTGGTTTAAGTGTGACATTGGACTGCATGAGCCATAATAAAGCTAATGAGGCAAAATATAGAGCAATCATCATACCATAGCGACTATTTAAATTAAAATTACTTATGACAAATAATGAAAGACTTGCTAATACACCAGTAATAAAAAAGCTTAGATAGTCTTGCTTATTTAAAGTATGTAACTGCGCCATGAGATGTAGGACCATTAAGCTAATCGGTAATGATAATAGGAATAACCAACGATTAGATGGCGAAGACCCACCATTAAAAATGGCCGCAAATATGGGGAAACAAAGACTGATTAAGCTGGCTAACCATAAATAATTAAATAGTCGATATTGTTGCCAACGTCGTAAACCAAATACGATTGCCATGATACTAATGGCTGTAAAGCCACCGGTTAACCAAAAAGATGGCGTGGCCTGATTGGCAATTAGATTACCAGGCAACGAAAAATAATAGTAGGCAGGGTATACGGTTAATCCATTTGCAATGCTGCTATTTGATCGTGCCGAATTGAGAACAGCATCCACACTAGGTAATAATAAGGGTGCAGCTAGTAAGCTAGCAATTAACCCTGAGAGTAAAGTTTTAATAAATGTTCGCCAACTTGGCCAACTTTGTTTTTTAATATGATAGCCAAGACAATAGATGCCCAGGCCAATCATCATCATAAAGGCAAAATAGAAATTATTCCACAGTGTCCAGAAAAGCACTATTGTTAAGAAACTATATTTTTGCTTAGATAAAGCAATATCTAATGCTAGAATGAGTAGCGGAAAAATAATTAAAGGGTTGATAAAAAACGGATGTTCAAACGCTGAGAATGCGGTATATCCTGAAAATATATAGCCAAATACAGCGATTTGATAGTGCCATGTTGGTCGATTTTTGAACCAATGTTGCGCAGTTAACAAAAAAGTAATGCCGGCTAGGTAAAGGCGCACGATAACCATCCAGTTGTAGTATGCAATTAGGTGCGCTTTAGAAACCAAGACAGCGCCATAGCTGAATATATCCCCTAAAGTGTAGTAAGAAAAAGTCTGGTAATAATCAGCTCCCAAGCCAATTTGCCATTGCCAATTAGTTGGTAACGTGTGGTTATGAACAATGTTTTTTAAGTCTTCTTGCCAGTGCACTAAGGCTGGAAAGTGTTGTGCGATACCATCTGACTGCCAAATTAATGACGTATCTGTAAAGTAGTAAGGCGCAAAAATAAACATCGACAGAATGCCGAAAAGAATTGTATATATGATTACTGGTCGGTTAGACCATTTCAACCAAGGGTGCATGTTGATACCTCCAAAAGACTATCAAAATATTATAGCATTTTCAGGGTTAATGAAGCGTAAAAATGCCAGTAATTAGCCAATGATAATCGCTCTGAAAGCCTGACAGATAAATAATTTAAAGTAAGTGTGTAACCGTTTACAGATGATAGAAGATAGTCTATAATTACACAAGTACAGTAATGTTTGTACTTTTGAATTATTATATAAATAAGGAGCGTGGCAATTATGGTAAATTTCATTATTGCTAGTCATGGTGAATTTGCTGCGGGTATCCGACAGTCAGGTCAAATGATTTTTGGTGAGCAAGAGAATGTTCAAGTAGTAACATTTATGCCCAATGAGGGTCCGGAAGATTTGACGAAAAAGTTTGAGGATGCTCTTGCAACATTTGAACCTGAGGGACAAGTATTGTTCCTCGTTGATTTGTGGGGTGGATCACCGTTTAACGCTGCATCTCGAATTCAAGCCTTGCATGAAGACCGGATGGCCATCATTACAGGGTTAAACTTGCCAATGTTAGTAGAAGCTTATGGGGCTCGTTTCACGATGGAAACAGCTGCTGAAATTGCAAGTTACTTGATGCCAGTTGCACGAGATGGTGTAAAGACCTTACCTGAAACTGAAGAGCCAGCATCATCTACTACAGATTCTGCAGAAGAAGATGATCAACCAGTTGTTGAGGCTGGGGATATCGATGAAGTTATCCATACTGGTTCAGCAACGATGGATGTTCGTTTAGCACGTATTGATTCACGCCTATTGCATGGACAAGTAGCAACTGCATGGACAAAGGCTGTGACACCAAATCGTATCATTGTTGTTTCGGATGGTGTGTCAAAGGATGAGCTACGTAAGACATTGCTTGTTCAAGCAGCACCTGTTGGTGTTAAGGTAAATGTTATTCCTATTCAAAAGCTGATAGATGTCTGGGATGATCCACGGTTTAGTTCAGTAAGAGCTTTGCTATTATTCGAAACACCACAAGATGTTGCGAAGGCAGTTGAGGGCGGTGTTAAGTTTGATGAAGTTAACATTGGTTCAATGTCTCATTCAGAAGGTAAGCGTATGTTAACAAACGCGGTTGCCGTTGATGATGAGGACGTTAAGACATTGGAATATCTACGAGATAATGGTGTGACTTTTGATGTTCGTAAAGTGCCAGCCGATCAAGGTAGAGATGTTTTTGACTTATTAAAGAAGTCGTAATTTGTTATTAATTAAATAGTAGAGAAATTATTCGGGAGGATAACGCATGATTTCAGCGTTTTTCGTAGTTCTATTCGCATTCCTAGCTGGAATGGATGGGATTTTAGATCAGTTTCAATTCCACCAACCATTGGTTGCCGCAACTTTAATTGGGTTAGCTAACGGACACTTAACTGAAGGAATTATCCTTGGTGGAACGTTGCAAATGCTTGCTCTAGGTTGGATGAACATCGGTGCCGCTGTTGCACCCGATGCGGCCTTAGCTTCAACTGTATCAGCATACCTAGTAACGGGTCCAGCACAAGTTAGTGTTGATACTGGTATGGCGATTGCTATTCCTTTGGCGGTTGCTGGTCAAGTTTTGACGATTGGTGTTCGTACGATTACAGTTGCTTTGGCTCACATTGTTGATAAACAAGCCGAAAAGGGTAATCTACGTTCGATCGAAGCTATCCACTGGACAGCTTTGGCATTACAAGGGTTGCGTATTGCAATTCCAGTTATCGTCGTAATGGCGGTTGGTGCTGGTCCTGTTAATAGCGCATTGAATGCTATTCCTGATGTGATTACAAAGGGATTGGCTGTTGCCGGTGGCTTCATTGTTGTCGTTGGATATGCAATGGTTATTAACATGATGGCAACTGCTGAACTTTGGCCATTCTTCTTCTTAGGGTTCGCATTGTCAGCTGTTTCAGAATTGAACTTGATTGCCATGGGTATGATTGGTCTTGTATTGGCTTTGATTTACCTACAATTGTCACCAAGATTTAATGGTGGATCAGGTAATGGTGGCGGTTCAAATGGGTCAAATGGTGATCCAATTGATGCCATTTTAGATAATTACTAAGCTTGGAGGATAGTACATCATGAGTGAAAATGAAAAAGTCGAAGTTCACTTGCGCAAAAGTGATCTTGTAAATACTTGGTGGCGTTCAACATTCTTGCAGGCTTCATGGAATTATGAGCGTATGCAAAACGTTGGTTGGGCATTCTCATTGATTCCGGGTATCCGTCGTTTGTATAAGTCAAAGGAAGACCGTGCCGCTGCAATGAAGCGTCATTTGGAATTCTTTAACACACATCCATATGTAGCTTCACCTATTTTGGGTGTTGAGCTTGCTATGGAAGAGCAACGTGCAAACGGTGCACCAATTAATGATGAGGCCATGAACGGAGTTAAGGTCGGAATGATGGGACCTTTGGCTGGTGTTGGAGATCCAATTTTCTGGGGAACGATGCGTCCAGTTCTAGGAGCGTTTGCTGCTGGTATGGCACAAGGTGGCTCAGTGATGGGTCCAATCATCTTCTTCGTTGTTTGGAATCTAATCCGTATGTTGTTCCTATGGTATACGCAACAATTAGGTTATAAAGAAGGTACAAACATCACGCAGGACCTTGGTGGTGGTGCGATGCAAAAAATCACCACTGGTGCTTCAATCTTGGGTATGTTTATCATGGGAGTTTTGGTCCCTCGTTGGACGACGATGAACTTCCCGGTTGTTATGTCAAAGGTTAAGGTGCAAGATGGTGCGGCTGCTGATATTCCTGCACTAGCACAGTCAATTAATGGTGGTGATGTTTCTGCATCACAGATTGCTAAGGTTGTTACCCAAATTCAAGACGAACAGTCGTTAACTGCTTACAAAGTCACAACTTTGCAAGACACATTGGATGATTTATTGCCTGGATTGGCACCATTGTTGTTGATGTTTATTGTTTTGTGGTTGCTACGTAAGCGGGTATCAGCTATCACAATTATCTTTGGATTGTTTATCGTTGGTATCTTGGCATACGCCTTCGGTATTATGGCATAGTACAATTTGAAGTAAATTTGTTAGAATGAAAGATGAGGCAGTGGGCGACACTGACCCATCTTTTTTTATATAAAATAGGAGAACGATAATGGTTCAAGCATTAAACACAAAAATAATATTGTCAGGTAATGCGAATGCAATGATGTCACCTGTTAACATTCAACAAGGTAAAATGTTTTATGGTGACCGTGGGATGGAATTCCGAGCTAATACCCATGGTGGCTATATTCAAATACCGTGGAAAAATGTTAAATCTGTTAGCATGGAAATCATTTTAAAGTTTTATTATCGTGGTTTTTTTGTAACGACCACTGATGGTAAAACATTTGAGTTTGTCGGCGGAAAAGCCAAAAAAGCCGTTAGTGTATTTCGTGAATACTTAAAACCTGAACAAATTATGCGTCGTAAGGGGGCTATGGAACGTAAGCGAAAATGATTTGTGCTAAAATGAGCAAAGAGGGGGGATGAATTAATGAAGACTTTACACTTATATGTTGTACGTCATGGGAAGACGTATTTTAACCGTTATAATAAGCTACAGGGTTGGGGGAATTCACCTTTAGTGGAGTCAGGTATTAAAGATGCCTATCAAGCTGGTCACAAATTATCTCAAGTACACTTTAAAGCAGCCTATAGTTCAGATACTACTAGGGCAATGGATACTGCCAAGATTATTTTAGATGAAAACAAAAATAGTCGCGATATTAGTTTGATTACAGACGCAAAGTTTCGGGAAGAGTTTTATGGTTCTTTTGAAGGGGCTAATATGGATGTGGCTTGGACTAGTGCTGGTGCGCCAGTCGGGTTACGCACTTATGCAGAAATAGTGGATCAATACGGTGTTGATAAAACGAAAGATTTATTAAAGGACGCTGATCCATGGCATGATGCCGAAAATAGTGAAGAATATTGGCAACGTGTGCTAGCTGGACTGAAACGCATATTGACTAATCCTGTTTTAGATGATGGTGATAATGTGCTTTTGATTAGTCATGGTAATACATTGATTTCACTGGCTGATCGATTTGGTGAAGGTAAAATTGCCGTGCATGAACGTCCTGCTAATGGTTCGATTTCTCAAATGGAATTGAATAAAGATGGACTTTCAATTATTACATATAATAATGAGCCGGTGCAGGATTAATTAATGAATTTTCAGAATTATAGGGTGGGACATTTTATTTGGTGCCAGCCTATTTTTTTATGAAATTCGGAATAAACCTTTATGACATGATATACTTATTGACGTCATAAAGGAGGCAGCAATATGGGCCGTAAGAAAAATATTCCAATTGGGACTGCAGTAGTCATTGTCGGTCTTTTAATTTTACAGCAAACTGGTGTGATTAATATTGATGATCAAACAAATAATAACAGTCATCAATCTGCTTCATCAGCAAAGGTTAATAAAACGGTAAATGTTAAAGACGGGGTTAGTTATGGTACAGTTACCGATACTCATCCGAGTGAATCACTAGCCAAAACGGTATTAACAGATGATGTTGTTAAACAGTTAAATGCGAATAAAGTGTCATTTAATAAGACTGGTGCTTATATTGTTAATGATAACCAAACAAATTTGAATGCACAGGTTAACGTCGCACCATATGTTCAATTAGCGCAACAGGACAGTCTTGGTCGACCAGGAGTAGCAAATGCATTCTTAAATAGAACTAGTCGGCAATATCAATCACGATCAGAGACTGGAAGCTCACGAACTATTGAACCAGTTGGCTGGCAGCAGGCAACAATTGGTGGTCGTTATAATACATTGTATAATCGAGGTCATTTGATTGGGTATGCCTTGGCGGGTAGTATTAAATCGTTCGATCCTTCTGAAGCGAATCCACAAAATATAGCAACACAGACGGCATGGGCTAATCAGGCATCAAATGGCAATTCCGAGAATACAGGGCAAAATTATTATGAAACACTTGTTCGAAAGTCACTCGATAATAATCGTAATGTGAGATATAGAGTGACACCGGTTTATATTGGCGATAATTTGGTGCCATCAGGTAATCATATGGAAGCAAAGTCTAAAGATGGTCAATTGCAATTCAATGTTTTTGTACCTAATGTTCAGCCGGGTGTTGAAATAGACTATGCAACTGGTAATAGTACGGTGGTTAAGTAATTTACAAAATATTTTGGCATCCTTGAATTGCTGATAGTCAGTTCAAGGGTGCCAATGTTTAACTATGCATTAGATTGTCTTTTATATAAAAAATGTATAATTACTTTTTGATGGTGTATTAATTTTATAGTGTGTTAATAAACTGGTAAAAACGATTTAAATCATAATATCATTGATGTGTTCTCACCAAAATTATGTATTTAGAATATGGGGGAGTAGGAAAGTGAAAGAATTTTTTGGAATTATTGGTGGCATGGGAACGGTGGCGACAGAAAATTTTGTTCATACTGTAAATCAATTAACTGAAACGCATAAAGACCAAGATTATCTAGACTACATTGTTTTTAATCATGCTTCTATTCCGGACCGAACAGCCTATATATTCGATCATACAAAGCCTAATCCATTACCTTTGTTACAATCGGATGTTGAGAAATTAAATGACATAGGTGTTTCGTTCATTGTTATGACTTGTAATACAGCTCATTATTTTCGGTCAGAATTACAAAAGGCATCTAAAGCGCCAATTCTAAGTATGCCTAATATAGCGGCAAGCGCTTGCCAAACGAGCACTAATAAAGATAGTAAAGTCGGCATCATGGCCACTGATGGTACGATTTCTGCAGAAATATACCAGAAAGAATTAATTGACAAAGGTGTGCAACCGGTTATACCGGATGCACATCATCAGCAATTGGTTATGTCATTAATTTATGATGACATTAAAAATAAGGATTTTGTGAACCGTGAGAAATATCATCAATTGATTACGTATTTCTTTCAAACGCTTGATTGTGAGTACATTATTTTAGGATGTACTGAACTGTCGGTTGCTCAAGAAAAAGAGCCATACCCATCTGAGTATATCATTGATGCACAAAATGAATTGGCAAAGTATGTTGTGAAGCATGCTGAATAAGATATTTAATTTTAAAAATTATCTTAGAAAATTTGAAATAACTAGGCAAAAATATGTTGTAAACTGCAATAGAAGTTTACAACATATTTTTTATTTGAATGGAAAAGTGTAATTATTGTGAAATAATTGGTTTTCTAATTAAATGATTATATTAAATAAAAATTATCATTTAACTTATGGTAACGCTTACAACAAAATGCATTAAGATTAAAAAGTAACATAATAAATTCACGTCACGAGTAAAACGTTTTATTAAAACGTTTACATAGAATGATTTAGCCTATATAATCATATTTGTTCATGACATGGCAAACAATTATGCATTAGACGTTGAAAGAAGAAGGTTTAAAGTGTAATTATTTTTTGGTTTTTAGTTAAAACGTTTTAATTTCAAAATCGTAATATCATATAAAAAATATGGGGAAAAATGATGGCAAAGATAATAACAGTTTTAGGGTCAACAAACATTGATAAGGTTGTTTCAGTTCCGAGGTTTGCTAACAGTGGGGAGACTTTGCACACTAATAATTATTTAAAAGAAGCTATGGGTGGTAAAGGTTGCTCCTATGTCAATAAATGGCACATCTTTTTCTAAACACTCGTTCTAATTCTGTCGGAATTAAACCAACTGATGTAATTTGAGGTTCGGATTACCAAGTCCTCAAAATTGGAAAAAGTTGTTTGAAAGGCAAACTCTCTCTTCAACAATGAGTGAAAAGCTTCAATTGGCCCATTATCATAAGGATAACCTTGTTTTGAGTATGAGTGGCTAATCTGGTGCCGTTCAAGTAAAGTTTCAACTTCGTTGCTGGTGTACTGTGAACCCATGTCAGAGTGAAAATATTGTGGCTTTTGATGACATTCAAGCGCCTGATTAATCGTTTCTACAACTAACGTCGCCTCCATCTGACGACCAATCTTGAAAGCAAGAACTTGATGAACCTTTGGTTCGTAAATAGAACTGAGATAAACCCAGGTTCCTGGACGTAATTCCAAATAAGTAATGTCAGCACGCCATATCCTTGCATTGGGCTGGTGCTTGATTAAATTGGGGCGTTGTGAATGATCCACATGAGTGCCAGGTTTTTTAAATCGCCGATTCATTAAAGAGTGAATTTCCATTTTTCTCATTAATCGTAAAATTCGTTTTGACCCAACACAGATGCCTGACTTGCGAAGCACCATCGTTATTCGTGGATAACCATAGGCACGATAATTATTTTCCCAAATTAATTTAATTTTTTCTTTGAGCTGATTATCAACACGTTCGTGTTGACTAGGTTGATATCTTTTCCAATGGTAATAGGTGCTGCGCGGTAATTTCAGTGCCGAAAGAATAATTGATAAGCGGTGTCGCAATAACTGATCTTCTATGAAGACAAGGCAATTAATTCGTCCTAATGCTTTCCCAGTAACACCGCCGCAACTTTTAAAATTTCAAGTTCCTCCTTTAATCGCTGATTTTCCTTTTGAAGTTGTTTGAATTCTTTGGACGTTACTTCAGTACCGTCTTCTAGCTCAACTGATTTAGCGCCTTTAACCCAGTTATGAATTGCGGCTGGAGAAACACCGTATTCCTCGGAAAGCGAGCGAATAGATCTTTTCTCTTCACGATGCATCTTCACAATGCTGGCTTTAAAATCATCTTGATATCGTTTCATTGGAATGCTCCTATCTTGTTTTATTAATTATGGCACAACTGTTCAGAAATTTATGTACCAAATACTAGGATAGGAGCACATCTTAATCAGGGTGTTGCTGTTGCACGATCAGGTGTAAAGACCAATATGATTACTAAAGTTGGTCAGGCATTCGATATGCAAAAAAATATGCATGTTGAGAATCTAAGAACTGAGTATGTGACGCGTTCGGAAACAGCAGAGACTGGTCAAGCGTACATTACAGTTTCTGAGGAGACGGGGGGATAACACTATTTATATTTATGGAGGTGCCAATGCTGATATGACTGCAGCAGATGTTCGTCAACACAGCAGTGCTATTAAGGAATCTGATTTTGTTATTGCACAACTTGAGACGTCTATTGAGACAGTTATAGAAGCATTTAAAATTGCCCATGAAAATGGTGTGAAAACTATTTTAAATCCAGCGCCAATGCCAGAAGTAGGGGGGCTACCAGAAGAGTTACTTCAGTTAACAGATATTATAGCGCCGAATGAGCATGAAACATATTTGTTAACTAACGTTGAAATCAGTGATGAAAATTCAATGCGTCATAATGCGGTTTACTATTTTAAGCGAGGAATTGATACAGTCATTATTACTTTGGGCTCAAAGGGCTCATTCTATATGCGAGATAATGGAGAAATGTCAATGGTCCCAGCCTTTAAAACCAAAGCAATAGATACAACAGCAGCAGGTGATACATTTATTGGGGCTATGTCAACCCGTTTAAATAAGGATTTGACTAATATAGAAGAGGCAATGATTTATGGATCTGCAGCCTCATCAGTTACTGTTTCACGTTCAGGCGCTCAGCCAAGCATTCCGCATGAAAATGAAGTTTTGGCTATTCTAGCAGCTCACGACAAGTAAAAATTAAGGGGAATAAGAAAAATGCGTAAAACTAACTTATTAAATACTAAATTATCATCAGCAATTTCAGAAATTGGTCATACACAATGGCTGACCATTGGGGACTCAGGATTGCCTATTGCTAATGATGGACGTAAAATTGATCTTTCAGTTATTCGTGGGTTACCTTCATTTATTTCAGTTTTGGCAGCCACTTTATCTGAGATGAAAGTACAAAGAGTGTTTTTGGCGGAAGAAATAAAAAGTGATAATGTCGAACAACACAGAGCTATTTTAGACTTGTTAGATACAGATGTTGAGGTAGTCTATATTGCACATGATGAATTAAAAAAAATGAGCCGTGACGAGAATAATATTGCAACAGTGCGTACTGGCGAAACAACAGCATTTTCAAATATTATATTGGAATCAAATGTTGACTTTACTGGTGAGGCAATTAAATAGGAGATAGTTAAATGAATTTAGTTGGATTATTCTTTTCATTGTTGGCCATTATTGGTTGGAGTGCTTACCCAACTTTAGTTTCTAAGTTTGGTGGTAATTCTATTCAAGGAATTTTTTGGGCAACTTGGGGGACTTTGATTGTTGCTACTATCCTACTACTTGTTCGTGGGTTGAGTGTTCCGACTGGCGTTGATTTTTGGTTATCTGTTGCATCAGGTGCTTCATGGGCATTTGCCAATGTTTTGACAATTGCTGCCTTCAGTCTAAAAGATTCTGCTGGTAATATACTTGGTTCATCAAAAGCAATGCCAATTTCAACAGCTTTTCAAATTTCAGCCAATGTACTTTGGGGTGTTATTATGCTTGGAAACTGGCCAAGTTTCACAGCAAAACTTCTTGGATTCCTAGCAGTTATTGTTATCTTAATTGGTGCATATTTAACCACTTATCAAGAAACAAAAACTGAAGATAATAATGCATTATTATTAAAAGCCGTTGGAATTTTGCTTGTTGCTCAAATAGGATATTCACTATATGGAATTTTGCCACAATATACTTCAAATGGCACAGATGGTATGCATATGTTTTTGCCTCAAGCAATTGGTATGGCCGCATTTGGGTTGTTATTAGGTATTTTTGATTTAGTAAATAACCACCATAATATCTTTGTGGATAAAATTACCTATAAGCAGATTATTTCAGGATTTTTCTTTGCAATGGCTGCATTTGGGTATTTGGTATCAGCACAGCCTGAGATGTTAGGGTTAGCTACAGGGTTTGTTTTGTCACAAGTTTCAATTGTCGGTGCGACGGTATCAGGTATTATAGTAATGAAGCAGTCTAAGACCAGGAGAGAATGGTTAGTTATCAGTATAGGTCTAGTATTAATTCTATTAGCTGCTGCTGTTACTTCGTTCCTATAATTATTTATTTAGACAGAGGGTTAAAAAATGGAGGATTTCGGAAAAGTAGCTGCAGCAACGGCAGCATTAAGATACGTATCAAATAATATGGTAATCGGATTAGGTAGCGGTAGCACTGCAAATATTTTCATTGAAAAACTAGCGAATCGGGTCAAAAGTGAAAAAATGAAAATTAGGTGTGTTGCTACATCCATTTCATCAAAAGAACTTGGTACAAAATACGGCTTAAATGTTGTTGAACTAGATAGTGTGGATACAATAGACATAACTATTGACGGAGCTGATGAGGTTGACGATGATCTAAATGGTATTAAAGGCGGCGGGGCAGCGCTATTTTACGAAAAAATCGTTGCAAAGGCATCAGATAAAAATATATGGATTGTAGATTCGTCCAAGCAAAGTGCTAAATTAGGTTCATTTAAACTACCGATTGAAGTGTTGCCGATAGGGAGTGCACATGTTTACCGTTATCTTGATACTGAGTTAGGATTACATCCAACATACAGAAAAAACAAAGATGAATCATTACTAACAACAGATTCAAATAATTTTATTATTGATGTTGATATATCTAATGTCTCAGATCTTTATGATTTATCAAATAAGTTAATTAAACATGTTGGTATTGTTGAGCATGGTCTATTTTTGGATATTTGTGATACGTTGATCGTTGGGGATGCCCCCATTCAAATAAAGCATCGTAAGAATTAAATCGTAATAAGTATAAAGCTAATTAAATGCTAAATTTAAACCGAACCCTGTGAGTTGTTATGCCTACAACTTACAGGGTTCGGTTTAATTAGCCTATTTATTAAATAGTATGAAAAGGTAATGAAATAGATAAATTTATTAAAATTATCACCTTTATGAATTATAAATTTAATGGTTTTTCTTGATTATGAATTATGTTGGCTTCTTATTGATGTTTTTTTGTTTATGAGAAAGGCAAAATAAAAAGCGTGAAGTTTTTATTTTCACGCTGAAAGTATAGAATTATTTTTATTTTAGAAATTTTTGCTTAAATATTGTCGTTTATTTTTCGATTTCGGAAAAATAGATATGAACTAAACCCGATAAAGCTACCAACTGAAACTATTAATAGTAATTCGTTTTTATTGTTAGTAGATGTCAGTTTAATAGTATTAGTTCCTTTGGTTAGTTTTACTCTCAATAACTTAGTAGATAAGCTTTGGGTTTGGACATTATTTACCCAGATATTATAATTTTTACCGTTATACATAACAACAGGTAAGGAAACTGTTTTATTTTTATTCGCCTTGACCTTAAAGGAAACACTATTGTTAGTTAACTTTTTTTGTTTAGGTACGGTGATGTTTTCGTCAAACAATACACTAACATTAGTTTTAGATCCTTTAGCAGGTAAGTAATCAGAAAAAGTACTGCGATTTTTTAATGTCGTGTAATAGTTGCTTGAGTTCAAAGGTTGACGATAAGTCCAATAGTTATAATGGTTCTGATAAACTGCCGATAGAGAAAATGCGATGATCAACAGGTTTAACAAGACTAGCCGCTTCGTACTAACCGTATGATGATTTAGAAATAAAACAAAGCCAATACTGATTAACAGGCCAATAATGACAAAAAGGCGACCATAAAACTGAATGATGCTAAGTGGGGTGTTGACGAGAGATTCTGTAGGCCACCAGTTAAAGATGAATAGATAAATAACTCCTGCACTGATAATCCATATTTTCCAAGTTGAATTTTGCTGTGCTTTATATGCAAGAATAAGTAAGCTAATTAATAATATGGTAACTGGTAAGCCTAGGTTCCAGCCTATGGAATTTTCAGATTTAATATCATTATTCAATAACGTTGTGAGCATTGTGTTCATGTCCAACATTTTTATTGTTTTAAAGGGTTCTACAATATTATTTAATAGATAAACATCTAGTAAGTTATATATGGCATATAAACCAATTAGTATACCAACAAGTCCTGCTTTACAGAAGGCTATTAACTTATGACGTGTCATATTCTTTGTCACACATCGATGAAGAATACTAATAAAAATAATGAAAAGACCAAATATAAAGGAAATGATATGGGTATTTATCAATAGTCCCATTCCTAATCCAAGAACTAAAAACCCAGTTTTTTTGGCATCGTATATTTGTAAAATTCCTAAAAATACTAAGGGTATAAATGCGTGAGCTATCGATTCACCAAATGCAGAGCGAGAGTACAAATCTATAAAATGATAATTATTAAACTGATAAATTACCACGCCAGTATAGATGATGATTCGACTAGATGAAATATAACTCATGAGGGATTTGGCTGTTGATATTGTAATGATGTTTAGGATAAGAAAACCAGCTGCTAACCCCCATATGGGATTTTGAAATATTAAATTAGGAATTATAAATATTAGACCTGTTAGCCAGGGATACAGTGAATTGATAGCGACACCGATGGCTGAATTTTGTGAGACATATTTAAAATTTAGCGTATTGGGGATTGAATTATCTTTTAGTGAATCTGCAATAGATTGAAAACGGGCAAGATGATAGACACCATCTGTAGAAATATTATAAAAGTGACTTAAGAAGGGCACAATTGTCGCAATAACACCCAGCGCAACAATCAACATAATATCAATGTAATTTACTTTATTCTTCAAAAATCCGTAGAGACTCATCTCATACTATCCTCCAATTTTGCTTAAAACTATTTAAAATATATCAATTAAACATTTTAATATTACTCGTATTGTTTGTATATGTAAAATTAAAATTTAATGAATATGATATTAAATGGTCAAGTATGTTAACAATCTGGATAAATAAGATAGAAGTGTTTGATATATCACTAAGGATGGCAAGAATGCACTGTACAGTAATACTGCAACGAATTACCAATCTGTAAGATGATAAAAGCACAAAATAAAAGTCGCTTGGCAGCTATACCAAACGACCTCATGAATTTACAAAATGACATGTGCAATATGATTTTTAATAATGATTTTTGTCCCTAACTGATCTGAGAGCTTAGCTAATCTTTTTAGTATGGTGTCGCTTTCGTCTAAGACTGGCCAACCTTTTCGATTATCATGTTGTGAATAATCAAATCCTAATTTAACGGGAGCAAAGGACAACGCTGTTAACTTACCATTATGTGTTTGCCAATATGGGATGACGGATTCATATAGTTTTGGATCGACATGCATACCACGAGTATTACCAGCCCATTGTGCGTTGAATAATTCTGCAATGGTTGCATCAGGTGAAAGATCAAAACTTTCAAAGTAGTCGGCAGGTGCTTTAGTTAAATCTTGAATATTTAAAATAAAATCGCCTAAAGAATAAAAAATAGGACTCTCTTTATAAATTTCAAGCCCTCTAATTGTATGGGGCCCGTGACCAACAATTGCGTTAGCGCCATAATCAATGCATTTATGGGCAAATTCTTTTAAAAAATCGGGTAAGGATTCACGATTTGTATCTTGCATTTCGTGACAATGGATTGAAATAAGCACGTAATCCGCTTGTGCCTTGGCTTCTTCGATTTGTTTTTTAAAACGGTCTAAATCTTTTTGGACAACATTGGTTTTATGCCCCGTGTTATCGGAAACTTTAAAGTTATATTTGCCAAGCGTTAGCACATCGTCAGGCACTGCTGGTGCAAAACCATTTGCTCTAAGAAATTTATTTTCATCATCTGCGTGGGTAGCCTGAATTACTTGCTGAAGATTTTCAGCTTGGTCACTAGTAACATAGTAGGTATCTTCGTAGCGTAGTGGATTTAATCCGGGTCTGCCAGGCATATATGATGATGCTTGTCCAGCCATGGCAGCTGGATTAAAAGTGCTAGTGGCAGCTATTACGGCAACTCTGCCAGTTGGTGATTCATAGTAGACAGGTTGCGATGCTTCCTGTAAATTTTTTCCTGCACCCGCAAGTGGAATATCTGCTGCAGCGACATTTTTTAAAGTAATTTCCAAGCCGCCATATGAATAATCTAGCGTGTGATTATTGGCAAATGAAGTCATATTGAAACCAAAATTTTTAATATCTTGTAATACAGTAGGAGGTCCACACAAATAACCACCACCACTATATTGTGAACCATAAGATTCATAATTATGTAATGTAGTTTCTAAATTAAAAAAACGGGTATCTCCTTTGGACAAAAATTCCTGGACTTTTTTGAATCCGGGATAGCCACCTTTTGGCATATGCCGTTGGATAATAGCGTCTCCAACAGCAGTAAAAGACATTTCCATAAATTTTTCCTTTCTAAGAATAAATTTTAATTTCTTTTTTAAGATGAGCGTGATGCAAGTAATAATTTATCAATTAATCTGATAGCTTTAAGTCCCATGCAGGTATTTCGAATTGACCGTATGCCTTGTTGATTTGTTGTTTAACGCTCTTAGTTTGATAGGCTTTTACAAGATCCTTATATTCTTGTTTGTCTTTATTTTCTTTAGCAATTGCGATGACGTTAATATATGGCTCGGTATCTTTATTTAGCTCTTCCTTGAATAGAGAGTATTTTAGGCTAAGCTTACTTGAAGAGGCAAAGCCACCATTTACCACGGCTGCGTCAATACTGTCTAGAGAACGAGCGGTCTGGCTACCATCAACTTCTTTAAGTTTTAGATTTTTAGGATTTGATGTAATATCTTTTACTTGCGCAAGTGACTTACCAGAATCAAGTTTAATTAATCCGGCACTTTGTAATAGTTTCAGTCCACGTGCCTCATTGGCAGCATCATTGGAAATTGCTATTGTAGCACCGTTTTTAATTTCATCAACAGAATTTACCTTTTTAGAATATAAGCGAAGTGGGGTAATGATGGTCTTACCAGCAGAAGTTAATTTATTGCCATTAGCTTTGTTATATTGGTTTAAAAAGTCTTGCGTTTGAAAAGCGTTAGCATCAATTTCGCCATTCGCAACGGTTTTATTAGGCTGGTTCCAATCGGTAAATTCCTTTGTTTTAACGGTCAAATTATATTTATCTTTGGCTTCTTTTTTGACAGTGTCCCAAATTTTTGTATCCTTGTCTGATGTTCCTACAACACCAACAGTGACCGTCTTTGATCTATCAGCACCACCATTGAAAGCATAGTATCCGCCAACGCCAATACCAATAACAACTAATGCACTAAGTGAATATTTGACTGCTTTGTTCATAATATTTTCCTCTTTTATCTTGTATTATTTTAAAAATTTACGGGCAACTTGCGGTGCGGATACGGGTCAATAATTCATAAATAACCACCTGAAATTTGAAGCTTTTCTAGTTTTTTCAATTAATAGATCCCCCTGAATATAAAAAAATTAAATATTATAAAATAAAAGGCAATAAAAAAACTTCCGTCCTTAAAAAGGACGAAAGCTTCGTTTTACCACCTTTATTCATACTTTTCTCGCAAAAAGTATCTCTACAACTTACAAACATAAGTTAGACGATAACGGGTCTTCACGTAACAATAGCTTACACAATTGTTAATGCTCCGAGCTCATCTTCATTTTCTTTTATTTGCGGTTTTCTCAGCATACAACCTTCTCTGGACAAACTAATCGAAAAATACTCTTCTCTTCATCACATTTTTGTTTAATAATATTATAATCAAAAATATACATTAATTTTAATTTATTAGCAACCGCTTTTTATATTTTGTATCAAGCAACAAGTCTTTTTTAAGTAAATGTAGTTAATACATGTGAAAAATAAAAATGGTGGTTCGTTTTTAGTATTGCGATATGACTGCCATTCGTCCGCTATTTCCGATTAGTAGTGCTGGCTTATCCCAAGTTTAAAAATGATTTGACATTTATTCTTTAGCAAGTTATATTCTAATATAATAAATCTAATTAAAATTTAATATTTTATTTGCGTAGAAGAGAAGAGTAGAGAAGTAAGTAAGGGTGAAAAGCGACCATCGATGGTGAAAGGATGGACTAGAAAGTTTCTTGAAGATGGGCTCTGAGCATTTATCGAAAGTGAAAGCTTGAGATACGTAGGGAACACGATAAAGTTCCAGGCATGTTTGTGCTTTAGAGGTATCAATGGTGACATTGATATAAAAAATGGGTGGTAACACGGTTAAAGGCCGTCCCTATGCAGTATGACCTGTATAGGGACGGCCTTTTTGTGTGGAGAGGAAAGTAAATGGTAAAGATTAATTCAGCCTGTAAAACATAATTTCAATGATTAAACAGCAACTTAGGTTAACTGGTGAGGGGGTGGATGAGCAATTTGAGATTAGATGCAAAGCAAGCAACACAATTTGTGGAACAAATATTTAATGGTTACGGATTTTCAAAAAGAAATAGTTCTTTAATAGCAGCTAGTTTAATAGATGCAGATTTGCGCGGTATTACGTCGCACGGTATCCAACGGTTATCAATGTACGATAGGAAAATACAAGCGAAGTATATTATGCCCGATGCTATCTGGCGGATTATCAATCAAACAGAAACGAGTTTACTGGTAGATGCAAATCAAACGATGGGGCAGTTGGTGTCGATTTTTACCATGAACGAAATTATTGAGAAAGCGCAAAGTCATGGTATTGCGGTTGGCGTAGTGAAAAACTCCAATCACTTTGGTGCCGCTGGCTATTATGCTCGTATGGCCGCAAAAAAAGGTTTGATTGGTATTGCAGCAACTAATTCCAATCCTTTACTGGTACCACCAAATGCAAGAGAACCGTTTTTAGGGAGTAATCCATTGGCCTTTGCGTTTCCAACCAAAAAAGATCCCTTTGTATTTGATGCAGCAACTTCGACGGTTTCTTTGGGGAAGATTGAAGTGTTGTTAAAAAATAATCAAAAAATTCCAGGTGAGTGGGCTGTTGATGGGAACTATCAGCAACAAAAGGATCCCCAGACAATTTTAGACGATCTTTCAAGAGATAATCGCATTGGTGGTATTTTGCCACTTGGTGGATTACGTGAAGATAATTCAAACTATAAAGGGTTAGGAAATGCAATGATTATTGAATGTTTAACGGCTATCTTAGCGCAAGGTTCTATTTCTGCAGATTTAGGTAATAAAAATCATGATCTTAGCCATTTCTTTTTGGCACTGGACCCGTGTCTATTTGGATCACTCGATGAAACAGAAAACAATTTGTCACAGATGTTAACTAGGATGCGTCACATGTCACATCTATCAGAAGAACCGATAACGCTTCCTGGTGATAAGGAAATTCATGCTTATGAAGAAAACCAAGTAAAAGGGATTGCCATTGATCAACGAACATTTGATGAATTAAACGTCATTGCTAATAGATTGGATGTGCCTAATTTGCGTAATTTTGATGCTGTAAAGGGATAAATATTTTGATAAACACATGACAATGCATGACAGCGGTTTTAAAGGGGAACAATAAGATGAATAACGATGAAGTATTAACAGAAATTATTAGATTAAGACATGAGTTTCACAGTCATCCTGAATTATCTAATCAAGAGTTTAAAACAACTGAAAAGATATCGGAAATTTTAACAAATTGGGGGATTCCAATCGTATCTACAGATTTAAATACAGGATTATTGGCAGAAATTAAAGGTGATGATTCAGGACCAATGATTGCTTTGCGTGCGGATATTGACGCTTTGCCTGTAAAAGAAGCGTCTGAATTATCTTATCAGTCAGAAAATGTCGGTGTGATGCATGCCTGTGGACATGATCTTCATTTTTCGAGTTTACTAGGGGCGGCATATCTGTTGAATAAACAAAAGACTGAGTTAAAAGGAACCATTAGATTATTATTTCAGCCTGCTGAAGAAGCTGGTCATGGTGGTGACCAAGTGCTTGAAAAGCATGTTTTAGATGGTGTGCAAGCAATTGTAGGATTTCATAATAACCCGAATCTTCCGGTCGGCCAAATTGCGCTGCAGAAAGGTCCGTTGATGGCAGGTTGTTATCGCTTTATTGTAAATATTCATGGCGCAGTATCACATGGTGCACGTCCTGAAAAGGGTAAAGATCCAATTGTTGTACAAGCGGCTATTATTTCACAACTGCAAACTATTGTGAGTCGAACCAGCAATCCTTTTGATGCTGTAGTCGTTAGCGTGACTAAGGTTCGGGCTGGTGAAACATGGAATGTGTTGCCAGATACTGCAACCTTTGAAGGTACTGTTAGAACTTTTTCAGATGAAAATACGGCTTTGGTGAAAAAAAGATTTTACGAAATTGTGCAAAATACAGCCGCTGCCTTTGGACAAACAGCAGATATTGATTGGAGCATTGGTGCTTATCCTATTAAAAATGATCCGATTATTACGAATGTTGTAAAAAATGGTCTGACGTCACCAGTCAGCACGCCGGAACTAACGATGACGGGGGAAGATTTTGCCACATTTGAAGCAGAAATTCCAGGTACTTTTGCTTTTATCGGATCAAATGGACAAGCTGCAGCAGCGGACTTACATGACCCTCATTTTGTGGGAAAGGATGGCACAATACAGCCAGCTATTGATTATTTTGTTCAAAGCGCC
Source organism: Weissella thailandensis (assembly GCF_001932615.1). Lineage (NCBI taxonomy): Bacteria > Bacillati > Bacillota > Bacilli > Lactobacillales > Lactobacillaceae > Weissella > Weissella thailandensis. The sequence goes on from NZ_CP014332.1 coordinate 620,788, forward strand.
AAAAGCTTGCTAGATTACTTTAATACTGAGAAGACTAATTAGATGAACGATTTAATAATAAGTGTTTTGAATTTTAGAAGAGATAATCCTGTTAAATTGATAAGGATGATTGGGGAATAGGGAGGCAGTAACTAATGAAAAAGATTCTTGTATATCATGTCCGTGATGACGAACAGGCTTTCATTGATGAGTGGGCAGACCAACATAAAATTCATGTTGATAGTGTTCCTGATGAATTGCACGATAGTACGATCGATTGGGCAAAAGGATATGATGGGGTTGTTTACAAGCAAAGAAGTATTTTGAGCAATACTCCCGATTTATATAGAAAACTACATACATTTGGCATTAAGCAGTTGGCAATTCGATCGGCGGGGATTGATTCTGTTAACTTGCAGTGGGCCAAAGAAAATGGACTCAAAATTACAAATGTGCCGTCATATTCTCCGTCAGCTGTAGCGGAATTGGTTTTAGCACAGACCATGCAATTAATTCGTCATGTGCCGCAGTTTAATGAGCGATTGAATCATAATGACTATGTTGTTAATGGATTAAGATCCCGCGAATTATCTGAACTAACAATTGGTATTGTTGGTGTTGGTCGTATTGGCGCAACGGTTGCGAAAATTTTTCACGCCTTAGGAGCAACGGTATTAGGAAACGATATCACTGCTCCTAGAGAAGACTTGAAGGGAAACCTTACATATACTTCTAAAGAAGAGCTATATAAAAAGTCTGATATTATCACCAGTCATGTTTACTATGCAGAGCAGAACTTTCATATGATTGGTGAAAAACAATTTGCATTGATGAAAGATACAGCATTCTTTATTAATGATTCAAGAGGACCGGTTGTTGATACGCAAGCATTGTTATCGTCATTGCAACACAAGCAACTGGCTGGTGCGGCTCTGGATGTTGTTGAAGGTGAAACTAATATTTTTAATTTGAAATTTGAAGATGAGACACCAGAAGCACTATATAACACATTAAGAGAACTACCAAACGTCTTATTAACACCACATATTGGCTTCTTTACTGATATTGCCGTTGAAAACATGGTCAAACAATCATTAGATGATGCGTTAGCGATTATTGATGGTCATCAAAGTAGCCATGAAATTAAATTATGAATCTTTAGGGGAAAGTATATGGTATTGATTAGAGAAATGACAGCAGCAGATTATGATTCAGCATACAGACTTTGGGAGTCTGTTCCCGGAATGAATTTAGCGTCCCTCGATAATTCGGCACAAGGCATCGCACAAGTTATTCAGGCTAACCCAGGTCTATGTTTTGTTGCCGTTGAAGGTGAAGGTGAAAAGGTCGTCGGCACAGCTTTGGGTGCAACCGATGGCCGCAAGGGATATTTGTATCACGTTGCGGTCGCGAAAGATTACCAAGGATATCATATCTCGACTGAATTAATTAATCATGTGAAAAAAGGATTCCGTCGTCAAAATATTAAGAAAATTGGTTTATTTGTGGTCGTTGATAATCAGGAAGGCAAAAGTTTTTGGCAACATCACGGCTTTACCGAAAGAGAAGATATTGAATATTTAGATTTGGATTTATAAAAAACTTAGGTGGAAATTAAATTATGAAAAAACATCATTATACATTATGGGTCATCAGTTTAGTAATTATCGTCGCTATTGTCGTTGGTGGTGCGCTATTATTCAAAAAGAGTACGACAAAAACCGATTCTAATAACAAAACCATTAAGATTGCTACCGCTGGTACGATTTTTCCAAATGCGTATAAAGAAAATGGCAAGTTAACAGGGTATGATGTCGAGATTGCACAAGCGGCTGCGAAAGCAGAGGGCTATAAGGTGAAGTTCACAACGACTGATTTCGATGGGGTCTTTGGTCAGGTTGATGCTGGTCGTGTCGATACAATCGCTAATGATATTGGCGCTACGCCTGAACGTAGAAAAAAGTATATTTTTTCAGACAAATATAATAAAGAAACAACTAATATCGCCGTTAAAAATGGGACACATTATCAGCAGATTAAAGAACTTGAGGGCAAAACGGTTGCTACAAGTGGGGCTGGAAACAATTTCATTGAAACGCTAAAAGAATATGATCCTCAAGTTAAAATCAAAGTTTATGAGACTCGTGATCAGGCTGTGCAAGCATTAATCACTGATAGAGTTGATGGCTTGTTGTACTCTCGAGGAACATTAAGCGCTCTGATTAAACAGCAAGATCTTAAATGGCGCGTGATTGATGAAGACGCATCATCACCGCAAGCAATCGCTTATCCTTTTAAGGACGACGAGGCAGGACATAAATCTAGAGCGGTCTTTAATAAAGGATTAAAGAAAATCAAGGCGGACGGTACCCTAAATAAAATTTCAGATAAATATTTTGGGTACGATATGACGCAAGTAATATCAAAGAAGTAAGTTAGGGAGTTTATTTTATATGAAATTTGATTGGAGTTATTTTGTTAACTTATTTCCACAGCTTATAAAATATGTGCCACTAACGTTGTTAATGGCTATTATCGCAATGTTGATTGCTGTGATTTGTGGTGTCCTGTTAACGCTGCTACAACTAGTTAATGTGCGGCCTGTAAAGTGGTTAGTTAAATTATATGTTTCTTTTTTCCGTGGGATTCCGACACTGGTTTTACTATTCATTGTTTATTATGGACTACCTCAAATTATGCCAATCTTTAAGGGTGTACCGGCAACAACGGCAGCAATTGTGGGCCTGGGTATTAAAGAATCCGCTTATTTAGTTGAAATATTTAGAGCAGGAATTGCCTCCGTTGATCAAGGCCAAATTGAAGCCGGTAAATCGCTGAATTTTCGCAATTCTAAAATTTTCTTGAATATCGTCTTACCACAAGCTGCCCTCAATGCATTACCTGCCACAGGAAATACATTTGTATCTTTACTCAAGGAAACTTCTTTAGCCTTTGCACTAGGTGTTACTGAAATATTTGCTCAGGGTAAGCTTTTAGCAAGTGCATCATTAAAATTTTTTGAAGTCTACGTTGCGGTTGGCTTGATTTATTGGGTACTGATTATTATTTATTCATGGTTACAACGAATTATTGAGAATTCACTAGGAGCACCCTATAGGAGGATTACAAATGACATTGATACAATTAAAAAATCTGTCAGTTAAAATTGGACAAAAACAGGTGCTAAGGAATATTGATTTGGATATTCCAGAAGGGTCAGTCACGGCGATTGTTGGTCCGAGTGGTTCTGGGAAAACGACCCTGTTACGTACATTGAATTTATTACAAGTTCCAAGTGAGGGGACGATTGAAGTTGATGGTGTTTTAGCAACGGCTAACCATATTTCAAAAGACACTACTAGAAAAATACGTGACAAATCAACAATGGTCTTTCAACAGTTTAATTTATTTAAAAATTTAACGGCCTTAGGAAATGTGATGTCTCCATTGATTTATAATAAAATCGCTAAATTTGATGAAGCAGAGAAAATTGCGCAACAGACCTTAGCCAATTTAGGACTAGAGCAGATTGCTGATCAATATCCAGTTACTTTATCAGGTGGTCAGCAACAGCGTGTTTCCATTGCTCGGGCATTGGTTTCAAAACCTAAAGTTGTGTTGTTTGATGAGCCAACGTCAGCTTTAGATCCAGAATTGGTAGCTAGTGTTTTAAATACGATTGCAACATTAGCCTTGCAAAATATTACGATGGTGATTGTCACACACGAAATTGAATTTGCACGACAAATTGCAAATCAAGCAATTTTTGTTGAAGATGGTGCTATCGTTGCACAGGGGGATGCTAAAACTTTATTATCAGCTGAAGGGGATGGGCGCGTATCGGCGTTCGTCAATTCATTAGATAATCGAGCACATATTGAGGCCTTTCAATAATTGAAAAATAACAGATAGTGCATTTATTTTGAATTGCAATACTATCAATACAAATAATAAAACAACACCAGCAAGAAAAACTTGTTGGTGTTGTTTTATATATAGTACGATATTCTATATGGAGGAAATACTTCGTTATGAGTAGAGATGAAAAATTAAGGTGGGCCAACATAATAGCTAAAGTAGTATTAACAATAATATTGGTTACTTTAACTATTGTCTTAACGGTGAAAGATTTTTAGTAATGACAGAAAAGAACGCGCAAACTGAAGCAAACAAGCGTTGGCAAGACAAGAATAAAGAACATGCTAAGTATTTACAATATAGTACTTACGCACGATCGTTCATTCGAAAGCTGGCAACTGAAGATGATTTGGAAGAATTGGAGAAATTGATAGCGGATAGACGTGACAAAAAGATATGAAATTCATAAAAGACTTTAGCATGATAATCGCTGGTGTACTACTGATGTTGTATATAATCACTGGCTGGCAATGGGTGTTTATGATAATAAGCGTTGTCTATGTTGCGTTTAGTATTATCAGGTATAGGGACACCCCAAACTTTTGGTTTATTTTTCTAGGCTTGTTAGGTGTGCTATTAGGAATTGCAACAATAGTAACCATGATATAAGGAGGCAATATGGTAGTTAATCTATTAATCATCCTTGTTATTGTGATAGTCATCATTGCTCTGCTCTCTATACCATACATAGACGGGTACCGCAGAGCCTATGAAGAGCTAACTTACAAGGGGATGAGCCACAGAAAGGCGAAAGTCATTTCATCGGTGTGGGCGTTCATCTATATTTTTTAGTTGAATGGTTTTAATAAATAAGTTGTTATAAGTAAATTTAAAGGTAAAAATATTAGATGCGTATATTTAAAAAAAGTTCTTTTTGGTTAATAATTTTATTATTAATTTCCATATCAGAGCATTTGTGGGTTTTAAAAATTCATCTCTTCGGAGTTGGTATTAATCTATTCTGGTCAATAGTAAATATTGCTTTAATTTTAATGATATTAGATGAACATCAGTAGTTTGTATGAGCTACTGGAAGTCTTTGTTATATATTTTGATAGCGGTGACTAATATCATGTACCAGCTTTGGTACTAGAAGTGCCAAAGCGCGTAGGTGGTATTGTAATCTTATTCAAATAATATGTGATAAGGTAACGCGATCTTTGTTAAAAATAGTTATAGATATTAACGACAACCATAGTTTTGGCAAACACTAGCATTTATTTGCTGGTGTTTTTTTATTTAGATACTCATAATTAATAACGGTCTATGTTGAACTATGTGACATAGCAAGTATGGTTGTTCTCATTATGTAATTGTCTTGATTGACAAACTAGTCAGTTCACTACTGAATTTTTCGCCATAAAATGTTATATAAACATATTCTATGAGCAAATTATATAATTAAAGCCTACTATGGTAATTGTGAATGAATCTTTAGATGGACCACCCTCACAAGGTGGGAGAATCGTTGTAAAGATGAAATTGCTAAAGGGCATATCGTTTAAGGGCAAAATAAAAACGCTACTCACATCCATGAATAGCGACATATTTGTTCAGTAGGTAGTCCCGATTAATACACTGGAAGTCATTTTTCAGCGGAATTTAATGGAATAGAACTGCTCTACTCGGTGTTTCTTTGGTGCAAGTAGCCTTACTATAAAGCCTTTAAAAACTGATACAAAGGCATTTCTAAACTTTACTATGAACCCGGGGGGAATCGAACCCTCATCTCCGGAACCGGAATCCAACGTGATATCCATTACACTACGGGTCCACAACAGGTTAAATTATAGCCTATTAAAATAGTATTTGCAAGACTAGCAAAGAGCTTGTCAAAGCTATTAGTTAGGTTAAACCTTGCAATTTGTTAAGTTTAGCTTTATCATAATAGTTATAAAAATAAAATTAAATTCAAAAAAATGAACATAGAAAAGGTGGAAAATATGGCATCATCAGAAGGAAAGGCCACGATGGGCCGGAATATAAAAAGATACATTAAACAAAATGAAATGACGGCTGCTCATCTGGCTGAGGTCATTGGTGTATCAACTGCAACTATTTCTGATTGGTCAAACGGGAAAACGTATCCTAGAATTGATAAAATCGAAGCGATGGCTGATTTCTTTGGCGTATCAAAGTCAGATCTTGTTGAGGAGCCAAATCAAACTTCGCAGTCGACCGTAACTGATGAACCTGTATTAATGGCTGCACATTGGGGACTGGATATTTCCGGATTACCTGATGAAGAACGTTCACGCGTGATTGACAGGGCTAAGTCTTATATAGAAGGATTAATTGCTGACTACGAGGATCGGAATGGGAACAGATAGTTATGATGATCTATTAATTAGGGTGGAAAATGATCTCATTAGTTTGGGGATGACACCGGTTATTCTAGATACAATGCCTTTAAAAGAAAATTCAGGCTTAGATGGTGTTGCTTATTTAAAAGGTGATAAGGCATATATCTTTATTGATAAAACATTGTCGACCTTTGATAAAGCGAAAACTTTGGTTGAGGAATATCACCATGCAATTTCGGATATTGGCAATCATATGGATTATGATGCTACGCTTGCTCATAACGACGAAATCGTCGCTCGCGAGTCAGTGATCAAGTATATGACGCCGGAAAAAGTAATGATGAGAATTGCTCATGAATATGAAGACCAACCTTTTGAAGCCTGGATGTTATGTGAGTATTTGGGGTATCCGTTAGATTTTGCTCAAGAAACAGTTAACTTATATAGAAGGAACGGACTATTAAATTAAAGCAGTCGACCTCTTGAAATTAGGTTAAAGTTAATATATACTATAAATAGTCCTAAAGGGATTCCTTTAGGACTTTAATTAACAAATTACATTAAGTTTAAACTAATTGTCAGGAGGCAGTTTATGAGTAATGATATGATTTCGTTCTTAATAATTTTGGGGACACTGACAAGTGCGTGGATTGCTGTAATGGCATTTATTTCAATGATTGAATTTCTAATTGATGGTAATGTTCATCGGGTAGTACGTGGCATCAAGTTATTATTGCGTTATAGCCTAATTAGGTTAGGTGGTGTTGATGGCAAAGAGGCACATCGTATTTTATTAGGTAAGTAAAGTTTGTGTTTTCACAATTTCGTCAACTTTATATAATAATAAGCCGGATAAACGTTAAAAAAGCTGATAATTATAAATTGTCGTTTCTTAGTCAATCAAAGAATTAAGTGAATTAATATTCAAGCAAATATGACGCAGTTTCTACCTATCTATCGTATAATACATGTAACGGATGGGTTTAGACTTAGTGAACGCTAAGTAGTTCATCTGTAGCAGGGTTTAATTTCAAATTGTATGAAATTAAAGCATAACAATAGTTGTACGTTTGTTTGCGAAATTGTAAACAAAGTCGTATAATATTCCATGTAGAAACGTTACAAAAGAATTTTTTTCTGGGAGGAATCTTAATAATATGACTGTTAAGATTGGTATCAACGGTTTCGGCCGTATTGGTCGTTTGGCATTTCGTCGTATTCTTGAATTGAAGGGTACAGCGGACGACATTGAAGTTGTTGCAATTAACGATTTAACTAATCCTGCTATGTTGGCATACTTGTTGAAGTATGATTCAACTCATGGTACTTTGGACGCTGAAGTTTCAGCTGACGAAGATGGTATTGTCGTTGACGGTAAGAAGATCCATGTATACGCTGAGCGCGATGCAGCTAACTTGAAGTGGGTTGCTAATGACGGTGTTGAGATTGTATTGGAATCAACTGGTTTCTATACATCAGCAGAAAAGTCACAAGCACACTTGGACGCCGGAGCAAAGAAGGTATTGGTTTCAGCACCAGCTGGAAACGTACCAACTGTTGTTTACGGTGTTAACCAAGACACATTGACTGCAGACGACAACATTGTTTCTGCTGGTTCATGTACCACGCAATCACTTGCACCATTGGCAAACGCCTTGGACAAGGAATTTGGTATTGAAATTGGTTTGATGACTACTGTTCACGCCTTTACTGGTACACAAATGATTTTGGATGGACCTAAGGGTAAGAAGATGCGCTCAAACCGTGCAGCTTCTGTAAACACAATTCCTCACTCAACTGGTGCTGCTAAGGCTATTGGTCTAGTTGTTCCATCAGTTGCTGGTAAGTTGGATGGTCACGCACAACGTGTTGGTGTTGTTGACGGTTCTGTTACTGAGTTGACATCTGTATTGTCAAAGACTGTTTCTGCTGAAGAAGTTAACGAAGCAGTTAAGAAGTATGAGAATGCTTCATTTGGATACAATGATGATGAAATTGTTTCATCTGATATGATTGGCGACACACACGGTGCCGTATATGATCCAACTTTGACTAAGGTTATCACTGTTGGTGATAAGCAATTAGTACAAACTGCTGCTTGGTATGATAACGAGTATGGTTTCACTTCAAACATGATCCGTACTTTGTTGCACTTAGCAACACTTTAATAGTTACTTAACTATTATTGAAAACGGGTGGTTTAGTAATAGTCTGAACCGCCCGTTTTTTATATAAGATTTGTAGTATTTGAAGTAAAAAGAAAGAGGGATTCCATGGCAAAATTAACAGTTGAAGACCTAGAATTAAAGGGTAAAAAAGTATTAATGCGTGTTGACTTCAATGTTCCCCTAAAGGAAGTTGACGGACAACAAGAAGTGGCAAACGATAACCGTATTGTTGCAGCACTACCATCGATTAAGTATGTGTTGTCACAAGGTGGTCGTGCAGTATTGTTCTCACACTTAGGACGTATTAAGAGTGAAGATGATAAGCCTGCTCTATCAATGAAGCCTGTTGCACAACGTTTGGCTGATCTACTTGGTCAACCTGTAACTTTTGTACCAGCTATTGAAGGTCCAGAATTGGAAGATTCAATTAACAAGTTAGAAGATGGCCAAGTGTTGATTTTCGAAAACACTCGTTATGCTGACGTTGTTGATGGTGAGGTTGTTAAGCGCGAATCAAAGAATGATCCTGACTTAGGTGCTTACTGGGCATCATTAGGTGATGTATTCGTAAACGATGCCTTTGGTACTGCTCACCGTTCACACGCATCTAATGCTGGGATTGCCGCAAACGTTGCTCAAACAGCAGCCGGCTACCTGATGGAAAAAGAGATTAAGTTCTTGGGTGGTGCTGTTGAAAATCCAGAGCGTCCATTTGTTGCCATCATTGGTGGTGCTAAGGTTTCTGATAAGATTACCATTATTCAAAACTTGTTGGAAAAGGCTGACAAAGTTATTGTTGGTGGTGGAATGGCTTATACTTTCGCCGCTGCAAAGGGTGAAAAGATTGGTAACTCATTATACGAGGAAGACAAAGTTGAACTTGCTAAGCAATTAATTGCTGACGCTGGTGAAAAGTTGGTATTACCTGTTGATGCGGTTGCTGCTGATAAGTTTGCTAACGATGCTGACTCATATGTTGCAGAAGGTGACATTAAAGATGGCTACATGGGTCTTGATATTGGTCCTAAGTCAGTTGAACTATTTAAGTCAGTGCTTGCCGGTGCCAAGACAGTTGTCTGGAATGGACCTATGGGTGTATTCGAGATGGATAACTTTGCCAAGGGTACATTAGCTATTGGTGAAGAATTAGTTAATGTAACTGAGAATGGTGCAACGACAATTGTTGGTGGTGGTGATTCAACTGCCGCCGTTCAACAATTGGGTGTTGCTGATAAGTTGAGCCACATTTCAACTGGTGGTGGTGCTTCTCTTGAATACCTAGAAGGTAAGACATTGCCTGGAATTGCAGCAATTTCTGAGAAGTAATTTTAAAATAATAAATAAAGGAACTGGGACATTATCTGATGTCCCAGTTTTTTCATTTAGTAAGGATTATTTTTGGTAGTAAAAGAGTTCACTATGACAAAGTTGATTAGAATGTGGTAGACTATTCCAAATAGTAATAATTGGGGAACTACATAATGGATATTCATAAATTTAAGGTCTTTCTAGATTTAGCTGAAACTGGGAATTATTCTGAAACGGCTGATAGGTTGTATACAACGCAAGGTAATATTTCTAAGCAAATTTTGTCTTTGGAAAAGGAATTAAAAACACAGTTATTTAAACGTGAGCATCGTCATATTTCATTGACTGAATCAGGACGGATTACTGAAATGTATGCCAAAAAAATCATTCATGAGTTTGATGCACTACAACAAACATTGGTGCAACATGATTCTGAATCAGATAACGTATTGACGATTCATACGATGCCAACATTTTCTAATTACCGTGGCTTTTCATTGATGAGTGACTTCCATAAAAGACATCCCGAAATTACATTACATTTCTCTGAAACGAAAGATAGTTTATTGATCCAGTCGTTAGAAGATAATCAAGCTGATATAATTTTTGGTCATTACACACCAGCTGTTAATGGCAAATTAGAAACGTTGTTGACTGATCAGGATAATTTAGTTTGTGTGTTGCCGGCTAATCATCCACTATCTGCCAATCGTGTAATTTCATTAGATGATTTGATGAAAGAAGAATTATTATTACTTGAAGGCGAGGAAACAATAATTTTTAATAAGTTTGGTGCTGTTGGTGAGAAGAAACAATTGGCATCTGCGGTGGCTTATCAAGGTGAACGAATTGATATCATATTGAACATGGTCCTAAATGGTATGGGTATCGCCTTAATGATGGAAAAAAGAGTTGATATGACGAATGATGGACAGATTGTTAAACGTAAAATCGCCACAAATACGACAAGTGATTTTGGTTTTATGAGGATGAAACAAGTCCATGAGTCTAAGGCTAATGGACTATTTTGGAAATATATTACTCAAGTACTTAATCACGATATTATTTAAAAACCATTTTATTAGTATGTGTGGTAATATTATAATATAAAAATTAAATATAATCGCAAAGGGGAGCCAAGTTGGCTGAGAATGAGTAGAACTCTAGACCCTTCGTACCTGTTTTAGTTATTTAAGCGTAGGAATTGTGTAAATGTGTCAATTATTGGCCTCTTTGTGATGATTTTTTTATTGCAGGGAGGTCTTTTTTTATTGCCCAATTATTTTGAAATTATATTACTTAAATTTATCGGGGGAAAACAAGAATGAATCCAAAAGTTAGAAAAATAACTTATTTAGCGGTGATGGTTGCGTTAGATGTTGTACTATCACCAATCTTACGAATTGAGGGCATGGCGCCGATGTCTAGTGTGATTAACATCTTAGCGGGTGTTCTTATGGGGCCATTGTACGCAACAATTATGGCGATTTGCTGTGGAATTATCCGGATGATGATGATGGGGATTCCACCACTGGCTTTGACGGGGGCTGTTTTCGGTGCTTTATTAGCAGGCCTTGGGGCCCGCTGGACGCATAGTATTTACGGTTCTATCATTGGTGAAATTATTGGTACTGGAATAGTCGGTTCATTGCTATCTTATCCAGTTATGGTCCTTTTCACGGGTACCAAAACAGACTTGTATTGGTTATTGTATACACCACGATTCTTAGGTGCAACGCTTATGGGGGCAGTGGCAGCCTGGCTCATTTGGCAGCAAGCTAAAAAGATATCTTTGTTTAAAGATATGATACGTATTTTTAATGGAAAGGGGTATGTCGTTAAATGAAAAAAATAAAGATTCCGTTGCAAACTGCACCGCTAATTCATTGTATTACAAATGCTATCTCGGTAGAGACGGTCGCAAATGCGTTACTTTACATTGGTGCTAAGCCAATCATGACTGAGGATACACGTGCTTTTGATGATTTAATCCGCCAAACCAATGCCTTACTATTAAATTTGGGTAGCTTATCATCAACTAAGGAACAAAGCATACTGGCTGCGAGTGAAGTAGCAGATGGTAAAGAGCCAATCGTGCTTGATGTTGTGGGCATTGCAAGTGCAAAATCAGCTATGCAAATTGCTAAAGTTGTTATGGAAAAGAAGCCAACAATTATTCGCGGTAATATTTCAGAAATGCGGGCATTATGTGGTTTAGTAACAAATGGTCGTGGTGTTGATGGTAGCCCATTAGACCAGACTGATGATGAACTAGCTAGATTGATTGTGGCATTGAAACAGTTGCCACAAGAGTCAGTTTATGTAGCAACTGGCGCGAAAGATATTGTAGTGGCTAAGGACAATGCTTGGATATTAAGTAATGGTGTGCCGGAATTGGACCGGTTTACTGGCTCAGGGGATATGTTAAGTGGTTTATTGGCAGCGTTGTTGGGTGCTGGTGCATCCCCCGAAGACGCAGCTGTTCAAGCGGTTAGTTATCTCAACATTTCAGGTGAAATGGCGAAAACTAAGGCAACTACGGCAGGCATCGCAGAATTTCGGCAACTATTTCTAAATGAACTTTCATTATTAGGTATCGATAATACCGATTGGACAAATCAAATAAGGGGAACAAAAAATGGCAAAACAATTATATTTAGTGACAGCAAGATATGGGGAGACGGAGAGTGAATTCTTAAATAAAGTTGAGACCGCCTGTGCCAATGGCGTTACCCTGGTACAATTACGGGAAAAGAACTTATCAACTCGGGATTACTATGAGCTGGCTTTGAAGGTAAAACAAATAACAGATCGCTATGGGTTGAAACTAATTATTGATGACCGAATCGATATTTGCCAAGCGGTTGATGCAGGTGGGGTCCATATTGGCGATGACGAATTACCAGTTAGTGTGGCACGCCAGTTACTTGGCAAGGAAAAATTATTAGGTGTTTCTGCCAAGACAGTTGCCCGTGCAACGGAAGCGGCAGCAGAAGGCGCAGATTACTTGGGGACTGGGGCAATCTTTCCAACCCAAACAAAAGTTGTTACCAAGCAAACGTCGGTTGATACACTGCGGGAAATTACCGCGGCTGTTAATATTCCGGTCGTTGCTATTGGTGGCATCACAGAAGATCGCATCATGACATTTAAAGGAACGGGCATTGCTGGCATTTCCGTCGTGAGTGAAATTATGAAAGCGGATGATATTGCGCAAAAAGTTCAACATTTAAAAAAGAAGCTTGAACAGTTATAATGTATTGAAGACTGAGATAATAATTAATTATTACTCAGTCTTTTTTATATTCCTTTGATTTTAAAGAAATAATCTTGTGATAGGCAGTTAAGTGCTGAATAAAGGAGTTATGGTCATGATAAAATTCAGTGATGTGGTAAAGACATACCAAGAAAAACAGGTCGTTAATAAACTAAATTTAACGGTTGCCTCGGGTGAGTTTTTTGTTTTGGTTGGTCCAAGTGGTAGCGGTAAAACAACAATTTTAAAGATGATTAATCGGTTGATTGAACAATCCGCAGGTGAAATATTGATTGATGACATAAATGTTAATCAAGTTGATACAGCTAAGTTACGAAAAAATATTGGATATGTTCTACAGAATATTGCCCTTTTCCCTAATCTAACAATTACCCAAAATGCTGGTATTTTATTAGAGGCCCAAGGAGTGAAACGTGATAAACGAGAAACTTTAGTTAACCAACTATTAGATAGGGTGGGTTTGCCACATGAACAATATGGCTCACGAATGCCGAGCGAATTGTCAGGTGGTGAACAGCAACGAGTGGGAATTGTTAGAGCATTAATTACAAAGCCAGATATTATTTTAATGGATGAACCTTTTAGTGCCCTTGATCCATTATCAAGAAAGCAGTTGCAGGATTTGATTTTGGATTTGTATGAGGAATTGAAACCAACGATTCTATTTGTTACGCACGATATGCATGAAGCATTACGGTTAGGAACTAGAATAGGTGTGTTGGTTAACGGTCATTTAGAACAGGTTGGATCACCAAACAAAATTATCAGTGAACCAGCGAACAAAACAGTTTCATCATTATTTGATAATCAACGCGTAACCCTGATTTCAGACATGCAGTCAGCAGGATTACTACATCCGCTACATTCAGAGTATCCCGTACAAACGACACAATTATCAGCAACACAAACAATTCAAGAACTAGCAATGGCCTTACGTGGAGTCGATCAAGTCATTATTGACCAACAGTATGTTGTAACGGCGGATGATGTGTTGCAGTATATTGGTCAACAATAAGGGGGATGGGATGTTAAATGATTTGATGAATTTATTTACAACGCAATCAACAGATATTTTGGTTGCACTGCGTGAACATGTGTTACTTTCAGTAGCGGCTATTTTTATCGCAGCTGTCATTGCTGTACCGTTGGCAATCGCTTTGATGAAGCATCGCCGCGCTGGTGAAGTTGTTTTACAGATAGCAGGTGTTATCCAAACGATCCCCAGTTTAGCGGTATTGGGAGTCCTGATTCCATTTGTTGGTATTGGTACAGTGCCAGCGATTATTGCATTGGTATTATATGCGATTATGCCAATTTTTCAAAACACCTATGCTGGTTTAACAGAAATTGACCCGAATTTGACTGAAGCAACGGAAGCATTTGGCTTTTCATGGCCATTTAAATTATTCAAAATCCAGTTACCGCTTGCTATGCCAATGATTCTATCAGGGTTGCGAATTGCGACAGTTATGGTCATTGGAACAGCCACCTTAGCAGCTTTGATTGGTGGTGGTGGTTTAGGAACCTTTATTATGATTGGAATCCAAACTAATGACAATGCGCAATTACTTTTGGGTGCAATCCTATCAGCACTATTGGCACTTATTTTTTCTTGGGGAATCAAACTAATCGGTAAGTTGTCTCTTAAGAAAATGGGCATTCTTTTGGCGAGTCTTGTTGCATTAGGTGGTGTTTATTTTGGTGGCCAAGCAATCGTACAGCCTAGAGGAACGATTACCATCGCGGGTAAATTGGGCGGTGAACCAGAAATCCTAATTAATCTATATAAGGAACTCATTGAAGCAGATAATCCACGCTTAGATGTCAAATTGAAGCCAAATTTTGGTGGGACAACCTTTATTTATAAAGCTTTAAAGGGTGGTGACGTTGATATCTATCCCGAATTCACGGGGACCGTTTTACAAACGTTGGTGAAGGGAGAACATGTTAGCCATCAACCCAAGCAAGCTTTTAACGATGCAAAGCGTGCGATGAAAGAACAGGATAACTTGGCTTATTTAGCACCGATGAAGTATCAAAATACGTATGCTTTAGCCGTTCGTCAAGCAGATGCTAAAAAGTATAATTTGAAAACAACGAGTGATTTAGCAAAAATGTCATCGCAATTAACAGCTGGTTTCGACCATGATTTTTATGAATTAAAAGATTCATATCCGGGCATGAAAAAAGCTTATCAGTTGCAATTTAAACGAGTTACCAGCATGTCTTCGAGTTTACGTTATAAAGCGTTAGTTAATAAACAAATTGATGTTACTGATGCTTATACAACCGATCCACAATTGAAGCAGTATAAGTTAGTGACTTTGAAAGATGATAAGCAATATTTCCCACCATTCCAGGGAGCGCCATTAGTTAGAAAAGCCATCCTAACAAAGTATCCAAGTGTGAAGGAAAGTTTGGCTCGTTTAGACGGTAAGATTACCAATCAGGATATGATTGATATGAACTATCAGGTTACTGTCCAGCATAAACAAGCTGATAAAGTAGCACATCAATATCTAGTGAAACATCATTTATTAAAGTAATATGGCTAATTTATACGTAATTTAACATGTTGTGATGGTACAAAACTGTTAGAATGGTAGTATTATTCAGAAGGAGTGTGGGTATGGTTGAGCATTGGGTAGTTTTAATAGTGGAGCTTGTGTTCATTTTTAACACGCTAGCTGCTATTTTAACTGTTTTTAGAGATCGGTACCGTGACATTACGTCTATCTGGGCATGGATGTTAGTGTTGCTATTATTCCCAATAATTGGATTTCTAATTTATTATTTATTTGGTCGTAAATTATCAGGTGATCGTATATTTACGATGCAGACACAGCAAACGTTAGGGATTGATCGGATTGCAGAAAATCAGCAACAAGAAGTCTTGTCAGCTGTAGATCCGAATCATTTTGTTGAAGAGCAGTCATTCATTCGCTTATTTCTACAAAATGAACAAGCAATTTTGACCAACCAGAATGAAGTTGATGTCCTAACTGATGGTAATGATATGTTTGAAAAAATGTTTGCTGATATTCGTGCAGCAAAACATCATATAAATGTTGAATTTTATACGATTTATAATGATCAAATCGGTAATGAGTTAGTTGATTTATTGACAGAAAAAGCTGAAGCTGGCGTTCGTGTGCGAGTTATTTTTGATGCGTGGGGATCTAGCGGTCGAAATTCAAGAATGTATAAGCGATTGCGAGCAGCTGGTGGCAAAGTTGAGGCGTTTCTAATGCCGAAGTGGCATTTGTTTTCATTACATGTTAACAATCATGACCACCGTAAGCTGGTGATTATTGATGGTAACATTGGTTATATCGGTGGCTTTAATGTTGGTGATCAATATCTGGGGCGCTTAAAAAAGTTTGGTTATTGGCGTGATACGCATCTTCGGGTAGTCGGGGATGGTGTGCTAGCAATGCAAAGTCGCTTTTTCACAGATTGGAATGCAACGACCGATAATGAAAAGGTAGAGTTCAGTGAAAATTATTTTCCATCCATTAATGCAAGTGGTGATGTGGCGATGCAAGTTGTTTCTTCAGGTCCTGATGCTGATACGAGACAAATTTACCAAGGCTACTTACGGATGATTTCTATGGCACATGAGAGTATTACGATCCAGTCGCCATATTTCATTCCCAATTCAGCTATTATGGACGCGATTGAAATTGCAGCTAGGTCAGGTATCAGAGTCCGTGTGATGATTCCGTCAAAGCCAGACCATATGTTTGTTTATCGGGCAACTGAGTATTATGCTAGTGTATTAGCTCAGGAAGGCATTGAAGTTTATGCCTATAATAAAGGATTCCTGCATTCTAAGACGATTGTGATTGACGATAAAATCGTATCAGTTGGTAGTGCCAACATGGACATTCGTTCTTTTGCATTAAATTTTGAGGTAAATGCCTTTCTTTATAGCCGGAACTTAGCGTTACAAATGAATCATATTTTTGAGAAAGATTTGGAAAATTCAACGTTGTTGACACCAAAATATTTTGCTAAACAGTCACCATGGTTACGATTTAAGCAATTCTTCTCTAGATTATTAACGCCTATTTTGTAACATATCATGCTAGATTGTAATTATATAAAAAAGACAGAACGCATCATCGGTTTGATGAAGGGTTCTGTCTTTTTTTATGATTTAGGTATTATGCTGGTTGGTTTAAGTCATTCTTGCGACTAAAGAAACTAACTAGTAAGAAGAAGATTCCTAATAAATCAGTATAAATTCCTAAAATAATTTGCATATCATGGGTCGAGTAGCCTGTGAATAGTACCAAGAATAGCCCTAGGCAAAGGCCAACGGCACCAATTACCAAGCCGACTAAACGTTGCCAACCGACTAGTAATTCAGGTACCCATGTTTGGGCTAAATTACTAGTTGCATTAAATAGGATCCAAAAGCCGAATACGAGTCCAATAAAGTCTTTCGCAACGTCTTGGCGGAATAAGAGAACAAGTCCCATTACAAGACTCAACAAGGCACTCATTAGGTGTGAACCACGTAAATAGGTACTGTTACGAAATAACATTAGATCAATGATGGCAATGAAAATTGAAAATAATCCAAATAGTATTGAAACAGCTAATAACCAATCGGGGTTAAAGACAAAGGCAAAAATTCCTAAAATAATTGAAATAACACCAGCAGTAGCCAATAATTTACGAACAAAATATGAAATGATTGGTTTATGAGGAAGTTGATGTTGTTCTGAACGACTTTGGGTCACTTCCTCACCACCGGCTTCAGATTGTTGTACTTCTGGCAAATTAGCCATAGCTATGCCTCCTTTTAGATTGAGTTGTTTAAATTGAGTGTAATTGAAAATAGAGTAAAATACAATTGAAGACCAATTTAAAATAAAAAATATTAAATATTTATAATAAAAGGAATATGAAGGATGATTGAAATAATTATAATCCTGGTGCTACTTATCCTATTTGGGTATACACAGTATCGCCAGAAAAAGTTTGATAAATCAGTTGAAAGAAAAGCGAAATCCTTAACAGATAAATTAAAGGACAAGAATAACCATTAGGACACTACCATGATGATAAGAATACTTGTATAATAGTATGGACAGAAAATACAAAGAATAGGAGCGCAATAATGAATATAGAAGAAATGCAGGCGCGCCAAAAACATATCCGTAATTTTAGTATTGTTGCCCATATCGATCATGGAAAGTCGACGATTTCAGATCGTATTTTAGAAGCAACTCATACGGTTACTGAGCGAGAGATGCAAGATCAATTACTAGACACGATGGAATTGGAACGGGAACGTGGTATTACGATAAAGATGAATGCCGTCGAGGTCCATTATCATGCCAAAGATGGTGAAAATTATATTTTTCATCTAGTTGATACACCAGGACATGTGGACTTTTCTTATGAGGTGTCACGTTCATTGGCTGCTGCTGATGGCGCAATTTTGGTTGTTGATGCAGCCCAAGGGGTGGAAGCCCAAACTTTGGCAAATGTTTATTTAGCGATTGAAAATGATCTAGAAATTTTGCCTGTTATTAATAAAATAGATTTACCAGCTGCTGATCCTGAAGCAGTACGCACAGAAATTGAAGATGTGATCGGTATTGATGCCTCTGATGCTGTATTGGCCTCAGCCAAAAAAGGAGTTGGTATTCCAGAACTTTTGGAAAAAATCGTGACTGATGTTCCAGCGCCTCAAGGTGATCTTGATGCGCCACTACAAGCCTTAATTTTTGATTCGGCCTATGATTCATATCGAGGTGTTATTTTGACCGTTCGAGTGATGAGTGGTGTGTTGCGTCCGGGTGAAAAAATTAAGTTTATGAACTCAGGAGCAGAGTACGAAGTGACCGAGGTTGGTGTTAATTCACCTATGCCAATTAAACGTGAGTTATTAATGGCTGGAGATATTGGTTACGTGGCAGCCTCAATCAAGAATATTCGTGATGCGCGTCCTGGAGATACATTGACGCACGTGAAGCAACCAGCTGCGGAACCATTACCTGGTTATCAGCCAATGACACCGATGGTCTATTCTGGATTATATCCAACTGATAATGCAAAATATAATGATCTACGAGATGCATTGGAAAAGCTACAATTAAATGATGCCTCACTTGAATTTGAACCAGAAACATCACAAGCACTTGGCTTTGGGTTCCGTACTGGATTCTTAGGCTTGTTGCACATGGATGTTATTCAAGAACGTTTGGAACGTGAGTTTGACTTAGATCTAATTACAACGGCGCCGTCAGTTACTTATCATGCTTATACAACAGATGGTGAAATGGTGGAGGTTTCTAACCCATCAGAATTACCAGAGGTATCAGAGATTAAATATATCGAAGAACCATTTGTCCTGGCACAAATTATGGTACCTAATGACTATGTCGGTGCGGTTATGGAGTTAGCACAGTCAAAGCGTGGTGAATTTGATACCATGGATTATTTGGATGCAAATCGGGTTAATGTTAAATATTACATGCCATTATCAGAAATTATTTTTGACTTCTTTGATAAATTGAAATCAAATACACGTGGGTATGCTTCGCTAGATTATGAACTATCAGGATACCGTCAATCTGAATTAGTTAAAATCGATATTCTATTGAATAATGAAAAAGTGGATGCCTTGAGCTTCATTGTGCATCGTGACTTTGCACAAGAACGTTCTCGTGTGATTACGAAGAAATTAAAGGAAATCATTCCACGACGAAACTTTGAAATTCCAGTCCAAGCTGCTGTGGGGTCAAAAATTGTTGCTCGTTCAACAATTAAGGCTTATCGTAAGGATGTTACCTCTCGAATTCATACAGGTGATCCAGATCGTCGTGCAAAATTGTTGGATAAGCAAAAACGTGGTAAGAAGCGTATGAAAGCAGTGGGAACTGTGGAAGTGCCGCAGGAAGCCTTTATGGCTGTGCTTAAATCAGACGAAGAATAGTTGCTTTATTGGCAAAAAAATTAATCAATTTTTCGGCTGGTTTATAGTGAAAAACTATCATTTTTTGGTTATTTATGTTACTATATTCTAGTTAAATAATCTGACTCTGGTTTTTATAAAACTAGGGCAATAAGGAGAAAATAATGAAGGCTGAAATTCATCCAGATTACCACCAAGTGGTATTCGTTGACTCAACTACTGGTTACAAGTTCTTGTCAGGTTCTACTCGTACTTCTGACGAGACTATCGAATTTGAGGGTGCTACTTACCCAATGATTCGTGTTGAAATTACTTCAGATTCACACCCATTCTACACAGGTAAGCAAAAGTTTACTACTGCAGATGGTGCTGTTGATAAGTTCAACAAGAAATATGGTCTTGCTTAATCACAAGTCCTTACAAAAGCCGTTGCATAGCGCTAATTGCCTATGTGGCGGTTTTTTTGTGTGATTTTAAAAGTGTTTCTTATTGTCAAAAAATATAATAAAGTGTCAAAAATAGGGAACCTTTGGGAACTATTTTTTGAACACATTTAGCAACTTTTCTTCTTCATTTTCTCGTGCGCTTTAAACAAATAGATTTTATGCATAAAAAATAGACAGTTTAAAGACATGTCCAGGTCTCATTATTAATTTTATTTGTTAATTATTCAAATCGATAGACATATCATATTCATGAGTTGAATTATCATCGTCATAGTCTTCTGTTTCATAGTCTGCATCAAACTTTAAACGGAAATTATTAATGGCATCTGCAGAATCTAATGAACCAATTGGTACAGTGACTGTTCCGGTTTTCTTTGCATTAGCAGCAATTTCACCATCCCAGTTTTCATCAGTATCGGCCTCATGCTGTTCACCGTTATCAAATACAAGGGTACCTTGAGTAGGGTAAGTATCGATATCTTGAGTTGGTGCAATGGTCATGTTAATTCTGATAAAGCCATTCGTATCAAACTTACCGTCATCGACAGAATCATATTCATAAGTTTTTGCCAATTTATAAACTGTCACATTGTTAATAGTTATATTAGTTCCTGCCCAGACATCGTCAGTGTAATTTACCGAATAGGTCTTTGAATCTTTTACATCATACTTTTCGTAGTTAACTTCAATTGATTTATTCTTTGAGTCTTCAGAACTTGATGAAGCAGTTGAGGAAGCCTTTGCACTAGAAGAAGGTGTTGCTTGAGGTGCTTCTGTTGCTTTGTCGATTGCGTTTGAATATATTGATTGTGTTACTAACACAGTGATAAAGGCTAATACAGAGAGACCGACACCTATCCAAGAAAGAATTTTTTTATGTTTTCTATTGAATAATAGCCCAACTATTCCAAATATTAATCCAATAACTGCAACAATTGCAGCAAAATTATTAATAAATGGTACCCATGATAGTACCAGTGCCACAACACCGATAATTATAGAAATAATGCCCAATACCTTTTTCTCTGGTAGCTTTTCCATGAGAAACATACTCCTTAACAGCTTTTAACGTGGATCATTGTTGCACGTATATTTTATGTTACTTCTATTATATCCTGAATAGTACCCATAAATGAAGGAAAATTATCATATCTATATAATTAAAATATCCATTCGATTTATCAGAATATATAATTTTACCAAAAACAACTATGGCATGCGCGAGTGTTTTATGGTTTCTATACGTACATCATTTCGCTAAAAATCAAGTTGACAAAGAAATCATTGATGCGTACAATAACGGGTATCAGTAGGAGACTTCATTGTATGTCAGAGAAGCTACGGGAGCTGTGAGTAGCGCAGGTGGAGTAACTGAACTATTTTTAAACATTGAAATAAACGAAAGAGAGTTGATTCGTGGTAATCAACTAATTTTTGGGTGGTACCGCGGAGAAATTTCGTCCCAGTAAATAGGTTTTATGCCTGTTTACTGGGATTTTTTTATGCAGATAGGAGCAAAACAATGGGGTATTAAGGCATACAAGTCATGCAGGTGGGCTTACTCGTTATCGACTTAATTAGAAATAGCGCATTAATGACAAAAATTATTTCATAAAATAGAGGAGAACAGGTAATGAATAAGCCGATGACATTTAAACAGAGTATTTTATTATTATTAGGATTAGTTTTTATTTTTAGTGGTAGTATCCTCGGATTTGGGTTATCACCCAATGTGCCACTTGTGATTAGTATTATTGCAGTCATGATATTTGCGATAATTCGCCGAACATCTTGGCAAACAATCCAGGAACAGTTATTAAAGGGGATTGAAAAAGCGCTGGCACCATTATTTTTGTTTCTTTTGATTGGTATGTTGATTGGATTATGGATGGCAACTAATACCATTCCATCGTTATTATGGGTTGGACTAAAAATTGCCAATGTGCAGTGGTTTTTGCCGAGCGCATTATTGATTATGGCACTGATGGGTACGATGATCGGTTCTGCTTTTACAACGATAGCGACGGTAGGGGTTGCATTGATGGGCGTGGGAACCGCGATTGGATTTGACCCAGGTATCGTAGCTGGTGCTGTACTGTCTGGTGCGATTTTTGGTGATAAAAGTTCACCATTGTCCGATTCAACAAATCTAGCATCGTCAATCGCTGGGACTGACTTATTTGCACACATTAAGAATATGATGTGGACGACAATTCCAGCATTATTAGGATCATTATTGATTTTCGTTATTCTCAATCAGCATCAAATCATTAAAGGTAGCATGAACGATTTGCAAAAGTTAGCGGATTTGTTAACGCCTACATGGTGGTCAGCATTGCCAATTGTATTGCTATTTATGATGGCGTGGCGTCATGTGCCAGCGATTCCAACATTATTGGTTAACATTACCGTGACAGGAATTATGTTTATGTTAAATCATACGCCGCAGCAGTTAGCCGATGTCATTATGAATGGTTCAAAAACAACTATTAAGAATGACCTACTAGCAGAATTGTTGAACCGCGGGGGCATGCTTTCTATGATGCCAACGGTGATCATTATTATGCTGGCACTCGCATTAGGTGGTCTATTAACTGAACAAGGTGTTTTAAAGGCAGTTATGACACCATTAGTCAAGCGCATTAAAACAAAGGCAGGTGTGATTACTGGTACATTGGTGACAGGCATTTCGGCTAATTTCCTAATTGGTGAGCAATACTTAGCGACGATTTTACCTGGACAACTTTGGCGTGATACCTTTATTCGGTTGAAAGTAAGTCGGTTGACTTTAGGAAGAACGTTGGAAGATTCAGGGACGGTAATTAATTATTTAGTACCTTGGGGTGTCGCTGGTAGTTTTGCTGCACAAACGTTAGGTGTGCCCGTGACTGCTTTTGCACCATTTACTTTTTTCGCACTACTATCACCTGTCTGTTCGCTAGTCAGTGCATGGACTGGGATTGGACAGCTTAATCCTGATGATGAATAGCTTGCCAAGCTAATTGATGGGCGCCACGGTTTTGTTTTTCTGGTATCCAGGTGCTAATGATTAAATGATAGCGATCATAATAATGTAGTAATTGTGCTAATTGGGTACTAAAGTGCTTCGCATAGCGTTTATGAATACTGTCGATAACAATTTTAGAGTCGGCATAGTACATGATGGTATCGGTATCACTGCTAAGCGTTTCTAACACTTGGAAGGCCCAAATAGCAGCTGCGAATTCTGCTTCATGATTTGACATATTTCCTAGATAGTGATGCCGTTGAATTTGTTGTCCATCATATAAAATGACTAGACCGGCACCACTATTACCAGGGTTTCCTTGGCTAGCAGCATCTGAATAAACTTTGATTAACATGACAAGTACCTCCAATTTCATTATACTAGATGATAGAAACATTCTCAGATGGTTTACAAACAACATGCTTATTAGTAGATCAGAAAGGACATAAGAATGAAGGGATATTACCAACCAGCAGGCCTACTTGGCTGGGTCAACTGGCTGTGGATTCTAATGATCGCCATGTTTGGCCTCGTCATGCTATTAGAGGTTACGCACCTCAACGTTTGGACAATTGGTGCTGTGGTAGTTTTCATTATTGTTGCACTATTAACTTATTTTAGAAGAAGAGTCGCATTGGCTACAGACGCACTTTGGATTTTACCAACGTTTGGCGTTCATACAGATAAATTTCGTTTTTCTGAAATGTCGCATGTGCAGTTTACGAAAAGGACTGTTTCGTTCAGTTATGATGGTGAATATTATAATTTCTGGATGAACCGACGCTTTTTGAACAGCTTAAGAAAAGAAATTGAAGGAAAAACAAATGACTGAGGAATCACTGACAATCACAGACCAGAAGGGACGCTTGGATAAAGTTGTCGCAGATGCATTTACGGAATACACACGAACACAAGTATCAAAGTGGATCGATGAAGGTGTCTTAACGGTCAATAAGGAAAACAAGAAACCAAATTATAAAGTACGTCCTGATGATGTCATATCATTTGTTGTGCCAGAACCAGTTACTTTGGATCTTAAGCCAGAGAATTTACCGCTGGATATTGTCTACGAGGATGACGACTTATTAGTGGTTAACAAGCCACAGGGGATGGTCGTTCATCCGGCTGCTGGTCATCCGAATGGTACTTTAGTCAATGCTTTAATGTACCATACTGACCTGTCATCGATTAATGGTGTTGTTCGTCCAGGAATCGTGCACCGTATTGATAAAGATACGTCAGGTTTACTGATGGTTGCCAAAAATGATCAAGCACATGAGGCCTTGTCATCAGATTTAAAAAACAAGAAAAACTTGCGCCAATATTATGCTTTGGTGCATGGTGAGTTTTCTGAGAATAAAGGTACGATTAAAGCACCGTTGGGACGTTCAAAGACCAATCGTAAGAAACAAGCTGTTATTGCGGGTGGTCGCGATGCCGTCACTCATTTTGAAGTTGTTAAACGATATGTAGGTTATACCTTATTACGAGTAACCTTAGAAACTGGCCGCACACATCAAATTCGTGTACATATGGCCTATATTGGTCATCCAGTGGCCGGCGACCCATTATATGGACCAAAGAAAACGTTGGCGGGCAATGGACAATTCCTGCATGCGGCTACCTTGGGATTAACGCAACCAACAACAAAAGAAGCATTAACATTTGAGGCACCTTTACCACAGTATTTTGTTGACGCAATGGCAGAATTAGAACCTTATGCAGAAGAAAATAACTGATAGTACGCAAACCGCGTTGAACATGATAAAATAGCCTTAGATAAACTGAATGAATGAAACTTTCTTAAAGTAATCCCGTGAGTTTACTAGGAGGTAACGTAATGAATAAGACCGAATGAGACGTTATCCTTTTTAGAAGTGATGGTGTCTCTTTTTATTAGTTGGAATCAATGGAGAAAAGGAATAGATTATGGCAAAAGAAATTGTTGATGCAATGGCGATGCAACGAGCACTCACAAGAATTACATATGAGATTATCGAAAAGAATAAAGGAGTGACAAATCTCGCTATTGTCGGGATAAAGACACGTGGCGTCTTTATTGGTCAACGGATTGCTGATCGCTTGCAACAATTAGAAGGAGCGACAATTCCTGTGATACCACTTGATATTACACATTATCGTGATGATGATGCTGAACGAGCTGGTGAAAAATCATCTTTTAATGTAGATATCGATAACAAGCGAATTATTTTAGTTGATGATGTGCTATTTACTGGTCGGACGATTCGAGCAGCCTTAGATGCCATTATGGACAATGGACGACCTGCAGCTGTTAACCTAGCAGTCTTGGTGGATCGAGGCCATCGTGAATTACCAATCCGTGCTGATTTTGTTGGCAAAAATATTCCAACAGCAACTTCTGAAAAGATTCGCGTTAATATGAAAGAATTTGACGGCCAGGACGGTATTGAAATCCGTTAGTTTTTCAACGGTTAGACGGGAAGGAGGGATCGTTTAGCATTCGCCAAACGAGATCTACGTCATGACAACACGTTATTTAATTTTACAAGATGGTACGGTATACGAAGGTGAAGCTTTTGGGGCACCAGCAACGACTTTTGGTGAACTAGTTTTCAATACAGCGATGACTGGCTATCAAGAAATTATCACGAATCCAATTTACTACAATCAAATTATTATGTTTACGACACCGACAATTGGTGCGGCCGGTATTAATCATTATGCAGATGAAGCAATTGTGCCAGCAGTCAAAGGGGTGGTCGTACGTGAAATCGCGGAAATCTCAACTAATCGTATCCGAGCACTTAGCTTAAATGATTATTTGAAAAGACATAATATTCCTGGTATTTCACAAATTGATACACGAGCATTAACACGACATTTACGTGAAACCGGGGTGCAAAAGGCATCAATTGTTGATCAACCAGATGACCATGCCTTTGATCAATTGCGTGCAATGGTATTGACTAATCAACAAATTGCGCAGATTTCGACGCCGAAAGCTTATGCTAATCCCGGACGTGGCGCAAATGTTGTCGTGCTAGATTTTGGTCTTAAGAGTGGTATTTTACGAATGCTAAGCGACTTCGATGCTAATGTGACCGTATTGCCTTTTTCAGCGACATTTGATGAGGTAGCCAATCTTGATCCAGATGGTCTGGTCATTTCATCTGGACCGGGTGATCCGGCACAAGTTCCTGAAACAGCGCTTGATCTGATTCGTGAATTTGAGACACGCGTGCCATTGTTTGGTATTGGTTTGGGTCATGAATTATTTGCAATAGCCAATGGGGCTAAAGTCAGTGAATTGACTTCAGCTCATCACGGTATGAATCATCCAATTCGTGAGCAAATCACGAAAGATATCATGTTTGCAACCCAAGGACAGGCGTACTATGTTGATGCAAAATCGATTAAAGATACGCCTTTGTTTGTAACCCATATCGATATTACTGATAACCAAATTCAAGGATTACGCCATCGAGATTATCCAGCATTTAGTGTACAATTTTTTCCAGACGCGGCTCCTGGACCATTAGAAGAAACGCAGGCATTCGCTGAGTTTATGGAAATGGTGATGGCCCGTCGAGGAGGTGGAACGATATGACAGAACGAGTATTAATCATTGGTGGTTCCGCTAACGATTTTGGCCGAGAAACTGAGGGGGATGTTGCAGCTTATCAGGTTGTTCATGTACTGAAACAATATGGTCATGAAGTGGTTGTGGTTGATGACAACCCGTATTCTTTTACTAGCGCACGTCACGATATCCAAGTCATTGAACAAACATTAACAGTTGAAAATCTGGTTCAAATTATTAATGATGAGCATATCACAGCGATGGTTGCGTCGGTAGGTGGGTCAACAGCCACACGATTAGGTGCTGATATCCTGAAACTTATGGGTAACGGTGCACCAACGGTTTTGGGGTTATCATTACCGGTCATGCAAGCCACTCAAAACACAAAATACCTACACGAGCGTTTGCAACAACTAAATATTCCAACAGTCCAGTCACGGCTTGCTAGTAATGTGGGCGAGGTTTTTGACGCAACCAGAGATTTTGAATTACCAGTTGTCATTAGACCAGTTGCGCCAATGGGCCAAACATTACGATTACAGGTTGAAGATACAGATGATTTAGAGGAAGCGGCCGAAACCGCCCTTGCTCGTTCAATTACACATCAGGTAAATATTGACAAGAGTATTCGTGGGTACCAAGAGATTTCTATGTTGGTTATTCGTGATAAGAGTAATTCGACCATTTTAATTGGTGGTGTCGAGGATATGGATCCAGTTGGGATTCATTCAGCAGATTCAATTGCGATAACCCCAATTCAAACCTTGCCAGACCCGGTTTATCAAAAATTACGTGCGGCAGCATTCAAGGTTATTAGAGGCTTTGATGTTGTGGGACTATTAGAAGTCCGTTTTGCAGTGGACCCTAAAAATAATGAATATGTTATTACCCGTGTGACACCTTACTTTGACCGGACAGCAGCCTTGTTGGTGGCTGCGACAGGTTATCCACTGGTTCCGGTGGTGGTTCGGTTAATGCTAGGTGAAAATATCGAAGATGTTCAGACACCGGTTATTGGGGCTAACCACACCGCATTATTAGAGCCAACGATGGATCACATTGTGATTCGTTTTCCCATTTTTTCATTTGGAGATTTTGAATCAAATGGTGTTAAAACAGAACACCGGTTAAATACAGTTCAAAAGTCAGTCGGGGCAACCATGGGAGTTGGTCGTAGTGTTGAAGAAGCCTTAGAGAAAGCTATTCGTGCGGCACACTTTAATAATCGTAATTTTTCACCAACTGTGATGAATGCGATAACTGATAATGAAATTATTGAGCAGTTGATTTACCCGCGTGATAATCGAATCTTTGTATTAATGGAAGCATTGCGTCGTGGTTATACGGTTGATGAATTAGCAGAAATGACGAAAATAAATGCTTTTTATTTCTATAAGTTGTCTCAAATCAATAAATTAGAAGAAACCGTTAAGAACAATGCTTGGCAAACAGATGTTTTGAAATTAGCAAAGTACTACGGCCTTTCAGATGGTTTAATTGCTCGCTTATGGGATGCCAAGTTTGAAGAGATACGTCGTTATCGTTGGGATAATGGTATTTTGCCAACCTTTAAGGCGTTTGAATCCTCTGCTGGTGAATTCGAAGAAGCAGCTAATCAATACTATTCTACTTTTGAGTCAGAAAATGAAAGTAATCGTTTAGGACGTCATTCTGTATTAGTCATTGGTTCTGGGGGATTCCGTTTAGGGGATGGAGCAGCCGCATCCTATGTGATGGCGATGGTCGTCAAAGAACTACAAAACCAAAATATCAGTACGATTCTGATGAATAATAATCCGACGGACTTGATGTTTATGTCAGAGTTAGGTAGCAAAAAATATTATGAGCCGTTAGAAATTTCTGACGTTATGAATGTCATTGAAATCGAACAACCTGTGCAAGTATTTGTACCAGGTAATCGTATTAAACTAATAAAGAGTTTGCGGAAAAATGGTGTTAACGTCCAGGTAATTGCTAAGGAAAAATACCTGCCAAGTAGTATGAAAGATGACTTACCATATACAGTAATCAACTACTTTTATGATGGACAAACTATCTATCTAATTGGCTTGGGTTATCAAAGTAACCAAGGAATTATTTTAGACCAAACTATGATGTCAGAGGAATTGTGGGAACGACTACCAAGACCACGAATGAGCTCTGAAACACCGGGGCTTTATCAATTGATTATTAATCAATTACCAAGTTATGATGAAAATCCGGCAATGATTGTGCGACCAATGCCGTTTACTGTGGTGGCTTTCTTAGATAAGGTCACGGGAATAGATTGGTTACGTTTAGTTATTCGTTATATGTTAAATCGACAAACGTATTCCGAACAACAGTTTTTGGCGCAACTAAGTTCATTAAATTGGCGTGTACCAAAGGCACAACTCGAGTATTGGGATGCAGATTTTGCGGAACATATGGAAATTAATGAAGAATTGGATAATGGTCGTTATGCGATTGGCGCAACTTACCGTATAATTTAAGTAACAGTTGTGTTTATATGGTAAACTAGACAAGTTGAATTAAAAAATTTCTAGAAAGAAGGCACTACCGATGTGGAAAAAAGTATTAGGCGTGCTCGTCGTAATTGCGGTGGGTGTTGGGCTGGCTGCTTGGGGAATTGGCCCAAAGTCGCTCGTAACGACCGATGCAGGTAATGTTTCACAAGCTGAATATTACAAAAAGTTAAAAAGCTCTCCAGAAGGGCAAGAAGAATTGGCTAATATGATCATTCAAAAGGTTTTGGATGATAAATATGGAGATAAGGTTTCAAAGAAATCGATTGAATCACAATACGATGATGCCAAGTCACAATATGGTTCTCAATTCTCACAAGCTTTGTCACAAAACGGCATGACTGAGGATAGTTTCCGTGATTCATTGCGCATACAAGCTTTAGAAAAGCAAGCAGTGATTGCAGATAAGCATTATTCAAATAAGCAACTACGTCAGGCTTACAAAGAATATCAACCAAAGGTCAATGTATCAGTCATTTTGACTTCATCAGAAGATGATGCTAAAAAGGTTATTTCTGAACTTGACAAGGGTGGTGACTTTGCTAAGTTGGCCAAAGAAAAGTCAACTGATACTAATACCAAGAAAAATGGTGGTAAGATGACTGGCTTTGATTCAACTGACACGAATCTTGAAGATGATTTCAAGACAGCTGCTTTCAAGTTGAAGAAGGGTGAATACACGAAGACACCAGTTAAGTCAAATTCATCACAAGGTTACTTTGTTATTAAGATGAATTCAAAGAGTGACAAGAAGTCATTCAATTCTTTGAAGACAAAGATGAAGAATATCTTAGTTGAAAAGACGATGTCAGATACGTCTGAAGTTCAAGCAATTGTTGGTGAAGAATTGGGTAAGGCAAATGTAAACATTAAGGATTCAACATTACAAAATGTTTTGTCTACTTACACGCAAGCCGCCGCAACAGCTAAGACATCAAAGAATAGTTCATCTTCTGAAAGCTCAAGTTCTTCATCAGAAGCTTCTTCAAGCTCTGACTCAAGTTCATCCGCCTCATCAGAGAGTTCAAGCTCTGACTCAAGTTCATCCGCCTCATCAGAGAGTTCAAGTTCTGACTCAAGTTCTAGTTCAGACGACAATAAGTAATAGATGTTAAATAAATCAGGCTAGCACATTTTTGTTCTAGTCTGGTTTTTTTATTGGATAAATTGCTGAAAGAAATTCGGATTTAAGTTACAATGGTTGTTGAATATAATAATTTGTTCGGTTTTTCAAAAAGAAATAAGAGGTAAAAAAAGGATGCTTGATCGTTACACACGCCCGGAAATGGGACGTATTTGGTCGCTTAACAATCAATACCAATCGTGGTTAGATGTTGAAATAGCTGCTACGGCAGGATGGGTTTCAGTTGGTCATGTGCCAGCAGAGGACTTAGCTGCTATTCGTGCTAATGCAAAGTTTGATACTGATCGCATTGCAGAAATTGAACAGTCAACGCGGCATGATGTGGTTGCTTTTACCAGAAATGTTTCTGAATCATTGGGCGAAGAGCGTAAGTGGATCCATTATGGACTAACTTCAACGGATGTTGTTGATACGGCGCAAGCGTTGAGATTACGACAAGCTAACCAGGTCATCAAGGATGATTTAAAGGCATTAAAAGAAACGTTAGCTGAATTAGCATTAAAGTATAAAGACACGGTTATGATGGGACGTACACATGGTGTGCAGGCTGAACCAACAACGTTTGGTTTAAAGATGGCGCGATTCTACCAAGCAGCCGTACGTAACATTGAACGTTTTGATAAAGTTGCTGCGGCCATTGAAACAGGTAAACTTTCAGGGGCTGTTGGAACTTTTGCCAATATTCCACCACAAGTTGAAGAAGTAGCTATGAAAGAACTAGGACTAACACCACAACCAATTGGTTCACAGGTATTGCCACGCGATTTACATGCAGATTACATGACAACGATTGCGGTTATTGGTGCTAATTTGGAAGAACTAGCAACGGAAATTCGTGGTTTACAACGTTCAGAGATTCATGAAGTTGAAGAAGGATTCCGTGGTGGGCAAAAAGGTTCATCAGCAATGCCCCATAAACGTAATCCAATTGGTTCTGAGAATGTTGTTGGTTTGTCACGTGTCTTACGTGGTTATGCAGTAACCGCACTTGAGGACGTGACATTATGGCACGAACGTGATATTTCACATTCTAGTGCGGAACGTATTGTGCTTGTTGATGGCACAACTGTCTTGGACTATATGTTGCATCGTTTGACAAATATTTTGCGTAACCTACAAGTATTTCCGGATACGATGAAGCAAAATATGGGTCGCACATATGGCTTGATTTACTCACAACGTTTGCTATTGAAATTGGTAGACGCTGGTTTATCACGTGAAGCAGCTTATGATACGGTGCAGCCATTAACAGCCGAATCTTGGGATAATAAGCGACAATTCCGTGAGTTGGTAGATGCTGATGAGACCATCAACGCTAATTTGACACATGAGCAGATAGATGACGCCTTTGATTATCACTGGCACCTTAAGCATGTGGATGATATTTATAAGCGATTAGGGTTATTAGAAAAGTAAAATTGCATACTTTTTAAAATTGGCAGATATATGATGACGAATGTAATTACTTTAAAAATAGTTACATTCGTCATTTATTTTTTATTTGATAGATATTATTTGCACTGTCTATAAATACCAGTTATTATAGAGAAAATATAGAAACGGGGGATTATATTTATGGCAGTAGAAGACGATGTAAAAGGAAAAGTAGACGAAGCTTCAGGTAAGGCAAAAGAAGTTGCTGGTGTTGTTTCTGATGATGAAAAGTTAGAGGCTGAAGGTAAGGCACAAGGCGTAGCTGGTAAGGCACGTAGCGCTTTCGGTGACGCTAAAGACAAAGCAGAAGAAGTAGCTAAGAACGCGAAAGACAAGACAGAAGATGCAGTTGATAATCTGAAGTCAAAGTTTGATAAGGAGAAGTAGCAGACAAGATAAAAGGCTTTCGTCTTTTATCCAGTTTATTTCTCATAATGGCGATCAGGACATTTATTAATGTTCTGGTCGCTTTTTATTTTGAATATAATCACGATAATTTTAATAAAATATTAGATAAATTCGACGAATGTGTATAATAAGTTGACATTTTAGACAAAAAGCAATAACATTTGAATATCGAATATTTCGATGTTCGAAATAAATTTTGGAAGGAGCACAACTGTGGCAGTTCTATCTACGACAGAGATTATGGATTTAATTCCAAATCGTTATCCTATCTTGTACATGGATTATGTTGACGAGATGACCCCAGGAGAATCATTGGTTGCAACGAAAAACGTCACAATTAATGAACAATTTTTCCAGGGACATTTCCCAGGTAATCCAGTGATGCCGGGAGTGCTAATTATTGAATCATTAGCGCAAGCAGCTTCGATTTTAATTTTATCGTCACCACAATTTGTTGGTAAAACAGCTTACATGACTGGCATCGATAACGCGAAGTTTAAGAGAATGGTTAAGCCAGGCGATATAGTGAAGTTACATGTTGAATTTGGTAACTTACGTGAAAATATGGGAACAGTGCAGGTTAAAGCAGTAGTTGATGGTAAGTTGGCTACTAGCGCTGAACTGATGTTTGTCGTTTCACCTGAAGATAAGTCAGCTAGTGACACGGAGAAATAAGTATGACCGCACATGAAGAAGATTCTTTTGAAAAAATGAATGAATCCTTGGTGGATGTCTTTAATAATGTGATGTGGATTGAAGAAGCGTCACTGCGTAAGTCACGTTTTAAGGATATTTCTATTAAGGATATGCATACGATTGCAGCAATCACGATGTATGACACACGGACCGCTTCGCAATTATCGCAAACGATGCATCTAACGCCTAGTGCAATGACTAGTGTGATTGATAAGCTTGAAAAAAAGGGTTATGTGGTTCGTACTCGTGATAGCAAAGATCGGCGTGTTGTTCGAATTGGTTTGACGCATAAAGGACGTACTGTTTTTCGTGCTCATGAGGCCTTTCATCGTGGCATGGCCCATTCATTGTTTGATTCATTAGAGGAAGGTGAAGCACCCGTGGTTGAAAAAGCCGTTGGTGATTTGCAAGATTATCTTCATGAGCTAATACAGTTTTAATTGAGGACATTATGGAACGATTTACAATTGTTGAGTCCGCTCACGTGGTACCTGAACGTATTGTTACAAACGATGAATTGGCAACGTTTATGGATACGTCAGATGAATGGATTCATTCACGAACAGGTATTCACCAACGGCATATTGTGTCAAATGAGAATACTAGCGATTTAGCAACAGCTGTTGCTGATAAGCTCTTGGCACAAGCTGATTTATCAGCAGATCAACTGGATTTTATTGTGGTTGGGACAATGTCACCAGATCATTTAACACCAAGTGTCGCCCAACAAGTGCAAGGTCGAATTGGTGCAACGAATGCTTTTGCATTTGATTTGTCAGCGGCTTGTTCGGGCTTTGTGTACACGCTTAGTATGGCTAGTAAGTTATTAGCAACTAATTATCAACGTGGTTTGGTCATTGGTGCTGAAGTGCTAAGTAAGTTGGTAGATTGGGAAGATCGTTCGACAGCCGTTCTTTTTGGCGATGGTGCTTCAGGCGTTTTGTTACAGCAGGCTTCAACAGAGACTGGTTTATTAGCGGAATCGCTAAAAACATATGGTAATCAATCGGAGTTCTTGACAGCGGGTCGTCAGCAAAATACGAATCATTTTGCTGGTAACATTGTGACAGCAGATCCTTACTTTCATATGAACGGACGTGAAGTTTATAACTTTGCAACCCGCCAAGTACCGGTTGTTTTATCTCAGGCATTGGAGAAAGCACAATTAACGGCAGATGACATTGATGTATATGTACTACATCAAGCAAACGCCCGAATTATTGCCAGCATTGCAAAAAGGTTTGGTCAATCGATTGAGAAATTCCCAATAAATGTGACCGACTATGGTAATACCAGTGCAGCAAGTATTGGTATATTGCTTGATGAACTACGGACAAATGGTGTGGTTCATCAAAATCAAAAGATTGCTTTAGCTGGTTTTGGTGGTGGCCTGACAGCAGGTGCCCTAATTATCCAGTTATAATTTATAAAAATTAATTCACTATTTAATAAACGAAAAAGAGGAAAATAACATGACTGAAACAGAAATTTTTAACAAAGTAAGCGAAATCTTGGTTGACCAATTTGATTTGGAAGATGATGAAATTAAGTTAACTACTAACCTAAGCGAAGATATTGATGCAGATTCACTTGACTTGTTCGAAGTTTTGAACCGTGTTGAAGACGAATTTGATATTAAGTTGGCTGTTGCCGAAGAAATTCAAACTGTACAAGATTTGGTTAATAAGGTAGCAGAACAAGTAAACGCCTAAGTAGTCGACGTAGTTAGAAGGGACGATATTATGAGCTTTGAGCTAAATAATCCACTATTTGAAAAGTTGGGCATGAAGTATCCTATTATCCAAGGCGGTATGGCTTGGGCTGGAACTGGTCATTTGGCTGGATCGGTTTCAGAGGCTGGTGGATTAGGTATTATCGGAACTGGGTATTGGAAGGCTGACAAGGTACGTGAAGAAATTCACCGTGCGCGTGAAGTCACGGATAAACCTTTTGGGGTTAACGTGATGCTATTGTCACGTCATATTCGTGAAGTATTTGATGTTGTGATTGAAGAAGGTGTGAAAGTTGTTGCTACTGGTGCCGGCGATCCATCACCTTTTATTGATGAATTACACAGTCATGATATTTTAGTTATTCCTGTTATTCCATCCGTTGGTCTTGCCAAAATGATGGAAAAGAAGGGTGTCGATGCCGTTGTTGCCGAGGGTATGGAATCTGGTGGTCACATCGGTAGTTTGACAACAATGACGCTGATACCTCAAGTTGTTGATGCTGTGGATATCCCAGTTATTGCTGCTGGTGGAATCGGAGATGGACGTGGTGTTGCAGCTGCTTTCATGCTTGGTGCATCCGGTGTGCAAATGGGAACTCGTTTCTTAGCATCTGAAGAATCAGAGGTTCATGAAAACTTTAAGAGTGCAGTTGTGAAAGCTAAGGATATTGATACATTAGTGACTGGTGAAATTATGGGAAACCGTGCTCGTGTGCTAAAGACAAAGATGTCAAAGAACTTTGTTAAGCAAGAACGAGTTGAAATTCAAAAGCCCAAGCCAGATGCTGACGCCATCGAGGATTTGGAAAACGGTTCGCTACGGCGTGCTGTGATTGATGGTGACAAAACCACCGGTGCTTTCATGGCTGGACAAGTTTCTGGATTGATTAAAGAACTAAAGCCAGTATCACAAATTTTGTCAGAGACCTGGTCTCAGGCAGAGAATCTTTTGAAGTAACAATATTGGAGGACATATGAAAATTGGCATTTTAATGAGCGGACAAGGGGCTCAAAAAGTTGGCATGGGTGCTGATTTATATGAGCAAGTCCCTGCTTATAAAGAGACAATTGATGAAGCTAGTCGTGTACTAGGTTATGACATCATGTCAACTATTGTTAATGACGAAGAAAACGTTAAGCAGGCAAAGTACACGCAACCAGCAATTCTAGCGATGAGTACTGGTATTTATCGCGCACTGGCTGATGTTATGCCAAAACCAAAAGCAACCCTTGGCTTGAGCCTAGGTGAGTATAGTGCTTTGGTAGCAGCGGATGTATTAACTTTCGATCAAGCAATGCGGATTATCAAAGATCGTGGTGCTTATATGCAACAAGCTGGCGAAGATAATCCAGGTAAGATGGTCGCTGTTATGACAGACGATCAAGATTTGGTCATTGCAACGATTAAAAAGTTACAAGCAGCTGGTAAACGTGTTTATCCAGCAAATTATAATACATTTAATCAACTAGTTATTGGTGGTGTTGAGGCGGATGTGGATGCTGCAGTAGCGGCATTGACAGATGCAGGCATTGAACGAATGGTTGCGTTGCCGGTTTCAGGACCGTTCCACACACCATTGATGCAATCAGCAGCTGATCAATTGACAACGCGTATCGCAGATGAAACTTTTGCACCGATGGCATTTGATGTTTATTCAAATACGACTGGTGAGAAGTTTTCAGATGTTAAAGCGACATTATTAGATCAGATTGTTTCACCAACTTACTTTGCGCAAGCATTGCAAGCAATGGTCGATGATGGTGTTGATACATTAATTGAATTTGGCCCAAGTGATACGCTTTATAAATTTGCTCGTAAAATTGTCGGTAAAGATATCAAGCGTTATAAGGTCACTAATTTTAAGACGTATCAAGAAGTTCGGAACATGCTAGCAGCAGAATAGGAGACGAAGTAATGAATCTCGAAGGGAAAACAGTCTTAGTTACAGGGTCAACTCGTGGTATTGGTTTGGCCATTGCCCAAGCTTTTGATAAAGCTGGCGCACGTGTTATTTTGCACGGTCGTTCAGCACCCAAAGCAGAGGTATTAGCTAAATTTAGTGAAGATACAATGGCGATTACAGCAGATATTGCCGACGATGCGAGTGTTAAAACAGCATTAGATGGGTTATTTGCTGAAATTAAAGGGATTGACATTCTAGTTAACAATGCTGGAATTGTGAACGACAAACTCACAATGGGAATGAAGTCAGCAGATTTCGCACAGGTTGTAAATACTAACTTAAATGGGACATTCAATGTCACACAACCTGTGTTTAAGAAAATGTTGCGTGCCCGTACTGGACAGATTATTAACATGGCTTCTGTTGTTGGTTTGATGGGAAATGTTGGTCAGGCCAATTACGCTGCTTCTAAGGCAGGTATCGTTGGATTAACCAAGTCGCTTGCTAAGGAAGGTGCAATGCGTGGTATTCGTGTGAATGCAATTGCACCAGGTATGATCGTCTCAGATATGACGGATGCCTTATCAGACAAAGTGAAAAATCAAGTACTGGAAGCAGTACCGTTAAAACGTTTTGGTGAAGCAACTGAAATTGCAAATACAGCTGTTTTCTTGGCTCAAAACGATTACATTACCGGCCAAACAATTACGGTCGATGGTGGGTTATATATTTAAGCAACGCGTACGTGCGCTTTTGCACTTATTTATTTTTATTGACTTTTTTCGTACGTATAGAATTGCTGAAACATAAAGGAGAACAAGATGACACGAGTTGTTATTACAGGTTTAGGTGCTGTTACACCCGTTGGAAATAGTACTGAAGATTTTTGGAATGGTATTTTTAACGGTGAAGTTGGTATTGCACCAATCACAAAATTTGATGCAACAGAAACAGGTGTGACTGTTGCCGGTGAAGTTAAAGACTTTGATCCTTCTGCACGCGTTGGTAAGCGTGAATCACGTAAGATGGATCTATTTTCACAATATGCTGTTCACGCTGCTGGTGAAGCACTTGAACAAGCTGATTTGGCTGATGGCGTTGATAATCCAGACCGTTTTGGTGTAATTATGGGAACTGGTATCGGTGGTTTAACAACTATCGAGCAACAAGTTATTAAGATGCATGATAAAGGGCCAAAGCGTGTGAGCCCAATGTTTGTACCTAATGCTATTCCAAATATGGTTTCTGGTAACGTTTCAATGCGTTATGGTGCCAAGGGAATTAACTACACGGTTTCTACGGCATGTGCTAGTGCCACAAATGCGATTGGTGAGGCGTTCTGGCGTATCCAATCTGGCAAGATGGATGTCATGATTACTGGTGGATCAGAAGCTTCAGTTAATGAAATGGGAATTTCTGGATTCGCAGCCTTAACAGCTTTGTCAACTGAACCAGATCCATTAAAGGCTTCAACACCATTTGATGTTAACCGTCATGGTTTTGTGTTAGGAGAAGGTTCAGGTGTATTGATTCTTGAATCATTGGAGCACGCCCAAGCACGTGGTGCCAATATTATTGCTGAAATTGTTGGTTATGGTTCAAATGCTGATGCTTATCACTTAACGAGTCCAACTCCTGATGGTTCAGGACCTGCTGGCTCAGTTAAATTAGCCTTGGATGATGCTGGTATTCAACCAGATGATATTGACTATGTGAATGCTCATGGAACAGCTACTGGCGCAAATGATGCAGCTGAATCAAAGGCGATGGAAGCTGTGTTTGGTAAGAATGGTGTCTTGGTTTCTTCAACTAAGGGGATGACCGGTCATCTATTAGGTGCCGCCGGTGCGATTGAAGCCATTGCAGCGATTGGATCTCTTGTCCGTGAAGAATTGCCAGTTAATGTTGGCCTAACTGAACAAGATCCTGAAACAGCTGGTGTGACACTGGTTAATGATGATAATAAGCATGTCGCACCAAATTATGTGCTATCAGCAAATTATGGCTTTGGTGGCCATAATGCAGTGGTTATTTTTAAGAAATGGAGTGAAAAGTAATGGGTTTGCAATTAGACGAAATTCGAACGTTAATGCAAGACTTAGAAAAAAGCTCATTGCGTGAATTTTCATTACAATCAGAAGATTTTAGCTTACATTTAAGTAAGAACGAAATGACACAACCAGTTGTCACAACACCTGCGCAATCTGAAACGGTTACACAAACTGTGGCATCTGACAAGAAAACGGCTGA
Source organism: Weissella thailandensis (assembly GCF_001932615.1). Taxonomy (NCBI): domain Bacteria; kingdom Bacillati; phylum Bacillota; class Bacilli; order Lactobacillales; family Lactobacillaceae; genus Weissella; species Weissella thailandensis. The sequence continues at coordinate 659,780 of NZ_CP014332.1, forward strand.
AGGCACCGCTGACTTGGGCGCTGATAATAGCGTCTTAGTTGAAGCACCTTTGGTTGGAACAGTTTACTTGAAGCCAAAGCCAGATGCTGCGCCTTTTAAAGAGGTTGGTGATCATGTGCAAGTTGGTGAACAAGTTGCGATTATTGAAGCAATGAAATTAATGACGCCTGTTAAGAGTGAAGTAACGGGTGTGATTAAGGAAATCTTGGTTGAAGAAGAAGATGTTGTTGATTACGGACATGCTTTGTTCCGTGTCCAACCGGATGCCTAGGAGGATTTGATATGTCAGTGTTAAATACACAACAAATTCAAGAAATTTTGCCACATCGTTACCCAATGTTAATGTTGGATACCGTAGAAGAGTTGGTACCTGGTGAAAGCGCTGTTGCGATTAAAAATGTCACGATCAATGAAGAAATTTTCCAGGGACATTTTCCAGGTGATCCAACGTTTCCAGGTAATTTAACAATTGAGGCTTTAGCCCAAACTGGGGCAGTCGTTTTGTTGTCAATGCCTGAATACAAAGGGAAAACGACGTACTTCGGTGGTATTAAGAAGGCTCGCTTCCGTAAAATGGTTCGTCCTGGTGATCAAGTGAGATTAGAAGTTAAGTTGACCCGTTTACGTGGCCCTATCGGGGAAGGTAAGGGAACAGCATATGTGGATGGCAAGCGAGTCACCACAGCTGACTTAACATTTATTGTTGGAGATTAAGTATGTTCAAAAAAGTTTTAGTGGCGAATCGAGGAGAAATTGCGGTTCGTATCATTCGTACACTGAAGGAAATGGGCATTAAATCTGTCGCTATTTATTCTTCAGCCGATGCGGATAGTCTTCATGTGCGATTAGCAGATGAAGCAATTGCCGTTGGTGGACCAAGGTCAAAAGACAGTTACTTAAATATGAAGAATATTTTAAGTGCTGCTGTATTGACTGGTGCTGAGGCTATCCATCCAGGCTATGGTTTCTTATCTGAAAATGAAGCCTTTGCTGAAATGGTGGGGGCCGTTGGTCTTAAGTGGATTGGACCAAGTCCTAAGGTATTGGAATTGATGGGAAACAAAGCAAACGCGCGTGAGTCAATGCGTGAAGCTGGTGTACCAGTCATTCCGGGATCTGAAGGCTTTATTCATAATGCCAGTGAAGCGAAAAAGGTGGCTGAACGAATTGGTTATCCTTTGTTACTAAAAGCTGCTGCCGGTGGTGGTGGTAAAGGTATGCGTTTTGTTTATGCAGAAAACGAATTAGCCGATAAATTTGATGATGCGCAACATGAAGCGAAAGCCGCTTTTGGTGATGGGCATATGTATGTTGAGAAGGTCATGACAAATGTGCGTCATATTGAGATGCAGATTATTCGAGACCAACAAGGTAATGTGCTATATTTCCCAGAACGTAATTGCTCATTACAGCGTAATAATCAAAAAGTGATGGAAGAAAGTCCAGCAGTTGGTGTGACACAAGCAATGCGTGATGAATTGGGAGCTATCGCGACCAAGGCTGTCAATGCATTGGATTATGAAAACACCGGAACACTGGAGTTTTTGGAAGATCATGAGGGCAATTTCTACTTCATGGAAATGAACACGCGCATTCAGGTTGAACACCCAGTTACTGAGTTGGTTACTGGTGTTGATTTGATAAAGATGCAGGTACAAGTCGCTGCAGGTGAAGTGTTAACAATGCATCAATCAGACATTAAAGTGAATGGGCATGCGATTGAAGTACGATTAAATGCTGAACAACCAGAGCGTAACTTTGCGCCAAGTGCTGGAAAGATTAATTTTGTCTTTCTGCCAACTGGTGGACCTGGTATACGTATTGATTCTGCGATTTACTCAGGTGACATTATTCAACCATTCTACGATTCAATGATTGGAAAGTTACTGGTACATGGTGATGACCGTGATGAAGCAGTAATTAAGATGAAACGTATTTTGGATGAAATGGTCGTTGATGGTGTTAATACGAATGCTGATTTCCAAGAAGCATTGTTAAATGACGGTGTTGTCGCCAAAGGATTGTTTACAACGCAGTACCTTGAGCAGGAATTTTTACCAAAATGGCAAAAAAGTTTAACAACAGGTGAATAGGAGGCAAGTAATGGATTTATTTAATAAACCAAATGCCAAATTGCCTAAAATTAAAAAGGATGCGCATGTTGATGCTCAAATTCCGGATGGCTTATTTTTAGCATGTCCATATTGTGGTGAACAATTATATTCTAAGCAATTGGGTGACCATCGTGTTTGTCCAAACTGTGGGTATGGCTTTCGTTTGCAAGCATATGAGCGTGTTCGTTTAATGAAAACGGCATTTGAAGAGTGGGATGCAGACTTAACACTAGGAGAGACAGACTTTCCTGGTTATGCCGAAAAGTTAAGTCGTGCAAAATCACAAACGAAGCTTAATGAATCAGTTTTGACTGGGCAAGCTGTCATTGAAAATGAGACAGTTGCGTTAGGAATTATGGATTCTTACTTTATGATGGGGTCATTAGGAACCGTAACGGGTGAGAAAATTACGCGCTTGTTTGAAAAAGCAACGACGCAACAATTACCAGTTATCTTATTTACGGCTTCTGGTGGTGCCCGTATGCAGGAAGGTATTAATTCTTTGATGCAAATGGCTAAGGTTTCGGCAGCAGTGGCCGCACATCAGGAAGCTGGTTTGCCATATTTTGTGGTACTAACTGATCCAACGACTGGTGGTGTGACTGCCTCATTTGCAATGCAAGGGGATGTTACTTTAGCTGAACCGCATGCATTAGTTGGTTTTGCTGGTAAGCGTGTGATTGAGCAAACCATTCATGAAAAAGTACCTAAGGATTTTCAGCGTGCTGAAACAGTGTTGGAAAATGGTTTCATTGATGCGGTTGTACAACGTAAAGAACTGCCAACAGTCTTGGCACAACTCGTTAAATTCCATCAACCACAAGGAGGCCGTTAATCATGGTTAGTTTATTTAGACGTGAATTAACACCCGTCCAAATTGTTAAGCGTGCACGTGAGGACCGATTTATGGCCCGTGAAATTATTTCAGGCATCTTTACTGATTTCTTTGAGTTGCATGGTGATCGTTATGCTGGTGATGACAAAAGTGTCATCGGCGGTCTGGCAAACCTTAACGGTAAACCAGTGACGGTGATTGTGATTGACAAGGGTTCGGATATCAATGATAAGTTGGCCAAGCGTAATGGTTCACCTGAACCTTATGGTTATCGTAAGGCAATCCGTTTAATGAAACAGGCGGCTAAGTTTGGTCGACCAATTATTACTTTCATTAATACACCGGGAGCTTTTCCAGGAAAAACTGCCGAAGACCAGGGGCAAGGTGAAGCGATTGCACAAAGTATTTTGGAGAGTTTGAAATTACCAGTGCCAATGATTGCCATTGTTTATGGTGAAGGTGGTTCTGGTGGTGCCCTTGCCTTGGCAACGGCTGATCAAGTGTGGATGTTCCAAAATTCGACTTATTCAGTTCTTTCGCCTGAAGGATTTGCATCTATTCTTTGGAAGGATGCAAAACGTCGTGATGAAGCGGCTGCGGTGATGGGTCTAACGCCCAATGATTTGCTAGATAATCATGTTATCGAGTACATTGTACCTGAAAGCCGTTCACATTCACGTGTCTTTTCACTGATTCGTGCAAAATTATCTGAGGAAATTAAGACATTGGCTAATATGCCAACAAATGATTTGATTGCCCAACGACGGGCACGTTTTCGTAAATTTTAATTATAAAACGAGGTTAGGAAAATTTTTCCAGCCTCGTTTTTTTGTAATTTATATTGACGTATTATGTTGACCTCTGCCATCACCGGCCTTTTTCTATCTTTTTTTAGCTTTTCTCGGTAAAATATACTTAATATTAGGGGGATGAGGAGGACTATGCAGTGACTGATAGGCAAATGGCGCAAAAGCAACAAGCCGGAGAATTTGCGGCGACGCTGATTACAGACGGTATGATTGTTGGTTTAGGGACCGGTTCAACTGTACGTTTTTTTATTGAAGCATTGGCAGACAGAATTAATAGTGAAGGGTTGGATATTACTGGTGTCACAACATCTAACAAAACTTCTTCACTGGCTAAGTCATGGGGAATCAAATTAGCTTCAGTTGATGAAGTATCCAAAATTGATTTAACGATTGATGGGGCTGATGAAGTTGATCACCAATTAAACGGCATCAAGGGTGGTGGTGCAGCGCTATTATTTGAAAAAATTGTTGCTCTGAATTCGGCGAAAAACATTTGGATTATTGATGAATCAAAATATCATGATGTGATTGGTCAGTTTCCATTACCTGTTGAAGTGGTGCCTTATGGTAGTCATCAGTTGTTACAAAGATTTTTGGCAGCAGATATGCAGCCAACTTTTCGACGGACGATGACAGGTGAAAGGGTAACCACTGATGCAGGTAATTATATTATTGATTTGCACTTAGATCGCATTGCGTATCCCAAAAGTTTAGCGTATTTTTTGGAACAAACGGTTGGGGTCGTCGAGCATGGTTTATTTTTGGATACGGTTGATGAAGTCATCATTGGTGGCAATCAACCGACATTAATTTCTAATACAAAGCCATCATGTTAGACTAAATAACACTATAATCCTATGGTACAATGAGATTAGTTATATCGGGGAACACAATAACAAAGGAGAATGACAGAAATGACTTGGCAAGATAATTTTCAAGTATGGACAAAACACAATGATTTACCAGAATATTTAAAAAAAGACATGGATGCGTTGGCAATAGATGAACAACAAGCAGAAGATGCTTTTTACCAACCATTGTCATTTGGAACTGCTGGTATGCGAGGCCTGTTAGGTGCAGGAATCAATCGTATGAACATTTACACCGTCCGACAAGCTACAGAGGGGTTAGCTCGTTTGATGGATTCATTATCTGAAGATGTGAAAAAGCGCGGCGTTGCGATTTCATATGATTCACGTCATTTCTCACAAGAATTTGCTTTTGAAGCAGCCAAAGTTTTGGGTGCCCATGGGATTAAGGCCTACGTCTTTGAATCACTACGCCCAACACCAGAACTATCTTTCACTGTGCGTCATCTTAATGCCTATGCGGGTATTATGATTACAGCTTCGCACAATCCAAAAGAATACAATGGTTATAAAATTTATGGTGAAGATGGTGGCCAGATGCCACCAAAGGAATCGGATATTATCACAGCATCGATTCGTGAAGCCGACATGTTTACGGTACCAGTAAAGCCACAAAAGGAACTAGAATCAGCCGGTTTGTTGGTAACTATTGGCAAGGATGTTGATGATGACTATTTGTCTGAAATCAAGACGGTTACGGTTGATCAAGAATTGGTCAATAAAGAAGGCCGTGATATGAAGTTAGTCTATTCACCACTTCATGGAACGGGAGCTTTGATTGCCGGTCAGGCATTAGCTAATGCTGGCTTTAAGAATGTGACGATCGTGCCGGAACAAGCACAACCAGATGGTGATTTTCCAACAGTCACGCTACCAAATCCTGAAGATCCAGCTGCATTAGCCATGGGGATTGATTTGGCTAAGCAACAAGGTGCTGATGTGGTGATTGGTGTTGATCCAGATGCTGATCGGATGGGAACGGCTGTCCGACTACCATCAGGTGAATATCAATTATTAACAGGTAATCAAATTGGGGCTATTTTGCTACACTATTTATTAACTGCTAAGCAAACAGCTGGTACGTTACCAGCGAATGGTGTGCTTGTTAAATCAATTGTGTCATCAGAGTTTGCGGCAGATATTGCAAAGAGCTTTGATATTGAAACCATTAATGTATTAACTGGCTTCAAGTATATTGCTGAGCAGATTCAAAACTATGAATCAACGCATGAGCACACTTTCTTGTTTGGTTTTGAAGAATCATATGGTTATCTTGTTAAACCATTTGCTCGTGATAAAGATTCTGTTCAAGCAACTGTTTTGTTAGCGGAAGTAGCAGCTTACTACAAGTCATTGGGTAAGACACTGTATGACGGTTTGCAAGACTTGTTCAAGACATATGGTTACTTTGTTGAAAATACACAATCACTAACATTTAAGGGAATCGATGGTGCGGAGAAGATTGCAGCATTAATGGCGAAGTTCCGTGCTGAGCAACCCGCTTCATTTGGTGATATTGCGGTCACAAAGTTTGCTGACTTTACGTTACAAACAGAGACTGACACGCAAACGGGTGTGACAACGCCAATGACGTTACCAAAGGCAAATGTACTGAAGTATTGGTTGGCCGATGGTTCATGGGTAGCTGTGCGTCCTTCTGGTACTGAGCCAAAAATTAAGTTATATGTTGGTACTAAGGGTGTGACACAACAAGCGGCTGATGATAAATTAACAGCTATTCAGCAATCAATTACTGATTATGTTGATTAATACATTCTAAGTATAAGAGGTTGGAACATTTTCTTTTGTCCCAACTTTTTTGTTATTAAAGGTTTATTGTGCCACATGCGTTTGATAAAAAAATAAATAATAGGCGATGGATATTTTTGAGCATGTTACAATGTAGGGTAGTGACTATAAAGCATCTTATGATTAGTTCATAAAGATTGGAGAAAATGATGATTGGATGGATTATTGTCGGTATTGTGGTTGTCTTGGCCTTATTATGGGTAGGGATTTATAACGGTCTTGTACAGGCACGTATGCGTACACAAGAATCATGGAGTCAGATTGACGTACAGTTAAAGCGACGAAATGATTTGATTCCAAATTTGGTAGAGACGGTCAAGGGATCGGCTAAATTCGAGCAAGGAACTTTAGAGAAAGTTGTCAGTCTGCGTAATGCATTAACACAAACACCAACTGATGACCATCAGAAAACAATGGCACTCTCAGACCAACTGACTAACTCTTTGAAGTCAGTTTTTGCAGTTGCTGAATCGTATCCTGATTTGAAAGCATCAAATCAATATAATAAGTTGATGGAAGAATTGACGAATACAGAAAATAAAATTGCTTATTCACGTCAGTTATTTAATACCACAACTGCCACATACAATACAAAATTGCAGTCGTTCCCAACAAACTTTGTTGCTAAGATTCATAGCTTCAAACCTAGTGAATTCTTGGAAACACCAGCAGAAGAACGAGAAATGGTCAGCGTCTCATTTGATGAACGTGGCCTTTAAGAGGTAATCGACCATGTTATTTGAACAAATTGCAAAAAATAAACGCAAGACAATTGTGTTGTTTGTTGGTTTCTTTTTGTTCATGGGAATCGTTGGTGCAGCGCTAGGGTATTACATGCTTGGTGAATGGGTACCTGGTGTGATCATAGCGGTCGTAACAGGAATTGTTTACGCTGTCTATATGTTTGGTCAGTCAACAGATGTGGTGATGGGAATGAATCATGCCCAGGAAATCACGAGTGCGGATCAAGCGCCTGACTTATGGCATATCGTGGAAGATATGGCGTTAGTCGCAAATGTGCCAATGCCACGTGTGTTTATTATTGATGATCCAAGTCCTAATGCTTTTGCAACAGGGAATGATCCTGAACACGCAGCGGTCGCCGCAACTTCAGGAATTATGTCAGTATTAACGCGTGAGGAATTAGAGGGTGTCATGGCGCACGAGATGACACACGTTCGTAACTATGATATTCGAATTCAAACAATTGCCGTTGCTTTGACATCTGCAATAGCCATGTTGGCTAACTTCGGGACTCATTTTTGGTACTTTGGTGGTAGTCGTAATCGTGATAATAAAGAAGGCAATGTTATTGCATTAATTGCTTCGATTGCCGTGCTTGTATTGGCTCCGGTTGCGGCAACGCTAGTCCAGTTGGCGATTTCGCGAAATCGAGAATTCTTGGCAGATGCCGGTGCAGTGGAATTGACGCGTAATCCGCAGGGAATGATCAATGCATTGAATAAAATTTCGAATAGTGAACCAATGTCAGATGAAAATGTTTCACCAGAAAGTGCCGCATTGTATATTTCGAACCCATTACAAACAAAAAAATTAACCAATCTATTTTCAACACATCCACCAATGTCTGAAAGAATTTCGGCATTACAAAAAATGTGATGATTAATATATTTTAAGCATAAATGATAATATGACAAAAGACATTTTGAAGTCAGTGTAAATGATGTTACATGGGAAAATCAGTCTTTTGTCATAGGTTTATGCTTTTTTCTTTGGCTCTGTGTCAAATAGCGTGAAAAACAGTAAAATCGATTAATTAGGTTTGTGAAAAGCGACTGTGAATCTGACAGATTATATCAGATTCATGGTCGTTTTTTGTGTTAATAAGTTCATGAAGTTTACTTTAATTTGGTGACGATTAAATAGTTGTAGACGAATTCTGAAAAAGTAATTATGTGGGTTACCATAGCCGTAGGCCGTCCGGCCAATCTGTTTAATACGACGATTTGTTCCTTCAATACGTCCATTGGAAGCAGGATTTGAAAAGGCATTCTTAATACCTTTATAGTTTTTCTTGTAGCTTAAAATAACCTGATCCATTGCAGAATGGTTTGGTTTATACTGAGCTACAATTGCGGAGAAGTCATCAAAGGAATGATTCTGCTGGGATGTTAATATTGCTTGATAAACTTCATAAGCTTGCTTAAAGTGATGCGATAAACCAAACACTAGTTGTAAAGCATCCTGAGGGTACATGTATTCATTAATGCCTTTGAACCAACGAGTTTGGTTTAAATCCAGTTTGGTAAGGTTGGTAATGAAGAACTGCCAATTTGATTTCAGTAATTTGTAAACACGACTGTGTTTATTGTTAATGGCTCGTTGGATAGTGATTCTTGTAGATTGCACAGCTTTCATTGCCAGTTGAATAATGTGGAAACGATCAATAATTATTTGAGCATTGGGAAACATCTGTCTTAGAGGAGTACTATAGTTAGCGTTCATGTCTGTGACAACGTACTCTACTCGTTGTCGATTAGTTAAAGCATAATTCGACAAGTACTTTCGGATATTTGTGCTTGTTCTATTTGGGAAAAGCTCAATTAGTTCACTAGTACGACCATCGATCATTTCAAAACTATATTGATACTTAGCGTAATGAAATTCATCAACACAAATAACCGTTGGTAATTTTTTAGTGTAATTTGTTTGGTAGGCCTTGGCTGCGTGATGCATTAACTGATTCACTTTACTTGTTGATAAATGTAAAATATAGGCAATATTTTTTTCGGAAATATCACGTTTAGCCAAATCAATGATTTGGTGTAGTAAGGGTCGTGAGATTGATGACCTTTCCATAAAATCTGGTGATTGTGCAACAAAGGTACTCCGGCAACGACGACATTGGTAACGTTGTTTCGTTAAATATAAAATTTGTTGATAACCATTAGTGGTAGGTAATTTATACTTAGCGCTATCAGTACCCGATAAGTATAAATGATCAGTTAAACTAAAACCGCATTGTGGGCAGTATTCAGGAGGAGTAGCTAGACTGGCTTTATATAGTAAAACTAAATGATGATAATGCCCGTAAGGGACTAACTCATTGAAATTACCATCTTCAGAAATTATAAATTTAATATTTTTGTCTGTTAAACCAACTGAATTTAGGATAGAATCATTAATGGACATCAATAAATACCTCGTATCTGTTTTTTTCGTCGATTACATTTTACGCCGGTATCTTATTGGTGTCTTTTTGTTTGTGAAAAAGGCGAAATAAAAAGCGTGAAATTTTTAGTTTCACGCTAGAAAGTATAGAGCCTTTTCTTTTGGCTTTTGGATTCCCTGTGATACAATTGAATGATTGTTGGTCGTCGAAAAGGCCAAAAGAAGGAGAAAATGATGAAAAAGAAAGCCCCTGTGGTTAAGAATCAAGAATTTGATGCTGAAGTAATTGATTTAACTTACCAAGGAAATGGTGTTGTTAAAGTTGATGATTTTCCGGTATTCGTGACGAATGCGGTGCCTGGCGAAAAGATTCGCGTAGGTATTACAAAGGTTACTAGTAATTACGCCTTTGGACGGGTGGTAAAGACGATTGAGTCATCACCAAACCGTAATCATATGGTAAATACAGCTGCTTTAACAACTGGTATTGCACCATTAGCACACCTAAAATATGATGCACAATTGAAGTTCAAGCAACAACAGATTGCCGAATTATTCAATAAGCAACATGTTGATGTTAATGTGGCACCTACTATTGGTATGGAAAATCCAACGGGTTACCGTAACAAAGCACAAATTCCAGCTCGTGAAATTAAGGGACAATTAACGACTGGATTCTTCCGCCGTGGTTCACATCGGTTGATGCCAATCGAGGATTTTTATATTCAAGATCCCGAAATTGACAAAGCCATTGTTATTATTCGTGATATTTTACGAAAGTTCCATATTGCAGCTTATGATGAAGTTCATCATAAGGGTGTTATTCGTAATATTATGGTTCGTCGTGGTTATTATTCACACGAGATGATGGTTGTGCTAGTGACACGTTCAAAGCGTATTCCTGGTGCAAATATTATCATTCCACAAATTAAAGAAGCACTACCAGAAGTGACTTCAATTATTCAAAATATAAACCAAGATAAGACCAATGTTATTTTGGGTGATGTTAACCATGTATTGTGGGGAAACAAAGTGATTAAGGATACTTTGTTTGATAAGACTTTTGCGATTGGACCAAATTCATTCTATCAAGTTAATCCACAAACAACCGAAGTGCTTTATAAGTTAGCAGCTGATAAAGCTGAGTTAACAGGTAATGAAACCGTTATTGATGCTTACTCAGGTATTGGAACGATTTCATTAACGATTGCTGATAAGGTAAAGTCAGTACTTGGTGTGGAAGTTGTGCCAGCAGCTATTGATGATGCTAAGCGTAATGCAGATTTAAACAATGTTCATAATGTTAAATTTGAATTAGGTAAGGCCGAAGAAAAGATGGTTGCATGGCAACAAGATGGTCTACAACCAGATGTTATCTTTGTGGATCCGCCACGTAAGGGATTGACGCCTGAGTTAATTGATGCAGCTTCGGCGATGGCACCAAAGAAAATTGTGTACATTAGTTGTAATCCAGCAACATTAGTACGTGATATTGTGCAATTCGAAGAAAATGGCTACACGATTAAAGGGGATGTGCAACCAGTTGACCAATTCCCACAAACAACGCATATCGAGTCAGTAACTGTACTTGAGCGTGATTAATTATTATTTAAAAGCATGAATGAAGAGCAGGCTGAGGCAAAAGAATGTCACAGCCTGTTTTATGCTTAAAATGTATCAATTATCAGTCAGACATTTTACTGCATAAATGTGTGCCAAATTTATTTTAGAATAATTTATCAGCTGAGAGATAGCTAATTTTATTGTTGATGATGATATAATTAATACTAACTAAACGTATAAGTAATACACAAGGGAGACTAATTATGGCATACAAACTTGGAATCATTGGCACCAATTGGATTACAAAGCAATTCGTACAAGCGGCTCACGAATCAGGTCAATATGTGCTAAAGGCAGTATATTCACGTCATGAAGATACTGGTAAGCAATTTGCTCAACCATTTAATGTTGATGATGTTTATACTGATTTAGAAGCTTTCTATAATAGTGGTATCAATGTTGTTTACATTGCATCACCTAATAGTGTGCACTTTGAACAGGTTAAAGCAGCCATAAGCCATGATATTCATGTGATTGTGGAAAAAACTGCTTTTTCTAACCCAACGGAGTATGCTGCAATTTTAGAGCTACTACATGATCATCCCAATGTACGTTTATTTGAGGCAGCCCGTCATATCCAGCAGGCTAATTTTAAAGTTATTGAACAGCAAGTGGCCCAAATGGAAAAAATTGCTGGGGCAACTTTTGTTTATGAAAAGTATTCATCTCGTTTTGATGACTATCTAGCGGGTAACGAACCCAATGTACTAAGTCGTCGCTTTAGTGCGGGGGCTTTGACAGACTTGGGTGTGTACCCAATCTATGCTGCTATTAAACTATTTGGTGCACCAAAACAAAGTCATTATTTTGCGACACCATTACGTAATGGTGCTGATGGCCGCGGTATCGCTATTCTACGTTATGATGATTTTGATGTGACGATCGAGTTTGGTAAGGGATCTAATAGTCATTTACCATCTGAAATTCTAGGTCGACGTGATACCCTGGTGATTGGTGATATAGCCGAAGTACTTGATGTAACTTATTATGATGACGAAGGTGCTGCCCATCAATTAAGTCAGGAACCATTGGCAAATCCGATGACTACTGAAGCGGTTAAATTTGCTGATATGATGACAAACCCAGTCGATACAGCGGAAGACTATCAAGAATTATTAGCCTTAAGTAAAACCGTAAACCAGGTACTATTTGATTTACGTCAAGATGCTGGGATTGTATTTCCTGCTGATAAATAATAATGAAACATAATACGAAGGAGATAAAATGGATTCCCGTTTTGAAGAACGTTTAACAAGTGTTGGATTCACCACGCTAACGCCAATTCAATCAGCTGTTGCTGAACCCTTGGCAAATGGTCAATCAATTGATGCACTTGCACCAACAGGAACAGGAAAAACACTGGCCTTTACCTGGCCACTGTTACCTAAATTGGTGCCTGAAGATGGCGAACAATTATTAATATTAGCGCCATCACAAGAATTAGCCATGCAAACAACACGGGTTGTCCGTGATTGGGCGAACGTACTGTCATTGAAAGTGTTGTCACTAACTGGTGGGGCCAATATCAAACATCAATTGGATCGCTTAAAAAAGCATCCAGAAATTTTGATTGGAACGCCGGGCCGGGTCAGTGAGTTGATTAATAATGGTAAACTAAAATTAAAAAGACTAAGAACGTTAATTTTAGATGAAGCTGACGAGTTGTTGCGCGATGACACAGCAAACCAAATTGATACTATTTGGGATGCGATTGATGATGATGACGTACAAGTTGCGTTATTTGGTGCGACTGAAGTTGATCAGTCAACTGCTAGTGGTCTATTTAATCGTGAATTTTTACGGATTGATCAACGACAGTTTGCCATTCCAACAGCAATTAAGCATGAGTTTTGGTTAACGGCACGTGATCAACGGCAAAAAAGATTACGTCAATTAGCAGCAGAAAAGCGCTTCCAAGCCATTGTATTCTTTAATACAACGAAGCAATTAAAGATAACTGCTAGTTTTTTGGCGCATGAACATGTAGCCATGGCGACTTTGGCGCGTGGTGATTCAAGTACTACAAGGGCAAAATCACTCACGAACTTCCGTCAGGGTAAAGCAAAGTTTTTGTTAACTACTGATGTTGCGGCAAGAGGACTTGATATTCCCGATTTGCCAGCAGTAATAAATTTCGACTTACCACGTGATGGGGAGACTTACACACATCGTGCCGGTAGAACTGGGCGTATGGGGAAAGTTGGTACCGTAATTTCTTTCGGTAATGATCATGATTTTCGTGATTTGAAGAAAATGGTTGCTGTTGATATTCAGGCCATCTCTGGTGGTAAAGGGTTACCAAAGACAGAGAAAGCGCCAGTTACCGAAAAAGCGCTAGTTACAAAAAAAGCGGCTCATAAAAATCAAGATGAGACGCATGTGGCTCGTCCGAAATCAAAGTCACCAAAGGTTGACCAGCCTAGAAAAAAGAAAGTTGCAACTACCGATAGTGTTTCACGCCAAGAACGTTTTGCTAAAGAAAAGCGCGCCAAGCGTAAGCATCGTAAAAATAAAGGTAAGCCAAAGCATAATTAATAAGTATGTTGAGAGCGAAATAAAATCAAGTATTTCGTTCTTTTTTTTATGGTCAATCCACTATTTCGGAAACGTTTTCACAAGTTGTCTGTTTGTGAATAAAAAATTGTTATTTCATTCACAAAAAGCGCTGCATATGGTATGATTATAGGTAATGAGAGATTCACAATATTTGAGATAGATTGTGAAAATAGGTAAATTTTGAAAAAGAGGTCGAAATAAATGGTTGAACATGATATTCCTAGAGCAACGGCAAAGCGATTGCCAATTTACTATCGCTACTTAAAACTGTTGTTAGACTCTGGGACTGTCCGCGTTTCATCAAATGAATTATCTGATGCAGTAAAGTTTGATGCGGCAACAATTCGACGTGATTTTTCTTACTTTGGCGCATTAGGTAAGCGTGGATACGGTTATGATGTCGAAGCCTTGATGACGTTCTTTGGTGAAATTCTTAATCAAGATACGTTAGCTTCTGTTGCGTTAGTTGGAGTAGGAAACTTAGGTCAAGCTTTGTTGAATTTCAATTTCCATCAAAGCTCAAACGCACGCATTGCAGCAGCATTTGATGTTAATCCTGATATTGTTAATACCATTCAGTCAGGAATTCCAGTGTACAGTCTAGATGATTTAGAGAAACAAATTACGGATCAGCGCATTGATGTTGCGATTGTAACTGTACCTGCTGATGTTGCGCAGGATGTGGCTAAGCGTTTAGCAACTGCAGGTGTGCGTGGTATTTTGAATTTCACGCCATTGCGTTTGGATGTACCAAAGTCAATTCGTGTTCAGAACGTTGACTTAACTAATGAGCTACAAACGCTTTTGTATTTTATAAATAATTTTGGTGAAAAGTAGGTTTTTACCCAAATTATAATTAATTGTAAATAAAGATGGGGTTACGACAGTTTTTAGTCGTAACCCCTTTTTCTCTTAAAATTTGTTAATTATAGGCTGGCTTCAAACCAACTTTTGTCTCGCTTTGCATAAACGCGTTCCAAAAGTCTGAAGCCTCAATGTAACGCCATTTACGATATTCCTGTCCTTCGCTGTGCTCCGGTCAAAAATATCGCAAACCACGTTACACACCGGCTTCAAACCAACTTTTGTCTCGCTCTAATATTAATCGTTAATATAAATGAAGTCTGCAGCATGTTGTGTAACTTGGAGCTTTCTATCACCAGAAACCAATACTAATGGACCGTCAAAAGGTAGACGCTCTTTAATTGTCCACGTGCTGTTTAGGTCTAGTTGTAAAGTCTCGGTATATTGTAATAACTCTAAGTCTTCAGTGAAACTGTTAATAGTAACAGTTTCATTATCGTTAGCTTCACGTAATGCTCGTAATGATTTTGGATGGTAGTGGTGCTCAATATCGGGAATGACAAGCCCATGAGGACTTAATTCTGGGAATCCTAAATATTTATCTAGCGCGTTAATAAATTGATCGTTTGCATCATGATCTAGATTGTCAGCATTCGAATGCGCTTCTGAAATTGATAAGCCAAGCTTCATTGCGCCAAATGTTTCGATTAAACGGTGTGATCGGATCAAACGAAGGGCGGTTGCACGACCAGGTTTTGTTAAAGTAACCCCATAGTAAGGGACTACATCGACTTCACCAGCTTCTTGGAGTTTTGCTAACATGTTAGAAACTGATGAAGGGGTGACATTTAAATGTTCAGCAATCTGGTTATTTGAAATTTTTGTTGATTCATCGCCGACACTTAACTCTAGGATAGTTTGTAAGTACTGGGTTTTAGAAATAGATTCAGGCATAATGTAAAAATTCCTCGTTTGTTGTGTAATAGTTAATGTTGTTAATTATATCACGGAAAAAATGATTGTGTTTTTTTCGCAGGTAAAAAAATAATATGTTTGATAAAACATTTAGGATAGGTTATCATAATTATGGAAAATTAAATTAGCAACTGACAACAGTCAGTAACAAGTTTTGGAGGCTAGATTATGCAGGAAACAAAAGTGCGCCAAGAGAACAAGTTAGTTGGATGTGCCGTCATTCGGCAATTATTGCAAAGCTCACGTGACATTTCTGAGCAGACTGTTCATCAACTAGTTGAATTACTAGAGTCTACGGTTGATTGCCAGCAAGAAGTTTTTGTTGGTCAGGTATATGATAGTTGTGTCTACAGAATCGGTTGTGGTAATGTTTATTCGGAAACAAAATTAAAATTTGCCACACCGGATGTCCGCAATAAGTTTGCCAGTTCATTTGAGGCTGCCTGTCAGGAGGTCAGTTTGCGTGTTCATCGAAGTTACTAATAATAGGTTAAAAACTATTTTCTAATTTCTATAATTAGTCATTTGGATGGATAATTATGAATATTACAGCCCGGTACTATAAAGTAGTGGGGCCTGAGTTCAAAGGGGGTTGGGACATTTATTTGTCCCAACCCCCTTTATGCTTAAAATACATTAATCATAACTTTATAAATTCTAATTATAAACGTTTTTTATTTGTCATTCCTTAAACTAATGTAAATGTTTTATATTTTTTGGTGTAGCTGCTCAATTGTTTGATTGTTAAGCAAAAAATATAACAAAATACTTTGGATAGGTAAAAAGACAAGTTGTTTAATCACTCGTACCCATAACAAAGACATAATAGTTTCATTATTATGAATATTACCAATTATCACGACCCATAATGTATTGCATAGGACGTTGACGACTACAAGAACAATACTTACTGTTATGATGATTCGAAGCCAAGATAACGTTTGTTGCTTATAGAAGGAAAAACCGTAAATAGCAGCTGCTAAGACAGCAGATAGGGTAAATCCCCAAAAATAACCGTAACCATTGAGTAAGCTACTAATCACATCAGTAAAAATCGCAACTAGCATTCCCCAGGCAGGACCATACCATTTCGCAATCATACCGACAATTAAAAAAGTAAAACCAACTTTAAGTGTGGCAGTCCCTAATGAGAAGCGACTGATGACTAAATGTAGGGCGATTAAAATGCCCAGCATAGCCAATTGTTTTGTACGTAAACGTGGTAAACCATATTCTAATGTTTTCATTTGAAAACACCTCCTTTTTTTTGGAGGGTTTCACTTATTACAGTGAATGTGATCAAGACATCGCGGTAATCCTTCGTCCATGGCTCACATTCCGTTTCCATGGCACTTAACGCATCTTAATCTACCCTGTGCATCTAACAAAGTTATATTATACTGCAAAGAATTTAAAAGTAAAATGAATTTCTAAAAAGCAAAACAAACGTCAAGGGTTTAAAATGTTTAAAAAGTTGGTAAAATGTTTTAATAAGGGTAATTCATGGATATAAAAATGAGGACTGTCTACAAAGGGGCCGGATATGGGAAAAGTTTCAATTAGAGATGTTGCTAGTTTAGCGGGTGTATCAATCGCGACAGTATCACAAGTATTAAATGGCAAAGGAGCCCGTTTTTCTGAAAAAACAAAAGCGAAAGTCTTGGCGGCCCGTGATGAAATTGGCTATGTACCAAATGCAAGTGCCCGTAGTTTAAAACAAGGGGCTAAGATACTAATTGGTGTCGTCGTACCGAGTTTACGTAATCCGTTTTTTGGTGATTTAGTGCAACACATGCAAGAAAATATTCCTGATAACGTCTCATTATCAATTATGACGGCAGGAGCTGGTCAGGCTGATCAAACCATTGAAATATTGGTTAATTCAGGTGTTCATGGTATTATTATGGCAGGTCAATTGGCACAACCTGTTGCTATTGCTAGTAGTTTGAAAAAGCGCGGCATAGCCTTAGTGGTTCTTGAGAATCATGACGGATTAGTTGATGCAGATGCTGTTTTTGCTTCTGATAAAATGGGTGGTCACCTGGTGGCTGAACATCTGTTAGCTCTCGGTCATAAACACGTTGTGCTGTTAGGAAATCAAGTTTATACTGACAACTTGCAATATCGAACAGCAGCATTTAAAGAGACGATGTTGGCTGCAGGGGCGAAAGTGAGTGAAGTTGCAACACGCAATTTGACAAAGCATGCTGGTCGCGCAGCTGCAATGGCCGTTTCGATTACACAAGCTACTGCAGCGTTCGCATTAAATGACGAACTTGCTATCGGCTTAATTGCTGGACTTAATGCACATGGTATTCAGGTACCTAATGATATGTCAGTTATTGGCTATGACGATACTGACTATGCTGAGTTTTTCAGACCTGCATTAACGACTGTTGAACAGCCACTATGGTTAATTGCTGAAGCGGCCATGAAAACGGTGGTGGCACGTATTAATCATCCTGATACCGAACGACAAGTGGCTGCATTTGATACGAAATTAATTGTTAGAGAATCAACTGCACCACTATCATAGATATGGTAAGGTAAGTGTAACAAGGAGGTCATTTTATAATGACAGGATTGTTCAAACGAACACGCGAACTAATAAAGTCACCGATAGGAGTCTATAAGCGCCAGACCATTATGTCAGCAGCTTTATCAACCCAAGTAACACATCTTATGAATGATGGTTGGGTGCCAAAGTCAATCGCTGCTTATGTTGATGATATTGTCAATAATGAGCAATTGAACGACCAAACAATGAATCAAATTTTATCGGAAAAGTGGGGCGAAGCACATCGAATTGGTTCATCGCTTTTTACGACCATGTTTACAGCTGGATTTCATCGTGGCGGTGTACCAGCAGCTGATCGCCTGGAAGTGATATACAAATTGCTAGGTATGACGGTTAGTCCGACTAATTTTGTGAGAATGTCACGGTTAGGTGACTGGGACTCAAAAGACAAGATTAAGGACGTTGACTTGTATTATTTGCATCTCGAAACGATTGATGAGGTGCAAGACTATTTTGAATTTGTTAAACAAGTTGCCTATATGGTACGACTAAAGCATCATGCTTGGAATGGTATTCGTTCAAAGTATGAAACTAGTCGACAATTAAGTACGATCATGGACAATCAATTGCGATACTATCTTAGCAAGCCAATTGTGGATTTTATTTTACGTAATGACTGGCGTCAAGAAGATGTTGCTGAGGAAACCTTACAGTTGACTGGCACACCGGTGTCGTATCCTAATGTTGCCTTTCATAATCGTGGGGTTGCTAAGCAGGATAATGTCAAGATGGCATTACCAGGGTATCATCTAGAATTGATTTTTAATAATCAAGGTCACTTGGTATCGATGTGGGAGGCATTAGAAGCTCATCAGACGATTGATGAATATGGTGTACTTGCTTTTTCAGAAGTACCAGATGATTATTCATTAGCTGAACTACAGATGATTGCCAATACGGAATCAACCAATTATGCAAATGCTGGTGGTCCGATCCACCAGTCATTAGATGTAAAGCCTGCTAATCGTTACGCGGGTCTTGAATCAGATTTACGTAATTATGCGAAAAAACAATTTTAAAGAATTATAAGTTAGAAATTTTAACGATAAGCAGCTGAGTTTTTATAAATTCAGCTGCTTTTTTGTATATATATTTATTTAAATAAAAAACAATCCAAAATAATGAATAAAAATAAATAAATCACTTGATTTTTGCATAAAATAATTATAGTGTAGATGATGATCAAGTAATTAAGGTGATTTACAAAAGGGGTAATTTGAGAATATGAGAAAATTGGGGAAGTTTGCAGCTATGGCTGCTTCAGCGACGATGTTAGGCAGTATTATCATACCAGCAACTTCAGCATCAGCATCATCTACGGGTAAGACGATTCATTGGTCAGAAGGGGCAGCTTTGCCAACGATGGATCCAGCTAAATCTACAGCGACCGTTTCGGGAAATGCGATTGGTGCCACTAGCTTGCCATTAGTACAGTTTGGTCAAGAAAATAAAATTGAAAACGAAGCTGCAAAAAGTTATGAAAAGTCAGATGATGGATTAACTTATACCTTTCATTTACGTCATGATTTGGAGTGGGAAAATGGGGATGACCTAACGGCTAAAGACTTTGTTTACGGCTGGCAACGATCAATTACTCCGAAAACGGCAGCAGAATATGCTTACTTGTTAGAGGTTGTTAAAAACGGTGAAGCGATTGAAAAAGGTGACAAGGATCCTTCTGAATTAGGTATAGAGGCAGTAGATGATTATACGTTGCAAGTCACGTTGGAATCGCCAGCTTCATATTTTATACAAGAACTTCCAATGGAAGTCTTCTTTCCGCAAAATCAAAAATTTGTGGAGAAAAAAGGTGACAAATTTGGTACTTCTGCTGCAAACTATCTATCAGCGGGTCCTTATAAACTTAAAGGATGGACAGGGTCAAACAATAGATATGCGTATGTGAAAAATGATAAA
This sequence comes from Weissella thailandensis, assembly GCF_001932615.1. Lineage (NCBI taxonomy): Bacteria > Bacillati > Bacillota > Bacilli > Lactobacillales > Lactobacillaceae > Weissella > Weissella thailandensis. The sequence goes on from NZ_CP014332.1 coordinate 679,801, forward strand.
TATTATGATGCAGATAAGGTAAAAACGAAAAAAATTACCGTTCGTACCATTAAAGATCAGAATACTGGGTATAACTTATATCAGGGAAAGAAGCTTGATTTTACAACACTTTCTCCAGATCAAGTGCAGGCTTCAAAACATAAACAAGGATATACAAAAATTAAAACTGGTTCAGTAGAATCCTTGCAAATGAACCAAGAAAAGGTGCCTGAGTTTAAAAATACTAAGATACGTCAGGCTGTTTCTTATGCAATTGATCGTAAGGCACTGTCAAATAAAATTGTGACAGGATCAGCCACGCCAGCAACAACATACACACCTAAAAATTTGGTCAATAATCCTAACAATAACAAGGATTTTGCTTCTGATGCTGAGTTGGATGGGGCCATTAAGTATGATAAGACAAAGGCAAAAAAGTTATTTAAAGCTGGTATGAAGGAAGCTGACAAGTCGAAGCTGTCAGTTCAATTGTTGACTGATGATGATGATACGTCAAAACGTGTGGCACAATTCTTGCAAGAACAATTAGAAAAAAACTTAGATGGTATGGACGTGACAATTAAAACGGTACCAATGAAACAACGTTTGAAGTTAAGCATGGACGGTAATTTTGAATTGTTAAACTTTGGTTGGTTAGCTGATTATGCGGATCCTTCATCTTTCTTAGATTTGTTTAAATCTGATGCCTCATACAATTATGGTAAGTGGCATAATACGGAATATGACGCACTTTTAGAAAGTGCTGAAGTGCAAAATGCTAATAATAAAAAGGCACAGTATAATGATTTTAAGAAGGCCGAACAGGTTCTTGAAAAGGAAGTTGGTACAGCACCATTGTATTATCGGTCGACATCTGCATTGATGAATCCAAAAATTAAAGGAATTATTGCCAATCCTACTGGTGCGCCATTTAATTTCAAATATGTTGTTAAACGCTAACGGCTATTGGAACGCGTTTATGCTATAAAATTTATAAACTTATAATTAATGCATTTTTAGCACAAAGAGGTTGGGACAATTGTTTTGTCCCAACCTCTTTTGTATTATTATCAATGTCAACTTACAGGATTCATGACAATCTAGGTTTTATTATCATTAAAAGCTAAAAAACAGCGTTATAAATGACCCGTACGGCTTCGTTCATACGATCGACTGGGACACCAATCATTGTCGAAATTTGTGAGGCACCTTGATTGATCATTGGTAGATTGATGCCGGCCTCAGCCAAAGACGAAGTTATTTTGCTAAATGTACCAATATGTTGTTGCATACCTTCACCGACGATCATAATGATGGCATAGTCATCTAACCAATCTAGTTCATCTGGCGCGATAATGGCGTAGAGATCATGGCTAATATGGGCTTTGATTTCAGGCGTTAATTGTGCTTTATCAAAGATGATGGTCATATCATCGATTCCAGAAGGCATATGCTCATAACTCACATTATATGTTGCCAAAATTTGTAGTATTTTCAAAGTAAAACCGACTTCACGGTTCAGCAAATAACGATGCAAGTACAAAGCGGCAAAGCGATTGTCATTGGCGATACCCGTGACAGGATTTTCAGAATCAATCTCATGATTAGGCATGATCATGGTACCCGGAGCTTGTGGATCGTTGGTGTTTTTGACATTAATTGGTATATTCGCTTCAATGACCGGAATAATTGCTTCATCATGGAAAACCGCAAAACCAGCATAAGACAATTCACGCATCTCGCGGTAAGTCATTTTTGAGATTGGTTGTGGGTGGGAAACAATCTTTGGGTTAGCGGAATAAATTGCTGATACGTCAGTGAAATTTTCATACAAATCCGCTTGCAGACCTCTTGCTAAAATTGCGCCAGTAATATCAGAACCACCGCGGCTAAACGTTGCAGCATAACCATCATTGGTATAGGCGATAAATCCAGGAACAATTAGGAGACTCGTGTCATCAAATTGATACTGATTGATGGCATGATAACTTTCTGGATCTAGGCGGGCAGCACGTGGCGAGCCAGTCACAGTAAGTCCTAATTCGGCTGGTGAAACAAAGCTGGCTGGCATGCCTTTTTCTTGCATAATTGCTGCTAGTAACTGGGCATTTAATAGTTCACCATGTCCCATGAAAGCGGCATAGAGATGATTAAATGATGGATAGTGCACGCGGTTGAGGTGAACGAGTTGTTGCTTAATCTGTAAAATGATCTTATTATCTTCTAACGAAAAGTGCTGAGCAATCTCTTGATAACGTGCTAATATTGTCGTCATAATTTCATCGGTGTAAGCGCCAGCAATTGTTTGATCAGCGTAAGTTTTTAGTAAGTCGGTCACTTTGATGTCACCATCAAAACGCTTCCCCGGAGCTGATACGACAACGACCCGACGATCATTGTCTGCTGTAATAATATCCAAAACTTTTTGGAATTGTGCGCCTGTTGCCAGGGATGAACCACCAAATTTTACGACTTTCATTGTTTCTGCCTCCAATTGAATTCCTAATTGGCACTAATTAAAAGTGAAAAAAAGATTAATGTCAAGTGTTGACACAACCATAAAATTAATATACTCTAATATTACGTTAATGATTAATAGAGGTTGCAACCAACAACAGTCACTTAGTGGAGTTCACACAGACAATGATACTAAGTAAAAGGGGCGGTTGCCGAAATGATACAGATTGTGTAACCCGTATCGTTGGGCTAATAGCGAAAAACTATTAGACTGTCGCTGAATAAGCGGGGAGCTATTGTCACAGTCTTAAGGAATAGAAATGTGTCCGATTGACAGTGCAATAGTACTGTCAGTCGGTTTTTTTTATGCAATAAATTTAACAGCAAAGGGGCCATTATCATGGTAGTAGCAGCAACAAGACCAACAAGAATTAAAATATCACAAGTGGCAGTCACACATAATGTGGCCGTTACTCGTCAGGCAAGCGGTGCGAAGTTTATGTTTTTAGCCGTGAAAGCCAACGCTTATGGATTTGGTCTGATACCAATGGCACAAGCTGCAGTCAAAGCAGGGGTTGATGGTTTAGCTGTTGCCGTGTTAGATGAGGCCTTAGCTTTACGACAAGCAGGCATTACGGTACCAATTCTTATCTTGGGAATTACGTTGCCACAATATGCCAAGTTGATAGCTGATAATAATTTAATTGCAACGGTTAGTGATTTAGCTTGGTTACAATCAGCTCAGAAAAATTTGGATGAACATCAGGCGACTTTACAAGTTAATTTAGGCGTCGATACAGGCATGGGCAGAATTGGTTTTCGTAATCGTGAGACATTATCTGAAGCAATCGCGTACTTACAATCGCACACGACTTTCTTTAAATATCAAAGCATCATGACTCATTTTTCAGAATCTGATTCATTAGCCACAGATTATTTTCAAAAGCAGTTGGCAAATTGGCATCGCTTAACGGATGATCTGCCAATGCCACCGATGGTTCATTTAGCAAATTCTGGGGCCGCAATGTATCATGCCGATGAATTACCAACTGATTATATTCGTGCGGGGACAGTTGTTTATGGTATTGAACCATCACGTGGTGAGGTTTTGCCAGATAATTATTTAAAACCCGTTCTAACTTTAGAATCAGAACTTGTCTATGTGAAAAAGATGCCAGCCGATGTGGGGATTAGTTATGGTCATAAGTACTACACCCATGAAGGTGAATGGGTTGGTACGTTACCAATCGGTTATGCCGATGGTTTGCCACGGCCAATTCAAGGCTTTGAAGTATTAGTAAATGGTAAAAAGGCACCTATTATTGGACAAATAGCAATGGATCAAATGATGATTTCATTACCAGAAGAATTACCAGTGGGGACTGTCGTGACGATTATTGGTAAGCAAGGGCAGTATGAAAATACAATTGAAGATATTGCGCAACATGTGGGACTAGCCCCTTGGGTCGTCGCTACAGGATTACAAGATCGACTGATGCGCGTGCTTGTTGATTAAAAGGGAGAAATAGTAGATATGTCAAAACCATATGAAGTCAATCAGAACGGTGAACTAACAATTGGTGGCGTTACGGCGACAGAATTAGCCTCACAGTATCAGACACCACTTTATGTGTATGATGTAAATCATATGCGTCAGCAGATGCGAGCTTTCAAAGCCGTATTTATGAAAAGAAAACTTGATTATGCTGTTTCATACGCATCTAAAGCCTTTGCAACGGTTGCTATGTATGAGGTTGCCGCACAAGAAGATGTCCATTTAGATGTTGTCTCGGGTGGTGAGATTCAAACAGCCTTAGCAGCAAATTATCCAATGAATCATGTATCTTTTAATGGTAATAACAAGTCGGTTGCTGAGCTGGAAATGGCAGTTGATAGTGGTCTAGGAACGATTATCCTTGATAACTTTTATGAATTAGATATTTTACATGATGTGTTGAGTGAACGGGACAAAAAGCAAGATGTCCTATTAAGAATCACGCCAGGAGTTGAAGCGCATACCCATGATTATATTTCTACTGGTCAAACTGATAGTAAATTTGGCTTCGATGTCGCAAGTGGTCAAGCTTATACAGCACTTCAAAAAGCAATTGCTGATCCATATATCAATGTGTTAGGTGTTTCAGCTCATATTGGGTCACAAATATTTGATGTGACTGGTTTCCAGATGGCTGCCGCAAAGTTGGTCGACTTAGTTCATGAATGGGGCTTTGACCCACAAGTTATCAATACCGGTGGTGGTTTTGGTATTCGTTATACAGAAGATGACAAACCATTGCCAGCGACCGAATTTGTTGAGGCCATTATTGATACGATTACAGAGAAAACGACGTCATATGGGATGTCAATGCCAGCCATTTGGATTGAACCAGGACGAGCAATTGTTGGTCCCGCTGGTTATAACCTTTATACAATTGGTGCCAAGAAAGATGTGCCCGGTATTCGAACATACCTATCAGTTGATGGTGGGATGGGTGATAATATTCGGCCAGCTTTATATGAAGCAAAGTACGAAGCAGTCTTGGCAAATAACCCACAAGCACCCACAGAACAAGTTGTTCGGGTTGCTGGTAAATATTGTGAATCGGGGGATGTCCTGGTTTGGCAACAAGAATTACCAAAAACGAAGCCTGGGGATGTGTTAGCAGTCTTGGCGACTGGTGCTTACGGCTACTCAATGGCATCAAATTACAATCGTAATCCACGACCAGCAGTTGTCTTTGTCGAGGATAGCCACTCACAATTAGTTGTTGAACGAGAAACATATACTGACATGATTCGCTTAGATAAGCATTATCAATAAAAAAATCGCAAGTAGGAGACAAATCAAGATGAATAATTTAGATGCACAAGAAATTATCAATTACATTGCAACTGCCCCTAAAAAGACACCAGCAAGAGTAACTTTAGCGGGAGATTTAGCCGATATTGAATGGCCGACAACGGTGCAGGCTTTTATTGAAACCAAAACTGGTACCGTAATTGGTGACTATCAAGATATCCAGCCTGTCCTTGCCGCAGCAGCGGATCAAATATCGGATTATCATGTGGAATTATTGGCGCGAAATAGTGGTGTACCATTGTTGAACTATGAAAACGTTGCCGCTCGAATTGAGCCAGGTGCCATTATTCGTGATCAGGTGGCAATCGGTGAGAATGCCGTTGTGATGATGGGAGCGGTTATTAATATCGGTGCTGAAATTGGCGCTGGTACGATGATTGATATGGGTGCTGTTCTTGGTGGACGTGCAACTGTTGGTCAGCACAGTCATGTTGGTGCGGGAGCGGTGCTCGCAGGGGTCGTTGAACCAGCCTCAGCAACACCGGTGACGATTGGTGATAATGTATTGATTGGTGCCAATGCAGTGGTTATTGAAGGGGTTCAAGTTGGTGATAATGCGGTTATTGCAGCTGGTGCAATTGTTACCAAGGATGTACCAGCAAACACGGTCGTTGCTGGTGTGCCAGCTAAAGTAATCAAGGAAATTGATGAAAAGACCCAGGCAAAGACTGCGCTAGTTGATGCCCTAAGGTCACTATAAGCGGAGGTAGATATGACGATTACAGATTTAAATTTAATTGATATTCGTCGCCATTTACATGCACACCCTGAATTGTCATTGGATGAGTTCGAGACACAGCGTTATTTAAAAAATATTGTGACGGCTTGGCAATCATCTTGGTTGACTATTCGAGAAATACCAGCGTTACCGACAGCTCTGTTGGTACGATTGACCGGTAAGCATCCTAAACGAACGATTGGCTATCGAGCAGATATTGATGCGCTACCTATTACAGAAGAGACTGGCTTACCTTTCTCTTCAGAACGTGCCGGGGTCATGCATGCATGTGGACACGATATTCATATGACTGTTGCCCTAGGGGTTTTAGCCCATTTTGCTGAGCAACAACCGGAAGATAATATGGTCTTTTTGTTCCAGCCAGCTGAAGAGGAACACGCTGGCGGTAAACAACTTTATGAATTAGGGACATTTGTTGATGAATGGCGACCAGATGAGTTTTACGCCTTACATGATCAGCCCGCTATGCCAGCCGGCCAGATTGCTACTCGTCAAGGCACTTTATTTGCCGGTAGCGCAGAAATTCACTTAACGATTAAAGGACAAGGTGGTCATGCAGCCTTTCCACATCGATCACAGGATGTGATTGTTGCCGCAGCTGCTTTTGTCATGCAAGTTCAGACGATTGTCTCGCGTAATGTTGATCCAGTTCATGGTGGTGTGGTAACGGTTGGTATGGTACAAGCTGGTAACATTGGTAATGTCATTCCAAATGAAGCAAAGTTAGCGGGTACGATTCGCGCGTTTGACCAGTCAGAATTAGAAATGATGCAACAACGTGTCAGAGAAATTGCGCAAGGGTTGGCGACTGTGTATGGTGTCGAATTTGATTTACAATTAGAACAAGGCGGTTATTGGCCTGTTAATAATGATCCCGATATCACCCGTGAGTTTATTCAGTACATGGCAAATGATGATGAGATTGATTTTACAACTTGTGAACCAGCTATGACGGGAGAGGATTTTGGGTACATTATTAACCAAATCCCAGGAACGATGTTTTGGCTTGGGGTCGGCGATGTTGACCATAGTTTACATGACAGTCGATTAAGTCCAAATGAAACAGCGATTGAAACAGGTGTTAAGGCAATTATTAAGTATTTGTCTTGGCGGATGTCAGCATAGAAAGTGTGAATAAAATGTACGAAGATATTTCTTTAATTACAGCAATTATTACACCATTTACTAATGATAATACGATCGATTATCCAGCGTTAGATTCATTAACTGAACGATTGATTGCCGAAGGGACTCAAGGATTTGTTATTGGTGGTACGACCGGTGAGTCACCAACATTAACGCATGATGAAAAAATTTCGTTATATGCTTATTTTGCCGCAAAAGTTGGTGACCGTGGTCCGGTCATTGCGAACGTCGGTGATAATAATACCGCCCATTCCGTTGCATTTGCCAAAGAAGTCAGCGAGGTTTCGGGTGTTGATGAGGTGTTAGCAGTGACGCCCTATTACAGTAAGCCTAATCAAAAGGGGATGATTGCGCATTTCCAGGCTATTGCCGATGCATCTAATGTCCCCGTTATGATTTATAATATTCCTGGTCGTACCGTGGCCGGATTGAATAATGAGAGTGTTTTGGCATTAGCCGAACATCCTAATATCAACGCGGTTAAGCAAGTGACAAGTATTGATGACTTAGCCTATCTTGTTGATCATGCACCCGAGGGATTTAAAGTTTATACCGGTGAGGATTCACAGACACTAGCTGCTAAGGCAGTGGGGGCGGCCGGAACGATTTCAGTGGCTGCACACTTATATAGTAAGGAAATGACCGATTTGTTCCAAGCACTTGCCGAGGGAGATGTTGCAAAGGCTGGTGCACAACAACGTTGGTTAACGCCACGTATGTCAGCTCTGTTCAGTTATCCATCCCCAGCACCAGTAAAAGCGGTGCTTGCACATCAAGGTGAGGTCAAAAACGTGACTCGCTTGCCAATTCTGTCATTAGATAACGCAGAGACCGAAGATGTATTAGCAAAACTTGATCGGAAGGAATAATAATATGACAACCGTATTTTTAGCTGGTGGTTTCGGTAAAATGGGCCGTGCCATTCAGCAGATGATTCAAGATGCAGCTGATTTAGAATTAGTCGGTATATTATCAGGATCATCGCATGAAAGTGAATTACCTGTTTTTACGTCATTAGCAGATATTGACGTGACCGCAGATGTTTGGGTCGACGTTACCCAACCAGAGGCCGCTTTTGCTAATGGACAGTATGCGCTAACGCATGGATTTCAACTAGTTGTTGGGACCAGCGGGTTACAAACTGAACAAGTCACGACTCTAAAAACTTTAAGTGAAAAAGAACAGCAATCAGCCTTGATTGTGCCCAACTTTTCATTGTCGGGGGTTTTGTTGATGCAATTTGCCGCGCAAGCAGCCAAGTATTTACCTGATGCAGAAATTTTGGAAATTCATAATCCTAAGAAAATTGATGCACCCTCTGGGACAGCGCGTGCGACTGCGCAAGCAATTGCTAAGGCACGCCAACAAGCCCCAGTGGCAACGAATACATCGGATCCAGCACGAGGTGATCAAATTGATGGTGTTGACGTTCATGCCATGCGGTTACCCGGGTATGTTGCTGAAGAAGAAGTTGTCTTTGGTGCACCTGGCGAAACTTTGCGGATAAAACAGACGTCGTTTACTCGTGAGTCATTTATGGGTGGGGTCGGATTAGCTATTCGCCAGATTAACACCATTGCAGGATTACAAATTGGGTTAGAAAAGGTATTATAGATATTAAAAAGTAGGCAAGGAGCCAAGGGGAGTTAAAAAATGGTTGAATTAAGTGCAGCGTTAGAAGGACAGTGCAACAAAGTATTAGCGGCGACGGTACCTTCGCCAATCCGTGTAGTAGATGATAAGTTTTCACAAATTGATGGTATTTTGAAATTAACACTAGGTGAGCCTGATTTCGCAGCACCAGAACATATTAAACAAGCAATTATTCGTGATGTACAAGCAAACGATTCACATTACTCACCTTCACAAGGTATCATGCCATTACGTGAAGCAATCTCAGATTACTTAGTTGAACGTTTTGATACACCAAGATATGATCCAGCTACTGAGATTAGCGTAACGGTGGGAGCTGCTGAAGCAATCAATGCGGCATTCCAAGCTTTGTTCAATCCTGGGGATGAATTAATTATTCCAACGCCAACCTTCCCATTGTATGAGTCGGTTGCCCAAACGTCAGACATTAAAGTGGTCGGCCTAAATACAGCTCCTGATTTCATTGTGACACCTGAAAAGTTAAAGCATGTCTTAGCTGAGCATCCAAATGCCAAAGCTATTTTGCTTAACTATCCATCAAATCCAACTGGTGTCACTTATTCTGAAGACGAATTAAAAGAATTAGTTGCTATTTTGCGGGAACATCAATTATTAGTAATTGCTGATGAAATTTATGCTGAATTGGTTTATGATGCCAAGCATACTTCAATGGCTCGTCTTTTGCCTGAGCAAACAGTATTGATTAGTGGGGTCTCAAAGTCACATGCGATGACTGGTTATCGCATTGGTTATGCTGTTGGACCAGCTAAACTAATGAAGCAGGTTGGTAAAGCACATCAATCAATGCTTGCTACTGCACCAGGTCCTATGATGGCCGGTGCTTTAGAAGCCTTGCGTAACGGTCGTGAAGATCCTGTCAAGATGCGTGCTGTTTATGAAGAACGTCGTGACTTGGTTTTGAAGGGCTTGGCAGAAGCTGGCTTTACGGCGGCTCGACCTGGTGGGGCTTTCTACATTTTTGCGAAGATTCCAGAATTTTTGAATACTAATGATATTGAATTTGTTTATGACTTGGCAGATTCTGTCAAATTGGGGGTTGCACCTGGTTCAATTTTCGGTGCTGGTGGTGAAGGTTATATTCGTATTTCTTACGCTGCATCAACTGAAGATTTGGAATCGGCTATTACCCGTTTAAAGCACTACGTTGATTTAACAAGATAAATCTGTAACTAGTGAAGTGGGGGAGAAAAATAAAATGACAAATGAAGCAGGTTACGTTGTAGCTATTTTGGGAGCAACTGGTGCCGTTGGTACCCGAATTTTAGCACAGTTAGAACAGTCAACGATTACAGTTAAATCACTGAAATTGCTAGCATCTGTCCGCTCAGCTGGACAGACCCGTCAATTTAGAGGGCAAGATATTGTTGTTGAAGAAGCAACGCCAGACTCATTTGACGGTGTTGATTTGGTATTAGCATCTGCTGGCGGTAGTTTAGCAGGTAAACTATTGCCAGAAGCTGTTAAGCGTGGGGCTGTAGCAGTTGATAATTCGTCACGCTGGCGGATGGATCCTAACGTACCACTTGTGGTACCAGAGGTTAATCCCGAAGCCTTGGCAAGTCATCAAGGGATTATTGCTAATCCTAATTGTTCAACGATTCAAATGGTTGTTGCCTTGGAGCCATTACGTAAGGCTTATGGCTTGAATCAGGTGATTGTGTCGACTTATCAAGCTGCTTCAGGTGCTGGTCAACGTGCATGGGATGAGTTATTGCATCAAGCACAACAACACTTAGATGGAGAGACTGAAACGGCTGACATTTTGCCAACTAAGGGGGACAAAAAGCATTTCCCATTGGCCTTTAACTTATTGCCACAAATCGATGTTTTCCAAGATGATGGCTATTCTTTTGAAGAACAAAAGATGATGCAAGAAACTAAGAAAATTTTGTTTGGTGACCCTAAGTCAAGTGAGGTAAAAGTTACAGCAACTGCCGTGCGGGTACCAGTCCCAATTGGTCATGGTGAGTCAGTGTATGTTTCTGTAGCTGATGAATCAGCTACGCGAGAGGATGTCCAACATATCTTAGCTAGTGCACCAGGGGTAATCCTAGAAGATGATCCAGCTAACCAAGTATATCCACAACCAATCAATGCGGTTGGTAAGCGTGAGACATTTGTTGGTCGTGTTCGTGCTGACAATGAAAATCCTGGTAGCTTTAATCTATGGGTCGTGTCGGATAACTTATTAAAAGGTGCCGCATGGAATACCGTGCAAATTGCTGAAGAATTAGTTAAGCGCGATTTGATTCATAGTCAGGCTAAATAAAATACTAAAAAAGGTGTGACAAAACAGTTTCAAAACGTTTTGTCGCACCTTTTTACTACTTTTAATTGTTAATAAGCTTCAACCCATGGGAATTCAGGTTTTGTGGCACCATAGATGGCAAAACCTTTGTCAGTCAGACTAGCCCAGTTTTGATTACCATAATCAAAATGCCACCATTCTTCACTGTAATTTGTGAAGCCGACTTGGGTCATGACATGGTATAACAAGCGTCGATTTTCACGTACAGCATCGTATTTCGGATCAGTCTCTTCTGTTTCGTAATAGGTCGTTTTTGCTCGTTGACTAATATCATCAAATGGACTACCCATATCTAACAAGCGACCATTCTCATCAACAATTGATAAGTCGATCGATCCACCCGTGTTATGAGGGGATGGCTTTGTGGCATCAGTTGATGGTAAGGCAACGATACGAAGTGCCGCTTGCTGGATTTCTGCTTCAGAATAATCAGGATGATCCTGCTTTACAAAGCTTTTCATTTGATCAAATAAAGCTTGCTGCGTTGGAATGCTGCGCCATGTATCAAAAATCACAAATTTATAACCATAAGGTAGCTTGCGGGTTGCTGCAATGAGCTTTTCTTGAACGCCTGCCCGTGTATATAAATCAGGGTAGCTGCCCGGCAGATTTTGAATAAAATATTGCGGACTAACGACCATCTTTTCTGGCAAATAGCTTAAAGAAACGAGCGGCTCGTTATTCTCCCGAATAGGAACCTCACGAATGGGAGACCAGTCCCAGTTTGTAACTGGTGTTTCAATTGGCGTGTCAGTAAAATCTAACATCTAATGCCTCCTTGGTAATTAAATAATTAAAAAATTATGTCAATTTATTAGTATGTCTTAGCCCCATTCTACCATGAATTCAGTCTAATGAAACCGCTTTATGGTTGTTAAAAAACGCACAAATAGTGTAAAATAAAAGCATTCTTTTTACAGAAGTAAATACTTTCCTGAAAATCGGATTTTATATTATAATGATATTCAATTAAAAAATAAAAAGAAATGTGAGTGAATGAAAATGACCAAAAATGAATTTGTACAACCACTTAATCCAAAGGTCACAAGCTTAGCTGCTGATGGCCTCATCGGTTTTCAAAAAAAGGTTCGCGATATTCCTGATTTGTTACGTTTAACATTCGGTGAACCTGGTTTCAACGTAGATGGTGCCATTAAAGACGCTGTTATTTCATCAGTTGCCAACAATAATTCACATTATAGTGATGCCCAGGGGGAACGTGATCTGCGTCAAGCAGCCGTAAAGTATTATGCATCTCGCTATGATTTACCTTTCGAGAGTGAAGACAATGTGATTGTAACAGTCGGTGCCTCAGAAGCCATCAATGTTATCTTTATGACGTTATTGAATGAAAATGAAGGGTTGCTTATTCCTGAGCCTGCATATACACCCTATACAGCATCGCTGGACTTGGCACATGGTACAAAAATCACCATTAATACCCGGCCAACAGACTTTAAATTAACACCAGAGTTGGTGGCTGATGCTGTAGAGCAAGCCAATGTACCAGTAAAGGCCATTTTATTTAATTATCCATCAAATCCAACGGGAGTCACTTATACTCGTGATGAGTTAGAAGCCCTGGCAGATGTGTTTAAACGTTATCACTTATGGGTGATTTCTGATGAGATTTATGCACAACTGACATATGATCAAGACCATGTCTCGTTAAGCAGCTTATTACCTGAGCAATCGATTTTGATGACCGGACTATCAAAGTCACATGCCATGACTGGTTATCGCATTGGGTTCATTATTGCTGATCAAGCATTTATTGATGAAGCACAAAAGGTGCACCAAGCATTGACATTTGCCTTGCCAAAATTTATTCAGGATGGTGCTACGGTTGCCTTAACGACGGCTGCCGATGTTGCTGATGACATGCGTGATACTTACAAGCGTCGTCGTGATTGGTTAGTACCACATTTAGAAGAATTTGGTTTTGAAGTTGTTAACCCAGAGGGAGCCTTTTATATTTTTGCTAAGATTCCTGATGATATGGGGCATGATAGCGAGGCTTTTGCCTTGGACTTAGCTGAGAATGGTCATGTTGCGATGATTCCCGGCTCAGCCTTTTCTGAATACACGCCGGAGTATGTGCGTATTTCATACGCTGCTTCAGACGAAGATTTGCAAGAAGCGGTACGTCGTATGTCAGCTTTCTTCGCTGCCAAAAGGGCCAATGTTAACGCCTAAAAAATTTACATAGTGGTTTCAAAACATCGTTTGTCGCATCCATTTTTTGGTATATAATAAACAATGCAGCTTAGAATGTTTAATAACTTTATGATAAATTTGGAGGAACGCGATGCAAACGCGTGTAAACAAAAGTCGACATTTAGTCTTAACAGCGCTGTTTATAGCGGTTATCTTACTACAATCAATTGTGCCATGGCTTGGCACATTGCCTTTGGGAGCTTTTGCGGTCGGTGCAGCGGTGACTATTATTACTTATACGGTCGCCATTGGTGCGATGGTTCTTGGACCTAAAACAGGGGCTTTATTAGGTTTTGTTTGGGGTGCCTATTCTTTATGGCATGCATGGGCTAGTGTCCCAAGTATTGGTGCTTTGATTTTCCGTAATCCCATCACAGCATTGGTGCCAAGGATTATGGTTGGATTATTGACTGGTTATTTATATCAAAAATTTGTGCAACAATATGAGTTAAAAAAACAGGGGCCTGGCTTAGCTATCTTAGGTAGTTTGTCAGCTGTTATTAATACAACGTTGGTCTTATTGATAACATGGCTCAGTTTTACTGTGATGGATACTTCTTTTACCGGTATTCCAAACACTAATTTAGCGCAGTGGTTGATCGTTTCGATTGCTGGTTTTAATGGGATTTTTGAAATTATCGCCGGGGCCATTTTAGTACCACTGATTGGCTTACCACTCATGACTTATTTTAAAAATCGTTTGACTTAGTATACAAACTAAATAATTAAATTCACGGGTTAAGTGAGTTTATTTAATCAGGTAACGATAGCGAGTAACAACACTCATGATCGTTACCTGTTTTTTTACGGCTATTTTTTGAAATTTTACCGTAACAAAAACTTTTTATTTTTATCTGGTGTATAATAAGGAAAGAGGAGAAAGCATATGACGATAGGTAAGGATTTAGCACAAAGGAATAATGTTATTCGGGCTGCTGTTATGGGAGCTAATGATGGTATTTTATCCGTATCAGGTATTGTTATCGGTGTTGCAGGGGCAACGACAGATTCGTTTGCAATTTTTATTGCTGGCTTTGCCGGTGCGCTGGCCGGCACAGTTTCGATGGCGATGGGTGAATATGTTTCAGTGCATTCAGAAAACGATGCCCAAATCAAGGCAGTGGCGACTCAGAAAGCAGCGTTAGCAAACCATTATGAGCAAGAATTTGATTTTGTCAAAAGGCAGTATATGACGCAAGGTATATCAGCAGATTTAGCGCAAACGGCTACGGCAGAATTGATGGCCCGTGATTCATTAGAAACGACGATTCGTGAACGGTATGGCTTTACGCAGCATCATGAAATATCTGCTTTAGCGGCAGCTCTGGCATCAATGATTTCATTTCCATTAGGTTCATTGTTACCGATGCTAGCAATTACATTATTACCAGTTCATTTACGTATCCCCGCAACAGCGCTTGCTGTGTTGGTTGCCTTAGCAATTACTGGTTTTTCAGCTGCTCATTTATCAGGAGCAAATGAATATAAGGCAACTGGTCGTAATGTTATCGCAGGTATTTTTACAATGATTGTGACATATTTTGTCGGAACGTTAATAGGAGCGTGAAATTATGCAGGACTCACAAACAACGATGTCGGAAAAATTGAACACGATTCGTGCAGGTGTATTAGGATCAAATGATGGCATTTTGACAGTTGTTGGTGTTCTTTTTTCAGTAGGTGCAGCGACAACTAATCAGTTTACAATTTTAATAGCTGGATTAGCAGATTTAATGGCGTGTGCCTTATCAATGGCATCTGGTGAGTATGCCTCAGTTAGCTCACAAGCGGATGCAGAAAAGGTGGTGGTCGCGCTTGAGCAGGATCGAATTCAGGTTAATCCTAATAGTGTGCAACAAGATATTTATAACTTTTACCATGAACAAGGACTAAGTGAAACAACTGCAGACAAAATTGCCAATGAATTAATGCGTAAAAATCCGCTGGCAACAATTTTGAAGGTAAAATATGATGTTTCATTGGGCCATTATGTTGGTCCTTGGTCTGCAGCATTTTCTTCCTTATTCTGTGCAGCTTTGGGTGGTTTTTTACCATTAATTGCCATGTATATGGCACCAGTTAAGTGGAAATTCTTAGCCACAATTGGCGCAACGGTCATTGCGGTTGCTTTGACAGGCTTATTAAGTGCGCGGTTGGGAAATGGTTTCCCAAAGCGTGCAATTATTAGAAATATAATTATTGGTATAATTACAATTACTATTCACTATGGTATT
This sequence comes from Weissella thailandensis, assembly GCF_001932615.1. Classification (NCBI taxonomy): domain Bacteria; kingdom Bacillati; phylum Bacillota; class Bacilli; order Lactobacillales; family Lactobacillaceae; genus Weissella; species Weissella thailandensis. Next base: position 695,415 of record NZ_CP014332.1, read on the forward strand.
GGAAAGCTCTTTTGATTTTAGTACACTAAACAGAGAGAAGAGTTTAGCAATATCATGTCACTTGAGAGGCTGTACTTTTCGGTCTCTTTTTTATTGCTAAAAATATATATTCCTGGAGATAATAATGACAGATCATTACGGGCTAATTGGTTATCCGGTACAACAATCCAAATCACCAATTATGCAAAATGAAGCCTTTCGGTTGTCTAATGTTGATGCTGACTATCAGTTATTTGCTATTGAGCCAGAAAATTTAGGGGAAAAATTTCATGAATTAGTTGCCCATGGTATACGTGGTCTGAATGTCACGATGCCTTTTAAGCAAGCAATTATTCCTTATATTGATGAAATGTCTGCGTTATCAAAAAAATTAGGAGTGGTTAACACGATTTCTGTGCAAGATGGCCAGATATTTGGTGACATTACGGACGGCATTGGCTTTTGGGCAACAATTCAACGGGTACCAAAGCATGTTGTTATTTTAGGAACTGGTGGTGCAGCGCGCGCCATTATTGCCAGTGCACCTAGTGAAAGTCAGTTACACGTCTTTAATCGCATGACGCCAGAATTTGATCAGAAAGCAGCCATGTTAGCACCATTATTGGATGAACCATTACATAATATTGCCTATGTAGATCAATTTTTATTAGAAGCAGATTTGATTATTAATGCAACAAATGTGGGTATGCAAAATAATCAATCGCTTCTTTCACCAAGACAATTTGCCATTACACCAAATCATGCGCAAGTTGTCGATGTTATTTATAAGATGAACGACACACCATTTGTAGCAGCTGCCAAACAGGCCAATCGACAAGCAACCGATGGCCTCGCCATGTTAGTAGGGCAAGGTGCATTGAGTTTTGAAAGATGGACAGGCATCCAACCTGATCAAAACGCAATGTTGACAGCGATTTTAAGAGAAGGAAGATAATAAAATGATTGTTATCATGGCAGATGAGTCTGCAGCACAAAAAACTTTAGCGAAGGCCAAGGCTAATCATATAGAACATGTTTATGCCTCTGAAAATCGTGTTGGTTTTGCTGGTTTAAAGGACATTGACGAGGTCCCATTTATTAATGAACAGCAAGTCGTAGATGTGATTACGAATCATCCGGCAGCAATGCAAGTTAGCCGGGCCTTTCATCCGACTGATACGGTGATTCAGACACCTCACTCAACAATTGGTGGTCAGAACTTTAGTTTAATTGCTGGACCAGATGCTATTGAATCTGCCGAACATGTCTTAGCGATGGGTCAAGCTGCCAAGGCAGCTGGCGCAACGATTTTACGTGGGGGATCTTATAAACCACGTACGAGCCCATATAGTTTTCAAGGACTTGGTGAACAAGGACTTATTTGGCATCGTGCAGCGGCAGATGCTTTAGGTATGGACATGATGACGGAAATCATGAGTCCTGCGGATGTTGATTTAGTTGGTAAATACACAGATATTTTCCAAATCGGCACACGTAACATGCAAAACTTTTCCTTACTAAAAGCTGTCGGTCGTCAAAATAAACCAGTGTTATTAAAGCGCGGTATGAGTGCAACAGTTGATGAGTTTTTAAGTGCAGCAGAGTATATTGCATCTGAAGGGAATCAACAAATCATTTTGATGGAGCGCGGTATTCGTAGTTTTGATCAAAAATATTTGCGGAATACAATGGATGTTAGTGTGATTCCGGTCTTGCAAAAGTTGACTCATTTACCTGTTTTGGCCGATCCATCACATGCTGCTGGAGTTTCTGAACATGTGTCGCCAATTGGATTAGCTGCGGTTGCGGCTGGTGCGCAAGGTCTAATGCTTGAAATTCATGATCAACCAGCAAAAGCCTGGGTGGATGGCAAACAAGCATTGACGCCTGATCAGATGACGAATTTATTTGCAAAAGCAAATGCTATTCATGAACTATGAGGTGAATAATATGGTGACAGTTTCTGTTCCTGATAAAACCTATCAAGTGCAAGTTTTAGACGGTTTGCGCCATGAAATTGGTAAAAAAATTCGACAAGTATGGTCACCACGACAGATATTAGTGATTACTGATAAAAATGTGGCTGATTTGTATTTATCTGATACAGTGGTACAACTGCAATCAGCTGGGTACCAGGTCACCACACTAGTACTGCCTGCAGGTGAACGTTCAAAGTCATTGGCAAGTCTTGAAAAAGCTATTTCGTGTTTAGCTGAACATCAATTCACTCGTGCGGATGGTGTAATTGCTTTAGGTGGTGGGGTAGTTGGTGATTTAGCAGGTCTAACATCCGCCACATATATGCGTGGTATTGCATTCATTCAAATTGCAACGTCGCTAACCGCTCAAGTTGATTCAAGTGTGGGTGGTAAAACAGCCATCAATTTAGGTCAGACAAAGAATATTATGGGAACATTTTACCAACCTGATTTGGTATTGATTGATCCAACTTATCTTAAGACACTAGCCATTCGTGATTTAGTAGAAGGCTACGCTGAAGTGGTTAAATGTAGTGTCTTAGCAGGTGGTGATTTTTGGCAATTGACTGGTACGATTCGGACGGTTAATGATATTTTGACTAGATCATCAGAGCTGATTACCCAATCTGTACAATATAAAGCTGATATTGTGATGCAAGATGAACGTGAAGCAGGGATTCGCAAGTATCTTAATTTTGGGCATACGATTGGTCATGCGATAGAATTACTGGCTGAAGGTGGTCTCAGGCATGGAGAAGCAGTGGCAATTGGTATGATAGCAATCACAGAACGTTTTGTTGCTGAAAACATTAGTTCGTCTGAATTTTTACAAGCGTTAAATCGGCGCTTACAGTTAGTTGGTTTGCCGGTGGACTCTGTTTTGATTCGCCAGCCAGCGACAATTGACCAGTTGGCGCACGATAAAAAGAACCTTTCAGGTATCTTACAGCTAGTCGCAGTTAAAGAACCTGGTCAACCAGCAATTATCAAAAAGTCATTGGCAGAGATGACAGAATTTATTGAAGGAGCATCTTAACCTATGCGATATATGACAGCAGGAGAAAGTCATGGTCCAGAAGAGGTTGCCATTATTGAAGGCATTCCAGCAGGCCTGACAATTACAACAAATGATATTAATGAACAACTGGCTCGGCGCCAACATGGTTATGGGCGTGGTCAACGTCAAGTTATTGAAACTGATACCGTAACGATTATGTCTGGTGTCCGTCACCAAGTCACTTTAGGATCACCCATTGCTTTAAATGTTCATAATGATGATCACAATCATTGGTCAAAAATTATGGATCCAAATATCCCCGCAACTGTTGAGAATAGTATGCGTAAAGTCATGCGACCAAGACCAGGTCATGCCGATTTAGTTGGTGGCATGAAATATCGGCATCAGCATGATTTGCGAAATGTACTAGAACGTTCATCAGCTCGTGAGACAGTGATGCGTGTGGCTGTGGGTGCCGTCGCTAAAAAACTATTGGCGGCGCTTGATATTGATGTTCATGGTTTTGTGACGAATATCGGTCCTGCTAGTTCAGATTTGACACAACTAACGCAATATAAAACCTTAGCGGAATTGCGTGCGGTCACTGAAAGCTTACCAACACGTGCATTGACCGCTGCGGATGATGAAGCGATGCGTGAAGTGATTGATCAAACAAAACGCAATCGAGATACGGTTGGTGGTACGGTGCAAGTCATGGCTACTGGTGTACCAGCTGGCTTAGGATCGTATGTATCAGCAGATGAAAAATTAGATGCGAAGATTGCCCGTGCAATGGTGGGCATTAATGCCTTCAAAGGGGTTGAATTCGGTGGTGGTTTCACAAATGCGACAAAATATGGTAGTGAACTGATGGATGAAATCTATTGGTCAGCTGAGCGTGGTTTTTATCGTGGCGCTAACCATCTGGGTGGTTTTGAAGGCGGTATGACAACTGGTGAAGTGATTGTTGTCCGTGGTCTTGTTAAGCCAATTCCAACACTATATCAACCAATGCAGAGTGTTGATATCGACACCCATGAAGATCACCGTGCATCAACAGAAAGATCAGATACAACGGCAGTAACAGCAGCAGCAGTTATTGCTGAGGCTATGGTGGCAATTGAACTTGCAAAAGCCATCTTAGATAAATTTGATACTGATAGCTTGTCACGTTTACAAGAACAAGTGGCAGCTTATCGTGAAGAAATCAAACATTTTTAATTGGAAAAGAATTGTAGGTTAAATAATGGGCAAGATTAAGTTACAAACAGCGGGGAAAAAACTGCGGGGAACTTTAACGATGCCTGGTGATAAAAGTATTTCACATCGAGCAGTTATGTTGGGAAGTATTGCGTCAGGTGATACGCGGGTACAACATCTTTTGGATTCCGAAGATGTTCGTCGTACAGTGACGGCAATGTCAAATTTAGGGGTGACATTTAGTACTGACAATCATGATTTAATTATTCATGGTAGGTCATTGAATGAGCTCGTTGAGCCAAGTCAAATGTTAGATATGGGAAATTCAGGAACGACGGCCCGTTTATTGATGGGGCTATTAGCGAATCAACCATTTGCGGTAACATTTCGTGGCGACAAAAGTTTATCAAAGCGACCATTTGCGCGGGTCATTAAGCCATTGATTGCCATGGGTGTCAGTTTTGTGACAAAGAATGATCATTTACCAGTCACTAAACTTGGTACACACGAACTTGCAGGTTTGGTCTATGAATTGCCAGTGGCGTCTGCCCAAGTAAAAAGTGCCATTATCTTAGCGGCACTGCAAGCGAAAACGCCAACGACAATTATTGGGCCAATCGCGACTCGTGATCATACTGAACGAATGTTAGCAGCATTTGGCGTACAATTGGTACGCGAGGACCATCAAATTAAAATTACACCACAGACGCATTTAACTGCGACCACGATTCGCGTCCCTGGCGATATTTCGTCAGCTGCTTTTTGGATTGTGGCTGGTGTGCTGGTTCCGAAAAGTGCGCTCACTCTCAAACAGGTTGGGATTAACCCAACTCGTACAGGTATCATGAAAATTTTACAGCGAATGGGTGCTAAATTTTCATTTGATAATGAGTCAGCTGATGGAGAACCAATGGCTGATATTCAAGTGCAATCGCAATCATTACATGGCACAACGATTACAGCAGTTGACGTCCCAGCTATGATTGATGAAATGCCACTAGTTGTGCTCGCTGCGACACAAGCACAAGGTGATACAGTTATCTCGGGTGCTAGTGAATTACATGTGAAAGAAAGTGATCGGATTGCCACTGTCACTACCCAGTTAAATAAATTAGGAGCTAATATTGAGCCTAGAGAAGATGGCTTTTATATTCATGGTGGGACACCACTACAAGTTAAGCAACCAACAATCATCGATTCGTGTGGTGACCACCGCGTGGGGATGATGTTGACCATTGCGGCTTTAATAACAACAGGGGATGTATCACTTGCCAATGCAGAAGCAGTGAATATTTCGTATCCTAACTTTTTTAGTGATTTAAGTGAGGTCATAGATTAATATGAAAGTGATTTTAATTGGCTTCATGGGAGCTGGTAAAACAACAGTTGGCCAATTACTGGCTGAAAAAACGGCGTTGCCATTCTTGGATACCGATCAACTGATTGTCAAACAGACTGGTCAGTCACCTGGAGAAATTTTTGCGACTGTTGGTGAGTTAGGTTTTCGACAGTTAGAACAAACTATCCTGCAAGAAAATCTGACAAAATCTGGGATTATGGCTACCGGTGGTGGCATTATTGAATTAGAGCAAAATCGACAACTATTAAAAAATAGCCCAGTACCAGTTATTTACTTATCTGGTTCCTTTGGTCAAACAGTCGAAAGGTTGGTAAAAGATAATACACGTCCGATCGTGCGCAATAAATCTTTATTGGAGTTGGCTGAACTTTGGGAGCAACGTCTCAAAAAGTATTCAGGTATTGCAACAGAGGTTATTTATACTGATAACAAGACTGCTGACCAGGTTGCTGAAGAAGTATTGCAGCATATGAGAGCTGTTAATGATGAAACGACTGAAAATAGGTAATGCGAGCGCAACTGAACAACGTCCACTTGTCGCCGTACCTATGGTTGATGAAACGATGGCAGATGTGAGACAGACGGCACGGATGCTTAGCCAAACGGCTGCCGATGTCGTCGAATGGCGGATTGATTACTTATCAGGTTTATGTGAGTTAACGGCTAGTAATATTCGCCAGGTTCATGAGATACTTAATAAACCCTTGTTATTTACTTGGCGAACGGCCGGTGAAGGGGGACAATTAAACTATCATCATGATAGCTACCAAATGGTTTACCAACGTGCGCTACAAGCAGGCGTTGATGCCATTGATATTGAGCTTGCGTTACTAGCAGATCAACAAGCACTTTTAAAATTAGTGCCTGAAAATGTTAAAGTTATCGGTTCTAAGCATAACTTTGACACAACCCCTAATCATTTAGTTAGTCTTTTAATGGAGATGACAAGGCTACCTATTGATGTTGTAAAATTAGCGGTCATGCCAAAAGTGGCAACGGATGTTGACCGCGTATTGCAGGCGACAATGACGGTTACTGCAAACAGTGATTTACCGCTGATTACGATGTCGATGGGGGCGTTGGGGATGAGATCACGCGAGGTTGGCTACCAATACGGTTCACAGCTAACTTTTGCAAGTGTGAAAGCGGCATCAGCACCAGGTCAAATATCACTCACAACACTATTACATAAATGGGGAGAATCAGATGTATAATAGTCACTTTTTTTCAGATGATAGACAAGCTGTCCTCAATGATATCCCGGGTACGATGGGGTATACCTTGATTACATTTCATGCAGAGGGTGATGATATTCAGTTAAATCAGGCGAAATTACGACTTGATTGGCGCGCACCGGATATTTTTCGACAACACTTAGCACAAGAATTACAGCATAATGAACAGTTTGATCGTATTGGCTACGTGACACGTGTTGAAATGTTACTTGGTCAGGCTATGTTGGATTATAATGGTCGCTTTACTTTAGATACAACTGCACTAAAGAGTACCATTCAAAAGCAAACGCAAGAACCAATGCAATTAACAGCAATTGCTGCGGATATGATTTTACCAATTGGTTTCACAGATTTGCGTCATGTTGTCCATTTAACAAAGTGGGTCCATGAAAACCATGTGGTCTATCATTTAGTGGCTGGATTACCAGCGCTAGAAAAGAAGGTCGATAATTTACGGAATTCAGCGGTGTTTAAAAATAAGGGCCCCGTATTAATTCACGAAGCGGAAATCGATTCACAAGCATTGCTATTATTTTTACAAAATTTGATTCAAGATTATTTTGGTGTCGAAGTTGCGAAACTTCATTTGACGCAGGCAGCATTCGGCCAGGCTGATCCAACAAAACAGTCAGCAGGAAATCGAGTATTGATTGCAAATTTCGAAAATTAAAAAGTAGTCAAACAGTTTTTAATCTTATTTTAATTTAACGGTTGCTTTTTCTCATGCTAGCGTTATAATTAAATAAATTCTAGTAAGACATGTAAGGAGAAAGCATAATGTTATTAATTAATTCAGAAATTAATCAAGTTGTATTCTCAACAACTATTTCATGGTGGTGGCCAACGAGATAGTTGGCTATTTGTTGTGGGCTAGCTATCAGTTATGTATTAACGATAGCTAGCCGCTAGAAATTAACCTGTCAATTTTAAAAGACAACGGCTAGTTAGCACGTAATGTGCTGATTGGCCGTTTTTTTATTTGTTGAGTTAATTATTATTTAAGGGAGAATTGTTATGAGAATAAAAAAATTATCGTTCATAGTGTCAGTGGGTCTGACAACGGCAACTATTGCAAGCTTGTCCCAGGAAAGAGTAGCTTTTGCGGATCAAGCAATCAATTGGACAGAATCAGCAGCCTTGACGACGATGAGCCCATCGCAGGCTAATGATTCTACTGGTTCGGAAATAGTCACTCAAACTGGCCAAGGATTATATCGATATGGTAAAAATAACCAACCGCAATTAGCTGATGCCAAGTCGGTTGATATTTCAAAGGATGGTCGTGAATATGTGTTTCATTTAAAAGATGATTTAAAGTGGTCTAATCACGAAAAAGTGACGGCAAATGATTATGTCTTTGGTATACAACAGACTGTTGATCCGAAAAATAAGTCTAATGGCGCTACCTTAGCTAACAATATTAAGAATGCGACAGCAGTAACAAATGGTGAGAAAGCAGCTGATGATCTTGGTGTTAAAGCACTTGATAGTCAGACATTGAAAATCACTTTGAATAATCCTGATCCTGCTTTTAAAAGTATTCTGACAGGTACAGCATTCTATCCGCAGCCTAAAAAATTTGTCACGAAAGTAGGTAAGGCATATGGTACGTCCGCAGATAAGACATTATCAAATGGACCATTTGTACTAAAAAATTGGCATGGTTCGGATAAGTCGTATCAGTTGGTAAAAAATAGTCAATATGAAGATAAGAAAAATGTTGCCACAAATAAAATTAATATTCAGACCGTGACCGATAATACGACTGGCTATAATTTATATAAAGCTGGGAAATCTGACTATACACCATTAACTGCTGATCAAGTTCGAGCGAATGAAAATAACCGCGCATACCATAGTATTAAAAATGGTCGGACTGACTTTTTGGGATTAAATATGAAAAATAAATATTTACAAAATAAAGACGTGCGAGTTGCCATCAAGCAAGCTATTAATACAAAAGGGCTGACAAATAAGGTGCTTAAGGGTATTCAACGTAGCGGGAATGCCTTTACGCCTGAGAATACAATTAAGAATCCAGATAATCAGCGTGACTTTAGTAAAGAGGCTAACAGTAAAAAATATGCCTTTAATAAAAAAGACGCTAAGAAAAGTTTAGCTGCGAGTGATACGAAGAAAATAAAGTTAACCTTACTAGCCGATAACGATGATCAGAGTAAGATTGAAGCACAATATGTGCAAAATCAGTTACAAAAGAATTTACCTGGTGTTGAATTGACGGTTAAATTTCAACCGAAGGCTGCGCGAGTTAAAGCACAATTATCACATGATTTTGACATTGTCTTAACTTCATGGGGTGGTGAATATGCAGATCCAATGAGTTTTCTTAATATGGTTCAAAGTGATAGTGGTATCAATATTGCACAATTTAATGATAAAGAATATGATGCAGCGCTCGCACGGGCTAATGGTAATGATGTGAATAAGCCAGCCAAACGGTACCAGGATTTACTACAAGCTGAACAACGAATTCATAGTGAATTGCCGGTTGTGACTTTAGGACATCAGTCAACACCAGCATTGATTCGACCAGATGTTAAAGGATTGTTAGTGAATACTTATGGCGCAACGTTTGACTTTAAAGAAGCTTACAAGAAATAAATAGGGGGATATCAGTAATGACACAAGTAAAATTTATTAATGGCGCAATTTTTATCGCAGGTGAATTTAAAACAGCATCTTTTACGATTGATACAGAATCAGGTTACTTTATAGATAATGATGATGATGCTCAAGTTGTTGATTTATCAGGTAAGTTTGTCATTCCGGGGTTAATTAATGCGCATACACATATTTCAGATTTAACAACTAGTGATAAAAAGCAATTGGCAAACATTACCAATGAGACGGAACTGGCCATTTATGCAACGAAACATTTACGTGAATTTTTATCAGATGGTGTGACGACAATCAGAGAGGTTGGCGCAGCGAATAACATTGATATTAAATTAGCAAAATTGATTAAACAACATGTGGTTGCAGGTCCAAATATTATCGCTAGTGGGGCTGCACTGACGATTACCGGTGGTCACGGGGCAGGGGCTATCGGTAAGGAAGTGGACGGTGCTGATGAGGTCCGCAAAGCGACGCGTCAATTGATTAAGACAGGCGCTAAAAATATCAAGTTAATGGCAACGGGTGGTGTTACGAGTAATGACCAAGAGGTACCTGGTAATGTCCAATTTAGTGTTACTGAGTTAGCAACAGCTGTCGAAGAAGCGCATAATTATGGCATACCAGTAGCTGCTCATGCGCAAGGTAATCAAGGAATAAAAAATGCAATCAAGGCAGGTGTAGATTCAATCGAGCATGCGATTTATTTGGATGATGAGGCGATTGATATGTTACTACAAACCGGTACGCCAATTGTGCCAACGCTTTCTGCACCGGATGCTATCCATGATCATAAAAAAGACATCATTGCATGGATGTATGACAAAAATGAGGATGTTTTGCTAGCTCATCGTCAGAGCATTGCAAAGGCGATTGAGGCAGGAGTCGAAATCGTTATGGGTACTGATGGGGGGACGCCATTCAACAACTTTAGTGATGGTTCAACGAAGGAACTTGAAAAAATGACGGCGCTTGGTTTAACGCCACAAGATGCTATTCTGGCAGCAACTAGCAATGCCGCGAAAGTGTTAAGAATCGATGACCATGTTGGGAAAATAGCGCCTGAATTTATGGCTGATTTTATTGTTTTGAATGAAGATCCATTAGAAAATATAAAGGCTCTACAAGGTCCGAAGTCCGTTTATAAGTCTGGAAAATTAACTAACTAATAATACGAAAAAGGTTGGAACAAAAGAATGTTCCAACCTTTTTTCTTAAAATATATTGTATAACGAAATTTACGCTACGGCCAAAAATGACGCAAATCACGTGACATGACACATTAGCTTCAAAACGAGTTTTGTCATGCGCTTTGTTTTACCAAGGCTTGATGACAATCGCAGTTAAAAGATATGCCAGGATTAACAGGCAGACAAGGCCCCATTGCCATTTTGGCAAATGCTCTTGTACAGTCTGTGTTCGTGGAAAGCCTTCCGAAAAACCATGAGAAGTCATGGCAATCGCTAAATCATCCGACCAATGTAAGGCGCTCAGAATCGCTTTGAAATATATCTGAGGTTGCCATAAATGATAAGTGATCCCACGCAAGGCACCAGCATATCGAATGATTTGCACTTGTCGTCTGACACGTGGCACTAAGTTAAAGGCAGCTAATAAACCATAAGTAAAAGTATTAGATAACTTTGCATGCTGATTCAAGCTGAACAGTAAATCTTTCACATTGACAGTTAGCGTGACAGCGGCTCCTAAAAGGAGGTAGGCGTATAAACGAGTTGCATAGACTAGTGCCAGGTGATGTGTGTCACCAGTACCAAAGGCAATAAATGACCACCAAGTTCCAAAGGCCACGGGAATCGAAATTATCAACATCAGGCCAACAATTTTCAAGTTTGGTCGTTGGAGCAATAGATAGATTAAACTAATGAACGCAACGATTCCGTTGAGAATAACGGAACGGACAAATGAAGTTTCAATACCAATGCCGAGCATGATGAAGACGAGAATTGTTGGATTTAATTTAAGCATTTGGCGCCTCCCCAACAAGGTCTAACTGTTGATTCTTAAAAATCAATTCATAGTCAATAAAATCAGCCAAACCGGCACGTTGATGAGAAATCATCAGGACACTTTGGTCAGTTTCGTGAATACTCTGGTTAATTAATGTCATCACTGTGTGTACTGAATCAATATCCAGACCAGCCAATGGCTCATCCAACAATAGAATTGGTTGCCCCATAATCAACATACTGAGCACTTGTAACTTCTTTTGTTGACCACCAGATAGTTGATAGACCACATGTTCAGTTAGATGATTTAAGTGTAAGTTCTCTAAAGCCGTTTGTACACGCTCATCTGTCCAATAATCGGTTGCTAAACTATGCTGTTGTGACAAAGCGACTTCTTCTTGGACGGTCATTGTTACAAATTGATCACTAGCTGATTGAAAAATCAACGCAACTTTTTTTGCCCAATTTTTTAGCTTTATTTTGGCTGTATCTTGATCATCCCAAGTCACTCGCCCGTCATATTTGACTTGGTGACTAAGTGCCTTAAATAAAGTTGATTTACCAATACCGTTTGCACCAGACAATAAACCGATTTGTCCAGTCGGTAAAGTAAAGTCACTATTGATTAACAATTGCCGGCTTTTGCCCACGGTCAGTGTCAACTCTTGCCAACGTAGATGACCATCAGTTTTAGGAACACCATAAAAAGGTGTTTGAGCAGGAAGATTAACTAATTTTGACAGTGATTGTTGATTTAATGTACCTGAATCAGTGTCGATAGCAAATAGATAATCAACAAGTTCTTGATAACCGGATAAGTCATGATCAGAGATAATGATCGTTTTGTGCTGCTCTAGTTGCATTTTTTTCAAATCCGTCAGTAGTGATAAACGTGCGGCTGGATCGACACTGGCAAATGGTTCATCAAGTAAGATGATATCACTGTCCATCGCGATGATAATGGCTAAAGCAACGCGTTGTTTTTCGCCACCAGACAATGTCAATAAATCTTGGTCAGCAATTTGCTCTAGATGGAGCGCATTGATAGCAAATGCTACTCGCTGATTAATCGTCTCAGTTGGCAATTGTAAATTTTCTAAAGCAAATACCAATTGTAGTCGTGCTGTCCGCATCGCGAATTGACGGTCTGGATTTTGGAAGAGCATGGCAATTCGTTTTGCCCGTTCGAAAGGTGCTAATGGTTGAATAGGTTCGTCGTTTAATAATACCTGACCAGCCGTGATGACCCCACCAAATTTTGGGAGTAATCCAGCCATTGCTTTCAGCAGGGTCGATTTACCTGAACCAGAGGGACCAATCAATAAATTAAAAGATCCTGTTTCAGGAACCCAGTTAATTTGATTTAATACGTTAGGTTGGTCAGCTTGATAGGCAAAACTTAGATGATCAACTTGTAATTTTGTCATAAGCTTAACGTTTTAGTAATCCAGATTTTGCAACAAGCTTTTTGATAAAGTAAACTAATACACCACCAAAGAAACCGGCAGAAATCAAACGAATAATAAATAGGGTAATCATCAAACTTGGCTTATAATCTGCATAACCACTATTGAAGAGGTCCCAAATGAACGTCACGATCGTTGTCGTTAATACAGAAAGACTAATGCCTAATTTATCCCAGTTTTTGTAGCCAGTAGTAGCAAATCCGAGTTCTGTACCAATACCTTGGACAAAACCAGAAATCAAATTAGCAGCTCCCCAGCTTGAGAATAATAGCATTTCAACAGCTGCTGCTAATACCTCACCAATGGTTGAACTACCGACCTTTTGTAGGATAGCCCCAGCTAATGGTCCGGCCATTAACCAGACACCTAATGTTAAATCATTAGCGTAGGGTTTTAGTGGGGTAGCAGCAACAGCATAATAAGCAGCACTCCATACCTCAAAAATGACCCCAAAAAAGATGGCGATAATGGCTAAGAAAATCACATCACGTAATGACCATTTAACCTTAGACTCAGTAACTGTTTGCATAATAATTGCAAACCTCCTTAAAATAAAATGTGATCGAATCGCCGAAGCTTTGGTAACAAAAAAAGCCCCAGTATCGATAGCGCTTACACACTAATCATGGATACTGGGGCTTGTTTACTGTCATGGTAAACAAACCAAGCTCCCTAGCAACATTACCTTGCTCAGGTTCTATGGGTATTATCTCAGCCAGTTTAATGGCACCCCAGCTTGTTTGATTCGCTTGTTTAAGTATAGTGGTAATATATTGAATTTGCAAATAAATTCTATTGGGCTAACACAGCATCAGAATAACTCGGGCTTTTAATGGTATAAAGCATACCGTAACCGGTTTTATTTTGTTAAAATAGATTTAACGACAGATGGTGGTGAGAAATGGAGGAAATCACTCGTGAAATCTCAAATAAAGTTGTTAGGGCTAACTGCGAATCATGATTTAGCAGATGCAGTGGCGGAAGAATTGCATTTGCCGTTGACACAGTTAGATATCAAGCGCTTTGCGGACGGCGAAATTTACGAACGAATATTAGAAAGTATCCGTGGTGATGATATTTACGTTATTGCACCAATTGCAGAGGAAGTAAATGATGCATTTATGGAAATGATGATTGTTGTGGATATCTTACGACGCTCATCTGCGGCGAAAATTACGCTTGTTATTCCATACTTTGGTTACGCTCGCCAAGACCGTAAAGCCAAATCACGAGAACCGATTACTGCTAAAATGGTTGCGTCACTTATTGAAATGAATGGTGTTGACCGGGTTGTTTCAATGGACTTTCATGCAGCGCAATTACAAGGCTTTTTTAATATGCCAGTTGACCATTTGCAAGCAGCACCATTATTAACCGACTACTTTTATAGTCGGAATTTATTAGATGATTTGGTTGTTGTCTCACCAGATCATACCGGAGCTGGTCGTGCTCGTAAATTTGCTGACTTACTGGCTGCTCCTTGGGGGGTTGTCAATGATAATGTTGCCATGACTAATCCGGAATCTGATGATGCGATTGTTGGTGATGTCAAAGGACGTCGGGCAATCATTGTTGATGATATTGTTGATACTGGCTATCGTGTGCAGATGACTGCTAAAGCACTACTGGCTAATGGTGCCACTGAAGTTTATGTTGCTGCAACACACCCAGTACTTTCAGGGCAAGCAGCGGAAAATTTGGCGGCAGATGACAATATTGAACGTTGCATCTTTACGGATACCGTACGCGTCCCCGAAGAAAAGCAAAGTTCAAAATTCACAACATTATCCGTTGCGCCTTTGTTTGCTGAGGCAATTAACCGCATTCATGAGAACAAACAGATTGATGTACTATTACGTTCAAAAAATAAGCCAGAAGTTAATTTATAAATAATCGCATTTAAAAATTAGGAGGTACCATAATGGTCTACGCAGCATCAGAAAATCGTTATGAAGTTATGCCATATCGTCGGGTTGCCGATTCAGGATTGATTTTACCAGCCTTGTCATTTGGATTGTGGCGTAATTTAGGAGATCAAAAGCCACTAGCTAATTCAAGAGAAGTGATGTTAAAAGCATTTGATAATGGTATTTTTTCGTTTGATAATGCTTCAAATTATGGCCCTTCCGATGGGACTGCGGAAGAAACATTTGGTGCAGTTTATAAAAAAGATTTACATCCTTACCGTAATGAATTGATTATCACCACTAAGGCCGGCTACCATATGTGGCCAGGACCATTGGGACAGTTTTCGGGTAAAAAGACCTTAACAGCTGCTTTAGATTTATCATTACAACGGATGCATTTAGATTATGTTGATATTTTTTATGCGCATCGTTGGGATCCAGAGACGAACTTACGTGAAACAGCCGAAGCCTTAGACTTAATGGTTCGTCAAGGAAAAGCTTTGTACGTTGGGGTTTCAAATTACACAACTGAACAAGTGGCAGAGATTAGTAAAATATTTGACGAATTACACACACCATTTATTGGTAATCAGATGTCATACAACATGTTTAATCGGGAAGCTGAAGATACAGATATGTTGGCGACTTTGGCGCAACATCATGCCGGATTGATTGCGTATGGTCCATTGGCAGAAGGTTTATTAACGGATCGTTATTTGGATGGTTTCCCAGCAGACATGCCATTGCATCGCACCAATGCGTTCATCAAAGATGATCCCAAGGGGACGGTGTCAAAGCTTAACGCGTTGAATAAAGTGTCAGCTGATCGTGGACAAACCTTAGCACAATTAGCAATGGCCTGGTTACTACGTGATAAACGTGTGCCATCAATCGTTATTGGTGCTTCTTCAGTTGATCACTTATTGGATAATGTCAAGGTTGCTGATAATATGACATTGTCTACCGAAGAATTAGCAAAAATTGATGCTATTTTGAAGGGATAAAATTTGAGGGACAAGAATTGTTTATTTTCTAGATGACTAACTTGAAAATAAACAATTTTTTTGAATAATCATTTATAGGAGAATTGAGCTATGACAAGAAAAGTAACAGTTCTGGGGTCGTTGAATTCGGATACGATTTTGCATATTGATCACTTGCCAGTACAAGGTGAAACCATGGCCATGACTGATGCTTCAACCGCACCAGGGGGTAAGGGAGCCAATCAAGCAGTAGCTGCCCAACGTTTAGGGGCTCAAGTGCATTTTATCGGTGCTGTTGGTCAAGACCAGAACGGTGAGTTGCTACTAAATGCCTTGCAAGCAGATGGTGTCGATACCACACACATTGCCCAACTTGCCAATGTTGGTACCGGAGCCGCCTATATTTTATTGGAAAGCGATTCGAACAATACGATTCTTATTTTAGGTGGTGCGAATCAACAAGTTAGTGAAACAAATGTTGATGAGGCGGAAAAAACGATTCAATCATCAAAAGTCTTGGTTGCACAATTTGAAACACCGATTGTGGCAACGCTGCAAGCGTTTAAATTGGCTAAGTCAGCGGGGGTTATGACGATTCTAAATCCAGCACCCGGGCACAAAGAAATTCCAAAAGAATTATTGGGGTTAACTGATCTGATTACACCTAACGAAACTGAGGCCGAAATCATTACTGGTATTCCAGTTAATGATGATATATCTATGATCAATGCTTCAAATAAAATGCAAGAGATGGGTGCTAAAAATGTTATCATTACTCTAGGTGAGCGTGGTGCGTATTATCAGCTGGCTGATGGTCATCATGGTTTTGAGCCAGCCCTGAAGGTTAAAGCTGTGGATACAACAGCCGCAGGTGACACTTTTATTGGGGCATTAGCAACTAAATTAGCGCCTGATATGACCAACCTTGTTGAAAGCGTTCGTTTTGCTAGTGCAGCATCCGCATTAACTGTGCAAGGTGCAGGTGCCCAACCATCGATTCCCACACTTAAAAAAATGAAAGAAGTATAACATCAATTATGCACAACAACGATATTATTCGTAGATTGCAATATATTTTCAATATTAATAGTAAGAACATGATGACTATTTTTGAATTGGGCGGTTTGACACTCGATAAGTCAACCTATTTAGCAATCATGGCTAAACCAACCCAAGATAGTGCCAGAGATGCCCAATTATCACGACATGACCTAGAAAAATTTTTGAACGGGTTGATTATCTCTCAGCGAGGACATAAAAAGAATCCAGATGGATCAATTGCTGCACCAGACTATAGTATGCAACGCGATAATGACATTAATAATGTCGTTATTAAAAAGGTGAAAATTGCTATGGCGTACACAACTGAAGATTTACTTGATTTTTGGCAAGCTGCTGATTTCAAAGTAACTAAAGGTGAGGTTGGGGCAATGTTACGGCGTAAGTCACATCCCAAATATTTAATTGCTGGTGACCAATTCATGCGTAAGCTATTGATTGGTATGGCAAACACGTTGCGCGGTTAAATAGTTTAATTTATAATAGAAAACGGCTTAAGTTAGGCTTTGCTTAACTTAAGTTTTTTTGTAAACGTTTTAATTTTTAATTGATAATAAAAATTAAAACCACTTTTGGGCAAAATATTTGATATTATTGTGTAAAAAAAATAAAAATAAGCAAAAAAATAGTTGCAACTGGGGTCGTAAGCGAGTAGTATATTGTCGACGGGTAAGGAGCGCCCCGGTTAAGTATAAGTCATAAGCTTTCAACAACCAAGTTGAACGAAATTCTTTATGAATTCTACTTAGCACTATATACAAAAGTAAATAGTACACTGGGACTGACCTTATTACGGCATATTACGTATTATGGGAGGTTGTCATGACTGAAAAAGAAGTGACAAAAAACAAAGGGCTGGTACAAGATGCAGCTGCGGATGATAGTTTAGGTGATATCAATGGTTCTGTATCTGTACCAAAAGGTGGCTCTTTTTGGAGAAAACTGTGGGCATTTTCAGGACCAGGGGCATTAGTTGCCGTTGGGTATATGGATCCTGGTAACTGGGTCACTTCTGTAACTGGTGGAGCAACGTACCACTACACATTACTTTCAGTTGTCTTGATTTCATCATTGATTGCAATGATGCTACAATACATGGCTGGTAAGTTGGGAATGGTTAAGCATGAAGACTTAGCTCAAGCGACTCGTAACCGTACCAACAAGACCGGTGGTATCATCCTTTGGATTATTAGTGAGTTGGCCTTGATGGCAACGGATATTGCCGAGGTTATCGGTGGTGCGATTGCGTTGCATTTGTTGTTCGGCTGGTCAATGATTGCTTCTGTGTTAACGACAGCATTGGATGTTGTGTTGCTATTGTTACTAATGCGTTTTGGATTCCGAAAGATCGAAGCAATTGTTGTAACACTTATTTTAACTATTTTATTTATTTTCGGTTATCTAGTAGTTTCATCAAATCCTAACTTAGCAGCTTTGTTTGGTGGTTACTTACCACAATTACAAACAGTT
The DNA here is from genome assembly GCF_001932615.1 of Weissella thailandensis. Taxonomy (NCBI): domain Bacteria; kingdom Bacillati; phylum Bacillota; class Bacilli; order Lactobacillales; family Lactobacillaceae; genus Weissella; species Weissella thailandensis. Next base: position 713,651 of record NZ_CP014332.1, read on the forward strand.
AGCACACACGGTATTCATGGTGCTGATTCACCATTGGTCATGACCTTAGGTATTATTGGTGCGACGGTTATGCCACACAACCTATACTTGCACTCATCAATTTCACAAACACGTCAAGTGAGTCGTGAAAACAAGGAAGAGTTAAAAGAGGGTGTTCGTTTTATGGCTTGGGATTCAAATATCCAATTGTCATTAGCCTTTGTTATTAATTCATTCCTATTGATTTTGGGGGCATCATTGTTCTTCGGACATGGGGATCAAGTTGGTACTTTCGGTCAAATGTATAATGCGCTAGGTGATAGTTCAATTGCTGGTGCCATTGCATCACCAGTATTGTCAACGTTATTTGCGGTTGCTTTGCTAGCATCAGGACAAAATTCAACAATTACTGGAACGTTGACTGGTGAAGTTATCATGACTGGTTTCTTACACTTGAAGGTGCCAATGTGGCTACGTCGTGTGATTACTCGTGGTTTGGCTTTGATTCCAGTTGTTGCCTTTACGTTAATTTATGGTGGTGATGAAGGAAAGCTTGATCAATTACTTGTTTATTCTCAAGTCTTCTTGTCAGTTGCTTTGCCATTTGCGATGGCACCATTAATTGCGTTCACATCTTCAAAGAAGGTTATGGGTGAAGAATTCGCCAACTCAAAGTGGATGACATGGTTAGCATGGATTGTCTTTGTTGTTTTGACAGGATTGAATATCCAATTAGTCTTCCAAATTCTTGGACAGATGTTTGGTTAATTAGTTAATGAAGCTAATTAAATTTGGCATAAAATGATTTAATTAAATAAACTATAAATCAAGTGGCTGAATTCTTTAAAGAATTCAGCTACTTTTTTGTAGATTTGTGAGGAGGTGGTATTTCAATTATGGTCCACAATAATTTTGACTTACATGACTGTCTTGCTGAATTAACTTCAGATTCTAAAGCAGAATCAAAGATATTACAATACATTGACCAACAGCATGGTCCCAAAAACAAAGTTGTTATGCATATTGAAATGGGTGCGTGAATTTTTACGCCTTGTTTTAGAAACATTAATATTTGGTTTTTCGTATTATTTTTTTACTAATTTAATAGGTTATGAGCAAAGCATTATTAATGCTGTTAGTGTTTCTGTCATATTTTGGGTACTAATGTTAATTGTTTTAGGTTTTATGGGTAAATTTAAGGAGAACGATTAATAATTTAGGCCATTATTGAAAGCACTGTGCGCAAGCAACAGTGCTTTTTTAGTATGTTTAGATTATGATACTAAAATGGTCAGTATTTATTAGTTGGTAATTTGTACTTAATGATGTACAATATTAAGTACAAAAGGAGGACGGCGATATGACATTAGCATTAACTCAAAGTGATTTTCGCGCGAATCTTAAAGAGTATTTAGATAAAGTGAATAATGAGGAAGAAACAGTTTATGTTGCTCGTTCGAATAGTCGGGCAGTTGCGGTTATTTCACAAGAAAAAATGACATGGTTAGAAAGAGCCTTAAGAGCTAAAGAAGGCTCACTAGAATACGCTGTTGCACGTGACCAATTAATTCAACGTCATGAGTTACCAGATGATGATATTGTTGCGTCAAGTGATGAATATTGGGATCAATTTAAAGCATGAAAAAGTTGAAATTTAAACCACGTGCCACCTTTAATGCCGACCTAAAACGGTTAGCTAGTCTTGATAAGACAATTGTTGATGAAGTGCGTGCAGCGATTGATTTATTATTGGAACAGCAACAATTGCCCTCGGAGTTTGATGACCATGAACTGCGACGGCAAATGACTGGTTATAAAGAATTTCATTTGCGAGATACGCCAAAAAGTAAAATACCAAATGATATCAATGATGTTTTGGTGGTTTATACGATTGACAAAAATGAATTAGTGTTGATTGGTATTCGGGTGGGGTCTCATGATCGATTGTTTCCATGTCAAAATCAGTCAAAAAATTACCGAAAAAAAGAACAATAAGTGTCGTTATTACATTGGTAGTATAAAAATAACTTCTTATCTTTTTAGTCTTGAAATGAAGGGTTAATTTGGTTAGTTGTTACATGGTGCTAATAGCAGAATTATTTAATTGAATAGCTTAAACATTAAGCAGCTGAATTCTTCATGAATTTGGTTGCTTTTTTCTTTAAAGGGCAATTATTATAATCTTTATTGTTGACATACCATTATACGTCATATAATATAATGGTATACAATATATAACATTGAGAAATAAGGAGAACAAGCCATGAATATTCAAGTACCAACGGTGGTACTCGATGGTTCTGTATTGGCCGTATTAACCAAGGAAGATACATATGGTTATGTTATTACTAAGGCGATGCAAGAATTATTGGGCGTCAGTGAATCAACGATGTACCCTGTTTTAAGACGATTAAAACGTGATGGCTATTTAGAAACATATGATAAGCCATTTGAAGGTCGCAATCGGCGTTATTACCACATTACTGAAGTAGGTGTGAACCATTTAAATGAAATCAGTCAAGCATGGGTAGATTTCCGTGGGGCAGTGGATTCATTATTGGAGGAAAGTGATGATTAAAGAATATTTAACAGCAGTTAGATCATATTTGAGTGATATTCCTGCTGATGAACGTGAAGAGTTACTACAGTTTTACGAAGAGCAAATGTTAGATGCTGGCTATACGATGGAAGAAGTTAAAGAAAAGTATGGTTCACCAAAGCAATTTGCGCGCTCATTAAAAATTGAATATTTCATTGAAAGTGATGAAGTAGCAGATGAAGATATGCCAACTAGCAAACGAACAAAAAACCGCGTGACCTTAATCTGGTTAATTGTTTTGGGGTTGTTTGCGTCGCCAATTTTAATTCCCGTGGCAATTGGATTAGTGCTCGCACTAATTGGTGCCTTTATTGGTTTCCTAGCAATTATCTTTGGTATCTATGTTGGGATTATCGGAACTTTAGCTGGTGGTCTGTTTGCCTTCGTTAACGGTATTATTTTATTGTGGCAGTCTGTGCCAACTGGATTACTATTTATCGGTGGTGGCTTATTGTTAACTGGTCTAGTTGTTTTCTTTGCACCAATCGTTTGGCGCTTGACCCGTTGGTTATTTGAAATGTTGGTACAATTTGTGAAGTGGATTGGTCATCGCTATTTAGGTAAAAATCACGTAAAGGAGGCACAATAAAATGGGATTAAAAACAACACTCATGGCTGGTGGTAGTATGATGCTTGTTGGTGGTGCCTTGGTGATTACTGGACTATCAACCGGTGCTAAGACGTCATTTACTTGGGATAACGGTCCCAAAATTGTCGAAACACACAGTCTTAACAAAACGTTTAATAATAAAGATTTTAAAAAAGTAACGATTGATAGTGGCGCTAATTCATACGTAAGAATCGTTCGGGGTGACCAATGGCAAGTATCAGGTAAGTATCTTGATGGCAACGCTGATTTAAGTACTGTTAATAATGAATTGAAGTTGGCCTTACGTGAACCCAAAAATTCAGTTTTTGGTTTTAAAGAATCAGATCAGACTGCTGTTGTGACAGTTCCGTATAAGGTTAATTTGGATGACTTAAACATTAACACTGAAGGTAGTGGTGTGAAAACACAAGATGTGTCCGCCAAGAATGTGACAGTTCATAATAATTATGGTGGTGTCCGTTTGACGAAATTGACCGCCCAAAAGATTAATATGCAAGGCGATGCTGGTAATTACCGTTTACAAGATGTCACAGCGGATACGTTGCATGTGGACAGCGGGGATGCCTATTTGAAGGCACGCAATTTAACGTTGAAACAAGCTAGTCATGTGCAGGGTGATAATCAAGAAGTTGTCTTGCGTGAAAGCCATCTACCAGGCATTAAGGTCGCAAACCAAGATAGTAGTATTTATGCTAACGGTGCTGACCAAGGGGATAACGATTATCTAACAGGTGATCAAAGCAAAGCCTTGACGATTGATGGTGACGAGACTGACGTTACGATTAAGTAGTTTATAGACTGATAACTAATATATTTATAGCAAGCAGGGTTTGGAATGATTAATTTGTTCCAATCCCTGCTTTTTGCTAAAAAGTTTAAACATTAATGTAACGCGATTTGTACACGCTGCGCTACGAGTCAAAATAACGCACTCATCGATATACACCGACTTCAAAACGACTTGTGTCACGCTCTTGTGTTCTCACTGTGTTTTAATCTTTGTTATAATGGAAACACTGAAATGGAGAGTGAAATATGAAAATAAATCAATTTGGGGTTATCAAAAGAACTTTCGAACAGAAAATTAATGAGTTGGCGTTGATTGGTTTTTATGATGAAAAAATCCAAGCCGCTATTTCAAAGGGGAGTGTGCCACTGTTACAAGCACTGTTAGAACAAGCAGCGCAATCAACTGCGGTGACAACAAAGTTTGATGATTATATGGTCAACGGACAACAAGATTTAGCTGCTTTTTTGGCAACGAGTAAACAGGTCACTAATCAAGAATTTAATGCTATTGCTTTGCAATTACTTAATTTTGAAGAGGCTGTTGACTATAACTTAGCTGATTCCGTACAAGCGGTAAACAGAATTGGATTACCGTTATTTAGTAAGGACGGGGATTGGTCAACTCAGGATGTGTTAAATGCATGGTATGACCTGTTAACGGCTCATACCAAAGGTGGTTTACAATTTATTGATGAATTAGTCAGTCATCAATATCTCAAGCCAACTAATCAGACAGTGTTCTTTAATGGTAAGGCGTTAGCAACATTTGATACTAACCAATTAATTAAGGAAGTTGTCTACGTTGAAACAGATTTAGATACGGATAAAGATGGTGTAAAAGACTTTGTTCGTGTCGATATTATTCGTCCAACAACAGCACAAAAGGTGCCAACTTTGTTTACGGCATCCCCTTACTACCAGGGAACAAACGATGTGGTTAGTAACAAAAAATTGCACGATGTTAATCAACCACTACAACGCAAAATTCCTAATAATTTAACATACGAGGACATTGCGTATGAGCCTAGTGAGCCTGAACAATTGACCGCCCATGAACAAACTGGTGAGACAACGGTAGCGACTGAGACTTTCTATCCAAAATCACATGTTGATTTGAATAATTATTTCTTATCTCGTGGTTTTGCTGTGGCATATTCTTCAGGGGTCGGGACTCGTTATTCAGATGGTATGCAAGATACTGGTTCGCCTGAGCAAGTGATTAGTATGCAGGCAGTTGTGGAATGGTTAGCAGGTAATCGCCAAGCCTTCGTTGATCGGCAAAGCGGTGTGACAATTAAAGCCCATTGGTCAAATGGTAAGGTGGCGATGACTGGTAAGTCATACTTAGGAACCTTAGCGACTGCTGTGGCAACCACGGGTGTTGCGGGGCTAGAAACGGTGATTTCTGAAGCAGCTATTTCAGATTATTATCAATATTACCGTGATAATGGTCTTGTGATTGCGCCTGGTAGCTTTCCTGGCGAAGACATGGATGTTTTAGCAGAATTAGTCTACTCACGGATGCAAGATGCAGGTGATTGGCATCGGACAAAAGCGCAGTGGGAGCACTTCCAAAAGCAAACCGTTAGCGATATGGATCGCACGACGGGCAATTATAATACTTATTGGGATGCGCGTAATTATCTAAAAAATGTGCCTAATATAAAAGCGGATATTGTGATGGTTCACGGCTTGAACGATTGGAATGTGAAGCCACGACAAGTGTTCCGCCTCTATCAACAACTACAAGAACTTGATGTTGTTAAGAAATTATACCTACATCAAGGACAACATATCTATATCAATAATAATCGATCATTAGACTTTAGTGATCAAATGAATCTGTGGTTGAGCCATAAGCTGTATGGCGTTGAAAATGATGCTGTTGCGCAATTACCAGATTTGACTTGGCAAAGTAACCAGACGCCTGAAACTTGGGAGACTCGTCAAAGCTGGGGCACAACGACCCCTACGAAGATTTCCTTAGCAAATGTGCAAACGCCGGTTAGTTACACAGATCGACAAACGAAAGTCGCCTATGAATCGTATAGTAAAGACTATGATCACTGGCGTTCATTAATGATTGATCGTGACAATCATGAGCTTGATCATTCCCGTGTTATCTTTTCACAACCAAAACAAAAACAAGATTTAGTGATTGATGGTGAAGTATCGCTGCAATTAAGGATTAAGTCGTCAACTAATGTGGGGTTAGTTAGTGCGATGTTGGTGGATTATGGTGATGCTAGTCGCTTAACGAAGAAACCTGTACCACAGGGTAGCCAAATTGACCGTGGTGTCAATTGGCAGCCAACGCCGTTAGTTGAATTTGAACAGGCAAAAGCAACACCTAATAAAATGATCACGATTGGTCATATCAATATGCAAAATCGTGAAAATGCTTGGCGTGTGAATGATTTGCGTCCAGATGAATATGTTGATTTAACATTGACTTTGCAACCAACCTTGTATCAGTTAACGGCGGGTCATCAATTGGGAATCGTGATTTATGGTACTGACTTTGAAATGACCGTACGTGGTAATCAAAATATTACTTATACAATTGATACAAAGCATAGCCAATTATTAGTACCAGTGGTCACTAGTAAGTAAATGTCAATAATCAAGATTGTAGGCAATAAGAGAAAATAAAAGAGGGTATAGTTATGGGACGTAAATTAGTTGGCATTGATTTGGATCGGACAACTTTAAATGATGCCGGAAATATTTCTATTAAAACACGCCAGACCATTCAAAAAATGCAACAAGCTGGTCATGTCGTGGCAATCATTACGGGACGTCCAGTACGTTTGTCAATGGACATTTATCAACAACTGGGGTTAAAATCCCCAATGATTAATTTCAATGGATCACTTGGTGAAATTCCTAATCAAATGTGGGAACATGCTTATTCTTACCAAGTTGACCGTGAAATTGCTTTCGATTTAATTGAAAATGCGGCTGATATGGCTATCAAATCAGTGGTTGCTGAAAGTCGGGCGGATGTTTGGACTAATAGTCGCATAGCACCGGAAAATCCTAATGAAGCGTTTTTCTTTCCGCAAACGACTGACACTTACCACATGTTAGACCGTTTAAGTTTGACCACGAATATCAATTCAATCTTGATTGAAGCACAAAATAGCGATCATCAAGCGCTTATCCAAGAATATGTGACCAATCGTTACGGTGCAGACCGTGTGACAGTTAATACCTGGGGTGCTGATTCACCAGTACTAGAAGTGGTGCCAGCAGGGGTTGCGAAAGATACAGGATTGCAGATTATGCAACGTGCTTTTGATATTGATAAGGATGATGTCTATGCCTTTGGTGATGGCATGAATGATTACGAAATGATTGATTATGCCACGCATGGCATTGTCATGAAAAATGGTAATCCAGCTCTAAAGGCGATTGCTAATGATATTACCTCGTATACTAATGAGCAAGATGGCTTGGCTAAGTACCTAGAGCAAATTATTTAAAAGAGCAGCAAAATATGTTTTACAGCCGTCAATCTACCCAGTAAGTATGGGCAGGTTGACGGCTGATTGTAATTTTGTGCTCTTACAGCGTCCTTATTTTCGATGCCTGAAAAACACCTTTTTGAATAGTAAAAAAACGTGTAGAATAAAATTATTATATAGGACAAGGAGTTTATGAAATGGCGGAGTTACCTAAAGACTATCAGACGAAGTACCGTCAATTAATGGGCGATGATGCAGATGAATTCTTTGCAGCATTTGATCAGCCAGTTGTGAAGGCTTTTCGAGTCAATCCATTAAAAGCTAATCAGCAATTGTATGATACATCAATAAACGGGCAAGTACCTTGGGGCGACTGGGGGTACTTTGGTGTTGCGAAAGGTCATTCGGTTGATCACACAACGGGTGTGATTTATTCACAAGAACCATCTGCGCAATTAGTAGGAGAAATCACGCAACCACAACCTGGTGAGCGGGTGCTTGATTTAGCAGCTGCGCCGGGCGGCAGATCAACGCACTTGGCCTCTTTTATGCAACAACAAGGATTATTGGTATCGAATGAAATTTTTCGTAAGCGGGCGCAAATTTTAAGCGAAAATATTGAACGTTTCGGGGTCCGAAATGCATTGGTGACGAATCACTCACCACAAGAACTATCAAAGAAATTTTCACAATACTTTGATCGCATTGTGTTAGATGCACCTTGTTCTGGTGAGGGGATGTTCCGTAAAGACCCTGAGGCAATCAACTATTGGCATACGGATTACCCAGCAGAAAATGCAACTCGTCAGCGAGAGATTCTAGTAGAAACCATGAATATGTTAAAGCCAGGTGGGACACTAGTATACTCAACATGTACGTTCGCTCCTGAAGAAGACGAACAAATCATTGCATGGTTATTAGCAACTTATCCTGGTTTACACTTGGTTGATGTACCAAAGCATGACGGCATGTCAGATGGTCACCCAGAATGGGCGGATGGCAATCCTGAGTTAGTAAAGGCTGTGCGTTTGTTCCCACAATTCGTGTCTGGTGAAGGGCACTTCATGGCAAAGTTGCAGTATCAGCCAGAGGATGAATCAACAGCTAAGGAACCTAAATTGGCTAAAACCAATTTAACGGCTGATCAGCGACAATATTGGGACGACTTTCAACAAAAATTCTTACCAAGTTATCAACCAGGCGTTCTTTTAGCTTTTGGTGATCAACTTTATGCAGCACCAACTGGCACGCCAGAATTAAAAGGCATCCAGGTATTACGAGCTGGGTTGCATTTGGGAACTTTTAAGAAGAAGCGCTTTGAGCCTAGTTTGGCTTTGGCTTTGGCCTTACACCCTGATACGTTTACGCAGCGCTATCAATTAAACGATGAAGAATGGCGTCAGTATGTCCACGGCGACACATTCATGCTACCATCATCTATGGGTGATTTAACAAATGGTTGGTATTTATTAGAGTTAAATGGTAATGGGGTTGGCTTTGGTAAGCTAGTCAACCGTCAAATGAAAAACTTTTATCCGAAGGGTCTAAGGTTCATTGTTCACGAGAATCAAGCGAATTTATCAGATGACGTATACTAAATATAAAAACTTTTGGTAAAATAGCTATATTAAAGCATGAAAGGAATTAACATGGCAAACGAGCAAATTACGCGTGAAGAAGTTGAACATGTGGCTAGCTTAGCAAAGTTAGCTTTAACGGATGCAGAAGCTGATATGTTTACAGATCATTTAGGTAAAATATTTGATATTGTGACAACATTAGCTGAGGTGGATACAGAAAATGTGAAACCAACATACTCTGTAACTGAGATGCAAACAGTATTACGAGATGATGTGGCGGTTAACGCACAACAATCAGAAGCATTATTGAACAATGCACCAGAACACCAAGGTACTTTGATTAAAGTGCCCGCAATTCTTAATGGGGGAGCTGAAGGTTAATGGATTTTTTGCATACAGATATCGAAAAGTTGCATGAACAACTAGTAAACAAAGAAATTACATCAGTTGACTTAGTTAAAGAAACACTAGCAAATATTGAGCAAACTGATGCAAAATATGACGCATTTTTAGCAACTATGTCAGAAAAGGCTTTAGCTGAAGCTGCTGCCATTGATGAAGCAGGTATCGATCCAGATAATGTACTATCTGGAATTCCATATGGAATTAAGGATAACTTGATTACGAAGGATGTGACGACAACTGCCGCATCAAAAATTTTACAAGACTTTAAACCAATTTATGATGCAACGGTCGTTTCACGTTTGCGTGAACAAGGCGCCGTTGGTGTTGGTAAGTTAAACATGGATGAGTTTGCCATGGGCTCAACAACTGAAACATCATACTATAAGCAAACTAAGAATGCTTGGGATCAAACAAAAGTCCCTGGTGGTTCTTCGGGTGGATCAGCTGTGTCAGTTGCTGCCGGTCAAGTACCATTCGCACTAGGAACTGACACAGGTGGTTCAATCCGTCAACCCGCTGCTTTCAATGGGATTGTTGGAATGAAACCAACATATGGTCGTGTGTCACGTTTTGGAGTGATTGCCTTTGCGTCATCACTTGACCAAGTCGGTGTCTTTACGCGTCGTGTCAAGGATAACGCTACTGTATTAGCTGCTATGTCTGGCCATGATGACAATGATCAAACATCTTCAGACCAAGCTGTACCTGATTTTGCGGCCCACTTGGATGGCGATATCGCTGGCTTGAAGATTGCCGTACCAACAGAATACTTTGCTGCTGGTGTTGATGAAGGTGTTAAAACGACTGTTCGTGCCGGTATTGATAAATTACGCGAACTTGGCGCAACAGTTGATGAAGTTTCATTGCCACATACAAAATATGGTGTTGCTGCATACTATATCTTAGCTTCTGCTGAGGCATCATCAAACTTGCAACGTTTTGATGGTATCCGTTATAGTACGCGTCCAGAAAACGTCAAAAGTTTGGAAGACCTATACGTACAAACACGTACACAAGGCTTTGGTGACGAGGTCAAGCGTCGTATTATGCTTGGAACATACTCACTTTCAGCTGGTTCATATGATGCTTTCTTCAAGAAGGCTGCACAAGTACGTACGCTAATGAATGATGATTTCCAAAAAGTCTTTGCCGATTATGATTTGATTGCGGCACCAACTGCACCAAATGTTGCTTATGACTTTGGTGCTAACCAAGATGATCCTGAAGTCACTTACATGAATGATGTTTTGACGATTCCTGTTAATATGGCTGGATTGCCAGGTATGTCAGTACCAGCAGGCTTTGTTGATGGCTTGCCAGTTGGTATGCAATTGATAGCAAACCGCTACCAAGAGGAGACAATTTATCGTGCTGCGTATGCTTATGAACAAGCAACACGTCTATTCGAAAAAGTACCAGGAGGTAAGGATTAATGGCAGTGCCAAATTTTGAGACGACGATCGGACTAGAAGTCCATGTTGAGTTAAAGACTAATTCTAAGGCGATGTCACCTTCTCCAGTGCAATATGGTTCTAAACCTAATGCCAATACCAATGTTATTGACTGGGGATATCCTGGGGTTTTGCCACAGGCTAATAAGGGTGCCATTGAATATGGTATGATGGCATCACTTGCATTGAATGCCGACATTACACGTGATTTGCACTGGGATCGAAAGAATTATTTCTATCCTGATAATCCCAAAGCTTACCAAATTACCCAACAACAACAACCTATTGGTCGTAATGGTTGGCTAGAGATTGAATTTGAGGGTCAAAAGAAGCGTGTTGGTATTACTGAACTACACGTGGAAGAAGATGCTGGAAAGAATACCCACGGCACAGATGGTTATTCTTATGTCGACTTAAACCGTCAAGGAACACCATTAATTGAAATTGTTGGGGCACCTGATATTTCATCACCTGATGAAGCCTATGCTTACCTAGAAGCATTACGTCAAGCTATCCAATTTACGGGTATTTCTGACGTGAAGATGGAAGAAGGTTCGATGCGTGTCGATGCCAATATTTCAATTCGTCCAGTTGGTTCAAGCGAATATGGTACTAAGGTCGAGTTAAAGAACTTGAACTCATTTAACTATGTGCGTAAGGCGCTAGCATTTGAAGAAAACCGTCATGCTAAGATTTACATGTCTGGTGGTACAATCAAGCAACAAACTCGTCGCTTTGATGAAGCAACCGGTGAAACTGTCTTAATGCGTGTTAAGGAAACAGCGGATGATTATCGTTACTTCCCAGAACCTGATTTGACACCAATCCACGTTACAGACGATTGGATTGATGAAGTTAGGGCAAAGTTGCCAGAGACAGCTAAGGCCCGTAAGGCACGTTATGTCGATGAACTTGGTTTGGAAGTTTATGATTCAGAAGTTTTGACACAAACGCTAGCTATGGCGAACTTCTTTGATGAAACCGTTAGTTTTGGTGCGGATCCAAAGCGTACAGCTAACTACTTAATGGGTGATGTTAATGCCTTCTTGAACGAGCAACAAGCTGATTTGGAAGCAACTCCATTAACACCAGCTCACTTAGCTGACATGATCAAGTTGATTGATGATGGTACCATTTCAACAAAGATGGCCAAGAAGGTCTTCAAAGCCATTACTAAGGGTGATGACCCAGTTGAATTTGTGGAGAAGAATGGCCTTAAGCAACTATCTGATCCAGCAGTATTGACACCAATGATTGATGAAGTTTTGGATAATAATGAGCAATCAATTATTGATTTCCATAATGGAAAAGATCGTGCCGTTGGTTTCTTGGTTGGACAAATCATGAAGCAAACCAAGGGTAGTGCTAATCCAGCAGTTGTTAACAAATTATTGATGGCTGGTTTGCAAGCCCGTAAACCTGAGTAAAAAGAGTGGAAACAAAAACAGTTTGAATCTGGTGTGTAGTGAGGATTCAGTTTTTGAGAACGCGTTTAAAAAGAGAGTAATATACTCTTGTCGGAATCAGAGTAGTTTCATCTGCTCTGATTTCATACATATATTTTATTTAAATTTAGGAGCGAGATAGAATGAAAAGAGCACGCATTATTTATAATCCAACTTCTGGACGTGAAGCCATTCGACGTGACTTGGTCGATATTTTGGCTGTGTATGAAGAAGCCGGTTATGAGACCAGCGCCTATGCAACAACTCCTGAACCAAACTCTGCCATGATGGAAGCAGAACGAGCTGCCAAAGCAGGTTTTGACTTGTTAATTGCAGCAGGTGGTGATGGGACGATTAATGAGGTTGTTAACGGGATTGCTCCATTAGATGAGCGGCCAATGTTAGCCATTATCCCAGCTGGAACCACTAATGATTATGCACGTGCATTGAGTATTCCGCGTGAGGATCCTTTAGCAGCTGCTAAGGTTATCCTGAAGGGGAAGGCAGCCAAGATGGATATTGGTCAAGCCAATGATTCGTACTTTATCAATATTGCGGCTGGTGGTTCATTGTCAGAGTTAACATATTCAGTGCCTTCTAAGTTAAAGTCAATGTACGGCTACTTAGCTTATGTCGTTAAGGGAGCTGAGATGTTGACCAGCATCAAACCAATGGACATCCATGTTAAGTATGATGATGGTGAATTTAATGGTAAATCAGCCATGTTCTTCTTAGCATTAACTAATTCCGTTGGTGGTTTTGAGCAAATTGTGCCAGATGCTAAGTTAGATGATGGTAAATTTACTTTGTTGATCGTTAAAACAACAAAATTTGCTGAGATTTTGAATTTGATTACCGAAGTGCTGAAAGGAAAGCACGTTAATAATCCAAATTTGATTTATGTGAAATCTGAAAAAGTGGAAGTGTCATCGACTAAAAATGACAAAATTATGATTAATTTAGATGGTGAATATGGTGGGGATGCCCCAGTCACATTCGTTAACCATAAACAGCATATTGATATCGTTGCAAACATTGATGATATTGCAGAGAATACGTTAGTTGCAACGCCAATTACGTTACATGAAGATTAATTGTTTTTGATAAGTACTAAGGAAAACCATGTGGGGATTTCTTGGTACTTTTTTTACGGGATGGCTGCGTTTAGCGAATAATTATCAATAATGCGCCGCCGAGTAAGAATGATATATGATAAAATAAAGCTTTAGAGAGTCGCTTGGTCGACATAAAAGATGAAGGACTGGTTTTCATATGGGCACTGTTGAAACATATCGACAATTTGAAAAGAGTTTGGGTGATGATTGGCAAGTATTGCCCAGTCAACATAGTCGGGTCGGCATGTTGAAGGAAATTTTAAATTGGCTTGGTCATCCTGAGCGCCGTTTGTCGGTTATTCATATTGTTGGCTCAAACGGTAAAGGATCGACTGGTGTGATGTTGAGTAAAATATTAACGACTGCCGGTTATCGAGTGGGTCATTTTTCAACGCCAGCAATTTTGTCAGATCGTGAAGTTGTGATGATTAATGGTCAGATGATTAGTGAAAAAGAAGTGATGTTTCACTATAAGCGTATTATGACTGAAATTAAAAATCACGGTGGCGATGAAAAAACATTAACAAAATTTGAAATGTGGACTCTGATTGCCCTATGCCATTTTGCGAAACAAGAAGTTCACTTTGCTATTATTGAGGCTGGTTTAGGTGGTACTGGGGATGCGACGAATGTCGTTGAAAAGCCATTGATTGTTGCGATTACGAAAATTTCCGATGATCATTCGACCATGCTGGGGCATAATGTGCTTAAAATTGCAGAGAATGTTGCTGGGGCGATTAAGCCAGGCAGTTTAGTAGTCAATTATCCTGGACAAGATGTTGAAGTTTTTAAAACACTTCGTGATAAAGCAACAGCAGTCGGGGCAGTTTGGAATCCGTATCCTAAGCCACAAATTACATTGATGCGCTCATCACCAGAAGGGCTGATCGTTAATGCCGACCAATTAGAAGGTTTGAAATTATCATTAACGGGTGCTTATCAGGCAAATAATTTAAGTACCGTTTTGCAGGTCGTCACCATCTTAAAGAATAAGCGAATTACTTTGTCAGATGTGACAGTTGCCGAAGCATTAGCGCATGTTAAAATCACGGGCCGGATGGAGTTTGATAGCACCCATAATATTCTTTATGATGGTGCTCATAATCCGCACGGTATTTCAAGTTTGGTTGCCGCTATTCGTTCTTGGCATTTACCTTTTAAGCCGATTGTTATTTTGGGCCTGATCAAAGGTAAAAATCATATGGATATGTTGGATGAATTGCTTCCTTATGTATCAACGATCATTGCGGTGACACCTGATGCCAAAAATGCGATGTCAGCTGATGAGTTGGCAGCTAAAATTGTGATGATGAGCAATGTGGACGTTGAGATTGCTGATGATTCGACAGCCGCTATTTCGTTAGCGCGACAAGTTCGTGAGTCGTCAAAGTCATTAATTGTGGTTACAGGTTCATTTTATACATTACGGGCTATCGAAAAGGAGGACGGTATTTAACATGATGGAACGATTTGTCATTGCCTCAAATAATACCCATAAAACTGACGAAATGGTTAGTTATCTGGCTGTACTAGGTTTAAAAGGTATTAATTATCGTCAGTTGATTGATGAAATAACGTTTCCACCAGAAACTACTGATGATATGGCTGCCAATGCGCTCGTCAAAGCGCAAACGATCCATAATTTATTGCCAGATGAGTATGTTTTAGCCGATGATTCGGCGCTATTTATCCCGGCCATTCCGGATCAGTTTGGGGTAACGACCATGCGCGAGTTTAGGGCCCATCAGTTACGTGGCGATGATGAAATTAATCAGTATGTACTACAACAATTGCCAGCTGGTGCATCGCGTGAGGCTCATTTGTTGGCAGATTTTGTGGTAATCACACCACAAAATATCATTTATACCACACAGGGTAAGGGTGGTGTGATGCTGACTGAAACACCACGTGGTAATCGAAATGGATTAGATGAGTTGTTAGAAACTGAAAATGGGCTGACCCTGGCAGAAATTGATATGCCAGCACGTGTGCATTACGCACATCGTGGTCGGGCAGCTATTAAAATGAAGAATCAATTACAACAAGCTGGCGAATTAAAATAATTAACGAATAATCAGAAAAGAGGATTAAGTTTGATGACACTCACTGCAGATAACATCACAACGTTATTAGCTGATCAAGATTTATTAGTATCAGCACCAGAATTCGATGGTGAGATACAACATTTAGCTTATAATTCAAATGACGTTGTACCAGGTACCTTATTATTTATTAAGGGGAATTTTAAAGCTGCGTACTTAACCGATGCCATCGAAAAGGGCGTTACTGCAATCGTTGCTCCGGCTAACTTTAAGCATGATACTAATTTACCAACTTGGGTAGCAGATGATGTACCAGCGGCCATGAGTATTATTGCGATGGCTTATTACCAATATCCACAAAATAGTTTAGCTTTGATTGGTATAACTGGTACCAAAGGGAAGACATCAACGGCGTATATGGCATATGAAATTTTGCGTGCGTATACACATGATAAGGTTGCGTTGTCTTCAACTTTACAAGTTATTACGGATAATAATCCAGAATCTCATTATCGGGCACACTTAACAACGCCAGAATCAGTAGATTTGTTCCGTTGGATGCGTGAGGCGGTTGATAATGGTATGACGCATATGGTGATGGAAGTATCATCACAGGCATTTAAAATGCGCCGCGTTTATGGTCTTCATTTCAATGTTGGTATTTTCTTAAATATTAGTCCAGATCATATTGGTGAAAACGAACATCCAACATTTGAAGATTATATCCAACACAAAATGATGTTATTTGATCATTCAGAACAGGTGGTTTTGAATGTTGATACAGATCATTTTGGGGAATTGATCGAACATGCTGAATTAACGGTTCCTCGTGATGGTATTTGGTTGTATGGGCAAGAAGATGCTGATTCTCCCAAAGCGGATGTTTACTTTGAAGCGACTGATGCCAACTTACATGGCAGTGTCTTTAAAGTTCGTGAGGTGGGTCAACAAGCCGAACACTTACATATTAATGGGGAATATACTTTAGATATGCCTGGTGATTTTAATCAAAGTAATGCGTTAGCAGCAATGATTGCAACGCGTTTGGTTAATGCGGATGCACCAGCAATGGCCGAAGGGCTCGAAACGGTAAAAGTTCCCGGACGGATGCAGGTTTTAAACACCAAAGAACACGGGACAATATACGTCGATTATGCCCATAATTATGCGTCAATTGCGGCCTTATTGCAGTTTGTTCGCCAAAATGAATCGGTCAATCAATTAACGATTGTTGTGGGAGCGCCAGGTAACAAGGGTGTCTCACGTCGTCCTGGTATTGGAAAAGCCGTTAGTGAGGGTGCCGACGTTGTTTATCTGACGAGTGATGATCCACAGTATGAGGATCCAGCAAAAATTGCTGATGAGATCCAAACGGCAATCACTAATCCGAAAGTAACGATCTATCGCGAATTAGACCGTACAAAAGCGATTGCATCAGCAATCCAGGCAGCTGGTTCAGACGATGTTGTCGTCTTAGCAGCTAAAGGATTGGATGAATATCAAAAGATAGACGGTGTCGATACACCATATGAAAATGATTGGGCAGTGGCAAATCGGATTGTTTCCGAATTAGAGTTCTAGTCTTTAGGCTAGAAATTTGTTATAATTTATAGAATTGTCGTTATTACGGCCAACTATTAATAAATAAAAAACCTCAGTTATAAAAGTAAAGGGGAAACTATCATGGCTAAAGAACCAGCAGAAAATACATCAGAATTTGATATCGGTGATTTCGTCACCGGTAAGAAGTTTGCTAATTTTGAGCATGACTTCAAAGGAATCGTTGAAAAAATTTATGAGCATTCAGTCTTAGTGGTTATTACGGAAAATAATCCTGAAGATGATGCAACCGTAAACGAATATAATCATCGTGCAGTATTGCGTATGTCAGACGCTAAAATCTTAGTAAAGACTGATAACCCTGCACCTCGTCCATCAGAAGATGATGAAGCGGATGATAATGCCAAAGGAGACAAAGCTTAATGGACTACAAGAATCAAATTGCCGAAACAATTGCTGCAGTTGTTCCTGAATTGGATAAAGCAACGATTCTTTCAAAAATTGAGGTGCCTAAGGATACTAAGATGGGTGATTATGCTTTTCCAGCATTTTTACTAGCCAAAGAACGTCGCATGGCACCACAACAAATTGCAAGTAACATTGTGTCAGAAATTGCAACTGACGGCTTTAAAGAAGTCAAGGCTGTTGGACCTTATGTTAATTTCTTTTTGGATCAAGCCAACTTTGGTGCTGAAACATTAGCTGAAGTGCTACGTCAAGATGACTATGGTCATAACACTGATGGTGAAGCGGGTCATGTGACAATTGATATGTCATCACCTAACATTGCTAAGCCAATGTCAATGGGTCACTTGCGGTCAACAGTTATTGGAAACTCTTTAGCTGAAATTGCCAAAGCAAACGGCTATCAACCAATTAAAATCAATCATTTAGGTGATTGGGGAACACAATTTGGTAAGTTGATGTCAGCTTATAAGCGTTGGGGATCAGAAGAAGAAGTGAAAGCTGACCCAATCAACACATTGGTAAAGTACTATGTACGTTTCCATAAGGAAGCTGAGACACAACCTGAATTGAACGATGAAGGTCGTGCCTGGTTCAAGAAGCTTGAAGATGGTGATGAAGAAGCGCACGGACTATGGTCATGGTTCCGTGAAGAATCATTGAAAGAATTCATGGAATTATATAATGACCTAGATATTGATTTTGATTCATTTAACGGTGAAGCTTTCTATAATGACAAGATGGACGCTGTGATTGATACCCTTAAGGAAAAGCAATTACTTGTTGAATCACAAGGTGCACAAGTGGTTGATTTGGAAGACGAAGGATTGAACGTTGCAATGATCCAACGTACTGACGGGGCAACTTTGTACATGACGCGTGACTTAGCTGCTGCTATTTTCCGTAAGAACAACTACAATTTTGTTAAGTCACTATACGTGGTTGGTGGTGAACAGCGTGAACACTTCAAGCAATTGAAGGCGGTCTTGAATAAGATGGGTTACGAGTGGTCAAATGATATTGAACACATCCCATTTGGTATGATTACTGTTGATGGTAAGAAATTATCAACACGTTCTGGCCGTATTGTTCTATTGAAGGACGTTTTGACTGATTCTGTTAAATTGGCAACTGCTCAAATTGACGAAAAGAATCCAGATCTACCTAATAAGGCAGAAGTTGCTCATGAAGTTGGAACTGGTGCGGTTGTATTCCATGATTTGATGAATGAACGTCTGGGTGACTTTGATTTCAAGTTGGAAGAAGTGGTTCGTTTTGAAGGTGATACTGGTCCATATGTACAATATACAAATGCTCGTGCGCAATCAATTTTGCGTAAGGCAGGTAAGCCTGAGTTAGATTTGACTAACTTGTCAATTGATGATGAACAAGTTTGGGAAACTGAAAAGTTAGTTGCAAACTTTAGTGATATTGTTCGCCGCGCATGGCGTGATCGTGAACCATCAGTGATTGCGAAGTATGCATTGAATTTGGCCCGTACTTTCAATAAGTACTATGCTAATTCAAAAATCTTGGTTGAAGATGACCAATTAAATGCACGTTTGGCATTAGTAACGGCTGTTTCAAATGTTTTGACTGAATCACTACGTTTGTTGGGTGTAAAAGCACCACAAGAAATGTAATTAAAATATATTAACTATTAAAAGGGTCGAAGTTCATTCCGTGTATCGGAAAACTTCGACTTTTTTACCTATAATAATGATTGATAATTTTGTCTACTAAAGGCAGAGTTAAGTGAAATAGTCGATTATGATAGAATAGTACCAGTGGTGGCAGTAACGATCAGTCATCATGATTGAGTGAAAAAAGAGGAATGAAACATGGCTTTAAAAAAGCAAGAACGACAAGCAATGATTCTTGAAATTTTGGCACGTAATGTGATTGATTCTCAAGAAGAAATTTTACATCGTTTGCAAAATGCAGGTATTGCAGTCACACAAGCTACGGTCTCACGTGACATTAAAGAACTACGGATTGTACGTCGTCCGGATGTTAATGGTCAAACGAGATATCAAGTGATGGCTGATGCAACGAATCAGGCTGCTAATGATGGCAATCAAATTGAACAAGGCTTTTCAGACATGGCAGTCGATGTCACACCAGTGTCATTTATGATTGTGGTAAAGACGACGCAAGGTAATGGCAATCGTTTGGCTGCGATGATTGATGCAGCGGAAATGCCAGAGGTGATTGGTACATTAGCTGGTCATAATACAATTTATGTCACTACGCCGACAGCTGAGGCGGCAATTGCTTTAGCTGATCAATTTAATAATTGGAAGCAATAATATGAAAGATTATATTAAAGGATTAAAAAATTGGTTTCATCAAAAAATGATGCCAGTGACTAATTGGTTACGTAAATTTTTTGGTCCGTTAATTCGGTTTCACCAACGATTTTTTCAGCCATTCTATGCGTGGTTGCGAAAAACTTTTGGCCCTTTTTGGCATAGATTTCAAATCAATCGCTGGCTGATCGCGTTATTCCTGTCGCTGATTTTAGTTATCAGTGTGCTAGGAACCTTTGAAGCTAAGACGACGGATGTGTCTGATTTGAAAAAGCGCCTCCAATCAACCACTGAAATCTATGATGTTTCTGGTAACAAGGCAGGTAGTCTGTCAGGACAGAAGGGAACGTATGTCAAGTTTAGTGAGATTTCTCCACATGCGGTAAATGCCGTTATCGCTACTGAGGATCGTAATTTCTATAAGGAACATGGTTTTTCTGTCCGTGGAATGACACGTGGGGTATTGACTACCATCTGGTACCGAATTCGCGGTAGCAATGTGTCGGTTGGAGGGTCAACTTTAACGCAACAGTTGGTAAAAAATGCCTTCCTAAGTCAGGACCAGACTGTTATTCGTAAAGCACGTGAATTATTTTTATCAGTCCAAGTTGAAAAAGAATATTCTAAACATGAAATCTTGGCAATGTATCTAAACAATGCTTACTTTGGTCATGGTGTTTGGGGTATTCAGGATGCGGCTAAAAAGTATTTTGGTGTGAGTGCAGCTGATTTGTCGGTGTCGGAAAGTGCGATGCTAATTGGGATGCTACAATCTCCCAATGGCTATGATCCATTGACATATGAAGATGCGGCTAAGCAGCGGCGTGATCAAGTCATTCAAAATATGGTGTCAACGAAATATTTGACGCAAGCGCAAGCAGACTATAATGCAAAATTTGCCTTAGGCGCTACCGATCATGAAGTTGATAATTCAAATTATAATTATCCTTATTATTTTGATTCCGTCATTAATGAAGCAATGAATAAGTATGATTTGAAAGAACAAGATATTTTGAATAATGGGTATAAGATTTACACAACTTTGGACCAACAAGATCAAACGAATTTGCAAAATGATTATGACGATGAGACCTTAAATCCAATCGGTGATGGGTCACA
Source organism: Weissella thailandensis (assembly GCF_001932615.1). Taxonomy (NCBI): domain Bacteria; kingdom Bacillati; phylum Bacillota; class Bacilli; order Lactobacillales; family Lactobacillaceae; genus Weissella; species Weissella thailandensis. The sequence goes on from NZ_CP014332.1 coordinate 734,586, forward strand.
GGCAGCTTCAGTGGTGATGGATGCGAAAACTGGTGGTGTCCGTGCCGTTGTTGGTGGTCGTGGTGAACACGTCTTTAGAGGATTCAATCGTGCTACCCAGTCACATCGTTCACCAGGATCGACGATTAAACCAATTGCGGATTATGCGCCATCATTGTCACGTGGTTTCTCATATGATTCTGACCTGAAGAATAGTAAGATGAGCTTTGGTACCAATGGTTATTCACCTTCAAATTATGGTGATTATACCAGTGAAAAAATCCCAATGTATCAAGCCTTGGAGAATTCTTACAATATTCCGGCCGTTTGGCTGCTTGATCAAATCGGTGTGAATGCTGGGTATAACGCAGCTACTAAGGCTGGCTTACCATTGGCCAAATCTGATAAGAACTTGTCGTTAGCAATTGGTGGTATGAAAAAAGGTGTCACACCATTAGAGTTGACTCAAGCATATACGAGTTTTGCTAATGGGGGTCAAATGAGTGATAGCCATTTCATTACTAAAATTGTCGATACTTCTGGTAAGACGATTGCCCAAGCCAAAGAAAAGCATACGCGTCTATGGTCAAAGCGGGTGGCTAATGAGATGACTTCAATGATGATGGGTGTTTATACGCATGGTACTGGAACCGCTGCTGATCCGAGTGGTTATGATGTGGCTGGTAAAACAGGAACAACTGAAGTTTCAGGAACTAATTCAACGAGTGATAATGCCACTGACTCATGGGCAATCGCCTATACGCCAGATGTTGTTGTGACGACATGGACAGGATATGATGAAACGGATGCTGACCATACGATATCTGCCTATTTGTCGCAAACATCTGGTCCGTTAATGAAAACGGCACTTGAACAAGTTTTGCCAAATACAAAACAAACGAACTTTGGTGTCAAAAGTGTTCGCGCGAAGATGTCAGCCACTAAAAATGGGGCTTCAAATAAGAAGAATGGTATTTCTAATAACATTTCCGGTATTGGTGATGATATTAAGAATGGTGCTTCTAGTGCCTGGAGTAATGTCAAAGGTGGTGCCCAAAAAGCTTGGTCGGGAATTCAATCATTATTACCACAATAACTATAAAATATGAGATAATGGAATAACTAAAAGAGATGGGGAATAAATACTTATGATAAATATTTACGATGACGTTAACGCAGTTGCAACTACTTTACGCGAAACAGCGCAATATAAGACATTACGTGATGCCATTGATGCTGTCGAAGCTGAGCCAGAAGCTAAGGCTATCTTTGCTCGTTTCCAACAAGCACAAACACAAATCAATCAAGCAGTGCAATCAGGTAATGAACCAGCAGAGGATCAAATCAAAGCTTGGCAAGAAATTGCTAACGAGATGGAGCAATATGATTCTCTAAAGAAGATGCTTGAAGCTGAAAAAGGATTGAACCAATTGTTGATGGAAATCAACGATATCATTACCAAGCCAATTGCCGAATTATACGGTCAAGACTAAATAATAGAAATGAGAGCGAGATAAAAATCGTTGCGCAAGGCTTCAGACTTTTAGAATGCGTTTAAGCGATAAACAGGGTGGAACATGTGATTTTGTTCCACCCTGTTTTGCTGTATTAACGTCTTTTAGAACGTTCTCTTTTTTTTGTCGTCAAACTCCCATATAATGAAATTAAAAACAAAAAGGGGCTGGAAAATGAAATTTATTCATGCAGGCGATTTACACCTGGGTAATCCATTTGGTGGTTTATCCGTGACACCAGATTGGTTGACTGACAAGTTACAATCTGCAACCGAAACTGCCGTCCATCGCTTGGTGGATGATGCCATTACTGCTGCAGTGGATTTTGTGGTATTAGCAGGTGACTTATTTGATTCAACCACGCCCGATGCGCGCGCACAATTAGATTTAGTCAAAGAATTAGAAAGATTAGCAACGGCCAACATTCCGGTATATATCGGGTTTGGTAACCATGATTATGTTGTTGATTGGCAACGGTTACCAACATTTCCAAAGAATGTAACCCTGTTTCCAGAAGCGGTGACTACGTATGATTTACAGACCCAAAATCATGAGACAGTAGCAATTTCAGGATTTTCATATACACAACGGCATATTACGACTGACCAAGTGGCCCAATTCCCAATGAAAGCTAATCAAGCTGATTGGCATATTGGTGTTTATCATGGTGCGGTGGGTGAAGTCGGTTCAGGAAATTATGCCCCGTTTAATTTGCAAGCACTGCAAGACAAACATTATGATTACTGGGCATTAGGTCATATTCATGTGCGAGAGACATTGCAAGCTAAGCCATTTATTGGTTATTCGGGTAGTATTCAGGGATTGGATAAAACTGAAACTAATGCCAAAGGTTATTATATGGTAGAAAGTGACGGTGATGAACTAGTACCGACATTTACTCCGGTGGCGCCAATTACTTGGGTGACGGCAAGCTTACGGACAAATCGTGACTTGAGTACGGTTGTTCAATATGTACGCGAGCAATTTGCGGCCAAGGATGAGTTTGAATTAATTACGTTAGAGTTGATTACTGAAGACCCCAATGTCCTGTCAGCCATTGTGAACCAACAATTATTGGCACAATTTGTGGCAGCAGCTCAGCCTACTGATATGTTCTTTATCTACGATATTCAGGCACAAACGCAAGACCAGCAGATGCCGTTACCAGCTGTTGATGAGACCTATTGGTCAGAAACCGTGGCTGATGTATTTACCCGAGAGCAATTACAAAAACTAGGCCTAAAACAGGTGACGGATGTCGCTGTTTTAGATCATTTTTTAAATGAACAGACATTGCAGGAGCTACAGACAGCAGTTCAAACACAATTGCACTTGGCACAGATGGGGGATGAATATCATGTGGATTAAAAAAGTGCATATTGTGGGCTTTGGTCAGTTTAATGAACAAACATTTGATTTTGTGCAGGGATTACAAATTGTGCAGGGATTAAATGAAGCCGGTAAGACGACTTTACATCAATTTTTATTTGATATGTTATTTGGCTTTCCACAAGCTAAAGGTCGTAAAATCAACACTTATGAGCCATTAAATAAAGGCCCATATGGTGGTAGTATGCAATTTGAAGTTGATGGTCAACTTTACGAGCTGGAGCGTTTAGGCAGAACACAAACAGCAACGACTTTAACAGCCGTCGCAACGGGGCAACAATTTGCTGATCCGGAAGCAATGCTGACCAAGTTATTGGGACCAGTTGACCGTGACTTATATTTGGCAATTTTTAGTTTTGACCAAGCAGCTTTAATGAATATCTTTTCACTAAAGCCAGACGACTTTGCATCATACTTGCGGACGTTAGCAACACCAGGAGCTCAGAATTGGTTAGAAGTTGCGAATCGCTGGGAAAAAACAGCAACGGCAAAATTTGGTAGCACTAAAACAGCGCATCGTGAGCTCAACCAAGCTTTGGCAAATTTAAAGACACAACGCCAACAGTTACAAAATAAGATTCGCCAACAGCCATCTTTAGATAAGTTACAAGCAGAGGCGCAACATCTAAGTCAGCGGGTAACGAGTTTACAGCAACGGCAAGAGCAGATCCAAGGTCAGATGAGTCACCAACAAGCACAGGTTCACTTAGTACCGGTGTATCGACGTTGGCAGCAGATTAAGCAACAAGTCAAAGCGACTGGTAAATCGTTGGATTTAACGGTTGCTGACAAAGCTGACCGTGTCCGGCAACAATTAGCCGCATTAGATGAAGTGATGGTAACGACAGCGGTTACGAAGCAACAAGTTGAATCAGCGACCGTTGCTTTACGGCAATTAGAAAAATTAGAAAAGCAGCAACAAACTTTGGCTGAACAACAAGTCAAATCTGTCCAGGCTCAAAATGAATTATTGGAAAAATATCATTGGACACAGATACCACCATTATTAACAGAGCAACAAAAAGCTCGTTTGGGTGGTCAAAGAGAAACGACGCAAGCAAATTCTGATTATCGCTGGTTGATAGTAGCGGCAATAATTTGTGTTGTGGTTATTATTGGTGCTTTGCTGGCGGGTCATTGGATGATCGGTATGCTGTTAGCGGTGCTTGTCTTAGTCATTAGTTGGTGGGGTAGTCGCCGACCAGAACAAACAAAAACAACACTGAATGGGTCACAAGATTTACCAGCTGCCTATCAACAAATGTCAGCCAACGATATTTTTGCTGTCCAGGCGGATATCCAGCATATTAATGATATGATGTCGTCTAATAATCAAATTATTCATGATCAACAGGCGATGATGCCAGAATTGGTTAAAGTGCGAGCAGCTTTAAATTGGTTAGGTGAAGGCTTAACTGTTGATGAATACCGCAAGCGACTTGCTGATATCCATATCAAGCAAGAAACCATGGGACAACAACAATTACAACGCGCTAATCTCCAACAAACTTTACAAGATTTGTATCAAGAATTAGGCGTGAAAGATGCTGCCATGTTGCGGCAACGACGCGATGCACAGCGTCATATTAATGATTTGCAGCGTGAAGCAAATGTGCTTGAAGAACAACTAAAAGATGCTGACTTGCATGAGTTAGCTGCGCAAGCTGTTGTTAAGCCAGATGATCAGCCAGAAGCGGACGAGCAGCAACACATTTTAAAGCGTATTCAGGATGAGAAAAATCAGTTGAATCAAAAGTTGGCTGAAATCAATGTACAATTACAAAATCTACAAACTGATAATACGATCGAGCATCAGCAACAGGTGGTGGCTAACCAAGTAGCCGTTGTTAATCAACAATTGACTCAGTATTTTGTTGATCGGCTAGGTAGTGAGTGGATTAGGCAGGCATTGAATGCGGCCATTGCTGATCGGTTGCCAAATCTTTTGACGCAGGCAGGGGTTATTTTAAGCCGGTTGACCGATAATCATTATCAAATGATTCAGCAAACGAAGACGTTGCTCAAGGTGGTTCGTGATGATGGGAAGATTCTAGGGGTGAATCAGTTATCAAAAGGAACGGCTGAGCAATTGTATGTGGCATTGCGTTTAGCCTTTATTAAAACTGTGGCCGCTGCTTTGCAGTTACCGCTGTTGATTGATGATGCCTTTGTTGACTTTGACAATCAACGACGGCAGACCATGTTGAACGTATTGAAAGATCTGGCATCATCTGAACAACAAATTTTTTACTTTACGGCGCAAAAGACACCAGGAGAACAGGTCTTAGAATTGACGCATCAACAATAGGAGGTTGTTTTGACAAAAGCATTAAAGGACTATCAATTAGATGAACGAGTTGAAACCTTTGCATTACTTAAAGAAGTTGATGCCCGGGTAACACAACAGGGAAAGCGTTATTTAGCTTTACAATTGGCTGACCGTTCCATGGATATCAAGGGGATGAAATGGGATGCTACCGAAGCAGAAGTCGGCAAATTAGCTGCAGGCATGGTAGTCTATATTCAGGCGGTACGCCAAGCGTATCAGGATAAACCACAATTAAAGGTGTTGTCGATTCGACCAAGTAAAATTGGTGAACCACAGGATGCAGCAGATTTTGTGGCCGCTGCACCTATGAAAAAACAAGATATGGCCGAAGAAGTATCAGCGATTATTTTTCAAATTACTAATGCAAATTGGCAACGCATCGTACGACACATTCTTGGTAAGTACCGTGAGGCGTTTCTGCAGTTTCCAGCTGCTAAAAGTAACCATCATGCCTTTGCGGGTGGGCTAGCGTATCATAGTTTATCGATTGTGCATTTAGCACAAGCTGTTGTTAAGCAATATGATAATTTAAATGCTAGTCTATTATATGCGGGGGCTTTATTGCATGATCTTGGGAAGGTCATTGAACTTTCCGGACCAGTTGCAACGCAATATACGACTGCTGGTAATTTGATTGGTCATATTGTGCTCGTTGATGAAGAGATTGTTTTAGCAGCCACGGAGTTACAGATTGATTTAAAGAGTGAAGACATGCTTGTTTTGCGGCATACAGTTTTGGCACATCATGGTTTATTGGAATATGGCTCACCTGTACGTCCGATGATCAAAGAAGCGAATGTGTTACACCAGTTAGATGAACTAGATGCTGGTATGCAAAGCTTTGATAACGCTGTGGCTGAAACCCAACCTGGTGAATTTTCACCTCGCCAATGGGCCTTAGATAATCGCAGCGTTTATCGACCAAGTGAAGAGCATCTCGCAGATGAAACAAGGTAGAAAAAAATTTTCGTGAATTCGTTTGCAAAATGTAAGCTTTTTACATAAAATTATAGTAAGTGATAAAGCAAAATTAGATTTGAGAGGTTTTAATAATGGATTACCTAATTGGAGTTGACTTAGGAACCACATCAACAAAAGTTGTCCTATTCGATACTAAGGGACATGTTATTGCAAGTGCTAATAAAGGTTACAAGTTATACCGTGATGCACCCGATATGGCTGAAGAAGATCTAGATGAAATTTGGGAAGCGTTTACTGATGCGATGGTACAAGTAACTCGTACTGCCAAGGATGGTAAAATTTTGGGTGTTTCATTTAGTTCAGCAATGCACTCATTGATTGCCTTTGATGCTGACTGGAAGCCTTTGACTCGTGTGATTACGTGGGCAGATGCACGTGCTGTTAAGTACACAGAGCAATTAAAGTCAAGTGGTGTTGGTCAAGAGATTTATAGTAAGACTGGAACACCAATTCACCCAATGGCTCCTTTGTCAAAACTTCTTTGGTTAAAGAATGAGCAAACTGATATTTACAACAAGGCAGCTCATTATTTGGGTATTAAAGAATACTTGTTTAACCGTCTATTTGGCGCTAACAAGATGGACTACTCAATTGCATCAGGAACTGGTTTGTTTAATATCTTTAATTTAGATTGGGATGAACAAGCATTATCAGTTACTGGTGTTGCTAAGGATCAATTACCAGAACCTGTGGATCCATACACTATTGAAAAGGGCATGAATCCACAATATGCTGCTGAAATGGGCTTGGATGTCGATACGCCATTTATTTATGGTGCAGGGGATGGTCCATTATCAAACCTTGGTGTTAACGCTATTCAACCAGGTGTTGCAGCCGTTACGATTGGTACATCAGGAGCTATCCGTGTCGTTACAGATGCACCAAAGATCGATCCAAAGGGACGTACATTTACATACGCCTTGGACAAGGACCACTGGGTTGTTGGTGGACCTGTTAATAACGGTGGTGATGTCTTCCGTTGGGCACGTGACAACATGTTCGATTCAGAAAAGTCAACGGCTGAATTATTAGGGGTTGATTCATACGATCTCTTAACTGAAATCGCCTCAAAGATTCCAGCTGGTGCTGACGGTTTGTTGTTCCACCCATACTTAGGTGGCGAACGTGCCCCAATTTGGGATGCTAATGCGCGTGGTTCATTCTTTGGTTTGACACACAACCATACGCGTGCTCACATGGTACGCGCTGTCCTTGAGGGTATTATCTTTAATATCTACATGGTATCGCTAGCACTTGAAGAGGTTGTTGGTGACTTATCTGCTATCCAAGCAACTGGTGGTTTTGCTCGTTCACCATTGTGGCGTCAAATGGCTGCGGATATCTTTGAGCAACCAGTCACTGTGCCAAAGGCCTTTGAATCAGGTGCCTTAGCAGCAACTGTGATGGCACAAAAGGCTTTGGGATTGGTTGATAACTTAGAAGTTATTGGTGATATGATTGGTGAAGCAAACACTTACCAACCAAATCCAGATAACTATGAGGCTTATCGTGAATTGACACCAATTTTCATTCGTCTATCTCGTCAATTACAAACAGAGTACAAGGCAATTGCTGATTACCAACGTACCCATATTGACAAATAATTAATAAATTTTAAGTAAAAGTGGTTGGACATTATCTTGTCTTAACCACTTTTTTTCGTTGGTAAAAATATTTTTCCTTAGAAAACATCCCGTAACTGTTGTGCTGATAGCATATCAAGGTACGGGATATTTTAGTGTGTCATTATTTTTTTAGCTATCAAAAAAATGGTCTATTTTCTAAAGGAATGCTTACGAATATAAATTGGTATATGTATTGACTTTCAAAAATCATATCAGTACAATTACTTGACCAGATAATATATAGAGAGATATGAGAATTATAAAATGACATTACATCAATTTTATAACATTGGTATACTTATACCTGCTTTTAATCCTGATGACAAATTGATTTATTTATTAGATGACATACACCAACAAACAAAATTTAATCAAAAGATTATTATTGTTGATGATGGATCACTAAATCAAGATATTTTTGAACAAATTACGACCAAGTATGGTCAAAGCATTGTTGTCCTACACCACGATAGTAATCAAGGGAAGGGGCAAGCATTAAAAACTGGTTTCCAATACTTTTTGCAACACTATCAATTTATTAACGGTGTTGCAACAATTGATGCGGATGGGCAACATAAAGTGAGTGATCTTCGAAACTTAGAAGATAATTTTATAAAACATCCTGAAGCGTTGATTATTGGTGGCCGTACTTTTGACGAAGCAGTACCTTTAAGAAGTAGATTGGGTAATCTGGTAACCAATCAATTAGTGAAGGTATTGACTGGTATCCGAGTACAAGACACACAAACTGGACTCCGAATTATTCCAATCAATTATGTGAAATTATTAATTTCATTCCCGACTAACCATTATGAATTCGAATTTGATATGTTATTGGCGACTAAAAAGGCGGGGATTGAACTTGTAGAAGTTCCCATTCAAACGGTGTATTTGGATAATAATGCGACGTCGCATTTTAGGGTTATCCATGATTCATTAGCTATTTACAGTCGCTTTTTTAAGTTTGCGTTTAGTGGTGTCAGTTCGTTTGTCATTGATATTGTTAGTTTCTATGTGTTGGTACATTTTATGATGACATATACTCATGATTTTATTATATGGGCAACGCTTATTTCACGCGTCATTTCAGGACTGTTTAATTATGTCATGAATAAACAGCTCGTTTTTGGTACCCAAACTCGGCAAGCTCTTTGGAAATATAGTGGATTATTTCTTTGCCAATTGGTCGCCTCTGGTTTATTAACGACAATTTTTAGTTATCTAACAGCGTTAAACCAGGCAACTTTTTGGATTAGTTGCATTAAGATAATGGTTGATCTTGGCCTGTTTTTGATTAGCTATCAAATTCAAAAAAGATTCGTATTTCGGGAGGCCAAGGATACTAATGCAGCTTAAACTTCATCAAAAAGTATTATATGGATTAGCGGTTATATTAACGGTTATTTACCTGATTTGGCGAACCTTTTTCACGTTGCCATCGCATGATCACCTTGGTTCATTTGTCGTTGCTATATTACTCTTGCTAAGTGAAATATTGTCTAATATGACTGCGTTTATTATTATTTATTTCCGTGTGAACTTTGATAAAAATAAGAATCAACAACTAGATTTACCTGATATTGCTCCTGAGATTGTCTGGCCGGATATAGATGTCATTATTGTGACACATGATGAAGATATTGAATTATTGCGAAAGACAATCAATGCCGCGGTGAATATGACGCCCGGCCATCATCAAAAAGTTAATATTGTGATTGCTGATGATGGTAATCGACCATCAGTGAAGTTATTGGCTGAAGAATATCAGGTAATGTATATTGATATGCCTGAAGGTAATCAGGCGGCAAAAGCAGGTAATATTAATCACGCTTTAAAATTTATTCAGGCACCGTTATTGGTGGTGTTTGATGCAGATATGATTCCCTTTCAAACTTTTTTGCTACATTCGGTGCCTTATTTTATTCAAAATAAACTGATGCAAAAGCAAGATAATCAAGTGAAATCCTTGGGCTTTTTACAAACACCTCAAAGCTTTTATAATGCTGATATTTTTCAGTATAATTTGTTTTCAGAAAAAACAGCGACCAATGAACAGGACTTCTTTTCACGGGATATCAATATCCTAAATGGCTCAAATGGGGCAGCAATTTTTACCGGATCCAATGCCGTGTTTGCCAGAGAAGCGATTGATGCAGTTGGTGGTTTTCCTGAAAAGACATTGACCGAAGATTTTGAACTAGGCGTGCGCATTAATTTAGCTGGCTACATCAGCTTGGCAACGAGTGAACCAGAATCAAGTGGGATGACACCAATGGCCATCAAGAGTGTTGTTAAACAACGTGTTCGCTGGGCACGGGGTGTTATCCAAAGTGCTCGGAATTTACACATATTGACTAACCGTCAATTACCATGGGTGAACCGTTTGATTTTGATCAATGTGTATCTATATTGGTGGTCTTTTGCAAGAAGAATGTTGTTTATCTTGGCACCCATCTTATTTGCTCTTTGGCATATTAAATTAGTCGATGTTAATTTTTGGCTATTACTTATACTATGGGCGCCAGGATATCTGTTACTACATTATGTGTTAGGGAAAAGTAATACTAACATACGTGGTGAGCGGTGGGGTGAAATACATGAAACCTTTTTTGCACCATATCTTTGGCTGCCTGTTCTTTTGGAGACCCTGGGGATTAAGCAGAAGAAGTTTAAGGTGACCAATAAAAATAATGGACAATCAACACAGGCAATCCTTTATGGTATCCCGTATTTAGCACTGTGGTTGCTTGATGTTTGGGCACTAATTTCATTTAATTACGGTAAATGGGGCTCTGAAATTATGTATGGGGCGATTATCAGTTTTTGGCTGCTTACCCATTTGATTAATTTAACATTTAGTTTGTATATCGCATGGGGTCGCCAGATCAATCGTCAATCAGAGCGTTTTGCCCGATCAGTTAAAGGGTCTATACAAGTCAATGACGAGACAAATATACCGATAACCACAATTGATATATCTGATAAAAGTTTGTTATTTAGACAATCTGAAAGTATTGGTTTGGAAATTGGACGCGAAGTGGTTGTTGAACTTTATCATGCTGGCAAAACGATTACATTCAGTGGGGTTATTCGGATGAGATATGATGACAATACAAGATATGGGCTACAGATTACCTATATTACCTCAGATAATCAAAACAAGTTATATCATCTTATTTACAATGGTAGAAATACGTTACTACCTAGGGAACAAGATTCTTGGATGACCATTTATGATGCACTGTTATTTAATGTTGGTTATCACTTGAAAAATAGCTGGCGAAATATCCAGTCATATAGAAGGATGAAAGAAAAATGATGATGGCAGCAATTCTGTTTGCGTTAGCTTTACTAGGATTTCAGCAGTTAGTGATGTTCCTTAAGGGCAGTCAATATTTATCATGGTTGCTTGCAATTATTGTGCAAAGCTTAGTTGTTTATATTTTCGCACTAGCCCATCAGTTACGAATAGGTATTTGGCTAACGTTCATTAGTGGGCTAATGCTGGTAATAATTTTTTTCGTGGTTAGGCTAAAGCAACGACAGTTACATCAAATAAAGTTACATCTATTTGATGTATGGTTTATGATCTTTGGTATCTTAATCAGCCTAACTTTGTTGAAAAGCCCGTTGATTCATTATGACAATTTTACCCATTGGGCAACCATGGTAAAGTATTTAACTTTCGTCGGTGAACTGCCAGATGCCCAACAAAATTTGGTGACGTTCACTGATTATCCACCAGCTACAGCGATGTTTTTGACCTATTTATCGACGATTGTAGGTTATCATGAAGGCAGTCTACTGGTCGGGCAATTTGTGATTATTGGTGCGGGTCTATATGCCTTATTTGGGGTACTTCGCGATCAACGACGTGCCTTAATAACGGCAGGCTTGGTGTTCATGTTGACGCTGATTAATATCTTTAACATCGCCATTAGATTTAATAACTTGTTAGTTGATTGTCTGATAGCTATTTTAGCGATAGCAGGTATTAGTGCTGTCTATATTCATCAGAATCAACGTGGTTGGCAAATTGTTAGTACAAGTTTGATTGTCAATTTTTTATTATTGACCAAAAGTTCGGCAATGTATTTCGCAATCTTGATATTAATTTATTTTGCCATAGCTAATTTGGCGAAGATTAAAAATAAGGCGCCTAAATGGCGTGAGGTCATTAAAACGACCGCAGTAATTATCTTGACGACTGCTGGAAGTTTTATTGGTTGGTTACTGTGGCGTGTTCATGTCGCTAATGTGTTTACGAAAGTATCCAAACATGCCTTAAACTTGCAAGCCTATCAAAGCCAAGTTGATCATGAATCCGCAAACACACAAAGGTTAATTGTTCAAAAGTTTATGAGTTACATGACTAATACGGACACGTTATTTTTTCGAGGTATCCTATTAGTTAATATTGCCTTATTACTGACTTGGTTAGTGATTCGTGTTGGTCTCCATAAAAGAAGTTATAGTCTGCTTATGTTAGCAATCACTGATTTAGTTACAGCCATCTATATGATTGGTGTACTGGGGATGTATGTCGTTTCAATGCCATATGCTGAAGCCATCAATTTGGCTGGTATTGATCGTTACTTATCAACGATTGTCATATTTAGCATTTTATTAAGTGGTGTCATTATTTTAAATGATATTGACCGAGCATCGTTTCAACCAATTGTTGCGCAACGAAATTCAGCTAGTTTTGCCAATTTACAAACAAAACAGGTGTATCAAGAAAGTACTTTTTTCTTGCTTATCTTTTCAAGTGTTCTGATGTTGTCAGAGATTAATGGTATTAATTTTTTAAATCAAAAGATGAACGATGCATTGCCGATAAAGATGCAGCAGATGGTGCCTAATCAAAATACGTTTAACCACAAACGTATTTTACTTGTTGATGCGAAAGCACAAGACGTTAACAATGCTTATGCAAACTATGTGGGTCGTTATTATTTATTTAGTGATCATGTGGACGGGCGTGAAGCATTTGATGTCTCATCCAAGCAATTTCAGTCAATTATTCAGGGGTATCAATATGTTGTTGTGCCTAGATACCATCAAACTTTTTCAAAATTAACAAGCAAAACTTATCATGAACATGTGCGTACGGGTATTTATAAGGTAACTAATAATGGTATAAAACCGTTATCGACTGCAAAATACTTAGCTGAGATGAATCAATAATATGCTCTGAAATAGTGAATAATAGAGGCATGGGATGGAAAATATAATGGAAATAACAGTCATTATAATTACTTCATTGTTAATTATAATGGGGATTGTTGCAATCGATTACTCAATTAGAACCTGGATCGATAAAGTTAACGGATCGGTAGTCCTAAAAAGGTGGTTAATTTGGTTAAGAGTGGTGATACCAATTGTGGCCATTGTGATGATTGATTTAAATTACTCAGATGCGACTGATATTTGGGGTCGATTAACTGGTTACAGCGTTGAGATATCGATTGCCTGTTATTTTATTGTGCACGTACATGACAAATTATTTGTGTATGCAACGGATTGTATGGCGCATGTTGTCATGTTATTTAATATCAGCGTGTATTTTCCGGCGGTACCAAATTATCAAGATTTTGGTAGGCTACTTCTTTCGTTATTTGGTGTGTTATTAACTATATTTATAAATCATCTTATTTATAGTTATGATGTTTTTAAAATCAGGTCGCGTATCCGATTTTTTGTCATCATTTGTGTGTATAGTATGTCGTGGTGGAGTATTTTATCACTCAATCAAACAATTTCGGGCTATGATCTGCTAGCACAGATGCTTGCTAGTATTGTTAATATTTCGATTATTTTGTCATTGGACCTATTTTTTAGAAAACAGCTCGAGTCGTTAACTCATGAAATCAATGCAGATTTTTTAACGCAAATTGGTAACCGTAAAGCATTTGAATTTGCGTTTCAACAACTATTTGATAAGTATGAAAAAAGACAGCATGATTGGTATCTTGTGATGATAGACATTGATGATTTTAAAAAAATTAATGATCAATTTGGTCATATAGTTGGTGACACAGCATTGCGTCGTTTATCGAAAGAGGTTAATCTACAGTTATATGATCTACAATTAGATGCTTCGTTTTTCAGAATAGGCGGGGAAGAGTTTGCTATTTTGTTGACGCATATTGATGAATCGCATTTACCGCAAATTATTGAACAACTCAAGACAACTGTTGGTCGAATTGATATTACAACTAATGGTGAGCAGTCTGTAAAGATATCTATATCGATAGGAGTTGCTAAGTATCAGCATCATGATAATAGTGCTGCAGTGCTTTACGAAAGAGCAGACTCGTATTTATACGCAGCTAAAAAAGATGGCAAAAATTCAGTGAACTATGAAGGTAATAAGTTAATAAAATAGGGCATGTAAATGTCGATACCGCTAATCTAATTAGATTGGCAGTTTTTTATGTTGTTACATTAAACCCGTTGATAGCGTTTGCTTTCCAAATTCCTTTTATGTTAGGCTTAAACCTATTATGTGAAGGGGTAGGTATTTACAAAATGGGGCAACAATTACCTAAGCGTATCAAAACGGTTTGGCGCTTACAGGCTGGACTTAATCTTTTAATTGATATTGGCATTGTGGTAGGAATCATAGTGTGTCATTATATTTTTTCATGGCCAACATGGCTGATATGGGTGGCAAGTTTGCTTGCGATGATGGCAGCAATCATTCAATTTACGCTGATCCCTTATCGTTATCAATTCTGGCGTTATCAGCTTTCAGAACATGATGTTGAAATCACAACGGGCTTTTTCGTACGTAAAACGACGGCGGTGCCAATCTTACGGATCCAAGATGTGACCTTGTCTGCGGGGCCTTTATTACAATTTAATCATTTACAATCAGTTAAGATTCATACAGCAGCCGCAGTACATGAAATCGGTGGGGTTGATCATGCCACCGCAACACAACTAAAAAATCAAATTATGAATCTAGCCAAGGAGGAGGATGTTTATGACAGTTAAGGCAAAACATCTGCACCCCTTAGCATTAATTGTTTTTTTAGTTGAGGAAGTGAAGACGTGGTGGCTGTTACTATTATTAGGCGCTATTAATGGTTTATGGTGGGTGCTTTTAGCAGCGATTTGTTTAGGATTAGCTTTAATAGTTGGTCGCTATGCCACCATGACTTACGCAATTACAACTAATGAAATTGTGATTAAAAGTGGCATATTTAATAAAAAACAACATCATCTGACTTATCCAAAAATACAAACCTTTCAAACAAAACAATGGTTCTTTATGAAGCCACTGCATTTGGTTAGTTTAAAAATTGAAACATCGGCGCATGTTGACAATCAAGCTGATGCCAGCTTACCGGTGATTACGGTAAAAGAAGTTAGAGAACTGGAACGATTAAAACAGAATAGTTATTCAGAAATAAATGAACCCGCAGAAGCGACATCAACAAACGCCGAACCACAACATTCAGAAACAAAACAGGCACAATATCAAATTAAATGGCGCGACTTAAATTTGTATGCGCTGACTTCATTTAGTGTCGTACCAATTTTAGTTGGAGTGTTGGCGATTTATAGCAACTTAGATGATGTTTTACCAGATCATTATATTAATCAAATATTTAGTCGTTTTAGTCAGCAGACCGCAATGGTGATTATACTTGATGTTGTCTGCTTGATTTTGTTAGCTATCGTGGCTGCCTATTTGTTGATTATTCAGCGTTACTATCACTTTACAATTGTGCACCAAGGTTCACAGCTGACAACGAAAAAAGGATTTTTTCAAACTAGTCGGGTGACCGTCAGACTTAACCGAATTCAAAGTGTGGTGTATGTCCAATCGTGGTTACGACGCTTATTACATTTAACAACTGTTCAGGCGTTGGTAGCAGCAAACGCCTCGGATGATGAAGACAGTGGTGATGTGGTCATTATGCCAGTCGTGCAAACGAAAGATGTGCAACATCAAACCCGCCGCTTTATCAATTGGCTGCCAAGCCAAGATGTTGTACCCGCTTCATGGCGACAAACGAATGCCCATGGTCGTTGGGCATTGATTCGCAACCGCTTGTTAGTAACTGCTATTGTGGTTATACCAACTTGCATTTTTTGGCGTCCCTATGGTTTGTTATCACTAATTTTGTTGCCGGTTGCGTGGGGGCTGGGTGCTTATGTTGGTAAAACAAATGGTCTTGGTGTGACTGAAAATCATATTTTGGTTGCCCAAGTGGGCCGTTTATTTGGTCAAAAGCGCTATTATATGCCTAAGAAAAATATTCAATCAATGCGAATATCGCAGAGTATTTTTATGCGCCGGACAGGACTGGTCCATTTAGAAATTCGTCTACGCAGTGGTAACAGTGAGTTATTAGTTGAGAATCGTTATTTGCCAAAACGTGATGCTCAGACGATTTATAACTGGTACCGTCAGACAGATATGGACAAAGAGGCTATCCAATGATTTATAGTAGGCTTTATGGTATAAAGTAATAGAAGTATCTCGATAAATCTAGCAAAATAGGACAGGAGAGATTGATATGGTATGGGGAATTATTGTTGGTATTCTGGTTGTGATAATTATTGGATGGTTAATTGCTATCTACAACCAGTTGGTGCGTTTACGTGAAAATGTCCGTAATGCCATGGGGCAAATTGCCGCACAAGTTGAAAGTCGTTGGGATGCGTTAACTAATTTAATGCAGGCGACTGAAAAATATCAAACGTACGAGAGCAAAACCTTTGAAAAGATTGTTAATGCTCGTCAAAACGTGTCTGAACGATCAGATGTCGCCGATGTAAATGCGGATGAACAACAATTTAATCGGGTATTAGGGGTCGTCAATGCTTTGGCTGAACAATATCCTGACTTAAAAGCTAGTCATGTCTATCAACAGACAATGACGGCAGTTGATGAGTTTGAGAATAAAGTGCGTCTATCACGAATGGTATATAACGATTCAGTTACGAAATTAAATCGATCGATTCAAGTCTTTCCTAATTTCATGATTGCTGGTTCAATGGGCTTTAGTCAGGAAAAGTACTTCGAAAATACCCAAGGAAAACAGGAGATGCCAAAATGGGAAAAGTCAGAGTAAAATCGCTCTGGTTACTATTTCTGGCATGTATCGTTTCGTTTTTCGTGTTGGGGAATAGCCAGAAGGTTGCGGCTGAACAAACCGTTAATCGCATGAATATCGATGTGTCTTTGAATGATCAAGGAACAGCTACAATTAAAGAAAATTGGTCCGTAACAGCTGATGAAGGTAGTGAAATTTACAAAGTTGTGAAGTTAGTTGGTCCTCAAGAGCTTTCGAATTATCAGGTTAGCATGGATGGCCGTCAATTTACGAGGCAATCAAATTGGCAAACTGATAATAATCGCCAGCAAAAGGCCTATCAATATGGTCAGAATGGGGATGAACTAAATTGGGGAATTACCTCATACGGTACTCATGAATATACGATTCAGTATCAAATCAGTAATTTTGTTGAACAAACGGCCACGAAGCAAATGATTGCTTGGCAGTTTTTAAACAGTGATGTGAAGATTTCGCCTAAAAACTTGCAAGTTGTTGTTCATGATTCAAACCGACAATTATCAGTGGATAATGGTTATGGTGTTTGGGGATTTGGCTTTGATGGGGAAACTGCGTTTAATAAGGGGCAGGTGACCATGCAAAGCAGCAAGAACTTGTCAGAAGATAATTACGTCAAAATGATTGTTCAAATCCCTAAGAATACCTATGGTACGGCATATAAAACGACACGTTCTTTTGATTCCTATATGCAAGAAGCCTTTAAAGGTAGTGATTATAATTATCAAGATTATAAGAACGGGGAAACCGTGAAGAATGATCAAGGACGCCGGCTAGCATTAATTGTGGTGACTGTTGTTATTCTGTTGGTATTGGGTGCTGGTATTTGGTTACTACTGTGGTATCGCAATTACCGTCGTTATTATCCAACTATTAAGACGTTACAAAAACAAACCAAAGGCGAGTACTATCGTGAAATTCCAACCGGTAGTATTTATAATGTTTACCAACTATTGAGTGCCATGTTATCGACGACAGTGACAAGTAATTTCTTGTCAGTCGGGTTGTTACAACTGATGCGTGATCAATATTTGACCATTCAGACAAAAGATGCTGAAAAAAAGCCGAATAAGAAGAAAATCACGTTTATATTGGCTGATAAAGAATTGGCGGCGGATACGCCAGAACCGATTCAAAAGTTACATGAATTATTAAAGCATGCAGCTTCGGATGGTGTCGTGACACAAAAAGCTTTTGGTAAGTACTTAAGCAAACATGGTAAAAAACTTGAGTCGTTAACGAAGGCTTTCAATAACTATAGTCAACAGTATGGTGAGGCCAATGATTTGGTTTATCCGACGAAAACAAAGCGAGTAAAAACTGATGATAAAAAGCGTGATCGGGCAAATCGGGCGGCTAGTTGGTTACAAGGCTTCCGCAAAAAGCCGGCCGCGGATGAAGTTGATTTGAATCTGGCTCGTCTAAAGAATTACTTGCAAGAATTTACATTGATCAATGAGCGAACGCCACAAGAGGTTGGCTTGTGGGATGATCTAATGTTAGCGGCAGCCGCTTTTGGTATTGCTGAAGAGGTTGCCGAGCAATTAACGGTGGCTTATCCAGAGTATCAAGCAGAAAGTGTTTACTATCATGGGTCATTTTTCCCATTCTTTGCTGTTCACCACTTTAGTAGTGGTGCCATGACGACTGCTGTTAGTACCGGTAGTGGTGGCGCCACGAGTATGTCCGGTGGTGGTAGCTTCGGTGGCGGCTCTGGTGGTGGTGGCTTCCGTTGATTATGAACAAGCTGAATTGGTGTGTACCAATTCTGGGACATCAAAAGGTGTCGTAAACGCTTTTTTACGATTTGTACAGTTGTAAAAAGTTAGTGAAAAGGTGTAGAATAACGTAGTTGAGCAATCGCTTACACAAGTGTGAGTGAAATTATTTTTTGATTGAAGAGGTTAGTGTATTATGTTCACAATGCTAACAGGATTATCAATTGACAAATCTACAGGACTGTATCAATGGTTGCTAAGTGATTTTAATATTTGGCCATTTTTGATTCTAGTTCTTGGAATTGCCTTGTTGCTATTTTTTATCCTGAAGTTAAATGTTAATACCTTCGTGGCATTAATTATTACATCTATTTTAGTTGCCCTTGGTCTGGGTATGAACCCAGCTGGAATCGCTGATGCGTTGAAAGACGGTATCGGTGGCACGATGGGTGAGCTGATTGTCGTCTTTGGATTTGGATCGATGATTGGTCGTTTGGTTTCTGATTCTGGTGGTTCCTACCGTATTGCGACAACGCTGATTAGAAAATTTGGTAAGAAGCGTTTGCAGTGGGCAGTTGCCGGTGCATCATTTATCATTGGTATTTCTTTGCTATTCGAAGTGGGACTAGTTGTTTTGATCCCAATTGTGTTTACAATTGCGCTTGAAGCTGAAGTACCTTTGCTTTACTTGGGAATTCCAATGGCTGCAGCCTTGTCTGCTGCTCAAGGGTTCTTGCCACCACAGCCATCACCTACAGCAGTTACTAATATTCTAGGTGCTAACATTGGTATCGTCTTGATGTACGGTATTGTTGTTGCCATCATTGCAATGTTAGTTGCTGGACCATACTTCACTCGTGTTATTAAGAAGTTTGAGCCTAAAGCATTTAAGATTACTAAGAAGCTAGATGCTATTGGTGAAGTTAAGACATTCAAGTTAGAAGATACACCATCATTTGGTTTGGCAATCACAACCTCATTGATGCCCGTTATCTTCATGCTTATTTCAACAATTTACACGTTGGCGGTCAATGGTGGTAAGCAAGTTTACTCAGGTACGATTGGTGATGCTTCATGGAAAGCCATGTCACATGCCACTCAAAGTGGGTACATTACTGATCCATCTGTATTAGATAAGATTGTTGCCATGTTTGGAAATCCTGTGATTGCCATGGTCGTGGCTATGTCATTTGCGATCTGGTCAATGGGACCAAAGCAAGGTCGTACAATGGGTGAAGTTGGTGACTCAATGAGTAATGCCTTGAAGTCAATCGCTAACCTATTGATGGTTATCGGTGGTGGTGCCGCCTTCAAGGGAATCTTGACTGCTGGTGGTATCTCTGATGCAATTGCTTCAGCTTTCTCAAACACGTCATTGTCACCAATTATCTTTGCTTGGATTATTGCTTTGATTTTGCGTGTGTCAGTTGGATCAGCAACAGTTGCTGGTTTGACAACAGCCGGAATCGTTGCACCATTGGTAGCAAGTCAATCAGCTGTCGATCCAGCCTTTGTTGTCTTGGCTATTGGTGCCGGTTCAGTTGGTATTTCACACGTTAACGATGCTGGTTTCTGGATGTTCAAGGAGTTCTTTGATTTGGACGTCAAGCAAACTTTGAAGATTTGGACGGTACTAGAAACATTGATTTCTGTTGTCGGCTTGATCGTTATCTTAGCTTTGTCAGCAATCTTTTCATAATTAATATAAATAAACGTAAAAACTGGGATAGATTTGAAGTGCCACAAAAAAGTTAGACATTTAAATAAATTTTAATTACCTAAGACCTGTTCCCGATATGCAATCGGAGGCAGGCCTTTTGTTTTCAACGAAATACGCTCATGGTTAAACCAATGGACGTATTTGTCGACAATAACACTTAATTCTGCAATATTTTTAATATGTTGTTGGTTAAGACTTTCCCGTTTTAACAGATTAAAAAAGCTTTCAATGGGGGCATTGTCCAAACAATTCCCCTTACGTGACATACTGGGAATAAAGTCTAAAGCTTTTAACTTGGCTTGATAATCTTTCTGTTGATAATGCCAGCCTTGATCGGAATGAATAATCGACTTTGTACCACTTGGTAAATTAGCGCACAATTGGTCTATCGTTTTCATAATTAATTGCTTATCTGGGTGCGCACTAACCTGTAATGCCAACACTTCCTTGGTTGCTTCATCTGTCATTGCTGAAATATAGGCCCAATGTTGATTAGTTAACCGCACTTGGGTCACATCGGTATGAATGACCGTATAAGGCTGGGTGGCATTAAACGTTTGCTTCAGAAAATTAGGTGCTTTAGTACCAATGTTGCCCTTGTATGAACTATATGAACTGGTATGCCTACGGTATATATGATTTTTAATCCCTAATGTATGCATCAATTTAAGGACAGTATTAGCAGAAATTTTAACACCTTGATTTAAAAGTTGACGATGAATACGGCGATAACCGTAGGTTTTGTGACTAGCCAGAAAAATGTTTTGAATCATATTTTGAATCTGTTGATACTTACTAGTCTTTAATAATCGTTTTTTCTCATCATAATAAGTCGCATGTTTCAAATCAAAAAATGTTAGTAGGTCATTAACTGTGCATCTATTCTTACGGTCTCCCCGGACAGAATCAACTGCTAGTGTTTTGGCTTTGTTTGAGAGAGATCCGACCGGGGTGGTAATTTTTTTAATATATCTCGTTCCATTTCTGTTCGAAATAATTGTTCTTTTAAACGTAATATTTCTTCTTCATAGGCTTGTTTTTCACTTAGTGAAAGTGCTGACTGATGTGTAGACTTTACTGGTTTCTTTTTCATTAAGCTAGGCCTTCCTTTTTGACGAGGAATTAATGCAGCTAACCCACCTAGCTTAAAAGCTCTATCCCAGCTATAAACTTGTGAAGCTGAGATGTTAAAAATAGCGGCAACTTTACTAACTCCCACAGCATGAGTTTGATAGTATTCTACCACTTTCAGCTTGAAGTCTAGATCATAACGCCTTCTATGATGTTTAACTGCTAATGCTTCAAGGCCTTGTTCCTTAGCAAGATTTACCCATCCTCTAAGTAAATTCTCGTCTGACAATTTTAATTCTGCTGCGAGCGCATTTAACGAGATGTTTCCCTTACAGTAACGTTGCACGGCATTAATTTTAAAATCAGTTGAATATTTAGTCATGAAAAATACCCCATAATCGTTAGATTTTTGTGTCTAACAATTATGGGGCACTTCAATTTTCTATCTCAGTTTTTTATTTGTCTTTTAGGAAGATGATGACAAATAAAAAAACTATTAATCCTTATGAGGAAATGTGGTAAGTCGCTAGTCGAAAGGTTATACTTAAAGACAATTGCTAATTTTAAGCACATATTTTAAATGAAAGTGAAAATACAAGAGTTATTTTCATCAGAGAAGGTACGTTTGTGGTAACAAAAGAAATTCAAACGGGTGTGTTTGTTCATGTTTTACCGACAAAACAATTTGCAACAACGCACATCGCAGTTAATTTTACGCAACAATTAAATCAACAAACTCTCAATGCACGTGTCCTAGTAAGTAATATGCTGGAAACGGCTTCTGCAAAGTATTCCTCGCAAACCAAGCTTGCTCAGGCTCTAAGCGAAATGACTGGGGCAGCCTTTGGGACAGAGATTTTTAAAGTCGGTCAATTACATACCATTCGCTTGCAATTAAATTTGGTCCACGAAGCTTTTGCAACGACAGATAGTGATATTCTGCGTGATGGGTTCAACTTTTTAAATGAAGTCATTAATCGGCCAATGGGTGACGAGTCAGTTGGTTTTTCACCAGTCATGTTTAATCGACAAAAGGAAATTGCCCTTGATGAAGTTGCTGGTCTTCGCGAAGATAAACCTTACTATGCCTTACGAGAAGCCTTGCAAGCTTATTTTGGCTCTGCAGATCAGGCATTGCCAGCTTTTGGAACCATTTCTGGTTTGCAAGCTACCACGCCACAACAAGCTTGGCAGGTTTGGCAAGAAAGTGTCGCAAATGATCGTATTGATATTGTGGTCGTAGGGGATATTGCCTTAGCCGAGGTGCTTGCAGCAACAACGCAATTTAATTTTGCACCACGCCATCATCAATTGCAGGCAACCTATCAGCAAAAGTTATTCCCACAAGTTAAGCAGGTCAAGTCACAGGATGATGTAAACCAAGCGCGTTTAGTGCTGGGCTATACATTAATGTCGGCTGGCGATGAACGCTTTATTGCTAATGTGTTTAATGGTCTATTTGGTGGCCTGGCGATTTCAAGATTATTTTTAAACGTTCGTGAATCAGCAGGGCTAGTTTATGGTATCTCATCTGATTACAATCCATATACTGGGTTATTGATCGTAGAAGCAGGTGTTGATCAAGTCAATCTAGCTATTACAACAACAAAAGTTAATGAAGAATTACAACGTCTCCAACAGGAATTAGTTCCTGATGAAGAATTGGCAGTAGTAAAACAATTATTAAAGACATCGTATACGATGACCTTGGATCAGCCACTTTATTTAGCAGATCGTCTGTATAATCAACAAGTCTTAGCTCAGCCAATCACTGATGACGCTTGGTTGGAAAAGATTGACGCGGTAACGGCTGAACAAGTTCGAAGTTTAGCACAGCGTGCAGTTTGGCAATTGCAGTATGAAATGGTTGGGGGAGAAGTGAATGTTGGCTAAATCACAAAAATTTTTACCAGCTGAAAGACATCTAACTTTGTCGAACGGTTTGCGGGTGCACCTGCTCCCACGACCAGACTTTCACCAAGTGGTCGCAATGGTCACGGTAGACTATGGTGCTCGTGATCGACTGTTTATGGATCAAGGGAAACTTGTTTCACAACCAGCTGGTGTTGCTCATTTTGTCGAGCATCGTCTGTTTGCACAACCAGATTATGATGCGTTTTCACGATTAAGCGAACTTGGGGCAAATGCTAATGCATTTACGACCCAGACACGAACAAGTTATTATCTGTCAACAACCGTTGGTAATCAAGCAGCATTGCAAGAATTATTGACATTCACGCAAGAACCGTATTTTGACTTAGCAACTGTCCAACGTGAACAAGAAATAATTACGCAAGAAATAGACATGTATGAGGATGACATTAATTCAAAACTATACCGTCTAATTTTGGCGCGTTTATATCCGGATGATCCTTTAGGACAGGACATTGCAGGAACAGTCGAATCGGTTCACCAAATCACGCCGGAACAGTTGCAGTTAGCATTTTCATCATTTTATCAACCAGACAATATGGATGTGGTGGTCACAGGGGCTTTTGATGAAACAAGGTTACTGTCCTTGATTGAAAACTCGCCAGCAGGGCAGCGCGTAGCAGCTAAATCAGTTATCAAGTTGGTGTCAGACTTAAAACCTGTCATCACAACGCCATTAGAAGTGCCTTTAAATGTCGTGCGGAACAAAGTGGTATTGGGTCAACGATGGGAACTAGATTTTGCCAAATTGTCGCGACGTGATATTTTACGAGTGACAAT
Organism: Weissella thailandensis; assembly: GCF_001932615.1. Classification (NCBI taxonomy): domain Bacteria; kingdom Bacillati; phylum Bacillota; class Bacilli; order Lactobacillales; family Lactobacillaceae; genus Weissella; species Weissella thailandensis. The sequence goes on from NZ_CP014332.1 coordinate 758,713, forward strand.
TATTGGTAGTCTCGCTATCGATCTTGTTTTTGGTGAGTTTTCGCCAACGTATATGACTTGGTATAACGATGGTCTCATTGATGATAACTTTAGTGCCGATTTTGACGCGGAACGGCACTTTGCTTATTTGACAATTGCTGCTGAAACGGCAGATCCAGAGCGCGTCATTGCAGCAGTTTCACAGGTTTTGAATGATTTAACGGCGCAAGTTAGTCAACTGACGACCAGTTTTAATTTGGTTAAGAATGATGCCTTAAGTCGTCTGATCAATAAATTAAATCAACTAGAAGAAACGGCCATTCGCTTTGAAGGCCAAACTTTTGATGAGGCAACCTTGCAAGATGAAATAGCTATTTTGCAAGCGCTAACAGTCAATGATATGATTACGGTATTAACACAGACAGCGGTCAGCCCAGTGGCCAGCATAATCGCTCGACCTGATATGTTGTAATTATGTTAAAATGAAATAGAATGCAATTATATTTATTATGCTAAATTTTAAAAGTTAGGATGAGAGATTATGAACGAAGAACGCAATAGCGCTATCGGACAAGAGCTCCAACAGGCTCGACTTGATAAAGGGCTATCACTTGATGATATTCAACAATCAACGAAAATTCAAAAACGCTACTTAGCGGCGATTGAAAGTGGCCAATTTGATCAATTACCAGGTGCCTTTTATGAACGCGCATTTGTCCGTCAATATGCAACGGCGGTTGGAATAGATGCGGTTGCCTTCATGCAAAAATATGAAAATGAAGACGCTGAAACACCACAACCTGATTTAAGTGCAGCACGTGTTGATGCAGATAATGTGACTCGTGCGGGCATGCATCAAAATGAAGAGACAGTTGCTGATAAAACACGAAGCATGATGCCAAAAATCATTATTGGTGTGGTCATCGTTGCGATTATCGCCATTATTTGGGCAGTGGTTTCATCGTTTGCTGGTTCTGCTAAGCAAGAATCAAAGAACCAGTCGACCGTCTCAGTATCAACATCACAAGTTGCTAACAAGGATTCTTCTTCAAAGAAGGCATCATCAAAGTCATCAGCAACGACGTCTTCTGCTAGTGAGTCAAAATCATCAGCATCAAGCAGCTCAAAGAAGGCATCATCAAAATCATCTTCTGAAAAGAAGGAAAAGACAGCTAAAGTTGACTTGGGCGAAAGTAATGTGAGTGGTACGACAGTTACCTATGACTCAGTAAAAGCTCCTAATAAGGCAATGAAGATGCAGTTGAAGGCCGAAGATGGTTCTTCATGGATGCAAGTTAGTGATGCAGCTGGTACCGTATTGTGGAATGGTACTGTGGAAGATAGTAAGACGCAAGAGGTTGATATCCCAACATCAGCAAATGGTGTGCAGGTCTCAATTGGAAATGCCTTAGCAACAAAAGTATCACTAAATGGTAAGTCAGTTGACTTGCAATCTAATAATGCGAGTGTTTGGCACTTGAATATGAACTTTACACGATAAAAACGTAGGAGCAGATAAAAAATGAATTTACCAAATCAACTGACTGTATTTCGAATGATTTTGATTCCAGTGTTTATGTTAGTATTGTCAATTTCACCTGATTGGGGTGTTTTGACGTTTGGCGGTACAACATTACCTGTCGCACATTTAGTCGCTGCAATTATATTTATTGGCGCATCATTAACTGATCTTGCTGATGGTAAAATTGCTCGTAAGCGTCACTTGATCACAAACTTTGGTAAGTTTGCGGATCCACTAGCTGATAAGTTACTCGTTATGACAGCCTTGATTTATTTTGTTCAATTTGATTGGGTACCAGCTTGGATGGTTGCCATTATTGTTATCCGTGAGTTAGCAATTACTGGTTTGCGTACGTTGATTGTTGAAAATAATGGTAAGGTTTTGGCAGCAGCTATGCCGGGAAAGATTAAGACCGCCTCACAAATGGTCTCAATTTCTTTCTTCCTACTACACGATGTTTTCTTCGAAATGATCAATGTACCATTCGCCATGATTATGATGTGGATTGCCTTAATCGCAACGGTTTACTCAGGAATTGATTACTTCTATAAGAACCGTGGCGTATTCGCCGATGGGTTTAAGTAGAGAGCGAGACAAAAGACGGTTTGAAGCCGGTTGTAACAATGATTGCGTTATTTTGGCTCGTAGCAAAGCGAAGAGACAGAATTACGTAATCGTTGTTACATTAAGGCTTCAGTCTTTTGGAACGCGTTTGAGAGAGTGTGACAAAAAGACCTCTTTGAATCTCATAATAAATGAAATTTAAGTATAAAAGCCGGGACGAAATGTCCTGGCTTTTATATTCCATAATGGTCGTCGAATATCAATTTTTGATTTATACTAATAAAAGACATTTATAGAACATGTTGCCTCTTTATTAATGGGGAAGGAGGTTGGCAATGCAACAAGAACAAGTTGGGAAAAGTTTAATTACTCGTCACCAAACGATTACATCAGCTGAATCTTTAACGGCTGGGTTGTTTGTGGCAACGTTAGCTGAAGTGAGTGGTATCTCTGCAGCACTACCAGGGGCTTTTGTGACTTATGCGGCCGCTGCTAAAACGAAATTAGTAGGGGTGCCCGCAGAATTGATTACGCAGTATGGTGTTGTATCTGACCAAGTGGCGCAAGCAATGGCCAGGGGTGCGCAAGCAAAGTTAGCAACTGATTGGGCGATTAGTTTTACTGGTGTAGCTGGTCCGGATGCGTTAGAAGGACATCCAGCTGGGACAGTCTATATTGGTGTGGCAACGCCGTCTGGACAAACAATGGCGCAGAAATATCAGTTTAGTGGTGATCGTCAGGCAGTCCGTGAGGCGAGTGTCGCAGCTGGCTTTGACTGGTTGGTAGATTTATTAGCCAAAGAATCGTCAATTAATTAGATGTATTGAAAAAAAGTGTTAATTAGGTTACACTAGAACTGCGTTAAGTTAAAGTTAATGAGCGGAGGCCCAAAAGATATGGCTACAGGAAAGAATATTAATCCAAATAAAAAATTAGAAGGTAAGATCACTGATCCTAAAGAACGTCAAAATGCATTGAATGACGCTTTGAAAAAGATTGAAAAGTCTTTCGGTAAGGGATCGGTTATGAAGCTTGGAGACAGTCGCTTTACCAAAGTTGAATCAACACCAACTGGTTCATTGAAGCTTGATGTGGCTTTGGGTATTGGTGGTTATCCAAAGGGTCGTGTTGTTGAAATATATGGACCTGAATCATCTGGTAAGACGACCTTGGCTTTGCATGCGGTTGCGGAAGCACAAAAAAAAGGTGGTATCGTTGCCTATATTGATGCTGAAAATGCGATGGATGTGGAATATGCCAAAGCATTAGGTGTTGATGTTGATGAACTACTATTATCTCAACCAGATACTGGTGAGCAAGGATTGGCCATTGCGGACGCCTTGGTAGCATCAGGTGCGATTGATATGGTCGTTGTCGACTCTGTTGCCGCTTTGACACCTAAGGCAGAAATTGATGGTGAAATCGGTGATTCGTCAGTTGGTTTGCAAGCACGTATGATGTCACAAGCGCTACGTAAGATGTCAGGTGCTATCTTAAAGACAGGAACGACGGCTATCTTTATCAATCAATTACGTGAAAAGATTGGTGTGATGTTTGGTAATCCTGAGACAACTCCTGGTGGACGTGCATTGAAGTTCTATTCATCAGTACGTCTGGATGTTCGTCGTAAGGGTGGTATTGATGCAACTAAGGCAGATGGTGATAATATCAAATCTGTTGGTAATTTGACACGTATTAAGGTCGTTAAGAATAAGGTTGCCGCACCATTCCGTGAAGTTGAAGTTGAAATTCTCTTTGGAAAGGGAATTTCAAAGACTGGTGAAATGATCGACTTGGCAGCTGATAAAGAAATCATCATTAAAGCTGGTTCATGGTTCTCTTATAAGGGTGAAAAGATTGGCCAAGGAAAGGTCAATGTTATTCGCTGGTTAGAGGAACCAGAACATAAAGAAATTTACGATGAAATTTATGATCAAGTTCGTCTGGCTTATATTGGTAGCCATGATGGATCAGCTGATGCACCTGAAGCTGCACAAGAAGCAGATGGTGATGAAGTGCCATTGGATATTGAAGAAAAATAATCTATAATTAATAGGAAAAAACTGGGACATCATGTTTGTCCCAGTTTTTGTCTGTAAAAATAACTAGCGAAACAGGCCAAAGTGGTGTAACATAGAAACACTAATTTTTATCGGGGGAGCATAACATGACGCCGTATGACTCAGAGCAAAAACGCTTAGATTCTGTACTAGAAAAAATTCAGGATGCTAAGGCAAATAATAAAATGCAACAAACGAACGCCAAGGAAAAGAAGGCGGATGTTGATTCTGGCTGGAAAGATGTTCGTTTTAAGACATCAACGTATGGTAGCTTGTTTGAGACAGCGATGTCGGTCCGTCAACAACAACAAATGTTACAAGAACGTGAGTTGGCGATGGATTCAGCCGAACATCAGGCAGTCGTATTGGATCGTTTGACTGAACGCCCTTATTTTGCACGCATTGATGTGCAAGAAAAGGGAGCAGAAAAGGTTGATCAAATCTATATTGGTTTAGCATCATTTTCAGATGGACCAGATAATTTCTTGATTTATGATTGGCGTGCACCAATTTCTTCTATCTATTATGATGGTGGTTTAGGTCAAGTCTCTTATGACACACCTGATGGTAAACAAGATGCTGAAGTCTCTTTGAAACGTCAATTTCAAATTGAGGATGGCACAATTGTCACAATTTTTGATACTGACGAAGCAGTTGGTGACCAGATGCTGCTTAATGCGGTTTCAGGTGAATCAACGACTAAGATGAAGTCAATCGTTACGACGATTCAAAAAGAACAAAATAAAATCATCCGTAATACGGCAGCGGACTTGCTGTTTGTGCAGGGAGCCGCTGGTTCTGGTAAAACATCGGCTGTACTACAACGAGTGGCTTATCTGCTTTATCGTTATCGTGGTCATTTAACTTCAGGACAAGTCGTACTATTCTCGCCAAATCAATTGTTTAATGATTATATCGATCAAGTGCTACCAGAATTAGGTGAGCAAAACATGGTGCAAATGACCTTTTATCAGTATGCATCACGTCGTTTGCCTAGGTTACAGTTAGAAACATTGCAAGAACGTTTTGAATCGAAACCAACAGGCATGGCCAAGCAAATTATTGACTTAAAGGGGACAAGTGCCTACTTTAAAGCCATGCAAGCGTACGCGCAATCATTAAACCAAGCCAATTTGAAACTACGGCCGATTAAATTCCGTGGTCAAGAAATAATCAGCAAGGATAAAATTGCGGAAATCTACTATTCATTTAATGATAACTATAACCTTGGTAATCGTCTGCATGCGACGAAAGAACAATTGATGAAGATTTTGCAAGGTAAATCAGGTAATGAAGTCCATGCTGATTGGGTAGAAAATGAAGTGCAAAATTTGAGTAAGGAACAATATGATACGATGCTCCGTGACAATCCACGTGAATTTGATTCAGACGAAGCGGAGTATAAGTATATTGCGAAGCAGTTGGTAATGAAAGCATTCACGCCGGTTATCCGCGGTGTTAATCGTAATCATTTCATCAATATTAATGAGCAATTTGTGCACTTCTTAAAATCAGTACCTCAGCTTATCAATTTGGCTGACTATGATATGAGTCAGGCAGAATGGCAAACTGGTGTCAAGCACACCGTTGAACAAATGCGCCAAGGTATTTTGCCAATGGCAGATATGACGCCTTATATGATGTTATTCGATCTCATTAAGGGGAGCCGTGGCGAACGTGATATTCGTTTTGTCTTCATTGACGAAATTCAGGACTATACATCTTTCCAGTTGGCGTTCTTAAAGTTTAGTTTTCCAAAGGCTCGCTTTACAATGTTAGGTGACTTGAACCAGGCCATCTTTACCAAGGAAAACGCCGTTAGTTTGCAGGATGAATTGTCACAGTTATTTGATCCTGATAAGTCAGAGTACATTGAGTTAACCCAAACATATCGTTCAACCCAACAAATTACGGACTTTTCAAAAGATATTTTGATTAATGGCGCGCAAATTGATGCTTTTGAACGCGCCGGTGATTTACCAGCGGTTTCAATCGTGCCAACTACTGAAGCAATGGTGACAGAAATTGTGCAACAATTAGCTGATAATCAAGCTGCAGAAGAGACGACGGCGATTATTACGAAGACTTTGGCGGAAGCTGAAATAGCGTACGCAGCTTTACGTGACCAAGCGGATGTGACGATTATTCGCACAGAAAATCAACGCTTAGTACCAGGAACAATTATTGTGCCTGCGTACTTGGCCAAGGGACTAGAATTTGATGCCGTTATTATGTGGAATGCGTCGCCAAAGGTGTATCATGGAGATGATGAACGACAACTTGTTTATACCATTGCATCTCGTGCAATGCATCAGTTAACGATATTTGCCGTTCAAGAATTGACGCCACTATTAGCGAATGTGGCTGATAACTTATACGAGATGAGGTAGTCTACTATGGCGACAGCACCGTTAAATTTTGCTGTTTTTAATAGAGAGAATTGGCAAAAATTAGCTAATCAGTATGTGGTGCCAGAAAAAATTGATATGACACCACAGACATTGCAGAACATTAAGGCATATAATGACCGCATTGTGATGGCCGATGTATTTAATATTTACGGACCGTTAGTGACCTATATTAAATTACGTTATGACCAGTATCGGCATGATATAGCAGAACGCGCTGATTTTCTTGGTCAGTCAGCATCACGGGGACCATTTATTATCGGTATTGCTGGTTCAGTGGCGGTTGGTAAATCGACAACAGCACGTTTGTTACAATATATGTTGCAGTCAGCTTTCCCCGAGAAGGAAATTGCTTTAACGACAACTGACGGATTTTTATATTCTAATGAAAAATTACGAGCTACTGGTATTTTTGACCGTAAGGGTTTTCCTGAGTCTTATGATATGGCAGAGTTATTAGCTTTTATGAATGCATTGAAAGAAGGCAAACGGACTGTCCATTCGCCTAAGTATTCTCATGATATGTCCGATGTGTTGGTAGGTGAGTATGATGAGTTTGATAATCCAGATATTTTCATTATTGAAGGTATCAACACGTTACAAAGCGGGGCGAACACACCTGTATACGTTTCTGATTTCTTTGACTTTTCGATCTATGTTGATGCACAAACAGATTTGATCGAGCAATGGTATATTGAACGCTTTAAGGCGTTGCTGTCAGCTGCAAAGGATAATCCGTCTGATAATGAATTCTTTGCTAAGTATACAAAGATGCCAACGGAACAAGCGGTAGCATCTGCTTTAGATGTTTGGCGCCAAGTGAATTTGCCTAACTTAAACGAATATATTTTACCAACTCGTGAGCGTGCCGATTTAGTATTGCATAAACAAGCTAATCACGAGATAGATACGATATGGTTACGCAAATTCTAAAAACATTACTTTTCAAAATGACGATAATGTAACAAAAATCCAGAAAGACGCCGAACATTCGTGTTCAGCGTCTTTATTTTTTATTTTTAAGGAAATTTTAGAGATTATTTTTCGAGTTAACTATCTTAATGTTTTCTTTATAAATGCCTATTTTATAGAGGAAACTTTCTAATGTTACAAAAATATTTCGTGTATGAGCGGCTTTGAATTAACCATTTAAATTCATGTAATGTTTATGTAACTTGTTATAAGCTGAAATTGTTAAACTATTACTTGTCGTTGGGTAATGCCCAATTCATCAACCTGCGTAGTCACAGGTATTAAATATAGTAATCAAAATTATCCATTAGGAGTATTATTAATTTTTATGAGTAGTAAAGTGAAACAAACAGCCTTAGCAGTTGCCGGAGTTGCGTCAGTCTTTGTTGCTGGTTCATCTATTGTTAATGCCGCATCAACTTATACAGTTAAAGAGGGCGATACTTTATCAGAAGTTGCCAACAAGTTCAATATGACAGTTGATGACTTGGTAAAGTCAAACGACTTGAAAGATGCGAACATGATCTTTGTTGATCAAAAGATTGAAGTACCAGATTCAGAAGACCTTGCTGAAACTGATATTGATGCATCAACTGATTCTGCAGCTAATGATGCCGCATCATTGGCAATGTCTCAAGCTGCTTCATCAGCTGCTGCAAGTTCAGCTGCCGCAGCATCATCAGCCGCCGCTGCTAGCTCAGCTGCTGCATCACAAGCTGCTGCTGACAAAGCTGCCGCAAGTGAAGCTGCTCAAGCAGATACGACTGCAGCTGCAGAGCCAGCTCAACAAGCTGCACCAGCAACTTCAAATGAGTCATCTGCTTCAGAAAGCACATCATCATCAAACAATGAAGCTGGTGGATCAGTTAAGGCACAATTCTTGGCTAACGGTGGAACTGAAGCTTTGTGGAGTTCAGTTGTTATGCCAGAATCAGGTGGAAATCCTAATGCCGTTTCACCAAATGGTTACCAAGGTCTTGGTCAAACCAAAGAAGGTTGGGGAACTGGTAGTGTTGCCAGCCAAACTTCAGGAATGGTTGATTATGCCACTTCACGTTACGGTTCAGTTGAAAACGCAACGGCCTTCCGTCAAGCTAACGGTTGGTGGTAAAAAACACTTAATGAATAATAATCAGAAGATTGAGCAATTAAATTGTCTCGGTCTTCTTTTTTTATGAAAAAATTTTTGGAAGTTGTGAACACATCACAAACGACTGTTCAATAAATGATATTACCCTGTAAGGGATTTCATTGCTTATGGCATAGCGGTATTGAGAGATAAATTGATGACCACGATTGGTTATTACAGTTGTTACTTGTGAACGTGGCTACAATGTTTGTTAAATTACTTAACAAAAAACCTTGATTAAATAGAAAACGAGTTTTACAATTGTACATTGTGATTAAAAACAAATGGAGGAAAACAAATGGCACATGATAAAAGTGTGACTTTGGATATGGACGGTAAGCCATTTAACCGTACAGCCATGGTCGCCGTATTATTGATCGGTACTTTTGCTGGTGTGTTGATGCAAACATCATTGGGAACGGCTATTCCAACCCTAATGAACGATTTTGATATTTCGTTTGCAACGGCACAACAAGCAACAACTTGGTTCTTACTAGCAAACGGGGTGATGATGCCCGTTTCAGCTTTCTTATCAACACGTATTAAATCAAGAACATTATATATTATTGCTTATGCACTTTTAACTGCAGGAATGGCTTTGACGGCCTTTACACCTGCTGATTCAAATATGTGGTGGATGTTCTTAGCTGGCCGTATCGTAACTGCCATTGCCGTTGGGGTGACGATGCCTTTGATGCAAGTGGTAATGCTTAACATCTATCCAGTTGAAGAACGTGGTGCTGCCATGGGAATTAACGGTATCGTGATTGGGCTAGCGCCTGCTATCGGACCTAGTTTGTCTGGTTGGATCCTTGAGAAGGACCACACATTACTTGGTTTGACAATTTCTTCTTCATGGCGAACAATCTTTATTTTGCCATTGATCGTTATTGCCATTGCATTTATTTTGTCATTCTTCTATGTTAAGAACGTTTTGCCTACGAAGAAGATTAAGTTGGATGTTGTTTCATTCGTCTTGTCAATTCTTGGTTTCGGTATCTTCCTACTAGGATTTACAAATGTGGCTACAGCAGGTTGGGGTGATTTCTCATCAGTTATCTTACCAATCATCGCTGGTTTGCTACTAATCATTTTGTTCATCTGGCGCCAAGTTAAAATGGATGTACCATTTATGGACGTCCGTGTCTTTAAGAATAAGCAATTCTCATTGACGACCTTAGGCGTTATGTTGGCTATGATGGCCATGATGGGTGTTCAAATGATGTTGCCAACTTACTTGCAAAACGTGCATGGTATGTCAACGTTGAATTCTGGACTAGTTTTGTTGCCAGGTGCATTGATGATGGGATTGTTGGCACCATTGACTGGACGCATGTATGACCAAATTGGTGCAAAGCGTTTAGCAATTGTCGGCTTTATCATCTTGGCTTTGGGAACTTTGCCATTTATGTTCATTACGACAACGACTTCAGGTGCTTTCATTACAGCCCTATATGCTTTGCGTATGTTTGGTGTTGCGATGGTTATGATGCCATTGACGACGATGTCAATGTCAGTTTTGCCAGCTAATGAAGCACCACATGCAACGGCTTCAAACAACACGGCCCGTCAAGTGGCTTCGTCAGTTGTTGTTGCCTTGTTGACATCAGTGACACAAAATATTATCAATAACAATGAGCCAGGTAAGGCTTTGCAGACAGCTAACCCATTACAATATGGATCAGATATGCTTGATGCCTCAATGAAGGGATTCCGTGTATCATTTGCCATCGGTTTCGGCTTCGCAATTCTTGGTATTATTGTGGCACTATTTGTCCGCGGTGGTCGTGTTGTACCTGAGGGTATGACAAAACATGTCTCATCAGATGAAAAGGAGGATTAGGCAACATGATTATTATTGTTTTAGCAGTATTTGCAGTATTAACATATATCTCATGGTTCTACATTAAAAGTGCGCCAACACGCCTTGTTATGGGTCTAATCTCTTTTGCTTTATTAGGAGCAACCGTGTTGTTGCTGACCGCTAATATCAAGTCACATTATGGTATGAAGAATGTGACGACAACTACCGAAAAGACAATTTATTCAGCTGGTGGTTCAGAATCACCCGCTGGTATGTTGATTACACAAGAACTTGGTACGAAGTCAGGCAACTATGTCATGATCTATGCGGATCGTGAAGATGGTAAAGCTAAACCACATTTTGTACCAAACAAGAAGAACATGGCCGAGGCTATTAACAAGGAGGCAACTTATAAGACTGCTGATGTTGATAAGGCTACGGTTAAGACGGTGACAACTCGTCGTGAGTGGAAAAATGACTTCTTCAAGTGGTTGTTAGACTTTGGAGGTGAAGGTCACTCACTAGTTAAGCAAACAAGCACTGTGACTGTTCCTAAGAATACTTGGGTTGTTTTGAGTGCCAAGCAAGCAAAACAAGTGACAGCAAAGCAAAAGGCAGCTGGCCAAGATAAGACCGCTGTTGCTGCGCAACAAAAGCAAATGCGTGATGCCATTCAAGCTAAGGTTGCTGCATATATGAAGGATAATCCAAAGGCAAGTGCCAATGACGTTGCCAATTATTCTCATGAAGCAACTGCGGAAATGACAGCAGAAGCCATGAAGCAAATGCTTAAATAGTAATTAAAAACATTTATTAACAGGAGAGATGATTGGCCGTTTGATTTCGAACAGTCGACGTCTTAACTGCTTAGTAAATGTTTTTTTATTATCAATGTAATCGCCTGCTATAATTGGTATCATCGCTAATCATGCGATAATAATTTCGCAATCAGTTAAAATGTTTGTATCATTAAGTAGGAACACGTGTTATACTTAAAACATAGTTTGAAAGATTTTGTTTTATGTTTCTCAGAAATAAAGGCATCTTCGTTTTGGATTATTAATTTTTATGGCAGGATGCCAGGAGGTTTCAGACATGGAACAAGGAACAGTAAAGTGGTTTAACGCAGACAAGGGTTACGGATTTATCTCACGCGAATCAGGCGACGATGTATTCGTACACTTCTCAGCAATCCAATCTGATGGCTTCAAGTCATTAGAAGAAGGTCAAGCTGTATCATTTGAAGTACAACAAGGTGACCGTGGTTTGCAAGCTGCTAACGTTACAAAGTTGTAATCGTTAATCAGTTTAAAAATAAAAGAGCCTGGGGATTCTCCTAGGCTCTTTTATTGTGGCAATAGTGATGCATTATTTCTATGGAGAGTGTGCAATGGTAGGGTGGACAAAGCAAATCGAGCTGCCAGCGGATCAGCCGGCAGTCTCAATTAAAGAGCAACTGACCATGTGGCATGTGCCACGACGGATACGAGGCAATTTTCGAATCGCACGTCGTATTTATTTGAATGGTGAGTATCAACCGACTTCAACTATTTTAAAACCACATGATGTGTTGTTATTGCACTGGTTACCAACTGATTTTATTACACCAGATTCACATTATGTCCCTGATGATTCACAATCCTTACAAATCTTATATGAAAACGACGAGTTATTAGTTGTTAATAAAATCAAAGGTGTTAAAACGCATCCCAATTCTCCTGGTGAAGATGGTACGATGATGAACTTTGCTCAAGCATACTTGGTTAAGCAGGGTAAACGGGCATACATGGTTCATCGTTTAGACGGTCAAACGACTGGGGCCTTGATTATTGCGAAAGTACCATATGTGGTGCCAATGTTGAATCAACTGTTACATGATAAAACCATCAAACGTACTTATTTGGCTTGGGTAGACGGCCACCTGCCACAGCCAATGGGGACGATTAACCTACCAATTGGTGAGCACCCAACTAATACTCGTTTGCGTCAAATCAATGGAATCAACGCGAAACCCGCCGTGACTCACTGGACAAAAATTAAAACGGTCTATCAACAGACGTTAGTCCGTTTGCAGTTAGAAACTGGGCGGACCCACCAAATTCGCTTACATATGGCAGCAATCGGGCATCCACTGGTGGGGGATGACTTGTATAATCAACAGTCTAATTATGCAGGTGGTTTATTGTTACATTCTGCTAGTGTGCAACTACCGATCCCGTTTTCAAATGATATCAAGTCGATTGGGGCACCGTTACCGTCTAGTTTCCCGGCAAATCTTAAGTAATTACCCGAGCTTATTAAGAAATTTCAAAATTTTCCTTTAAAATGTAATGATTTTGTTAAGAACTTCTGTTATTATTAAAAAATGTTGTATTAAACAAAAATTAAATACGCATAAACGCGTAACGAATTAAGGGGAAACTTCTTCAATGGAAATCAAGTCACACAAGAAAATGTATAAGGCAGGTAAGCAATGGGTATCAGTTGCAGTAGCAACTACTGCAGCGGGTGTCGCTTTCGTTGGTGCTAATGAGTCTGCTTCTGCAGATGTATGGCAAGCTAACACTGTTGATCAAGTTGCATCACAAGTTTCAGCAAATGGTGGTGTTAACGATTACCAAATCCAAAACGGTGATACGGTTTGGGCATTAGCCATGGCCACAAATGATTCAGTTGATCATTTTGCGACAACTAATGGGATTATTAACCCTGATTTGATTGTTGCTGGTCAATCATTTAATGGGGCAACTGCAGCAACCGCTCAGTCAGCAACTGCGCAATCAGCTGCTGCACCAACTCAAACTGCTTATACAGCAGCACCGGCAGCCAATGAAGCATCATCAGTTGCACCTGCAGATGATACAGCAGCTAGCCAAGCAGCTGCAGACTCTGCTGCTGCTGAATCAGAGGCCGCTGCTAGCCAAGCCGCAGCTTCATCACAAGCTGCTTCTGAAGCCTATGCTGCATCAGTTGCTGCCAGTGTTGCTTCATCACAAGCTGAAGCTGCCTCAATGGCTGCTGCTGAGTCAGACGCAACAGCAGCTAGTGAAGCTGCCGCCAAAGCCGCTCAATCAGAGGCAATGGCTGCAACTGCTAAGTCAAGTGCTGCTGCGCAATCAGCTGCTTCAGTCTCATCATCAGCCGCTGCTGACAGTGCTGCCAAGGCTGCTGTTTCAGCACAAGCCGCTGCTAAGCAAGCAACTGCTAACCAACAAGCGACTGAAAAGTCAACAACAGCATCTTCATCAACTGCTGGTAACGTTGACAATGCCACATTTAATGCTTTAAAGTCTAAGCGTAGTGGCATGACGACTGAATGGTCATCTGATTTAGCTGCCAAAGCACAAGCACGTGCCCAACAAATCGCTAACAACGGTGGTTCAATGCCTAATGAACACTGGAGCAATGGTAATGAAGTCATTTCAATTGGTTTTGGTGCTGGCTCATCAGTTGTTGATGCTTGGTATAACGAAACAAATATGACGACTGCATCAGGAACTGGTCACCGTGACTGGGAGATGCGTGCAAGTTCAACTCACTTTGGCTTTGCACAAGTTGGTGACGTCATTGTTGGTGTTTCTAACTAATTAATTATTGTAATTAAAAACGAGGTTTGGATGTCAAAGTCCAAACCTCGTTTTCATTATTAAGTGTTTTTTAGCATGATTCCTGTCCTGCGCTTTGCTCCGGCCAAAAATAACGCAAACTACATTACACCCCGACTTCAAATCGTTATTTGTCACACTCTGTTTAAACGTGCTCCAAAAACTGAAGCTTCAATGTAACGCAATTGACGTCATTCCTGTCCTGCGCTTTGCTCCGGCCAAAAATAACGCAAATCACGTTACACACCAGCTTCAGACCGTTTTTTATCACACTCTGTATTAAGCCCAATTACCTTGGCGGAAAACAGGGACTAGTTGGCCATCTTGGGTGACACCATCAATATCCATGTCGGCAGAACCAATCATAAAGTCAACGTGTACGATTGAATCGTTTTGGCCCTTTGCTTGACGATCAGCAACTGACAGTTGGGTACCGTTCTTAATGTTTGAAGGGTAGGCAGCACCAAGTGCTAGGTGGTCAGAGGCATTTTCATCGATTAAAGTCGTGTAGAAAACGATGTCTGAGTTAGAGATTGGCGAATCATCTGGTACTAATGAAACTTCACCCAATGATGCAGCACCTGCATCTGTTTGAATTAATTGTTGTAATACATCTTGACCAGTCGTTGCTTCAGCAGCCACGACCTTACCATCGGCAAAAGTTAATTTAATATCTGTAATTAAGACACCTGAATATGATAAAGGCTTTGTTGATTGTACTGTACCGTCAATATGGCGATAGTCAGGTGCCGTAAAGACTTCTTCAGTGGGCATATTTGGCACAAAGCGGTTACCAGCTTTGTTGAATGATTCAGCAGCTTCCCAGACATGATCTTCAGCTAAGCCAACAGTTAATGATGTTTTTTCAGAATGGTATTGAAGGGCCTTGAAATTTTGTTGGTTCAACCAGGCCGCTTTTTCGTTGAGCGTCTCGATATGTTCTTGCCAATCAGCAATGACATCATTATCTTCTGAAATGCGGTTGATCTTGAAAATTTCTTGCCATAATTTATCTTGCGCTTCATCAGCTGCTATATCTGGAAATACTTTCTGTGACCATTCCTTACCAGCAGCAGACACAACTAGCCAGGCAACGTCATTATTCATTGTGGCTTGACGAACGGCCGTATTGGCTCTTTGATAGGCTTGTTCGTAAAGTGAGACCCGGTCGCTGGGAACATCGCTAAAGCCATCAGGATCATTCGAAACAATGGAAATCCGTGAGGTTTGGTTAGCCATTAGAGATTCGGCACGGACAGAAACCCAAGCAGGGATATTTGTTAAGGTTGCTTCGCTGGCATGCGTCAAAAATTCGCGTTGTAAAATGGTATCTTTCCATTCAACAATGACTTGATTAGCACCTAATGCATAAGCAGCATGCATAATCCGGTGGACAAGGTCGGCTTGATCAATTTCGGCATAGATAATGACATCTTGGCCAGGCTTTACATTAATACCAACATGGGTAATTAAATCGGCATATTTATCTAATAACTGATCGAAATGTTTAATTGTCATGATTTTTTCTCCATTTTTTAAGATAACTATCATTTTACAGGTATATTAGGGTTTCGTCACGTTCTGCTTAAACGCGCTCCAAAAGTCTGAAGCCTTAATGTAACAACAATGGCATAATTCCGTCTCTTCGCTGCGCTACGAGCCAAAATGACGCCATCATCGTTACAACTGGCTTCAAAACGACTTTCGTCACGCTCTGATTAAACGCGTTCCAAAAAATTGAAGTCTCAATGTAATGCAGTTTACGCCATTCCTGTCCTCCGCTTTGCTTCAGTCAAAAATGACGCAAACAACATTACACACCGATTTCAAGCCATTTTTTGTCACGCTCTGTCTTAAATTGTTGGTTAGTTGCAAATCGTGATATAATGCAACAAATACTTATTGAAGGAGCATAGCATGAGTCGAAAGAAGATTATGTTATCGGTACTCGGACTCGTTGTGGTCATTGTGGCTGGTTATGGGGCCATCATATGGTTTAGTGATGATCGGACGTATACGAGAGAATTAAATAAAGCCCGTGATGCCGTCGCGGTTCAGGATTGGCAGACTGCCAAGAAACATTATCAGGCGTCACGGCAGGTACGTGTTTCTGTTGAGAACCGGACCGCCAGTGAACAATTGAATGATTTAGAGCGAGCAGATGCAGCGATTAAGAAACAAAATTGGGAATCAGCCCAAAGTTTGTATCAGCGCGCGATTGATACTGATGGTGGGGTGGACTTACTAAAAAAGGCAGCTAAAACAAATCAACGGTTTGTAACAGCTAAGAAGGATACTGGTAAATATCAATCATCAGCTTCGTCGTTACAAAAATCAGTGGATAAGAAAGATAGTGAGCTCAAAGACTTAAAGAAGCAAATGAGTGAGTCGACAGCTGCAGCCCAAGCGGCTCAAAGTTCAGCTGATAAGGCCTTGGCAGATGCGAGAGCAAATGCGGACGATGCTAATAAACAAGCCGCCTCAGCTGCATCAGCTTCGCAAAAAGCAGCAGATGATGCTAAGAAGGCGTCAGAGTCAAGCAGTAAAGATGATGACGATGATAAAGACGATAAAGATTAAAAAAGTAGGTTAACGGTGTATCCTATTAATTAGGGGGTATGATTAATGACAAAGCAAACAGCTATTTTTGCAGGTGGATGTTTTTGGTGTATGGTCGAACCGTTCGAAACCTTACCAGGAATTGAAAAAGTGCGATCAGGCTATACCGGTGGTGCGATGGTTGATCCAACGTATGACGAGGTAGCCGCTCATATTACTGGTCATACAGAAGCAGTTAAGATTTGGTTCGATGATGACATTGTGTCATATGAGTCTTTGGTTGAACTCTATTGGCAACTGGCCGATCCAACCGATGCTATGGGGCAATTTGCAGATCGTGGTGACACTTATCGACCAGTTATCTTCGTTAAGGATGATGCACAACGTCAAATCGCTGAAGCTTCTAAGCAGGCACTGGCTTCATCAGGACGTTTTGATCAGCCGATTGTAACAACTATCGAAGATGCTAAACCATTTTACGATGCTGAAGAAGAACATCAACAGTTTTATAAGAAAAATCCATTACGTGAAATGATGATGATGATGCCAAGAAAGAGGTATCAGCACAAGTATTGGTCAGATAAGGAGGATGCAAATAATGGCAAAGCCTAATGAAGCAGATTTACGTGAGCAATTAACGCCAGAACAATATGCGGTCACCCAAGAGGCGGCAACTGAAGCGCCATTCAATAATAAATATGATGCCTGGTTTGATGAAGGTATTTATGTTGATGTTGTGAGTGGTGAACCATTGTTTAGCTCTTTGGATAAATACGATGCTGGTTGTGGGTGGCCATCATTTACAAAGCCAATCGAGAAAAAATCAGTAAAACGCCATCTTGATACATCACACGGAATGTACCGGACAGAAGTTAAGTCACAAGATGCTGAATCACATTTGGGTCATGTATTCACTGACGGTCCAATCGCACAAGGAGGGTTACGCTATTGTATTAACTCAGCTGCGCTCAAGTTTGTACCGGTCGCTGAATTAGCGGCCCAAGGATATAGTGAGTATGAGTCACTATTTAATAAAGAATAGATATTCACTTAAGCGGCGGTAAGCTGTTTTCAAGCCACTTTCATGGAATTGTCATGAAGGTGGCTTTTGACTAGGGCGTAGTTTATAAATTAGTGAATTTAACTAAAGGTACCCATATCGACTATATTTTTTTCATTGGGTAAAAAATTAGCGAAATTAAATTGATAAATAAAGTTATGATGGCTTTATGATTAATCAAATGGAGAGAGTGGACACAATGAATTGGTTACTTTCAAAGAAAGATGAGCATCGATTGGCACTACATCAGTACTTAATCACTCATCATAGTAAAAGTTTTTTAATTAAAGATTTGATGGCAGCAATGGGCTGGTCTCGGTACCTGACACTACAAGCTGCGCAACAGTTAAACATTGACTGTCAGGCACAGTCATCACAAGACTTCATTATTCTGTCTGATGCTAATCGGACAATAACCTTGCATGATTTACAGTTAATTAGTAGTGCTGCCTTGAAAGGGTATTATTTACGACAATCACTAAAATTTGACCTCCTGTTGGATGTTTTTCTGGAAGGCGTCCATTCTAATGAAGTGATTGCTTTTCGTCATTCCTCTAGTACAACCGTGGTTCGGTTGGTAAAAGAAGAAGTACGTGAACAGTTGCTGCAGCAGGGTATTCGGATTGCGGATAATTACCAATTATTGGGTGATGAGCGCCAAATTCGAACCCTGATGATTGAACAAATCTACTTAGCTTTTGCTAATTCGCCGTTACCGTTTAGTCAAGAGACGCAACAATATGTGAAACAGGTTCAAAATGATGTGGTGCCTTTATTGACGAAGCGGGCAACGATTAAGCGTGTGCTAGAAATTACGATTGGTGTCTGGCATACACGCGTGATGAACGGTCATCATATTCAACCTACGGATGAAGATTTGCTTAAACCAACTGCAGCGTTGCAATTTTCTGCCAAACAACTAATGGGACAGTTTGCTTCATATCTAAAACTACGGTTAGATCCTGAAGATACTTGGGTGGACGATGAGCTCCGTTATGGTTTGTCTGTATGTTATGCGTTGGGTATTGGGCAAACGACCGATTATTTATCAGATTTAACAGCTGATAATCAAGCAACTGTTACTTGGGCCGTTGAACGAATCGGTCGCGCTTACTGGCATTATTTTATGAAAGAACTGCCCGACGGACAAAAACAAGCAATTAAAGAGTTGATTGGGCCAGTTTTGATTCGTTTATGTTATTTCCCACCATATGATATTCAACCTTTACCAGATGTTGATTTTCAAATGCAAACTTATCCAATTCACACGGCCTTTACGAAACAGGTCATTCATATGTTTACGCATCGGTTTGATTATAGTGAGGAACAATTGATGGGGATGCTGTTCAATCCGTTATTAAGCACTTTTATTAAAGTGTTTACGGTGGAGGACATTTTCCCGACGATTACAGTGACGATTGATTTGATTGACATGCCCGCGTTAGAGAATTATTTAACGCAAATGGTTAGTCAATGGGATACATTAAATATAAAAATCACTAATGAGTTGACCGAAGATACGGATTTTTATCTGTCTAATGTGATGATTAGTCAACAAATACCCGGTTTTGCCTGGCAGACTATTCCAGAGTGGTCAGAACGTTTAGCATTACGGCAAAAGATGATTGATTTGACAATGCGGCGTTTTTATAAATTGTAATACATAAGTATTAGAATTGGTGATTAATCAACGCTTTTGCTACAATTACAATGAAGTATCATAATTAAAAAGAGATGTGGGCGATGTTTTCATCGGAGTAGTTGTAATGGGGGATTATTATGAATAAAACAGTTGTTGTCAGTACTACTGTTGTGGTGACTGCGGTAGTTGTAGGTGGCGGCACCTATGCTTTCTTGCATACACCGAAGCGACAGTTCGAATCTAACTTAGTCAAGATGACCAAAAGTGATGATAATATTGCAAATTTTCGCGTAAAGGCTAATGGCACGGTTGATGATATGGGTAGTGTCAGCGGCACACTTAAAGCAGATTCACAGAATGAAAATAAACTGGACGTACATTTAAAAGTAACTGATAAAAATACACCAGAAGCCATGAATATTAAAATGGATAAAAAACACATTTATGTGTCAGCGGATATGCTGACAAGTTCAGTGAAAGAATATGGCTTAAAAGGTCTAACGAAAGTAACCAAATCACTGGATAAATATTGGCTTGATTCGTCTCAAAGTGAGTCGTTAAAAGATTCGTACAGTTCTATTGATACTAAAGAAGTGCGTTCAGACGCGACAGCCGTTACAGAATGGTTTAAAGATTTAGATAGTAATAAGTTCAAGAAAGTGTCTAACGGATACAGAGTTAACTTGAATAAAGCAGATATGAAAAGTTTGATGACAAAGATTTCAAAAACAAAATCAGGTAAGGAAATTTCGAAGTCCGAGTGGCAAGAGGCTAAGTCAGCACTTGATCCAATCAAAAACTTCATGCTCAAGCTAACTGTTGGTGATAAAGGAAACTCATTCGCAATTGATTTTTCGGGAAAAGAAAATAATCGCAAAGAACAATTAACCTCTAAAATCAACACAAAACGAGATGATAAGTTAAAGGTAAAGATGCCGGCAAAATCATTGATCAAAACTGAGTCACAGTTATCGGAATTACTAGAAGGAAAAATGTTGGCTTACTATAGTGATCAAATTGCATCATCAATTGATGAATTTAATTCATCAGTTAGTTCGTCAACAAACGATGAAGTTTTGGATGCGTAGTCGGTAGTGATAAGCTTATAGATAAGGAGGAATATGTATGTCTGAAAAAGTACTAGTTACGACAACGGAAGCAATTGCTGGTTACCATGTTGTCGAAACGATGGGTGAAGTATTTGGGCTAACAACCCGTTCACGAAATGTGGTGTCATCATTTGGTCAATCAATGAAGGCTATTGTTGGTGGTGAAATCAAAGGTTACACGAAGTTGCAAGATGCCGCCCGTGATGAGGCCATTGATCGTTTAAAGACTGCCGCTGCCGAAGTAGATGCTAATGCTGTTGTGATGATGCGTTTTGATTCATCATCAGGAGCAATTGGTGATTCAGTTACAGCCTATGGGACTGCTGTAAAGATTGAGAAAGATGTCGATTAAATAGCGCGAGAAAAAAGTTGTTTTGAAGTTAGTGTGACACATGCTTTCCGCCGTTTTTGGCCACAGCAAGGTGGAGGATAGGAATGGCGTAAATTTTGTTACATTGAGCTTTCAGACTTTTGGAATGTGTTTATGATATCAGTTACAGCGTTAGTGGCTTGTTACACTAACGCTTTTTTGCTGGAAAATCCAAGTAAAACCGCTAGTTTAAGGCATTGTTATCCAGTTGCGTATAAAAAGAAATTGAGATAAACTTAGAACGTTAGTAGTAATTTTTTACAGACTTATAAAAAATTTTGAGATTGTAGCAATAATTCATGTTGATGGGCATTACCATGAATTAGCGAAAAGATTGGGGTATTGGAATGGGTGAACAATTAAAATATTTAACTGTACCTGAGGTGCAGAAAATCATGTTGGCTATTCTGGCTGACATGATTAAATATTTTAATGAACATAATTACCATTATGTCTTAACGGGTGGTAGTGCCTTAGGGGCGGTCCGTCACCAAGGATTTATTCCTTGGGATGATGATGCCGATGTGGCATTACCAAGAGATGAATACGAAAGGTTTATTCGTGAGTATCAACCATATAATTCGCAGTATGAATTGTTAACCCCGTACAACACTGAGAATTGGTTGTATGCTTATACGCGGGTGAGTGATACGCAGACGCAAGCGGATGGTAAATGGGCACTTGTGCATAACGGTGTTTATGTGGATGTTTTTCCGATTGATGCGGTACCAAAATCCAAAGTCGGACAAAGAATGGCGTATTATCAAATGAAGTATCTTGATGTGATGCGTAATTCAACGCGACGAATCGCTATTTCAAAACAAGAACCCGGCTGGTGGTTGAAACCACTGCTTATTAAATATGCGCAACGGCATACGACGGGGTGGTGGGTGCAACGCATGGATAAGTTAGCGCAAAAGATGAATCAACGCCATGTTGCGCGTTCAAATATCTTTAGTTTGTACATTGTCCAGGGATTGAATAAGACAAGGGAAAATTTTCCACTAGCTGTTTATCAACAACGACAATCAGTCCCGTTTGAAGATTTAACTGTTTATATACCAGCAGATAGCCAATCTTACCTCACTCAGATGTATGGTGATTGGCAGGCTCTGCCACCAAAAAAGAAACAAAAAACGCATGCCCGTTTTTATAATAAAGGAGTAGAAGTACATGATTAGTTTATACATACTACTCATCGCTAGTGTTGTTGCCATTTTCGGCCTATTTGTAACTATTTTTGCCCGTGTTAAGAAGATTGATCGTTCTAAAAGAATGGGGCATTTCTTCCTGACATTTGGGATAATCGTTGCTTTATTTGCCGGCTTTTCAATTAATAAAGAAAAAGAGGCGCATCAAGCAGCCCAGGATCACCAAAAGAAAGTTCAAGCAGAACAAATTTATGATGCCGAACTGGTTCATTTGAGTGATAAAAAAGTAAAAATCAAAGATGGTGAAGCGAAGGTAACCATTCATGTATCTAAGAATGCGGCCGTGAAGGTATCTAGTAATCATGAGCAACTCCATGACTTAAACTACAAACCGAATAAAAGTAAAAAAGATATCAAGGTAACTTTTGTGATGCCTGGTAAGTATACGGTTAAGGCAACACGTGGTCAAAACAAAATCACGAAGCATATTACGGTTCAAAAGGATGACCAAAAAAAGGTCAGTGAATCAACAAGCACGTCAGCTAGTGAAGCAGAAATTGTTGAACCAGCCAGTGAAATTGTTGAAGAACCAGCTGTGACTGAAGAAACGAGTACTGAAGAGGCAATTGATCCAGGATTGACTGAAGATAGTGCAGAAACTGATACTGCCGAAGCTGAAGTGGCACCATCTTATGATGAGACACCAAACTATACGCCAACTTGGACGCCGGACACTCCTGCAGATACGCCGGCTAGTGACACTGGTGGGGCGGCAACCGATACAGGTGCCGCTGATACTGGTACACAAGGTAGTGAAGCATCAGATGATGCCGCCGGTACAGAAGACTCAGTTGTTGATGATGGTAGCGCAGTACAATGAAGATAGGTTAGAAAAATGGTTGAAAACAAAGTAACCGTTGCAGCAAATCACGTGACGAAGCGATTTGATTTAGCTGAACGACAATCAGATAAAGTAAAAGCTGTCTTCAAATTTTGGGGTAAAGGTATTCCTAACTTTTGGGCAGTCAAAGGTGTGTCCTTTGAAGCACATGCAGGTGAAACCATTGGGGTAATTGGAACTAATGGATCAGGTAAATCAACCTTACTAGAAATGGTAGCGGGATTGACCCAACCAACCAGTGGACAAATGACGATTAATGGGTCAACTTCAATTATTGCGATTGGGGCGGGGATGCGACCAAAATTAACTGGACGCGCCAATATTCGTTTAAAGGCCTTGATGCAAGGCATGACGGAAAAAGAAATTGAAGCCAAGATGGATGACATCATCGAGTTTTCTGAACTAGGTGACTTTATTGACCAACCGGTTAAATCATATTCATCTGGTATGAAATCTAAGTTAGGCTTTGCCATCTCAGTTTATTCCGATGCTGATATTGTTATTATTGATGAGGCCCTCTCTGTGGGTGATCCGACATTTACGCAAAAATCAATGGAACGTACGAAGCGCTTTAAAGAAGAGGGTAAAACAATCTTCTTCGTGTCGCATTCTGCGGCACAAATGCGTCAAATGGCGGACCGCGTGATTTGGATGCACTATGGTGATATCCGAATGGATGGTCCGATTGATGAAGTGATGCCAGAATATGAGCGCTTCTTGAAGCGTTTCAATCGTTTTTCAGAAAACGAACGATTAGCCTATCAGAAACGATACAAGGAAGCGCAAAAAACATTTACGTTAGGGCATCTAAAGCAGTTAGAACGTAATCGACAGATGTTATTGGATCCATCAACGGCTTTGAAACGGCAAAAAGAAGATGAACACTCCTTTACTGAGGGCAGTGAGAAAATGGGATGGTTCACTCGTGTCTTTTTGATTATCATTACGATATTGACGGTGGGATTGATGAATAAGCAGTTGTTAAACATGTCATGGGCTAATGTGGCAGCACATCCGACCCACTTGATTACAAACTTTGCGCCGTCAAAGTTGGCTCAGTTAAATCAGCGTCATGGTCGTACGGGTGAATCATCAAAACCCGTAGATACACCAGTTTATTCGGCTACGCAAAATACGTATACTGTGAAAGATGGGGAAACGCTAGAAGGTATCTCTGAGAAAACGAATATTTCGGTTGAAGCCATCATGCAAGCTAATCAGATGACAGACCAAGTGGTCAATCCTGGGCAAGAAATTATTTTGCCGGTTGAGAGGTAGTTATTGTGAAAGATATTTGGAAAATTTTTAAGGAATTAGTAAAGAGTTGGCCAGTAGTCCAGCGAATTGCTCGTTACAATAATGATCAGACATACCGGGAAAACTACCTAGGGGATTTTTGGCATTTTGCTGATCCGGCACTACAAATTGGTATTATGATTTTGATGTTTGCGGTTCGTAATGGTAGTGACAATGGTAATCCCCACGCCACTGGTTTGGCGGGATATATTGCTTGGATTGCTTTAGGGATGGTCACTTACTTCTTTATGCAATCAGCCATGCAAAAATCAGCAAAGAGTATCCAATCGCAGATTAATATGTTATCTCGCATGAAGTTCTCTTTGTCAGCTATTCCAATGACGGAAATTATCACTGAGTTACGGCGTTACTTTGTCATGCTAGGTATGGCATTTTTTGCAATCTTGTTTATGAATGTTAAACCATCAATCTATTGGTTACAATTCTTTTATTACTTTTTTGCGATGATGATTTTCTTGTATGCCTTATCGCTAGTGACTTCAACAATTACCGTGTTAGTACCAGATTTTTATAATGCCTATGCAGCGGTATTACGTGTAGGAATGTGGATTTCGGGTGTAATTATTCCGGTTGATAGTCCAAATTTCCCACTATTGTTGTCAAATGTATTGAAATTAAATCCATTGTATTACATTATTCAAGGATTTAGAGAAACGTTGTTAGAAAACCCGGTTTGGTTCTGGCATAATATAACAGCAAATCTGTTGTTCTGGGGGATTGTACTTATTCTACTAACAGTGGGTGCACATATCCATATGCGTTTCCGTAATCGTTTCATGGACTTTGTATAAAGGAAGAAATAATGAAAAAGACACTAGGAATCATTCAAGTATTAGCAATTTTGGTTATTGGTATCATGATTGGGGCTTTTGCCGAACGCAGTCATGCGTTTGGTTATGCGGACAACACACCAATTATTCCCAATGGTACTTATAAAACATCAAATGCGAATAAGTGGCAAACAATGGAAGTTTCAGGCTCTGAAGTCAAAGATGCAAAAGGTAAGCATTTAGTAGTTGTGGACAATCGCTTTACTAATCGTACCCGTGGGCGTTTAGTTTTGGCCAGTCCTGATAAGGGGAATCGTTCATGGTCATACTATATTGCTAAGGTAAAAGAAGGCTGGCGAGTAAGTCCAATTGTTAATGGTGAACCAGACCATGATTCGGATTTTATTGTTTACGTCAATTAGATAGAAGAAATTCTCATACCAGGATTAAATCCTGGATACATATTAAAAATTAGAGGGACATTCATATGAGCAATCAAGTAAAAATCATTATTGATAAGTTGGACGCTGCTGAAGTTACGAAGATAAAACGTTATATGGCTAATTTATACCAGCTTATTGGTTCTGATACTACATTGACGATTTTAGATCCACGGTATAAAGGCGACTATAACCAGTTGATTAATGAGTATGAAAAGCTTTCGGGTGACTTCCCGAACATAAAGATTGAAAGTTTCTATGTGTCACAATATTTGAAGAGCAATCGACGCGACAACGTCAATCAATTTACACAAGACTATATTGGCAACCAAAAATTTACTGTTAAAAAGAAAGGCGGCCAACGCCTTTTTATGCAAGATGGTGAAGTACGGATTGCCATCATTAATAATAAAGCTGGTAAAGTCACGGCGGTTGACTTTGCTAAGCCAGGTCAAAAGAAACCGCACCAACGTGTCTCGGTTAATGCTGCTGGTAATATTCAAGTGTTACGTCATTTTGATGATAAGACCCATTTGCCAGTTGTTGATGAGTATTTAGACACGGACTTAAAGACACAGTTGACAGTCCATTTTGATGAGCGTGGTTTACGCTCAGATTATCAGCTAGTTGGTTGGGATGAACCCGTAGTATATAGCGAAGTCGATTTATATGAACAGTGGTTTAATCGTATTATTCAACCAGATGATTATGTGATTAATATGAATCGCCACTATGATGTGTTATTTGAACATCAGCATGACGTGACCAAAGTCTTTCTAATGTAGTGATTGGGTGGCAATTGAGATGGATTTGAAGAAAAAAGTAAAACGTGTTGCACATATTTCAGAGGTTGCCATGACTTATCGGTACTCTGACTTGAAAAAAACACGCGAATATTATATACGCCATTATGATCAGGCAACGGTTGATGATCAGGTAGTATTGTACGAAGCCCGTGATGGGCAGTCAATGACGGATTCCCCATTAGCAATTTTTCGTTATCTGAGTTCTCATGCACAGTATCAATATCTGCAACATGTGTGGGTCGTGACGGATGACAGCCCAGAAAATCTGGCAAAAATGGTTGCGAATGTACCGTCTGATGTGCAGTCCAAAATTATTTGGGTGAAGCGCAATACGATTGCCTATGCGAAATGGTTACTAAAGGCAAAGTTTTTGATTACCAATTCAACATTTCAGTCGTTTTGGCATAAGAAGCCAGCGCAAGTTTATCTAAATACTTGGCATGGTACGCCGTTGAAATATATGGGTTATGATATTCCTGGTTCAAAGACTTCCTTAAAAAATGTGCAACGTAATTTATTAATGGCGAATTATATTATTTCACCGAACGCCCATACATCGCATGTGTTTTTAGATCGTTATAAATTAAATGGCTTGTACCAAGGCGAAGTGCTTGAGGGTGGCTATCCGCGGATTGATTTGACTTATGCGCATGAGCAAAAAAGTACTCTGGCATATTTGCAACAAAGTGGTGTGCAACTAGATTTAACGCAACTCATTGTCATGTACACACCAACCTGGAAGGGAACGTCAATTACAAACCCATCTGGGAGCATTCAGCAAATTTATGAAGAGATTAAGCAATTAAAACAGTTAAATCCTGATAAAAATATTTTGGTTAAAGTACATCCATATGCTTATCCATTGGCTAAACGTCATGAAGGGTTACGCCCATATTTAGTGCCGGATGAAATGGATGCTAACTTGATTTTAGGAATCACTGATGTCTTGATTACTGATTATTCAAGTATTTTCTTTGATTATTTAGTGACTGATAAACCAGTTATTTTCTATGCTTGGGACCATGAATTATATAGTAGTTATCGTGGCATGTATTTTGATGATAATGAGTTACCTGGTCCAATTTTAGATGATATTGAATCAGTAGGACATGCATTGCAGCATACTAATCAAATTAGTGAACATTATCAGCACAAATATCAACAAATTAAAGAAAAAGTTGTCCCATACGATGATGGTCAAGTCACTACTCGCATCGTTCAAACAGTCTTTAATCAACAAACAGTGTCAGGTGTAAAGCATATCCCAGCAAGTGGCTTGGATAAGACAAAATTGCTGATTTATCCCGGTGGTATGGGAAATAATGGGATTACGACTAGTGCCATCAATTTAAGTCATCATATTGATTATGATAAATACGATGTGACATATTTGTTGTGGGACAACGATAATGAAGAAATTATCAATAACGTTGCGCAGTTAGATGAACATGTGCGCATTATGTACCGCTTTGGGGTCACTGCCTTAACCCGTCCGGAACATCGACAAGACCGTTATGTCAGTGAACATGGAATCAAACGTTGGTCTGATACGAATATTCCAAAAATTGGTTACCAACGTGAAGCAGATCGATTATTTAATAGTGTTCAATTTGATACATTGGTTGACTTTTCGGGATACTCATTTAACGGCTCAAAGCTATTTGCGGTCATGCCTAGAAAGCAATTGGTTGTTTATCAACATAATGATTTATACACCGATTCACAGAAAGTAATTAATGGTAAGCAAGTGCATGCCAAGAAGTTAGGCGCTTTATTTACGCTCTATCAAGTTTTCGATAAAATCGTTTCTGTTTCGGAAACTTTAAAGCAAATCAATGAGAAGAAGCTGTCAGAATATGTTCGGCCAGAACAAATGGTGGCAGTGCCAAATTCATTGACGCTACCTACAGAGGTAGATCAGCAAGCAGATAATTTACCTGTTATTGAAGATTATCAAGCGGCTGCAACTATGCGTGTACAGTATGTTGAGATGTATATGTCTTTGGCGGATATTGCACAGGGTGTAACCGTTATTAAAGCAGTCAATCGTAATGATCATATTCGTGTTCTTGGGCGAGCCCGCATTAATCAGCAAACATTCTACAAGCTTGCGATAAATGACTTACCAAGTGGTTGGGTTGCTGCAAAGTATGTCGATGTTCAGGAAGTTAATGAATTATTGTACCAAGAACCAGCTCATCAAATTGGTTGGGTGTATAACAATAAGCGACGTCTGTTCCAGACACCATATTTAAAAGGTGAAGATACTAGTGATGTCATTGGCCAGGCAAAATGGTTAAACCATACTTTTGTCAAAATTGTTGCACAAGCTGAAACGGGGGATGGTCGATATTACCAAGTCCAGCTACCAAAAAGTCAGCAATTAGCTTGGTTAAAGGCGTCAAGCATCTTACCGATGCAGTCCGCATCGAAGTTTGCCTTTTATCAATGGTTATGGAACAGAATGTCTAATAAAGTTACTGAACAAGTATATAATGTTGGTGTCAAACAACTATTTATGATTAATCATGAGGTTGTCTTGACTAATCAACCATTAGGGTTGAGTAAACGCGGGATTAAACAACGCCAGTTAAAAACGGTTAATAGACTTTATTTAGCAACGGCATTCGCCCAAACGACGACAGGTAATTATTACCGAGTGAAAGTCGGTCAAAAACAATGGTGGCTTGCTGAAAAAGATATGAATAAACAATCTATTGATGTGTTACTGACGAATAACTATCACGTCAATTTGAGTGACTATCTAGATGTACCTGTTAACCAATCATTAATTTTTAACCGGACCAGTGAACAGATGATTCGTTTACATTTCAATACTTTACCGGATGATTTGGTAATGGTGGCTGGTTATCGAACTACCCTGTTAGTTGATAATCAATCAGTTTATCAACTATACTCTGAAAAGTTTGATGAGTCGGTGATGGTACCAGTAAATGAGGTATTTGTGTTAGATACGACACACTTTGATGAGGTGTATGCTGTCAGCGGGGACATCATGGTTGCTTATCAATCAATGTTATTAAGTCAGGAGCAACAACAGATAGTGGTGACAAATCATATTGTGGAATTAGCTCGGGTATGGAATTGGCAAACGCAAGCGTTCATGATTTATGGTCAGTTGGATAATCAATATGGTTGGTTTGATGAATCGGTATTAACAAATGATCATATGAAACCACTGTCTGTGCAAGAAAAAATGCTACCTGATGAACAATCAGGTGTGAAACTAGCAGCTGATGTGTTGCCGGTTGATGAGATTCAACCAGTTTCTAAAATTGACCAACCATGGATTACACGAAAAATTTCTGTATGGGATGATGATAAACATTACACACAATTGCTTCGACAAAATGGACAAACTATTTTGCTGTCCGATACTGGGGATGCAGTATTAGCTGCGGATGTCCAACAGGCAGTTTCAGACTCTTTGCTGTATCAAAATGGTCGTCAGTGGGCGACGTATAGTCATTTTGTTTTTGTGGCTGTTGGTCGTTTGTCACCTGAAAAGAATCAAACAATGCTATTAGATGCTTTTGCAAGGGTTTATGCAAAACATCCAGAGGCTGAGTTAATTATCATTGGTGATGGCGTTATCCGTGATGAATTGGAAAATAAAGCTATGCAGTTGGGTATTGCCAATGTTGTCCTATTTACTGGGCAAGTTGATAATCCTGCGGACTACTTGGCATTGGCCGATGTTTTCGTACATCCATCACTTTATGAAGGTCAACCAATGGTTTTGCTAGAAGCTTTAATGCAGCAACGGTTAATTGTGGCAACTAATATTGCGGCGAATGTTGGTGTGATAGGTAACCAAGAGTATGGTTTAGTAACGCAGGATGTGACTGCAACTTCATTTGCGCAATTAATGTTGTTTACCATAGAGAATCAGACTAAATTAGAAAAATTTGATATTAACGTTTATCAAGAACAGGCGCGCCAAGCGTTTAATGCTATACTGAAATAATAAATACTAATAGGAGTTAGAAATTATGAAAAGAATTATTACTTATGGAACGTTTGACATGTTGCACTATGGTCACATCAATTTATTGCGTCGGGCAAAGCAATTAGGTGACTATTTAATTGTCGTTCTGTCATCTGATGAGTTTAATTGGGATTCAAAGCAAAAGAAAACGTATTTTTCTTATGAAAAGCGTAAGCAATTATTAGAAGCTATCCGTTACGTTGACTTGGTTATTCCAGAGAATAGTTGGGATCAAAAAGTTTCTGATATGAAAGAGTATCATGTGGATACTTTAGTTATGGGGGATGACTGGGCAGGTAAGTTTGACTTTATTGAAGAGCAAACAGACACAGAAGTCGTTTACTTACCACGTACGCCAGAAATTTCAACATCACAAATCAAAGATGACCTAAATAAAAAGAAATTGGCCACAAGTGTGGATACCTCAAAAATTGATGTTTCAGGGAACTAGTCGCTAAATAACCAGTAGTAGGGAAGATAACTCGTATGACAGTTAAAAGCAAAGTAAAACGGTTTTTGAAGTATTTGCATATTGGGAAGTCAACTAATGACTGGACGGATAAAAATGTTATTGTTTTTGGTGATAGTATTGTTGCCGGCCAAGAGTTAGTGCGTGAAGAAACACCGTATCGTGATGCGGTATATGCAAAACTAGCCTCATATTATTTGCGTGCCCATAAGTTAGAAAACTTTGCCGAAACTGGTACGGGGCAGTTTAAAGGCCAACACAATCTTGACCAGCTAGCTGGTTGGACGCACAGTTTTGAAGGTAGTATTCAGCATTATTGCCAAGACATTCGTCAGGCTGATGTGGTGTTGATTGCTTATGGTAACAACGATTGGAAACAACCTAATCCGGATGGCTCATTGCATACATTAGAAGAAGTTAAAATGAAATTGCGTGAGAACATCCAGCGAATTAGGCGACTTAATCATCATATTCAATTAGTGGGTGTTTTAGAAACGTTAGCATTTCGTAAGCACAAGCCTGCTTGGCATTTAGAAGGGCCTAATGGTTTTACTTATGAAGAAATGGTATCAGCATTTATTGAAGTGTACCAAGAACTTCAGGTGCCGATATTTGATATCCGTGATTATCACTTAGGTAACCATATGGACGAGTATGTTGATGATCGCGATCATTTTACTTTATCAGTGCATAAACAGATTGCTAAGTGTTTGACAGATTTTGTAAGGCATGGTTATCAATCGCCAACACAACGTTTTGGGGAAACTGTGAAATTTATTTTTACAGAGAATTTGTTTGAAGATTCGCAAATGCGTTGGGAGTTATTTAAGCAGATTAGAAACCAAGCTGAGCAAGGGCGACGTTCTGAGGTATTATGGTTTGGATTATCGGAAAAATATCAATCACAATTGGATAAATTATTTTCGGAAAATGAATTACCAGCTGATTTGAAGATAACTAATATTTATCAATATTATGCGGCACCATTAAGGTATTCTGAAAAGGTAGACGATTTATCCTTGAAAGAAGGAAAGCTGTTTAATCAAAATAGCGTAGACTTTATCAAGTTAGATGGTGATAAAATTTTTTTAAAGCAACTAGATACTACTAAATGGTCTAATGGTATGACCAAAGATTATTTTAATAACATGTGGCTTCAACACTATATTTCGTTAAAAGATGAAGTGTTTCTAGTGGAGGAAAACAAATTAAAGAGTGTTAACCCGTTAAATTTGTACGATATAACGTAGGAAGAGGAATAGATAAATGAGATTTTTTTCTGAAAATGACCAAGATATAAAACTTAAGAAAACTAAAAATTTACCAGGATTTGAAATAACTTTAACAGAAAATTTGAGTATTAAATCTCAAATTAATAATCCCTTTTTTACAGGACTAAGGGGAATGAATATCATTCAGCTACCTAAGAAAATGAAGGGGTTTCGTGATAATCCGGATTTGCAAAACTTGCTGGAACCGGTAAAAGTTCGAACAGGTATTAAGGCAGATTTAAATGATTCACAATTTTTGATTTTTCAACCTAATTTGGAATTTTTAAGGGCTCATAAGTTATGGGCAAATAATCAAATTTTTGGACATGATGAGGAAATAGTTCCAACTATTCTTAATTATGGATTTCATGATGTAACTTTAACTAAGGATATGGTAATAGGTAATATTATTGTTTTGAATGCCATTGTTTAGATTCCTTTCAGTTAAGGAGGTTGGGCTGAATATGAGAAAAATTTTTTTTATAACTAGTACTTTACCCAAAATTCATGGGGGTAGAACTAAGTCGTTATTACAAAGGGCACATTTATTAAATCAAAAGGGAATTGATATAACAATTGTTTCGACTAATTATAATTCGGAATATGAAGAAACGTACTCTTTTTTTAGAGAACAAAATCGAGTATTGGGTAATACTTCCTTTGAAAATATTTATGATTATTATAAGCAAAAAAATAGTACGAAAAATGTTAAAGTGACTTGGAAGGAAATGCTATCAAAATATGTTGGTGATTTTTCGGAATACGTAAAGGTTAAAAGATCATCGCAGAATGACCGTACTTATTTTTATAGAGATGGACTTCCTAATTTTGTGGTTAAAGGTCTTGACTCTGGAAACATTGAATTTTTTGCTTTATATAGAGATTGGAATTTTGAACCATTTAAAATTTTTTATGTTAATAATAATGGATTTGTTCATAAAATAGAGACTTTCGGCGAAAATAAGTCGAGAATTCTACAAGAATTTGTGACAGAGGAAGGTCTTAAGTATTTGTCGAAAACATTTAAGAATGGAAATACAGTTACAAGCATAAATCTAAACACTGCGTCTGAATCTGTTAATTTTTCGAATGAGAAAGAGCTATTTTCATACTTTTTTGGTGATATCTTTTCAGAAAATGATGTTGTTGTGAACGATGCAAGGCTTTTAGATAAACCGTTACTCGAAAATAAGGTTGGAAAAAGAATTTTTCAATTACACAACCCACATTTAGAGGACCCTTTAGATACCTTATCAGGCATAAAACATTCCTTTAAGAATATTTTGAATGCAAATTTGCCTGAAAATAGTGTTATTGTCACTCTTACGCAGAAACAAAAATTAGATATTACTTCAGAAATTCCGAGTTTAAAAAATAAGATTGCTGTGATTCCTCATTCTACTAAAAAAACTAGGATTCAATATGATAAGAGAAAAAATCATTTTGGTGTCATATGCCGATTACATCCACAGAAAAATTTAAATGATGTGATTATGGCCTTTTATTTGTTTGATCAGGAAATTAAGGGGTATTTCCTTGACATTTTTGGAGATGGGGAGAGTCGATCAGAATTAGAAAATCAAGTGAAAAAATTGGGATTGGATAAAAAGGTAATTTTTCATGGCAATGTGCAGAATGTAAACAAAGCATATCAACAAATTTATGCATTGTTGATAACTTCTAATTTTGAAGGTTTCCCATTAAATGCATTAGAGTCACTTTCTAACGGAACGCCTATCATTACTTATGAAGTGAATTATGGACCCACTGACATTGTAGACGAAAAAAGCGGATGGGTTGCAAAGTCACGTACTCCGGAAGAATTTAAAAGACAAATGATTAACGCTGTTAATAATCCTAAAAATACTTTAGAGGTTCAAGAAAGAGCATCTTACTTTTCTGAAGAAAACTTTGTTTCAAGATGGTTAGAGGTTATTGATCATGATAATTGAAAAATTTACTAGTTTACAGAAACTGAATGATAATATTTGGAAAGTTCAAAACCAAGATAGTGATTTTTATGTGACTTTTTTGGATAGAACTTTCCCAAATTGGAATCGCTTTTCAATAAAAAAAGTCAAAGATAATTTATTATATTATGATGGAGAAAATTTAAAATTTAGTTTTCGCATTAATTTAGAAACAGGAATATTTAAGCATATAGATGTTTATTTAAGAAATGATATTAGGCCATATCGTCGAATCTTTTTAACTAATGGTTTTATAAGAAAGATTCGATACTATGAATTCAATAGTTGGGTAAAAAATTATGATATCGTGGTGGGCAATAAGTTAAAGGCTATATATACAATTGAATATTTTAATAGCGAGGAACGATACATAGATGATTATTATAAGCCAGGATCTTTATTTTATGATAAGGAAGACTTTTTAACGCATATGTTTTCAGAGAAATATAATCGAGGGGAGATTGGATAGTCATGATAGTGAAAGAATTTAATTATACCCCAAAAGGGAATCTGGATTTTATAGATGATACTGGTCAAGATGTAACTGGTGAAATAAACATACTTTTTCCATCAGGAAAAGTAATAAATAATTTTAATCATAAATATAATAAAATTCCAGAAGAAATGTGGGGATATAGAGAAGTTACTTTAACGGATAAGCATGGACGCCAACTTTTTTTTGATGATAGTCTTATAAATACTTATTTTACTAATGAAACTGAACAAACGCTCAAATATGTTTTTTTCCGTGCAGATGTGATGTGCTTTGGAATCTATCCCAATAATGATAATAAGTTAATAAATTTAAATAAAAAAGAAAAAATTTTTTTTGAAGGTAATTATCTAGGAGTAAAAGTGCCTTATAAAATGGAGATGCCGTATTTTTTTGAAGTTTTCACAGAGAATTCGGTTAACCTAGTTAATTATAGAAAAAAGTCAGATAATGAGTACCTGCTGGACTTAACGTCAATTGATTTGAATGAGATTAAATCAATTTATTTTAAAGATTATAAGTTTAATCGTCAAATTAACTATTGTATATATGAAAATAAAGACGAAGCCTATCAACAAATAGAGAATTCAAAATATGATCAAGTAAAATTAGAATTTACTGAAGATGAAAGATTTTCTAACAAAAATGATTGTCAATTAATGGGGCAGTTAGGTGAAAATCATTTTAGTATAGATGAAAATTTTAGATTAGATGAATCTTTTCTAAAGGAATATAGAGATAAAAGCGATAAATCGTTGGAAGTTTTTGCAATTAAGCAAGGAAAAATTTCACAAGTGAATTATAGTATTTCATCTAACCTTAAGAAAAGCAATCTGTATTACCTCTTCAAAAATAATATTATAATTTTAGGATCTAGAGTAGTTACAGGTGACTTGAAGAAAAAAATTGTGGCCGCTGAGCCTTTAAAGGTGAGCTTAGAAAGCGTTTCTGATAAATATATTGAGTTAGTATTTCCTGAAAAAATTTGGACATTACAAATTATTACAACTTCAAATAACTTGAAGGGGCCTTTTTCTGAAATACCTAATAATATAATAGAGAACAAGGTGCATATAGAATTTAATGATGTTTTTAATGATTTGGGTGTTGTTAATGGCGTCAGGAATATGAATATATTCGCAAATGTTAGTTTTGAAAATGAAAGAAGTTCTAGTCTTTATAAATTACAGTTAGCTAACAATAATGGAATTAATAAGTACCAATTATTTGATAATAGGAGACCTTTACCTGGTGGTGTAGGAAAGTATCAGCAATATATCCAGGTTTTTAAACAAGAAAATACAGATTTAATTTTCTTAAAGGGGCCATTACATAATTTAGTTAACAAAACATTTAATTTAGAAGCACAAGTTAAATCTTTAAAAAGGGAGCAAGATAGTTATAAACTTACTCTTCAAGTAGAGGGTGAACTTCTTGATAAGTGTAATATTCAGTCTGTTAGGTTAATAAACAGAAATATTCTCAATCCTAAAGAAAATGATTACACTGTAAATATAATATCTGAAAATGAAGATTCAGTTGTAATTGACTCAATTATAGACTTAGAACACAGCTATATTCCATTTTACTGGGATTTGTTTGTCGTTTTAGGAAATGAAAATATTAATTTACCAATTCAAGTAAGCAAATTGACAGATAGTGTTAAAGATTTAGTTGATGTGGATGTCTTTGAAAAAGAGATAAGAACAGCAGTAAACACAATTTTATATCCATATGTTACTGCTGGTGGATCATTAGCATTTACCTATAGAAATATTGAGCCGTATGAAAATGAAGTAAATTTCAATAGAGAGATTAAAGCTTATAATGTATACAATCATTTTAAAAAATATTTAGATAAAAAAAACATTTGGATAGTTTTTGAAAAGAATAGTTTTGGGGCGCATGATAATGCCTTTCACTTTTTTAAATATATGTATGAAAATGAAAAGCATCCCAATACTTATTATGTAATCAGAAAAGATTCTCCTGAGTATAAAAATTTGAGTAAAATGCAGGATAGAGTTCTTGTTTATATGAGTTTTAAATACTTTTTGTATATGTTTTCTGCTCGTGTATTTATTTCGTCAGACACTAAATTTCATGCATACAATTTGCAACGCAGAGACTCATTGTTAGCTAAGTCTATGTTACAAAAGAAAAATGTGTTCTTGCAGCACGGAATGAATGGAATAAAAAAAGTACCAGTTTTTCATAAAAAAAGAGGCCTTTTAGATTTGATAATAGCGCCCAGTGATTTTGAACGCGACAATATAAATATAAAAAAATGGGGATATTCTCCAAATGAAGTTGTTGCAACAGGGTATGCTCGATGGGATTCATATATAGATAAGACTGATGAATTATCATACCATCAGATATTTATGATGCCTACCTGGCGTAAATCAATGGAGGGTATGAGTCGTGAGGAATTTTTAAAAACAAGGTTTTATAAAGAGTATCAAGCCTTTTTAAAATCACCTAAATTAAAAGAGGTTTTGAAAGCGAACAACACTAGACTTGCATTCTTTTTACATCCATATTTTAAAAATTACGTTGATCTTTTTGATATTGATGAAAGTTTTACTGATAAGTATGGGTATCTAGATGTAGATATGGGAAATGAAATCATGAAGAGTTCAATGATGATTTCAGACTATTCAAGTGTTGTTTGGGATATGTTCTATTTAGAGAAGCCAGTAATATTTTATCAGTTTGATCAGGAAGATTATTTGAAAAGTGAAGGCGCTTATCTAAATTATGAAAAAGATTTGTTTGGAGATGTTGTCTTTAATTCTGATCAAGCAGTAGATTCCATTATTAAGTATGTTGAAAATGGTTTTTCCGAAGAAAATCAGTATTCAGCTATGCGTAAAAAATATATGAACTTTCACGACCACCAGAATTCCGAAAGAATTTACCAGGCTATTTTGAGCAAGAAAAAATTATTAGGTATAGAAAATAAGTGGACGTTGTTGAGAAGGGTTTCAAGGAAGTTGTGGAAACTAAAGAAAAAAATTTTAAACTATAATTCTAATACTAACTAGATAGAATTATAAATGGGTGAAAGGTGTAAATAGAATGATTAGAATAGAAAAATTCTTATTTTCAGCAGAGGAAATTTATTTACAATTTTCTGAAGATATTTTTGTAGAACAAGTATATGCAATCAATAAAATGGGGGACAAGTATTTTGTTCCTTTAAGAAAAACAAGTTCTGGTCAAATTACATTATTCCCCTTGAATGAGTTGCCAGATTATGGTATGTACAGTTTTTTACTTATTGACAGCAATGGTAATGAATATCAATCTGTGTTTAGCGATGATGTAGACCGTGCTATAGTTGGCAATCAGGCTAGTAAATGGAAATTTTCCAATGATAAAAAGTTTTTTATACAGAGCAAACGTCCTTCTATATCAAAAAGTGAAAGGGATATAGTTGTACTTGAGAAAAAATTTGAAAACGGTTTATTAGATTTACGTCTACCTAAAAAAATAGAAATTAGTAGTCCAGAGATTTGGGTAAGGAAACAGGAGAAAACGAATCAAGCATTGTTAGATAGCTTTTATTTGCCTGTAATGTTTAAGAATCATCACTTAATTATTGATGTACGCAATATTACTTTGGATAAGGATGTTAAATACTATCTTTTCTTGAAGCAAGCGGATATTTTTTACAGACTCTATGCTCCTAAGATGAAAACGGAGCTTAATAAATCGTCAAGGTATATTGAAATTGGTGAGAATCTTGGATTTGCTAACTATTTTTATTACACTATTCACAATAGATTGGCGTTAGTATCTATTTCTGTTAAGAAAGCTCATGCGCTTGATTTACAAAAAATGGACTACCATAATAATCCATATGCCAGACATTATTTGCCTCAAATGAACGGTAATATTAACGTTATGGATGTGGCAGGGTTACATCAGATTGATAATTATAGTTATAAATTAAGGTTAAAGAATAATAATCAAAAGTTTAATAAATTATTTTTAGTTGATACGAATAAGAGTCAGTTTGTTGGGATTCCGTATAATCAAGTTCAAGAAGATATTTACTTATACTTACATGATGCGCTAGATTCTTTTAAAGACTATGAATCAAAATTAAAATTACTGGGAATTTATTCTGATAGACACTCGTTGTTTAATCTTACTTATTTTCGTATCGGAGACTTAAAAAATCACCCGGGCTACTTGAGGTACTATAATGCAGTTGATTTCAATGTGACAGAAAACAATATGGCTAGTCGCTTCTTTATTAATGATAATGGCGTAATTTCTGTTCATAATAAGTCTAAATTTGCTTTGGATAGAAAAGAGAGAAAATTACCTTTATCGCTAACTGTTGATCATATTAGTCAGGTGCATAAAAAATTA
Organism: Weissella thailandensis; assembly: GCF_001932615.1. Classification (NCBI taxonomy): domain Bacteria; kingdom Bacillati; phylum Bacillota; class Bacilli; order Lactobacillales; family Lactobacillaceae; genus Weissella; species Weissella thailandensis. The sequence goes on from NZ_CP014332.1 coordinate 797,476, forward strand.
GTAATTAATTTATTTTTTAATTTGAAGCTGTTGCCATGGATGAATAAGATACAGATTCTAGATATTTATTTGTACAAAACTGCTTTCATTAATGAACATCATAAACTTGATATTATTGATTTAGACTTTGATAAACAAAATATAAAAGTTACTTCTGATATAGGAAATTTAATTTCACATGATGAGTATGGGTATTATAGGATTGCTTTAAAACTTAAAATTAACGACAAAATTTTTGATATCAAGGTCAATATGCCTTCTTCAGATTTAAAAAAAGAATTATCCCAGGGAAGAGTTATGTACAAAGATAATGGAAGGACTATTTTTCCATCTGTTGAGGGTAATACATTAAGCTTAATTGCAGATAATCTTGTTGATATTGATAATAAACACAATATACACCTAGAAAAGCGGTATACAAATCTTTTTAAAGAAAATAAGATACATTTTACTCCTGGTACATTTATAATTTTTGAAAAAGAAACAAATTTTGCACAAGATAATGCTTTTGCTCTATTCGAGTGGGTTCAAAAACATGATCCAGATAATGAAATGTATTATGTAATTAGAAAAGATAGCCCTCAAGCGGATAAACTCGTTAAGTATCCTAACAGAGTTTTGTATACAGGTACACAGAAGTATTATGAAATGGTTACTAAAGCACACATGCTTGTATCTAGTGATAGCCCTCTTCATTTGGTTGGTGATGTGAATAGACGCAATGCATCACCTTTTTATAAAGAAGTGATCATGAAAAAGCCATTTATTATGCTACAGCATGGTGTAACAGCAATGAAAAGCCATGCTAGTAATAAGCCTTGGAACGTAGCTTCAGGAATGATTGATTACTTTGTTGTAACTAATACCTTAGAACAAGAGGTTGTGCATCAAAGTATGGGGTATTCGTATGAACAATTACCAATTCTAGGATTTTCCCGTTGGGATTTGTTTGGAGAAAATACTTTAGTTGAACAGCAATTTAATAACAAAATTATTTATGTTCCTACCTGGCGACAATGGCTAAATAAGGCAACAGATGAAGAATTTGTGAAAAGTGAGTACTATCAAAAGATTAATGAGTTACTGGAAAATAAGAAATTGAATGATATTTTGAATGAGCATGACACCGAGTTTTATGTTTATTTGCATCCATTTATGCAACGACTTACACATAATTTAAATTCTAGTAATTCAAGGATTCATATTTTATCTAGTGATAATTATGACTTAGGAGATTTGTTGAGAGGGGCATCATTATTAATTTCTGATTATTCATCAGTTGTATGGGATTTTGCTGTACAAAGAAAACCTGTGATTTTTTATCAATTTGACAAGTCAAGGTATTTAAAAAAGGTCGGTTCATTAGTGGACTTAGATAATTTACCAATCGGAGAATCCTATCAATCAAGTGATCAAGTTGTTAATAAGGTTTCTTATTATTTGGATAAAAATTTTGAAATTGACAAAGCTACTGAAAATAATATTAATTCTATTTTTGGATCGGATGTACAAGAATATTCTAAGAACATATATGACTTCATAAAAAAAGTTTCTAACGAATATATGTATACAATGTGGAGTAAAAAATAATGAAGATATTATCTATGGGTTCACCTGCAACCACATATGTTTTTAATAAAAAAATAAATGATACTTATGGTGGAGAGCATATAGTAAAAAAAGTGAAAGAGTTTTATACAATTGGGCATTTAATGTCTAGTTATGCTTCCATAAAAAAATTTGCGGATAAAAGTAATATTTCGCCAGAATATAAAGAATTTTTAAATTGGAACTTTGAAAATAATGGATTCTGGGAAAAACTGAAAAGTTTTCAACCAGATATATTATTGATGGATCTATTTTCTGATATATACTTTGGAAATTTGGTACTGTCGGATGGTACTTATGTGACCCGAAATATTCGTCTTAACAAGACTTTTCCAAGCGAAGCAGTACGAGAAACGTTTAACGATAAGAATTTTTATAAAAATTTACAGTATCATGTAAAACTATTTCTCAGGAATGTGAACTCTTTATCTCCAAAAACACATGTCATTTTTAATAATGCTAGATTTCCTGAGAAAATGTCAATTAATGGGTTATCTCAGAAAAAATATAATCATGATTTTTACAAATTTTCAATAGATACAATAGATAGATACAATAATGCATGGGCCAAAATTGATAATTTGATATATAAAAATGAAGGCTGTCGACGTGTGAATTTTGATAAGAAACATAGTTTTGCCGAGCAAAATTTTAGTAATGGGAAACATTGGTACTATTTTTATAATCAAAATTATTATAGCGATGTTCAAACGCAAGTAGAGGAAATCGCTGCAACATGGGATTTAGGACCAACTGTGAAGAAAATTACTGCTGATGATAAGATTAGTGCGCAAATAGATGCTAATGTTGTTTTATTAGATGTTCCTAGTAAACATACAGACTTAAGGGCTTTTAGAGAAAATAAAAAAGCTTATGAACAAGTCAAAAAAATTATAAAGCAAGATTATGTATTACATGGCAATATCGGCAACTTATTCCGCTTTATTAAAAGAAAAAATTTGGTAGGAGTGTATCCAAAGTATTTGGATTTACATTATCGAATTATTCCTCCAAAGGATAAAAGAACATACGGTCCAAATAGACTATTAGTGAGGTTTTTGGGATTCTCAGATCAAAAGTCAACTTCGATTTTCAAAAGAAATTTTAAAGCTGACTTTACTACATTAAAAGATAGTATAGCCAAAAATACTTATATTTTAGAGATTGGTGATATGAATCTTGTTGCTGGCTCCTTTTATACTAATACAGAAAATTTTCCAGATTATGAAAAACAAATTAGCGAGTTGGTAGAACTAATAGCAGATAAGTATTTAGTTGATTCTAGTAGAATTGTTATGTATGGAACATCCAGGGGTGCGACAGGTGCTTTGATAAATGGTGGCCTAAATAATTATAAAATATTAGCGGCAGATCCTGTAGTAGACGGTCAAGCGTGGTTTGATAAGGGAGATTTACACTATACGGCGAATATTCGAAAAATTAACTTGATGAATGATGTGTTATCGTCACTGAAAGACTACAGTTTATCAAAAGAGAATGTTTTAGTTATGGGAACTTCTAACGTAGGTGTTACATTTTTACCTAATTTGCAATTGCCCTCTGATAAAGTTACAATGGTCGACTTAAATATGGATATTTTTGATCATGCTGAATTAAATGGTAAAAGTGTGCCGTTACAACTGGCAATGATTAATTACCTATTAATTAAGGATGATTTAAGCATTAGAAATTCAAATGAAGAAATTCTAGGTGGAGTTGTACTGTCTATTAAAGACTTAAAGCATGATTCTGTTAACTTAAGTAACGTAAATAAATTCAGAATACGGATTGATGATTTTATAACTAACGAAGATTTTAATGCAGACTTTTTAAAGGGCTTCATTTTAATAAAAACTGATGAATTGTATCAGTTTTGGGAAAAATATTGATTTTATATAAGTTTTAATTTTTTTGCAATAAGATTATCTGATTGATTATGTTAAATATTATATTTTGCGTTAAGGGTGATAAAAATCGTAAAATAGACACGCAGAGTTTGCGAATTATGGCTTGTGAATCTGACAGTTTCGTCAGATTCACAAGTTTTTTTTGATTGATTCTGTGTAAAATAGAATGGTTGTGACAAAATATGGAATACTAATTTAGATTAAACATACTGACTTAACACATATTTACGTATATAATTAAATCAGTAATATTGAATGGATGAGATAACATGAAACATACGTACACATTATGGAAAAGAATTAAACATGAATTTCTCTGGCTTGTGGCTGGGGTAGTCATTGGTGTTGTGGTGTTTGGTGCTGTGGCTTGGCAAATAAACAAGCACAAAAGTCATTCACACACGCCAGTGGCTCAAACAGTCAAAAAAGACCAAGAAACCTTGACCATTAAATCATTAACTAAAGAAAAACAAATTGTGCTTGTTAATTTAGGTATGTCTGAGGTATTTAATGAGGAAAAGTCATCGCAATTGTTTGGTAAAAATATTGTGGGAACCAACAGGAAGAAATTCATGCAAGCCACTTTTGATGCGAAATTAGGTATCAATGGTAAAGACGTTGATATCACTTCAAATGGTAAAGACTCATATGTCATTACAGTCCCTAAATTTATCTTTATTGGCTATAATAATCCTAATTTTAAATTATTAGATGAACATAACGGTGTCTTTAGCTCATTCACGTCAGATATTAGTGAAACTGATATGATTAATAAAGTATTGAATGATAAATCAAAGCAGAAATACGTAGAGGAATACGATGGTTTATTAAAACAGTCGGCTAAAGAGTTCTATCGGGAACTTGCTCACAGTATTGATCCTGATGCTAAGTTATCATTCAAATTTTCAAATAAATAAATTTATATAATTTATTTTAAAAAGCTGGTACTAGGGAGGGGAGATTATGGCTCATTTAGAAGTTGACTATTATTCACAGGTTTTGGGTATGGATCGTACGATGAATGTCATCTTACCTGAATTATCCGATCACAATCCAACTTGGACAGCTGAAACGTTGCAAGATGTACCTGTATTATATTTGTTACACGGAATGTCTAATAATCAAACGACTTGGCAACGCCGCACTGATATTGAACGATTGGTAAGACAAACACCAATAGCAATCGTGATGCCTTCGACAGATTTAGCATGGTATACCAATACTAAGTATGGGTTAAATTATTTTGATGCCATTGCTAAGGAATTACCTGATAAAGTAGCCAGCTTTTTCCCACAATTATCGACGAAACGATCAAAGAACTTTGTAGTTGGGTTGTCGATGGGTGGCTATGGTGCTTTCAAGCTAGCTTTGGCGACTTGGACCAATTTAGTGGTTCTGAAAATGATATTTTAACATTGGCGGAAGACTGCCAAAATCGGCCCAAACTGTATGACTGGGTAGGTGGGCAGGACGAATTTAAGCAGATTAACGATACGGCGGTTACGAAGTTAAAGCAACTGTCATATGATGTGACCTATGAAACAGCACCAGGTCGTCATGAATGGTATTATTGGGACAGGCAGATTGAACGAGTATTGGAGTGGTTACCGATTAACTATGTGAAAGAAGAACGCTTGTTCTAATCGAATAGGTAATGATTATTAGGTTACGTTGTTTAATAAAATGTTACAATAATAGTTAGGCAAAGGGGCTAGAGTTTTATCTGGCTCTTTTTTAGAGAATACATATGATTAAATTGTTGGTGTTAAGAGTGGAGTAAGATGAAAAAGTTTTTAAGTAGAACAAAGTTTGTGGGACCGTCTTTTAATAGCGTCATGAAGCTATTAACTGTTGGCTTGATTTTCAGTTTTTTTACAACAGTGCTTTTGCAATTCGCAATGCATTTTCAAGTTTGGGGACGTCGCGGTGCGCAATCGACTGATATGAATGTCGTCGTACATTATGTTTTGGAATTCTTAACACGATCGCAAATGGTCTACTCAGTGTTAGCGTGTTTACTGTTATTCATTTTCATCGTTGTGCTAGTAAACAGACTATTTATTGGAACCGCTATTTATTCTATATTAGCAATTATCGCGGTTGTTGCTGAATATATGAAAATGAGTACGCGTAATGAACCCATCATCCTTAGCGATATGGCTGAGTTAACGGCTGTTAGTGGTTTAACGAAGATGATCGATAAGGGATTATTGATTGGCGCAATTATTGCCATTGCCGTTTTACTGGTTGGTGCGGTACTAATTGAGTTATATATGCGTCGTAAGCGGGCAGGTGTGTTTGCAGAATCTGTACGTAATATGATGTTTCTTCAATCCGGTAGTAGACTAGGTGTACTATTGATTTCTTTTGGTTTATTAGCAACACCATTTGTGGTAAATGCTGATCAAAATAAGGCAATTCTCTACCATTTTGGTTATCAGCGACAAAACAACATTATGGTTGATGATGCAATGATTAATGGACCAATCATGACGTTTGTTTCAAATATTTCCAGTGTGATTATGCGTGAGCCTGATGATTATTCGGCCAAAGAGATGGCGCGGTTGCAGAAGAAATATACGAATTATGCTAGTGAGTTGAATAAAACACGTCAAGATAACCTCAAAGGGCAGACTGTTATTTCCATTTTAAGTGAATCACTAACGAACCCGAATGAAGTACCAAAATTAAAGTATGAAGGTCCCGACGTCTATAAGAATATCAATCAAATTAAACAAGATGCTGTCTTATCTGGTACCATGTTATCTTCTGGTTATGGTGGCGGAACGGCAAACATTGAATATATGACGATTGCTGGTTTTCCTTTGGCGACCTTTGCGCCAGAAATGGTTGTGCCTTATACGCAATTAGTACCATATGCGAATGAGGTACCAACGTTGCCGAACTTATTTGATCAACGTGAAGTCCTCCATCCATATCCAGGTATGTTTTATAACCGTCGTGATGCTTATAAGGATATCGGTATTCAGAAATTCTATACAACCGATGGTTTGAAGAATAAGTATCCGGATAAGTATACAGGTAAGTTATCGTCGAAAACGGATTACCCAGCTGATAAGAATGCTTACCGCTTCTTATTGGATAAAATTGACGATACGCAAAGTAAAAAATCACAATTTTTGCAGTTAATGACGATGCAAAATCATTTGATGTATAAGGCGAATGAATATCCTGGTAGTCCGTACAAGGTATTGGAACCCGCAGTTTCACAAAATACAAAAGACCAAGTGGAAACATATATTACTGGGGTTCATGAAACCGATATGGCAACCAAAAAGCTGATTGATAAGGTTGAGAACATGGATCGTCCAGTAACGTTAGTCTTCTATGGCGATCATTGGCCAGTTGTATTTACGTTTATTGACCAAGAGACGCAGATGAAAAAAAGTCATGAAACTGATTATTTTATTTATCAAAATAAAGCAGCGCGTGACAATAGTAAGCAATCAACGTTACGTCGTGATCAGCGTCCATACGCATCACCAAGCGATTTCCCATCACTATTATTGCAAGCAACGAATAGTAAGGTGACACCTTTCTTTGCCTTACAAACAAAGGTGGTTGATAAATTACCGGTATTTGCTAATTATGCACGTGATACTTTTGTAGATAACAATGGTAAAGAGTTAAAAACAAAAGACTTAACATCGAAGCAAAAAGAATTATTACACGACTTAAAACTAGTCCAGTACGACTTAAGTGCTGGTGAGCATTATTTGAGTAGTGACTTTACACACAAAAAGTAAACTATTAAGCAACCGAGTTCTTGTAGAATTCGGTTGCTTTTTTAGAAAGTTAGGGATAAAAAATGGTATAAATGGTTATATAGACAAAGTGATTTGAGGGGAACAATAGGGGGATATATTATGGCAGTTAGTCGCATGTCGTTTTATTCGGAAAAGCTAAAAATGAATACCAGTATCAATGTCGTGTTGCCGGAACATCCAACCGAATTCGGTAAGATATTATTGTTGCTACATGGTATGGGGGAAGATGAGAATGCCTGGTTAAATCAGTCGCGTCTGACAGATTATGCTAGCCAAACAGATATCACGATTATTATGCCACGCGTGGATCGTAGCTATTATACGAGCCGGGCGGGTGAAAGCCAGTATTTTGAGTATATCAGCGAGGAAGTCTTGCAACGCTGTCGGTCGTGGTTTCATTTATCAAGTAAACGTGAACGGACATTCATCGCGGGTACGTCGATGGGTGGCTTTGGTGCCTTAAAGACGGGGTTAACTCATCCTGGCCAATTTCAAGGCATCTTTCCAATGTCAGCAATGCCTGATGTTGAACGAAAATGGCGTGAAAATCCAGAATGCGATGCTTGGTACCGTAGTTTATTTGGTTCACCAGACCAGGTTCGGCATTCTATTAATGATATTGCATATCTGATTACTCAGCAGCAGCCAGAACAAGTACCTTTCATTTGGCAATTCTGTGGTGATAAGGATCCTTTTTATGATATGAATGTGATACTGAATAATCAGATTGAACAGCAAGGGCTGCAACATAAATTTGTGCAAGCTGCTGGTGGTCACGAATGGCGCTTATGGGATGAAGCGGTTCAGCAGGTGATCAGGATAATTGAAAAAGACTTGTTAAGGTAAAGGAATGGTAAAATAAATTGAATATTATACTTCCTGAAATTATCTTAAGAGACAACAAATTTTAATAGTGGATACTAAAATACTACTTTCATTTTCAGCTTGAGGCGTGTACCTCAATTCATGAAATGAAAGTAGTATTTTTTTAGGCCATTATAAAATTTTGGCTGGTACAACAATTTTTTGTGTATCAATGGGTTCTTTATTCAATTGTTTTAACATTAATTCTGCTGAAATACTGCCCATTAGAAATGGATTTTGTGTGATTAATTTTGAGTTTGGGTTAATCGCATGTGCAGTCTTAGTGTCCGCAAATCCTGTTACAGCAACATTGTCATTATCAATGAGCCCATCGAAGGTTAATAATGATACAAACTCTAAGAACCAGCGTTCCTTTAGTGAAAAAATCAAAGTTTTTTCATTGCTGTTTGTTAAAAGATTTTTGATGTTATTATAAATTTTCTTTTTGTTGTAATTTTCTTCAGGAATTTCAACAATTTCAACGTTAGAAATGATTGATTGGATACCTAAAAAACGATCTCGTCTAGTTGAAACACTGTCAATTGGTGACGTTAGAATAATGACACGTGAATAACCAGCATTTTTAAATAGAAGAGTTGCATTTTTAGCACTCTCATAATTGTCAGTTAAGACTTGTGGCCAGATTGATGTGTCAATATTACGGTCAACAATTACGACTGGGGTGTCTGCATTAACATCTGCAAAAATATGCGACATATCACTGTCGTTTGGCTGAAAAATGATGCCATCAAAGTTGTATGTACTTGTTGTTTTAATTATTTCACGCTCTTTTTCTATGCTAGCATTACTATCAAAAAGTACAGCCATATATCCTTTTGATTCTAGAAATGAACTGGCACCTTTGAATAACTCTGTAGAGAAGTAATCGTCAATATTAGAAACTAATACAGCAATTAATTTGCTTGAGTTAGTGACCATTTGTCTTGCAGCAGCATTGGGAATGTAGTGCAATTTCTCAATTGCATTTTTTATATTATTCGCAGTCTGTTCAGACATCTTTTTAAGATTGCCATTTAAATAACGCGAAATAGTAGTTGTAGAAACGCCGGCCAAGTGAGCGACATCTTTCATGTTAGCTTTTCTTTTTCTTTTTTCGTCGACCATAGTTCCCTCCATTAGTCTCATTAATCCTAATTATAAACCAATTTAAAAATAGGTTAAAAAAGGATTTTAATGATATAAACATATCACAATTTATAGCAATTGAGGAAAAAGAAAAAAATAACCAGAATTAATTTAATAAATAAAAGTATTGAAAATGATAATTTTATTTTTGAACAATTAGGTCGTTTTAGGCAAACGTTAAACCAAAAATACATATTTTTTCAATTATTTAATAAAAATTGCTTTTAAATAGCATATTTGAAGCGCTTGCAATTTTTAGGTATAACGTTTACCATAGTGCTTGTAAGGCAAACGTTAAACCAAAAAGAGAGGGCGAGCCTATGGTGTGAAGTATTTGTGTTGATGTTGATAAAAGAGGGTAAATAAATATTTAGATACAAAAAATGGGGGCTATTATGACAGTAATTTTAAATACATGGATTTTTGAGAAAGACGTTAAGCAAGGAACAAACCAAGCGCAACTAGTTAGTCGTGTCAAAGCATTGGGGGCTGATGGTATTGAAGTTCGTCGCGAATATTTTAAAGATTTGGATAGGGAATTTGCACAGGTTGGACAAACTGCTAAAGAAGCTGGCTTAATCGTCAACTACAGTGTGCCAGATGTAGTCTTTTCAGAAGATGGTTCGATTAATCCAAAATTAATGAACTACTTTGAAGAAGGTAAAATTCTGGGAATATCAAAAATTAAGTTTAACACTGGGCATTTTGATAAATTTGATGGTGATTTACAATCAGCATTTAGTGAATTACCACTAGATCAAATTGAAATGAACGTCGAAAATGATCAGACAATTCTGAGTGGTAAAGTTGCGCCGATTAAAACATTTTTGGAGGCAGCTCATGAAGCTGGATATCCTGGAATAGGTTATGTGTATGACCTTGGTAATTGGGCATTTACTCATGGGGATGCTATCGCTAGTGCAGATGCGTTGCGTGAGTCGACAAATTATATCCATTTGAAGAACACAATTAATGTAAATGGTGAATTAAGTACATCAGATGATTTAGATGAAGGCGTTTATGATTGGCGTGATATTTTAACGCATTTACCGCGTGAAGTTTCGTTTGCATTGGAGTATCCAATGGATTCAGACGAGCAGATTAAACAACAAATTAACTTATTGAAAGCCGAGATAGGTGATTAATATGAGTTCGACAATTATTTCAATACTATTATTGATTTCATTTGCCATCTTTATTTTCTACATTTTAAAAGGTGGAAATTTAGTAATTGGCTTCTTCGTAATGGCTATCCTATGGTCAATTATTGGGCTAGTACCTTTCAATACAGCAATTCAAAAAGTTTTTGCTGAACCAGCATTAAACTATGGACCAACAATTATCTATATTGTGTTTGGTTCATGGTTTGGAAGAGTATTGGTTGAAAGTGGCATTGCACCAGCGATATCGGAAGCAACTAACAAGGTCGGAAAAAAGAGACCATTGATTGCCGCAATTTTGGTTATCATCGTAACGGCCTTTATCTTTGTTAGTGCCTACGGTGTTGGATCGGTTATCGCAATTGGTGTTATTTTACTACCAATTCTATTGTCTGTTGGTGTGCCACGTGAAATTGCTTTAATAGCTTTTTCATTGGCTATTGGAGCACCGATGTATGTCAACGTTGTTTTGTACAATCAAATTAAAGCATTCTTTCCAGATGCAGTTTATGGAGGTAAGTATCTGCAATTTGGTTGGACTGCGGCTTTAGTTCAGTTAGCTATTGTGATTATCTTCTTAATCGTGATGAGTAAGAAGTTTAAGCCACAAAACGCAGAAGAAAATTTGAAAGTGATAGGTGCTAGTTTTGGCGATGATGGTCAAGAGACTAAGAAAGTACCTTATATTGCCTACATCGTACCGATTATTCCAGTTGCAATGAATATGTTATTCAAGTGGGATGCAATTCCATCACTTGTACTTTCTGTCATTGTTGCCATGATTTTAACCGGTAAGATGAAGAGCTACAAGGAAACAGTAAACTTCATCAATAGTACTGTCGCACAAGCAATTAGTGACATTTCAGGATTGATTATTTTCTTGATGGCATTAATCATGTTCAGTGGTGCTGCAACATTAAATGCACAACACTTCGAACCACTATTTAACGCAATATTGCCGCATAGTCATTTAATTTTGGCAATTGCACTTGGTGTATTAGCACCGTTAGCTTTGTTCCGTGGTCCATTACATGTTTGGGGAGCTGGTGCTGCAACAGCGGCTGTTTTGACTGGTACCGGATTGTTCAGTGATGCATTCCTGCTTCCATTGTTATATGTACCAACTTTGATGGCTGTTTCAACAGATATCACACAATCATGGAATGTTTGGGGATTAGACTACATGAAGGTTAAGTCAAAAGACTTCTTGAAGTATGGTGTTCCAGTGATGTGGTTAGTTTCAATTATCAATGAAGTACTTGTATACGTATTCTTTGGCTAATTAGAGAGAAAAAGAGGGAAAAAAGATGAGTGAATTTATTACAATTGGTGAACCGTTAGTGACATTTGCGTCAAAGGATGCTGATATTTCATTAGCTGACGCAATTAACTTTCATAAAATTATGGGTGGTGCAGAATTAAATGTCGCAATTGGTGTTTCACGTTTAGGTCATAGTTCAGAATATGTCTCACAAGTGGGTGCGGATCCATTTGGACAATTTGTGAAGAAAACAATTTTAAGTCATAATGTTGGTACAACTTATATTTCCGAGGATGCTGATCATTTTACGGGCCATCAGTTGAAGCAATTAGTAACACAGGGTGATCCAGCAACGTTTAATTATCGTAAAGACTCAGCTGCATGCCACTTAACAGATGAAGTGATTGAACAAGTTGATTTATCTGATGTAAAAATTGCTCATATGTCGGGAATTTTTCCAGCAATTTCAGATGTTGCTGAAAATACTTTTCGCACATTGTTCAAGCGACTAATTGATAAAAACATACTAACGACTTTTGATCCTAATTTACGCCCAACATTGTGGTCATCTAAAGAAAAGATGATTTCAACAATTAACGAACTGGCTGGTATGGCAGATATTGTATTGCCTGGTATGGAAGAAGGTAAAATTCTGATGGGTTCAGATGATCCTGAAAAAATTGCTGATTTCTATCTAAAGGGTGAACGTACTAAGACAGTTATTGTTAAAATTGGTCCATCTGGTGCATATGTGAAGGCGCAGGATGGTGAAAGCTATACTGTTAGTGGATTTAAAGTTGAAAAGGTCGTTGATACTGTTGGTGCAGGTGACGGATTTGCATTAGGTGTAATTACTGCGCTATTAGAAGGAAAATCATTAAAGTCGGCTGTATTGCGTGGTAATGCGGTTGGTGCATTACAAGTACAAACACTTGGTGATAATGATGGTTACCCAACACCAACTGAATTAAAAGAGTTTTATATTAAAGAAGGAGTGTCCGAGGAGTAATGAAATTACAAGTAGCAATTGATAGGGTGTCATTAGATAGAGCGATAGAAATTGCGCGTAGTCTAGATGGTAAGGTAGATATTATTGAGTTGGGGACTTCTATTGTAAAAGATTATGGTCTAGAAGCACTTAAGCAAGCAGATTTTCATCTTGATAGTTCAGAACTTCTCATTGATTTAAAGACAATTGATGAAGGAGAGTATGAATTTAATAAGGGATTTGAAACTTCAGCTGACATTCTAACCGTTATGGGTAGTTCATCAAACGGCACTTTAAAACAAACTTATCAGATTGCACAAGATGTAAAAAAAGATATTTTTATAGATTTGATGGAAATTTCTGATGATAAATTAAATCAAATGCCAGCGCTACCGAATGCTATTTTTGGATTGCACCATTCGAAAGATTCTGTTGAATCATTTGATGCAGTAGATACGATTAAGCAATTTCATAATGAACATTCACAAATTAGCCGTCTAGCCGTTGCTGGTGGTATTGATATTGAACAAGCCAAGAAAATTGCTGAACAAGGTATTGCAGATATTATTATTGTTGGCGGTAAAATCACTGGTACATCTGATCCTGTTAGTGCAGCACAAAAATTTATGGAGGCAATCAAATGAAGTTGATTGAAGAAGTAGTTAGTGAAGTTAATGAAGTTATGTCACTAGTTGATGAAAATCAATTAGAACAAGCGGAAAAATTGATTGATAAAGATAAGCGTATCTTTATTTTAGGAGCTGGACGCTCAGGATTGATGGCAAAAGGTTTTGCGATGCGTCTTATGCATATTGGATATACTGTCTTTGTTATCGGTGAAACAATTACACCATCAATTCAGGCGGGCGATGTGCTAGTCTCAGTTTCAGGATCTGGGAAAACTGGCAGTGTTTTAAATCCAAGTAAGAAAGCTAAGGAAACTGGAGCTACTTTAATATCAGTAACAAGTGACCAGCAATCACCTTTGGGACAGATTGGGGATGCAACAATTGTTGTTCCTGGTGCAACCAAAACAGGTGATGGTCTGAAATCTATTCAGCTATTAAGTACATTATTTGATCAAAGCGTTCACATTACGTTAGATGTTTTGTGCTTAATGGTTAGTCGCCGAGATAATATTTCTAATGATTCAGCTAAAGCAACTCACAGTAATATGGAATAGTAAAGACTAGCCAAAGGGGGGATAGTATGCAAAAAGTTGATACATTATCACGTTTGGGGAATGCTGGTGTTATATCAGTCGTGCGTGGTGAAACAAAAGAAATGGCTTATAAAACGGCATTAGCTTGTATTAAAGGTGGTGTTAAAGCCATTGAGCTGACTTTTACTGCACCATCAGCGGATGAATTAATTAAACAAATTAATGCTGAATTTAGCGATGACCCAGAAGTTATTGTTGGTGCGGGAACAGTGCTTGATGCTATTACTGCTAGAGTAGCTATTATGGCTGGTGCGAAGTTTATCGTTAGCCCGGCATTTGATCGTGAGACTGCTTTTATATGTAATGAATATCAGATACCGTATTTACCAGGTTGTATGACGATTAACGAAATTAAAACGGCATTGCGTTATGGTGCTGATATCGTGAAAGTCTTTCCCGGTAGTTCTGTTGGTAAGAATTTTGTTAAGGCAATAAAAGCACCGCTCCCATTTGTTAATGTCATGCCAACAGGTGGCGTTAACTTAGACAATATGCACGAATGGTTTGATTTAGGCGTTGTAGCAGTTGGAGCAGGCAATGATTTGACAGGAGCCGCATCAATAGGCGATTTCGAAAGTGTAACAAACCGCGCGAAGGATTATCACAAGGTATATTTACAAATTAAAAACTAAACTAGGCAGAATACTAATCTCTTGATAAAAAACAACTTTCCACTTATATAGTAGAAAGTTGTTTTTTTACTATAGAATAACAGTCATCTGTATGGATTTCTCCAAGCAAAACATATTTTATGCTATACTAAAAGTAAGTGGGGGTTCTATGCAGAAAGACGACAAAAAAATAAAAATAAAATTAACCGAACAATTTGAACAATCAGCACTGGTTGGTGGTACACTATGGTCAATCGGATTTTTGAGTAGACGGATTATTAGTCAACAAAAATACCGACAACTAAGAGTGAATGATATTTTTACAGTGGGTAAAGATATCAAAATAAGTGCGGATAGAGTGCTAATGTCGAGGGTTAATTACTTGGTTTGTGATGCTGATCGAACAACCGTAACGTTGATGAAGCTAGATCATGCCGATTACCAACGATTTGTGGTAACAAAAAAATCAATTAAACGCACGTTAATTCGAAAGGATTGGTGAGTTATATGATAAAGAAAAATGTGATTATTACAGGTGCATCCGACGGAATTGGTGCAGCAGCAGCTCGTGGACTGAATAAAGCAGAGTACAATCTCTACTTAGTTGGTCGTAATAAGGTGAAGACCGCTAAAGTTGCTAACGAAGTGGATGCGCCATATTTCACTGCTGATTTTTCACAACTTGATCAGGTTCGACATTTAGCAGAATTATTGCAACGAACTTTAGGTGATCAGAAAATTGATATTTTAGTTAATAATGCTGGTGGTTTGTTTGGGACACATGCATTAACAAATGATGGTTTTGAGCGAACTATCCAAGTGGATTATCTTGCGCCATTTTTATTGACCCAATTATTAATGCCAAACTTTAATTCAGATCAAGCAGTTGTCCTCAATACTTCAAGTATTGCGCATCAGCTGTTTGGTCACATCAATTTGAATGATTTGAATAATAGTCATAAAAAATATAAAGGGAGCAAGGCCTATGGCGATGCCAAACTAGCAAATATTTTGTTTGCCAATGAATTGGATCGACGTTTCCATAAAAATGGTTTATCAGCCGTTTCGTTCCATCCTGGTATGATTCGCACAAACTTTGCTAATGATAAAAAGAGTTGGATGTATCGCATTTATCATACAATGTTGAATAAGGTTGTCATGCAAAGTGCACAAGAAGGAGGCGACACGTTGCGTTTCTTTATTGAAGGCACACCTGGTGAGACCTGGGAGTCAGGGGCTTATTACAATAAACGTAAAAAAGCAAAGAAGGTTAACCCACAGGTCAATGATTTGACCTTGCAACAGCAATTATGGGATAAAACGGAAAAGCTTTTACAGGGTTATATGCAATAAATTTTAGTACAAAAAGTAGTTGAGACATGCGTTGTCTTAACTACTTTTTTAATGTGCGCAAGACTACGGATAGTTTATTATGATAAAATAGAAAAATGTTTTTGTGGCAAAAGTTTGTGAGGTGATTGGGTAAATATGAAATATTTAAAAACATTATTGGCTTTTAGCACGTTCTTTGTGATGGCATTTTGCGTACCTAATCACGCCATTTATGGGCAGACTAATAATACAGTTGTCAGCATGGATTTGAAACAGAATATTCAATTACAAACTGGTAGTGATCAAATCAAAGGGACGATTTATGATGACAATGAGAAAGGGGCGGTTGCCTACACACTCATTGTGAAAAACCAAAAAGACACTTTATTAAAGAAGTCCGTCATTTTAAATCAAGCTTTTACGGCAAAACTATCACGTTCTTTACGCAAAAATGATCATATAACAGTAAGTTTACAAGATAAGTCAGGTCATGCTGTGGCAAATACAAAGTGGATGAAACAAGCTCAGTGGCAAGTTTTAAGTAAGCCGAAGGGAAAAGTTAAGACTAGTAACTGGTCGAATATTTTCAAAAATAGCCGAATTGCGCCCAAAAAGTACCGGGTTGTACAGGCACCAGATACTGGCATGTCCTATTTAAAAAAGCCAAAGTATACTACGGCTAAAAGTAAGTTTTCTACTTTACAAGCAAATGACCGCTCAGTATCACCTATTAAAGGTTATCAGACAGCCTTATTGTTACCGACCGTGTCAACAAAGTTAGTTAACTGGCAATTACCACAGGGTAGTGTCATGCACGGACGTTATTTGTATGTGATGTATGAGTCAGAGAAGCGAAAAAACTATGGCCGCATAGTCCGGTATGATATCCAACAACTGCAAGCACTTGGTGTCTGGCAAAGTGGTCAGGCAGACCGGCTTAGAAGCCTAGAGAAACGAATCAATCAAAACCGTTTTGCGACAACAAATGATGATCGTTTGATTCAGGCAATTAAGGTTGGACCAGAATTTCATATGGGTCATGGTCAGGCGGTTGCCTATAATGCTAAAGATAATCACCTGTGGTTGATAACGTTAGCTAAAAAGTCACGCCAACAACGTCTTGTCAGAATTAAATTAGATACGCTATATCCGAGTGATCAGCACAAATTTACTTTCCGCGACCCTAAGAATCATCAATCATTTCATGGTGAACAAACATTCAGTATGGATGATGATGGTAATGTGGCGATTGTTAGCATGATTTCTAATAAGACGAAGAAGCAGTTAGCTGCTAAGAATATTAAGGCTGGAGATTTAATGTTGTACCGTGGAAACATACGTCACGGTAAACTACAAATGTATATGTCACGGACGGTTGTCAGAAATAAGCCAGGTTACTTTGGTCAATTTTTATCTGTTAATAATCAAGCAGATCAGTTATTTTATCTGACCGATGGCGCTTATTATGCACTTCCTGCTTCGAAGTGGGCGCGCGGTGAATTAAATAAGTCAGATATTAAGAGTGGTGTCTATGTATCGCCAAAGCAAGCAACTAGAGAGTTTGAATCACAATTCTGGGATCAGAATGGTCGTTCTTATTTAATTGTTAATCGTGGTGCAGAAATAATGCATGAAATCCGTTAATTTCATCAGAAATTGCATGATTACGCTTCGCCAATAACATATTTTTGTTATACTTGAAATATTAAACTTAGGGCAGAGGGCAATGGTGTAATATGGGTCGAGCACAAAAAATTAAAAATCGTATCAAAAATTCATCCTTTTTTGGAGGTGCGTACCTGATTACTGTCGGGGCTTTCGTTAAAATTCTACAATTATTTATTAGACCGAACGAAAAACAAATTTTGTTTATCTCTTATAGTGGTCGTCAATATTCAGATACACCAAAAGAAGCCTATAACATGCTGCGCAATGATCCGGCATTTAAGGACTATGAACTTGTCTGGGCAATGAATAAACCAAAAATCTATGTGCAACCAGAATTAGGACGTAAAGTTTCATCTAATTCACCGACCTTTTTCTACCATTTATTAAGGTCTAAATATTGGGTAGCAAATTCTAGTATTGATCGTTTAATTCCATTTAGTCATAAACGAAACATTTATATTCAATTTTGGCATGGTGTACCACTGAAGAGTTTAGGTCATGCCGAAATTGGATTATCTAGATTAGTGCAATATTGGTATGATCATGTACAATTTGATTTTATGTTTACATATGGTGACTATGACCTAGAAAAATTCAAAGAGGTCTTCCCAAAAACAAAAAGATTTGTGGAGCATGGCCAGTTACGTAAAAACATCGTGACCCGTTATCGAGAAAACATAACACCAGAACGGGTAAAATATCAGCTGGGTATTAAATCAGAGAAACCAGTTTTACTTTATGTACCAACATTTAGAGGCTATCAAGCCCGTGAGCAGACAACATTAACGCAGGCAACTTTAGAAAAATTGTCTGAGACCTATACGGTGATTTACCGGGGTCATTATTTTTCAGAGGCTGTTAAAAAAGGTAAAATCATTACGGCAGATAATTATTCACTGTACAAGTTATTTATGATTACTGATGTGTTGATTACTGATTTTTCAAGTGTGTTCTTTGATTTTGCTGTCTATGGCAAGAAAATTTTTCTCTTTCAACCGGACTTTAATGAATATCATGTCCGGCGAGGTGTTTATTTAGATGCCCAAGAAGATCTAGGATTACCTGTTGCATATTCTGAGGCAGAATTGATGACGCTATTACAAGCAGATGAGTATGATTATCAAGTATTAGCAGATATCAGCCAACAGTATAATTCACATAGTGGTGAAGAAGCAGCAACTGCATTAAAGAGTATTTTGATGCATTTATCGTGATACAATGACAAGGACGCTATCAAACTGTTAAAGTTAATAGCGCCCTTTAATTTTAAAAAACAGATAATGATTAAGGAGTAAAAAAATGCATGCTAGTGCAATAAAGAAGGGATGTTATTACCTTATTCCAGGCTTAGTTTTCGCAATTATCTTAGCCTATGTCGGCCGGTTTGGCTTTTTATATGCAGGAGCGGATTTACAATTCCATGCCAGTCGAATATTTGAATTTTATCAACATATCAAAAATGGTAATTTGATACCAGTTATCTCAACATTTTCTGCTAATCAAATGGGTAGTATCGTACCAACTATGTATCCGTCATTCCCGGTTTATATCGGGGCGGTATTGCAATTCATTTTCCCACCAGTCACAGCAATGTATGTGTTGATGTGGGTGCAACTAATGACCCAATTCAGTATTGCTAAGTGGGTCAGTAAAGAATTAGGACTGTCATTAACAGAAAGTACCATGGCAGCGTTCATTTATACCATGGCAACGCCAACGTTATCTCAAGTTATTCAACAATGGTTATTTGGTGAAGTTTGGGCAATGTCGTTTATGCCACTAGTGCTACTGGGATTAATTAGATTGGCCAAGACAACGACTGATAATGTGGTTAAGTTAGACAAAAAAACTATTTCATTGTTAGTCATTGGTTTTACTTTGGTTATCTTATCTCACGTGCTATCATTTGCAATCGTTGCTGGCTATACAGCAATTTTTACGTTATTTTTATTGATTTTCCGAAAAAATCGTTGGAATGTGTTAGCTAATTTATCAGTTGCAGCTGTGATTACGATTCTAATGTCACTGGTATTCTTAATACCATTCATTATTGCCATGTTAGGGAATACATTAGCAACTCCAGCAGCAACAGAGTTAACTATCTGGGCAGCACCAGATTGGCATGAGTTCGTGAAAGCAACCTTTACCATTGCTGCTGATGCCCGTTTTAAAACCAACACAGTTGGGATTATTGCTTTCCTAGCCATCTTCGGCGTGGTATTAACTTGGCGTAAACAGGATCGTTTTACAAAAATTGCGACATTGGTGTCAGTCGCTGTCATTTTTAGTGGCTCAAGTTATGTTTGGAATTATTTATATGATACGAAGCTAGGGGTCATACAATTCCCACACCGTGTCTTCATTATTGCTATCTTCTTGCTTAGTGTCAGCGCAATTTTGGCAATTCGCAACGTCATTGGTAAGAGATGGCTCCAACAAACGATATATATCGGATTAGCATTATTTTCATTCGCTTTTGCCGTATTTAACATCAAATATGGCTTTGTCGATCGGGTCAATGCCTTGGCTGTGCAAACTGATTATAAATCAACAGCGAAGCATCCAGTCAGTTATGCACCCATGGCGAACTTTAAAGTAAACAATGACGACTTCGAAAACTTGATGGGTTATTGGAATACTTATGGTGCATTTGACTACCTGCCTGAGAATGTCGATTTTAATAAATCATTACAGAAAAAGGCAATCGTTCAGAACCATGAGTTACTACAGACCAAAGCAACCTCTGAACCTAATGGCCTGACGTATCAGGCAAAGTTAGCTAAGAATACAAAAACGACCATTCCGATGGTTGGCTATCAGAGTCTAAACTATGAAATTACTGACCAAAATAATCACCAGTATCAATACAAGATAAACAAGAATAAGCAACTGGTTATTAAGACAACGAATCATCAAGTTAGTGAGTTGACCGTTCATGCAAAGACGCCAGTAACGACTTATGTTGCTTGGGTAATTAGTTTAGCAACTGGTGCTGGCTTGATCATTTATATTATCTGGGATAAACGTCGTAAAGCATAATCATAGTATTTTTAGTATAAGCAAGAAAGATTTTTTGTCTTTCTTGCTTTTTTCTTTGCTAGCGCAAGTTTTGTCAGACTAGAAGTGGTAAAGTATAGATATAATTTACAAAAAATTAAGGGAGTAACGGGCATGGAAAATCATAATAATTTGTACCGAACGATGCTATTCGGACTAAGTATATTAGCAGGTGGACAACTGGGTTATGCCACAATTTCTGCTGATGATACCTCATCATCGCAGGCAACAACTAGTGAGCAGGTAACGACTAGTGAAGTGAGTTCCGAATCACCGGAACAAGCAAGTCAAAGTATTCCTGAAACGACGGCACCAGTAAGTCAAAGTACGACGACTGTTAGTTCTAGTCAGGTAGACGAAGCGGGACCGTCTTCAAGTAAAACTGAGTCGACAGACGAACAAGGCGGTTTAAGTAGTCGTGCAATCACACCATCGACGAAAGTTGACCACAGATCAGGTTATGTCTATGCACCAGAAGTTTCGCAAGCTAACGGTGGTTGGAACTGGTTAGAAGATGGCCAGCCATATACAGGCTTTAGAAAATATCAAGGTGCCTATTACTGGTTCCAAAATGGTGTTCGTCAGAATAACCAATGGGAAACAGCTTGGGGTCACAAATATTACGTTGGTGCTAATGGCCGGGCTGTGCAAGGCAAGCAATGGATCAATGGTAAGCGATATAACTTTGGAACTAATGGGACATTTTATTTACGAAATGATGACGTCTCAGGATATATTAACGTACCAGGTGTTGGTTGGCGTTGGTTAGAAAAGGGACAACTTTACTCAGGATTCCGTTATTATATGGGTGCCTATTACTGGTTCCAAAACGGTGTTCGCCAGAATAACCAATGGGAAACTGCCTGGGGCAACAAATACTATGTTGGTGCTGATGGTCGAGCTGTGCAAGGTTTGCGGGTCATTAATAATCAGATTTATAATTTTGGAACTAATAAGACATTTTATCAACGAGCATTACCTTCTGGATACGTCAATGTTTCTGGCTTAGGTTGGCGTTGGATCGAAAATGAACAACTATTCACCGGATTCCGTCATTATAAAGGTTCATACTACTGGTTTGAGAAGGGTGTTCGTCAGAATAATCAGTGGGAGACTGCCTGGGGTAATAAGTACTACGTTGGTGCTGATGGCCGGGCTGTCCAAGGTATTGTGACTATTAATGGTGTGAAACATAATTTTGGTACCAACGGGACCTTTTATGAACGAGATATGCCTAAAAAAGTGGCAAAACCATATTATTATTCACAGTGGGATAAACGATGGTCAAATACTTGGTTAAGTGGTGGTACTTTCGGCGCAACTGGGTGTGTGCCAACTAGTGTAGCCATGGTCCTAAAGGGTTCATATGGTGTTAATGTGACGCCACGTCAAGTTGGAAATCAAGTGAGTCAGTTTCACGAGTCGTATGGTGCTTCGGGACTCGATCTAAAAACAATGGTTAATGCGTATGGACATCAAGCACAAAGTTTAAGTACAGCTAATGCAGTGAAATCAGCCTTGAAACAAGGTAAACCAGTTATTTTCTTCGTGAACGTTGGAATTGGGCATGCTGTTGTAGGTTATGGCTATAATCAAGGAAACACGGAGATTTTTGATCCATATAATCACCAATTTTATAGTGGTTGGAATAGTGTTGATGGCATTTTGAGTAAATTATCAAAGGACTCACAGGATTGGGATGCAGGAACTCCTGCATTTGCAATTAATTAGAGGTGATTAATATGAAACGTAAACATATTTTTTGGAGCATAACTATCGTTGTTATTGTGATTGCCATTTTTGCAATGTATTTTATGTTTAACCAATCAGCGGATGAGGGTTCGCAGGATAATGGGCCTTCCTCAAATACGTCAAGTGTAAAATCTTCTAGTCAATCACAAGGATCAAGCGTTAGTAGTACATCGTTGTCCGGGGATGAAAGCCTGACGTTAGAGACTAGTTCAGAGACAACCAACGGTACTGATGATGAGCAATCAACGGATGATTCTCAAGTCGTAAATGTTCGTGAAGCTCGTATTAAACTTTATGAGGCAGGAATAGATTCTTCAAGCCTCGATGATGCGACGATTACTCAGTATTGGCAAGCAGCCAAGGAACAACAGACTGATTTCCCAGCATATGTTAAAAATCAGTTGAATCAGTAAGCTGACTATTTTTTTAATACATGTAAAATAACTGGTCTTATTTAGATTACCAAATATTGTAATATGATTAGGCACTTACAAAAGGTGTAATTATACAAAATATGAGGTAATTTTTTGATGCACTATTTTAAACAACTGATACTAATTTTAATAATTAGTATCCTCGGTATTGCGGTTTTAGTACATCATGTCTATGCGAATGGTGTGCCAGGCATTACGGCTGGACAAGAAGGGACGCCACGGATGGACTTTGTGGATGTGTCATCATGGAATGGTCGTTTAACAACAGCAGATTTTGACAAGATGAAACAGCATGGTGTTAAAGGAGCCGTTGTTAAATTAACGGAAGGCACTTACTATGTGAATCCAAGTGCTCGAGACCAAATTGCGAGTGCCCAAGCAGCTGGATTGCGCATTGCGGTTTATCATTATTCTAAGTATCAAACACCGGCTAGTGCAGTCAGTGAGGCTGATTACTTTACGACACAGGTCAAAAATTATCAACTACCGAATCATACAGTGTTAGTTGATGACTTAGAGGATGTTGCCACTCGGCAAGGGGATGTCACACAAAATGCGCGATCATTTCGTGACCGTTTAGCAGCTAATGGGTATCAACGCTATATGTTGTATACGTCGCCAAGTTATATTGCAGAAACGCAATTAAAGCCTTACCAATTTGGCTTGCGAAATATTTGGATGGCGTCATATCCATACCAACCAACTGCGAATAATCTTTGGCATACACAGTACGGCGCGTGGCAATGGAACTCAAAAACAAGTTTTCCTGGCGTTGTCGGATTGTTTGATGTGAGTGTTGATTATGGCTCACCATTTTTACAACAAGGTACCAGTACAACAACGACTAGTAAGCAAACAGTAAATAATATTTTCTACTCAACAGGTAAACCAGCAAAGGGCTATCTAAATGATGGTACAGGTTGGTATTGGTTTGAAGGTGGTAAACGTTATACTGGTTTCCGTTACTATAAGGGCACTTATTACTGGTTTAATAAGGGTGTAAGGCAAGGTAATAAATGGCAAACGGCTTGGGGCAAGCGCTATTACGTTGGTGCTGACGGCCGAGCAGTGCAAGGTATTCGTCAAATTGGCGAGTATAAGTATTACTTTGGTAATAACGGGACGCACTTTTTACGCACGAGCCAGCAGATTAAGCTAGGTAAGCAAACGTATTATGCTAACGCGCAAGGCCAATTGACACCGTGGCAAGGTTATGTTCAGTTTAATCGTGGCTGGCAATGGTTCGAGAAAGGATTACCATATACTGGTTTCCGTTTTTACATGGGAACATATTACTGGTTTACGCATGGTTTCCGCCAACATAATCAATGGCAAACAGCTTGGGGACATCGGTACTATGTTGGTGCTGATGGTCGAGCAGTGCAAGGACACCAGAAGATAAATAATCGTGACTATTATTTTGGTAATGATGGGACCTTTTATCTGCGATAAAGTAACTGATAATGGCTATTTTCAGAAGTTTTGAAAATGGCCATTTTTTTATGGATAATAAGAAAAGTTCGCAAGAATTGTTAAAGTAAGCGTATAATGTTACTAGTTAAACTGAATTTAGAAAAGCAGGTTAGAATATAAATGATTACAATTAAGTCACAACGTGAAATAGATGGCATGAAAAAATCCGGTGAAATTATTGCTGGTATGCATAAAGGACTTCGTGAATTAATCAAACCAGGACTTTCAACTTGGGAAATTGAAAAATTTAGTCGTCACTATATTGAAAGCCATGGTGGTCGTGCAGCTCAAATCGGCTTTGAAGGCTTTGAGTATGCTACAACTGTTTCGGTGAATGATGAAGTGGCACACGCTTTTCCACGTAAAAAATTAATTTTAAAAGACGGTGATATCGTTAAAGTTGATACGGTTGTCGATTTAGACGGTTACTACTCTGACTCTGCATGGTCATACGCTGTTGGTAATGTATCAGATGAAGTGAAGCGTCTAATGGCTGTTACTAAAAAAGCACTTTACCTAGGTATTGATCAAGCACAAGTGGGTAACCGTATCGGTGATATCGGTGCAGCTATTGATAAATATGTTACCGATGAAAATGGTTATGGTAATGTCCGTGAGTATATCGGACATGGTATTCAACCAACTATGCATGAAGAACCAGCTGTACCTCATTATGGAACGGCCGGCCATGGTTTGCGTTTAAAGCCTGGTATGACCATAACGATTGAACCAATGGTCAATCTTGGTGGTTGGAAAGTAGAGACCTCTAAGGAAGACGGTTGGACTGTTACGACTGAGGATGGTTCTTGGTCAGCACAATATGAACATGTTGTTGCGATAACCAATGATGGACCAAAGATTTTGACGTCACAAGACCCTGAATATGACGCAAAATATCTATAAAACATTAGCAAACAAGAAGGAGGTTTCGCTGTGTCAGAAACCGGATACTTATTTACCAAACGATTTTTAGATATTTCTGTTTCACTATTTGCATTAATTATTTTATCGCCAATTTTTCTGGTAGTATCAGTATTCTATTTTTTTGGTGAAAATCGTGGACCTATTTTCTATCAACAAAAGCGAATTGGACAGAATCATCATGAGTTTGGTATTTATAAATTTCGCTCAATGGTAGTGGGAGCTGAGGAAAAGCTGTATGCCAACAAAGAACTTTATGCGAAATTTGTTGAAAATGGGTATAAATTACCAACAGAAGAAGATCCTAGAATTACCAAATTTGGTGCCTTTCTACGTAAAACTTCCATTGATGAATTACCCCAGTTTATAAACATTTTGAAGGGTGAAATGAGTATTGTGGGACCACGTCCTGTGGTTGCTAAAGAATTGGTAGAATATGGTCAAGATGTTGACAAATTTTTATCAGTCAAACCAGGTGCAATGGGACTTTGGCAAGCAAGTGGTCGAAGTGAAATTCAATATCCAGAACGCGCGCAACTAGAAATTGGCTATGTTGATCAAGCTGATTTGTGGTTCGATTTCAAAATTTTATTTATGACAGTCATTGCGGTCTTTAGGGGAAAAGGTGCGATGTAAATTTTAAGAATTTATGATAAAACTATAAAACTCGCTACATCTCCTGTATACTGAAACGTAGCGAGTTTTCGCATTTAACTGATTATACTTTAAGTCAGAAATTTTATACTAAGAGGAAATAGTGAAATGGACAATCAATTTACTATAACTGATTTGATCAAGCATTTATTACGCAACGCCTGGTGGATTATTGTATTAGGTATTATTTGTGGTGGTGTGATGTATGCTATGAACAAACAGCCAGCTGTGACGAGTGTTAGTGCTTCACGGGATATGTACGTTGGTAAGGATGATACCAATGCTAAGGATCCAAATTCACGTGTCATGGGAAATTCTTGGATGCTAAAAACGTATCGTTCTATCGGTAAGGATCAGCAAATTATTGATCCCGCTGTGAAACAGTTAAAAAAGCAACATGTTAAAATTACTGCTGGCGAGTTACGTCAAGCAGTGACATTATCAACACCTGATAGCACACTGTTAATCAAGGCAGAAGTACGCGGTGTTAAAAAGGGCAATCAAGCAGTTAAAATGGTGAATGCCTATACGGATTCTTATGCTGCTAACGCGCCTAAGCTAATTTCAACTATGCCACAACCAGAATTGATGTCAGCGCCTAAGAAAGCTCATGTTGATTCGATTGTGTCAGGATCACCTAAAAAGTCAGCTGTCTTTGGTTTGGCTGCTGGTCTGGCAGTAGGGATTGTATTAGCTTTCTTCACGGGTATTTTCAAAAATTTTAAAGCAACAAAAGCTTAAAAAGGGGTGAAATATGGTTAGTTGGTTAATGCCTTTTGCGATTTTGCCAAAAACATATACATTCTTTTTCTTTGATTTATTTTCTCAAATTGCTGTTGTTGTATTTGGTCTGTTTATATTAGTTAAACTATACTTACAGCCTGCACGTTTAGAGGATGTTTTACCGAAAACGACCACTTTACGTATTTGGGGTGTGTTTATTGTTGCTCAACTAATTTTAATGACCTATCAATCATTTGCAGTAGGGTCGACGACACGCATATATGGCTTATTACATGGATTAATGATGTTTATTCAAGTCATCTTGTCGATTTGGATTGCTTATACGATTCAAAAAATGCTTATTCGTAGCTATGCAGATGCCGTAAAGTTTATGAAATCTGTCTTCATTACAATGGCCGTTTATCTTGGCTTAATTGTTTTGCCACAGATTCTCTATCTATTTGGTTTGACATCATTATCTCATTGGGTCAACCCAATTGCGCATCTGTTTGAACGTCATTGGGCAAATCGTGATTTCTATGACAGTGGTAGTTATGTTGCAACCTCAATGCGTGTCAATGGTTTTGAGCCAGAGGCGGCCTATTTAGCATTGTTGGTGGGAATTGCATTCAGTCCATTTTTGTTGATGTTGATACAAGAACCATTGAAAGCATTTAAGAATCGTTGGATTTACTGGACGGCACTGATATTAGGTGCTGCCAGTTTAGGTGTATTGTTGTTAGCAAAGACAACCACGGGTTTCTTATTAATTGGTATTCTAGCGTTAGTATACTGGTTAGCGGCACCCAAAAAACAAAAGATCAGTTTATTTTTCCTAGGAATAATTGCGCTATTAGGCGTAGTGGTTGCATATGTTGCTGTACCAAGTATCCATAGTTTGTTGAATACTTGGATTTTCCAAAAAGGTGGTACGGATAACCGTCTTGGTGGAACAATTGCTTTGATTAAAACATGGCTACAGCATCCATTATTTGGTGTTGGTTATGGCTATGAAGGACAATATATTGTAGATAACTTGCCAGAGTGGTCAAAAAACAATTTTGAGTATATGCAAGTTTATCGCAAGCAAGCTTATCCAATTTTGAATGATCTTTTCGGTTGGCTAGCAAGATATGGTCTTGTCTTCTGCTTAACTTTTGCTTGGCTATTGTTTAGTCTAATTAAGCGTTCCTTAGTTATTTTGAAAAAAATAACCGGTCAATTTGACGAGCGTAGCATGTTCTACCGTATTTCAATTAAGGCATTTTATATGACTGTTGTTGTGGTTGTGGTAGTTAGTGCAGTCACACCATCAAATGTGATGTCATGGCCGATTTTCTTAATGTTGTTCTTTTACTGGCGGGTGGTTCATATCGCTGAGAATGATGTGTTTGCAAAGGAGTCAGAAGAATGAAGATTTTAATTGCAACCCATAAACCATATCAAATTCCTGAAGTTGCAGGATATCAACCGATTATGGTTGGGTCGGCTTTACGTGATGAAGTGCCAACAGGGTATTTGCGTGATGATCAAGGTGAGAATATTTCAGAGTTAAATCCATTTTTTAATGAATTAACCGCATTATATTGGGCAAAGTATAACTTGCAGTACGAAGATGTTATTGGCCTAGCACATTATCGGCGGTATTTTGGTACAAAATCTGGTCATGATTTAGCTGATATTCTGGATCAAGAACAAATATACGCTGCATTAGAACAAGCCGATGTCTTGTTACCAAAACAACGTGATTACTACATTGAATCACAAGAAAAGCATTATTTAAATGCTCATAAAAATGAGCCTTATTTTGCCATGCAGGATGTCATTAAGGAGCAATTCCCTGAATATCTACCTGCTTTTCAACAAATGGGACAGAGTAAGAAGGCGCATCTATTTAACATGGCTATTATGAAACAGGCTGATTTTCAGTCATATACGGATTTTATGTTTGGCGTGTTAGATCAAGTTGCCCGACGGATTCCTTATGAATCATATGAGGGTCAGGACCGGCGAGTGTTCGGCTTCTTGTCAGAACGTTTGATGGATACTTGGTTATATACAAATAAAAAAACGTTCCGTGAGTTCCCGTTGGTAACAACGGAAAAGACGAATTGGCTCGACAAAGGGACCCAATTTTTAAAGCGTAAGTTTTTTAAAGATACAAATAAGAAGGTTCACTTTTAAAACACAATATCCTGGATTTATGGTAAAGTAAGTTCAGGATATTTTTTTATAGATATGTAGAGGAAATGAATAAATGACTTTAAATGATAAAAATTATGATTACTTAGTTGTTGGAGCCGGTCCGTTTGGAGCAATCTTTGCTTACGAGGCTGCGAAACGTGGTAAGCGTTCACTTATCATCGAAAAGCGCTCACACATCGCCGGAAACACTTATACACATACTGATCATGGGATTACTGTCCACGATTTCGGTGCTCATATTTTCCACACGGATAATAAAGAGGTTTGGGAGTACATCAATCAGTTTGCTGAATTCAATGGTTACCAAAACCAAGTGGTGGCTAACTATAAAGGTGAACTTTATAACTTGCCATTTAACATGAACACCTTCTATGAAATGTGGGGAACGAAGACACCCGCTGAAGCTAAGGCTAAGATTGAAGAACAAAAACAAGCTGCTTTAGCTGAATTAGGTGACCGCGAGCCACGTAATTTAGAAGAACAAGCCATTTCATTAATTGGTACAGATATTTACCAAAAACTAGTGAAAGGTTATACAGAAAAGCAATGGGGACGTAAAGCAACAGAACTGCCTGCATTCATCATTAAGCGTTTGCCTGTTCGTTTTATCTATGACAATAACTACTTCAACCATCGTTACCAAGGAATTCCGGTAGGTGGTTATACACAAATCTTTGAAAAGATGTTGGACAACGATTTGATCGATGTTCGTGTCAATGAAGATTTCTTTGATCACAAAGACGAATATATTGCCGAGTTCCCTCGTATCGTTTATACCGGTATGATTGATCAATTCTTTGGTTACAAGTTTGGTGAGTTGGAATACCGTTCAGTTCGCTTTGAATCTGAACTAAAGCAAACAGATAACTACCAAGGTAATTCGGTGATCAATTATACAGATGCAGAAACACCATATACACGTGTAATGGAGTGGAAGCACTTTGATGGTTTGTCAGATGATGGCGTAACGATCATTACCAAGGAGTACCCACAAGAATGGGATCGTTCTAAGGAAGCTTATTACCCTGTTAACGATGAAAAGAATACAAATCTGTATAAGGAATATGCAAAGGAAGCACGTCAGCATAAGGAACAATTTATTTTTGGTGGTCGCTTAGGCCAATATCGTTATTACGATATGGATCAAGTGTTCAATGCTGCCTTCAATACAGTACGTAAAGAGTTTGATATTCCATCAGATTTTAACTTCGCACATGATGAAGAACATTAATTTTTGATAGATTAATAGATAATCAAGGCGCAATCACTCTCAGTGTATTGTGCCTTGTTTTGTTTATAAGAGTTTGATATACAATGACGGGAGTGACATGGAAAATCCAGTTAACGTAAGGAAACAGCATTATTATTATTTGGACATTTTAAATATTGTTGCAACATTTGCAGTGGTATGGTTGCATACATCGGGTTACGCTTTTAATTTTTCACCAAGTGATTCAAAATGGTATCTTAGTGTATTCATTCAGGTACTATTTATTTGGGCAGTGCCAATATTCTTTATGATATCGGGTGCTAACCTACTAAATTATCGTGAACGTTATGATACCAGGACATTTTTGAAGAAAAGAGGGTGGCGAGTATTATTACCGTTCATTATCTGGTCGACTATTTGGTATGCTTGGAATCATTTTATAATGGGGAATCCCGATTGGTCATTTAAGGGACTGATTAATGGCATCGAACAGGACCAGATTCAGCCTATTTTTTGGTTCTTTTACTATATTATTCCAGTGTATATCGCTATGCCGTTTCTATCACTTTTAGCAACGAAAGCTAATAAAAAAGTCGTTGAATATATTATCTGGCTGTATATAATCGGAACTGGCATCATCAACTATGGGTATAGCTTGATACATCGACCATTTAGTCAACTTGTATCAAATATTCCTTTAGCGTTGAGTATGGGAATTGGTATCTTTTTCGTTGGTTGGTATCTGCATAATTTTAAGACATCGGATAAACAACGGCGGATAATATACGGTCTATCTTGCTTGAGTGTGTTATTTATGTTCTTATTGACAGTTTTCCTTTCAATCAGGCATGGTGAAACTGCTCGTGAGGTGTATAACATCTTTTCAATCGGTGGGTTTATCTTGCCGTTAGGTATCTGGTTATTTTTCCAACACCATTTTCCAATGACGTGGCAACCAAATCTTAGAATAGGCTTATGGTTGAAACGTCTTTCTGGAGCTTCTCTTGGCGTATATGTTGTTCACGAATTTATCATTCAAATAGTGACTCATTTTCTACATATCAATCCGGATTCATTATTTCACTTACTGGGATTACCGTTGATTGTCTGGATTATTTGTCTCATTATTATACTTATATTTAAAAAAGTCCCAGTCTTAAACAAAATTATTCCGTAATCAAAAGAAATGATTACAAACAGAGGATGGAACCATGCAAGTCGTTAAAAATTATTTATATAATGTGTTTTATCAGCTGCTAGTTGTTTTAGCGCCCTTAATCACGATGACCTATCTGTCGCACGTATTGGGTGCCGAAGGGATGGGGGTCCAAGCCTGGACTAACTCAATCGTCAGCTATTTTCTGTTGTTTGCGACTTTAGGAATTACACTCTATGGTCAACGTGAAATTGCTTATGTGCGCGATGACATTGACTTGCGTAACAAACGTTTTTGGGAAATTCAATTGTTGCACACCTGTGTTAGTGTGGTTGCGATTATTGTTTATATTGTGTTTGTGTTTTCAATGCGCCATGTTTCGGGTGAATTTAGTCAGAATACCCATCAACTTTATTTACAAACATGGGTCATTGTTTCTGGTTTATTAGATATCTCATGGTACTTCATGGGGTTAGAAGATTTTAGAAAAACGGTTATTCGTAATTCTTTGGTAAAAATTGCGATGGTTATTCTAATCTTTTTGGTTGTTAAATCACCTGACGATGTAAATAACTACATTTTGCTATTGGCGCTGACTCAGGTGGCTGGTAACATTACCATGTGGTTTTATATTCCGGGCCAAGTTAAATTCCCTAAGTTTAAAACATTAGAATTTAAGCAGCATATGTTGCCAACTTTGGGTTTGTTTATGCCGACAATTGCCACGCAGATTTATTTACAATTAAACAAAACCATGTTGCCATTATTCCAGCCAGACTCAATTGGATTATCGGCATTCTATGAAAACGCGGATAAGATTATTAAAGTTTCATTGGCACTAGTGACAGCATTAGGAACGGTTATGTTGCCACGTGTTGCCAATTATTTTTCAAAGGGTAATCTTGCAGCAGTGAATAAAGCCATTTATAAGTCGATGGACTTTGTCACCGCGTTATCTGTACCGTTAATGTTTGGTATGATGGCTTTAGGTCCTAAAATGACCATTTGGTATATGGGACCATCTTTCCTACCAGCTGGTTGGACAATTTCGATTTTGTCACCGATTATTGTCCTGATTGCATGGAGTAACGTTTTAGGAACCCAATATTTAATGCCCATTAGTCGGACAAAGGATTTTACAATGTCAGTGACGATCGGTGCATTAGTAAATATCTTGCTTAATTTTGTGACTATTCCACTTTGGAGTTTGTATGGTGCTGCGGTTGCAACTGTTTTGTCAGAAGGTGTCGTGACCTTATATCAGCTGATAGTCGTTCGTCATGACTTATCGATTAGCACGTTATTCTCCGGAACATGGAAGTATCTGGTTGCTGGGGCAATTATGTTTGCCGTTATTGTACCTATGACAATAAGGCTACAGGCAAATCCGACTGGTACGGTAGTATGTATTCTGGTCGGTGCAATTATTTATTTCGCCATCATTTTCATATTACGTGCCAAACTCGTTACGGAAAGTATTGGTTTTGTAAAAAAATTTATAAAAGATAGGAAATAAGCGGAATTTTGCTATAATAGAATGCAGTAAGATTTCGAAAAGGGGAAGAAATGGCTAAATTATCTTTGATTGTACCGGTCTTTAATGAACAAGACACAGTAAAATTATTTTATGATGCAATAGAAGAGGAACATAAGAATTTTGCCGATTATGAATTAGAATATTGGTTCATTGATGACGGATCTACGGATAACACAATGGACGCTGTGGACAACTTGATTGCAGCAGATAGTCATGTTCACACAGTATCGTTTTCCCGTAATTTCGGTAAAGAATCAGCTTTGTATGCTGGTCTTGAACATGCAACTGGTGAATATGTTGCTGTGATGGATGTTGATTTGCAAGATCCACCATCAATGTTACCGGAAATGTTAGCTGGTGTTTCGTCTGGTGAATGGGATGCAGTTGGTGCCCGTCGTACAAGTCGCGAAGGGGAACCGGTGGTTCGTTCGTGGTTCTCAAATCTGTTTTATAAATTGATCAACTCAATGTCTGATACACACATTGTTGAAGGCGCTCGTGATTTCCGTGTCATGGGTCGACCAATGGTAGATGCTATTTTGAGCATGCAAGAGTACAATCGTTTTTCAAAGGGAATCTTCTCATGGGTTGGTTTTAAGCAAAAATATTTGAATTATGAAAACCAAGACCGTGTTGCCGGTAAGACTTCTTGGTCTTTCTGGGGACTATTTAGATATTCTATTGAAGGATTTATTGACTTTTCACGGGCACCATTGTTGCTTGTGTCTGTTCTAGGTGGTATTGCTTTCGTTTTGGCATTGCTTGGCGCAATCCTTGTTTTCATTCGTGCACTACTATATCCTGATACGTCAGTCTTTGGTTGGCCATCAATGGTCGTTATTATCTTAGCCTTGGGTGGTATCCAACTATTGAGTCTTGGTATCGTTGGTCGTTATATTTCAAATATTTATTTAGAAGTGAAAAAGCGTCCAATCTATGTTGCTAGAAAAGTGAAGTAATCTAAGCATATTTTTAGGTCGCAAATGTATAAATGTAATTGAGCTTTTAAAATAGGTTCTTTTATAAAAATAGTAATAGTTGGGAGACTATCTGATATGACTGTGAGTGCGGTTGTGGTAACGTATAATCGGCTACCAATGTTAAAAGAGGTCATCGAAGCCTTACAAAATTCTGAGACGAAGGTAGATAATATCATCGTCGTTGATAACAATAGTAAAGAAGATACGCAAGAATATCTAACAAGTTTGGGCGATGCTATTCGGTATGTCCGCCTAAAGGAAAATATTGGTGGATCTGGTGGCTTTAATAAAGGTATTCGTTACTTTATGGAAGAAACAACGGATGATTATGTCTGGTTGATGGATGATGACACTGTGCCAACATCAACAGCCTTGACTGAATTGGTCAATTCAGCTAAGAAGATTAACAATCAATTTGGTTTCTTAGCTTCTGATGTTCGCTGGACAGATAATTCACGTGCGTTAATGAATTTGCCATCACCTAAGAAGCGTTTCCATAAAATTTCATTGCATGCAACGGAATTAGAACCACTACGAAATGCAACTTTCGTGTCGGTGATGTTCAGCCGTGAAATGGTTGCAAATATTGGCTTGCCAATTACGGAGTTCTTTATTTGGGGTGACGACATTGAGTATACTGAGCGTTCAGCGCGTGTATTGCCTGGATATATGGTGCCAACTTCACGTGTCATCCATAAGATGGCAAATAACATTGCCTCAAATGTTTCATTAGACACAATCAATCGTGTTCCTCGTTATTTCTATGCATTTAGAAATCAAATGTACTTTAGTCGCCAACGTGGCTTCTTATTGTATATGAGAACACATTTAAAGGTTTTGTATGAAATTTTGAGAGTATTTCTTAACCACAAGCCAAATATGCGTTTGCGTTTGAAGATGATTGTTAAGGGTACTGTTACAGGTTGGTTCTTCCGTCCAAAGGTTGAATTTGCTAAAAATAAAAAAGTTAATCATTAATTAGTTACAGTAGTTAACGCCGTATTTTGACGTTAACTACTGTTTTTTTAACGCTTAATTTTACTGATAAAAAGGCCAATAATATCCATTAGTATAGAAATAATGAATATCATGAGGTATTTACAATGTTAGGAATAAAAACAATTTTAGCGATTGTCGTATGTTTATTAGGAATCAATCATGAACATAACGTGATGGCACACGCGTTGTCTTTTCATACTGGCCATCCAAAACAATATCGTGTATTGACTGCTGTGCGAAAAAAGGATGAACAGTCGAATTTGCCACAATGAACTGAACCCCGTAAGTTGGAGTAATTTCCAAAACTTACGGGGTTTTACTATGTTTTCAAAAGAAGTACAAATTGAAGCAGTCACGATGTACCTACAAGGTATTCCGCCTTATAAAATACGGAAAAAGTTTGGTATTAAAGGAACAGACACCATTCGTAACTGGGTTACTAATATCAAGGAACTTGGTGTCTATGGATTAAACAACGCTAGTCAAAGTAAGACAAATTATCAATATTCCTTTAAAATCAAGGTAATTCAATGGCGACTTGAGCACAAAGCTTCGCTTCCGGTAACTGCTAAGAAATTTCATATTCGTACCCCATCTACCATTTGGCAATGGGAAAGAGCACTGGAATCTGGGCGCCTGAAATCTAATAAGCAAAGGCGGAAGAAAATTATGACTAAGCAAGAAGATAATAAAATTAAGAAACTTGAAGAAGAGAATGAATTACTGCGTATTAAGGTAGCCTATCTGGAAAAACTCGAGGCCTTAGCACAGGAGAAAAAGAAATTACAAACCAAGACAAGGCGGTAGTAATTACTGTGTTAAGGCAAGAATTGAAATGTAAATTGAAGTTAATTCTTCAAGTAGCTGAAATGTCTAGTAGTAGCTACTATGATGCTTGCAAGCGAGCATATAAAGAATATCCTCGTGATTTGATTAATGCCATTACTGCAGTTCGTAATGAAAATCCCGATTATGGTTACCGTCGTGTCACTCAGGAATTGCATAACCAAGGGTTTAATACCAACCATAAGGTTGTATTGAAAATCATGAAAATGAACGGTATTCTTTGTACTGCATTTAACCGAATAACTCGTAAGTACAATTCATATGTTGGCACAGTTGGTCGTATTGCACCCAATCGTGTTAATCGTCGATTTATAACAGACCGCCCTTATCAGAAAGTGCTCACAGATGTTACTGAAATGCGTTGGGGTTCTGGAACAGTAGATGAATGAGCATATTTTACGGCCTATATTGATGTTTATAGTGGTGAGATTCTCACTTGGAATATTGATCTTCATCCAACCGTTGATTTCGTTACGAAACCACTAGATGAACTATTAAATACTAGACCCAAATTAAATTACCGTTTAACAATCCACTCTGACCAGGGATTCCAGTATCAAAATTATGAATATGTCTCACGTTTGCAGAACAACCATGTGTTTCAAAGTATGAGTCGCAAAGCGACCTGTCTAGATAATGCTATGGCGGAGAGCTTCTTTCATCTCTTGAAGGTAGGAACTGTCCATAATAACCATTATCAAAACTATGACGAGCTGAAGTCTGCCGTCAATAATTATATCTATTACTACAACAATAAACGGATTAAAACAAAGCTGGCCGGAAAAACTCCGGTTCAATACCGAAGTCTTTCCGACCAGCTAGTTGCTTAAACTTCTCTCCAATTTTTGGGGTTCAGTTCACAATTACTTTATTTTCAGAATAAAAAAATTTGGATAGTTGGTGACTCGTTGATGGTCGGGTGGGATGGCACAAAGTTATTAAAAGAGAATTGCCCGAAATTTATTTCCCAAGTCAGCCACGCAAGAGTTAATAATGACTACTCTTTTTCTGGTGCGCAAATTAGTGGTAATCAACAGATGCGTACATTCGATCTAACCAATAACGTTTCGAAAATTATTCTGGATCCACAATTCCAGTCTGCAGATATTCTATTGTTGTCGTTAGGTGTTAATGATTTAAATTACAGTGATAATAATATTGGTTATGTGCAGCAACGACTGCAAACGAATATTATGCGATTACATTCAGCTAATTTAAATGTAAAAATTATGGGTTTATTGCCGTTTGAATCATATATGAAAGATAAAAGAAGTTATTATAGATTAGCAGAACTACGAATGGCTCTGACAGAAGTTTACCAATCTTTTGGCATACCGGTCTTGAATTGGCGACAGGCAGGATTTTCGTATGACTATTTTTCTATCAAAGATGGTGTTCATCCAAATAGTATGACTTACAAACTAATGAGCACTACTATTGTAAATTTTATGGTTTTAAACAGATCTGTCATGCCGCTGGATATATCAAATCAGTCATTATTTGTTTCGAATGGTTGGCAAACGAATGAACAAGGACAGCGACAGTATGCCAAAAACAATATTCTGTTGACCGATTGGCAAATAATCGATCAGACTGCTTACTATTTTGATCCAATTACTAAAGCGCTGAAATAAAAAATGGACAGATGGTGACAATCAACGTCTTTGTATAGGCACTGACAAAGTAGTAATAAGGCAACGGATACGCAAGATTTTGCGTAGTTCATTTTCTACAATTAGCACTTAATAATAAAGAGTGCTAAAAAGTGTTGACAAGTTAATATAAGGCGTGTACTATAATAACTGTTAGCACGAAGTAGTTGAGAGTGCTAAGAAAGGTGACGCGTATGTTAACGGAGAGACAGCGG
The DNA here is from genome assembly GCF_001932615.1 of Weissella thailandensis. Lineage (NCBI taxonomy): Bacteria > Bacillati > Bacillota > Bacilli > Lactobacillales > Lactobacillaceae > Weissella > Weissella thailandensis. The sequence continues at coordinate 834,845 of NZ_CP014332.1, forward strand.
CTAATATTAGCCACAATAATTCGCGATTACGCAAAAACCGGCAAAGCTGTTGGATCTAAAACACTGTTAAGTGAATTAGATCTAGCAGTCAGCTCAGCAACTGTGCGAAATGAAATGGCACTACTAGAGGAATTGGGCTTGCTACAAAAAGAGCACACTTCATCGGGTCGCGTGCCTTCACAACGGGGCTACCGCTATTATGTTGATGAATTAATGCATCAACATCATCTATCAAGAGTTGTTCAAAAATCATTAGAACGTGTATTTAATCGAAATTTCGAAGAGATTGACGATTTGATGCAGACGATGGTAGATGAGTTAGCGAGTCTGACAGGCTATACGGTTGTTGCCCTTAAACCTGAATCAGTTGATATTCGGCTTTCAGGGTTCCGCTTAGTACCCATAAATGGCCAGCAAATCATGGCTATTATTGTTACTAATGATGGACAAGTTACGAGTCAAAGTTTTAGATTACCAGAGGGGATGTCTATTAGAAATCTTGATGATATGGTTGATTATATTAATCGAACGTTAGTTAATCAGCCCATTGTCGAAGTGTTAAGGACATTAACTGGTGATTTACCTTGGCAAATGGAGCGAGTTATTCGTACACCAGTTGCATTTTTACAATTGTTTGGTGACGTATTAGCACGATCGATTCATGATAACGTGTTTATCGGTGGTTATTTAAATGTTCTTGACTTCACCGTTGATTCAAGCTTGCAAGATGTTAAGCAACTATACCAGTTACTTGATTCGGCGCAAGATATGAGACGGGTTGTTGGAACGGCTAATGATGGGGTGATCGTACAAATTGGTGATGAAAATGGTAATAATTTATTATCACCATATAGTCTTGTGTCAGCCACATATCGTGTTGCACAGTATGGTGTTGGTGCCATTGCTATTTTAGGGCCAACATCGATGCGCTATGCTGACATGGTTAGTTTGGTTGATGCGTTCCGCAGTGCTTTATCGCAACAGTTATTAGAATATTATCGTTAGTTAGAAAAGAGGTGTTGACATGTCAGAAGAAAAGAAGACTCCTGAAGAAGAAGTTGAGGTCGTCAATGAAGAAGCGGATGTTGACACTGAAGCTAAAGCTACTGAGGCTGAAGAGCCAAAGACAGAGGCAGACCAAATTTCTGAACTAGAGACAAAGGTTGCCGAAGCCGAAGACAGGTATCTACGTGCCGAAGCTGAGATGCGAAACATGCAATCTCGTTATGCGAAGGAACAAACACAAGCGGTTAAGTTTGCAAATCAAAAGTTAGCTGCTTCAGTTTTGCCAGCTGTAGATAACTTGGAGCGTGCGCTACAAGTTGAAGTCGAAGATGGTGCAGCTAAGCAAATTAAGGATGGGGTTGAGATGGTTTACAAAACGCTAATCTCAGCACTTGAAGAACATGATGTTAAGGCAGTTGGTGAAACTGGCGAAGCATTTGATCCGAACTTCCACCAAGCAATTCAATCAGTACCTGCAGATGATGATCATCCTGCCGATACAATTGCGACGGTTCTTCAAAAGGGTTATGTTTTAGCTGATCGAGTAATTCGACCAGCAATGGTAGCTGTTTATAATTAAACAACTAGTTATTAATTAATATATAAAAAATCTGATCAATAAGAGGTAAATTATTATGTCAAAGATCATTGGAATTGATTTAGGAACTACAAATTCTGCTGTTGCTGTTATGGAAGGTGGATCTCCAAAGATTATCACTAACCCAAACGGTGGTCGTACAACGCCATCAGCTGTTTCATTTAAGAACGGTGAGACACAAGTTGGTGACACTGCTAAGCGTCAAGCAATTACCAACCCAGACACTGTGTTGTCAATCAAGTCACACATGGGTGAAGCTGGTTACAAGGTAACGATTGATGGTAAGGATTACACACCACAAGAAATTTCAGCAATGATTCTACAATACATCAAGAAGTATGCTGAAGATTACTTAGGTGAGACAGTTGATAAGGCTGTTATTACTGTACCTGCATACTTTAACGATGCCCAACGTCAAGCTACTAAGGATGCTGGTAAGATTGCTGGTTTGCAAGTTGAACGTATCGTTAACGAGCCAACTGCTTCATCATTGGCATATGGTCTAGATAAGCTTGACCAAGACCAAAAGATTTTGGTTTACGATTTGGGTGGTGGAACATTTGATGTTTCTGTTCTTGAATTAGGTGATGGTGTGTTCGAAGTACTATCAACCAATGGTGATACACACCTTGGTGGTGACGACTTTGACCAAAAGGTTATTGATTGGTTAGCCGATGGCTTTAAGAAAGAAAACGGCATTGACTTAAAGAATGATAAATTAGCATTACAACGTTTGAAGGATGCTGCTGAAACTGCAAAGAAGACTTTGTCATCAGCTACTGAAGCTCAAATTGATTTGCCATTTATTACAGCTACTAACGAAGGCCCATTGCACTTGCAAACAACTTTGTCACGTGCTCAATTCAACCAATTGACAGCTGACCTGGTAAAGCGTGCTGAAGCACCTGTTCGTAGCGCTTTGAAGGATGCTGATCTTTCAATGGGTGACATTGATAAGGTTATCCTAAACGGTGGTTCAACTCGTATCCCAGCCGTTCAAGAGTCAGTTAAGGAGTTGACTGGTAAGGAACCAGATCACTCAATCAACCCTGATGAAGCTGTTGCTCTTGGTGCAGCTGTTCAAGGTGGTGTGATTACTGGTGACGTTAAGGACGTTGTTTTGCTTGATGTTACGCCATTATCATTGGGTATCGAAACAATGGGTGGTGTCTTCACAAAGTTGATTGATCGTAACACAACGATCCCAACATCAAAGTCACAAACATTCTCAACTGCTGCTGATAACCAACCAGCCGTTGATATCCATGTTTTGCAAGGTGAGCGTTCAATGGCTGCCGATAACAAGACATTGGGTCGTTTCCAATTAGCTGATATTCCTGCAGCTCCTCGTGGTGTACCACAGATCGAAGTTAAGTTCGACATTGACCGTAACGGTATTGTATCTGTTTCTGCTAAGGATTTGGGTACGAACAAGGAACAAAAGATTACCATCCAAAGTTCAGGTTCATTGTCAGAAGATGAAATTGAGCGTATGATGAATGACGCGAAGGCCAACGAAGAAGCTGACCAAAAGCGTAAGGAAGAAGCTGACTTGCGTAACGAAGTTGACCAATTGATTTTCCAATCAGAAAAGACATTGGAAGAAGCAGGCGACAAGTTGTCAGATGATGATAAGAAGCCAGTTGAAGACGGCGTTGCTGATTTGAAGGCAGCCAAGGAAGCTGACGACTTAGAAGATATGAAGGCAAAGAAGGAAGCTTTGGAGAAGGTTTCTCAAGAATTAGCCGTTAAATTGTATCAACAAGCACAACCAGAAGGAGGCAATGACGGAGCCGCACAAGACGGTCAATCAGGTAATGATGATACTGTTGATGGTGACTTTGAAGATGTCTCAGATGATGACAAAAAGTAAAAATTAACGATCTGATCTAAACAACCCTACGTTACGGATCATACGCCCTTGTGAGGATAGCAGCTCACGGGGCGATACATATTTAAATTTTTAGGAGGACTTGCCTCATGAATAATACTGAATTATATGAGCGTTTAGGTATTGATAAAAATGCCTCACAAGATGAAATTAAGAAAGCTTACCGTAAGTTATCTAAGAAATATCACCCCGATATTAACCATGAGGCAGGTGCCGAGGAAAAATATAAGGAAGTTCAAGAAGCTTATGAGACGCTAGGTGATGAGCAAAAACGTGCCATGTACGACCAATATGGTGCTACTGATGGCCAACCTGGTGGCGGCCAAGGTGGTTTCGGCGGCTTTGGCGGTTTCGGTGGCGGTAGTGCCCAATATGGTGACTTCTCTGACCTTGGTGATATCTTTAGCCAAATGTTTGGTGGTGGCTTCCAAAATCCAAATCGCCCTCGTAAAGGACAAGATTTACAATATCGTATGAACTTGACGTTCGAAGAGGCGGTCTTTGGTAAAGATACGACAATTTCGTACACTCGTTCTACTGATGATGGTAAGCAAGAAAGTAAAGAGTTGAAGGTTACTGTGCCAGCGGGAGTTGAAAATGGTCAACAAATGCGCTTATCTGGTCAAGGTGAAGCTGGCTTTAACGGCGGACCTTACGGTGATTTGTTTGTTGTATTCCATGTTGCACCATCTAAGGATGGTTTCGAGCGTGAAGGTGCTACGGTTTATTCACGAATGGGTATTGACTTTGCTACTGCAACATTGGGTGGTGAAATTTCCGTTAAAACAGTAAACGGTGAGGTTAAACTTAAGGTACCAGCTGGAACAGCAACGGAGACTAATTTCCGGTTGCGTGGTAAGGGTGCTCCTCACATGCGTAATAACAACAACAATGGTGATCACATCGTGACATTATATGTTGAAGTGCCAAAGAAATTGAACAAGGAGCAAAAGAAGGCCCTTGAAGCTTTCCGTGAGACAATGACTGGCGAGCATAAAAAAGGATTTTTCGGTTAATAAATAACCACAAGTGACCTTTGTTTAAGGTTGCTTGTTTTTTTATATGTCATAATATACTGATGGATAGGGGTGTGCGACATGCAATTAGGGGAATTAAAAGTATCAGTAAATGGTATGTCTTTAAGTCGTCCAATTGCAACCCGCCTATTTGTCCCTAATTTTGAATCAATTAGAATCGTTGGCAAAGATGGGCACTATTTGATTTTAGAAATAGATAAGAATCAAGTAACAACAGTCAGTGATTTACAGCAGTATCAAGATGATAACTTAGAAATAGTTGTTCGTGATCGTGATCAAGTGTTACACAAAATTTACGGCTACCGCATTATTCAAGATGTTATTGTGTTGGGCTGATTGAGGAAGGAAAGTATGCAAAGACGAATCGGATGGCTTTTAGCAACAATTATCGGCATCGTTGCCATTATTGTTGTCTTAGTATTATATCGTAGTAATGAGCAGCCTACCCGTGTTCGAACGATGGCTGAGGTAAACCTAAAACATAATAAACAACCTTTTGCAAAAAAAGGTAGTGATGATGGTAAGTATGAACCAACGAAAAAAGATTTAGCCAACAAAAACTTTGTCCAAACTGGGCAAATTAAAAAAGTCGGCCAATATCAGATTACCGAGAACGGTCTTGTTCAGAAGTGGGTCGATAGTAAAAAAGTAAATCAAACAATTACTAACGGTACGCTTGACTACAAGATTGAACAAATTAATGTCATCAAAAATACGGCTAGGACACAAAATGCTTTAGTATCTGCTAGACATACATTAAATGATCGAAATATTTCTGATAAGTTTACGACTTTGGTAATTAATTACCGAGTGACTAATAATAACGCAGTGACGGCTATAACACCGGGCATTACAGCGGTTAAGTACCCTGGTAGTACAACGATGTCAGCATTGAGTGGTATTTACAATGATGGTCAGTTAAATACGGCTGGTGTTGTGCCATATAGTACGGTTGTTACAACAACAACCGTTTTGGTACCGAAAAAGGACGTTGCGAACTTAAAGTCACTTAATGTGCAGTTTGCCACGGTAAAAGATTCTGCCGGTAACGAAATTGAAAAACCTTCTGCAGTTAATACAATTACGTTTTAACAAATTGAAACAGCTGTATTAAACCGTTGAAAAATGATAATATTATAAGTAGTATTGACCGTCGTTTTAGGCGGTTTTCTTTTTGAATAAGTTTGATACTTATCCATGAACAGACATTTAAAAAAAGATAAGGAGTTCCTAACTATGCAAATTGAGTTTCTGGGAACTGGCGCTGGTTCACCAGCACACTTTCGTAATGTAACTGGTATTGCGTTACGTTTACTTGAAGAAATTAATGAAGTATGGCTGTTTGACGTTGGTGAAGGAACCCAACGTCAAATGCTACGATCGACCATTCGTCCCCGCAAGGTAACAAAAATATTCATTACACACTTACATGGTGATCATATTTATGGCTTGCCAGGATTACTTTCGTCACGCTCATTTCAGGGTGGTGAAGATGAATTAACAATTTACGGTCCCAAAGGTATTCGACAGTTTGTTGAAGTTAGTTTACGTGTATCACAGACACGTCTAACTTATCCAATTAAATTCGTTGAATTATCAGAAACTGGTGGGGATGTTTTACAGACAGAGAAATTTACAGTGTCTGCATTACCACTAGATCACCGTATCACTTCGTTTGGTTACCGGGTAACTGAACATGCACATCCAGGTGAGCTATTAGTTGAACGCTTGCGAGAATTAAATGTACCCGCTGGTCCGTTGTACGGACAGTTAAAGCAGGGTAAAGATGTAACGTTGGCCGATGGGCGTACGATTCACGGTGCAGATGTTATTGGGGATCCACAACCAGGTCGTTGTGTCGCCATTATGGGTGATACTCGCAAAACAGATAATACGATGACCCTTGCAAGGAATGCCGATGTTTTGGTACATGAATCAACATATGGTAAGGGGGAAGGTAAGCAAGCCCGTAATCACTTCCATACAACGAGTGTACAAGCAGCCGCTATTGCTGATCAAGCGCAGGTGGGTCGATTGCTATTAACGCATATTTCGGCGCGCTATGCTGGTAAGGCTGCTAATGAATTGGCCTATCAAGCGCGAGCTATTTTTTCTAATACCCGTGTAGTCAATGATTTTGACGTTTTTGATGTGCCATTTGGTAAGCAAGGAAATACGAAACCGATGAAATTAACCATAACAAATGAGGTTGAGTAGCAAGGAGGCAGTATGATTAATTCACGTTATCAATGGCATTTTCCTGAGGTAAACAATCAAAAGGCAATTAAAACGCTCAGTGAAACATTCGGCATCACTGAATTGATTGCAAAGATTTTAGTTAATCGAGGTTATGATACCGTTGAAGCTGCGAATGCCTTTTTACGACCTGAGTTGTCAGGCCTACATGATCCATTTTTACTCCATGATATGGATAAAGCGATTGAACGGTTGATGCAAGCCATTGATAGTGGTCAAAAGATTATCGTCTATGGTGATTATGATGTCGATGGTATGACGAGTACGGCCATTATGACTTGGGCATTAGAGTTAATGGGCGCTAACGTTGATTATTTTGTGCCAAGTCGTTTTAGCGATGGCTATGGGCCTAACTTAGCTAATTATCAGAAGTTAGCTGCTGAAGGGATGCAGTTATTAGTGACTGTTGATAATGGGGTTTCAGGAAAAGACGAAATCGCTTGGTTAATGGCACAAGGTATTGATGTTATTGTCACTGACCATCATGAGTTGCCTGAAGAATTGCCAGTAGCGACAGCCATTGTCCATCCACGGCATCCAGAAGGTTCATATCCATTTGGTGGCCTTTCAGGAGCAGGCGTTGCTTTTAAAGTGGTGTCTGCCTTACTTGAAGAGCCTGCCGATGAGGTCTTAGACTTAGCTGCCTTAGGTACTGTTGCTGATGTCATGTCATTGACAGATGAAAATCGTATTATTGTTAAGCAAGGACTTGAAAGTCTAAAGTTAGACCCACGGCCAGGTGTGGCAGCATTACTAGCCGCTGCTGGTACTCAGTTATCGGATATTGATTCTTCAACAATTGGTTTTACAATTGCGCCTCGATTGAATGCACTCGGTCGATTAGAGAATGCAACAACTGGTGTCCAATTACTATTAATGGATGAGCTTGAAGAAGCAAAGCCTTTGGCTGATCATGTCAATGCTTTAAATCAGGAACGACAACAATTAGTCACAAAAATTACGACTGCTGCCCAAGAACAAGCGACGCAGCTAAGCGAAGATCCTGTCCTTGTGGTTGCTGGTGAAAACTGGCATGAAGGGGTATTAGGAATTGTTGCTAGTAAATTGGTCGAACAGACTGGTAAACCAACGATTGTCTTAAATGTGAATGGTGATGAGATGAAAGGTTCTGGTCGTTCAGTGGCTGCCTTTGATTTGTTTACGGCCCTAGACGGACATCGAGATATAATGACGACCTTTGGTGGCCACGCCAGTGCAGCGGGGATGACCGTACCAACCAATAATTTAACAGCTTTAAGAGCTGCTTTACATGATGAGGCAGCACAACAACAGTTAGCTACAGCGCAAAAAGCAGACATGCAAATCGCAACAACGGTAACAGCTGCCGACTTTACCAAGGAAAATTTTGATAATTTACAAGTATTAGCTCCATTTGGTGAAGGTAATCCAGAACCATTATTTATGTTGGACTTACGTGGTGTGAACCAAGTCAAGACCATGAGTGAGGGGAAGCACCTACGTTTTATTGCGCAGACAGATACTGATCAATTACCTGTCGTTGCCTTCGGCTGGGGGAACCAAGCTAGTGCACTTGCCGGTCATTTTTCTTCATTACAGATTGTTGGTACGATGAGCCAAAATTCGTATCGAGGAAATATATCATATCAATTAATGCTACGGGATATGTCAGCAAAAGGGGCGGCTATTTTAGATTGGCGAACAAGCCATCTGACTAAACAAACATTTAGTAAGCCAGTGACTTATGTCTTTTTCAAAGAAAAACATTTACAGCAGCTGGCAGCGTATGTTGATCCTGCAGCTCAGGCGTTGATGTGGCAAGATGCATTGCAAATGTCAAATATACAGACCATGGTACTAGTGGATTTGCCGGATTCATTAGATCAACTGCAAACTTTATTACAAACAAGTACACCTGGCCGACTTGCACCGATGTTTTATGTGCAATCACCAGTTTATCTCCAGAAAGTACCAAGTAAGCAAGTGTTCTCGAATGTCTATAAGTTTGTGCTTTCTTTCAAGGATATTAATTTGCAAACGCAATTTGATGCGATGGTTAAGCATCTGAAAATCTCTAATATGACACTAAAACTAATTTTAAAGGTGTTTTTAGAGGCAAAATTTGTTACAATTGACAATGGTGTTTTGAATGCTGTGCCAAATCCGACACCGATGAAGTTAACACAGACTCAGACGTTTCAGCGATTTATGGCTCAGCGAGATCTTGAACAACAATTAATTTACAGTACAACAGCTGAATTAGAAACTTTATTAATGAAATTAAGTAAGCAGGAGAGCTAGACTGATGTTGGATTTGAATGACTATATTGCCTCTATTCCGGATTTTCCAGAAAAGGGTATAATTTTCCGTGATATCACACCACTATGGGGAAATGCAGAAGCATATGCAGAGGCAACACATCGCATTGCGCATTTTGCAAAGATGCGTGATGTCAACGTTGTGGTTGGTCCAGAATCACGCGGCTTTTTAGTTGGGGCGCCAGTAGCTCATGAATTGGGAACTGGGATTGTCTTAGCTCGTAAGCCAGGCAAATTGCCACGGGAAACAGTTAGTGAAAAATATTCTCTAGAGTATGGTGAAGCTTCTTTGGAAATGCATAAAGATGCGATTAAACCAGGAGAGAAAGTCTTAATTACTGATGATTTACTTGCTACGGGTGGTACAATTGCTGCTACCATTAAGTTGGTTGAATCATTAGGTGGTGAAGTTGCAGGGCTAGCATTTATGATTGAATTGAATGACTTACATGGTCGTGAAAAGCTTGCAGGTTATGATATTTTGTCATTAATGGATTACTAAAATAAGAAAAATTTATGTTTGGTTTTTGGAATATAATTTATAATACTTTTAAGTAATTAAGGGAGCCGGGTTTATATTTATCCGACTCCTTTATGTTTCTATATGGGAGCATCTGGAATGGTGATGAATAGTAAAGATAAAGATAGAACGGTACAAATACTGGCAGGTTTGGCAATTATAATGTTGATTTTTATTAGCATTATCAATCCACAAGATCATAGTATTTTGTATAATTTTTTCACATGGTTAACTTGGCCAACAATTTTCTTTATTGCTGGTTATTATATCAATATTAATTTAAAAATTGGACAATCTATTGTCTTAGCGATTAAACGTTATTTAATACCGTATCTGGTGGTTGGTTTATTAATGATCGTTATTAATAAAGTAGTTCAGCTCCTGCAATTAAACACATGGATCAATGCACCATTCCCGGCAATGCGTACTGGGTTGAAGGCTCTCTTATATGGTAATGGCACACCTGTTACAACTATTTTCGGCTTTTTTGATACAGGAATTGGGTTACTTTGGTTACTAATGGCGTTGTTTGTCGGTACGATTTTAACGGTTCTTATTGCTAAAGTTAAAAAAGTGCCATTGGCAATTTTAATTGTTATTTTGTTAGCTGGTGTTGGGTTTTACCTTGCAACTTTCATTCAAATCCCTTGGTCACTAGAACCAGCATTTATTGCTTTGCCTTTTATGTTGTTTGGTCTTTATTATCATAGATTAGTTAATTGGTCAGCGGGTACTGCAACTATTTTGGCGGCATTGCTAGTCAATCTGACAATGTCAGCTTCAACAGGATTGACCATGGAAGTTGCCTACACACCATTTTGGATTTTGGGTACGTTAACTGCCTTGATCAGCTTGGCTGGATTAGTTGTGATAGCTAATAAACTTGTAAATAGTACTCTACTAGCTAAACTAGCAAACTTATTTATCAATATTGGTAGCTACTTTAGTTTAAGCCTCGCTGTGTTCATATTTATTAAAACAATGATACCGATGAATAATTACATTGGTCGTATATTACCTGCCGGAATGATTAGCTTTATCATTATCTGGTTACTCATGTTAATTATTAGCTTCGTCATTAAGCTCGGTATTGTTAAGACCGTAAATGTCGTTTGTGATCAAAAAGGTGATTGATATGAAAAAGTTTTTAAGTAAGCAACAGTTTAATGGTCCAACATTCAATAATTGGATGAAATTTTTACTTATTGGGCTGTCTTTAAGTGTCTTAACGACTGTTGTTTTACAGTTTGCAATGTATTTTCAAGTGTGGGGGCGTTTTGATCAGACCTTAGATTTGGGCCAAGCTATTTGGACATCTCTTAAGTTTCTAATACGCCCACAAGCATTATTTACGATTCTTGCTTGTTTGATTTTATTTGTATTTATTGTCGTTTTGGTAAACCGTTTATTTGTCGGGATAGCCATTTACTTGACGCTAGCAGTTGTGACATTTGTGGCGGAATACATGAAGATGAAGTCACGAAATGAACCGATTTTATTTAGTGATATGTCAGAAGTTACTGCTGTTGGTGGCTTGACACAAATGGTTGATAAGAACCTATTAATCATTGCGATTGTTGGCATCGTTATTGTTTTTGTTGGTGCTGGGTTACTCGAATTTTGGGTTCATCGTAAAAAGGCTGGCCGTTTCGCGGCATCTATTCAGCGAATGATGATTAAACAAACAGGTACACGTATCGCGGTACTATTAGCAACATTTCTAACGTTGGCAGCGCCTTTTGTCGCCAATGCCGATCAGAATCGTGCGATATTGGATCATTTTAAATATCAGTGGCAGAGTTTTAATACTGGTGAAGATGCGATGCTGAATGGACCTGTCATGACTTTTGTATCTAACATTTCAAGTGTTATTATGCGAGAACCAGCTGGTTATTCAGAAAAATCAATGGCTGCATTAGAAAAGAAATATACAAAATATTCTGACTCGTTAAATAAAACTAGGCAGGATAATCTTAAGGGACAAACGGTGGCTTATGTCTTAAGTGAGTCACTGACAAATCCTGATGAAGTTCCTGGATTAAAATATAAAGGGACTGATGTATTTAAAAATATTAAACAAATACAAAAGGATTCGGTTTTCTCTGGTAGAATGTTGTCTTCAGGTTACGGTGGTGGAACTGCGAATATCGAGTATATGACTTTGGCAGGCTTCCCGTTAGCAACCTTTGCACCAGAAATGGTGGTACCTTATACGCAATTAGTACCAGTTGCTAATGAAATACCAACGATTACCAACTTGTTCCAAAATCGTGAAGTGATTCATCCTTATGTTGGAACATTTTATAATCGTCGTGATGCTTATAAAAAGATTGGTATTCAAAAATTCTATACAACTGATGGTAAGCAATATAAGTATCCAGACAAGTATACGAAGTCTGTTGGTTCTAAGGATAATTATCCTGCCGATAAATCTTCTTATGCCTACTTAACAAAGAAAATTACATCAGCTAATAAGAACAAATCACAGTTCTTACAGTTGATGACAATGCAGAATCATATGCCTTATTCTGCTAATCAGTATCCTGATAGTAATTACAAGATGTCAGAACCAGCGGTTTCAGGTAATACAAAGGAAACTGTCGAGAGTTATATTGCAGGTGTTCATTACACCGATGTAGCCACTAAGAATTTGGTTAATAAACTAGAAAATATTTCTCGTCCAGTGACGCTAGTCTTTTATGGTGATCATTGGCCAGGCGTGTTCACATTTGTTAATCAAGATAAGCAACTAGAGCGTTCTCATGAGACAGACTACTTTATCTACCAAAATAAGGCTGCTCGTGAAAAGAGTAAGGCAAAGACGAATCAAAATCAGCGTGCCTATGCGTCACCAAGTGATTTCCCAGCATTGGCATTAGCAGCAACGAATAGTAAATTAACACCATTCTATGCTTTGCAAACCAAGGTAACGAAAGAATTGCCGGCATTCGCAAACTATACACGTGGTAAATTTGTTGATAATAATGGTCATACCTTAAAAACAAAAGATTTAACTAAGAAGCAGAAAAAGTTACTACATGAATTTAAGTTAGTGCAATATGACTTGAGCTCAGGTGAACATTATCTGTCAAAGAGTTTTACTAAGAAATAAAATAAAGCATCTTGTCAAAAACGCAAGCTACATAAAGTAGGGCGCGTTTGAGACAAGATGCTTTTTATTTTTAGGCTTTTTGAAGTGGGAAGTTACGGTCGACTAATAAGTTATAAATAAACTTTATTTTGAGTAAAATCCATGTGAAACATGTTGTATATAGAATTCTTAATAGCATTAATCCTAGGTAAGCAAATAGACTGTAATCTGAGAACCAGGCTTGTGACGCTAAAAAGTTCATGGCTTCAGTGTCTAATAAGCCAATATCAAGAGAATGGACACATAGTAGAACTAATGAATACTGACCGACATAACTAAGACCTTTAGCAATTTGATGCCAATGCTTTTCAATAAAAAATGCGATACCTAATAGCACGATGGCGCTTCCAAAACCACCAAGGACTGCGATAAACATATTATCAGCCAAACCACGGTTTAATTCATAGCTACCGCTCGTTGCACTCAGCATCCAGCAAATCAGTGAAACTAATAGTATGTATGGATTAGCAAAGATAGTTTTTTGTGAATGGTGCTTAATAAGTTTTGCTAACCAGTAACCAAATAGGTAATAAATTGGAACTTCCAAGGCTGCTTGTAGTGACCAGGGAAAGTAAGCGACCTGAGCTAATGAATAACCCAATCCAAATAGTATAATAACAATCATGAAACGGATGATTTCTTTATTAGACTTCATTAGCCAATGGAAAATAATGTTGGCAAGGAACATGGTTGGTAAGAACCAAACAGCGCCGGCGTGAGACCTCAGTTCAAAACCAAATGGCGATTGACCTGTTGCGCCATTACCATATATAAGTGGAATCAGTGTTTGAAAGTTTAGATAGTGAACGTGTTGGACGATTTCGCCCAAAGCTGTTCGTAAGGTTATATAGAGTAAGGTAACGATGAAAAAGGGAATCAGCAGTGTATTAACACCCGTTTGAACAACATCTTTGATCCTTTTTGAATGATAGAAGTAACCTGAAATGATAAAGAATATCGGCAAATTGGCTGCAAATATAAAATTAGATTGCCAGGTGTCCCATAGACCAGTCATTGAATGACCGATAATCACGAGATAAATCGCTATGGCGCGCGCAATATCAAAGGAGAGATTTCTTTTAGAGGCTGTCATATAATTACCTTTCTGAAATAAAATTACCAAAAATAATATTATCATTTAACTGCTTGATTCAGGGGTGCGGAATCGTGGCCTAGAGTTTGGTAAGCCAATTACCATTGGAGATAATGTTTGGATTGGCGCTAATGTCTTTATTGGGCCAGGTGTCACTATCGGCGATAATGCTATTATTGGTGGCGGTGCTGTGGTTGTGAAAGATATCCCAGCCAATGCAGTCGCCGTCGGGAATCCGGCAAAAGTTATGCGTGACATTACATCCGATGATAAAGACTATTGGGAACAACAAGAACAAGCTTATTATGATAATCGTGACAAGTAAATTTTAGGACTCTGGTGATAGTGACATACTGTTACCAGAGTCTTTTTTTCACAAATAAGTACTTTTTTGGTTTAATAAAAAGTATGTAGTAAATAGCATAAAAATATTAGTTATTGTGTAGCTGGTATTTGGAATGGAGGAGAAAATGACAACCAATGAACTATTGATTCGTTTGTTATTAGCAACACTGGCAGGATTGCTAATTGGGATTGAACGGCAGACTAGGTCAAAATCTGCGGGCCTCCGAACGCATGCCATTGTCAGTTTAGGGGCCGCCCTAATGATGATTGTGTCGCAGTATGGCTTTGCTGCTGTCTTAGGAAATGCTAATGTGAATTTGGATCCATCGCGTATTGCGGCCCAAATCGTTAGTGGAATCAGTTTTCTGGGTGCCGGCATGATTATTGTGCGTAGCCCAGACTTTAATGTAATCGGTGGTCTAACCACGGCAGCGGGAATTTGGACAACTGCTGGTGTGGGGATGGCAATTGGTGCTGGTTTATACGAGGTGGGATTTGCTGCAACATTTATTATTGTTGTTTTGCAGTTAGCATTTCATTATTTTAATGACTTTAATTTACGCCAATCTTTTTCTATTCGAGTTTATTTAACAACAATTGACGACGTCAAAAAGTTACGTGATTATTTGACATCAGAAAATATTTCCAGCAAAGTATCGCGACTAAAAAAGTCGGAAACCGGTTTGACGATTGACTTGACTGTCACGACGCCGCGAAATTTTTCATTAGAGGATATTGGTCAGATAATGGCAGCTACTGACATTGATTTGAGTTGGGAGCTGGGATTATAGACAGGATAAAGGCTAATTAACATAATCACGATAGACGCCAATGACACGGCCGATAATGGTTGGGTTTGCCATCGTAACGGGTTTTAGATTACTATTCTCCGGCTGTAATCGACAATGATTACCTTCTTTAAAGTAGCGGTATACATTTGTTTCATCATTGATTTTAACAACGACGATATCACCATCAAAGGCAGTTTGTTGTTTTTTAACCATCAAATAGTCATTATTTAAAATACCAATATTAAGCATGCTATTACTGCGTTGTTGCTGGATAAAAACATCTTCGTCAAAAGAAAACAAATGTTGGGCCGTTTTTTCAGTGATTGATAGATCCATTTCAGGATCATGATGACCATGTTTTAATAAGGCGATGCCTTGCGGAGTAACTTTGATTGCTCGCGTTTTCTCGGCATCTTTTGTAATCAGACCTTTCTTTTGTAGACGCTCTAAGTGTCCATGGACTGTTGAAGATGACGCTAAACCAACTTTTGCACCAATTTCACGAATAGTAGGCGGATAACCATTGGTTAGTTGTTTGTCATAAATGAATTGCAATATTTCTAATTGTTTTCTTGGCTTCTGTGTCATATGTGGGTAGCTCCTTTGTCATTAAAGAATATTGTACGATAAATATCTGGTTGCGGAAACATTAGTTAACCTGAATATTCTTCAGTAAAATATGTTAAAATGGTAACATTAAATTCAAAAAAAGGTGGAAATAACATGGCTGAGACAGATCACATGATGGCTGTTCGTTCACGAATTAACGAACTAGCCGCAAAAGCAAAATCTCCAGAGGGATTAACAGAGGATGAAGTTGCGGAACGTGCGGATTTGCGGGCTGAATTTTTGGATAATTTTAGAAAGTCTTTCCGTTCTCAAGTAGAAATGCTACAAGTTTATGATGAGAATGGTAAAGAAGTAACCCCTGAAAAGGTGAAAAAGATTCAGCGTGATAAGGGATTACGCGGTAATTAATTGTTCAGGCAGCTAGTCAAATAGCGGATAGTTCGCTATAATGGTACTTGAATATAATTTTGGAGTAATAAAATGAGCACAACAGTTTGGATTTTTATTGTCGTTCTTGCCGCGATAGTTGGCGCTGTCGCTGGTTTCTTCATCGCACGTCGCTCAATGGAGACGTACATTAAGAACAATCCGCCAATTTCAGAAGAAATGATGAAATCTATGATGTCATCAATGGGTCAAAAGCCTTCACAAAAGCGCTTGAACCAAATGATGGCACAAATGAAGAATCAAGCACAAACTTCTTCAAAAAAGAAGTAAGTGGCGATAAAAAGTTGAGTTATAAATGCTCAGCTTTTTTTATTATTATAATTAATAAATAAGTAACGGGGCTGGAACAAAATCAGTGTTCCAGCCCCGTTACTTATTTATTGAAATTTTTACTTAATTTCAGTTTTTTTCTTTGGATTTGGATCAACGTAAACCCAATCAGGATCAATTTCATCATCCAACTTATCAAAGGCAGTTTGTAAATTATCACCTAACTCAGCTGTGGTTTCTTCGTTTATCTTGACACGTTTATCAACATAAATGGGGTCACCAAATGCCATCGTGACATTTTTACGCTTGAATAAGCCTGAAAACTTTACCGGTCCTTGGTAGACAATTGGTACTAAAGGTGCACCAGAAAGCTTTGCAATCATTAGTGCGCCACCTTTCATTTCTTCGGAATGGCGACTACCAGATGGGAACATGATTAGACTTAGTTCGGTCTTCTTTAGGTTCTTTACTGGTGTTTTGATTGCTGATGGACCTGGATGGTCACGATCGACCGAAAAAGCATTGGCATGGACAAGAATCCAGCGTAAAATAGGGTTCTTGAAAAGCTCTTTTTTAGCCATAAAACTAAATTTACGTGGCCGACCTGCCAGAGCGAAGAATAAGGGTTCCCACCAAGTACGGTGTGGACCCACTAAAATATAGTTGCCCTCAGGTAGTTTGTCTGTGCCCAGCAGTTTGTAACGACCGTTGATCAGCCAAACGATTCCTGCAACGACATAACGTATGAATGAATAGAACATGTTGTTCATCCTCCCTAATAATAACGCCTTATTATCCCACACAGTAGGCGCTTTTGGCAAACGGAGACAACATAAGGAGAAGAAATTATGAAAGTTGAACTGTTACCTGACGAACGTATCGATATGTTATATAACGATGACGTACATATTATTCAAAGTAAATCGGTCTTTTCATTTTCACTGGATGCCGTATTACTAGCTAACTTTGCTGAACCACGTAAGAATGGCCGGGGGTTAACCGTTGATCTTGGTGCTGGCAATGGCGCTGTGTCATTGTTTATGGCGCACAAGCTTGCTGGTCAAATTGTTGGCGTAGAAATTCAGGAACGTCTAGCCGATATGGCGCAGCGATCGGTTAAAATGAACGATTTGACTGATAAAATTCAAATTATGAATGCTGACATGCGGGATATTTTTAGTGATATTCGTCCAGGGTCAGCAGATATGGTGGTATCAAATCCGCCTTACTTTACGGTAGATAATGATCATACGGTCATGCACGAAAATAAACATTATGCCATTGCCCGGCATGAATTGATGGCAGATTTGGACCTGGTCACATATACGGCAAAAAAGTTGTTGAAGAACAAAGCCCATTTTTTTATGGTTCATCGACCAGATCGCTTATTTGAAATTTTAGCGTCATTACAGAAAAATCATTTATCACCTAAACAGATTCAATTTGTTTATCCTAAAGTGGGTGAAGCAGCCAATATTGTATTGATTGATGCAATCAAAGATGGCAAGTTGACTGGGGCCAAAATTTTACCACCAATTGTGACGCATAATGCCGATGATACTTATACAGATGCCGTCTGGTCAATCTATGAAGGGCGTCAGCAGCATGAATAAACCTTACTACATGTATGTCCTGTTAACAGCAGATAATATGTTGTATTGTGGTTTTACGGACGATGTCGGTAAAAGACTTGCAACGCATGAAGTAGGTAAGGGTGCTAAATTTACGAGGCCCGCTAAACGGCATCCATTAACACTTGTTTACGCTGAAGCATTTACCACGAAACACGATGCGTTACATGCAGAAGCGATGTTTAAAAAATTAACTCGTAAGCAGAAAGAACACTTTTTGCAAAATCATGGTGTATCACTTGCTAAGAAAACTTTTAATTGACATATTGCGTGAAAGTGAGTAACATTAGTTATTGGTTTTATACCAAAAAAATACGCACTAGTTCTCAATAGTTTGACGGGTGCCCCTTTACCGGGTCGCCAGGCTACATGCGAGGCTAGGTGGAAAAAACATTTGGAGGCAGATACTCATGGCAGTAATCTCAATGAAGCAATTGCTTGAAGCTGGTGTACACTTCGGACACCAAACTCGTCGCTGGAACCCAAAGATGTCAGATTACATCTTTACGGAACGTAACGGCATTTACATTATCGATTTGCAAAAGACAGTTAAGTTGGTTGACCAAGCATATAACTATGTTCGCGATGCAGCTGCTGATGGTGCAACGGTATTGTTCGTTGGTACTAAGAAGCAAGCACAAGACTCAATTGCTGAAGAAGCAACTCGTGCAAACATGTTCTACGTTAACCACCGTTGGTTAGGTGGAACTTTGACTAACTGGAAGACTATCCAAGCTCGTATTGCCCGTCTAAAGGAATTGCGTGCAATGGAAGACGACGGTACTTTCGAACGTTTGCCAAAGAAGGAAGTTTCTTTGCTAATCAAGCAACGTGAGAAGTTGGACAAGTTCTTGGGTGGTATTGCTGATATGCCTAAGATTCCTGATTTGATGTTCATCGTTGATCCTCACAAGGAACAATTGGCTGTGCAAGAAGCACACAAGTTGAACATTCCTATCGTGGCTATGGTCGACACTAATGCTGACCCTGATCAAATTGACGTTAAGATTCCATCAAACGATGATGCAATCCGTGCCGTACGTTTGATTACTTCAAAGATGGCAGATGCTATCATCGAAGGTAACCAAGGTGAAGATTCTGTTGATGAAGCTGAATT
The DNA here is from genome assembly GCF_001932615.1 of Weissella thailandensis. Classification (NCBI taxonomy): domain Bacteria; kingdom Bacillati; phylum Bacillota; class Bacilli; order Lactobacillales; family Lactobacillaceae; genus Weissella; species Weissella thailandensis. The sequence continues at coordinate 853,865 of NZ_CP014332.1, forward strand.
TGCAGCTGAAGGTGACAAGCCTGCATCAATCGAAGAATTAACTGACCTTGTAGAAGGTAAGAAGAACTAATTATCTTTTGCTAAGTGACAAAAAGCTTATTCCTATTATGGGAATAAGCTTTTTTTGCGCTCTAGGCAAAACTCATGTAAAATGGTACTAGATATCTAATAAGTGTATAGAAAATCAACATATTTTCGTGTATACTAGTTGAGATAAGATTTAGCATATACAAGGAGACCATAAAATGGCTATTACTGCTTCACAAGTTAAAGAATTACGTGACAAGACCGGCGTTGGTATGATGGATGCCAAGAAGGCATTGGTTCAAACTGAAGGTGACATGGACAAGGCTATCGATGCTTTGCGTGAAAAGGGAATGGCAAAGGCTGCTAAGAAGGCCGATGCTGTTGCTGCTGAAGGTATGACTTACGTTGTTTCAAAGGACAACAAGGCTGCCATCATTGAATTGAACTCACAAACTGACTTTGTTGCTGGCAATGCAGAATTTAACGAGTTGCTACATGCTGTTGCAAATGCAATTGTTGAATTTGCACCTGCAAATGTTGAAGAAGCTTTGGCATTGAAGGTATCTGATGATCAAACTGTTAACGACATGATTATTCACACGACACAAATTACTGGTGAGAAGATCACACTACGTCGCTTTGCAGTTGTTGAAAAGGCCGAGGGCCAAGTATTCGGAACATACTCACACATGGGTGGTCGTATTTCATCACTTGTTTTGATGGATGGTTCTGATGAACAAGTTGCTAAGGATGTTGCTATGCACGTTGCTGCTATTGCACCAAAGTACGTTTCATCTGAAGATGTTCCTGCTGAAGTTGTGGAGCACGAAAAGGCTGTGCAATTGAAGTCAGATGATCTAGCAGGTAAGCCAGATAACATCAAGGAAAAGATGGTCGAAGGTCGTTTGCACAAGTTCTTGGCCGAAATTGCATTGGTTGACCAACCATTCGTTAAGGGTGACGGTAAGGAAACTGTCGCTAAGTACGTTGAGAGCAAGAACAGCAAGGTAGTTTCATTCGTTCGTTACGAAGTTGGTGAAGGAATCGAAAAGGCTGCTAATGATTTTGCTGCTGAAGTTGCAGCACAAATGGGCTAATAGAGACCGAGGCGATTAGAATAATGGCAGATGTAAAGTACAAACGAGTATTGTTGAAGTTATCAGGAGAAGCATTGTCTGGTGAACGCGGCTATGGCATTGATCCAGAAACGGTTAACAATATCGCAGCGGAAATCAAAGAAGTTTATGGACTAGGTGTTGAAATTGCAATCGTTGTTGGCGGTGGTAATTTATGGCGTGGTGAAGCAGGTGCAAAGTTGGGAATGGAACGTGCACAAGCTGACTATGTTGGTATGTTAGGAACCACCATGAACGCCTTGGCATTGCAAGATGCACTTGAATCACACGATGTTCCAACACGTGTACAAACTGCTATTGAAATGCGTCAAGTTGCTGAACCCTATGTCCGTCGTAAGGCAGTTCGTCACTTGGAAAAGGGACGCGTTGTGATTTTTGGTGCCGGTACTGGTTCACCATACTTCTCAACGGATACAACGGCTGCTTTGCGTGCCGCCGAGATTAATGCTGAGGCTATTCTAATGGCTAAAAATGGTGTTGATGGTGTATACAGTGATGATCCTCGTAAGAATCCAGAAGCAACAATGTTTGAAAAGCTAACGCATAAAGAGATTATTGCTAAGGGTCTTAAGGTAATGGACTCTACTGCATCAACATTATCAATGGACAACGATATTAATCTGGTGATTTTTAATATGAACACATCTGGCAACATTAAACGTGTTGTCTTAGGTGAGAATATCGGAACGACCGTGGAGGTAGATTAGAATTATGGCTAATGCAATTATTGAATCAGCAAAAGAACGTATGGACAAAGCTGGCGATGCATTACGTCGTGAGTTAGGTAACATCCGTGCAGGTGTTGCTAATCCATCAATTCTACGTAATATTACGGCAGAATACTATGGGGCAGAGACACCACTTAATCAATTAGCATCGGTAACGGTACCTGAAGCACGTGTATTGTTGATCACACCTTTTGATAAGACAGCTTTAAAAGGAATTGAGCAAGCTATTTTTGCTTCTGATTTGGGATTAACACCAGCAAACGATGGTTCAGTCATTCGTCTGGTTATTCCTGCATTAACTGAGGAAACTCGTAAAGACTTAGCTAAAGAAGTTAAAGCAGAATCAGAAAAAGCAAAGGTTGCCGTTCGAAATGTTCGTCGTGATGCGATGGATGATGCTAAAAAGGCATTAAAGAACAACGACTTGTCTGAAGATGAAGCACATAGCGTTGAAGATAACATTCAAAAAGCAACCGATGCTGCTATTAAGAATGTTGACGAGATTGCTGCTGATAAAGAAAAAGAATTGTTGACGATTTAGTTAATAATTAATTTCCAAAAAGAATTGGGGACAATTGTTCTCAATTCTTTTTTATTTCTTAATAAATTCATTGCTTATTTAACGATTTATTTGTGTATAATGCTTTATAGGTGGAATATACTACACAAAATAACGCCTGTTTTCAGGAGTAGGAATGCCAGCAATTTTTATAGGTGGCAATTAGGGAGGATAGCTCATGGATGACGAGCAAAAAGTATCTCGCTCAACACGTAATAATAAAAAAGGCAAAAAGAAATCGCATAAGGTACGAAATACGATTCTAAGCATTTTGTTATTATTGATATTAGCGGTAGCTGGTTTATTTGGTTATGCATACATGCAAACCAAAGGTGCTGTTGATAAGGCCTATGTTGCGCCGAATATCAAAAAAGCACGTGACGTTTCAGGTGTTCTTAAGAAGGGTAAGCCCATTTCAATTTTGTTATTGGGTACCGATACGGGGGAATTAAATCGTAATTATAAAGGTCGTACCGATTCTATGATGGTTTTGACAATCAATCCAAAAACAAATAAAACAACGATTATGTCAATTCCTCGTGATACGTTGATTGCGATTGATGGTTATGAAAATACATTCCCACAAAAAATCAACTCGGCTTATTCATATGGCTCAGCAGCCACAACGATTAAGACTGTTCAGAAGTGGCTAAATGTCCCAATTGATTATTATGCTTTGGTCAACATGGGTGGTATGGAGAAGGTTGTTAACAAAATTGGTGGTGTAAAAGTAAATTCACCATTAACCTTTGATTTTAACCCAGACACAGCCCATGCTACTGGTAACAATGTTTACAGCTTTACTGAGGGATCAAGTACTTATTCGCATAATGGGCAAACATACTCAAAGATGAATGGTAAGGCAGCGCTAGCATTTTCGCGTATGCGTTATGATGATCCGAAGGGCGACTATGGTCGCCAAACTCGTCAGCGATTAGTTCTTCAGGGAATTACCGAAGCTGCCAAGGATAATCCAACAAAGTTATTGGACTCTGGCTTCTTAAATTCAGTTTCTTCATCAACGCAAACTGACTTAACTTACAATGATATGATTACCATTGCTCGTAAGTATGCGAAGGCAGCTGGCAATATCTCTAATGATAATATTCAAGGAGATAGTTACAGTTTGTCATCTGGTTCGACTGAAGTTGTATCGAGTGATGAGAAACAACGGGCAACAAATGTCTTACGTAAATCATTGGATCTAAAATCCGCTAAAACTGGACCATTATATGGTGGTAATGTTTCAGTGTCTGAAATGAATTCACTTGGTGTACCAACAAATTAATATATTTTAGTGCGAGACAAAGTAGTTGGAACAAAACAATGTTCCAACTACTTTTTTATTTGTCTATACCACTGAATGTTAGCATTCTTAACATAATTCATGACGACCTTTCGATATGTGCTTATACTGATGTTATTATTTCAAGAAAGCGCAGGTGATAAAAATGAATGGTGCAGACGTTGCATGGGTATTAATTAGCGCAGGGTTAGTTTGGTTGATGGTGCCAGGATTGGCATTGTTTTATGGTGGCTTGTCAGAAACACGGACAACAGTTAACACATTGGCGATGGTGATGATTGCAATTGCCGTTGGTGGCGTCATTTGGTTTACAGTCGGTTACTCATTAGCATTTAGTGGGTCAGGCCCAATTATTGGTAACCTAGATGCAGCATTTTTACATGATGTTTCGATGACCAAGAGTACACGTGATTTAGGAATATCTGACGGCCTATTTGCTCTCTTCCAGGGGATGTTCCCGATGATTACCATGGCCATTATTGCTGGCTCAGTAGTTGGTCGGATGAACTTTAAGTCATTTATCCTATTTCTAATTGCCTGGATGTTACTTGTTTATATACCTTTGGCACACATGATTTGGGGTGGTGGTATTCTAGCCCAACATGGCGCCCTTGATTTTGCTGGTGGTGATGTGGTTCATATTTCATCAGGTGTATCTGGTTTGGTGTTAGCCCTGATGATTGGCAAGCGGCGGGTAAATACTGACACAACTGGTAATAACCTAATGGCAACGGTTATCGGCGGTGGATTGCTTTGGTTTGGATGGTTCGGATTTAATGCTGGATCAGCTTTAGCTGCGGATGGGGTAGCCATTGTTGCTTTTACTAATACTAATATCGCAGCAGCGTTTGCAATGTTGACATGGGTTATTCTTGATTTTATTTTATTCAAGCGTGTTCGAATTTCCGGGGCAATTTCCGGTGGTGTTGCTGGACTAGTTGTTATTACACCAGGTGCTGGCTTTGTACAACCAGTTGGTGCCATGTTTATGGGCGTGCTAGTTGCTATTGGTGCTTACTTTGCAACAACCGTTATGAAATATCGATTGGGTTATGATGATACCCTTGATGCATTTGGGTTGCATGGTGTCGGTGGTGTCATTGGTGGTATCTTAACAGGTGTCTTTGCTTCGAAGCCCTTGGCCGGTGTATCAGTTAGTTGGCAAGTCATGGGAACACAACTTGGGGCTATCTTAGTAACGATTATTGCCGTTGTCATCCTAACGTTCATTATTGCTAAGTTGGTGAATTTGATAACACCGTTACGAGTTGATGAAGCTATTGAGGAAGATGGACTGGATTATGACCTGCATGGTGAAGTTAATGCTTAATTTATTGACTTTTTAAGGTAAATAGTTTAGTATTAGTCCACAAGTTAATATTACAGAAATGTAAAGACTATCTTTACATGGAATAAATACTAAGGGAGGTAAATTTATGTTTGGAATTAATATGTTGAACAAAAAAGTTGATCGCGCTGTTCGTGCATATAAAAACATGGATATTCAGCGCCACCCGGATAAGTGCCATCATCATCATGATATGCACTAATTAGGCGATGATTAACTGAGCTCTGACCACTATTGGTCACTTGAGCTGAATATTTAAGAGACTGGAACAACAGGTAATGTTCCAGTTTTTTTATGTCTAAAAATCTTCGGCTATAATTAAGGGAGATTTAAGCATAAATAATTCAAGAATCAAAGACTATACCAATTTATACCAAAAGACAATGTTAAACGTTATAAAGTCATTGACGGATATTAAGCAACGCGTGATAATGGTCATTGAACTTAAAATAATAAACAAAAAAATACTATACCATTAGTGAAAACGTTGTATTAGTAGTATAAGGAGAAAAACATGTTCTGTGGAATTGTTGGATTTACGGGAAATAATTACCAATCAGCACCTATTCTATTAAAGGGATTACAAAAGTTAGAATATCGTGGCTATGATTCTGCTGGGTTATACGTGGCAGATCAGGCTGATGGCACGGATCAACTCGTGAAAGAGAATGGTCGTGTTTCAGAATTAGTAAAATTGGTTTCAGAAAAAAACGTTAAAGGAACTGCTGGGATTGCCCACACTCGTTGGGCAACCCATGGTAGTCCCTCGGTTGCCAATGCTCATCCACACGTTTCTGCAGACGGTCGCTTTTACTTAGTCCATAATGGTGTGATTGAAAATTACCTTGAATTAAAAGATGACTATCTAGCCAACGTGACTTTCCAATCAGATACGGATACTGAAGTTGCTGTCCAATTGATTGATAAGTTTGTTAAGGAAGGGGCAACCACTTTTGAAGCTTTGAAAAAGTTGATTGCTTTGTTAGATAGTAATTCTGCTTATGGTTTCCTATTGATGGATCGTGAAGAGCCTGAGCGGATGTACGTTGCTAAGCAAAAGTCACCTTTGTTGATTGGTATTGGGGCTGATTTTAATGTCGTGACGTCCGATGCTGTAGCGATGCTTGACCAAACCCATGACTTTATTGAATTACATGACGGGGAAGTGGCTATCGTTGATCCAGATAATGTGCAATTATTTAGTGCTGCTGGTGAAGCGATGGATCGTGAACCTTTCCATTTGGATATTGATGCAACCGAGACTGATAAGGGTGCTTATCCATTCTATATGTTAAAAGAAATTGATGAACAACCAGTGGTGATTCGTCACTTGATCTCACGTTACTTACCTAAGGATGGTCAGCCACAAATTGGTGAAGGTATTGTGAAGGATATGCGAGCTGCCGACCGCATTTATATTGTTGCTGCTGGTACGTCTTATCATGCTGGATTAGTGGGTGCTCGTTTGTTCGAACGTTGGTCAGGTATTCCAACTGAAGTACATGTGTCATCAGAATTCGCCTACGAGCAACCATTATTATCAGAAAAGCCATTCTTTATTTTCTTATCACAATCGGGTGAAACTGCCGATTCACGTGAGGTTTTGCAAAATATCAATGCCCAAGGCTTTAAGTCATTGACCTTAACGAACGTTGAAAAGTCAACGCTTTGGCGTGAAGCAACGTATGCGTTACCTTTGATTGCTGGTCCCGAAATTGCAGTGGCTTCAACGAAGGCATATGTTGCGCAAATAACGGTCGAAGCTATTTTGGCCTATGCTTTGGCTTATCGTGAGCAATTAGATGTTGATTTAGAACAAGAATTATCAAAGATTGCGATTGCCATCCAAGGGATCATTGATGACAAAGAGCAAATTCAAGCAGTTGCCCAAGAGATGTTGGTGCCGGCACATCATGCCTTTTATATTGGTCGTGGGGTTGATTCAGCCGTCGTCCTAGAAGCTGCTTTGAAATTAAAAGAAATTTCATATGTTCAAACGGAAGGCTTCGCTGCTGGTGAGTTGAAGCACGGAACATTAGCTTTGATCGAGGAAGATACACCCGTGATTGCGATGATGACGCAACCACGCTTGGCTGGTTTGGTTCGTGGTAACTTAGCTGAAACGCAAGCACGTGGCGCTAAGACTTATACAATTGTGACCCAAGCAGTCGCTAAGCCTGAAGATGACTTGGTTTTGCCAGATATCAATGAATTATTGACACCATTGGTTAGTGTTGTGCCAACACAATTATTGGCGTACTATACATCACTAGGACGTGGCTTGGATGTTGATCATCCACGTAATTTGGCTAAGTCAGTTACTGTTCAATAGAAAAATTATTAAACGTTGATTTGTTTAGACAAATCAGCGTTTTTTATCATTGTATGACGTGTACAATAGAGAATAGGAAAAATGGTTTGGAGGACTAACAATGTATAAAAATTTAGTTACACATAATGGGAAGTTTCATGCTGATGATGTCTTTGCGAGTGTCATTATGACACGTCTTTTCCCGACGCTAACAATTGTTAGAACTCGTGATGAAACAATGACTGGTGATCAAAGCAATTTTGTGTACGACGTTGGTGGTGGTGAGTTTGACCATCATGGGATTGATGATACACGTCAGCATGCTAACGGTGTACCCATGGCTGCTTTTGGTTTGATTTGGCAACAATTTGGGAAACAATACATTGCTGATTTAAATCCAGACTTGGCACCGACAATAACGCAAGCAGTGTACGAGAAAATTGATAGTCATTTCATTGTTGGTATCGATGCCTTAGACAATGGCGTATCAGCATATCAAAGTGAGGTATTCACCGTACCCGATATCATTAATGATTTTTATGAAGAAGATGATGAAGCCAATAGTTTTGACCGTGCGTTGGCTTTCGCAAAAATGATTTTAGAGAACCGTGTGAAGAAAACGATTGCCAAAGAAATTGCCCAACAAGATGTGATTGCACAAGCGACTTTTGCATCGGACCAAATTTTATTCGTCCCAATTTCAGGCCCATGGAAAGACTACGCAGAACAGTTTGATCAATTAGTATTTGCTGTTTTGCCTCGTAAGGACGGTAATTGGATGATTCAAGGTGTTCCAGTTGCTCATGGTAGCTTTGAAGTGAAGCACGCAATTCCTCAAATAAAAGAAGAGGGCATTGTTTTTATTCATCGGACAGGGTTCATGGCCGTGGTAGACACAGCGGAACACGCGTTACAATTGGCTAAAGATGTTTTGAACGGTCGTGAATCTTAATGGATAAATGAATGCTTATTCATTTATAAAAAGTGACTACTTACGGTACAAGTCGTAAAAAAGTTAGGGTGTCTGGTATACTTAGTAATAGTAGAAAAGAGGAGGCCAAACATGAAAATAAATAAGATGCCATCGGAATTTATTGATGCCTTACCGATTTTGGAAACAATCGAAAAGGCAGGTTATGAGGCATATTTTGTTGGTGGATCGGTGCGAGACACAATGCTCAGTAAACCAATTCATGACGTTGATATTGCGACCTCGGCTTACCCTGAAGAAATTAAGAAGATATTTAAACGTACGGTAGATACCGGTATTGAGCATGGTACAGTGATGATCTTAGACCATGGTACCGGCTATGAAACAACGACCTTTCGAACAGAATCAACTTACACCGATTTTCGTCGACCAGATGAGGTGAAATTTGTCAGGTCTTTAGATGAGGATTTAAAGCGCCGTGATTTTACGGTCAATGCTTTAGCCTTAACAAAAGACGGCGAAGTGATCGATTTGTTTGGCGGTGTTCAAGACATGTCAGCACAGGTACTACGTGCGGTTGGTAAACCAGAGGAACGCTTTCATGAGGATGCACTTCGGATGATGCGCGCTGTTAGGTTTGCTGCTCAGTTAGATTTTAAAATTGATGATGCAACACAAAAAGCGATTGCAGAAAATGCGCCTTTGTTAGCAAATATTGCCGTAGAACGGACCAATGTAGAATTTACAAAACTTATGCAGGGAACTTCAGCTAGTTATGGCTTAATTGAGATGATTAAGAGTGGTTTGGTTAATTTTATGCCTGGCTTAGCAAATACTGATCAGGACCTAGCTGCATATGCTGAATTATTACAAAATGCGCAACCTACCGATGATAACCAAGCTTGGTCATTATTGTCATTTGAGTTAGGATTAAGCCCCAAGGATACTGGTGAGTTTTTAAAGCTATGGAAGCAACCAAATGATATGATTCAAACGGCCAAATCAGTCATTACGTTGATGAACAAGTTACGATTAGGTGATGTTAGTGATTGGGATCTATACCAAACGCAAGATGCTATTACGACAGCACTAGCAACGATTAGGCTAAGTGAAGTTACAGCTAACGTTGAAGACTTATCTGTCCGTTATCAGGCACTACCTATTAAGCATAAAAAAGAGTTAGCAATCAATGGTGGCGAATTAATGAAAAACTTGCACCTGACACCGGGACCACTGTTTGGTAAGATCTTGGCAGATTTAGAACACTTGGTTGTTATTGGCGAACAGGTGAATGACAAAGCAGCCTTGCTACAGGCTGCGGCTGACATTGTAGAGAAAGAGAAGAAATAATATAAAATGAAGCAATTAAGGGCAACAAATCTGCATAGTGTTTATGGTGAAAAAACACTGTTAGACAAAGTGTCATTTTTGGTGGAGACTGGCGATCGCGTCGGCATTGTTGGTGTAAATGGGACTGGTAAAACAACCCTATTAAATGCGATTGCAGAAATTGTACCAGCAGATAATGGGAACATAGATACACCGAAGGATTACACAATTGGTTACTTACAACAAGAGCCACCGCTAGATGACAATAAAAAGGTGATGGATGCTATTTTTAGTGGTGCGCAACCGGTTTTCCAACTAATTCGTGATTATCAATCGGCATTAGCCGAATATTCAGAAAATCCAACAGACGAAAAGAAATTGTCTTGTTATACCAAATTAGAGCAGCAGATGACCCAGCAAGATGCTTGGTTGGCTGAGTCAGAAGTGAAAAATATCCTGACACAATTGCATTTACCTAACTTAGACTTGCAAATTTCAGCACTTTCAGGTGGGCAGCGTAAACGTGTTGGTCTGGCACAAGTGCTGATTCAAGCACCTGATTTATTGTTGTTAGACGAGCCAACTAATCACCTTGATTTTGACTCAATCGCTTGGTTGGAAAAGTATCTGGCTAATTATCGTGGTGCTGTAATGACAGTGACTCATGATCGTTACTTTTTAGATAGCGTCACTAATCGTATTTTTGAATTATCATTTGGTAAGTTGTATGAGTATCAGGGTAATTATGAAAAGTATGTCACTGCTAAGGCTGAACGTGTCAGTGCGGAAGCAGTTGCTGAGCATAAGTCAGCACAACTGTATAAAAAAGAATTAGCTTGGATGCATGCAGGGGCCAAAGCGCGTTCGACTAAACAAAAAGCACGTGAAAATGCCTTTGCAGAATTGGAAGACCAACAAGGCACCCGTCAAGTTGAAGGCGAAGTTTCGGTCAATCTTGGTCAAACGCGTTTAGGTAAAAAAGTCATTAACATTGAAAATGCTAATTTAGCCTTTGATCAATTGACTATTTTAAAAGATTTTAGTGAGCTAGTGCAGGGAAATGAACGGATTGGTATTACGGGTCCTAACGGATCTGGTAAATCAACGCTTTTAAATGCGATTGCGGGACAGCAGCCGTTAGATAGTGGTGTGATTGAAATAGGTGAAACAGTTAAAATGGCTTACTACACCCAAATTACCGAACCAATTCCCGAAGATAAGCGTGTGCTTGCTTATTTGAGTGAAGTTGCTGAAGAAGTGGTGGATCAGGACGGTAACCATATCTCAGCAGCCGAGTTATTGGAGCAGTTCTTGTTCCCACCATTTATGCATGGGACACTGATTCGTCAACTTTCTGGTGGTGAAAAGCGACGCCTATATTTGTTGAAATTATTGATTCAACAGCCTAATGTGTTACTACTTGATGAGCCAACAAATGACTTGGATATTGGGACATTAACGGTGTTAGAAGATTATCTACAATCATTTTCTGGAACTGTTATTACAGTTTCCCACGATCGCTATTTCTTAGATAAGATTGCTGACAAGCTTTGGATTTTTAAAGGTCAAGGTGACATCGATCGATATAATGGTCGTTTTAGCGATTATTTGGCCACGTATGGGGCGCCTACGCTTGCAACAACAAAAGAGAGCAAATCGTCTGTTGTTACGGAAGACAAAGCTGATAAAGTTCCAACGCCTAAGAAGAAAAAATTAACTTGGAACGAAAAGAAAGAATGGTCAACGATTGAGGATGATATTGCTCAGTTAGAGACGAAGGTCAGTGATATTGAAGAAGAAATGAATGTGAGCGGTGATGATTTCACAAAACTGGCTGATTTACAAAAAGAATTAGATGAAACTAATGATGCATTAGAAGCAAAGATGACACGATGGGAAGAATTATCTGAACTTGTAGAAGGTGGTGCATAAAATGGCTGAACAAAACTTGATTTGGGCACAAACTTTAGACGGTACAATTGCAATTGATGGACAGGTTCCTTGGCATCAAAAAGCAGATTTGCATTTTTTTAAACAAGCAACGGTGCATGAGGTGGCTTTGATGGGACGTCATACGATGGCTAGTTTTCATGGGCGTCCATTACCGGACCGCTTAAACGTTGTCTTAACGCACAATCAAGGTTTGGAAGTGCCAGAAGGGTTTCGAAAGGTTTACAGTATCGCTGAGGCCGAAAAGCTTGCTGATGATGCTGGCTTGAAATTACAAGTTATTGGCGGTAAGCCTATTTATGAGAGCTTTATGGCCACAGCAGATGCCTTATATGTGACATATTTACAAACCGATTTATCTGGGGATGTTAAGATGCCATCAGTCGATTCAACTGTATGGCAGGGTGAGGTCATTGACCAAGGGCCTGCTGATGATGCTAATGATTATGATTGGCAGTTGGTTAAATATACGCGACGTTAGTTCACTGTGAATTAATTAACATGTGACAAACTAACCATGGGGGCGTAAAATAAGGGTGTAAAACATTTTGGCGGTATGCTAAGAGGTGTCAATATGAAGTATATTGTAGTTTTTGTTTGGACATTTATTTTGGGAGAAGTTCTTGGCTACATTGGTAGTGCGCTTGAAAGTGCAACTTATGATGCAACCATGACTTCTTTGTTCTCAGTGGTTATCGGTATGATTGGAACAATTGCTTATGTGGCAATTTCAAAATCTGCTGCACCGCATGCAGACAAATAATGATCATTAACAAATAAGTAAGAAGGAGATCACTGTCACAGGTGGTCTTTTTTATTTTTAATGGCTATAATGAAATTAAGTTAAAATAAACATTCATCAATTGGAAGTTTTAGAGAAGGAGGCTATTATGGTACCACTGCAAACCATGACGGCATTTAGTTTGTTGCGGAGCCCGATGACCCCTCAACAATTGATAAAGGCTGCCCAAGAAAAAGGCTATCAGGCAGTTGCCTTGACGGATTATAACGTGTTGTATGGTATGTATGATTTCTATCAAGCGGCAAAAAAGGCTGGCATGCAACCGATTTTAGGTTTGACTGCAGAACTGGTTGGCATGCAGTCTTCACAAACGTATCCAATCGTTTTTCTAGTTGAAAACCAAATTGGTTATCACAATTTATTGCAGATTAGTAGTGTCATTAATACACAAGATAATCAGCCAACGTTAACGGATTTAAAGCCATATTTGGCTGGATTATATATTATCTTGCCAAGTATGGGTGAACTAACGGTCGTGCTCGGCACTGAACCAGACAGAGCGACAACTTTAGTTGAAAAGGTGATTTCATTAACTGATGAGACACACGTTTTCTTAGGTATTTCATTGAACATGCGTGAAGAGACCGTGCAATCAATAAAAGAACTAGCAGACCATACCGGCACCCGAATAGTTGCCAATGAGACGGTTTTATATCCTAATGCGTCTGATCAATTTTCAGCCCAAGTGATTCAAAAATTGGGTCAGGGAGAGATTATTGCTAATGTTGGCTTGGCGCAAAAGCAGGCAGCAACAGCTTATTTAAAAGACAGTATTGATTGGTCTAACGAATATGAACGTCGCGGGTTATCTGAAGCAGTCACGAACACAGATTGGATAGCAGCGCATAGCAAGGTCACACTCGAACAGTCAGCAGTGACTGTACCAAAGTATGCCACACCACAGGGTCAATCTTCTAAAGATTATTTGGCTGAATTAGCCACAACGGGACTAACGAATCGATTACATAATTTGGATATTGATCCGGTGCCATACGAAGCGCGATTAAAAGAAGAACTACGAATTATTAATGAACTGGGCTTTGCGGATTATTTCTTGATTATTTGGGATGTTTTAAATTATGCGCACAAAAAATCGATTCGTACTGGTCCGGGACGTGGTTCAGCTGCTGGATCGTTGGTCGCTTATGTGTTATGGATTACGGACGTCGATCCGATTGCTTATGATTTGCTTTTTGAACGTTTTCTTAATCCAGAACGTCATCAAATGCCAGATATTGATATTGATATTCCCGATAATCGCCGTGAAGAGATTTTGGAATACTTACATGAACATTATGGTCATGAACGAGTGGCGCAAATTATTACTTTTTCAACCATGGCTCAGCGGGCGGTGATTCGTGATGTTGCCCGAGTTTTTGGCTTGAATCCTACACAAATCGATAATCTATCAAAGGCAATGCCAAGAGGGACGGCAAATTTACAGGCTTCATACGAAGATTCTTTACCATTCCGTAATGCCTTATTAGATTTGCCCGTTGACGGTGAATTGTTGTATCAAACAGCTTTAAAACTAGAAGGTTTACCACGCAACGCGTCATTACATGCGGCCGGAGTTGTGTTATCTGCTGAACCGCTGGCGAATTACATGCCGGTGCAGATTGGTGATGATGGGCGCCTAGTCACACAACTTCCCAAAGGGCCAGTTGAGGCGCTTGGCTTGTTGAAAATGGATTTTTTGGCATTGTCTAATTTGAATATATTGGATATTGCTATTCGTGAAATCCAAAAGATTCCTGATCATGAGTCGTTTAACATTGCAACGGTCTCGTTGGATGATTCGGCCACATTAAAGCTATTTCAAAATGGTTTGACTAATGGTGTTTTTCAATTTGAATCAGGTGGTATGAAGAATATTTTACGTCAGTTACTTCCTGACAGTTTTGAGGATATTGTGGCCGCAAATGCGCTGTTTAGACCGGGTCCCATGCAAAATATTCCACATTTCGTTGCGCGTAAGCATCAAAAAGAAAAACAAGATGTGCCTGATGCCAGTATGGCCGAAATTTTAGCGCCTACTTATGGCATCATTGTTTATCAAGAACAAGTTATGCGTGTTGCTGAGCGTTTTGCTGGTTTCTCATTGGGTGAAGCCGATTTGCTCCGACGTGCTATGTCAAAAAAAGATCATGATAAAATTGCTGCCATGAAGTCGAATTTTATTGATGGTGCGATGGCGTTACATCATGAGCAACAGGTTGCTGAGCAAGTATTTAGCTATATTGAAACCTTTGCACAATACGGTTTTAATCGTTCACACGCGGTTGCTTACTCGAAGCTGGCTTTTCAATTGGCATATATTAAGGCCCATTTCCCAGCCGCTTTTTATAAGGCAGTGTTAAATGATTCAATTGCTGATCATAAAAAAATTGGTATCTATATTTCTGAGGCGAAATTGCGTCAGGTGACTATTTTGCGCCCTAGTTTGAATCATTCTTGGCAAGGGTACAGTATGAACAAGCAAGGTGAACTCCAAATGGGTTTGGCCTCGATTAGTGGCTTGCGGCGCGACTTTCGGGAGGCACTGATTCAAGAACGACAAGAGGGTGGTCAGTATCGTGATTTAACGAATTTTATTGGCCGTTTACCAAGCAAATATCGTAAAGTTTCTCAGTTAGAACCATTGATTTATGCAGGTGCTTTAGATGGTTTTGGCTTTAACCGCAAAACCCTCTTAGGTTCTATGCAAGGCTATATTGATGCCATTGGACTTGCTGGTGAATCGATGTCATTATTCGAATCACTAACACCGAAAATGCATGAAGTTGATGAATTTCCATTGAATGAGAAGTTAGGTTATGAGCATGATTATTTAGGGGTGTATTTGAGTGGTCATCCGATTGAACCCTATTTAGCTGCCTTGCCTGACTCTCAAAGGACTGATGTTGCTAATTTGACAGTGGGGATGCCTGCAGCCACAGTTATCATTTATATTCAAAATGTTAAGAAAATTCGGACCAAAAAGGGTGATCCGATGGCGTTTGTAGATGGTATCGACTTAACGGGAACACTATCGATTACCATTTTCCCAAAATTATTCAAAGAAATTTCACCATTGTTAGTTAATGAAAAAGTCTTATTAATTACTGGAAAAATTGAACAGCAGCGTGGTCGGGATGCTTTACAGATGATTGCTAATCGTATCGTGAGTGGTGATGAACTTTTGGCACGGACACCAAATTCTGCGGCAATGACGCCAACTGGTCAATGGTACTTGAGGATTATGGCATCGGCTGAAGATGCTGGTGTGATGTCCATATTGCAAACTAACTTGCAACAACACCACGGTGTGAACCCGGTATTACTTGTTTTTGAACGCAATCACCGTAAAATTGCTCTGGATGAAACGTACTGGTTAGCTGATGACGAAAAAACGACAGCGGCGATGCAGGCACTTTTGGGGAAAAATAATGTTGTATTTAAAAAAACACCCTAATTTTTTGGAGAATTATTAAAATTTAAAGCAAAATACAATACAAACAGCTATGAAATGCGTTAGAATAAATTAACTATTCAGAGTGGTAGATGAAAGATACGATGCTGCGGGTATGAATCCCAATCGGCGTGAATCTAAAAACAAAGGATGATTTTTATGGCAGAAGCAAAAAAATTAACGGCACAGGATGTGCATGACTTAATCGCAGATTATATGAACGATGAGCATGTTAAGAAAGTTGATAAGGCTTATCAGTTTGCCTTCCACTTGCATCAAGAACAGAAGCGTAAATCTGGTGAACCATACATTATTCATCCAATTCAGGTAGCAGGGATATTGGCTGAATTACATATGGATCCTGATACGGTAGTTGCAGGTTACCTGCATGATGTCGTTGAAGACACTACGGCAACGCTGGCGGATGTTGAACAGGCTTTTGGGCATGATGTTGCCGTTATTGTTGACGGTGTTTCGAAATTATCACGAATTAAATATAAGTCTTCACGAGAACAATTAGCTGAAAATCATCGTAAATTGTTACTCGCAATGTCACATGATATTCGTGTCATCATTGTTAAATTGGCTGATCGTTTGCATAATATGCGAACCTTATCTGCATTAAGAGAAGAGAAGCAGCGAAGAATTGCCGCTGAGACACTTGAAATTTATGCGCCATTGGCTGATCGGCTTGGAATTATGACCATCAAGTGGGAGTTAGAGGATATGGCCTTACGCTATCTTAACTTTGATGCCTACCATGATATTGCCAAGTCGATGGACTTGCGTCGTCAGGAACGTTTGGAAATTGTTGATGAAGCGGTTGATGAAATTAAACATTCGATTACCGACTTACATTTAGCAAATACCGAAGTTTATGGTCGACCAAAACATATTTATTCAATTTACCGGAAGATGGTTGATAAGAATAAACGCTTCGAAGAAATTTATGATTTATTAGCTATTCGTGTATTAGTTGATACGATTCCTGAAACGTATGCGGTATTAGGGGCAATTCATGCTCGCTGGACACCGATGCCTGGTAGATTTAAGGACTATATTGCGTTACCAAAGGCGAATGGGTACCAATCATTGCACACTTCAGTAATTGGCCCAGGTGGTCGGCCACTGGAAGTACAAATTCGTACGTACAAAATGCATGAAATTGCTGAATATGGTATTGCGGCACATTGGGCTTACAAAGAAGGTAACTTTGCTGGTGCCGATGTGCAAAATGCTGACCAGCAGAAGTTGAATGTGATCCAAGGTATTTTAGAATTACAAGATGATGCCCAAGATGCTGATGACTTTATGGAGTCAGTGAAGGGGGATTTATTTACTGATCGTATCTTCGTGTTCACGCCTAAAGGGGATGTTATCGAAATGCCTAAGGACGCTGGTCCACTAGATATGGCATATACGATTCATACAAATGTTGGTAATCATACCGTGGGTGCGAAAGTGAATGATCGAATGGTCCCATTAGATTTTCCAATCAAGACGGGTGATATCGTGGAAATTTTGACCTCACCCAATGCGCAGCCCAATCGTGATTGGTTGACGATGGTTTCTACGCGGCGTGCCCGTAACAAAATTAGACAATACTTCCGTAAGCAAGATAAAGCCGACAATATTGCAGCTGGTAAAAAGATGGTGGCTGACTGGTTAGAGGATGAAGGTTATAATGTTGAAGAATTAATGCAGCCTGAGAATGAGACCCGTGCCGCTGAGAAGTTACATTATTTAGCTGTTGATGACATGTATGCATCACTAGGATTTGGTGATATCAAACCACAAGGGGTGGCTAATCGTTTTTCTGAAGAGAAACGTGCTGCTGTAGAAGCTGCTCGTCAAGAAGCTGAACAAAAAGCTATTTTAGAGCACCATCAAACCCTTGAGAAGGAAACAAAAGCAGCTAAGAACCAGTCACATCGTGAAGATCGAATCGTGATTCAAGGTGTTGATAATATGTTGGTCCGTTTGGGGCATTGTTGTACACCAATACCTGGTGATGAAGTCATTGGCTATGTTACCAAGGGACGTGGTGTGTCAGTTCACCGCTTGAGCTGCCCTAATTTAAAAGCCGCTGAAGTTCAAGGTAACCGTTTGGTTGATGTGGCGTGGGAGAATCCTGAAGGTAACAATAAAACCGAATATGATGCCGACCTACAAGTTTCAGCGACAAATCGCAATCGATTGCTGAATGATGTGATTCGGATGGTCAATAATACGACCCGTTCACTAAATTCTGTGAATGGTCGGGTCGATCATAACGATGATGTGCGTATTTCGCTTAGTATTGGTGTCAGGAATTTAGAGCAACTTGAATCAATTATGACCAATATTCGAGATGTTAAAGATGTTTACGAAGTAAAGCGAGTATTCAAGTAATGAAAGTAGTACTACAAAGAGCAAAATCTGCTAGTGTATCGATTAATGAGGCTGTTGTTGGTCAAATTGGTGCGGGATACGTATTGTTAGTTGGTATCGCCGATAGTGATACCGAGGCTGAATTAGATTACCTAGTGAGAAAAATAACGAAATTAAGGGTTTTTGAAGATGAAGCTGGTAAGATGAACTTGTCGATTGGAGATGTTGGTGGTCAAATTCTATCAATATCACAATTTACATTGTACGCTGACACAAAGAAGGGAAATCGCCCTAGTTTTACTAAGGCGGGTGCTCCTGATTTTGCTGATAAGATGTACCAGTTATTTAATAAAAAGCTTGCCGATACCGGGCTGACCGTAGCAACCGGTGAGTTTGGTGCAAATATGCAAGTTCAATTAATAAATGATGGGCCAGTCACAATCATCTTTGATACTGAAAATAAGTGAAATGCGTGAATTTAAATAGAAAATACTAGCAAAAAGGAATAAAAACGTGTAGTATTTGTTTCATATTTAAGGTACATGTAAACTGTGCTATGGTATAATATTTATATAAAAAGTAACTATTGTGAAGGGAGTAACATTATGGCAGAAAAGTTAATCCAATTGCGCGTTGAGGACAACGTCAAAGACAAAGCAGATGAAATTTTCAAGTCACAAGGTTTAACCACGCAGACGGCAATTAAAATCTTCTTGACACAGGTTGCGAACACTGGTGAATCACCATTTAGCAATTTGTTTTCACGTAATTTATCAAAGTAAAAAGTAAATAGAATTTCGGTTGGGCGTATGCTTCAAGTTCCTGGGTGGGTAACCAGTTAGGATTGAGGTATACGCTTTTTTTGGAGGTTGATATGGGAATAGTGGTACAATTGATCATCTTAATTGTCGGGACTATTATTTTAGGTCGTGTTGGTCAAAAATTGGGTTTTGCAGAAGTTGTTGGACAATTGGTTGCGGGAATCATTATGGGACCCGCAATATTGCATTGGGTGGCAACAGGTGAAGTTATTTCTTCTTTATCAGAATTAGGTGTCCTATTACTGATGTTCACAGCAGGGCTAGAAACCGATGTTGGTCAGTTACGACGTAATTTAACAGGGGCGACATTAACAGCTGTGATGGGTGTAGTGGTGCCATTGTTATTATTTACAGTTGTTACCTTGATATTAGGTTATCATTACGATATTGCGATCTTTTGGGGGATTGTTTTTGCAGCGACATCGATTTCAATAACCATTAGTGTTCTTGGTGAAGCTGGCCAACTGGGGTCACAAGTTGGGGCAGTCGTATTGGGTGCTGCTGTTTTGGATGATATGCTGGCTTTATTATTAGTTGGTGCCTATGTATTAGTATTTGGTGGTGAAGGATTAAGTATATCGACTTTATTACCAATTATTGTGTTTATTATTGGACTTATAGTCAATCGCTTGGCCAGTTCCGGAAAAATTTTGAAATATTCAAATTTATTAGGCGTTTGGTTCTTCTTCCCAATCTTTTTTGGCTCAATTGGTTTGAACATCTCATTGAATGGTCTGCAGAAAACTTGGCCACTAATCATCGTGTTAACGGTGTTAGCAGTGGCGACAAAGTATTATGGTGCACAATGGGGGGCAAGAATTGCTAAATTAGATAAACCAGCTGCACGAGCAGTCGGTGCAGGAATGGTTTCTCGAGGAGAAATGGCCTTGGTTGTTGCGCAAATTGGGTTAAGTGCAAACCTAATTGCCAAAAATATTTTTGGTGATATGGTCATCGTGATTATTGTTTCAACAATTATTGCTCCGTTGATGCTACGACCATTGTTGAAAAGAATATAGAAATATAAAAATCCGAGACATTTTTTGTCTCGGATTTTTATGCTTTTATATTAAAGCGGATCAATATCATAGCGCTTTGCCCGTAATTCACGCTTTTGTGCTTTGGTTGGCATATACAGGAAGTCAAAATAAGCAGCACGCCAATCATCAAATGATGCCGCTAATGTTGCAATATCTTCAGGGATTTCTTGGCGAGGCACACGATCAAGATCAGGATGCTCGGTAAAATAATTGTCTAACCAGCTGTTGATTTTTTCATGTCCCGCATTTTCAGCCTCAACATTAAACCAATTTGTTGGTTCAGGCTTGATCAGTTGGTCATCAACATCAAATAATTCCATTGTGCCGTGCACTTTAAATGGGCGAATCAAGGTAACTTCCGGATTGAATTTCCAAACAAAGTTACCAGGTGCAGTTTCTTCAACATCTTCCAATTGTACAACGGCACCAGCCATGTTTGATGGCAATCCGGCTTCCTTCAGAGCATATGACGTGACTACTAAATCACCTCGGTGTTCAGTACCAAATGAATAGACGACACCAACTTTGGCTCCCACAAGAATATCGATCAATACCTGGGGTTCCATACCAATTGCTTTCATAAATGATTAAACTCACTTTCAAATTATTAATAACTATTTTAGCAAAAAATATCATTTTTGGTGAGATAAGTAAGAGAATCTAGTTTACATATATCATATCGATGACATATCTGTTAAGATAATTAGATATAGTGAGCAAGATTACTGGCGCTATGATGCTGGTTATGAATAACCTTTACCAGTGCTGTGGCATCGGACTTATAAAATATAGATGCAACTGATGTAAAAGGATGGAGAAAAAATGACACATAAACTTGGTGACGTCGTTACAGCTAAAGTAACTGACGAGAATGATCGTTATTACTATGCACAAATTGACGGTGAAACGTACGAAATTGACAAAACAGAACTAAAAAAGCCATTAAAGGTTGGCGGTTTGGTTTCAGGATTTGCCTATGAAAATGAAAAACACCAATTAGAAATAACCAAGAATCTACCAGAAGTTCGATTAGGACATTATGCTTGGGGAACGGTTACGGATATTCGTCGTGATTTGGGAGTCTTTGTTGACATTGGTTTGCCTAATAAAGATGTTGTGGTTTCATTAGATGAATTACCAACAATTAAGGAACTATGGCCACAACGTGGTGATAAGTTGATGGTTACACTTCGCATTGATAAAAAAGACCGTCTTTGGGGTGAACTGGTGACTTCAGATATTTTGCAGGCGGTGCGAATCCCAGCAAAGCCAGATATGCATAACAAGCAAGTACAAGCAACCGCCTATCGTTTGAAAAAGGTGGGTACATTGGTTGTGACATCGGATTACCACTTTGGCTTTATTCATCCGGATGAGCGTCAACGTGAACCACGCTTGGGTGAGGTTGTATCAGCACGAGTGATCGGTGTACGACCAGATGGTGTGTTAAACCTATCGTTACGTCCTCGCGCATATGAAGCTATTCCTGAAGACGCTCAGATGTTACTTACGTTGTTAGAGCGTTCAACCACGCATAGCCTACCATTCACAGACAAGTCTGATCCAAAGGCCATCAAGAAGTACTTTGGTATGTCAAAGTCACAATTTAAACGTGCAGTTGGTCGTTTATACAAGGAACGTCGAATTACACAAAATGAAAATGGACTTTTCTTAGTAGAAGAAAGTGAAGGCGAATAGGATGAAAGTGCAGGTAGGACCATTTGAAGATGTTTTGGTTGACTACCTTCATTATTTAACCGTTGAACGTGGTTTATCAGCCAATACGAAACATTCGTATCAACAAGATCTTGTGCAATTTTTCGAATACTTAATGGCTGAGAAGTACGATAATTTAGCATCGGTTGACCGTTTTATAATCATGACATTCCTAGGGCAGTTAGAACAAAAGGGTAAGTCGCGTAACACGGTTATTCGGATGGTGTCCACGTTACGTAAATTTTTTGAATTTGCGCAACTGAACAAATTGATAACCAGTAATCCAATGGAACAAGTTGATTCGCCGAAAAAGGCACAACACTTACCTGCCGTATTGACTTTGGAAGAGGTTGAAGCTCTGTTACAAGTACCTGATATAAAGACGCCACTTGGTTTGCGCAATCGAACCATTCTTGAGGTCATGTATGCAACCGGACTACGTGTCAGTGAGCTAGTTAATTTGCGCTTAGATAACTTACATTTGGATTTGGGACTTATTCAAACGGTTGGTAAGGGTGATAAAGAGCGTATCGTTCCTATTGGGGATGTTGCTGTTAAATGGTTAGAAGACTATTTAAATAATAGTCGGCCATTGTTAGGTAAACAACAAGATTCACATATCATTTTTCTAAATGACCATGGTCATCAATTAACACGGCAAGGCGTTTGGAAATTAATTAAGCAATGGGTCAAACAGGCGGGCATTACAAAAGATGTTTCGCCGCATACGTTGCGCCATTCATTTGCTACCCACATCTTAGAAAATGGTGCAGATTTACGAATTGTCCAAGAATTATTAGGTCATGCTGATATTTCGACGACACAGATTTATACTCATATCTCAAACAAAAGATTAACTGAGGTATATGAGAAAGCACATCCTCGTGCTTAATTTAGATTGATTGGAGGAAATGATGTTAATTATTGTACGTAAAGATCAATCGAAAATTGTTATGGGTTTGCTATCCTATAGTCCAAATTTGGCAGATATTGTCGCCGTGCAACGTGAATACGATTGGTATCAATCTGATGATAGCCGGGATATTTTACTGTGGCGTGATGAAAATACACATCACTTCACGGTATTGCTCGGGGTTGCGAGTGTTTACAATTCAGTTGTGATTCGGCGGATTGTGTTTAGTCCGGAAGTACGACCTGACCAAAAGTTAGAACTTGGTAGTAAGATATATCAAGCATTGCAATATCAATACCCAGATCAAGTAATTATGGGATCAATTGCGACGCAAAAATATGTGACGAAATGGCGAGACATGCAATGAGTGAAGAACTAACATATCATTTGGCGGATTTTGATGGTCCATTGGATCTATTACTACATCTTATCCGTGTGAATGAAATGGATATCATGGATATTCCGATTGTGGAAATTACGGCACAGTATTTGGTGTTCTTACATGCAGAACAAGAGCGTAATTTAGATGTTGCTGGTGAGTTTTTAGTGATGGCTGCGACGTTAATGTCAATTAAGGCCAGTTACTTACTACCTAAGACTGATACCTTTCAATATGATGAAGAATTAGCGGAATTTGTTACTGAAGAAGATCCACGAGAGGCATTAATGATGCAATTGATTGAGTATCAACGATACCAACAAGCGGCCGGTGATTTACGTGTTCGGGAAGAAGAGCGCCAGCTACAGTTTTCTAGAGCACCTATGCCAATTCCAGATGATATCGAAGGGGCCCCTTTGCCAGAAGGGTTAGAGTTACATGACTTACAGGATGCGTTTAATCGTCTGGTAAAGAAGCGCTACCGAAAGCAAGTACAGCCACGTTCGGTGAAAAGTGATAATTGGTCAGTTCAACAACAAATGACTAAAATTATGGTACAAATAGACAACAATCAGGTTGTGACGTTTGAGCAGCTTTTTGCGGAGGATGCAGGAAAAGATGAGTTAGTGACAACGTTTATGGCAATGTTAGAACTTGTTCGCCATCAGCATTTGGCTATTATGCAAAATAAATTATTTGGTAATATTGATATTTCACGAGGTAATATACCTTATCATCAAGAAAATAGAGAGGATGAAGAAGCTGATGCAGAATAGCTTACAGCAAATTGAAGGGTTATTATTTGTTGCAGGGGATGAAGGCATTTCGGTGGCCGAGCTGTCAGCAGCTACACAATTCCAAAAACCAGCAGTGACTGGATTATTAGAAGAATTAGCAACTAAGTACGCTGAGGATGATAGTTGTGCATTTCAAATTCTCAAAACAGATGATCGTTATCAAATAGTAACAAAGGCCAATTTATCAGAAACTATTCATCGGTTTTTTACAGCACCGTTGACGACCGCATTATCACAAGCCTCACTGGAAGTATTAGCAATCATTGCCTATAAACAGCCAGTGACGCGTATTGAAGTAGATGAAATTCGTGGTGTCCAATCACAGTCAACGATTCAAAAATTGGTTCTGCGTAATTTAGTTACTGGCAAAGGACGTGCTGACGAGCCTGGTCGGCCGATTTTATATGTTACAACAAGTTATTTCCTAAATTATTTTGGATTAACAAGTTTGGATGAGCTGCCACCATTGGTTACAGCGAAGGCACTAGAAGATTTAGAAAGTCAGCAAGGAGTTACCATACCGTTATTACCATCAGAAGAACAACAATCTTCATTTGATATCACAATTGCTGAATTAACAGATCAATCAGAAAGTAATGAGGAAAAATAATGGCAGAACGATTACAAAAGGTCATGGCTCAGGCAGGGGTGGCATCACGACGCGCTTCTGAGAAGTTGATTACTGAGGGTCAAGTGACCGTTAATGGACAGGTAATTCGAGAACTAGGTACAAAAGTAGAACCCAGCGATCATATTGAAGTGAATGGCACCCCCATTGATTCAAAAGAGAAATTAGTTTATTTCTTATTGGATAAACCACGTGGTGTTGTCACAACTAATTCCGATGATAAAGGTCGTCAAACGGTAACAGATATTGTCGATGAACCAGAACGTGTTTATCCAGTAGGTCGTTTGGACTATGATACAACGGGTGCTTTGTTGCTGACGAATGATGGTGACTTGGCCAACAAGTTGATGCATCCAAAGTATCGCATTGATAAAGTCTATGTTGCTAAAGTCAAGGGAATTCCAACAAATGACGAGTTAGAGAAATTACGACACGGTGTGACAGTGAAAACGGTCCAAAAAGGTCGTCATTATACCTTTAAAGCAGCCCCAGCTTATGCAGAAATTTTATCAAGTGATAAGAAAAAGCATACAGCTATCGTGAAGTTAACAATTCATGAAGGAAAGTATCATCAAGTAAAAGAGATGTTAAGAACTGTCGGTCATGAGGTGATTAAGTTAACTCGTGAGCGTTACGGTATGCTTGACTTAACTGGTTTGACGCCAGGGGAGTATCGACCATTACGGCATGAAGAAGTGCAGGCCTTAAAGTCTGGTCGGCAATTCCGTAAGTCGGCGGGACGTTGGTAAAAGGCTGATTGAATGTCTATTGACATTTATATATTAGAAAGTTAATATAATATTATAACTAAATATCTTCAGGGCAGGGTGTAATTCCCGACCGGCGGTAATTTCGTTTTGACGAAAAAGTCCGCGACCCACAGTTTTGTGGTTGATATGGTGTGAATCCATAACCGACAGTAAAGTCTGGTATGCAGAAGAATTAATGAATTTGACTGATAGAGTCGGTTTTATTTGTGTCGCCCTGGCATAAATGAAACCGTCTTTTTTTCAGTGCGGAGGATTAGGTAGTAATATGAATAAAACGCGTCACTTAACGATCATTGCTTTATTGTCGGCAATATCATTTGTTTTAATGATTTTCCCACAATTTCCAATCTTGCCCGGAGCAAGCTTTTTGAAAATTGACTTTTCGATTGTTCCTGTATTGCTGGGAACTTTACTCTTAGGATTGAAACAGGGCTATACGATTTTAATTCTAAGATCCGTTTTGAAGTTACTGCTTAATAACGAGGGCCCTGGCGATTTGATTGGTATACCAATGAATATTATGGGGATGGCTGTCTTTATGACGATAATCGTGCTAGTCATGCGACGTACGAAATTGTCAAAAGGGCAATTTATGTGGGGGAGCGTATTAGGAACAATTGGCTTAACCCTTGTAATGGTCATTTTAAACTATATTTATGCGGTGCCACTATATGCCATATTTGCAAATTTTGATATTAAAGCAACGATTGGTATGGGACGTTATCTTCTTTGGATGGTCGTGCCTTTCAACTTAATTGAAGGGATTCTTCTGGGTGTGGTCTCAGGTGCTGTCTTTTTCTCATTCCAACGTGTATTAAGTAGTATGCATTCACAATTAAATTAAAGCATGTGGCTTGCACTTATAACGCTATTTTCTTAAACTAGTCTTTAGTAATAGCGAGAGGTGGACCATGTTGTGATAACTGATTTCTTGATCACCCTATTTTCGTCGGTACAACCACGGCGACATCGGGTGATTTTTGGTTTATTAAGGCGTCGTTTAACAGTGTCAACAGAATACTGGGGATTACGCTACCAATTGTTGCCATTTGTTGGTCTGTTTCCTCAATTAGAAAAGACAACTTTTGATGAACAAATTGTAACGCTTATTAAGAATGGTTTGCTTATTGAACAGCAGCCAAATTCCGGGCAGTTATTGTTGACAGATAAGGGGGTAGTTGCCCAGCAGGAATATCATAAGTACCACTATCAAGTGCAGTATATGCCATTAACGACGCAACCTTTAGCAAATATTCGCCAGTTTCGGGAAGCTTTTTGGTTGGCAAATCAAATTATTTCGGAAACAGCTTATCATAATAAGCGCTACTATCCGTTACAAATTGATGTCAAAACCAAAATGTTAGTCAAAAAATGGTATCGTCAGACTGATAAATCGCATTTGATCGATAACTGGTTGATGGCTCTAACCCAATTTTTAAAGCAATTAGATCAGCAAACTGCCAATCAATTTGTGGCGACTTGGGTGGGTCATCAAGTGCCAGGGCGGAATGCTGATCAATTGGGATTACCAGCAACATGGACAACTACCGACTTTTATCTGTGGGAATTTGATTTGTTTATTTTTTGGAGTCAAACCTTACTTCAGTCCAATAGTAACAGTGAGCTAAAACAATTGTGGCAACTGACACAACAGCAGCAGAATTTGTCGCCAAGTGTGCAACTAACATGTCAACAGGTTCACCAGGGATTATCAATGGCAACAATTAGTAAGCAACGGCGCTTGAAAATCGGTACGGTACGAGAACATTTATTAACGGCAGCGGTGTGGTTACCTAAAACAGACTTCCCGTATGACCTATTTTTAACATCGGAAACGTTGCGATATTTACAAGAACATTTAACTGGTAATATTGATGATTGGCAGTTTGCTGATATTCGAACCTCAGATAATCCGGATGAATTTTTCGTTTTTCGATTATATGAAATTTATTTGACCAAGCAGGGAGCGTAAACCATGGCAATGATTAACTTAGATAAAATTTTACAAGCTAAGTTTGGTTTTAAAACTTTTAAAACTGGTCAAAAAGAAATTTTAACTGCCTTGTTAGCCAAACAATCGACACTAGCAATTTTACCAACAGGCGGTGGTAAAACACTGATTTATCAAATGATGGGTGCTGTTCGAGACGGTTTAGTGATTATTGTGACGCCACTACTGTCTTTAATGCAGGATCAAGTGGCCCGTTTGAATTATCTTGGTGAAAAAAATGTGATTGCTTTGAACTCAACATTGACGTTTGAAAATAAAAAGAATGTCTTAAAGCACTTAAAACAATACCATTTCTTGTTCATTTCGCCTGAAATGTTAAATCAAGAGCAGGTGCAAATATCATTAAAACAAGTGCCAATTAATTTGATGGTTATTGACGAGGTCCATACCATGGTGACGTGGGGACAAGATTTTCGACCGGACTATCTTGCATTACCAGCCATTCATAAGCAACTTGATCAGCCGCAGTTACTGTTACTAACGGCTACGGCAACGCCAAGTATGATAACTGCAATTATTGAAAATTTTCGTTCTGTACCGGAAAAGTGGTTTGTCTATCAACAACCTGTTGATCGGCCGAATATATTTTTGCATACTGAGCAATTGCCAAATGAGTTGGAGAAAAAACAACGATTAAAGGATTTGCTACAGACAACGAGTGGACCAGGGGTCGTTTATTTTACTTCACGTAAATTAGCAACAAGTATGGCTGAATGGTTAACTAATGAGACTGGGCAGCGTGTTGTTGCCTATCATGCGGGGATGAGCACGATGGCTAGATACCGTGTGCAACAACAGTTTATGCAAGGTGAAATCGATGTTATTACAGCGACTTCAGCATTTGGTATGGGAATCGATAAAGAAAATATTCGCTTTGTCATTCATTATCATTTGAGTAATGACCTTTCAAATTATTTGCAAGAAATTGGTCGTGCGGGTCGTGATGGTCAACAATCGGCGGCAATTCTTTTATATGTTCCTGGCGATGAAAGCATTCAGTTTAATTTGATTGATCAAACGATTCCAGATTCATATGCAATCAAAAGTTATGTTGAGCAGTCTGAGGTGACCATATTAAACCCTGAACAGATAAGGCTATTAGATTTTTATAAATCTAATCAGCTCACAACGATTGAAATTAGTCGGATTTTTGATAATCGGCGGCGCATCAGACAGAATAATTTGTTATCAATGATCAATTATGCAAAATCTGATGGTCAGTTGCGTCATCAAATCAGCGATTATTTTGGTAATGAAACAGATGGTTTATCGCAAACTGACGAAAGTGTGGGTGTGACAGACTGGCATTCAAAAGAATTGCACTTAGAAAGAAAAGAAGATGGCAAACATCAGTTAAAGGTGTTAAATTGGTCTAAACAGTTAAAAAAACTATTTAATTTACAGTAAAGATTAGGTGTGACACTAACTATTTTAAGGCGGTTAGTGTATTATTAGAGATAGTAAAAAAAGATAGTAAGGAGAGCCACCAATCATGACCGAAAAAAAGGATAAACAACAGCCATGGGAGGCATCTTTTAAAGATGATACAACCAAGCAGTATTCAAGAACGCAAAACCGGCGTAAGTCGCAACGTGTTAGTATGGTTGTCGGGATTTTGGTATTGATTGTTATTGTGTTGTCTTTTGTTCCTGTATATAAATATCTACAAGAATTA
Organism: Weissella thailandensis; assembly: GCF_001932615.1. Lineage (NCBI taxonomy): Bacteria > Bacillati > Bacillota > Bacilli > Lactobacillales > Lactobacillaceae > Weissella > Weissella thailandensis. Next base: position 882,863 of record NZ_CP014332.1, read on the forward strand.
AATAAGCCTGCTGATAACACAACAAATACTGAGCTGCCAGTTGCTTCATCAACAAAAACAACAACATCAACGAATAAAGTAACTGATACAGCGAAGTCAGAATCAAAGGCTAAAGTTGCCGCATCTAAGTCATCGAGTGAGGCAGCAGCTAAATCTTCATCCGAAGCAGCGGCTGCAAAGTCTTCATCCGAAGCGGCCGAGGCAGCATCATCGAGTGAGGCGGCAGCAGCCAAATCTTCATCAGAGGCAGAAGCAGCAGCAAAGTCTTCATCCGAAGCAGCGGCATCATCTGAAGAAGAAGGGCAAACAGTATCATTTGATTCTGGTACCTTATATAGCTTTGCCCGTGCCAATAATACAACTCCTGAAGAGTTATATAGTTTGAATCCCGGGTTAACATCAAGCAATTATGCGACTTTCTACGGTAAGGGCTTGAAGGTCAAGTAGAAGTTTTCAAGTACAATAATAAATTTTAAATATAATCGAGTTGGGACATAGTAAATGTCGCAACTTTTTTTATTAAATATGCCTAGTGTTTCCACCGAATTAGGCGTAAAATAGAATAGTAATAAATTGAATAAGGATGTGAATCATGAACCCAATTCAGATTGCAATTGATGGACCAGCTTCGGCTGGCAAGTCAACGATTGCTAAAATCTTGGCTACTGACTTGAATTTTGTATATGTTGATACAGGAGCGATGTATAGAACTGTTACCCTTGCTGCCATTAGAGCAGGTATTAAGTTGACCGATGAGGCAGCGGTCGTCGCATTATTGCCAGAGATTGATATTTCATTTAAGCCAGGTAACCCAGTACAGCGTGTCTTCTTAAATGATGAAGAAGTAACCGATGATATTCGATCAGTTGAAGTGACAGCAAATGTCTCAGCTGTTTCAGCCTATGGGGATGTCCGTACGGCAATGACAGACTTACAGCGTGATATAGCGGCCGCTGGTGGTGTTGTCATGGATGGTCGTGATATTGGTACAACGGTATTGCCGGATGCTGAAGTGAAGATTTTCTTAATTGCTTCTGTCCATGAGCGAGCAGTTCGTCGCTTTAAGGAAAATCAAGCAAAAGGGATGGCTACCACATTAGAAGAATTGGAAACGGCGATTGAGAAAAGAGATTATTTAGATTCTCATCGCGAAATATCGCCGTTGCAGAAAGCATCTGATGCGACAGAATTAGATACTACTGGATTGTCAATTCAAGAAGTAGTAGCTGAAGTAAAGCGCATTATTGAAAATAAATTACGAAATTAATAATCACAACTCAAAAAGATGTAAAAAACACTGGTAATATATATCAAGATTAGGTATAATAACCATTAGAGTCGTGTGACCAGGAGGATATATTGTAATGAACGAAGAGAACAACGAGCTATTGGCAGCTCTTGACAGCGTAGCCGAAGTTAAAGTTGGCGATGTAGTTAAGGGTGAAGTCTTGGCAATTGATGATAATCGTCAAGTTATCGTAGGTATTGAAGGTGCCGGTGTTGAAGGTGTAATTCCTTTGCGCGAATTGACAACTGACCGCGATGCGGACGTAAATGACCTTGTCAAGGTCGGAGACGTGTTGGATTTGGTAGTAGTATCTACTATCGGTTCTGACAAGGAAGGTGGATCATACCTATTGTCAAAGCGTCGTCTTGAAGCTCGTCGTGCTTGGGAAGAAATCGCAAGCAAGCACAGTGTTGACGACATTGTGGAAGCACCAGTAACGCAAGCCGTTAAGGGTGGTTTGGTTGTTGATGTTGAAGGTGTACGTGGATTCGTACCTGCTTCAATGATTGAGAACCGTTTCGTGCAAGATTTGAACCAATACAAGGGTCAAACTATCCGTGCAAAGATTATTGAAATCAACGCAGCAGATAGCCGTTTGATCTTGTCACGTCGTGAAGTTTTGAATGAAGAGCGTTCAGCTGCTTTGGCACGCATCTTTGATGAACTTTCAGTTGGTGATGTAATTGAAGGTAAAGTTGCTCGTATGACTAACTTTGGTGCATTTATTGACCTTGGTGGTGTTGATGGATTGGTACACGTATCTGAAATCTCACACGAACGCGTTTCACAACCTTCAGACGTTTTGTCAGTTGGTGAAGAAGTTAAGGTTAAGGTTTTGGGCTTGGATCCAGAACGTGAGCGTATCTCATTGTCAATTAAGGCTACTCAACCAGGACCTTGGGATACAGCAGCTGAAAAAGCACCAGCTGGTACAGTTCTAGAGGGAACTGTTAAGCGTGTGGTTGACTTTGGTGCATTCGTTGAAGTGTTCCCAGGCGTTGAAGGTTTGGTTCACGTTTCACAAATCTCACACAAGCACATTGCTAACCCTAGTGATGTATTGACAGCCGGTGACAAGGTTCAAGTTAAGGTTTTGGATGTTAACCCAGAACGTCAACGTTTGTCATTGTCAATCAAGGCTTTGGAAGAAGCACCTGCACGCGAGGAAAATGATCGCCCTCGTCGTTCACGTCGCCCTCGCCAATCAGCACCAACTAACTACTCAACTTCTGAAGAAGAAGGTTCAGCAACGTTAGGTGATGCATTTGGTGACATCTTCAAAGATTTCGACTAAGCATTAGAATAGTTTAAAACAGTTAGAGGCTGGGACAGATGTTGTCTCAGCCTCTAATTTTTGTTTCGTATTAATTCATGTTAATATTAAACATAGAGTATACAAATTAACGCGAATTACAATAAATTATGTAATTCAGAAAAGAGGATAATATGGGATTTCCTGTTGTGGCTGTTGTTGGTCGTCCAAATGTTGGTAAATCAACAATTTTTAACCGCATCGCGGGTGACCGAATTTCAATTGTCGAGGATACGCCAGGTATTACACGTGATCGTATTTATACACGTGCGGAATGGTTGACTAATGAATTTCGGTTAATTGATACCGGTGGAATTGACATGGGCGATGAACCATTTATGTCACAAATTGTTCAACAAGCTGAAATTGCGATTGATGAAGCAGATGTTATTGTTTTCATGGTTTCGGCTCGCGAAGGATTAACTGAAGCTGATGAACGTGTGGCTAAAATGTTGTATCGATCAAAAAAGCCAGTTGTTTTGGCAGCTAATAAGGTTGATAATATTGAACAGCGTTCAGAAATTTATGAGTTTTACGCATTAGGATTTGGTGATCCATATCCAATTTCTGGTGCACATGGTACCGGATTAGGTGATTTGTTGGATCAAGTTGTGGCTAATTTCCCAGATGTAGAAGCACCAGAAGAAGATGATGCGGTACGCTTTTCATTTATTGGTCGTCCAAATGTCGGGAAGTCATCATTAGTGAATGCGATGTTAGGTGAGGAACGGGTTATCGTGTCAGACATTTCTGGTACAACGCGTGATGCCATCGATACCCGATTTACTTCAGAAGATGGTGACGAATTTGTTATGGTCGATACGGCGGGAATTCGTAAACGTGGGAAGGTTTACGAATCTACTGAAAAGTACTCAGTCATGCGTGCAATGCGTGCAATTGACGATTCAAATGTCGTGTTAGTTGTCTTAAATGCGGAAGAAGGTATTCGTGAGCAAGATAAGCACGTGGCCGGTTATGCGCATGAAGCAGGTCGAGCCGTTATTATTGTTGTAAATAAGTGGGATACGCTTGAAAAGGATAATCACACAATGACGGATTTTGAAAATCAAATTCGTCAAGAATTCCAATATCTATCATATGCGCCGATTGTCTTTGTGTCAGCTTTGACAAAGCAACGTTTGAATAAATTACCAGCACTAATTAAGCAAGTAAATGATAACCATCGAAAGAGAATTCAATCGGCTACGTTGAACGAAGTTATTTCAGATGCTTTGGCATTAAATCCAACATCAACAGTTAATGGTAAGCGTTTGCGTGTTTATTATGCAACGCAAGTAGCTATCCAACCGCCAACTTTTGTTGTTTTTGTCAATAATCCTGAGTTAATGCATTTTTCATATGAACGTTTCTTAGAGAATCAAATCCGTAAATCATTTGACTTTACTGGAACGCCAATTCACTTGATTAAAAGAGCACGTAAATAAAAATAAACTTAATATTGCATACTTTGCCTTAAATTTTATAAAAATATTTAAGGATATGACAAAAACCTTGCTATATCAACGTTTAAAGGCATTTTTTACTTGTAAGAACCACATAATTATGATATTCTAAGTATCGAAATCTAATTACAGATTCAATTTTAATTTATTGGCAAAACGCCAATATACCTATGCAGGAGGAAAACTAAATGGCTAACAAGCAAGAATTAGTAACTGATGTTGCAACTGCAACTGGTTTGACAAAGAAGGATGCAACTGCTGCAGTGGATGCAGTATTTGCTTCAATCCAAGATACTTTGGCAAAGGGTGAAAAGGTCCAATTAATTGGCTTTGGTAACTTTGAAGTACGTTCTCGTGCAGCTCGTAAGGGTCGCAACCCACAAACTGGTGAGGAAATCGAGATTGCTGCATCAAAGATTCCTGCATTCAAGCCTGGTAAGGCATTGAAGGATGCAATCAAATAAGTTGTATTGAAAAAGAAGTGGTGTTTAACACTACTTCTTTTTTTGTTGTTTTTAGATTAAATCCTCAGTTTTTTGAAACACGTTTATGCTTTCAAATAAAGCTACGCATTCAATATGTATGTGTTTACCGTCGTTAATTTGTGCTAAACTTAAATTTAATTAATTATTGTAAAAGAGGTATTGCGATGGGAGTAGGGAAAATTATAACAATCGCTGGTTCGGATATTTTAGCTGGTGGTGGGGTCCAAGCTGATTTAGCAACATTTAATGAATATGGGTTGTTTGGTTTAAGTGCCATTACAAGTATTGTGACAGTTAATCAAGCTGATTTTGATATTTATGATGTGCCAGTATCTGTGTTGGCCAAACAATTAACATCTCTGAGTCAATTTACAGATATTAAGGGTATCAAAGTGGGATTGTTACCGTCTGTTGATCATATTGATCTAGTCAGCCAATTTATCAAACAATATGCTGGCCAAGTACCGGTCGTTATTGATCCGGTGATGGCGTTTAAAGAAACTGATTCAGTTAATGCGGCAAAATTAGCCACTGCCATCAAGCAAAAATTATTACCACTGGCAACAGTCGTGACACCCAACTTGATTGAAGCTGAGTTATTAACGGAACAATCAATTCGTTCTGGAGCAGATTTATTAACAGCTGCTAAGATGCTCCATACAATGGGACCACAAACCGTGGTGGTCAAGGGTGGTGTGCGTTTACTTGGTGATATGGCAATCGATGCGGTTGTTTCTAATAATACGGAAAAGATGATGCAATTACCAAAAATTTCGCAACCATATAATAATGGGGCTGGCTGTACATTTTCAGCAGCCATTGCCAGTCAGATATCACAAGATGTACCAGTAATAACGGCAATTGACGATGCCAAGGATTTTGTACATGATGGTATTTTGCACGGAGTTCGTTTGAATGATGATTTTAAAGTAGGTAATGTTTGGCAGGCAGCGCGCCGCCATAAGGGGTAGATGAAATGAAAACAAAGCAAATTACTATCGGAGCGGTGTTGATTGCTATCAACATTGTATTAAGTTATGTCGCCAAATTACCAACGCCAACAGGATTCGTTTCTTTAGTAGAAACTGGTATTTTTATTGGTGCTTGGCATTTTGGTCCTAAAATGGGATTAGCCGTTGGTGGTTTAACTGGATTTTTACTAGACTTATTTGCTGGCTATCCACAATGGATGCTTTTTTCATTACTTATCCATGGTGGAGAAGGTTGGATCATTGGACATTATAACGTTGATAAAACAGTGGGTATCCGTGTTTTAGGTAACATCTTAGGTGGTATTACCATGGTTGTGGGTTACTGGGTAGCTGGTAGCTTCTTACTATGGGTCACTGGTGGGTCAAAAATGTCATTACAGGCTGCAACGTTGGCTGGCCTTACAGATGTGCCAGCAAATATTTTCCAAGTTTTGGTTGGATTTATCTTAGCACTTATTGTAAGCGTACCATTACGAAAGTGGATACGTTAATTTAATTATTAAGCGTAATAGGCTGGGTTATTTCCCAGTCTGTTTTTGTTTTCGACAAAATAGTCATTAATTGTTAGATTAGAGGGAATTTTGATTATGAAATTTTTACATACAGCCGATTGGCATATTGGTAAAGAGTTAGGGGGCTATTCACTATTAGCCGAACAGCAAGTTGCTTATCAACAAATTAGGGATTTAGCAATTCAAGAAAAAGTTGATGGTGTGATTATTGCTGGTGACTTATATGACCGCGGTATTGCGCCAATTTCAGCAGTTAATAGTTTAGAGAGCATGCTGAAAGATTTAAATATAACATTTAAAATGCCGGTCTATGCTGTTTCCGGAAATCATGATGGTGCCACACGATTGGGTGCTGGGCGAGAATGGCGGGAAAAGAGTCAATTATATTTAAATACAACGCTGGCTGATGCTTTTACACCTATTGAAACAAAAGATACACAAGTATTCTTGTTACCATTTATTGAGCCTTCAACTGCTCGGGTGCATTACGGCATAACAGAAGATGAAACAGCACAGTATCAAACAATCAATCAAGTCATGCCCCGTATTGTTAACGAAATGGTTGCTAAATTTAAACCAGCAATGAATCATGTGCTGGTGACCCACTATTATGTTGTGGGTAGTAAAAATCAGGATTATGAATTCACTAGTGAAACTAACTCACAAGTTGGTGGTTTACGTGGCTTGGATGATCAATTATTTAAGGATTTTGACTATGTTGCATTGGGTCATCTACATTTAAAACAAGCGAGTCCTAGTGATGTTGTGCAATATTCGGGTTCACCAATCAAATTTAATACGAAAGAAGCCCAATCAGAAAAGGGCGTTTATCTTGTTGAAATCAACGATCATCAAGTGAAAACAAAGTGGCAACCATTAGTCCCTAAGAAGGATTTGATTTTACTGACTGGAACCTTTGATGAATTAGTGACACCAAGTTTTTATCAACAGTATGAACGAGCACATAAAAACTACTTTAGTATTAAGATTAAAGGACCGGTCACATCACCCAATGCGCGGGCAATGCTGGCTGAAATTTATGGTGATGTTGTCGAAGTGCAATATGACTTACCTAAGTTAATGCAGAGTGAAACAAGTATTCCAGAAATTAGTGATGATAATGAATCTGATGATAAAATGATTGCTAATTTTTATGAGTTTGTGACTGGTGAACAACTGAATGATAATCAAAAGAAGCTTATTGATGAGACCTTGAGTGACTTACACCAACAGGAGGAAGATAATTAATATGCGTCCTATCAAATTACAATTAAACAATTTCGGACCTTATGATCATGCCACGATTGATTTTTCAAATTTCACTGAATCTAAACTATTTTTAATTACTGGCGATACGGGTGCTGGTAAGACAACTATTTTTGACGGTATGACCTATGCCTTGTTTGGTGAAGGAACTGGTGAACGACGTCCGGAAGATATGCGTAGTGAATTTGCTGATACGAATTCAGAAACTAAGGTCGTTTTTTGGTTTGAACATAATGGCCGTTTCTATGAAATTAAGCGTACGCCCACACAGTCATTAAAAAAGAAGCGTGGTGCAAAATCAGATTTTGATTTAACCGAACATAAAGCAACGGTTTCTTTGATGGAAGTTGATGATGTCCTCGCAACACCAATTGCTGCACTCGGCGATAAAGCAACCGTTGTTAATGACCACGTCAAAGAATTACTACACTTAAATGCTGAACAGTTTCGTAAAATAATTTTATTACCACAAGATAAGTTTCGAGAATTTTTAAGTGCCCAAAGTGATGATAAAAAGGTCATTTTACGTCAACTATTTGGAACGGCAATCTTTGACCAGTTTACGGATAAATTGAAACAACAACAAAAAACATCTGATAGTCAACTGGAACAACTTGCTTTCCAACGTGACGATAAGTTAAAACAAATTGACTGGCAACAGGATGATATTGATACTATTGCACCAACTGCAGCAGAAAAGTTGACGCTTTTATCTCAGATGAATCAAGCAATGCGCATTGATTTAACTGAACAAGAGAACGACTTGACGAAAGCACGTGAGGAATTAAAAGTTCTACAGCAACGGCAACAAGAAGGTCAACGCGTTGAAAATTTATATACACAATTAACGCAAAAGAATCAGTTATTGCAAGAAAAATATACACAGAAACCGGTCATTGAAAAAAAGAAAACTTGGTGGCAAACTTTGCGTTGGGCCGAATCGCAACGTGAAATCGTTGATAAGCAACAACGACTTACTAAACAATTAGCTGATGAATCAGATAGTAAGCAACAAGTGACAACAGCAAGCAATCAGCTAAAACATAGCCAAACTGTATTGGTAGATCAACAAACAACACTGTATAAACAAAAGGAAAGTATCGCTAACAAGCGCATTGTTTTACAACAAATTCAAAATGATTTACTACCTAAATCTCGTCAATTGACTAAAGCTCAAGATAAGCAAGCACAAGTTATTGCGAAAATTGCATCAGCTGAACAAACTAATCAAAAACTAAATGATCAATTACAAGTAACTGAAAACGAATTAACAGATAAACAAAAGAAGTTGGCTGATAAACAGCAAATTATCGTTAATGAAATTAGTCTGACAAAGCTAACTTCGCAGATACAAAATATGGCAGAGCGGGTCAGTGACTATGAGTCACGGCAATCAGCCTTAGAGTTAGCAGAATTACAAGCAGCAAAATTAGCAGAACAAGTTACAAAGTCAAAAGAGCATCAATCGTTACAATTGCAAAAATTAAAAGAGCAAGAATCATTACGTCGTGATATCTTGATTCAGCAATTAAAACAAGAGTTAAAGGTTGGTGAGCCTTGCTTGATTTGTGGTCAAATTTATCAAGGTCAGCAGCATGAGCATAATCAAGCAGCAACGACAACCTACGCAGATTTAAAAACGGCTATTCAAGCGGTTGAAAAGACAGAGCGTTCAGTTAGAGATGCTGCTGCAGATCTATCTAAAGTAACGACGGCTTATGAAACGAAATTGGCTGATATTAAAAGTGAAAAGGAATGGTTAGATTCACGACAAAGTGAAATTAATCAGACTTATGAACAGATAAAGGCCGATTGGGAATCAGTGTTCGCTTCTTTTAATGAAGCTTTTAGTGAATTGCCAACGATATTTGATAAAGTACAGGTTAACAAAAAAGCACAACTGGCTTTAGTTTTCATGCGTGATACTAAAAAGCAAGTGACATCCTTAGAAAAAGAAGTTGTCAATAAACAACAACAGCTCCAAGCAGCTAAAGAAGATTTGGTCGAAAATAAGCAAATTCTTGTATCGCAACAACAAAATAAGCAAGAATTGACTGATGAAATTACGCAATTAACAGCATCGACCGGGCAATTATTGTCAGTGACCGAGTATGAGCAGAAGGTTCAGCAACTTCAGCATGAGATTAAAAAATATGAAGAAACTGACAATGAGCTACGTGAGCAATTGTTAAGAAATGAAAATAGTCAACAGGAGAAACAGCAACAGTTAGCAAGCATCCAACAAAAATTGGCGCAAATTCAAGCTGATTTAACGCAAGAACAGCAACGTTTAGCAACGGTTATTAGTGAGGGACCAGTTGCAGACCAAGCTGGATTTGATGAATTAATGGGACGTTTAGACCAAGATCCCGATGAAATCAATCAGTTGCATGATGCCGTTATGGCTTACCAGACAAGTATCAAAAGCTTAACGGCAGAAGTCGACGATTTGAAAAAACAAATTGGTAATAAAACCTTGCCGGATTTAGAGAAGTTGCAAATGCTGGTTAATGAACAGCAAGCTTCTGTTGAACAACAAGTGGCTGACTATACGGCAAAGGAAGCTCAGTTAACGCAACAGGTACAGATTGAATATTCTGTACAAACACTACAAGAGCAATGGGCAGCTCAACAATCTGCAGGTAGAGATTTGTTTACCTTAAAAGAAGCCGTTGATGGTAATAATGATAAACGGCTACGCCTTGAAACCTTTATTTTGCGACGCTTTTTATATGACGTATTAGAGTATGCTAATGCCCATTATATAGGTGTCTTGTCGGCTGGAAGATATCAATTTATTTTGTCAAATCGACAGGCTGGCCGAGCCAATCAAAACGGTTTGGATATTGATATTTATGACCAAGATGGTGGCAAAATTAGGGCAACTAGTACGCTATCAGGTGGTGAATCATTCATTGCCGCACTTTCGATTGCACTTTCGATGGCTGAAATCGTGCAGCATCGTGCGGGTGGTGCCAAAATCGATGCACTCTTTATTGATGAAGGGTTCGGCTCATTGGATGAACAGACACTTTCGCAAGCGATGGAAGCCTTAAGTATGGTTGAGCAAAGTGGCCGATTGGTAGGAATTATTTCTCATGTTAGTTCCATGAAACAGCAGATACCACAACAATTATCAGTTAAGAAACTTGGTAATGGTCGTAGTAAATTAACATTGCATATTCTTTAATTAAATTGTAGTTATACAAAAGGTGGTTGAGACAAGATAAATGTCTCAACCACCTTTTGTGCTAAAAATACCAACCATAGGGGACTTCTTTACGAATTTGGTCAATTGCTAATTGGTGTTGCTGATTGTACATTTTAGGTTGTTTAGCTAGTGGTACGAATTCTAATGATAGTGTTTCGTCGCCATCAGCAATTAGCTTGCCACCAGTTTTTTCAACTTCGAACAGGAACATTGGAATTTGGGCTTTGTCACCTGATGGAAAGGTGTGGTGAAAATTGGTATCGACACCAATCAAGGCGGTAATCTTAACGTCAATGCCAGCTTCTTCCTTAAATTCACGAATGAGTGATGTCGGAGCTGATTCGCCTAAATTTTGCATACCACCAACGAGACTCCAACCAACCTCGCCATCACCACGTTGTTCCATTAATACTTTTTGACGCGTATCGTCAAATAAAATACCAGCCACACCGGGCATAATAATTTCTTCATGACCAATTTTGTGACGTAAGTCCTTAAAGTAGTCTTCCATAACCATATAAAATAATGCCCCCTGAATGCTTTGTTGTGCTCATCATAGCATACCGAGGGGAAACTTAAAAAAGCCTGACGTTATGGTACAATTAAGTTATCTATTTTTTATGAGGAGAAATGCATGATTACATCATTTTTAGTTCTGGAAATTACAGCGATTGCGACATTTCTATGGGCAAAAAAACTAAAACTTAGCAAACTGGATTGGTTGGCAGTTGGTATTGTCACCATTATCAATGTTATTTTTATTTATTGGTGGATGCCGGTACCAACACTATCACAATTAGTGATCCCAGTAGCGCTTGAAACCACATTGGTTAGTATTTGGGCGGTTATTACAGGCGCATCATCAGTATTGGTTGAACGCGTAGTAAATGGTAAACGTTCTTTTAGCTTACAAGGGATAAACTTCTGGCCATTTGTTATTCCGCTTATTGCTATTGGTATATCTGTATCTGCCGGTGTCTCAAAGGCACTGACTGTACGACCAATGTATCATTCTGTACAAGCAAAGCATCATAAAGAAGCCCCTTTGACTAAGGATGATCAACCAATTGCTCTGTCAGCACAAGCTGCCGAAAATATGATGAAAAAGGCATTTTCACAAGTACCAGATTCATCAATGTATGAATTGGGTGATTTATCAGCACAATATATTAAAGGTAAGCCTTACTATGTGGCTCCGGTAGAATTTAATGGTTTTGTATCATGGTTTATGAATCGCGAATTACCGGGTTACTTTGTGACATCAGCAACCGATATTAACGACACGGCCCATTTTGTGAAGAAGGATATGGCTTATTCTGAAACCAGTTGGTTTTCACATAGTATTGCTCGTAAAATTTATATGGCAAACCCACGTTATCAACAAGTAGGTGAGCCGATTTTAGAAGTTGATAATAATGGCAAAACTTATTGGGTACAAACACTATTGCGTGTCCGCTGGGCTGGTCAATTGTTATTTGATAATATTCACGTATCAATTACTAGTGCAGATACTGGAAAAACAAAAGTGTATAAAACGAGCGACTTACCAAAATGGGTCGATGTTGGTGTTTCACCAGAGGCAGCGACATTAATGAATCGAACTTATGGTAATCCATATGCCTTTAACTTCCGTCATAAAAATCAAATCAAGCCAACTGAAAATGGGTCTGAAAGTGGTGTGACACCAATGTTTAATGTTAATGGCTCATTATCATATTTTGATGATTTTACAACGGTACGTTCAAATGCCGATTCAGATAAGGGTTATTCATTAGTGGATACGCGAACTGGTCAATTACGCTTCTACACTGGTAAAAATGTTGGTATCATGGATTCTGAAGGGGCAATGAAGGTTGCCAAACAGCTGCATCCCCAAAATAAGTGGCATGGTTCAAATCCTGTGATTATGAACGTTGATGGTACGCCAACTTGGGTCATTTCAATGATGGATAATAATGAACGTTTCCGTGAATATGCCTATATCAAGGGAGCTGACCAAAACATTATTGGTGAAGGTGCGAATGCATCAGATGCACTGGCAGCTTACCGTAATGCACTTGCCGGTAGTGCTCAAACAGCAGCGGCTAGTGATGCAAAAGCCAAAGTCAAAAAGGCTAGCGGCAAGGTTGCACGAGTGAATACCAATGCAACGTTAGATAATAAGCAAGTTGTTGTCTTTAAGCTGGTTGATGATGATATACTATATACTTTGGATCCGTCACAGAAGCAAACAGCTTTGTTGATGCAAACAGGTGATCAGGTTAATTTAAAGGCTAAATCTGTTAAGGGAGCCACGGTAGCGAATGTGGTCTCACTTAAAAATGAGTCACTGAAATAGAAAGAACATGACATTATGGGAAAAGGAACAATTAAATCAAATGATTTTGCTCGTGGTGCGGCAAAAAAAGGTCAGGTAACGGCTGATCAAAAGAAATCAGCACGACAGGCTTTGCTTGCACAAGCAAAGAAAAAGGCTCAAGCAAACAAACATTAATTTTTAAGAAAGGATGGTGTTATGGTAAGTTTTGCAGAACGAATGCTTGATGAATTATCAAGTGGACAATTAGAGGCGGCAAAGAAATCTTTTGCCTCTGCTTTGCGTTATGATGATGACGATACGATTTATTCATTGGCTGAGGAGCTTTATGGGTTAGGATTTTCTAACCAAGCCCAGCGTGCATATAAAAAATTATTAGCTAAATACCCGGATGAGGATCAATTACGGACGTCTTTGGCTGACATTGCCATTGATGAAGATGATACGGACCAGGCACTCATGTACCTATCAGAGATTTCAGAGGATTCAACAGCTTATATTGAATCCTTATTAGTCGCTGCAGATTTGTATCAGTCAGAAGGGCTGGTAGAAGCTGCGGAAGGTAAGTTATTGGCTGCATACCAGCAGGATTCAGAAGAACCAATCATTCAATTTGCACTTGCAGAATTTTATTTTGCCACTGCAAAATATCAAGTGGCCATCCCATATTATCGACAACTAATTAAAAATGGTGAACGGTATTTCTCTGGCTTGGATATTGTGTCGCGAATCGGTGTGGCTTACGCATTAGTGGGAAACTTCGACAATGCGCTGGGTTACCTTGAACAAATCAAAGATGCAGATATGACGCCAGATGTGCGTTTCCAACTTGGTTTAACTTATGCAACAAATCCAGAGAATCAGCAAAAAGCGATTAAAACTTTTACTGAGTTACGTGAAATTGATTCATCATATGCTGGTTTGTATGAACCACTGGCGCAGTTATATTTGAATACGCATGAGCCTAAAAAAGCATTGGTGACATATCAAGAAGGCATTGCGGTCGACCCATTTAATGCTAAGTTCTATCAAGAAGGTGCTAAAATCGCTGCTGAGCTCGATGAAAATGAACAAGCGAATGCCCTTTATAAAGAGGGATTGGAAAATAATCCAGCCGACTCTATTCTGGTTACCAGCTATTCTGATTTCTTGGTGAAAACTGGAAATGATATTGATAACATTAATCTATTGAATGATTTCTTTGACAATGATGATACGGATGTGAATCCACAACTTTATTGGAATTTGGCCCAAAGTTACACAGCCTTAGAAGATTTTGAAATGGCTACTAAGTATTGGCGTGCTGCATTGCCATTCTTTATGGATCAACCAGACTTTTTGAAACCAGCTTATTATTATTTCAGAGGTGAAGGTGAACGTGAGCTTGCCTTACAAGCGTTGCAACAATACGTCAAATTAGTACCTGAGGATTACGACATGGTCGCTACTTTACAAGACGAATTTTAACAAAATAGCATACAGTTCTAATGGGATTATAGACATTAGAACTGTATGCTATTTTTATATGTTTTAGGCTGTTTGTCACGGTGTGTTTAACAATGTATAATATGATTATTAGAAATTAATAAGATATAGAAATGAGGACGGACAATGGACGCTTGGCATTTGTCAAAACGTTTAGCAGCAGTAGCGGATTTTGTACCCGATGGCGCTAGAATTGCAGACATTGGGTCAGATCATGCTTATCTGCCTGCAAATTTATTATTAAATAAACATATTTCATTTGCCATTGCTGGGGAAGTTGCACCTGGTCCCTTGGCAAATGTTGAAAACGAAATAGCACGTCATGGTTTACATGATGTATTGATGCCACGGCTTGCCAATGGTTTAGCGGCAATTAAAACTAGTGATTTAGTTGATACCGTCGTTATTGCCGGTATGGGTGGTCGTTTGATTTGTCAAATTTTAACCGAGGGTGAATTAGATAAATTCCGCTATCATCGGCTCGTTTTGCAACCAAACATTGATATCGATTTGGTTAGATCATGGTTATCTGAAAATGGTTATCAACTAGTCGATGAGGCGGTCGTTACAGATGATGGCCATTACTATGAAATATTGGTTGCAGAACCGGGAAACGTCACTTATTCACTGCGCGAATTGAAGTTTGGTCCCTATAATTTAACTGAACCGTCATCAGTTTGGTTAGAAAAATGGCAGCGTGAAGCCATGCGTATTCGAAATATTATGCGCAAGCTTGAGTCCGCTGATCAATCAGAAAGTGACGCTTACCAAGAATATGCAAAAGAATTGCAAACGATAATGGAGGCAATTGCTTATGCTAGCATGTGATTTAATAGCAAAGATTGAGGACTATGCACCAAAGTCTTTAGCTTGGGAAAAAGATCCAATTGGATTACAGTTAGGTAATCCGAAAAAAGAAATTCATCGGGTGATGACAACGTTAGATGTTCGCCCGGAGGTGGTGCAGGAGGCGATTGATCAGCAAGTCGATTTTATTTTTGCTCACCATCCAATGATGTTTCATCCTGCTAAAAATTTAGACTTATCAGTTCCGCAGAATGCGATGTATGCTGATTTGATTAAACATGACGTTGTTGTTTATGCTGCGCATACAAACTTAGATGCTGCCGTGAATGGCATGAATGACTGGTTGGCGGCAGCATTACAATTAAATGATGTGCAACCCCTCATCCCTAATGATGATGGTCAGACTGGCTTAGGTAGAATCGGCCAGTTGACCGAACCGCAAACTGTGGCCACATATGCGGGTTTTGTGCGTGATTTATTCCAGGTGAAAGCGGTGCGTGTCATCGCTAATGATTTACAACGACCAATCCAAAGAATTGCCGTCTTAGGTGGCGATGGTGGTGATGAATATCCACAAGCATTGGCTGCTGGTGCAGATGCTTACGTCACAGCGGATTTTTACTACCATACAGCTCATGATGTTTTAGCAGATGATTTTGTTGTGATTGATCCAGATCACCACATGGAGGCCATTGCTAAACAACACATGGTTAACTTAATTAAAGATTGGCAAACAGAGAATAGCTGGCATTTAGAAACAGTGTTTGCATCAACGACTAATACCGATCCATATACTTATATTTAATAACAGAGGTGTAACATGACAGAAGAACTTTATCCTAATTTAGTTGATCGTTTTATCGATTACGTTAAAATTAATACCCAATCAAATGAAAATTCAACAACGATTCCATCTGATCCAAAAGAAGTGGCTTTTCTAAAAGATTTAGCTGCTGAGTTAAAGACGATTGGTTTGGAAAATGTCCGGACAATGCCTGATGGTTATGTTTTTGCCGAACTAGCTAGCAATATAGCTAAGGAAGTACCAACAATTGGTTTTATTTCACATGTTGATACAGCAGACTTTAATTCGGAAAATGTGCAACCACAATTTGTGACTGATTATGATGGTCAATCGGAAATCAAGCTGAATGACGATTATTCATTAACAACAGCAGATTTCCCATCATTAAAGAAGTATGCGGGACATACCTTGATTACATCAGATGGTACAACCCTTTTGGGAGCAGACGATAAAGCGGGAGTTGCAGAGATTGTCTCAGCAGCTGAACACTTTATTGCTCATCCAGAATTAGAACATGGTAAGCTGGTCTTTGCTTTTGGGCCTGACGAGGAAATCGGTGTTGGGGCTGATAATTTCCACGTCGCAGAGTTTGGGGCTGATTTTGCCTATACCGTTGATGGTGGACCGCTTGGTGAACTTGAGTGGGAAACTTTTTCAGCTGCGTCAGCAGTTGTTGAAATTCAAGGACGTAATGTTCATCCTGGAACAGCTAAAGATACGATGGTCAATGCCTTGCAAGTTGCTATTGATGTTCATAACGCTTTGCCAGCGGGGGATCGTCCTGAATTAACGGCTGGACGTGAAGGGTTCTTCCATTTACTAAATCTAGCAGGTACGCCTGAAGATGCTCGTATGGATTACATCATTCGTGACCATGATCGTCAACAATTTGAAGCGCGTAAAACATTAATGACCGAGATTGTTGATCGGTTGAATAACCAACTGGGTGTTGATCGTATTAAGTTGACACTAAAGGACCAATACTACAATATGGGAGAGATTCTTAAGGACGATATGACGCCGGTTGATTTGGCGGCTGAAGCCATGCGTGATTTGAAGATTGATCCAATTATTGAGCCGGTTCGTGGTGGGACTGATGGTTCAAAGATTACATTCCTAGGGCTACCAACACCTAACTTGTTTGCTGGTGGTGAAAATATGCACGGTCGTTACGAGTACGTTTCGACGACGGTGATGGCGCAGGCAACTGATACAATTATTAAAATTGCTACTTTGAACGCTGAAAAATAAGCTAAGTAAACTTTAAGTTATCAATGATAGACTCTTACTTACAAGATTGGGGGTTTTAGATGCTTTTTTTAATTATTATGTTAATCATTGGCCTTTGGTGGTGGAAGAGTTCACGTCGAATAAAGCAAACTATCGCTAAAGTGCAAGAACAATCATCTGTTCAGGGTAAACAACAAGCAACGCATGGTGCAAATGTTTTCGATGGTGAATTTGAAGAAATTAAGACGAATCACCGTCCATAAATATTAAAATGAAATTAGTGAAACATGGATTGCTATTAATAAAATAAGAATAATTTAGGCGTCATATACTATATTTTGTGGTATATGGCGCTTTTTTCTGCTACACTAAATGATAAACATCATTATTTTAAATGAGATGTTTATCATAAATCAGGGTGTTAAGGGGAGTTCAATCAAATGGAAAAGTTGTTGATTGCAAACCGAGGTGAAATTGCCGTCCGCTTAATACGTGCAGCAAAAGAACTCGGAATCAAGACAGTTGCTATCTTTGCAAAAGAAGATGAATTTGCTGTTCATCGTTTCAAAGCTGATGAAGCTTATCAAGTTGGTGCGGGTAAAGCACCAATTGCAGCCTATTTAGATATTGCTGATATTATCCGCATTGCAAAGCAAGCAGGTGTAGATGCAATCCATCCTGGATATGGTTTTCTATCTGAAAACGACGAATTTGCTGCTGCTGTGGAAGCAGCTGGCATTAAATTTGTTGGTCCTAAGTCTGAGCATTTAAAGATGTTTGGTGACAAAATCGTTGCTAAACAAATTGCAGCTAAGGCTGATGTGCCAACAGTACCAGGTACAGATCATCCAGTAGCTGACGTGCAAGAAGCGTTAGCCTTTGGTAAGGAGCATGGTTATCCACTATTTGTTAAGTCAGCGGCCGGTGGTGGTGGTCGTGGGATGCGTGTTGTTGACCATGAGGAAGAATTAAAAGAGGCCTTTGAGCGCGCAGCATCTGAAGCCAAACAAAGTTTTGGTAAGCCAGATATTTATTTGGAAAAGTATTTGCGCGATCCGCAACACGTCGAAATTCAAATTTTGGCGGACGAACAAGGTGAAGTGATGCATTTGTTTGAGCGTGATTCATCTATTCAACGTCGTCACCAAAAGATTATTGAATTTGCCCCAGCTGTTTCAGTTTCAGTGGCTATGCGACAACGCATTCAAAATGCTGCCTTACGGTTGATGCGCAGTGTTGATTATCAAAGTGCTGGTACCGTTGAATTCTTAGTTGAGGGTGATGACTTTTACTTTATTGAAGTTAACCCACGTGTTCAAGTTGAACACACAGTCACTGAAGAAGTGACAGGCGTTGATATTGTGAAGTCACAATTATTGATTGCCCAAGGTTATGGTTTGCATGAAACACCGGTAAACATCCCTGAACAGGATCAATTACAAGCAGTTGGTGTGGCTATTCAGTCACGTATTACTACTGAAGATCCAGCCAATAATTTCATGCCTGATACTGGAAAAATTGATTGGTATCGTTCACCCGGTGGAACAGGTGTTCGTCTAGATGCTGGTAATGTTTATGCCGGCGCTACAGTAACGCCTTATTTCGATTCATTGCTAGTTAAGCTAGTGACACATGGTTCGGACTTTGCAGCTGCAGTTGATAAAATGAAGCGCGCATTGAGCGAATTTGTTATTCGTGGTGTTAAAACGAATATTCCATTCCTAAAGAACGTTTTTGCTCATCCAACATTTAGAGCAGCAGCGGCACCAACGACATTCGTTGACAATCATGCCGAATTATTTGAAATTTTGCCAGATAAGGATCCTGAACGTAAGGTCTTGCGGTATGTTGCTGAAACAACGGTTAATGGATTCCCAGGATTGGATCATGATCGACCAAAGATTTATACGTCAACCCATTATGAGCCAACTCAGGCAACGACATTACCTAATGACTTAGTAACCGCCAAGGATGTTTTGGATGCTAAAGGTCCTGATGGCGTGGTTGATTGGTTAAAGCAACAAGATAAAGTATTGCTGACTGATACAACGATGCGTGATGCACATCAATCATTATTTGCGACACGCTTACGAACGAAAGATATGGCGTCAATTGCAGCAGATTCACAGTTAGCCTTACCAAATCTATTCTCAAGTGAGATGTGGGGTGGTGCAACTTTCGATACTGCTTACCGTTTCTTGGGTGAGGATCCTTGGGAGCGTTTGCGCATATTACGTAAGAAAATGCCTCGAACATTAACTCAAATGTTGTTCCGTGGTTCAAATGCGGTTGGTTATCAAAATTATCCAGATAATGTTTTGGAAGAATTCATTAAATTATCTGCTACGAATGGTATGGATGTTTTCCGTATTTTCGATAGTCTTAACTGGCTGCCACAAATGGAAAAGTCAATCCAATACGTACGTGATAATAATAAACTTGCCGAAGTTGCGATGGCTTACACGGGTGATATTTTAGATACCTCAAGAACGAAATACAACTTGAAGTACTATACAGATTTTGCTCAAGAATTAGTGGCACAAGGGGCCCATATTATTGCTATTAAGGATATGGCTGCATTGTTAAAGCCTGAAGCAGCCTATCAATTAGTTAGTGCGCTAAAGGATAAAGTCGATGTACCAATTCATCTACACACCCACGATACTACTGGTAATGGTATTTATACTTATGCCCGTGCGGTTGATGCGGGGGTAGATGTTGTGGATGTTGCAATGTCAACATTTTCTGGTGCAACATCACAACCTTCTATGGGTGCATTGTACTATTCACTAACTGGACATGATCGTCAACCAGAGTTAGATATTCATGCAGCTAATCGAATCAATGACTATTGGGCTGGTGTACGTCCATACTACCGTGACTTCATGAGTGAAACGTCTGGTACTCAGACAGATATTTTTGAGGTTGAAATGCCAGGTGGTCAATATTCTAATTTGCAACAGCAAGCCCAAGCATTACGTTTAGGTGACCGTTGGAATGAAGTGAAGAAGATGTATGTGACAGTCAATAAGATGTTTGGCGATATTATCAAGGTAACTCCTTCATCTAAGGTCGTTGGTGACATGGCATTGTTCATGGTACAAAATGATCTAACACCTGAAAAGGTATTAGCAGATGGTCAATCAATTGATTTCCCACAATCTGTCGTTGACTTCTTTGCTGGTGACTTGGGTCAACCAGTTGGTGGTTTCCCAGAAGATTTGCAGAAGGTTGTTTTGAAAGGTCGTAAGCCAATTACGGTACGCCCTGGTAAGTTAACCGCACCGGCTGACTTTGCAACCAAAGAGGCCACGTTGAAGGAAAAGTTACATCGACAGCCAACGGCTGAAGAAGTTATTTCATATATTCTTTATCCAAAGGTATTTTTGGATTATATGGCTAACAATGATAAGTTCGGCCCAGTGACGGTGCTAGATACACCAACATTCTTCCAAGGTATGCGTCTGGGAGAACGCATTGATGTTAAGATGGGCGAAGGTCAAACGGTTATCTTCCAGCTTGAAGAAATCGGGGAACCAAACGTTGATGGTGTCCGGACCTTATACTTTGATGTTAATGGTACGCCACTAGAAATTGACGTACAGGATGCTAGTGTGCAAACGACAACGGTTGTTCGTCGTAAGGCAGAACCATCAAATGAACATGAACTTGGTGCAACCATGGCCGGAAGTGTCGTCTCAGTTAATGTAGAAAATGGTCAAGCGGTTAAACAAGGTGATACGTTACTTGTTACTGAAGCGATGAAGATGGAGACATCTATTCAAGCACCATTTAATGGAACAATCAAGCATATTTATGTGACTGCCGAAGATATGGTTGACGGTGGTGATCTATTATTGGAGATTGAACCAAACTAAAATTTAATCATGATGAAGAGTGAAAAGTACCCATTAGTAACTAACGGAAACAGGCTTGCTGCTTGGCAAGAAATTCGTTATATTGGTGTTAGGGCTTTTTGCTCTTTTTATTTATCAAAAATTAGCAAATTAAGGAGATAATCATGCAGCCGTGGTGGCAGAAAAAAATTACTGTAGGTGCGGGGATGGTTGGTAGCCTACTATTAATCCTACAGAGCGTTTTAGGAACAATTGTTTGGCCAACGTATAAAATCAGCCAATTTCCTTTAGCCATGTTAACGGCCAAGGGGACTTCTTACGAATATGCGTTTAAAACGTTACAATTAGTGGCTGGTAGTTTAGTATTAGTTACGTTAATCGCACTGATTAAATATGCGGTAGCAACAGAGAAAGTCATGTTTAGTCGAGATTTAAAGCTGTTAGCTATCGTTTGGTTACTTTGGTTACTCGTTCAGTTTCTTTGGCCAATTACCTTAGATGTTGCGATTACAACGACACCAGTATCAATGCGTGATATTGTTTCTGGTCTATTAATTATTGTCATGGCACTGGCGCTGATTCAATTGGGTAGATCTGCTAGGAAAAATAATTTTGAATCATTGCGCAATGCACTGACCTTACTGGGTATATTATATGTTCTGTTTAATTTCCTAGCATACGTCGTTACGGTCATTGGCTGGCCAATATATGGCTTTTTAGACGTTATTGCAAATGATATTTTGGCAGTTGCGATGGGATTTTTGAGTTGGTACTTTATGCGACTCGCTGAGTCTTAATGTTAGCAGGCAGGTTTAAATTTTTTAGGATAAAATACTTGCTATTTACCGAAAAAGTGTGTAATATAAATATTTGTAATTTACTAGCTATATTGTAACGGCGCAAGCTTGGGGATTAGCCCAATGCAGCTAATCCTGTCGTTCAAATTAGTGGTGGGGGGCACCCCGCAAATAAATTCAAGGAGTTATGTTAATGCGCATTAACATTTTATTAGAAGCCGCCGAAACTGGTGAGCGTATCTACTTGACTTCTAAGAACCGTCGTAACACGCCAGATCGTTTGGAGTTAAAGAAGTATTCTCCAAAGTTGCGTCGTGTTACTGTGTTCAAGGAGGTAAAGTAATCATGGCTAAAAAGTCAAAGATCGCTAAGGAAATGAAGATTGAAGCAACTGTAGAGAAGTACGCTGCAAAGCGTGCCGAACTAAAGGCTGCTGGTGATTACGTTGGGTTGTCAAAGTTGCCTCGCAACGCTTCACCTGTTCGTATCCACCGTCGTGACAAAATTGATGGTCGTCCACGTGCCTACATGCGTGACTTTGGTATGTCACGTTTGAAGTTCCGTGAATTGGCACACAAGGGTCAAATTCCTGGTGTTAAGAAGGCTTCATGGTAAAATTTTTACCATAAAGCATTAAAAGAGTATCACTTTATTGTGATGCTCTTTTTTTTGTGTATTCATAAATATTTTTAAGCAAGTGGCCAGCAAAACTTGACAATAAGGTATACAATGGAGATATATTTTTATTGTGAGGTGTGAAAGGAATGTTACAAAAAAAGGTTTTAAATAAACTTCTTGCAAGTGCGTTTGATGTGCCAGTAATGGTGACATACTGGGACGGTAAGACTGAAAATTATGGTGAAGGTCTACCACAAATTCATATCACATTTAATAAGAAACTTGATTTAAAACGTATGGCTAAGGTGCCAACATTAGAATTAGCTGAAGCCTATATGAAGCGTGATATTGAAATCGATGGTAGCATTCAGGAACTGGTTACCGCGGCATATCGTCAGGCGGATAGTTTTTTGACGGATCAAAGTGGTTTTACCGGTTCTTTGATTAGCAAATTTACATCTTCGCATGATAAAGAAACATCAAAAGAAGATATTCAAAGCCACTATGACATAGGGAATGATTTTTATAAAAAGTGGTTAGACAGCACAATGACTTATTCATGTGCTTATTGGGCGCATGATGATATGACGCTTGAAGAAGCACAAATTGCCAAGGTGCATCATATTTTAGATAAATTACATGCTGAGCCCGGTAAAACATTGCTTGATATCGGTTCTGGATGGGGAACACTGATTATTACAGCTGCCCAAGAGTATGGATTGGATAGTTATGGTGTCACATTATCTCAGGAACAATATGATTATACAATGACATGTGTGAAGGAATTGGGCTTGGAAGATAAAGTACACGTGCTGTTACAGGATTATCGTGATATTGACCAACAATTTGACTACATAACGTCAGTTGGTATGTTTGAGCACGTTGGTAAAGATAATCTAGCAGAGTACTTTAAAGACGTTGAAAAATACTTAGTTCCAAATGGTCGTGCACTAATCCACGGTATCACTGGCCAACATTATGGGGCAGGTGTAGATCCATTTATTGAAAAGTACATTTTCCCAGGTGGCTATATTCCGAATGTTGTTGAAAATGTTACCCATGTCTTGGATGCAGGCTTGCAATTGGATGATCTTGAGCCACTACGTCGTCACTATCAAAAAACACTTGAACATTGGGCTGATAATTATCATAAAGTGTTTGATGAAACCGTTAGTGAATATGGTGAAGAGTTTGCACGCATGTGGGATCTATACTTACAAGCTTGTGCAGCATCATTTGAGGCCGGTAACATTGACGTTATGCAGTTCTTGCTAACAAAGGGTGCGTCAGGTCATGATTTGCCAATGAACCGTGCCTTTATGACGGCTAGAGATTAAATATATAGTAAAATAGTTTAAAATAAGTGATTAGTGTATAAAATGATAACTAATCACTTATTTTTATTGGAAAATTCCACGATCGATGTATAAAAATGATAAGGAAAACAACGTATGAAAACACTTGTTTATAAAATTATTAACGATCGCACTTTGTGGGTAACAACAGTCTTGCTCATTTTGGCGTTGTTTGTGGGCCATGTTCAGCTTAACGATATTGATATGCAGACAATTCTTTCATTACTTTCATTGATGATTTTAATCAGTTTATATGAAGGGGAAGGATTGCTAAAGTACGTTGCGCTGACGATTATTAAGAAGTGTCAAACAACTCGTCAGGTGCAGCTCACAGTTTTTCTATTGGTGTTTTTTAGTGCAATGTTTTTAACGAATGATGTGGCTATCATAACTTTTATTCCGATATTTGTTGTCATTGCTCAAAAAATACATGTTAACGCCGTCTTACCAATTATCCTGTTAACTGTATTTGCTAATCTGGGTAGTGCAGTAACACCATTTGGTAATCCACAAAACATCTACTTAGCTAGCCATTATCAGCTACAAATGGGTGATTTTTTTCAGATGTCATGGCCGCTAGGATTAATTAGTTTCTTATTTGTTCTGCTTAGTAGTCTATTTTTTCGATCATCAAATCTGGAACAATTAACACTTGATTTGCCAACTATACGTCCCAAACAGACTAAGTTGTTGATTGCAGGTAGTTTTGTTGTTCTAGCCGGATTGCTGCATTTATTGCCAATTATGATTTCATTAGTTGTTAGTATTCTATTAACATTAGTTATTAACAAAAAACGCTTTTTACAAGTAGACTATGGCATTATCATTTTGTTTGTTGAGCTATTTTTAATAGTCGGTGTATTGAGCCGCATACCAAGCGTAGTATCACTATTTGAAGAATTGACTACAACGGATAATGGCTCATTTATTTCAGGAATTGTCCTTAGTCAATTTATTAGTAATGTGCCAGCGGCTGTCTTATTAAGTGCTTTTACTAGTCGGGTGAATGCTGTGTATTTGGGTGTTTCGATTGGGGGATTGGGAACGATTATTGCATCATTGGCCAATTTATTGGCTTGGCGACAATATCAACGCCAAATTGAAGAAATTAATTACAGCTTTCCGATTAAGTTAATGGTCATTAACTTATTATTATTGTTAATTTTTATCGCGTTAGGCTATGCCATATTAACGGTTGCATAAAAAAGGACATCAACTAACCATTTGAATATGGTTGATTGATGTCCTTTATTTGTATTTATTAGCCATTTGTTACGATAAAACGTTCTTGCTTGTGAGCAGGTGTGATTATTTCGTCAACAATAGCCTTAGCCATTGTGTCGCTAGTTGTTTGTGAACGTCCTTGTTCATCAAATAGCATATCATCTTTACCATAAAGCACCTTATCAGCTAATTCACCAGGCACAAATAATTGACCAGGAGAAACACCCGTCCAGCTAACATTTTTAACATCCTTTAGGAAATTAAATTCGTAAAGTTGGTTTTCGGGAATACTTTGCCAAGCAGCATTGTTTGGGTCAGCTTTGATATCTTCATAAGCAAAATGACGTTGATCACCTGTGCCAACAAATGTACTACCAGCACCTAAGATAAAGATTAAACGTGGTGATTCTGTTTCACGAAGCGTAGCAACTAAATGGGTTGCTAGATCTGTATGTAGATAAGCCTTTTCTGGTGCCGTTGCAAAAGCATCAACGACGACGTCAAATTGTTCTAAATCAGACTTGGTTAAATTGAAAGCATCAGATTCAATCAACTGAATATTTGCACCGAGATTTTGCTTTGCCTTATCTGCATTACGGACAATTGCAGTGACATCAAGGCCTGCTTCTTGCGCTGCCTTGAATGTGGCTGAGCCTGCCATTCCGGTAGCACCGATAATACCAACTTTAGTCATAAAAAACCTCCTGTTTGATAATCATATTTAATTACATTTTATAAGTAAAAAAACGAAAAAGCAAATTATACCCATAATGGTTATGAAAAAATCTCATAATAAGCTAAAATAGTGAGTAGACATTTTATGGTACAAGTATAAAAATGAATAGTTTAGACATAAATATAATGACAAGATTAAGAATAAAGTGAGGAAAATATATGCGTGCATATTTCAATTTAGATGCTAATGATTTTCCGGTCACGGTTGAACATATAGGTGCTGAATGGCCCCAGGACCAAATCATTAGATATCAAGGGTTTCCGCATTTTCATTGGTTGCAAACGGAAAAAGGAGTTGGCAATTTTTGGATTGGCGAAAAGCACCTAATTTTGCCGGAAAAGGCGGGGGTACTAGTATCGCCAGGTGTTCCTCATCGGTACGAATCAGCTAATGTTAATGATAAATGGGAAGTTATATTTGTGACATTCCAGGGGAAATTTGCCGATGATTTCAATCTGCAAATGATGAATCATGATTATGTTTATATTCCCCCTGAAAGAGGGGTTGAGTTTGTTAATCAAGTAGAACAGATTATTGCAACTTTAGAATCAAATCCTGTAGATCATGAATGGGTATCAGCACTATCGTATTACCTATTATTATCGCTTGGACGTGAAGAATCTTATCATGTCAATGTTAACCATCCTGATTTTATTCGCTATGTTAAGCCGGCTATGAACTATATGTCAGAAAATTTTGCAACCAATTTAACGATTACATCGGTTGCTAAGCATTTAAATATGACGCCACAGTATTTAGATCGTTTGTTTCAAAAAATTATGCATTTAAGTCCCCAGGAATACTTGCTCCAAGTTAGGATAAGTCATGCTAAAAAACTATTAGTTTCGCAGAAGCATTTACGAGTGGTTGCAGTTGCCAATGAAAGTGGCTTTCGTGATGCAGCGTACTTTAGCCGTATTTTTAAACGTGAAACAGGGGTTACTCCCATAAATTTTAGAAAATGGCAAACATAAATGCCAAAAAACAGCTTGATACGACTTGAGCATACTTTCAATTTGTCCTTTTTTTTGGTTTAAAATAAGCAAATATACGTTTGAAAGCGCTTTATCATTAATATTGTAGATATGCACAGACGTGCTTTGGAGGAATTATATTATGAAAATGGTAAAACAGTACTTGTCGTACGCGGCAGGAGCGTTTGGTCACGATGCATTTTATGCAACATTAAGTACATACTTTATGATGTTCGTGACAAGTCAGTTATTCAACACCTCGGATGCAGGGTTTAATGACAAAATGATTGGTTGGGTAACTGGTCTGATTGTTGCCTTGCGTGTTGTCGAAATTATCTTCGACCCAGTTATTGGTGGTGTGGTTGATAACACTCGTACTCGTTGGGGAAAGTTCAAGCCATGGTTGGTGGTCGCTGGATTAATTAGTTCAGTACTGTTGATTGTCATCTTTACTGACTTTGGTGGTTTAAATGTTAGCCACCCAGTGCTATACATTATCTTGTTTGGAATTGTATTTATTACACTGGATGGTTTCTATTCATTCAAGGATGTGGCTTTCTGGTCAATGTTACCCGCTTTGTCTTTGGATAGTAAAAAGCGTGAGAAATTCGGAACAATTGCGCGTTTCGGATCAACCTTAGGTCAACAAGGTGTTCAAATTGTTGTTATCCCATTGGTAACATTCTTCTCATTAATCTTTCTTGGATCACATGCTGAAACAAAGACTGGTTGGTTCTGGTTTGCCGTTGTTATTGCGGTAGTTGCATACGGTGGTGTTTTGCTAACTGTATTTGGAACGAAAGAAGAAGATAACATTGTTCGTCAGAATACTGAAAAAGCTGGCATCAAGGCTATCTTTACAGCTGTTGCCAAGAATGACCAATTAATGTGGCAAGCATTGTCATACTTCTTGTTTGCACTAGCTTATGTTTCTACAAATTCAATGTTGTTGTACTACTTCAAGTATGTCATGGGGGCCGGAGATAAGTTCTACTTAGTTGGAATCTTTACCGCCATTGAAGGAATTGTCGCAGTTTCAATTTTCCCAACATTGTCAAAGTTTTTCTCACGTCGTACGATCTTTACGACAGGTGCAATTATCATGTTGATTGGTTATGCACTGTTCCTATTCTCAGCAAATAGCTTACCATTAGTATTAACAGCGATTACGTTGTTCTTCTCACCATATCCAATCTTGTTCTTGGTTGTTTTAATGACAATTACTGATTCTGTTGAGTATGGACAATGGAAGTTGGGAATTCGTAATGAATCAGTGACATTATCATTGCGTCCATTGATTGATAAGTTAGCTGGTGCTTTCGCTAATGGTATCGTTGGTGTCGCTGCTGTTGCTGCTGGTATGACTGGTTCAGCAAAGCCTGAGGATATTACTGATGCTGGTATGCAGTCATTTAACTTGTTTATGTTCTACATCCCAATCGCTTTGATTATTATTTCAGTTCTTATTTACTGGTTTAAGGTAACACTAACTGAAAAGAAGCACGCTGAGATCGTTCGTCAACTTGAGGAACGTTTGCGTAAGGAAGAAGCAGAAAAGAAATAATTTAAAAAAGGAATTTTAAAGGTATTTAATTATGACTCTTACAAAAGAATTAGGTGAATCATTCCAACGTCGTTTTGGACATGCTGCAGAGCACTTTTTCTTCTCACCAGGACGTGTTAATTTGATCGGTGAGCACACTGATTATAATGGTGGTCATGTGTTCCCAGCCGCAATTAGTGTTGGAACATATGCTGCAGTATCATTACGTGATGATGATGAAATCCATGCATTCTCAGCAAACTTTAAAGATGCTGGGATGGTTACTTTCAAAACAGATGATTTGGAACTTCGCCAATATGATAGCTGGGTAAAGTATGTACGTGGTGTTATTAGTGAAATGGGCAAATTAGGCCATGAAGTACCACGTGGGTTTAACTTGGCTATTGTTGGTGATATGCCAACAGCATCAGGTTTGTCTTCATCGGCATCATTAGAATTGTTGATCGGTGTTATGTTGAATGATTTATTTGATTACGGTATGGATACCTTATCATTAGTAAAGCTTGGTCAAGCCGTAGAAAATGATTATCTTGGTTTGCAAACAGGGATTATGGATCAATTTGCGGTTGCCTTTGGTCAAGAAAAGCAAGCTATTTTCTTAGATACAAACACAATGGACTATGAAATGGTCCCATCTGACTTTGGTGATTATGACTTAGTAATCATGACAACAAACAAAAAGCGTGAATTGGTTGATTCAAAGTACAATGAACGTCGTGCCGAGACGCAAAAGGCGCTTGAAGAATTACAAGCAGTGACTGATATCAAATCATTAGGTGACTTAACAACTGATGAATTTGAAAAAATCGTTGATCACATTAGTAGTTCAGTAAATCAACGTCGTGCTCGTCATGCAGTTGCTGAAAATGAACGAACTGTTTTGGCTAAAAAGGCCTTATCAGATCACGATATGAAGCGCTTTGGTGAATTATTGACAGAATCACATAATTCATTGCGTGATGATTATGAAGTGACGGGTGTTGAATTAGATACATTGGTTTCAGCTGCTATGGCACAACCAGGTGTCTTAGGTGCTCGTATGACTGGTGCTGGCTTTGGTGGTAGTGCGATTGCCTTAGTTGCCAAGTCTGAAGCTGATAATTTTGCTGCAGCCGTTGGTAAAGTTTACAACGAAAAGATTGGTTACCAAGCATCATTCTTTGTAGCTGATATTGTTGATGGTACACATGCCTTGTAGGAGGCCGAAGTTTTAAAATGAAGTCATTGAATGAAGAACAAAGTCAAGCCGTAATGAATTTCGTTGCATGGGGAGTTGCCATGCATGCTTATTCAGAAGCCGAAACAGTTTATCGAACAAATTTGGTACTAGCTAAGTTAGGTGTTACGACTATTACGCAGGGCCTAACGGGTAATACGGATACTAATTTAAGCGACTTAGCTGATCAATTGATTGCAATCCAAGACGTTAAGTTTGAAATGGGCTGGCAAGCAGCCATTAATCGTACGGAATTGCTAAACATTGTGACGCCGACACCAGATGTTTTGGCAACTGAGTTTGAACGCTTGTACAAGGTTGATCCTGAACAAGCGGTTAAATATTATTATTTTGTTAGCGAATCAGTTGAAAATGTTAAAGTGAAAGACATTGCTCGAAACATTGCTTTTACCCATAACTCAAAGTACGGGGACATTGAGATTACAATCAATTTGTCAAAGCCGGAAAAGACGACTGCTGAAATTAAGGCCGCTGCTAGTGCGCCGAAAGCTACGTATCCGCCAACTGCATTAGATTATACTAATGAAGGTTATCTTGGTACAGTGACAGCAGCGCCACGTTTGACACACCGTTTTATTCGTGAGAATTTCAGTAATGAAACTTGGGGTTGGCATTATTCTCCATATGCATATTTTGAAGAACACGCCATTTTTGTTAACTTTAAACGACAACCAATGCAGATGGGTCTACGGACATTTACACGTCTAATGCAAATTGTTACGCGGTATCCAATGTACATGGTTGGTTCAAATGCGGATTTGCCAATTGTTGGTGGATCAATTTTGTCACAAGAGCATTATCAAGCAGGTCGTCATGCATTTCCAATGATGAAGGCAGAGGTCAAGCAACACGTTGCTTTGCCTGAATATGAAAATGTTTCAGTTGATGTATTGAATTGGCCAATGACTGCTTTCCGAGTATCCGCAACTGATGCAGCTGATGTTGTGGCAGCTGGTGAATTTATTCGTCGGGCTTGGGAAAAGTATTCTGATGAAAAACTAATGATTTCTGCAACTAGTGATGAAGGTGATCGTCAACATACGGTCACACCAATTGCGCAGTTTAAAGATGGTAAGTACGAGTTGTACTTAGTTCTTCGTGACAATGGGACTTCAGCAGAGTATCCAATGGGAATTTTCCATCCCCATGCCGATGTCCAACACATTAAGCAAGAAAATATCGGTTTGATTGAAGTGATGGGCTTGGCTATTTTGCCAGCACGCTTATTAAAGGAATTGCAGAAGGTTGAAGAATTCTTAATTGATCGTGCATCACTTGATGAAATTGCCGAAGGTCATCGTGATTGGGCACAACAAATTAAGCAAAGTCGACAAGTCAGTCCAGCTACGGTAACAGAAATTGTTCAAGAAGAAGTTGGTAAAGTATTCGTTCGCGTGCTTGAAGATGCTGGTGTCTATAAGGGTGATGCAGAGGGACAAGCAGGCTTGGATCGCTTTATTAAATATTTAGCAAGTATTAAATAATTAGTATTTCTAAAATAAAATCATAAGAGTGACCTTAATTTAAAGGTTCACTCTTATTTTTTTTGATTAAACAGGCTAAAATAGAATCATGAGACAACGAGATGAAAATAAAATATCAGCTTTATCCGAGGCAGCTATTGATTTAGTTGCAGAACAGGGAATTATCAATTTAAGTATTAATAAAATGGCTAAGCGAGCTGGTGTCTCAGTTGCAACGGCGTATGTTTATTATGATAATAAAGCAGATTTGTTGGGGAAATTATTCCAGCAGGTACAAAATTTGCTAATCAACAATATGACAATGCCCGCGGCAGATTTACCAATTAAGGAACAATTTGCGGATATCCTCAGACAGTATGCGGCACGCTTTAAAAATAATGTGAAGGAGGTTGAATTTCTAGCAGCAATGCTAGCAAATCCACAATTTTTACCAGCAGAATTACAGAACAGTGGTTCATTATTAAATAATGAGTTATTGGCCGTTATTACACAGGCATACCGACAACGTTTATTAGTAACAGGTAGTGTTGATTTGATTGTTGCGCAAACGATTCAGCCTATGCAGTGGTTATTACAATCACGTATCCAAAATGGCCTGACAGTTTCTGATGCTGAGGTTGAAGAATTTATTGTGATGGCAACTGGAGCAATTTTTAAGTAATGCAAAAAATTAAGCTAAAATAAATGCACGTTTGATACTTTTCTTATATACTAGGTGTAACGGTTGATTTAAGAGATATCAGCTGATTGAGAACTTTTAGTAAAATTCCACGGGAGGAAGAAACAGAATGACAGCATATGATTATGATGTATTGTATATCGGTAGTGGTCATGGGACGTTTGATGGTGCAGCACCATTAGCAGCTAAAGGTAAGAAAGTAGCTGTTGTCGAGCAAGATCTTATTGGAGGAACTTGCCCAAATCGTGGATGTAATGCCAAAATTGCTTTGGATTCACCTGTCGCTTTGAAGCGTCACTTAGAAGAAGTCCATGGTATTGTCGATGGTGATATTAAAATTAATTGGTCTGAAAACCAAGCACATAAGCACGAAATTATCGCTGGTTTGCCAGATTTCATTCAAGGATTGTTGGATTCTTCAGATATTGATATCCTATTTGGTCGCGGTACCCTTGTTGATAACCATACCGTTAAAGTAAACGGTGAGGAAAAGACGGCTGAAAACATTGTCTTGTCAACAGGTCTACGTCCACATCGCTTGGATATTCCTGGTGATGACCTAGCTCATGATTCAGAAGAGTTTATGAATTTGAGTGAGATGCCTAAGCGAGTAACGATTATTGGTGCTGGTTATATTGCAATGGAATTTGCAACAATGGCTCAAGCAGCTGGCTCAGAAGTAACAGTTGTTTTGCATGGTGACAAGGCCTTACGTGCTTACCACCAACCATACGTTGAAACGGTTATCTCTGACCTAGAATCAAAGGGCGTTAAGTTTGTCCGTGAAATTGAAGTAGAAGCAATCGTCGGTGGTGCAAATGGCTTGGTTGTTCGTGGCAGTGATTTAAATATTGACACTGATTGGGTATTAGATGCTACTGGTCGAATTCCAAACGTTGAAAACTTAGGTCTTGAAGAACTTGGTATCAAGTTTAATGAAAAGGGTATTGAAGTAGATGATCATCTACGTACTTCAGTACCAAATATTTACGCTTCTGGTGATGTGATTGATAAAGAGCAACCAAAGTTGACACCAACAGCAATTTTTGAATCAACATATTTGATGCACACATTTGCTGGTGAAACAACTGACGCTATTCAATATCCAGTAATTCCATCAGTTGTGTTCACTTCACCTCGTATCGCTAAGGCTGGTGTGACTGTTGCTGAAGCTCAAGCAGATCCAGACAAGTACACGATCGTTGAAAATGACTTGTCAGGGGACTGGTATCGTCAAGTTGACAAAGAGCAAATCGGTCATAATACATTGATTTTTGATGCTGATCACAAGCTAGTGGGGGCAACAGAGGTTTCTAACAAGGCAGAAGATGTCATCGATGCTTTGTTGCCAGCTATTGAGTTTAAGTTTGGTCCAGCTGAACTAGAACGCATGGTTTACTTGTTCCCATCAATTGCTTCACAAGCATGGGGTCAATTGTAAGCATACATTTGATTATTGACTAAAATAAGACAATGCCTGAAATTGAAACTTTCGGGATTGTCTTATTTTTTTATGCTGTTTTATTTTTGATAATGATGAATATCATTAATTATTGAATTGTATATAGTTTTACCATAATATGTTTTGAGTAGCACTAGTGTTTTGTGATAAAATCACTTGTGAAGGAGAAAACAAACATGTATCCCAAAAGATTTATTCAGTTATTTATTATATTTTTTATCACAATTTTTATATCATTAGGCATCGTTAGTTTATTTAATGTGAGCGGTTTTTGGCTACAGGGTATTTTGATAACTATTATCGGTTATATTGTTTTAATTATCCCATTAACAACGTTGACCATCTTAAAACAACGGAAGAAGTTTAGTAGCAATACTGATAGTAATAGTGATGAAGTGTTTAACAATACATTAGCTAAAGTAGAAAATGTTTTTGTCCTTGCGACAAAGTCAGAAACGGGGAATTTAACGGCAAGCATTGTCACCTTCAAGCAATCCGCAAGTGATGACAATGTTTTCTTTGTCGTTACTGGTTCGGATACAGAACGTACAGCCAATATTGCTCGTAATGGTGTGGCTGCGGTCACTACTTGGTATGATGAAAAGACAGGCGCACGGTTTAGTTCAAAGCATGTTGCCGCATCTGTCATCGCTGACGATCAAGTGCAAGCAACTTTACAAAAACACCCAGAGATTAAAGCATTAGATGATAATTTTAACAACCATGTCATTATTCAATTAACGCTTGATTCAGCTTTAGTTGAATCATTCCGTGATCAGCCAATTGCCGTATCTTTCTAATCTATACAGGTAGTTGCAATTATTATTTGATAGTGCTATTTTAAATAACAGTGGTTCGTAACCATCCCACTCAAAAAAACTAGGAGTAGAAAATATGGCACAAAAAACTCATCAAATTAGTTCAACAAGAAATATGACAATAACAGCTGTTATCGCCGCACTCTACGTGGTGGCAACTGTGGCACTACCGTTTGCTTCATATGGACCGGTTCAATTGCGCTTTTCTGAAGCCTTTAATCATTTAGCAGTGTTTAATAAACGCTATATCGTGGCTATCACGCTGGGTGTATTTATTGCTAATATTTGGTCGCCATACGGGATTGTTGACATGATTGTTGGTACCTTGCAGACATTGTTGATGTTATCAATTTCTTACTATTTGGCTAAGCATGTTAAAAGTATTGTGGCACGTCTGGCTATTAGTACTGTGGTTGACACTTTGATGATGTGGGTGATTGCTGCTGAACTATACTATATTGCTAAGACACCATTCTGGGCAACATATGCTTGGACCGCATTGGGTGAATTTGGTGCTTTAGTTATCGGAGCAATTATTGTTTACATCATTAGTCGAACGATTGATTTAGAAAAATAATTAAAAAACGAAACCCGTTCATTTTGATGAGCGGGTTTCGTTTTTAATTACTATTCATTTGTAAAACAGCATCAAAGACGGATTGTGGTAATTCAATATCACTCTTTTTCACACCTTGACGACGCATCTGTTGTTGTTTCTTTGATACTTTCGTACCTGAAGCTTGAGCTTTACGCAAAGGCGGCACATCAGCGCGAGCAATTGCTCGTCCTTCAACAATAGCCTGTACTGGCATTGCTTGTAGTTTACGAGGAATTAAATCTTTCAGTTTGTCAACCAGTTCGATACCCATACGATTAGCTTTTAATCGATGGACAACGAAAGTTAGTGCGTCAATTTTGGCATAATCGATAGCAACGTCAATTCTAACTAAATCTGATGGTTGGTATTGATCAAACGTTGTTGAAAGGGTGGCGAAACCATGCGAAACAGACTTTAACTCATTAAAGAAATCATAGGCAATTTCTGAAATTGGCATCCGATAAGTAACTAAGAGCATAGCACCAATGGTTTCCAAGTCAACCAATTCACCACGTCGACCTTCTGCCAAACGCATGACGTCATTTAACATCTCATTAGGCATGGTCATTTTAGCTAACATATAAGGTTCCTCTACTAAAACAATTTGTCCATAATCTGGGAACTGGGTTGGATTTTCAACATAAATTGGTTCGTCTTCATTTTTAACAGTAACGCGATAGGTCGAATTAGGCATAGTGGTCAATACATCTAAGCCAAATTCTTCTTTCAAACGTTCACGAATAATTTGCAAATGGAAGATACCTAAAAAACCACCACGAAATCCCATACCAAGGGCTTCGGATTGTTCGGGTTCGTACTGAAAAGCAGCATCATTCAGAGCAAGTTTTTCAATGCCAACTTTTAAATCTTTAAATTCACTGCCGCGAGGGTAAAGACCAGCATAAACCATGGGCTCCACGTCTTGATAACCAGGTAGGGCGGCCGCAACAGGTTGTTTAGCTAGGGTAATTGTATCTCCAACTTTCACAGCTTCAGGGTCTTTGATACCAGTGACGATAAAACCGACATCACCAGCTCTTAATTGTTTAACTGGCGTCATCAATGGCGCGAATACACCCATTTCCTTAATGCCTGATTTAATTTCGTTGGCCATAAATAATACTTGATCATTGTTATTTAACATTCCTTGAACGAGTCGCGCCTGAACAATGATACCTTTATAAGGATCAAATTTTGAGTCGAAAACTAGGGCTTGTAAAGCTGAGTTTTCATCACCGGCTGGTGCAGGGATGCGGTCACGAATAGTTGTTAAGACTGCTTCAACATTAAGGCCACTTTTAGCAGAAATTTTAATGATGTTTTCTGGCGTAAAGGCATCATCCAAATCACCCAGTTGATTAATAGTTGCTTCAACCTCAGCTGCAGCGGTATCAATTTTGTTGACAATGGGGATGATAACTAGGTTAGCTTCTTTTGCAAGGCGATAGTTAGCAACGGTTTGGGCTTGCACACCTTTTGTCGCATCGACCAGTAATAGAACACCATCGGTAGCTGATAAACTACGTGAGACTTCATAGTTGAAGTCCACGTGACCAGGGGTATCAATCAAGTTATATTGATATTCATCACCGTGATCATCAATGAAATAGTTCCGAACAGTTCGTGATTTGACAGTCACACCATGTGCTTTTTCAACGCTTAAATCATCAAGTAGTTGGTCTTCAGCTTCTCGTTCTGAGATGGTACTAGTCATTTCCATAATACGGTCAGCAAGGGTTGATTTACCGTGATCAATATGGGCAACAATGGCAAAATTGCGAATAAATTTTTGACGTGTAGACATTTTAGCTCCTTAAAATCTATAGTGCTCATATTATACCATTTTCATGAAATGTTACGATTTGATATTTTACTTATTTGGCTTGTTAAATGAAATAGAAATATTTTTTAGTAGACTTTATCTATCTTTCTCTGTTATGATATTAAAATTGGTCTCAAATAAAAATAAAGTTTTAGCTAATGGTTGAGAATTATGAATTCAATGAACTGGTGGTTATAACATTAAGGAGGAAGGGAATTGTCAAAAACAGTTAAAAAGGCTCTGTTTATTTTAATTTTTAGTGAATTTTTAGTTTGTTTAGGGATTTCTATTGTTATTCCCGTCATGCCTTTTTTAAGGAATGAATTAAATTTGTCTGGGTTTGATATGGGGGTCATGAATGCGCTGTTTGCTTTTGCGCAGTTCATTGCTTCTCCAATTATTGGGCGAATTTCTGATCAAATAGGGCGTAAACCGATTATACTATTGGGGTTGTTTTTGTTTACTGTCTCAGAGTATTTATTCGCAATCACCAATCAATTATTGGTTTTTGATGTTTCGAGAATCATCGGGGGTATTTCAGCAGCAATGATTGTGCCAACTGAAATGGCTTTGGCTGCTGATATTACAACAAAAAAGTATCGTGCACGTGCCATTGGTTGGCTATCGGCTGCCTTTTCAGGTGGTCTGATCTTAGGCCCTGGTTTAGGAGGTTTACTAGCCAATATTGATTATAAGTTACCTTTCTGGTTTGCAGGTACTTTAGGAATCATCAGTATGATTGCGATGTATTTCATGTTACCTAAGGAACTTGAACAACAAAATCTGGCTGAATATGAAGTTGATGTGCAAGACAACCTTGAACAGCATGACAATATGATGCAAATATTGGGTAAGTCGGGCATTATATTATTTGTTTTGATACTTGTTTCGTCATTTGGATTGCAAGGCTTTGAAAGTATTTATAGTCTATTCGTTAACCAGGTTCATCATTTTAGTTTGAATAATATCGCTTTGGTCTTGACCTTGAACGGGGCACTATCTTTGTTCTTACAGGTTGCGATGTTCGACTGGTTAGTATCTAAGTTTGGCGAAAAGAATATCATTAAATATTGTTTCTTGTTTTCTTTGATTGGTACGATTTGGATCCTAGTTGCACAGTCAAAGGTGGGTGTCATTTTAGCAACCTTGTTGGTCTTTGAAGCATTTGATTTGATTCGTCCTGCAATCACGACTATATTGACTAAAATTAGCCCACATAATCAGGGTGTTATTAATGGGTTGAATATGTCACTAACTAGTGTTGGTAATGTGATTGGTCCATTAGTTGCCGGTGCATTGTTGGATCTTCACCCAAGTTATCCATATATGATTGTCGCTGTTTTCTTGGCGGTTTCGTTCTTAATCACTTTTATGCTTAAGTTCCCCAGAGAAACAAATGAAAAGACAGTACGTCCGTAGAGTAAATGTTATGAGAGATATCCTTTGTAAAGGATATCTCTTTTTTATTATTTTCTTTTAACTGGTCTAACGAGTGTTTTATTATACGTAATTTTTTACGTCGTTTATGCATAATAAGCGAACTTTATTTTTAATATTTAAAAATAATTAAGCATAAATCTAAAAAATACGAATTAAAATTTAAAGTTAAACTATTAAAGTTAGCTTTATTTTGTTTAATAAAAGTGTTAATATATTTTCCATAGGAGTTGTTGTTGATATTTTTAACCTGGTAATTGGGAGGAAAAGTACAATGGATTTTGCAACTGGAGCAATGGGACCAAGTCGTTTACATTATAGTTTTGAGAAGACAGATGTCACTAATTTTGTTGCTGGGGAATCACAAACAGCGACGCAACCACAGGTCAATGACAAACTGATTGCCCATTTTCATGATCTATGTGAGCGCCACCCAACGTGGACATTTGGTCAAATAGCGAGTGGCTTGCATGTTGATGCAGCAACGTTACGACAAATTGAAATTGTGACAAATAGTCGGTTACGTTCGGCGAGAGCTCGTTAAATAATTACTGAATAATTTATGGGATGTGTTAACCAGTTTAATAACATCCAAAACCCATGACTTTCTGTTTTAAAGGAAGGTCGTGGGCTTTTTTAATCATTTGTTACTTTTTAAGTAAGCGGTTACAATATTAATAGAAGTTTATTTATTAATTTAGTGATAAAAGAAGGATGAGCCGCAGCTATGGAGAATTATATGGAAAAAGCAGTCATCACGTTTGATAAAGCGCAACGGACGTTCCATTTGAGAAATGAAAAAATTTCATATTTAATGTCGATTGAAGAAGGCGGTATTTTAAGTCATTTATATTTTGGTAAACGGGTGACGGGATATCATGGCTCTCGTCATTATCCAAGATATGAACGGAAATTATCTCCTAATCTGGCAGGTCGGCCTGGGGCAGTCGATCGGCATTACTCCAAGGATGTGTTGCCACAAGAATTTGCTGGTAATCAAACCGGTGATTTTAGAAGTCCCGCAATTGTCATTAAATCTGCAGACGGTGTCTTGGCAACTGATTTTCGTTATGATTCATATGAAATTTTCCCAGGGAAACCATCATTGACAGGATTGCCGCAAACATATGTCAAACAAGAGGAAGAAGCACAGACCTTAGCTATTAAATTAAAAGATGCGACGTTAAATGCATCGGTCGTGCTTTACTATACAATTTATGCTAATCGGGCCGTGATTACACGATCAACGCAGGTTTTCAATGAAAGTGAATACTCATTTAGTATTGAAAAAGTCGCTTCGTTACAACTTGATTCTCCAAAACAAGCTATGGAGGTTATTTCGTTCCCTGGCTCACAATTCCATGAGCGCCAGGTTGAGCGAGCACCTTTACGCCAAGACATTACAACATTTAGTAGTCGTCGTGGAGCCAGTTCACATCACATGAATCCATTTGTTATTGCAGTTGACCCTAATACTACAGAACAAACTGGTGAGGCGGTGGGAATTCAACTAGTCTATTCAGGAAATCATCAATTTACTTTTGAAAAAGACTATATTGATCAAGTACGTCTCGTGACGGGGATCAATGAAGCTGGCTTTAGCTGGCAATTAGCACCAAACGAAAGTTTTCAATCTCCAGAAGCGATTTTAGTCTATTCAGATGCAGGCTTGAATGGTATGTCACAGACTTATCATCATTTGTTACGTGAACGGGTTGCTCGTGGTACTCATCAATATCAAGATCGACCAATTGTCATTAACAACTGGGAAGCTACCTATTTTGACTTTAGTGCTAAAAAAATTGAAGCAATTTTAGACGAAGCAGCACCATTAGGAATTGAAATGTTTGTTTTGGATGATGGTTGGTTTGGTCAACGTGATGACGATCGTCGTTCATTGGGTGATTGGTATGAATATACAAGTAAGTTAGCCAGCGGTGGTGGTTTACGTGGTTTAGCTGAAAAGGTACATGCTAAGAATATGGCGTTTGGCTTATGGTTTGAGCCCGAAATGATTTCAGAAAATTCAGATTTGTATCGTCAGCATCCAGATTATGCGATTCGCATTCCTAATCGGCCAATGTCGTTATCAAGAGATCAATATGTGTTGGATTTTTCTCGACCAGAAGTTGTCGACAATATTTACGAACAAATGATTGCGATTCTTGATCGGGTACCGATTGATTATATTAAATGGGATATGAATCGTCATATGACTGAGGTTTATTCTGCTGTTTTGAACAGTGAACAACAAGGAGAAGTTTCTCACCGGTATATACTTGGCGTTTATGACTTAGTAGATCGTTTGACAAAACGTTATCCCGATATTTTATTTGAGGGTTGTTCAAGTGGTGGTGGCCGCTTTGATGCGGGGATGCTTTATTATTTCCCACAAACTTGGACATCAGATAGTACTGATGCTGCTGAACGTATTAAAATTCAATATGGGACAACATTTGGCTATCCGGTTTCTAGTATGACGGCGCATGTCGCAGCAGTGCCAAATCCGCAAACACAACGGACTATTTCATTGCAAACACGAGGAGACGTTGCCAGTTCCGGCGTGTTTGGTTATGAACTTGATGTGCAAAAAATGACCGTCGCAGAGAAGCAATTAGTGAAAGAACAAGTTGCATTTTATAAGGCACACCGGCATCTCATTCAATTTGGTGATTTTTATCGTTTGAAGGATCCATTCCAAAGCAATGAAGCGGCATGGGAATTCGTTAGTCCAGACGGTCATGACGTTTTGGTTTATCATTTTAGACTTTTGGCGTCGTCACAACAGAATTTCACTATCACCAAGCTTGTTGGGCTATTACCAGAAGGAATTTATGTTGATCAAGCAACAGGGGAGCAATTCTCAGGTGATGAATTAATGAATATAGGCCGTTATGATGACCCAACCCAAGCAGGAGACTTTACTTCCCAAGTCAGGTCTTATTATTTAGAAAATTAGCATAACAGGGATGTTCTAAATAGTAGTTATCTATTGTATGATTAAGGTGTATTAAAAAATATTTTTTTGGAGGGTGTCCTAAAATGTTTAATGCGAGCCTAGCGCAGGATGTTTGGAAAGATCCAGGTAAGAATGTATCATTTATTGTTTTGGCATTGAATCGCCAAGATTTGACTGATGAACAAGAGCAAGTTGCAAATTTTGCTGATATGTCACAGGCTATCATCCGTTCAATGCGTATTCGCAAACCAGAAGCAGGTTTACAGGTTGCTATCGGGTTTAGTAATCAGGCATGGGACTACCTGTTTCCAAATGCGAAAAAGCCGCAGGAACTAGAGACCTATCAAACATTAACTGGGGCAGAATATAGCATGCCAGCTAGTGATGGCGACATTTTTTTGCATATTCGCGCGAGTGAAGAAGCGGTCGTCTATGAAATTGTTCGTCAATTTATGAAGCTATTGGCACCAGTTACAACAGTTATCGATGAGACCAAGGGTTTTCGCTACCTAGAAGGGCGTGCGATTATCGGGTTTATTGATGGTACTGAGGCACCAGCCCCTGAGGATGCTGCTGATTATGCAATTATTGGTGACGAGGACTCTGATTTTATAAATGGATCTTATGCATTTGCGCAAAAATGGCAGCATGATATGGCATTTTGGGAAAATCTATCCGTTGAACATCAAGAAAAGGCTGTTGGTCGTCATAAATTTGATGATATGGAATTAGATGATGATGATAAATTGGAAAATGCGCACAACGTTGCTTCTAAATTAGAAATTGATGGCGAAGAACAGAAAATTATTCGTATGAATGTCCCATTTTCTGATCCGGCCATGGATTATACCGGTACTTATTTCATTGGTTATGCTCGCCACTGGCAGGTTACAAAGCAGATGTTAGAGCAAATGCTAGAGAAGTCAGATTTTCTACTAACATTCTCAACATTGTTGAGCGGTCAGTTATTCTTTATTCCTTCAAGAGATACATTGGCGGACATTGCAGATGGTAATTTTTTTAATTAATTAGCATAAAATAAAAAAATAGGTTTGAAGCTGATTCCCAGGTGCTACAGTATGGGTGAAGTTTCAAACCTATTTTTATTTAGCGTAATTTTTCTTGTTTTTTATCAGTTGCGGTATTTTGTTCTGAAAAATCAACAGACACAGTTCCGTTAGCACCACCATTTGTGTTATGCCAAACGGCATTAGTTTGGACTTTACCATTAATCCGGGCAAGGGTTAACGAAGCTGGCTTACCATACTTATTAGTTAAGCTATCTAATGAATCACCATCATGTTCATTACTATCTTTGTCTTCAAGTGTGATGGCGTTGTAGTTAGACATCGTCCATTTTTTAGCCAAATTGATGGTTTTCGAATCTAATATGGTCTTAGAAGTTAATTTGGCAGTTTTAGTTGTATCTTTTTGACTTAAGAAGGTTAGCGTGACACCAGTATAATCGCCAGCTATGTTCTTCCAAGAAACAACAGTTATTGTATAGCCATTAGTCTTTGATTTTGACTTTTTGTCTGGTCGACCATATTTAGCGATAACTTCTTCGTAGCTTGCGCCACCTTGGCCATTTTTATTGAAATCACCAATTTTTAGTTTGTCAAAGGATTTTTTGGTCCATTTACTAGCACTGACATTGCTGTCATGATGACTAGTCGTATTTTGAGAGTGTTCTGAGACAACGACGATTAGGATAATTGCAAGTATTCCCGCAACAACGGTAATAATTTTCTTTTTCATAATTTTATTTATCTTTCTTTTTTGAAATAATCTTAATTAAGAATATCATAAAAGTGATACCCTGTAACGTGTCCTTATTTGTTGTATGATTTAGTAGTCTTCTAGCCGGTCTTTTTGTATAATTTTCATATGTGTTAAACATGATTATAGGAGGTATGGCGGAAATGACTATGATAAATGGTGTCGCTAGTGTGCCGTTGATTCTATTGCTGATATTAACTGTGACTTGTATCACCGCATTAGTGTTAAGTATGCGTCAAAATAAGTTTCGATTATTAAATGGGGTTTTGGCAAATTTTTCAGTAATACTACTTGGAATTACACTAATGTTTTTGGTTGAGCTAATGGATATCCAATGGTTAAGAGTAATTTTTTATGTTGGTGTTATCCTTATTTTGATTCCATTAGCAATTTTATATTCGTT
The DNA here is from genome assembly GCF_001932615.1 of Weissella thailandensis. Classification (NCBI taxonomy): domain Bacteria; kingdom Bacillati; phylum Bacillota; class Bacilli; order Lactobacillales; family Lactobacillaceae; genus Weissella; species Weissella thailandensis. Next base: position 925,839 of record NZ_CP014332.1, read on the forward strand.
GTTAGGGGTTCTATTACTTTGGAATGCTTGGACGGTATGGCGTCGTGAAAGTCATACATTGGGCAATATGCTTACCTTACTCCTAGGTATTTTAATCATTGTCATTTTACCAATTGTACGGTCTATTGATAGTAGATTACTCAGCAATCAGGCAGTTGGCTTATATGTCACGTTGGTTGAACCAGTTATTCTATATTTGGCTTTTTGGTTCTTGGCATTTATTACGTCGTTTATTTTGACCAGATTATATCGACCGAAATATAATCAAGAATATATTATTGTACTAGGACCAGGGTTACTTAATGGTAAAGAAGTTTCACCATTATTGGCTTCACGGATTCAAATTGCTTTGGATTTTGCTAATAAACAGCAATCCAAAACAGGTCACTATCCCTGGTTAATTTTTTCAGGTGGTCAAGGTGGTGACGAGGAATTACCGGAAGGTGTTGCCATGGCTGATTACGCTAATCATCACGGGGCACAAACGAGCCGAGTTTTAATTGAAGATCAGTCAAAAACGACATACGAAAACATGTTGTTTTCAAAGAAAATATTGCAATCACATGGATTGAATTTAGCGCAAGGTCTATTTGCGACGAGTGATTATCATACGTTTAGGGCAGCTGGTTATGCTCGCTTAGTCGGTTTACAAATAGATGGGTTAGGTGCAAAAACCAGTCGGTTCTTTATTCCTAACGCCTTTATTAGAGAGTATATTGCGCTATTAGCTAATCATAAGGTATTTCATGCTATTTGCTTATCAATTATTCTGTTGATTTCAATTGTGAGTTTTATTGTGGGTAATGGTATTTTCTTCTAAAACTTATGGGGAAGTTGGACTGGCATATTTATAAAGTTGACTTATCAATAATTTGGATGATTAACTAATTAGAGATACATTTTTCATGCTGCCCGGTGTCATCAGTTACTTTGTTAAGTGACTGATGTTTTTTTATTTGGATGGGTTCCGTGTTAGTAACACGGTTTTATTTCAATAAATCACTAATCATTGCGATAGCTTTACGTTTTGGTATTATTAGTTTTTTATGTACACAGAACGTCATCATACGCCATATAAATAATCCCATTAGGTGAATTATAGGCGTAATATATCAGACCTAAAACGGTTTGATATAGATTGTTTAGTATTAGAAACTATTATATATAGTGTCGATATTTACGAGTTTGTTAAATGAAACTTAAATTAATTTGTGTGTTGAGGTATAATACCATTGGATATAAATTAATATACATAGGAGTATTGGGCAGATGGGTAAACAACCAGAAAAAAAGATTTTGAGTACGATTGCGATTATTTTAGGAGTGGTGGCATTAGTGTTATCATGGATTCCGTTCATTAACAACTTTGCTGCAATTGTAGCGGTAATTGGATTTATTTTTGCAATCATAGCATTAGTTGTAAATCGGAAACATAAAAAAGTGTTTGCATGGATAGGGTTAGCAATATCAGTGTTAGCATTTGCATTGGTATTAGGTATTCAATCAACATATGAAGATTCATTTAATGACGTTGAGGAAGAGGCAACGGGTACAGCCTCATCAACTGCTTCATCTGAAAACAAAAAATCAAATGATAAAACAGTTACTGTTGATGGTTTGAAATATGATTATAAGGATTCTAAAACATACAAAGTTAATTATTCTGATTCAAGTTGGAATATTGCAAAAATGACTGTTAATTCTGTAACAGTATACAAGTTAGATGATGGATATGAATATGATTCAGCGAATGATGGTGAATTTGATATTGATGGTTTTGTATCAATAAATATGACTATTAATGCTAATCAGGATGTGAATGCTTATCCTACACAATCTACTGTAAGTTTTGATAATGGGGAACAACACGAGAGCGATACAGGAACATGGGATGGCGAAATTGCTAGTGGTGTTACAAAGTCAGGTAACGTTGTTGTTCCAATTACTTCGCTAGATAAGTCTGATTCTATTTCAACTATGCGTTTAAAGTTCGATGCTGATATTTTAACGGAGGATAGTACTGATGCTGAATACGAAGACGAAAATTCAGAACATAGCTATGACATGACGATTGATCTAAATAAATAGGCAAAATGAGCATTTAGTTAAATAGACTAGGTGCTTTTTTAATGGACGATTATCAAATGAAATGGCTTCAAGATAGTTAATCATGCTGGGGTGCCTCGAATTAAAATTCACGGCTTTCTTTATATACTTACGCCGCGCTTGCTATTCGAGCAGACATGAACGTTAAGCAGCTTCAGTATCAACTAGATCATGATGATATACAGACAACGCTGTCAATTTATACCAACATTAGCTCAGTCAGGCAAGGCGAGAACTGCTGATATATTCACGTCTTTGGTTAATTTCTAGACACCTTTTGCGATAGTTTTTTGACCTTACGCAGATACGTTCTCAACAAATTAACGCATTTAGTATGATATACTGAGCATGTAGATTTATAACCAATGGGGGGTATTATGAAAATTGTTGTGTTAGATGGGTTAAGTTTAAACCCAGGGGATTTAGATTGGCATATTTTAGATCAATTTGGTGACGTTGAAGTTTATGATGCAACACCATATGATGATCAAGATGAAATTATCAAACGTTTAGCAGGAGCAGAGGTTGCTTTGGTGAATAAGGTACCAGTGACGTCGGCAATTCTAGATGCTGTACCTGATTTGAAGGTCATTGCTGAAACGGCCACAGGTTATGACAATATTGATGTGGATTATGCGAAAACAAAAGGTGTTGCCGTCGTGAATGTACCGACCTACGGTACTGATGCTGTAGCCCAATTTACTTTTGCACTGTTACTAGCTGTCACGAGTCGTGTTAAGCAACATGATGATTTGGTTCATGCAGGTGAATGGGCCAAAGCGGGTCGTTTTTCATTTTGGGATGCACCATTAATGGAATTAAAAGGAAAAACACTTGGTTTAGTTGGCTTTGGAAAGATTGCGCAAGCAGTTGCTAAGATGGCCTTGGCATTTAATATGCAAGTTATTTTTTATAACCATCGACCACGTGAAGTATTTGATGATAGCATCAAGCAGGTAGATTTAGAAACCTTGTATGCGGAGTCAGATATTATTAGCCTACACATTCCATTTACACCAGAAATGTCAGAATTCATTAATGCGGAAACGCTTGGCAAGATGAAGGATACAGCAATCTTAATCAATACTGCTCGTGGTAAGTTAATTAACGATGCAGACTTAGCCGCTGCCTTAAATAGTAATAAAATTGCTTATGCTGCATTAGATGTTGCAACGCAAGAACCAATTGATGATGATAGTCCTTTGCTAACCGCGAAGCACTGTTATTTGACACCACATATTGCCTGGGCACCATTAGAGACGAGACAACGTCTGTTAGACATCGTTGTTGCAAATATTCAAAGTTATTTGGATCATAAACCACAAAACGTAGTTAATGATTAATTGAAAATATTGAGAAAAGTGATATACAAAAAAGTATGTCACTTTTTTATTTTTATCCAATAAAACCGTTGGAAGCGGTTACAAATTATGGTAAAGTGGATTTTGTACCTTTGGTGGTGTTGAAAATAGGATAGGCAATATCGATTACTAAACACATACGAGATACATAAAATAGGTGATAACCCTTTAAAGTTTTTGTGAATTTTAGAGGATGCCATAAATAAAAAGCTTTTCTTTGTCTTGACCTTTAATTGTGAAAAATAGTACAATTGTAGGTTGCTAAATTTCACAAATTTTTCGTTTTAAAAGCTAAGAAAAGTGGTATATTATAATTATATATTGTACAACTTTAGGAGGTAGGTTAGTTTTATGTCTACGGTGGAGGATTTAAAGGCCATTGTCGGTAGCCGCAATATTGTGACTAACGCGGCCAAATCATTGCGTTATCGTCAAGGATATCGTTCAGGTTACGGAGAGGCACTAGCAGTTGTTATGCCAGGAACTCTTGTTGAAATGTGGAAGGTTTTGCAAGTTTTGCATAGAGATAATATTATCATTCTTATGCAAGCTTCAAATACTAGTTTGACAGAGGGTTCAACACCTACAGAAGGTTATGATCGTGATGTTGTTATCGTTAAAGGTAGCCGCATGAAAGACTTGCAATTGATCAACCAAGGAAAGCAAGTTATTGCCTTCCCAGGAACAACTTTGTTCAACTTGGAAAAGTCATTGAAGCCATTAAATCGTGAGCCACATTCTGTTATCGGTTCATCAACATTAGGTGCATCAGTTATTGGTGGAATTAACAACAATTCAGGTGGCGCGTTGATTCAACGTGGACCAGCTTATACTGAGTTGGCTTTGTATGCACGAATTGATGAAAATGATGAATTACACTTGGTAAATCACTTGGGTATTGATCTTGGTGACACACCAGAAGAAATTTTGGATAACCTTGCAAACCGTCGTTTTGATTTGAACAAGGTGCCAAGTTCTGATGAGCGTGTTGGACACAACCGTGATTATGAGAAGCGTGTTCGTGATGTGGATTCAGATATGCCAACGCGTTATAATGCAGATCCTAAGGGATTGTACGAAGCATCAGGTGCTGCTGGAAAGGTCGCAACATTTGCTGTTCGTTTGGATACTTATCCATCAGCAGGTCAATCACAAGTGTTCTACATTGGAACTAATTCACCAGCTGTTCTAGAAAAGATGCGTCGTCACATTTTGGCTGAATTTAAGAACTTACCAGTATCAGGTGAGTACATGCACAAAACAGCCTATGAATTGGCCAAGATTTATGGTAAGGATTCATTAATGGTTATCGACAAGCTAGGAACAGGTATGTTACCTACAATGTTCGGTATGAAGGCATCTGCTGAGCGTATGCTTGGTCATGTACCGTTCTTTAAGCCATACTTCCCAGATCGTTTCTTGCAAAAGGCTGGACATTTGTTCCCTAACCAATTGCCAAAGCGTATTGAGGATTATGCGAACCGTTTTGATCACTACGTGCAATTGAAGATGTCAGGAGCAGGTATTGACGAAGCTCGTGCATACTTGACTGAATTCTTCAAGGAAGAAGAAGGTGATTTCTTTGAGGCTAATGCCGATGAGACAAACAAGGCTTCATTGCACCGTTACGTAACGGCATCAGTTCCTATTCGTTACCAAGAATTAAAGCAAGATTCAATTGATATTTTGCCAATTGACGTTGCGCTACGTCGTAATGATGATGACTGGTTCGAGCACCTACCAAAGGAAATTGATGACAAGATCGAATACAAGTTGTACTACGGTCACTTCCTTGATCACGTTATGCACCAAGACTACATTTTGAAGCCAGGTGTTGATGGTCATGAGTTAAAGAAGGAAATGTTGAAGTTGTTTGATAAGCGTGGTGCGATCTACCCAGCTGAGCACAACGTTGGTCACTTGTATGAAGCAGCTCCTGCATTGCTTGAGCACTACAAGAAGAACGATCCAACGAACAGTTTCAACCCTGGACTTGGAAAGTCTTCAAAGAAGAAGTGGTGGGAAATCTACTAATAGCTGAATCTATTAGTTCAGACACTACTGAAATAAAAAATGAAGCAATAGTTGTTATCTCTGTTGAGATGACAGCTATTGCTTTTTTCACTGATTAATATGAGTGATTTTTCATTTTATTTAATCGTATTTTCCTTTTTGTACTTGACAACTCATAAAACTTTGCCTAAACTTAAGGCAATCAATAAGTAGAAAGGACGAAAGAGAATGCAAAAGTCAGTTAATAACAGTTTGAATATGGCTTGGCAAAGCCGACACTTAAGGTCGTAATTCCGATAATGGGTACGATCTGGCAAACAGTTTGTATCCGTGTCGACTTCTTTTTCGTTTGTCAAAGTCTGCATGGTCCAACATAGCAGGCTTTGGCGTAACCATTTTTAGGGTAAACCAGAGTATGCTGGTTTGCCCTTATTTTTTTGTCAAATTTACCTAATAATCTATGAATTGGAGTGAATGAAATGAAACGAATGATTACGTTTATCGGGGCAATCTTAGTTTTCTTAGGGTTTGCCTTGGTAACTCAGCCAGCACAAAATGCAAATAATAAGTTAGCCCAGCACAAAGTAATCAAGGTTGGTATTTTACAATTAGTCAGTCATCCAGCTTTGAATCAGATCCACCAGGGAATTATCAGTGGTTTGAAAGACGAAGGTTTTAAAGAGGGGAAAAACATCAAAGTTAAATTTCAAAATGCTCAGGGAGATCAAAGTAATCTGAAGACGATGGCACAACAATTGGCAAATCGTGATGATATTTTATTTGGTATCGCAACGCCAGCCGCTCAGTCACTGGTAAACGCAGCTAATAAGACAACACCTGTTATGATGGCCGGAATTAGTAATCCAGTTGGCGGGGGGCTAGTTGAGTCAGAAAAGCGTCCTGGTGCGAACGTAACGGGTTCTTGACTCTCCCTTAGATAAACAGTTGCAATTGATACGAGACGTCATGCCACAAGCCAAAAAAATCGGTGTGGTCTACACGTCTTCTGATTCTGGTGGTCAGAGTAATGCAAAAAAGTTTGAAAAGCTCGTTAAAAAAGCCGGCTTACAGCCAAAAATGTATACGATTGCTAATACTAATGATATGCAACAAATTAGCCAACAGATGGCCAGTGATGTTGATGTCATTTATGCACCGCAAGATAACGGTGTTGCTTCATCGATGAAGACATTGGTTAACAATGCAAATCAAGCTGGCAAAGCGGTTTTCCCTGCCGCTGATACCATGGTTGCTGACGGCGGTACTGCTTCTTACGCCATCGACCAACATGACTTAGGTCGTACAGCAGGACATATGGCCGCTAAAGTGATACATGGTAAAAAGCCTGCGAACTATCCAGTCGAATATGTTGTTAAAGGTAAATACGTGATCAATCAAAAACAAGTTGATAAATTAAACATTCAAATACCAGAAAAAATCATGCAACAAGCACACAAAAATGGGAGGGTAATCAAATGAGTTTAATCACATCAAGTATCGGACAAGGGTTACTCTGGGCCATTTTAGGGGTCGCTTTATTTTTGACCTTCAGAATCTTGGATTTTCCAGATATGACGGTTGAAGGAACTTTTCCCCTTGGGGCTGCTGTCACTGTTACTGCCATTACCAACGGGGCTTCGCCTATGTTAGCGACACTGTACGGCTTTCTAGCCGGAGCTGCTGGGGGTCTAATTACGGGTTTGCTATATACCAAAGGTAAGATTCCCATTTTGTTGGCTGGAATTTTAGTTATGACTGGTTCTTTATCGGTCAACTTGCGTATCATGGGCGGATCTAATGTTTCTTTGATTGGGAAAACGACTTTCTTCTCAGCTAACTTTTTCCAAACTTTGCCTAAGTATTTTGACAGCATTATTATTGGTGGCATTACCATTATTAGCATTACTATTTTAGTGATATTGTTTTTAGCAACGAATCTTGGCCAGGCTTTCATTGTAACGGGTGATAATAAGAAGATGGCACGTTCACAGGGAATCAATACTGACAACATGACCATCTTAGGTTTGACATTATCTAATGGTTTAGTTGGGTTATGTGGTGCTTTGATTTCACAAAGTAATGGCTATGCCGATGCCAACATGGGAATTGGTATCATTGTAGTCGCATTAGCTTCGATTATTATCGGTGAAGTAGTATTCGGTGAATTGACCTTAAATCAACGTTTAGTTGCCGTTGCACTTGGTAGTATTATCTACCGTTTTGTACTGTTGTTGGTCTTGCAACTTGGTTTTTCAACCAACGATTTAAACTTAATTTCTGCAATCATCTTAGCACTCAGTATGATGTTACCTAATTTACGCAATGCGTTGCATTTAAATGATATTTTACGAAAGGGGCTCAGTACAAATGACAAGTAGTAATCAAGCAGTTCTAGAATTGAAGGATGTTTCCACGATTGTAAATCGTCATACACCCAATCAAACGAAAATATTAAAGGGCCTAAATTTAACTGTTTATCCTGGTGATTTTATTACCGTCATCGGATCAAATGGGGCTGGTAAATCTACCTTATTCAATACCATTTCAGGTGACATTTTACCAGCTGCAGGCCAAGTCTTGCATAATGAGCAAGATATCAGTCGGACTTCAGTTGAAAAACGGACAAAGTTTTTAAGCCGTGTTTTCCAAGATCCAAAGATGGGGACTGCTCCAAGAATGTCAGTTGCTGAAAATCTACTATTAGCTACAAAACGTGGTCAAAGACGCAACTTACAGTTCCGTAATTTACGTGGGAATAAGGAGCGTTTTAAAAAATTAGCAGCCGGCATGGGAAATGGGTTAGCACAACGCCTGGATACCCCGACTGAGAATTTATCTGGTGGACAACGTCAAGCTTTAAGTTTTTTAATGGCCACATTAAATCGTCCAGATATTTTGTTGCTGGATGAACATACAGCAGCACTTGACCCAAAAACGAGTGCTGCCTTAATGGAACAAACAAGTCAAACAGTCGCTGAACAAAAGTTAACTTGCTTAATGATCACTCATCATATGGAAGATGCCCTAAAATACGGTAACCGTTTAGTAGTATTGCATGATGGGCAGATCACTTTAGATGTTAGAGGCGCTGACAAAGATCAATTGACGATTCAACAGATTATGAATCTTTTCGTGGATTAGCAAATAATAAAAGGATTTTAATAAGGCAGACTAGCTCCAACTGGTCTGCCTTTTGTTTGTTGTTTTTTAAATAAGTTATAGGTAATTTGAAAGCGCTATGCAAGTAGCGTGATGTATTCTATTATTAATATAAACTAATGATGGGGTTGAAAAATTGAGGAGTATTTATGAAACTAAAAAACATCATACAAGGGTTAGTTATCGTTGTGTTGTTAATTGCGGCGGTATATAGTTTGCTTCCTGATAAGCCAAAACACAATCAGCGCTTATCAATTGATGATGGCGGTATTATTTATCAGGGCAGTATGTTTAAACAAAAATTTAACGGGCAGGGAACCGTTAAATTTAAAAATGACGATACCTACGTGGGTCATTTTACTAATGGGCAATTTAATGGGCAAGGTAGATTTATTTCTCATAATCATTGGGAATTTAAGGGCCAGTTTAAAAAGAATTTACCGCATGGGCAAGGCGTTTTAAAAATGAACAAGCAAAGTTATCAAGCAACCTTCAAAAAGGGGGAATTGATCAATGCGCATTAAATGGTTTAGTTTTGTCCGTATTGCCGGTTTGTTAGCAGTATTGTCTTATCACTTCTTTTCGAACGCTTATTCAGGTGGCTTCATTGGTGTTGATATATTCTTTACTTTTTCAGGATTTTTGATTACGGCTTTGATGATTGATGAGTTTGCCAAATCACGTCAGTTCAAATTAATAAAGTTTTACCAACGCCGATTTAATCGCATCGTGCCTCCATTATTGTTATCAATTTTGGTGGTGATACCATTTACATATTTTGTGAGTCCGGATTATATTACTGGTTTAGGTAAACAGGTGGCAGCAGCTATCGGATTTACGACAAATTATTTTGAAATTGCAACTGGTGGTAGCTACGAAAGTAAGTTTATTCCTCATCTATTTGTGCATACTTGGTCTTTAGCGGTTGAAATGCATTTTTATATTTTATGGGGATTAGTAGTTGCGCTGATTGCTAAAAGGCTTCGTCATTCGCAGTTGAGCCAAGGTGAAGCACTGAAGACTTTTCGGGTTCGGTTATCAATGTTGTCGATGATTGTCATTATTATTAGTGTTAGCGTCATGGGGTTGCGGAGCTTCGGTCTAACGGATTACTCGGCCGTCTATTTTTCAAGTTTGACGCATTGTTTTCCCTTTTTTGTTGGTGCACTTACTGCGACATTGACTGGAATTCAATCAATACCACGACGGTTCATGAAACAGTTGAAGCACGCAAAACCATTGACAACAGTCATTGAAATATCGGGAGCATTCATTATTTTGGGTGTACTGGGATACGTGATGACATTTGATAGCCACTTCACTTATTTAGGTGGTCTATTATTGGCAAGTGTTATATCTGCTTTTGCAATTGTCAAAGCACGTACGTTACACCAAGTCACACCAAATATCGATGAGCCTAAGTGGGCGACGTTTATTGCTGATATCAGTTATAGTATGTATTTGTACCATTGGCCGTTATTTGTTATTTTTTCACAAATGACCAGTGTATTTTGGGCAGTTATCTTGACTGTTGCGATTGGAGTGCCTTGCTCAGCAATTTCGTATTATATTATTGAGCCAATTTTGGCTGGTAAGCATCCCCATGCTATCAAAAAAGTGAACACACTACCTAAAGTGAAATCGTTGATGTTATTAGTCACCATTGTTTTATTAGGTGTTACCGGGTATACCATCTATCAAGCGCCAAACTTAACGAGTCTGGAACAACGTTTGTGGACGGGGAGCCTTTATCAAGCACGAGATAATTTGAATACAACGAAAGATGTTGTTGCGGCATCTATTAAGCAACAAAAATTAGCTAAAGAAAATAAAAAAGCGGCCACAATTCCTAAAGGCGTCTCTGTTATTGGCGATAGCGTCACATTAGGTACCCGTGATTATCTACAAAAAAATGTTGCGGATAGCACGGTCGATGCTGCTGGCGAACGTACGATGGATTTGGCCTATCAAGTGATGATGCGAGCACAATCTAATAAAATCTTGCGGCAAAATGTTGTTATCTGTATTGGCACAAATGCCTTAGCGGGTAGTCAAGAACAATTAAATAAATTGGTTCATGACTTAGCGCCTGGTCATCGCTTGATCATTGTAACACCATATGATCGTCGTGCAGATGATACTTGGAATTCTTCAAAATTAGCAGATTTTGAACGGTCGTTACCTCAAAAATATGATTATGTGACGGTTGCTGATTGGCAAAAGAAGGCGCAAAAACATCCAGAGGTCTTTGAAGGTACTGATGGGGTCCATTTTGCAGGTAGACATGCCGGTGATGTTATCTATGCAGAAACTATTAACGAAGGATTACAAACGGCCGTCAAGGGACCAGTAAAGAAATAATGTTTGAAAGGGTCGTAAAAAATGACAAAAAGAATTGCTTTATTATCGGATATTCATGGCAATCAGACCGCGTTAAAAGCAGTGATTGCAGATTTATCTAAGCAAGCTATTGACGACTGCTGGTTTTTAGGTGATCTTGTCATGCCTGGACCGGCAACTAATGAAGTGTTTGAGCTATTAGAAAACATTAATACGTCTGTTTATATTAGGGGGAACTGGGATGATTGCTTTTTAGATGTCCAGCAGAAAAAAGTGGGGGTCCATTTTGATGATCCATCGGACGTTTATATTGGATTACTTGGCCAATATGTGGCTGAACATTTGAAAGTTGACTACCAAAACAAACTAAAATCATTGCCGATTCATACAACCAAAGAGGTTAATGGCTTGTCAATCAACCTGTCACATAATTTGAATACGCTTAATTCAGGACCAGCATTATTAGCAGATGCAGCTACGAGTCATTTTGATGAGTTATTTTTAAACCAGACAACTGATATTGCGGTATATGGGCATGTCCATCATCAAATGTTACGTTATAGTAGCCAAGACCAAATGGTTATTAACCCAGGGTCTGTCGGACAACCATTTTTTAAATATGGACGTTTGAATGCTGATCGACGAGCACAATACGCAATTTTGGAAATTGATGATGCTGGTTTGGCAGAAGTGACTTTCCGCAAAGTGGGTTATGATTTGACCCAAGAATTAGATTATGCGAAAGAATCAGTTTTACCATATTTGAATTTGTATCAAGAAATATTATTTGATGGGGTAGCGCATACTCATGATGATGAGTTATTAGGAAAAATAAACCAACAATATGGTTATGTGGAGTTATTGCAACAGTTAATTAATAAGTAGTAAAAAAGCAAGCGCACAACTTTGTGCGCTTGCTTTTTAGTTTTAAACTGATTGACTAGTCAATCGTAATCTGTTGCTTGTCGCTGTTTTCTGACTTTGGTAATGTAATTTTTAACACACCATCATCAACTTGTGCCTTGATTTTATCTAGCGCAACCTCAGGTAAATAATAACTCCGTTGTACACGACCTTCCGTACGTTCGTGGGTTATGATATTGCCTTTGTCGTCTTTTTCAGTATTAGAAGAGTGTCTTGTAGCGGTAACCGTTAACGTATCACCTTGATAGCTTAAATTAATATCTTTCTTATTAATTCCAGGAACATCTACTGATACTTCATAATGATCATCTAAATCTACAACATCACTCTTCAACTGCTGACTCTCAGCACTAAATGCAGGCATTAGATGATTAAAATCATTAAAGAAGTGATCCCAATCATGAAACATACCATTAAAACGATCTGATAATTCGTTTGCCATAATAACTTCCTCCTAAACTGTGTGATTTAGAGATTGATAAATTTATCACTATCTCTACTTTTATTGTAGGAGTGACATTTTTAGATTGCAAATAATTACACTTTGAGACAGCTAGTTAAGAAATATCAGTCATGCAGAAAAGCTATGTTACAATAAAAAGTATTGAAAATTGATGTACAACGAAGAAGGCTTTTAAAAATGGTAGAAAAAGATGGTGGACTAATGGCTAATCATATGCAAATTCCTTGGAAGGAACTTGCTGATAAAGAAGCCAATCAGTTAGTCATTAATGCATCGCTGAAAGAAAAGACCATTATTGTTGGTCGAGTAGGATTAATCATGCTGTCTTGTGGAACGGGAGCTTGGCGTGTCCGTGAAGCAATGAACACAATGGCACGGATTTTAAAAATATATTGTTCAGCAGATATTGGCTTGATTTCCATTTCATATACATGTTTTGATGGCGTGAATAGTTACACGGAGTCGTTATCATTAAAATCTAGTGGCGTAAATACCGATAAGCTGACTAATATGCAACAGTTTGTGACCATGTTTCAAAACGAAGGGGCTTTCCTGAAAGTAAAAGATGTTCATCGACTGCTGGATCAAATTAATGCCAAAAAAGGTAATTATACACCAGTCTTGCTGGGGTTAGCTGCGGCATTGGCCTGTTGTTCCTTCGTGTTCTTACTAGGTGGTGGTCCTGTAGAAATGTTGTGTAGCTTTTTCGGTGCCGGATTAGGTAATTATACGCGAGCCAAAATGAACGGTAAGCATTTAACTTTGTTTGCCGGTTTAGCTGCGGGTGTTGCAGTGGCTTGTTTAACGTACTTGATCTTTTCACGAGGACTTGAGTTACTTTTCAACATCAATGTGGGTCATGAAGCTGGTTATATTGGGGCAATGTTATTTGCGATTCCAGGATTTCCTTTTATTACTAGTGGGTTAGATTTAGCTAAGTCAGATATGCGGTCGGGTATTGAGCGATTGGTACATGCCGTATCTATCATTGTTATTGCAACACTAGTCGGCTGGTTAGTGGCGTTAGCTAGTGATTTAAAGCCAGACAGTTTTTTACCATTAGGACTAGGTCCATGGTTGATTTGCCTATTTAGAATTCCAGCGAGTTTTTGTGGGGTATTTGGTTTCTCGATTATGTTTAACAGTCCAGTTAAGATGGCTGCAACGGCCGGCTTGATTGGAGCGGTTGCTAACACCCTTCGTCTTGAATTAGTTGACTTAACATCACTTCCTGCGGCAGCAGCGGCTTTCATTGGTGCATTAACTGCGGGTATCTTAGCATCATTATTCCATAAACGAATGGGATATCCCCGTATTTCATTGACCGTACCGGCTATTGTGATTATGGTGCCTGGGTTATACATGTACCGGGCGATGTATTATATTGGTGTGGGAAGTATTGCCAATGGTGCTCAATGGTTCGTTTCGGCTATGATGATTGTTTTGTGCCTGCCACTTGGATTAATTGTGGCTCGCATGATAATGGATCCTGATTGGCGGCATGCCAAATAACTAAGTCATCAATAAATGGGGGGAGCTTATGACAAAACAAAATGATATTAGTGATAATTTAGCAAGTTGGGAAGATCGCGCAAATGTTCACGCAAATGGGGGTTATGGTGACTTAGATGAGTTTGTTAATGATTCATCGGCCATTACTGGTACAGTTAAGCGTGATTTAGATGTGCTACAGCCATTTTTACCACAGCAGTCGCTGACAGGGCAACGATTATTGCACCTACAATGCCATATTGGTAATGATACGATTAGTTGGTGGCGACTAGGCGCACAAGCGGTTTATGGGCTTGACTTTTCACCACGTTCATTAGAATATGCACGTCGGTTAACGAAACAGGCAGGCGCTGCTGTTACCTATGTTGAAAGGGATGCACGTTTCGCATCCACTGCTTTACCAGATAAATTAGGACAATTTGATGTCGTGATAACTAGTGCAGGCACGATTACATGGTTACCTGATTTAAAAGATTGGGCAGAATCAATTGCTGATTTATTAGCGCCCAACGGAATCTTTATGATTCGCGATAACCATCCATTATTATTTGCCCTTGATAATGAGGGGATGACCATAAAGAACGATTATTTTAGTGGTACTGAGTCTTCATATGATGCCGATACTTCATATACAGTTGTGACGGATAGTTCTGAAAAACAAACCTTAACTCATCAACGTAATCATAATTGGGCACATGATTTTCAAGAAATTATTTCAGCATTACGGGAAGCTGGTTTAGTAATTGAATCATTGGGGGAACATCGAGAAACAGATTGGCAAGCACTACCAATGCTTACTTTTGATCGTGATAAAGAAGGATGGGTATTGCCAGCAGGCTATCCACAAATTCCATTAACATTTTCGATAGTTGCTCGAAAAAATTAAGTTGTCATAAAGAAAAAACAGTGTCGAACGTATGATCGTTCGGCACTGTTTTGTGTTACAACTAATTAATTCTTCTTTGCCATGTGATGGATGGCTGTTTCCAACGCTCTTCTTTGAATAAATGATGGATGTTGTTGGGCAGCAATGTGTAGCCCATTGTTAAATTCAACCATCAAGTGCCACTTATGACCATCGGCGATATCTTTAGGAGCACCTTCCGGCAGCAAAACACCTAATTTGATTTTCATACCGTCTTCTGTACCTGTTAGTTGGTGCATTCCCAACATCTTAGTATCCAAGCCAGTGTTCTTTAAGAATGTGTTTCCAGCCATGACGATATCAGCATTTTCTTTAGGTTTTACTGAAAAATCAGGTTCAATCTTGCCGGGCTTTAAGTCAAGATATGAAGGATCCTTATACATACCAAATGTTTCGATAATGACTTGCTTACCAGACTTGTCAGCATCAAAATAGTAATGTTCTGGGTGAATCATTGAAGGCATGTATAGATTGTTTTCTTTGGCTAATTTCTGATTAAACATCATGAATTGTACTAAGGTAATACCATGTACTTCAACGTCAACGTAGGCTTCTTGCATGTTGACACCTTCACGTGAATTATTAGCAATTTCAGTCCACATGTCATCACCACGCACGATTTCAGGTTTAAATAATTCCAAAGTCTTTTCTTTACCAATATCTTCACGAGTTTGTGCTAAAGCTTCTTTTGCTTCAGACAAAGGTAGTCTTAACAAATCCTCGTAGGGGATGACTGTATTATCTTTTTTAATATCAATATTCTTGTCATTGAATATTTTAAAAACATGATGGTACCGACTTAACTCCATATCAAGAATTTCTTCTTCACTAACAGGTTGTCCATCAACAGAAAAGTTAACTGTGTAGTTATCCATAATTATCATGCTCCTTTGTGTTGTTGTGCGATTACTTATTATTTTGTTTATTAATTTATAAGTAAAGTATATAAATTAAGACGATTAATTAACACGTCAACATTTTAAATAGTGTATAATAAAACAACAGTTGTAGAATAAAAGTGGGGGGGATTGTATATGGATTTAAGATTTTTAAGAACTGAAACAATGATAAAGGAAAAATTCATCGAACAATTGTTGGTGATGCCATTTCATGATATGACAGTAACTAAGTTGGCTAAGATAAGTATGATTGATCGAACGACATTTTATACACACTATTCAAGTACATTTGAATTAGCTTCTGCACTAATCGCAGATTACTTAGCACCATTTAAGAGTGCTTTTGAACAAGGGGAAAAGCAAAGGCATTTACAAAGTAGTTTTGATAGTTATAGCTTCTTCTCCGATGAGTTGGTTGATTATTTATTAGACAATAAACAAACCATTCAGTTATTACGAGAAATTTCTTTAGGGAAAATGAGTTTTGATCCGCAACTTCGACAATTATTTGTTGATATTTATTCAAAGATATTTAACCGTAAACAGTCTGATTTTGTGATTTATTTAGTGGTCAGTTTAGCGATGAGTAATGTTGACTTTATTTTGAATGAAGGGCGGTTACCAAAACGTGAAGAGCTGCAGGATGGCATTGATTTAATGTCGGCAGCTATTAATAAATAAAACTCTCAAAGAATTTTTTCTTTGAGAGTTTTTTATATAATATATAGTTAGTAGTAATTAGACGGCATAAACGGCAATTGCTAACAATAATAGGAATACAACCGTTACAAAGGTTGCATTTTGGTATTCTTTAAACTTTAAATGTGTAAAGAAGGCTCCTAGCATAATGATCATCAAGCCAATAGCTGCCCACATCGTTAATACGGGTAGAATACTTGTTGCTTTAGGCAAAATTAGTCCTAAAGCCCCTAACATTTCTGCCGTTCCGATGAACATAATGAGACCTTTTGATTCGAGATGGTCCATTTTTTTCAATTCGGCTTCCTTTTTATTGTATTGAAAAGTCTTAGAATAGCCGGAACTTAAGAACAGTAACGCTAGTAAAATTTGTAAAATCCAAAGTACGATTACCATGGGGATGTATCTCCTTATAAATTATTCATCAATTGTTTTACCGAAGTACATTAATTCCCAGATACCATCGGGATTAACAGCCTCATCAACAATTTTATTGTCTGCATATTTTGTTACCTTGATGGTACCAGTAAAACGTAAATAAGCGCCATCAAAGCCGCTTAACTTGGCTAATAGTTTTTTAATACCGGTCATTTCATCAATCATTTTGAAACCAGAGATAATGTTGTCCATGTTATAAGTCACAACATAGGTATTTTTTTCGCCTTTAACAGTATACTTCAAGTTTTTTTGCACGGGCTTTTTAGTATGCTCATCAATGAAAACATCAGAATCTTCAACGACCATATTACTTTCATCACCACTAATGATTTCACCATGGTCAGCAATCATCATAACGGGGAGTTTGCTATAACCATATGCTTTTTCTGCGGTTGTTTCTGTTGAAATAACTTTATAATCACCAACATCCGCACGACCCCAATACCAATGATGCATCATCTTTATCATCAGTTCATCACCCCAGTTGTGGTCGTGATAGCCTTTACCAGTTATGTCGCTTGTTTGACCATTTGTAGTTAGTGTACCAGTAACGTCAGCGGCAGGGACGGCAGGTAACCAACTAAATTGTTTATCACCAAATAAATTGGCACCAGCAGCAGGACGCCATGAAGAAAGGATGTTTTTAATGGTTAAATCAGCTACGAAACCGTTCTTTTCAAAGTGTAAAGTATATGTTTTTAAATCACCAGTTAGGTAATTTTTGCCGATATGGACATCGCAATAATCAGTACGCGCAGAAAACTCTTGTGCGGTGACATCTTCACGATAACTTGTTGTTTTGCCATCAGTATCAGTTACTTCAAACGATACCCAAGGTTTTAATTCGGTACTTAAATTAAAAGGATCTTTCGTCATAAAGGTGGCAACAACATTACGACCATCTGTTAAGTTAGCGTCAAAATACCACCATTCGAAGTTCTTTTCATCAGCTTTTGTACGCATACCATCTTCTCTAGGAAGAATCGTATTTGGTGTCACATTAAAGCGAGTGTAATCTTCGGGTTTATTTGCTGCACGAGCAATCATCTTTGCCATAAATACTCTCCTTATCAATATCTCTTATTATATGATATCCTTAGAGTAAACGCAGGCTTTACATGTGTCAACTTTTACGTGTTAAGTTTGTCAGAAAACAGAAAGTGTCAAGTTTATGTACGAAGGAAATAACCCAACTGCCCTGCAATCAAAGCAGATGATTGTCAGTGCCATGTTTGAATTACTGCAAGAAGAGAGTTATCAGAATATATCAGTTAAAAAGTTAGCTGACCGCGCAGGATTATCACGACAGACTTTTTATGCGAATTTTGCCAATCGTGAAGAAGTGATTCGTAGTGAATTGAATCGTATCTTTATTGATTATAAGCAAGCAATTGATAAATCCGATAATTCGTCGTCGCAATTGATCTACTTATTTTTTAAATTCTATAAAATGCATGAACAAGAAATTGATGTGTTACTCGCTAACCACCTGGAACCATTATTGACTGAAGTCGCTCGTGAATGCATGAATAGTTTACAAATTTCAGGTGAGAACAATAGGCAATATGTCTATGGTTTTGTTGCCGGTGGATTAACGCAAATTTTGTCTGATTGGAATAAGCAAAATAAAGATTTACCGATTGAAAAGTTGGCAGACCTAACAGTAAGTTTGTTAGATACGTCTACTAGTTAAATAGCATAAAACGTCCCGCTGGTTATTAGAATTTAACCAGCGGGACGTTTTATTCAATAAATAGTCATTAAAAAGCTACTTACCCCATAAGTAATCAGTTAATTTATCGTTAACAACAGGGTTGTTGATGTGTAGGCGACTATGTTGACCACCTTCACCAGTAACCTCAAATTCTTGATATGAACGGGCGCGATCTGAGACCAAGTAGCGTAGCGCTCTTGTTGATTGAACGGTTACCAGTCCATCGGAGCTGGTACCATCCTTTAAATCACCATAGATATTCAGTACTTGGGTATTGATGGGGAAGTTATTTTTGCGTGCAAGTAAGGTGTTATATTCTTCGTGAATAATTTTAGGACGGCCATTCTTATCTAATGAATTTTCATGAGGGGTATCATCCCAAAGACCTGCTAAAGCACCATTTTTGGGTTGATTGGCATGTCCTTTGTCTAAAATACCATTATAAGGACCGGCTAAGACGACCATTTTATTCAGTCTGGGAAGGTTGGGGTCAGCGCCCCAGTGCATCCCGTAGTACACCCATGCATAAGCTCCCATTGAATGGCCAACGGCATTAAAATCTTTGATATTGTACTTATCCTTCAAATAACTAACGATGCGACGTAAACCTTGAGCATAGCGTATTTCACCAACACGGTTATTATCAAACTGTACCAAAATGACCGGATTATCATTGTTACCAGTTAAGCGTCCTTGCACTTGCAATTTATTATCACGTGTCACATGAATGATCATTTCTTCAGTGACAATATTCTGTTCAGTCCCAACCTTAATGAATGATTGTTCAGCACGTAAATTACTTGACCAACCATGCATAAAAATAGTGGGGGTCGTTGACATAACGTAATTTTTAGACGTTTGTGATTGTTGTTGGTATGAAGAAAATGCCCACACAGCACCAACAGCAGATAAGCCAATTGTCACTGGCAAAGCAATCTTTACGCGTTCTGATTTCTTTTCTTCTGCAAGTTGTTGCCTTCTATGATAGAAGTTAGTATTTTTGAATTTGCGGAGCAACCAGGCTAGCAAAATAGGGGCTGCCAAACCAATGATAATTCTAAAATACCAATTATCCGTGAAGACAGTCAACGTCGTTATATCAAAGGCTGCACGATGGTAAAACATGATTATTTCGGTATTTTTTCCAATAAAAGTAATTGGTGCAAAATTACCAAGATGTTCAAGACCTTCGCAAGCAATAAAAACAACAAGACATAGAATTGGTGGAATCACAAAAGCTTGTAGCGCATTGTGGATGTTAGAAGACTTTAACCAAAGGACAAAGTCAAGATTATCCGTGGCATACAAATAAATTAAACCAATGAAGGTTAGCGTACCAACGAAGGCAAACAGTTGCTTGTGATGCCAGTTGATTTTTGGGAATAGTTTAAACACATAATAGCCAAGCAACATCCAAAAGACTGCTAACAAGGCTATTTGTGCATCCCATGGGAAATCAGCACTACCGAAAAATGTAATATCTTGCAGTGCGACACCAAGAGCGAATGAACCAATGGCAATCGCAAATTGTAGCCAAACTTTTTTAACATAAGATATAAGTAAGGTTGTCATGAAAATTGCGAGCATGTAGGTGGTCATATACCAGAAAACACTGAGGTAATTATCAAGCGTACTACCACCATATATTAAACGTCCAAAATAAGAAAAAGTGTATTCCCAAGACTGCTGTCTAAAGAAGTGACTTAAAATAATTAAAATTGCACCATTTAGAAAGTAGGCAATTAATAGGGGTTTAATACGGTGGCCAAATAAATAAGACCAACCTTTAAAGTCATGGCTGATTTTTTTTAGGAAAAAACCACCGATCATGAAAAATAGTGGCATATGCCACCAATAGATGGCGTTGTAGGTAACATCTAAGCCTTTTCCTGCCACATCATTGATAGCATGACCAGTTACGACAGCGATAATTCCAAAACACTTTGCATAATCAGCCCATAAAACTCTTTTCTTTTTTGTTGTTTTGTTTGTATCAATTGTTTCTGTATTCATAAAAAGTTATTTATCCATCCCCTTAAGGCGACTTTTTTACCTAGCAACTAAAATACCGTACTTTTCCAAAAAAAACATTAAAAAAGACTTACATTAGTATCACAGACTGTCAAAAGTATATTATTTTGAAGAAAAATTGATATATTTAGAACCAAAAGATTTGATAAGAAGAATAATATATTTCTTTAGTGTTACGTTGAAAGATCATTTGTTTTCTATATGATTGGACAAATGCGTCGACGAAATTATGTTACATATTTAACAAACTGGGGTTTACGTTTATAATGGAATCATTATGGTAATGAATGATAATTGCACAATAAATTAAGGAGGCTGCCCATGGTTAAATTAATATTGATGCGTCATGGTGAGAGTACGGCAAATATGCAAAATACTTTTACTGGTTGGACAGACGCAGCACTAACAGATACAGGACGTGCACAAGCTAAAGCAGCTGGCCAATTGCTTAAAAAAGAACATATTGAGATAGATGATGTTCACACGTCATTTTTGAAAAGAACCATTACCACAGCTTATATTGTTTGCGATGAACTGATGATTAATTGGATTCCCATCTTTAAAACATGGCGTTTGAACGAACGCCATTATGGGGCATTAGCTGGTTTAGATAAAGATGAAGCACGCCGCCAATTTGGTAAACCACAAGTTGAGCGTTGGCGACGAGGATTTAAAGATTTACCGCCGCAATTATCAGTTAGAGACCACCAGCCCGCCTATGATCGTATTGGTGTTGATGTGCCATTATCGGAAAGTTTAGAGATGACACTGACGAGAGTTCGTGCTTATTGGGATAAAAATGTTGCACCAAGGCTGCAAGCGGGAAACAATGAATTGATTGTTGCCCATGGTAGCAGTTTACGTGTCTTGGTTAAATATCTTGACCAGGTTGCCGATGATGAATTAGATCAAATTGCTGTCCCAAATGCAAAACCAATTATTTATACACTGGATGATCAGTTACAAGTTATTAATAAACAAGTGTTTGACTAAACTGTTAGGTTGTAAGAATAGGGTGACTGGGATGAAATGTATTGAAACGGTTGATGGTAGCGAACTTCATATCCGTGAAGGCGTACTGCATTTGATGGGTAAGCGACGACGTATTGCTAAGGATGTTTGGATTATAGTTGGGGATGAATCTCAAACTAAGGAAGAATATTACGAAACTGATACGCCGAACCGTTTAGGCTTTACGAAGTTTTTGATCATTCCGCGAAATGATCAAAGATTAATTGCCATAATCGAAGAAGTAGGTCTGGATAGAGCAAGTCAGTCAGGTAAGCAACAGTTAATGATTGTTGAACGATAAAGACATAAAAAATGCGAGTGTCATTTATTCATGACACTCGCATTTTTATTTTTCATCTAATTTGAAGGTTGTAATACAACTGGTTGGACCTTGTTTTTATTCTCTTGAATTTCAAGTTCAGCTTGTTGTTTTTGTGCATCATTTAATGTGTCAAAGTAGCCGGCTAGGGTTAATACCATATAAGGTATGGTATAAAAACCAGCTAGACCCAGTGTAACCACTGTCAATAGTACCCACCAGAAGAAACTTAGATGCATAACAAATATCTCCCAGCGATGACCAACCATTAACTGACGTGATTTCGCAATTAATTGGAATCCTTTTAGTGACGGTTCATTGTAACCGATAAATGGGACTAAGATGTACTTATATAATTTCAGGAGATAAACAATAGCGAATACTACGATTAGAGTAATCCCAACTGTTAATAACCAATAAACAAAGCTAGGAACTGGTGTGTAAGTCAAGCTAGAAATAATAATGAGTAAAAACGAAGCTTGCGTGACTAATTGGCCAACAAATACCAGTGCGCCCCAACCAATTAGGAATAAGGTTACCATCCAGACACTTAGCCATAATGTTCTTTGCCAATGTTTTGTCAAATAGGTTTTAAACCATGACTGCATTGGCTGGGCTAGTTCAGAATCATCACGTAATTGTTTAAGTGATTGGTATGATTGTACATACTGTACATAGGTAATAATAAGAATGGCGGCAATTGCCACTACTAGGTTGGTAATTGCTAAGGCTGTTGATGAACTGTGTTCGTCTGCTACATAAGAGACAAAAAGCTCTAAATAAAAAATTAGAATAATTGGGGCTGTTAAACCAACATTTCCCCATAGATCTCTATGTAAAGTCGTTTTTGCTTTCTGTTTTATTTTTTTTCGAATGGCTTTTCTGTCATATGATTCATCCATTTATTTGTCCTCCTGGATTATTTATAGTACCAGGGTAACATAATTCAATTAATTCGTAATATCACTTCTGTTATTCCAAAATATGTGGCATTAGTAAGTGACGATAGCATTAGTCTTAAATGATAAAACGCTAATTTACTTATTGACTTTTAATTTTGTATTAAATATAATAAATGCAACGAAGAAGAGGTAAGTAGTTAAAACTAAGTTGTTCAGAGAGTTGCGTTAGGTGGGAAGCAGCCAATGTTAGTTAATGAAAATGGCCTTGGAGTTTAAGAATTGGCGAGTTATGTGATTAGCCGATTCCGGTAGCGCCCGTTATTGTGCTAGAGTATTACCGCAGCTTTGCGCGTACTCAAATTGAGTGTTCATTTATTTGGACAGAACTCGGGTGGTAACACGATAATTAATCGTCCCGTTGTATTACATCATGTAGTACGACGGGATTTTTTATTTGGAGGAGAAAATTATGAGAAGTGAAATTAAATTTGGACTTGTTTTGGCAACCACTGCATTAGCAACAACGGCTGCCTTACCGGTAGTCAACGCAAATGCTGATACAAAAAAGACCGTGACTGTTGGTGTTGTTGGCGACACATCACGTGAACTTTGGGAAGATATTGGTCAAAGGGCTCAAAAAAAGTATGGCATTAAAATTAAGTTAAAGGAATTCAATGATTATGTAAAACCTAATCAGGCTTTAGCTGATGGTAGCTTGGATCTAAACGCTTTCCAAACAAAAATTTTCTTTGATGACCAAAACAAGAAATTAGGGAATAAACTGAAGTCAATTGGTAAGACCGTCATTGTGCCGATGCGTTTATACTCATTAAAGGCTGACAAAATTAGTGATATTAAGAAGGGGGCAACGATTGTTGTCCCTAACGATGCAACTAATGAGGAGCGTGCCTTAAATGTTATGGTGCAAGCAAAGCTCATCAAATACAACAAGCATGTTACTGATCCAACAGCAAAGAATATTACATCTAATCCTAAAAATTTGAAGATTAAGGAAGTTGATGCTGGACAAGCCGTTTCAGCTTTGCAAACAGCAGATGCAGGGGTTATTAATGGAAACTTTGCCCATGATGCCAACCTAAAAGACAAGGATATTTTACTGACACAAAATTTGAAAAAAGGTGTTGATCCATATGTTAATTTGATTGCAGCACGTAAGGATGAAGCTAATAAGAAAGTTTATAAGCAAATTGTTAAACTTTACCAGACAAAAGAAACGAAAAATGATATTAAAAAGTTATTTGGTAACTCACAATATGCTGCTTGGAATTTAAAGTAAGTTATTTACCAATAAAGACTAGTCGCTGTGAGTCTGAACGGTCCGCATCAAAAGTGTATGTTTCTGATTGAAATTGTTTAAGTTGTGCGACTGTCGTTAAGCTATTTTCTACAATAAATCGAACCATTTCGCCACGTGCTATTTTAGCCAACGTGGCTTTTGTTTTGAGCTGCCCATTTATGAGATGGGCAAAGATAATATCAATGAATTGATCATCATCTTGTAAGTAGGGGGTAATCGTTTTAGCATACTCTTTCGATGCCAGATTGATAATCGGCCCTTGATTACGAACTGCTTGGTATAAACGGTCACCCCAAAACTTATATAGATTCTTAGCACCAGCGACTGGTAAATGGGCACCCATCTCTAATCGATAAGGTACAATCCCATCAAAAGGTCGTAGTGCGCCATAGAATCCAGATAGGATCCATAGTGTTTTTTGCAGGTAGTTTAGCGCAGCTTGGCTCAGAACATTTGGTGCCATATATTGATATTGAATGCCTGAATAGCTTAGGATGGCAGGGGTCAAAGGCTGCTGCAAATCCATGTTTTGCAAATTCTGGTAATTTTCTTGTGTCAGTTTATCGCTAGTTTGCCATAGCTTTTGGGCTTCATCATAGGTCAGATTTTGTAGCGCTTGGAAAATCTGTTCCGTATAATTTAAATAAAGTGGCGTATGAAGCGGTAGAAAATTTGCATCATCGGTAATCATTTTCTTTGCGGGTGCAATAATAATTTGCATGGTAAATTACCTCCAGTTAGTAATTATTTGGTGGCATCAGCATTAACAGTTATTTTAATTTTACTTTATACTTATTATATAAAATATTTTCTATAATCAATATTTATAGAAAAGGTTTAAAATAAAAGAAATCAATCAGGCTGACAGATAAGGTTTGCATAAATTTATCTGTTGCTTTAATCATAACGGATGAGGGAGAAAAATGGCGAGTATTCAAGAAATTGCTAAATTAGCAGGGGTTTCTAAGGCGACTGTGTCGAGAATTTTAAATGAGGATACGTCATTTTCTGTTTCTGAAGCAACTAGAAACCGCGTGTGGCAGATTGCTAATAAATTACAGTACAAATTGTCAGACGTTGCGGTGAGAGATAATTCAGAAAAGCTACACTTAGCATTGGTAAGTGCCGTTTCAGTTGAGCAGGAACTGAGTGACTCGTATTTTCAACAAATCAAACTAGGGTTAACGCAACAAGCAAGCTTATGGGGAATGAAGATTGCTAATGAAATCAGATTGCCTACTAGCGCTGATATTCAATGGGAACGGCTTTCAATATACGGTGCAGTACTTGTTGTGGGCGTTTTAACAGAGGACTTACTGGCCAAAATCTATCAGTATAACCAAAATATTGTGATAATTGATGATTATCGTGATTTTGAAAACTACGATGTTGTGCATAATGATTTCGGCAGACGGACAAAGTCCATTCTAGATTTATTATATCAACGTGGCCATCAAGATATTGCCTTTATTGGTGGTAATAAAAAGTTAATGGCGCAAACGGGCTTATCCGAGATTGATGCTGTTGATGAACGCCAAAGAGCTTATATTGAGTGGATGAAAATCAATAATTTATTAGAGCAAGTTAACCAACAGATTACAGGTTGGGATACAGAAGATGCGGTTGCTGCAACAAAGAAGATATTTCTGAGTGGTAAGCAACCAACAGCAATCGTGACGGGGAATGATCTACAGGCCGTTGGTGTATACCGGGTTATTCAAGAAAAAGGTTACAAAATTCCAGAAGATATTGCTGTTGTCAGTTTTGACGATATTGATATGTCACAGTATTTGTTCCCATCTCTGACGACTGTTCGGCCAAATTCTCGCGAATTAGGCAAGGTGGCCATTAATTTAGTTCGGGATAAGATTGTTGGTGATAGAATGGCAGCAGTACAGGTGACTGTCAATTCAACTTTAGAGATTAGGGAAAGTATTTAGAAAATAATAAATGAGTAAAAAAGTAAACAATCATATATTGTATATACTCGAAACATAATTAAAACAACCAGAAGATAGTTAGTAATCGCATACTAACTATCTTTTTTTGCAGTTTTATCGAAGAAAACAATCTTGCAAATAATAAAGTAAGCGGTTACAATAGTTTTGCGGTTTGGTAAACAAGTAAACACGCTCACTTTACTGCTTTAATTTCGTTAGTTTGTTCGTGGAGGGAACATTATGCAAAATATTAATGGGCAAGAACAACAGAGTGCCTTAAAGAAAATGATATCTCGAACGTCCTATGCTTTTGGGGCATTCGGGAATGACGTTTTTTATGGTACGATTTCAACGTACTTTATCATGTTTGTTACCACACATTTATTTAATTCGGGTGACAAGGTACATGATGACCGGATGATTATGTATATTACAGCAATCATCGCCATGTTAAGAATTGTGGAATTGGTCATTGATCCATTTATTGGAAATTGGATTGATCGTACAAAAACACGTTTTGGGCAATTTAAACCATGGGTGGTTATTGGTGGGACAATCACTTCAATTACCTTGATGATACTATTTACTGATTTAGGTGGATTAAACCAATCACATCCATTTATCTATTTAGTTCTATTTGCTATTTTATATATCACCATGGATGTTTTTTATTCCTTTAAAGACGTTGCTTTTTGGTCAATGATTCCGGCGTTATCATTCAGTTCTAAAGAAAGAGAACGGACTTCATCGTTTGCCAGAATTGGTTCAACACTTGGTGGTGGTTTAGTTGGTGTTGTTGTGATGCCACTTGTACTGTTCTTCTCTGTTAATCCAGCAAATGGTACCGGGGATGCACGTGGTTGGTTTATTTTTGGACTCGTTGTGGCATTAGTTGGTATTGCAACATCTTGGATCGTTGGTTTAGGTACGAAAGAAGTACAATCAGATTTGCGTAAAAACGACTCAGATACGATTGGGTTTAAGCAAATTTTCTCTTCACTAGCTAAAAACGATCAATTGATGTGGATTGCTCTGACCTATGGTATTTATGCCATTGGAATCAATATTGAGAATTCGCTAGTTCTTTATTACTTCACATTTATTTTGGGAAAGTCTACTTTGTTCTCTGTTTTCCAGGGAGTAAATATTGTCATTAGTTTAGTATCCGTTTCAATCTTTCCTAAGTTAGTTGATAAATTCAATCGTCGCCGTGTCTTTGCCGCTTGTATTGGAATTATGCTAGCCGGGTTACTGATTTTTGCATTAGCAGGTCAAAACTTTGCTATGGTTATGGTTGCTGCTGAAATGTTCCAAGTACCCCAAGCAGTTATTTTCTTGGTTGTATTAATGATTATTTCTGACTCGGTGGAATATGGTCAATTGAAATTAGGGCATCGTGATGAGTCATTAACTTTGTCAATTCGTCCACTGTTAGATAAATTAGGTGGTGCTTTGTCAAATGGAATTGTTGGACAAGTTGCGGTTATTGCCGGCATGACAACTGGTGCAACAGCTGCTTCAATTACAGCGGCTGGTCAGTTGAAATTCAAAATTATGATGTTTGCCGTACCAGCATTGCTACTTATCATTGCTTTTGTTATCTTTTGGCGTAAGTCAACACTAACGGAAGCAAGACACGCAGCAATTGTCGAAGAACTTGCTAAGACATGGGGAAAGACAGTTTCTGCTGAAGATAATTCAGTAACGACTGATAATGCTCAAGTGATTGCCATGACATCACCAATTATGGGAACGGTGGTTGATTTGGAGACAGTATCAGACAAAACATTTGCTAGTGGTCAGGTTGGTCAAGGGTTCGCGATTAAGCCACTTGATGGTAAAGTTTATGCCCCCTTTGATGCAACGGTGAAGCGAGTCTTCCCAACGAAGCATGCGATAGGGTTAGTCACTAAAGACGGTGTTGCCGTATTAATTCATATTGGCTTTGGAACGGTTGATATGCATGGTACCGGATTCGTTTCTTATGTAATTGAAGGCCAGGAAATCAAGCAGGGCACGAAGTTGATTGAATTCTGGGATCCAGCGATTAAGAAAGCTGGTTTAGATGATACAGTGGCAGTGGTTGTTACAAATCAAACAGAATTTACGGACTTTGAACAGATACAACCAGCAAACACTAATGTAGAAGCTAACTCGCAAGTCGTCTTGCAGTTTCGTAAAAGTAAAGACTAGTTATTCAGGGGGAAAGTGATGAGTAAAACAGACTTAATAACATTTGATGACAAACAACAAACGTTTCACTTACACAATGATCAGATTTCTTATGTCTTAGGAATTGACGAGGGTGGTGTTTTAGCACATCTCTATTATGGTCAGCGAATTAATCACTATCATGGCCAGTTGAAAAATCCACGGTTAGATCGCGGCTTTTCGGGAAATTTACCCGGTTCGGATGATCGGACATACTCATTAGATGCCATCCTGCGTGAATATAGTTCAGCTGGAGATAGTGATTATCGTGTGCCAGCGATGATTGTTCGTCAGAGTGATGGTAGCCGTTCAGCAATGTTCACTTATGATCAACACACAATTATGATGGGTAAGCCAAAGCTCGAGGGGTTACCAGCTGCCTATACGCAAACTGATGATGAAGCCCAGACACTTGTGATTGAGTTGATTGATAAAGTTAGTCAGCTGAAATTATCACTGAGCTATACAATTTATCGTAATCGGCCAGTGGTCACGCGTTCTGTTCAAGTGATTAATAGAGGTACCGAGAGCGTCCATCTAGAAAAAATTGCTTCAATGGCAATTGACTTACCAGCTGGTGATAAGCAGGTTATTTCTCTACCTGGTTCACATGTGAATGAACGTCACGTTGATCGGCAAGATATTAGTTTTGGGACGAAAGTGTTCCAAAGTCGTCGAGGGACAACTAGCCATCACATGAATAACTTTATTGCACTAGTGGATCGTCAAACAACTGAACAACAAAGTAGTGCCATTGGGTTAAGTTTGGTCTATTCGGGAAATCATAAAGAAGAAGTTAGCAAGGATCCATTTGGTACGTATCGTATTAATATGGGAATTAATGATGATCAGTTTGACTGGTTATTGGCGCCAAATGAAAGTTTCCAAGCACCAGAAGTTATCATGACTTACTCTAATACGGGGCTCAATGGTATGAGCCAAGCCTTGGCTGATTTGCTACAAAATAGGGTGGCTCGAGGAAAGCATCAGAAAGCTTTGCGACCAATTGTTGTTAATAATTGGGAAGCCACGTTTATGGATTTTGATGAAGAACGGTTACAACCACTGGTGGATGAAGCCAAAGATATGGGATTAGAAATGTTTGTCTTAGATGACGGCTGGTTTGGTCATCGTGATAATGATGATTCATCTCTGGGTGATTGGCAGGTATACCAACAAAAGTTTCCTAAAGGCTTACAGCATTTTTCAGATTATATCCATCAGGAAGGATTAAAGTTTGGTATTTGGTTTGAACCAGAAATGATTTCCATAGATTCAGATCTATATCGACAACATCCAGAATATATGTTGCGTGTCCCTAATCGTGAGCCAAGTCCAGCACGTAGTCAATTTGTTTTGGATATGGGTCGGAAGGAAGTCCGTGAAAACATCCATCAACAAATGAAGCAAGTATTAGATAATTGCCCAATTGATTACATTAAGTGGGATATGAATCGAAATTTGTCTGATATTTATTCGAATGATCTACCAGCTGATCAACAGGGTGAAGTCATGCATCGGTATGTACTGGGATTGTATGAACTGTTGGAGGAGCTCACGACCGAGTATCCAGATATTCTATGGGAAGGTTGCTCTGGTGGTGGTGGCCGTTTTGATACCGGTATGCTATATTACATGCCGCAATCATGGACAAGTGATAATACGGATGCTGTTGCTAGAATGCAAATTCAGTACGGTACATCATTGGCTTACCCAATTTCATCAATGACGTCACACGTTTCTGTATCGCCAAATCAACAAACTGGTCGTTTTACTTCATTAGAAACTCGTGGTGCGGTTGCAATGAGTGGGGTGTTTGGTTATGAATTGGATCTAACCCAGATGACTGAAGATGAAAAGCAAGCGGTTAAAGAGCAAATTGCATTTTATAAAGAGATTCGACCAATTATCCAATATGGTAAGTTTAGTCGGTTACTGAATCCAGAAGAAACAAACTATGCCGCTTGGATGTTTGTCAGTGAGAATCAGCAAGATGTCGTCGCATTCTCTTTCAAGATTTTATCAGAAGCACAACCAGCGTATCATGTATTAAAGTTAACGGGGTTGATGCCAAATAAGGATTATCAAAATGTTGAGACTGGTCAGATTATTGGTGGTGATGAACTAATGAATACTGGTTTCTACGAAGAAGTATCGTTTGAGGACTTTGCTTCAAAAATCTATCGATTCAAAATGGTTACGGACTAACAGAACATAAATATATTTCATAATAACGAGAACGGCATCCCCTGAGTTGGAAATACTCGGGGGATGCCGTTCGTTTTTGTAGATAAACTAGTTTTGGTAACTATTTTTCCCATTCATTCTTAAGTAAAGTCCAAATATTGCCATCATGGAAACCATCCGCCAGTAGTTCATTGGCACGAATACAACCATCCAAATGGAAGCCAGCCTGTTGCGCAACATGATTACTGCGCTCATTATCAATAGCTGCGTGGATTTCTATTTTGTTTACGCGATAGTTAATAAATCCTATGTGACACATACCAGACACGGCCCGATGCATGATACCTTTACCAACAAATTTCGTCCCTAACCAGTAGCCGATTTCGGCACTTTTATCCATGCTCCGAAATCGATTAAAACTGATCATACCAGCAGGTTGATCCTTGTAAAGGATAATTGTTGACATAGAATCACCAGTCCCAAATTCTGCTAATGTATCGGATAAAAACTTTTCTTCATCTGCAACAGTTTTAGTATTGTCCACCCATGGTAACCATGTTTTTAATTCATCACGACTTTCATCCATCAAGTGGAATACAGCTTCAGCGTCGATTTTTGGTCTCGGTAAAGCTAGACTAACTTCATTATCAATTTTAAATGTAAACATATTTTTCCTCCGTTGCGATAATTTCCCTGATTAAAATAAAAATAGATTGCGTAACTAATTCTCTTGTACGTAATCACTTTAAAATGCTGTGAACTATTTAGAAATTATTTTATCCATTCGGAACGTAAGACACCATATTTAACTGAATCCCAGTATTGATTTTTCCAAAATCTGACTTGGCGGATTTCAGCTTCTTTTTTAAGTTCTAAACTTTCTGCTAAACCAATCATACGATAGTTGCCTGACCAAGTTGTTAAACCGATGTGGGGGAGAGACGTGTTTTCAAATAATTCATCTATCCATTGTTTTAAAGCCAATTTTCCAATGCCCCGATGCCATTTATCCTGTTTATAAACGACAATGCCTACATCCAACCATTGGTTGAGTGGTTCATCTTCATAATAGGCTGATACCATACCGATCATAGGCTGATACCATACCGATCATTTGATTATCAACCCAGATTATTTTACGCAGGGGGTTTTGTAAGTATTTATTATCTTGATTTAAATTAATAAATGCTTGCTTTTCAGGCAATTTATCATGAAAGTAGGGTCCGTTCCATTTTGTCCACTCGGCGTTAGGATTACTGAAGGCTAGGTTCCAAAAATCTATTAGTTCATCTTGCTTTAGTTCTTTTAATTGTAATTCCATATTGTTCCTTAGATGCTTTATTATTTAAACTGTTTAGTACTAGGTAGCTATTTTTTCCGTAAGTTTATTTCTGCTTTTAATAAGTGGCTAGTATATTTAATAATAAGAATACCATTAATCATTATAATTTTCTTTTAATTGTGTGCCTATTTTTGTAAATAAAAAACCATTTAGAAAATATGGTCAAATACCACAATTTTCTGAATGGTTCAGTTTATCTAGATTTAATTATTCGATTAGTACATGACTGGCTTGATATTAGCAAATTCATAGATACCCCAGTCGCTTAATTCACGGCCATATCCAGAATCTTTAACACCACCAAATGGTACCTCAGCTTGAGAACTTAAAATAGAGTTTATTGTGACTTGACCAGTTTCAATCTGTGAAGCAATTTTCCTACCACGTGCAATATCCTTTGTGTAGATGGCGCCACCTAGACCGTGACGGGAATTGTTTGCAATCTTAACGATTTCATCATCTGTTTGGGCTTGATAAATCTGTGCTACGGGACCAAATAGTTCTTCCTCGTACATTGGATTATCGTCACTCATACCAGTCAAAATTAATGGTGAGAAGCCAGCACCTTCGCCAGGAACTGGCGTTGGGTCACCATACAAAATTTCAGCACCGCCAGCAATCACCTTATCGACTTGATCTTGTAACTGTTGTTGGGCGCTTTTAGATGAAAGTGGGGCTAGTGTCGTCTTTTCATTTAATGGATCCCCTAATTGGTATTTAGCAAATTCTTCTTTTAATGCTTTCAGAAATTCCGGATAAATTTTGGCGGATACAATATAGCGCTTTGCAGCCGTGCAGACTTGTCCAGCATTGGTTAAGCGTGCTTTGGTAGCATCCTTAGCTGCTACAGGAACGTCGACATCATCTAAGACGACAAAAATATCAGTTCCACCTAATTCCATCGTTGACTTTTTCAAATTTTGACCAGCTACCGAAGCAATTTTACGACCAGCATTTTCGGAACCAGTTAAAGCAACGCCTTGTACACGAGGGTCCGCAATAATGTGGTTGATTTGGTCATAATCGGCAAATATATTGGTGAAGGCACCTTCCGGCATGCCAGCATTTTCACAGGCTTCTTGGAAGGCTAACGCGGCTTCTGGCACAATGCTAGCGTGCTTTAAGATGACTGGATTTCCTAAAATGAAATTAGGAGCGAACATACGCATGACCTGAGTATATGGGAAGTTCCATGGTTCAACTGCTAAAACGATGCCAGTACCAGAGAATTCAACTTGCGCTTGCCCATTTGGTAGGTCATTGTATGGTTTTGGTTGCATGAACTTAACGCCATTTTTCGCATAATAACGTGCAAAAGAGCTTGTCTTTGCGACCTCTTGACCTGCTTCTGTTAATAATTTACCCATATTAGTTGAGAGTATACGGGCGTATTTTTCGGTGTTTTTTTCGAATTCATCGGCTAGTTTATTTAGGAGTTTCGTTCGTTCTTGAATGTCTTGTTTTTGTGATTTGTCATAAAAAGCTTGGGCTTTGTCTAAAACAATTGATAGTTGTTGATCGGTTATGTTGTCAAAATCGCGAATTTTTTGTCCATTATATGGATTTACTGCGGTATAACTCATTTATAAATTACCTCCTAAGCGGGGAACTTTTGACTACGACTTCATGATAAAGTTTCTCCTACCTATAATGCCAATTTTTTGCTTATGGGTAGGAGAAAATAAAAAAGGATTATCGTCCTACGAAATAGTAGAACGATAATCCCGTTATATATTAAATAGCAGTTCACTAATACTTTGTTTTAAAATCACGTAATAATACTAAAGATAATACAACAACCAAGTGCAGAATAAAAATGCTGAAAAATGTCGTATTAAAATTAAAACTAGTAATCATAAAACCACCAATTAATGGTCCAAGGGCACGGCCAATTGATCCAGAAAGACTACCAATAGCTTGGATTGTGCCACGATTAGTATCAGTCGCGTAGTGGTTTAATAAACTTGGAATAGCAGTCAAAGCAAGAATTTCACCGATAGAGACAAGCGTAATACCGGTGACAAAACGCCAATAGTCATCAGTGTTAATGATTACCAGATATGACAAAGCAAAAGTTAAAACACCTAAAATAACACGTAATTTATCTGCATTGAACGTCTTTGGGAACAGACGTACGATAAATGGTTGTAAAGCAACAATCTTAATTGTACTGATTGTGAATAGGATGCTGTATTTTTTGACTGAAATACCATTATCGGTCATCAGAACAGAAACATTACTATTCCATTGTTCATAACAAGCCCAAATAATAATCATCGTTAAACTCAGTAACGCAATGTAACCGATTATATGCTTATTAAGTGGACTGTGAACCATAGTGTCTGTTTTAGAATTACGTAAAGTATCAATCGAAACAAATTGCAATTTGATAATAAGTAAAGCCACTAAAAATAGAATTGCTGAGCCACCAAAAACCAACTTAATATTAATACTAAAAAGAATACCCGATAGAAATGTGGCCAGACCCATACCAATATTTGCAGCCCAGTAGCCATTATTGAAGATATTAGCATCATACTTTTGTAAAAAAGCTAAATAACTATTAACCGAGGCGTTTAAAATTCCTAAGCCAGCGCCATATAACGTTAATAAAATTGGATATAACGGCCAATAAGGATAGAGCGCCAAGAGAAATAGTGAAGCGACAATGATCATCCCGCTAATGTACATGAGTGGTTTCGTGTGCCATTTATCAAATAAGCGACCGCCTACCAGATTGCCCAGCGCCATTGCTCCAGAAAAAAGTAAAAGTGTGTAACCGGCAATGACTAAGCTCATGTGGAGCACATTGTGAATATAAAGGGTAGTGACGGGCATAATTAAGCCAATTCCCATATTTACCAACATATTGGTAAATAAAATGTATTTATTTTTCAAGTGAACAACACGACCTTTCGTGACAAAACATGGCTAATGTTTTTTGGTTATCATATTATCATAATTAATGACTGATTCTAACTTAGGAAGTTTATTAAACTTAATGATAAAACGCCAACTAGAACAATCAACAAAAGACTTTTTGTCAGGATCGCTGTAATAACTGTCGGAATTGATGCTAGTAAGTTAGGCAAGTCAATACTTGGTAAATGACCAATATGTTGGATAAATGAACTTTCGAACCATAAGCTAGACATAATAGCAATCGGAACAAAACTTAAAAATTCGATGACTTTTTTTGATAGTGTCATATTTTTTAAAATAACCAAAGGCAGGATTCGCGATAGCCAAGTAGCCAAACCACAGCCAACGATTGTATAAAGGATATAATTAGTTGAAGGCATTTTTAATCACCGCCCCAAAATAACAAGCTAGAATTGTTGATAACAGAATAACCAAATTTGCAGGAATAAAAATGAGACCAAGATAAACGACTACAAGTGTAAAGAGAATCACGATTAATTGGACATTTATTTTTATTGATCGATCCGAGATTATTTGTAAATACAATAAACCAATGAACATTGCTGTGATGGCAAAGTTAAAACCTAATTTTTCAGGATTCGTAATGAGGTTACTCAATGTCGCTCCGAGCAGTGTACCTATTATCCAAGTGACATAGGCAACAATATTTACTGTGTGAAACCAGCGAAAGTTCAGGTGGCTGTCAGTGTAGTTTAATTTGTTCATCCCCAGTGCAAAGCTTTCATCGGTTAGAAAAGTACCAATTAGAATGTTTTTAATCAATGACTCTTTTTTAAAGTAGGGTGCAAGGGTGGCACTCATTAAAATCAAACGTGAATTTACTAAAAGTACAGATAAAATAATTGATAGAATGGGGCTGTGCGTCAATAACATGGTGACGACGACAAATTGGGCAGCCCCCGCATAAACAATGATTGAGATAAGTAAAATAATAAAGACACTTAAACCAGACGATTGGCCAATAATACCAAAAGCAGCACCAATCCCAATATAGCCAAAAATAGTAGGTAATGCTTCTCTCAAAGCTGCTTTGGGTGTTAACGAATTATTCACCGTAAAATCCCCCTTTACTTCTAGTTTGTTCTTTTTATTATTCGTATTGTATAATATAAAAAAACACAATATAAATCCAAATTGACCTAAATGACACGGAGGTTGTTTTATATGGATATTAATAAAGTGATTGCTAACAATTTAATACGAATTAGACAGGAAAAAAATTTAAGCGTTAGTAAGTTAGCGGTATTATCAGGCGTTAGCAAGGGCATACTTTCTCAGATAGAAAATCAAACAACTAATCCTACGATTAATACGATTTGGAAAATTAGTTCAGGACTTAATGTTCCTTATACGGAACTGATGAATGATAGTAGTGATTTCGCAAAAGTCATCACAGAAGATCACACGCTTTTCCAATCTTCTGATGATGGTACGTATCGTATTTTTGGTTATTTTCAAACTAATATACGTAGAGATTTTGAGTTATTCCGAGTTGAATTAGATGCCGGAAAAAAGCATGACTCTGTCGGTCATTCAACGACGAGGGCAGGTTCAAAAGCGGAAGAGTACATATTAGTCGTTCAGGGTGAGTTAACGTTAATAGTTGATGGAGAGACTTTTGTTGTTAAACAAAATGAGGCGATATCCTTCGATGCCACCACAGAGCATCTATATAAAAGCACAGGAAAAGACATGCTAGTCATGACAATGATCAACTATTATTAAACCTTATTAGTCAAAAAGTGATGTTTCGTATGATATTATTTTGGATAACCAATGATTTATCAGAGGAGGTTAATAGATGTTATATCAAGTTGTTTCAAGTGCGAAGATTGAAAATCTTGAAGAAAAAGTTAATGCACTTCTTAAAGATGGTTGGAGAGTTCAAGGCGGTTTTTGTCGCTCATCTGGTAACAATTATCAAGCGATGGTAAAAGAATAAATATAGATTGAATATGAAATAATGATTTGAAAAATGTACTAGCCAAAAGCCACCTGTCAGACAGATGGCTTTTTTAGTTAGTTATGCTTTTTTATCTAAAGATACCTAAAGAGACATGAAACCAGTGATAACAGTTGTGCAGCCGATAATTCATGGTATCTGAGCTGCAAAGGAAGCTAGACATTTTCATAAGATACGATTAGTCTATTAATACCCCTTTATGATATGATTTATTTATATACAAACTTTGGGAAGTACAGTGAAACAATTAAGTTGGGAAGAGTTACTAAAACATAGTTAAGAAGGGAAGGCTTTTGTGCAGAATAAAGTAGAGATTAATGGTGATCAATTAGTTGTCACACCGCAAGGAATAAACAAATTAGCTTCATTCCAAGGTAGTATGACAGTGCCATTAAAACATGTAAAAAGCGCTATTATCGACAACGAAATTTTAAATCAGTATAAGGGATTTAGAGGACCTGGTACGTCAATATCTGGCTATTGGGCAGGTACTTTCACTAAAGAGAAGGAAAAGACTTTTTTTAATATCAAAAAGGGTAATAAACCGGTTGTTATTAACCTAGAAAAAGAAAAATTTACGCGGCTAGTTTTAGGGGTAGATCAACCTGAAAGCTTTGTAGATTTAATTAACAATCAGATAAATTAGTGAGGAAAGTGATTGTTATAGTTTACTTTATCTAATTGTATGCCATTCAACGCATATGGTAATATCTAAGATTAAGATGTTTAAGTACAGTAATCGAGAAAAAAGGTAAATTAAAAAGACTCGTGTGACAACGAGTCTTTTTGTTTATAAGTAGACAAGGTATATGTATCCTAACTCTATGTCGAAGTTAGGAATCTTAACACATTCAGTGGTTTGTCGTATCAATGAATAACGCAAGGAGGGTGTCAAGGCGATCTTTAAGGCGGCCACATTCCAATTTCTTCAAGTTACTGTTACTATATCATTTTCTAGTGTTTAATTGTTGAAAGGCCTTTTACATGTAAAGGGCTAATTATTTGTACGTTAGGAAGATAGACGTTAACTGTTGATATGCTAGAGACATTAAAGAGCGTTGACTAAGTCATCTTCTTCAAAATGAACAATGAAGTATAAACGGTAATCTTTTAAAAGTAAGTTCAAATGGCCAATTACTAATACATGCGTCTGTTTAAAAAAACTTTGAGCAATTAATTAGCCATCTACTTTTCATATTTGTTAAACTGTTATTAGTGAAACAAATCACAATAGGGACAGTCATTTGATATGGGGGATATTAATATGGTTAAAGCATTTGCAAGTCCATCGTACTATGTTCAGGGAAACGGGATACTAGATCATCCCAATAAACACCTCGAGAATCTTGGAGAAAAACCGATATTATTGTGTGATGACATTGTTTGGTCAATTATTGGTAAAAAATTAAATCAAACTTTGGCAACTGATTTCACAGTGACGCATGTGACATTTGGTGGTGAAGCGTCAGAGAAAGAAATTGATCGCGTTGTTGCAATTGGTCAAAAGAATAGCAATGATTTTATCATTGGCCTAGGTGGAGGGAAGACATTAGATACCTCAAAGGATATTGCTGATAAATTGCAAGTCCCTGTTGCTATCTTGCCAACGGTCGCTTCGACTGATGCACCATGTTCAGCGCTATCGGTACTTTATACACCTGAAGGACAATTTACCAATTATGCTTTTTATGATAAAAATCCGGATATTGTTCTAGTTGATACCAAGGTTGTTGCTAATGCACCCGTTCGAAATCTTATTGCTGGTATTGGTGATGCAATGGCTACCAATATTGAGGCACAAGATGTTGCTAGAGGTTATAATAAGTCAATGATTGGACAATCGCCGACGCTTGCATCATTAGCAATTGCACAAACGTGTGAAGATAATTTGTTCGCGCATGCCCATGAGGCCGTTGCCGCAGCAAAAGCTAATGTTGTGACACCAGCATTAGAGACAGTCGTAGAAGCCAATACGTTATTAAGCGGTATCGGCTTTGAGAGTTCAGGATTAGCTGCTGCTCATGCCATTTACAATGGATTTACTGTTCTTTCTGGTGAAAGTGAAAAGATGATGCATGGTGAAAAAGTTTCCTACGGTTATCTTTGTGAATTGGTGTTGGATAATGTGCCGACTGAGGTTTTAAATGAATATATTGATTTTAATCAATCGTTAGGCTTACCAACCACTTTGGCTGACTTGCATTTGGAGAAAGCAACCTATGACGATTTCCTGAAGGTTGGGCAACAAGCAACTATTCCAACGGAAACAATTCATCAAATGCCATTTGATGTAACGGCGGAAGATGTTGCAAATGCGATTATGACAGTCGATAGTTATGTTAGAAATCGGAAGTAGAATAAGTTAGCCGATATAGTGAGACTGAAAATAGATAAATAAATTAGCATATATACTGGTTAAAAAGTCGTTAAATCCGTTGATATAACAAGGGTTTAACGACTTTTATGATATAATAAATTTATGGGTTAAAAGGCGGTGGCTAATCTTTCCGAAAGGGGTTGATGCCTATGGACAAGTGTTCGTAGACTTCAAAATCTAATGAAAGGAGGATTAGCTGAACATGTTTGTTCACGATGCAATATCTTTAATGATATTGTTCGGGAGCTTTTTGTTGGCATTGTTGACATATATCGACAATCACAACAAAAAGTAAGACAAACTAAAAACCGCCCTTAACTTTAGCGAGTGAGGCGGTTTAAAATATATATTTTATACAGCCACCGTTGAAGTAGCCCAGGCCTCGTGTTGGTAGCACGGGGCTTTTTTGTTTACAACTAAATTATAGCATGACTTGTTTTATTGACCAAATAATAGCCTATATTAAGACTAAAGTAATATGTAGCCTAACTCTATGTCGAAGTTAGGAACCTTAACACATTCAATAGTTTGTCGTATCAATAGCGCAAGGAAGGTGTCAAGACGATCCTAATGACCAATAGGGGAAAAGTGAAACTGATCAACCATTTAAAAAAGATAAGCATGGTAATTTTGAAAAAATCCGTCATGCTAATGGTATTATAATAAATCCAAGGATAATCAATAAAGAAATGACGTAACAAGGAAAACAAGAGATTAAACAAATGCATCGGAAGGTACAAGACATGGATGATTTGATTTCACAAAATATCAGTGATGAGTCATTATCTCGGCACATTTAAAATTGCTAGATATATTCGTTAAAGTTAATGATGGAAGCGTTCGCAAATTTATTCCAAGGCATTTTTGACATGAAATGAAAATGATGTAATATATAAATTACAAAGGTAACATATATATTACTTTAGAAAGAGGATTTGATGAAAAATAATGTAAAACAAATTCGAATATCCTCGTCTATTACACAGAAAGATTTAGCAAAAATGGTTGGCATAACAAGACAGACATTAAGCTTAATAGAAAAAGGACAATATAATCCGACTTTGAAGTTAGCTATTGGTATTGCGAAGTCTTTAAATGTAACACTTGACGATTTATTTTGGAATTAGGGGGGAACTATGAATAGAAGGAAAATGGATGAACGCTTAAAAGTTAGAAAAACTAAACTAATCTATTATGTTGCTATAATTCAAAATATAATACTAGCTGCAGAACTGATTTATGAAGCAGTGTCTGAAAGTAAGCCGTTGCGGGAGGTAGTTACTTTTGATAACCCTATGGCAGTTATATTCTTAATTTTTTTCATTCCAGTTTTGGTTATTTCACTAGTCTATGGTGTAAAAAATGACGATGATGATAGAATTGGCCATTTACCTATAATAATTTCAACAATTATTTTGACTGGTCTATTTGCCGTTATTATGTTCCTAATTGATGGATCAATCAGTGCTAGTATGGGCTTAGTGATTTTGATTGTGGGTATCTTTTTATTTCTTTTTTCTGAATTCATTAATTTTTATAGGGAAAATTAATTGATTAGATGTCGTGCAAAATAAGCTAGGAGTAACTAGACTAGCACAATCTAAAGTCTTAATATATACAAATTAAAAATGCGTTGGCTAATTTTCCGAAAAGGGGTTGATGCTATGGACAAGTGTTGTAAGCTTCAAAATCTAATGAATGGAGGATGAGCTGAACATGTCTGTTCACGATGCAATATCTTTAATGATATTGTTCGGGAGCTTTTTGTTGGCATTGATTGATAATCACAAGAAGAAAGGCAAATTAAAAACCGCCCTTAACTTTGACGAGTGAGGCGGCTTAAAACTTATTTTGAATCAGCCACTGTTAAAATAGCTGGGCCTCGTGTTGGTAGCATGAGGCTTTTTCTTTACGTTCAATATAGCATGTTAAGCTAAATCTGATTAAAACTTGGCTAATTTATTGAATCTAGTTTTGAAATCCAATGGTTTATTTAAATAGTTGTGACTGTATGTACATGGTCTATTTTTATACCCACGTATATATTAGTCAAAATATAAGTCTAGTAATTATTTAGTTTTTATTGATAATTAAACTAAGCAACTAAAAGGGGAGTCTAGTTTGATGACAATATTGATTCAAGAAAAACACTATCTTAAACGGTTAGCCAAGTATATTCATAATCGAAAAAACAAATTAATAGCCGAATTTGCTGACAGAAACCAAAAGACAATTAATGATAAACGTGATATTTATCAAACTATAAGTACAAATGATTTAGCCGACTTAGCATTTAGACGAACTGAAAATGAAAAGTCTATTATCAGAATGGAAGATAACCAAAAAGAAATATTAAAGTTGCAAGCAATTGAAGATTCACCTTATTTTGGTTATGTTGAATTTTGTGAAGATGGAGAATCTGAAACGGAGAGTATTCATATAGGATTTCAAGGAATTACGACATCACAATACGAATTTTTAATTTATGATTGGCGCACACCAATTGCATCACTTTATTACGATTATCCAGTTGGTAGAGCAAGCTTTTTTGTGCCAAGTGTTAATAATAAAATAAGCGGATTAAACAAGTATAAAGCGCAAATTATCATTAAAGATCAAATTATTCAAAAAATTTTACCCACTACTGATACGCCGAATGAAGATGCTTTGTTATATGAATTACAACACTCAACTTCTTCAAAAATGAAGAATATTGTTTCTACCATTCAAAAAGAACAAAATGATATTATTCGTTTAGAAACAGGTAAGGATATAGTTATCCAAGGTGTTGCAGGATCTGGTAAGACATCTGTGGCGCTACACCGTATA
Organism: Weissella thailandensis; assembly: GCF_001932615.1. Lineage (NCBI taxonomy): Bacteria > Bacillati > Bacillota > Bacilli > Lactobacillales > Lactobacillaceae > Weissella > Weissella thailandensis. The sequence continues at coordinate 967,765 of NZ_CP014332.1, forward strand.
GCATATCTGCTATTTAAAAAAAGAGGTACTCTAAATGCCGAAAACTTTTTGTTACTAGCACCTTCAAAAGATTTTACCGAGTATATTAATAATGTCTTACCTGAAATGGGTGAAGATATGATACCTGTTAAACAGTTAGATGATATTGCTCTTGATAATCTGACTAACTCTTGGAAAAAGAAAAGTGAGGCAAAATCAGAGTATATCTATCGTATAAATCATGATCGACAGTATAGAAAACGATACATTGGTAAAAGTAACCAAGACGTCATTAAGATTATGAAACAATTTAAAGAAACAATTGATGAAATTAATTTTAATCCACAAGAGATAAAAACACCAACTGGTATGATAGATATTGATCAAATAAATTATCTACATAATCAAGTAAAAGGTTTGCCAATTAGAGAAAGAATCAAGGTATTGACTAACATTCTATTTGAGAAAACAAAAATGAATTATCCAAAGTCGAAACATGCTGAGTCACGTGCACAGTTAAAGTAAGTGATAACAAACATGTTTGTAAATCATAATTTAGAGCAATTATGGCAGAGTTTTAAAAGTTATGCAGGTCAATTTGGGGTGGAATTTGTTAATAAAAAAATTGAGTACGGGGATATCTTCCTGTTAGCGATTTTACAATTAATGTTAACTGATGCCAAAAAGTATTCGGATAGTATTAAGTACTTGATTATCGATGAAATGCAGGACTACTCGGTTGTTCAATACTGGTATATTAATCAAATTTTTTCTAAAGAACAAAAAATGATTCTAGGAGATGAGAATCAACAGTTACTTCCAGGTGGAAGTGATGTCATGCAGATACTCTCAATATTTACTTCGGCTGAAAAGATGACGTTGGAGACTAGTTATAGATCTACTAAAGAAATTATTAATTTTGCTAACGCGTTTACCAATCATAAATTACAAGCTATTAATCGTTCAGGTGAAAAGGTTCAAAAGATAGGTAACCTAAACGAGTTGAAAAAACATCTTTTAAAATTAGATGTTAAGAATCAAACAATTGCTATTGTTTATCCTATCAGTTGGTCAACGGCAAATGTAAATCATTTAGAGCACATGATTAATTCTAATAATGGTAATATCAGTATTATAGATACTGCTGTTGCCAAAGGTTTAGAGTTTGATTGTGTTTTTATGGTGGGGTATTTTGATGACTCGAAGGAGACGTTAGTTAGTCATAACGAAATTTATGTAGCTGCTACCAGAGCTACAAAAGCACTTTATTGGATACCAAATGAAAGTGATTATGAATAAATTTAATATGATTCCTCAAAGAAAAGTTTGCAATGAAATTAAGATCCTCATACTACGGTATGAGGCTTTTTATGTTAATCATGAATAAGATTATTTGATATAACGCATAAATAATTGATTTACAGAAAATGATATTAGGCTTAAACTAACATTGTTAGGAAATAATAAATTATCTAATGAGGTATTGTGATGGATGTACAACAAGTGACAAGCAATGAACTAAGACGAAAAGTGATGGCTATTGATTCCAAAAGCTTTTATGCCAGTGTTGAAAGTGTTGATTGGGGCTTAAACCCGCTGACTTCGTTGTTAATCGTGATGAGTCAACAGGAAAATACCAATGGTGGGTTGGTTTTAGCCGCGTCACCACGGGCAAAAAAGAACTGGGTGTTAAAAATGTGATGCGTCAACGTGATGTACCAGTTGATGATCAGCTATTAATTGTGCAGCCACGGATGAATCGATATATTGCGATGAATAAGAAAGTTGATGAATAAGAAAGTTAATGATATAAAGTATTTGGTCATTGGGAAATGGACGGGGTTGAAGGGCCAATTAATGATTCATTATTAGTGACGTTCGTCGAGCGAAAAACCCGGTTTCAAGTGGCTTTAAAAGCGAAATCCAAACGAGCAGTCGACATTTTAAAAGTGGTGATGCAATTTAAAGACCGTTTTGGCCCTTATGTGAAATCAATCACATGCGATAATGGCTGGGAATTTGTGAATGGTTTGGTCACCAAATATATTCGCCAGTATTTAGGTGATTTGTATATTGCGAATAGTTACGCACCGTATGAACGTGGCACTAACGAGCGCACCAATCGTAATCTACGTGCCAAATGGTATTTTCCCAAAGGCACACGCTTTAGTGATGTTAGTCAACAGCGTGTGGATCAGGTGGTTAAGGAAATCAATAGCAAACCGCTAACACACGCTAATAAACAACAAAAATCACCACAATATTTGTTTAAACGGGCAACTAAGCATTTAAGACAACGCGGACAACGGCCAAGTCAATTAGTGGCTAGTTAATCAAAAACGACTCAGAACGTAGCTAAAACAACACTAAGATAAAGAACGCCTGATTAAAAACTGCATTTTGATAAGGTGGTATTTGGTGTGTCTTAAAATAGTTTCTGGCGAGTCGCAATTAAAAAGCGTACCGAAATTAGGTTTAAAAAGAAAAAAAGCGCATTAAAGAGAAAAAATACCAGTAAAGATTCAAAAAAGACTCAAAAAATGTTGCAAAATGACTTTTGTTATAAAAATGTAAAAAAATGCCGGTAAAACTGGTGCGATAACGTTTACAGTACATAGAAAAAGCCATCAAACAAAGCAACGTTGCATCAAATGCTTGACAGTATTACGTTTATATTTAAGGCAACAAGAGACATGGAACCCTTGGTATTACAGGGTTTGTAATCTTGCTGCCAGTGAAAAAAGTGGAGCAGTTAATGCTTCTACATAACTGATAGCAAAGTCCCTTGTTAAATCATAGGGGCTTTTTTATATGTCCTGATGCCGATGTGTTCGGTTTATTTTTTGGGCTGAACGTATCGAATACAATACTTATAGAAAGGAGGCTTGCCGATGAGCTATGTTGATGAAAAGACGTTAGCTAAGGCATTTCGAGAGTGGCGACGAGAAAATCAATATTCGATGAGAGCAGCTGCTAAAGCGGCTAACATGACCGTACCAGCCGTTCAACGAATTGAACAAGGCGCAATTCCTGAATTAAGAAATCTGCAACGAGTTGGGGCAGTGTTTCATATGACAGGTGGTCAAGTATTTGATAAATACTTTAGCGATATACAAAAAGATCAATAACCTAAGATAACATCACATCGACCAAAATGTAGGATGTTATCAAAAGCTATTGATCTTTCAAATTTAAATAAAATACCCTCTGTTGTTAATGGTACTGGCATACCGTTTGGAACAGATAGTACAAATTGCATTTTTGTAAAAACGATAAAAATGTAGTTGGTTTTAGTGCGCTCTTTTTGACTAAACCATACGTTTATCAGTATAGCATCTTTTGTGTTACTTGTGAAGATATGACCCAAGCCATATCTTGTGGCCATAAGCATTCGGGAATGCCATTACTAATGTCCACAGAGGGGGTGTAGTAACGTTTTTTTATTACACCAACATTAGCCCGAAATAGTTACACAATGCGACGTCGTAATCCTGTATGGGCAGTTGGAGTTCGCATCGCTCACACGTCGTCAGAAGGGTGCCTGAGAACGACGTAGCGGGCGTTTAAAGTAATGTGAAGTTAATGATATTCACTGGTGGTGACAACCATGTAAATGCACAAAAAGGTCAGGGTGGACGTACTGAAAATGGCGTCACACGGCAATCACAATTGATTCATGGTGCTTAGTTCATAATTCGACCGTTTAACTCGAAATGATGTTGTGATTGTGGCTGGGCAGTGCTGGCTTTAAACGTGTGCCAATTCTTGTAATTGGACGACAAAACAGTGATTTTGATCACTCTGATCGAGGTTAGTGTTTTGTTGGGATAGCTCGCTTTAAGGGCGAACTCTCCTAACTAACGCTACGCGTTGTTTTGATGAGTTAAGCACCGGTAGATAACATGAAATGCTTCACCAAATAATGAAAGCTTTGTCGTTAAAGTGAGTAGTTAAAGAGGAGAACAAGGATGTTAGCAAATGATTTTTTATTGAGTCAAAGAGTAAACAAGAGATATGACAAATTAGTAGATATTTTGTGGAGTAAGTGGTTGCTAATTGGTTTATGGCAACGGACTTTCATGAAATGTCAGAAGGGGGCTGTATTAAGTGGGTTTAACGCAGCAGAGCCAGGGAGGTAACGAGGATGGATTTTAAATACATTGCAGTTGATCTAGTGCGTCAACGTATTTTAATAGTAGCTAATTCAATGGCAGAGCTTAATCGATTTATTTTGTCTCAAAGAGGTCAAACGGTTATTCAAAAGCAGGCAGTTTGGATCTATCGAATTGATAGTCAAACGTTAAATCAAGTTCAACAAAAGATGGCACAAACCGGTGCATCATTTGGTCAGTTAGTGCGTCCGACCGAATAAACGGGGGTAGTTTATGTGGGAACAAATGGAGTTGCCGTTGTTTGTTGATGAACCTGAAACCAATATTTATTTTGCTAGGTGTTTGCAAAGTGATGGTTTAGTTGGTGTGGGGCATTTTGTCAGCGTACTAGATAAAGATGAGATACTTGTGGGGCAAGTAATGGTAGCAAAAGATGGTCAATTATTTGTTATTGAAGATGCAGCAGTTGATGAACAGATTTCGTATAAAGATTGCTTAGTTAAGGTAATAAAAACATCACAAAATTTGGAACAGTTTCTAGTAGAAAAGTTGCAAGGTGGTTGCGATGATTTAGAGCATCTTTTTAATAAGTAGGAAGAAAGCAGGGGTAAGTTATGCAAACAAATATTCATGTTGGTCGGCTTGTAAAAGAGTTTGAACTACAAATAGTTGGTGAACAACAAGACATTAAAATGGTGCGATTTGGTTTAGCAGTACAACGTTATTTAAGTAAAAAAGCTCGTACGGATTTTATTTATTATGTGGCATTTGGTAAGACTGCTGAGATGCTTTATCAATATGCAAATAAAAAGGGTGTGCCAATCGAAGTACAGTTCAATATACAGAGTGAAGTGTATGAAATAACAGAGGGACAATCACAATATCGGGCAACTAATGTGGTCACGTCATTCATGCCGTGGACGACGAAACAATCTGAAAAAGAGATAGCTAAAAATGACGGTATGGTTGATGGAAATGAGTCGACTTTGCAAGGACTAAATGGTTTAACAGATGAAGATTTAGAGATTAGGTAGGAGGCTTTAATGCAACATGTCAAAGTGAAGTATAGCGAAAAGCCACACTTGAAAGAAGGGGCTGGATGGTGGAGTAGAACTTGGTATAACTGGCGAGTATGGCGTGGTAACCACAAATATAATCGGTATGATCAACAGCGAAAATCAGTGACAATTAGGTTGCTTGGTTTACTTGGAATTGGTGTTGCAATCATTGCTTATTCAATGATCATGCCGCGTCCATCAGGTACCGTTTCAACTAAGCTTAATCAGGAAATGGCATTCGGCAATCAAGGGGCAAATGTACAGCTGACAGAGAAAAGTTTTAATGAAGATTCTGGGTTACTTGAACTCCATTTTAAGTTTACTGGTAATAACAATGAATCAACTTTATCAGGTATTAACATGAAGCGTTATAAGCTTTCATTTGCAGGTGATCGTTATATTCAATCAGGCCAATCTGAGTATCATATTATCCCAACGTCAGCGAATACAATGGTTGTTCAGTTTGAAAAATTAAAGACGAATTTCCAGGATGTTCGGGTCTTGTTTGAGGATAAAACAGTTGATACTGCGGACATAAATATTGCAACTAATGAGAGTGATAGCTCAGTGAAAAAGACACAATCAAGTGATCAATTAGCAACAGTGATTGTTAATAACGATGATCAATTGCACATGAATAACAAGCTCGATGTAAAGAGTAAAAAGCAGTTAGTAATCGCACAAACGAGTGACAATATTCAAGAACAACAGCGACACATTAAGAAAGATAAAGCAGCAATTAAAAAGTGGCAAACAGCTATTGATGAACAGGAAGAAAATGTTAAATCAATCCGTGTACAAATGAAAGATATGACAGATGATGAACAAGATCAAGCAAGCGAATCAATTGAAACTTATGAGTCGAAAATAACAGACTTTAAGAAAAATATTTCTAACGCTAAAGAAGATATTTCAGACGAAAGAAATAAGATTCAACAATTGGAAAAACAAAAAACAAAGCAACAAAATGGACAGTTAAATGTCCCCAAGTTATCTGAATAAAAGCTTGCGGAATTGACTAATAAAAATGACAATTCCGCAACATTTTTACCTAAATCAGGAGGGTATCACTAGGGTAGCCAGAGGGTTACCAAAGGTGTAGCTATGAGGGTAGCTTTAGGATAGGCGAGGGGTTACCACTAGGGTAGCCAATGACAATGTTTCCAAGGTTTATGAATCCCCGCACAGCGGGACTCCAGAACAACGTCCTGGGATTACCCCTTAACCTGTTAATTATTATTGGTTTATTTTATTTATTATTTTGTCTTGGAAAACAATTCTAATATGCGCATTGAAGCGGAGGTATAGTTTATGGCAAACATTATTCAAGTAGAAGGATTATCTGAACATATAATTAAAGTGTTAAACGATGAATCAGAACGCAATAATGTTTCACGTAATGCACTTTTACAAATTATTATAGATAACTTTGTACAGAACTTAGAACAAGCAAATGCTACTGAGATTTTATTAGAACCATTGCAGGATGTTACTAAACAGTTAAATACGTTGACTCATGCAACGACTGAATCACAACATGCCATTTCAAAAGATTTAATGACATTAAACGATTCAATTAATCGAATGATCCAATATATGTACGACGATTCTTACGGCAGATAGGGAGGTCAGCATGTACAGTTTTCATCATCGTTGGATTCGTCGATTTAGTATCATTTTTGTGATTGTTTTGGCACTGATCATTTTTATAAAACGTGATGCAATTTTAGATAAAATTTTTAATCGCGTTGGAGAATCTAGTGCTGCACCTGTTGCTAAAAATATTGATAATCAATCTAATGACTTAGCTGCAAAAGATTACACGAACCAACAAACAATTCCAGTTGCAAATAATCAACCCGACTTTAAACAAAGTGAATTAGAAACACAAAAAGGGGGTTGGTTAGACCTATCACGACGAGATTGGTTAGGTCGACCAAATCAAGCTAATGCCATGTTAGATAAATCGCGAATGCCAACCGAAAAAAGAAAACGATTAACAGTTAAAACGCCTGGCTATCATGTTTATAAATTTAACCAGACCGGGCAGGAAAACTATCTTTATAATCGGTCACATTTAATTGGTTATCAGTTATCTGGTTTAAATAACGATGCCCGCAATTTAGTTACTGGAACGATGGCATTTAATGCGACTCATCAATATGATCAACAACAGTCAATGGAGGATTACGAGAACGCAGTTGCTGATTATTTGAAACAATCATCTAAACATTTTGTTCGTTATCAAGTAACAGCATTGTATCGAAATGTGGAACGTGTCCCACGTGGTATAGAAATGCAGGCTCAGTCAACTGGTGATGATAGTATCAAGTTCCATGTGTATGTATTTAACAGTCAACCAGGTTGGCAGATTAATTATTATACTGGAACTGCCTTACAAGAAAATGGGGAGAGTAAATAATGCAAACATTAAGTGAATTTCGACAAAAATTAAAGCGTAAAAATCAGAATCGTTTAAAGTATTTAAAAAAGAAATTTAAAAATTATTCGGATGAAGATTTAGATCAACAAGTAGCAGATGAAGTCCATGGCATTATCAATGTTTCGGAAATTTTAGATTACAATCCTACTGACGAAAAGTTATTAAAAAGACAGATTGCTATTAAAACTAGCCGTCAGGAAGTGTGGTATCGCAATGCAATGTCTACTTGGTTATCACAGCATCCAGAGGTCGGGGTAAGTGGTGAAAATAATGCGGGCATGTATCGCTTTGCCTTTACTTTTTTTGTTAATCAAGTCATTCTAAATCCAAAGAATAATAATCTATCGTACGGTGACTTACTGAAAGCAATGGACGAAATAAATGATGTCGATCCAATGCTGAATGAAATTAATTACCAGATGAAAGATTTAAAGGAAATTGCATCGTTTACAGCAGCGATGGAGTATTTAGAAAATGTCACGTCATTTGGCCCAGCTCGTCAACTTGATGATGTTATACAAACAGATATTCGATCAGAGTTAGATGATTCTAATCAATATGCGAAAGACTTTGCTGCTTATCAAGAACGTCGTAAGCAGGATCTAGCTCATAAACAAAAACGTCGTAGTAATGAAGGATTGGAGTTTAAACATGACTAAAACATCATTTGATTTACAAGCAGCGTTGGAAAAGTTACATGAAGAAGATTGGTTGCATCCAGAAGAAAAGGCTTTTAATGATGCTGATGATATTATTGAATCAGAAAAAGATAAAAAATATCAACAAAAGTATTATTGGGTGGCACAATTTTCACACATACTGATTAATCAATTTGACCAAAGTAGCCGTGCTTGTTCACGTATTTTACGGCAGTCGGATCATAAATATATTGCACGTGCGATGGAACGCTTTCCAGAAAGTGACTTTGATAATTTATCAGACATTCAAGAAGCTTTGGATACGTACTGCAAGGAGCAGGGGGTGAAATAACATGGCAAAAACGGGGGGCTTTGCTAATTTTGCAACCGGCGAAAAAAAGATCGGTGCTGTATTGTTACCCACACACTTTACAACGGCATCACAAGCAAATAAAGAAGGTAAACAATTTGGTAATTTAGTTCGAACGTATGCGGCAAAAAGTTCTAAAGTCATGGATGAAAATAATCAGTCACTGGTGGATGTTACTGATGCGGAAATGACCTTAACAGCTAATGATAGCTTTGGATACAGTTCTCGCTTTTCGGCAACGGGTGACGAACACCCATTATTTGATGGGCAGACATTGAACATGACTGACGAGCAGATGGATCGTCTAGAAGATCGTTTAAATACCGCACAGAAAAATGGCAATGTCTTACATGAAATGGCTTTTTCGATGCGTGGTGATTGGTTAGTTGAAAATGGCTTATATGATCCAGAAACTAAGCAATTAGACCAAGATCGATTAAAGCGTGCGGAACAGCATATTGTACAAGATTTATTTGATAAAGGTGGGGCGCAGCCGTTAGGTGAAAGTCCAGATGATGTTATTTGGTTTGGCGCTGTCCATCAAGATACAGATCACTTAAATATGCACATTTGGTATGTTAAAGAATCTAAAGAAACACGACCTAGTATGTTGCATCAATCCGGTGAACCCAAAGGGGTGATAGACTTTAATGTTAAGAAACAAGCAGAGAGTAAATTTCGCTATGAATTAGAATCAGATGCTACTAAAATTAAACGCGCTGATGTCTATGAAGCGGTGGGCAATTATCGTAGCAGCATTAAAAACGATACGTTATCTAAGTTAGATGAAATACATCGTTACACGGCCGACCTTCAGAAAATTTTTGAGGTGTTACCACAAGACTTACGGGGCCGTTGGAAGGCTGGAAATACTGACAGTTTAGTAACTGATGACTCTAGCCGAATGGCACCAGCTAATCGGCAAATGAATCAATTAATTAGTAAGATGCTAGAACATGAATTAAAAGATGAATATCAAGCTTTTCAAGCAACAGCACAAAAGATGGATTCAATGATGACGGAAACACATGGTCAACAGCATCAAGGTCAGCTAAAGTGGTCAGAAAAACAAGACAATCGCTTACGAAAAGAATTAGCTAACGCGATTTATCATCAATTCAACGAAAATTTTAAAGAAAATCCTAATGACCAACAAAGAAAAATTGCCACTGATCAACCATTTCAAAAAGATAAACGCGGTAATTTTGAAAAAATTCGTCACGCTAATGGTATTGATAATGAATCCAAGAATAATCAACAAAAAAATGATGGTAACAAGAAACGGATGGTGCATGACAAAGCAGTCGCCCCTATGGGAAAGATGAATAAAATTGCCAAGAAAATGACGCAACAAGGAAAACAAGAGATTAAACAAATGCATCGGATGTTAGAGGAGATGGATGATTCGATGTCACAAAGTATTAGCGATGAATCATTATCTCGACACATCTAAAATTGTTATATATTTACTTAAAAATCTTTTTCGAAAGTGTTGATGTGTTCGTAGACCTCAAAATTTAACGAGAGTAAGGTAAGCTAAATACGTCTGTTTTTCCAAGTAATTTCCTTGATAGTACTATTTGGGAACTTCTTGTTGACGAATATTGGTAATCACCATAAAAAGTAAAACAAATGAAAAGCCGCCCTTTGCTTTGATGGATTGGGGTACACCTCAGGTATGGCGGTTTTAATAATTAATATAATATATTAAGTTAGCTATCGTTTCAGTAGCCAAAGCCTTGTGTTGGTAGCATGAGGCTTTTTGTTTACAAGTAAATTATTTTAATAACAAAGGTTGCAGACTATTTTTGTGCTTTTAACCTTTATCGGTTGCTAATCAATTATAATTTGGGGTGATGCACACGGTGATGTTCGATGCAGGTCTGCATTTTAATATTTCAGATGCCCGTTCAGTTGATCATGACGGTGGTATCTTACCTTATTCACAATTAAAGATATGACGATTCAAGCTTGGTCACCATTCCAATACGGTATGTTTGAAGGTCACTTTGTGGATAATGACAAGTTTCCCGAGTTGAATGCAAAATTACAAGAAATTGCGGATAATCATCAGTCAACTAAGAATGGGATTGCTGTTGCATTCATTTTGACAATGCCGGCAAATATGCAGGTTGTTTTGGGTTCAATGACACCAAGTCGATTGACAGAAATGATTGATGGTCGTGATGTCCAATTGACGCACCAAGAGTGGTATGACATTTACTTTGCAGCAGGGAATGATTTACCATAAAAACGGGCTATAACTATAATATAATATAATAGAAAATATAATATCGGAAAACCAGATGCTCGTCACAGCATCTGGTTTTTATTAATCATATTTAATATGCAGAGAAAAATTTTTTCTTTTTAATGGGTGTTTCGTTAAATCTGACTAATGGATCACCATTGATTAATGCTTTGGCATTGTCATCAAATGCATGACTACGACGTGAACCATATTCTTTTTTTAATTTAGCAAAGGCATCACCCATTTCATAAGTTCTATCAGGTAAGTGGTGGGCATCAGAAGCAATTATCTGAGCCAGTCCATTATCTAAAATATCTTCTGAAAATCGTTGAACAGCTTTACCAAAGGTACCAACATATGAACTAGCAGTTACCTGGGAATAGGCACCATTATTAATCATGTCGTAAAGCAGTTCAGGATGGGCCATTAATTCCGTGTTGCGTTCGGGATGAACAATCACCGGTGTTAAACCACGTTCCTGTAAGTTAAATAACATTTTTTTTGTGAAAGCAGGTACATCATGAGATGGAAACTCAATGAGGATATATTGCCCCTGCTCATCCGTGGTTAAGATATCATGGTTATCAATTAATGATAGTAAATTTCCATTAATACGGACTTCTTGCGAAGGAAATACAGTGAGAGGGATTTGATTTTTATCTAATTCAGCTTGAAACCAGTCCGTTAAATCTATGACATTGTTGGCATGATTAATGTAGTGTCCATTCATATGATGTGGCGTTAATAAAGCGTGCGTAATGCCATCGGCCACTGCATCACGTGCCATTTGTAGCGAAGTGTCTAAGTTTTCAGATCCATCATCAATACCGGGTAATAGATGGCAATGAATATCAATCATAGTAATAATCCCTTCCTTTTTGTTATTAAGATTAGTATAGCGTATTTGAAGTCCTTAAAATATAAAATTTCATAAATTTGGCTGTGTCAAATTTATTTAACCTTAACTTAAAAAATAGTATACTTAATTTTGAACTTATACTAAACTAAGATAATAGATATAAGAATAATGGATAGGTGGATGTTTTATGGATAACATAATCGATATTAAGCGACTATGGTTAATTTTACGAAAAAATATGCTATTGATGATTGTATGGGGAGTTGTTTTTGCTGGTGCAGCCTTTGGTATTTCAAAGTTTGTTATTCAACCAGAATATAGTTCATCCGTAGCGTTATTGGTTAATCGGAAACAGGACCAGAACGATGGGGCACAATTTCAGAATCAACAAGCTGACGTACAGATGATTAATACATACAAAGATATCATTACTCGTCCGGTTATTCTGGGAACAGTTGTCAAAAATTTAACAACAACTAATAAACAATTAATCTCAAAAGCGCAGCCTGCAACGTATAAAAAGTTAGCTGATGGATCAGAGGTTATTGATAAGCAAGCCAAGCCAGCCGAATATAAGGTGGTTGATGCGAAGTATGATAAGTCCGAAATCAATAAAGAGAACTTGTCTAAAAATATTTCAGTTTCTAATCAAGAAAATTCTCAAATATTTACAGTTAATGTAACCTTGGAAGATAGTAAATTAGCACGTGATGCTGCTAATGAAATAGCGGAGGTTTTCAAGCAAAAGGTTTCATCAATTATGAGTGTGTCTAATGTTTCGGTTGTCTCAAAGGCAGTCAATAATAAAACTCCAGTATCACCAAACGTTAAGTTGATAACTTTAGTTGGCTTGATTGTTGGAATTTTTGTCGGTTTTGTTTGGGGTCTAATTAAAGAATTGACAGATCGTACGATAAAAGAGGTTAGTTTCTTAACAGATGAATTGAAATTAACTAATCTCGGACAGGTTAACTCAATTGGAAAAATTAAGAATATCGATGAAGTTGTTAACACCGTTCCGAAGAATGAAAAATCAAGTCGTTCACGTAGTAGTCGTCGAATTTAAAAAAATTAAGAGGTTGTTATGGGGTTATTTAGGAAAAAAGATGGTAACAAAGATACCAGGACACAAGATAAAGGTGCATCGTTAGTTACGGTTGTTGAACCTAAGAATGTTATTTCTGAACAATTTAGGACATTGCGAACTAACATTGAATTTGCAGGTGCATCGTTAGAGACATTACAAGTTGTCATGTTTACTTCTGCAGAAATTTCTGATGGAAAAACGACAGTATCAACAAATACGGCAGTTACCTGGGCACAAGCTGGTAAGAATGTACTATATGTGGATGCCGATATGCGGCGTTCAACAGCACAGTCAACATTTAAGGTTTCCAATGGTCATGGGTTAAGTACAATTTTATCATCTGCTGAACAGCCTAAGGATGTTGTCCAAACGACTTTTGTTAAGAATTTAGAGGTATTAACGGCGGGACCTACACCACCTAATCCAGCGGAATTGCTTAATTCAAAACGTATGGCATCCTTAATTGAATGGATGCGTAATAATTATGACATTGTTGTTTTAGATGTACCTCCAATTATGGCAGTGTCAGATGCACAAGTATTGTTGCCGTTGATTGATGGTGCCGTTTTAGTTACGATGATGGGCAAAACTATGAAGGCCTCTATAAAGCGAACGGTTGAAACACTTAGGTTAGGGGAAACCAAGATTTTGGGTGTTGTTGAACGTATTAAGAACGATAAAGATGATATTGGATATGGTTATGGGTACGGGTATGACGGGTACGTAGGTACGAAAGATAAATAATCATACAAGAGGAGTATGTATGTATAAAGGTATTAAGGTGATAATAGATCAATCCTCAGCTTTATGCTTAGGAATTATTTTGTTATTGCCTATGGGCATAATTGCAATATTAGTAAAGGTAACGTCTAAGGGACCAATTTTATTTAAGCAAGAGAGATACGGTGTTTACTCTAAAAAATTCGTGATTTATAAATTCAGAACAATGTATGTGGAGGCTCCAGAGGTATCCAATCAGGAATTTAAAAATCGTAATGATTTTTTAACTCCAATTGGAAGGATATTAAGACATCTATCCTTAGATGAACTACCACAAATTTTTAATGTGATTAAAGGCGATATGAGTTTTATAGGTCCCAGGCCTTTAGCAGAAAGTGATGTAAACGTCATTAAAATGCGTGAAAAAAATGGAGCTAGTCAGGTTAGACCGGGTATAACGGGGTTAGCCCAAGTTAATGGTCGCAACAATATTACGGATGAAGACAAGGCAGCTTTCGATGGAACTTATGCAGAAGGGCTTTCTTTAAATACTGATTTAAAAATTTTGTTTCGTACAATTTGTAATGTTTTGTTAGAAAAGGATATTGATAAGGACTCAATTGACTTAAAGAATAAGGGTGAACGTAAATTATGAATAAAGAACCTTTAGTTAGTATTATAATGCCTCTATTTGAGACTGAAGAATATTTACAAGAAACAATAGATTCAGTATTGGACCAAGTATATAAAAATTGGGAACTTATTATAATTGATGATTGTTCAAGTGATAATTCTTTCAAAATAGCATTAGATAATTCAAAAAAGGATGAACGAGTTAAAGTATGTCGGCAGAAGAACAATTCAGGTGCTGCCGAGGCTAGAAATAAAGGGGTGAAAATTGCTCAAGGTAGCTACTTGGCGTTTTTAGACAGTGATGACATTTGGGAGAAAGACAAATTAAATAGACAAATTCATTTTATGATGGAAAATAATGTTTATTTTACTTGTTCATATTATGGAAAAATTGATGAAAATAGTCAAAACTTAGGTATTATAAAGAAAACTCCTAGTGAAATGGACTACAATCAATTATTGATTGATTGTCCAGGTAATTCTACTGTGGTATACAATGTAGCAAAATTAGGGAAAACATATATACCAAATATAAAAAAAAGAAATGACTACTTAATGTGGTTAAAAGTTATAAAAAAAGTAGAATTAATTTATACTTTACCGGATGTACTGGCATATCATAGAGTTAGGTCAGGATCTATCTCTCGGAATAAGTTAAGTTTAATAAAATATCATTGGTATATATACACGAAGCTGGAAAAAATTGGGTACATCAAGTCTTTTTGGGTATTGAGTATACTAATCTTACGGGGTATTAAGTTTAAACTGATTAAATAAAAAAGGAAAGAATATCAATGCAGGTTTTTGTAGCAATTTGTATTTTAATATTGATGTTTATTAGCATCATAATCAACAGAAAAATTTTGCATAGTAGTTTTATGGAACCTACTTTTCTGTTTTCAAATATATGGTTATTTTTTTTGTTTTCCAGTTTGGCTTTTGTTAAATTTGAATACAATTACCATGGAGTTTTTTATATAACGTCACTTTGTTTGGTTGGGTTTGTATTAAATTTATATATAGGGAAAGTAGTTGGTGAAAATGTAAAAAAGAAAAACTTTATAGGATTTAATATACATAAAAGTAATTTTATTTTACTTGGTGTCGTTTCTTTAGGGATGTTAGTACCCTTCTTAAATATTCGATTAAATGGGTTTTCAATCAGCAGTTTTTTAAGCTTTGATGATTTTTTAGAAATGAATAACCAAATGGCCGTAAATAGGTATAACGGAGCGCATAAAACCAGCACTGTTATGCAAATTTTGATGGTATTCGAATATCTATCCCCTATAATCGGAGGGTATCATTTTGCATCTGTAAATAATAAAAAAAATAAGCTATTAGGTTTATTAGGATTTTTGCCTGCATTATCGAATATTTTGGTTCAGAATACAAAGAGTGAATTTTTGAGTAGTATGTTCTTCTTTGTGTCATCGATGATGATTGCTAATGTTTATTTAGGTAAAGATTTTCGTATAAAATTTAGCAGTTTGGTTAAATGGACTTTAACACTTTTGGGTGCATTGTCAGGTTTGATTCTAACAATGCTATTTAGAATTGGAGAGATAACTTCACAGAATGTTCATACTGTATTAAATAAATTTCTAATATATGCTTTTGGCCATGTTCCCACATTTGATTATTGGTTAGGAAATTACCATGAAACATTTGGTCATGGACTAGGAATAAATACCTTTATAGGTATTTTTAATTTTTTGGGTATTTCAACAAGGATAAGAGGGGTATACTCTGAATATATTATAGTCGAAGGATTCCCAGCAAATATTTACACAGTATTTAGGGGATTGATTGAAGATTTTGGCGTGATAGGGTCCTTTATATTTTTTTCGTTTATTATGGGAATTGTAATATTTTCGTACTACTCATTGATTAAAAGAAATAACATATACTTATCATCGTTTATATTATTGAATGGTTATTTTTTTGTTTTTTATGGGTTTATTATTAGTCCATGGAGTTATATGAGCTATATATTGGCGATGTTTTTATTTTTACCCTATTTAATTATTGTGAGGTCGTCTAAGTGAATAATGTAAAAGATAGTAGTTTTATTAAGGATATAATTATTACGTTTTCGGGGCAGATTTTTGTTCTATTATCTAATTTTTTAATCAATAAAATGGTGGCTATTTTTGTTGGAGTAAACGAATTTGGAGTATTCAATAT
Source organism: Weissella thailandensis (assembly GCF_001932615.1). Lineage (NCBI taxonomy): Bacteria > Bacillati > Bacillota > Bacilli > Lactobacillales > Lactobacillaceae > Weissella > Weissella thailandensis. The sequence goes on from NZ_CP014332.1 coordinate 984,102, forward strand.
TGCCAAGAGATCTGCAACAGTTATCGGTTTCTTCATTTTGCTAGAATTGGGGATCAGTATTCCAAGATATTATTCGTTGTATTTAAAAAATAACCCTAAAAAAGCCTACGAATACTATCAATTAGGTATCTATATACTACTAACTATGGCTGTTTTTATTTCGGCTATAATATTTTTTAATCAGGAATTGGTGGCTTCCTATATTTTTGGAAGTAGAGTTTTTTCAAAGTATATAATTCCATTATTAATTTATTCTATTGGAATAGCTGCCAATACTTTTATTTTTTCTGCTTACCGTGGAGAGGAACGCTTCTATACTTATACTGTTATACAATTATTGACTCAAGTTATAAATGTCATAATAGTTTATATCGCTAAAGATGATGGGATTGAAACTATATTAACGGCTTGGGGGTCTTCAAATATATTATTAAGTATAGTATTTATGTGTTTATTTACTCGTCTGAATTCAGAATTTAAAACATTTAAAATTGTTAATTTATATAGCAAAATAAAAGAATTATTGATTTATGGAATTCCTAGAATTCCAGGTGAGATTATACAATTTTCTTATTATTTAATTCCATTAATGATAATAAATCAAAGGTTTGGAAAGCTTTCTTCAGGATTTTTTGCTGCATCTACAGGTATACTTCAAGCATTTTTACCATTGTTTAGTTATGTAGGAATCGTTTTACTACCAAAGGTTAGTAAAGCATTGATGGAGAAAAAAATGGGGTTAGTGAAAAAACAAGTTAGATATCTATCTATTTTATACCTGTTATTTTCATTCATTGTAGTTTTTTTTGGAATCATCTTTTCAAAGCAAATAATGCAGATACTATACTCAAATGAGTATACAGAACAATTAAATATAGCGAAGATTTTATTAATAACATTAATTCCAAGAGCCCAATTCTTATTATTGCGCAATCCAATAGATGCGATTTCCGTTAGGCCAGTCAATACAATTAGTTTATGCTTATCATTTCTTATAATGCTATTGATAATGTTCTTTTCGAATAGCGTTACATTAATGGCATGGTCTTTTGTAATTTCAGATTTAGTACTTGCGGTATTGAGTATGATTTTTTGGAGTTTTATGGTAAATAGAAAATCGGGAGCAGAAAATGAGTAATAAGGCAATTGTGTTTATAGTTTTGGTTTATGGTAATTATTCGGATTTAGAAAGATTTAATTCATCGATCCCCTTTCAGTCTAATGACTTTAAAGTTATTGTTGTTGATAGCTTTAAAGATATGAAATCAACAGAGGAAGGGGAAAAAATTGCTCATAAAATTGGAGCAGATTTTATTAAAGTACCTAATAAAGGGTATGGAGCTGGTAATAATGCGGGAATAAATTATTCACAACAATTTCAATATGATTATTTATTTATTTCTAATCCAGATATTGAAATAAATAACTTATCGCTTAATGAAATCGGTGATGATGAGATTGTAGGTCCTAAGGTAGTAACGGATTCGGGAAAGAACCAGAATCCATATTATTATAAGAAAGAAAAAATAGGATTTAGGCTATTGAAAAGGTATGCTTATTATGACAGGTCGTTGTGGTACTATACGTATTTGATAAGCAATAAAATTTCAAAGAAGGTTCAATCTCTATACTCTAAGAGAAAACAGGGAAAATTACCTGTTTATGCATTACATGGTTCCTTCTATGGTATGAAGAAGGAAACGTTGCACAAATTGATGCCAGTTTTTGATGAACGTATGTTTTTGTATTCTGAAGAAGATCACATTGCAGAACTGGCAAAGAGTAAAGATGTTACGATGATGTACAATACTAATTGGAGTGTATATCATCATGAGGATGGAAGTGGCACTGTAAAGAACAAAGCAAAAAACAAACTGATACGTGAGTCATTAAAAGTTTTTTTTGAAAATTGGGATTAATATTATAATAAGGAGTTAAAAATGAATATTACAATTGCTGGTACGGGCTATGTGGGGTTGTCGTTGGCTACATTGTTAGCACAACATAATAAAGTGATTGCTAAAGATATAATACCTGAAAAGGTCGATTTAATTAATAATAAAATTTCACCAATTGTTGATGCGGAAATTTCCAATTTTTTAAAAAATAAAAATCTGGATTTGACCGCAACATTAGATTCAACTTTTGCTTATAAAAATGCAGATTTAGTTATTATAGCTACACCTACAAACTATGATGAAAAAGTAAATTATTTTGATACATCTAGTGTCGAAGAGGTAATTGACGAAGTGTTAAGTTTGAATCATGATGCTTTAATTATTATAAAGTCAACTATACCTGTTGGATTTACCGAATCTATGAAATCTAAGTTTGGAACAGATCGTATTATGTTTTCCCCAGAATTTTTGAGAGAGGGTAAAGCGTTATATGATAATTTGTATCCTTCAAGAATTGTTGTGGGTGAAAGTGTTGAAAAGGGAGGCATTTTTGTAAAATTACTACGCGATGCAGCCATTAAAGAGGATATACCTGAGTTTTATTTAACGAGTACAGAAGCAGAAGCTGTAAAGTTATTTTCTAATACCTATTTAGCTATGCGAGTGTCATATTTTAATGAATTAGATTCTTATGCTGAAGTGAAGAACATGAATAGTAAAAATATTATTGATGCTATTAGTGCTGATCCAAGAATTGCAAAAGGGTATAATAATCCATCGTTTGGGTATGGGGGTTACTGCCTTCCTAAGGATACAAAACAATTATTGGCAAATTACAAAGAAGTTCCTAACAATTTAATTAAGGCTATTGTTGATAGTAACAGTACTCGTAAAGATTTTATTACTAAACAAATTTTGGAAAGGAAGCCTGATGTTGTTGGTATTTATAGATTAACTATGAAGGCAGATTCTGATAATTTCAGATATTCTGCAATTCAAGGGGTAATGAATCGACTTGATGCAGCTGGAATTACAATGATTATTTATGAACCAACATTAACAGAGAATCATTTTAATGGAATAGATGTTATTTCTGATTTAGTAGAGTTTAAGCAGAAATCAGATGTCATCTTAGCAAACAGATTTTCAGAGGATTTGGAAGATTCGAGAGAAAAGGTGTATACAAGAGATATTTATCGATATGAATAAAAATTTCATATTTTTAACAACTAGTTTTTTAGGATTACGATTTGTAATCTATATTTCAAGTCGTGCATTAGTACAATAATAGGAGTCTACTATGAAGGGGATTATTTTAGCTGGAGGATCAGGCTCTCGGTTATATCCAATAACGAAAGCAACCAGTAAACAATTAGTGCCAATATATGATAAACCAATGATTTATTATCCAATGTCAGTTTTGATGTTGGCAGGTATTAAAGATATATTAGTGATTTCTACTCCTGAGTACCTTGGACAATTTAAAGACTTATTTGATAATGGTCAGGAACTTGGATTGAATATTCAATACGCTGTACAAATGAAGCCACGTGGATTGGCAGATGCCTTTATTGTCGGAGCTGATTTCATTGGTGATGAGACGGTTGCTTTGGTACTAGGTGACAATATTTTTTATGGTGCAGGTTTGTCCCAACAATTACAAGATGCCGCCTCTAAAGAAAAAGGGGCAACGGTTTTTGGCTATCAGGTTAAGGATCCGGAGCGTTTTGGAGTTGTTGAGTTTGATGAAGATGGTAAAGCACTGTCAATTGTTGAAAAACCAGAACAACCAAAGTCTAATTATGCTGTAACGGGGCTTTATTTTTATGATAATGATGTTGTGGATATTGCTGCAAACATAACACCATCAGCTCGTGGGGAAATAGAAATTTCCGATATCAATCAGGCCTATCTTGATCGTGGCGACCTAGATGTTCAAGTAATGGGACGGGGTTATGCGTGGCTGGATACTGGGACGCATGATTCGTTATTGGAAGCTTCTTCTTTTATTGCTACTATTCAAAAGCAACAAAATTTAAAAGTAGCTTCACTAGAAGAAATTTCTTACCGTATGGGTTATATTGATGTCGAGCAATTAGAGGCTCTAGCACAATCATTAAAGAAAAATGATTATGGTCAGTATTTATTGCGTATTGTTGCTGAAGAGAGGGAAGTATAAAACGTATGTCTGAAGACTTTTTTGAAAAGGAATTAGTTGCTCGAACAATTACGGATATCCCGGGTATGGTGGAATTCGACATTCCAGTTCACGGTGACAATCGTGGTTGGTTTAAAGAAAACTTTCAAAAGGAAAAGATGTTACCTTTAGGATTCCCAACAGAGTTCTTCAAAGATGACAAATTGCAGAATAATGTATCACTATCACGTAAAGGTGTATTACGTGGTTTGCATGCAGAACCTTGGGATAAATATATTTCAGTAGCTGACAGTGGCAAAGTACTGGGTGCTTGGGTAGATTTACGCGAAGGTGGTTCATTTGGGAATGTTTACCAAACAATCATTGACGCTAGTAAGGGAATTTATGTACCTCGCGGTGTTGCCAACGGTTTTCAAGTACTAAGTGACACAGTTTCATATTCCTATTTAGTGAATGACTATTGGGCTTTAGAATTGAAGCCAAAGTATGCTTTTGTTAACTATGCTGATCCTACATTAGGAATCACATGGGATGATGTGGAGCATGCAGAAGTGAGTGAAGCCGATAAAAATCATCCCTTATTGAAAGATGTTGAACCACTGACAAAAGAGCAATTAAAATAGGAGTTCATTCATGACTGAGTATAAAAATATATTAGTAACTGGTGGAGCTGGGTTCATTGGTGCAAATTTTGTTCGTTATATTGTTGAGGAACATCCCGAGGTTAATGTTACTGTACTTGATAAGTTAACATATGCCGGCAACAAGGAAAATCTAGCTGGCTTACCTGAAGACCGTGTTAAGTTGGTAGTTGGTGATATTGCGGATGCACCATTAGTTGATAAGCTTGTTTCAGAAACAGATGCTATTGTTCATTACGCTGCTGAAAGCCATAATGATAATTCATTAAAAGATCCTTCACCATTTATTCAAACTAATATTATGGGAACCTATACCTTAATTGAAGCTGCTCGTAAGTACAATAAGCGTTTCCACCATGTTTCTACGGATGAAGTTTATGGTGATTTACCATTGCGTGAAGATTTACCTGGCCATGGCGAGGGAGAAGGGGAAAAATTTACTCCTGAATCCCAATATCGTCCATCAAGTCCATATTCTTCAACTAAGGCTAGTTCAGATTTATTAGTACGTGCTTGGGTAAGGTCATTTGGCTTGAAGGCAACGATTTCAAATACATCAAATAATTATGGCCCATACCAACATATTGAAAAGTTCATTCCTCGCCAAGTGACTAATATTATTTCTGGAATCAAACCAAAGTTATATGGTTCAGGCAAGAATGTTCGCGACTGGGTTCATACTTATGATCATGCAACTGCCGTATGGGCGATTCTTACTAAGGGTAGGATTGGTGAAACCTACTTAGTTGGAGCAGATGGTGAGAAAGATAATATCACGGTACTACGTACTATTCTAAAAGATATGGGCAAGGATGAAGATGATTTTGATTTTGTCCAGGATCGTTCAGGGCATGATTTACGTTATGCAATTGATGCGACAAAAATTCGTGAAGAGTTGGGATGGCAACCAAAGTACACTGATTTTGCAACAGGTTTGAAAGATACGATTAAATGGTATGAAAATCATCAATCATGGTGGCAACCCGAAAAAGAATCTGTTGAAGCAAAATATGCTCAAAATAATCAATAATAATAAAGTCAGCGAAAGCTGGCTTTTTTCGGAGGAATTATGAAGTACTTAGTTACGGGAGCTAACGGCCAACTTGGACGAGAGTTACAAAAACTTTTATCGGAGCGACAATTGAGTTTTGTCGCATTTGACTCACAGCAACTAGATATTACGGATAGGAAAAAAGTAATGTCAGTGTTTGAACAAGAAAAGCCAGATGTTGTGCTACATGCAGCTGCTTATACAAAGGTTGATGCAGCAGAAGATGAAGCCCGTGAAATAAATTGGCAGGTCAATGTTGAAGGTACAAAAAATATTGCTGACGCAGCGAAAAAATTTGATACTAAATTAGTAGCAGTGTCAACAGATTATGTCTTCGATGGTACAAATTCAGGGGAATATCAAGAAGATGCGGCGGTTAATCCTAAAAATGCCTATGGGCGTGCAAAATTGGCTGGTGAGTTAGCTGTTACTGAGAGTGAGGCTGATGCTTATATTGTCAGAACTAGCTGGGTATTCGGTGAGTTTGGTGGTAATTTTGTTTACACTATGCAATACCTTGCTGAAAGTCATTCTAAACTAACAGTAGTTGATGATCAATTAGGTCGCCCTACATGGACAAGGACTTTAGCAGAATTCATGTTACATCTAATTGATACTAAATCTGAATATGGGATTTATCATTTATCAAATGAAGGTACAGCAACATGGTATGAATTTGCTGAGGAAATTTTAAAAGATACTTCTGTAGAGGTGATGCCAGTGACAAGTGAGGAATTTCCACAAAAGGCTTACAGACCGAGACATTCGGTTATGAGTTTGGAAAAAGCTAAGTCAACGGATTTTGAAATCCTTACATGGCAAGACGCGTTAAAGAAGTTCTTATTATCTATTAAGTAAAACATTTTATTATATATAATATTATATAGTTTTAGTTTGTTTGATTAATGATAAACACAATGGTCAAAATAATAGATAAATTAAGAAAATTGAATATGGCGTTACATGTTATAGTATATATTGATTAGCAGATAAATTATTACAAATTTTAATTTTATGTTAGTCAAACGCCATGAAAAATTAGGAAATCTATTCAAAGTTTTTTAAAACATAGTTTGCGACTCTGATAGTTTTGTTGGTCTCATAGACTTTTTTGATTGGTAGATTTATATCCTAATAATTAGATTAACCCTATATAAGGGATAATGACGTTCATTAATCCTTTGAAATTGATTTTACATTAAGATAGAAAATTTAATATAATTTATGGTACAATAACCTTGTGCTAGGGGCGCCGATATGGCTGAGAAGAACCCTTTGAACCTGAACTGATTAATATCAGCGTAGGAAAGTGTTACATATTGTTCATGTAGCATTTTTCTCCAGGTGAGAAAAATGCTTTTTTATTTGCACGAAATAGTTTGTTGAAGAAGTTTTTAAAATTGAATGATAATCACTAGGGGCGTCGTAAAGACTGAGATGATGTATATCGGTCCCTTTGAACCTGATCTGGTTAATACTGGCGTAGGAAAGTGACCAATCATAGTTAGCAACATTGTCAACGGTTGTTATTAAGTGTCCTTTTTTATGTATCTAAGGACACTTTTTTTATTGGGAAAGGAATGTTTATTATTATGGTCACAAAAGATAATCGTATAGTTGCGCATGGCTTAGCAGGTATACAACATGTGTTTGTTTCTAATGTATGGTTAGATCCAATCTATGTTGCAGCGGCCGCAGGACTTTCGTTGAGCTCATCAACTAATTTGGTAAACACTATTTTTATTGTCTCGGGTATAGTTACGCTGACACAGGCAACAAGGCTAGTAAAGTTACCTATTATTCAAGGCCCATCTGCCTACTTTGATGCATTAATGATTAGTGCGGGTAAAACTGGCCAACTAGCAACAGCAGGCGGTTCGATTTTGCTAAGTGCATTGATTGTATTTATGTTGTCCGTTACAGGACTTATAAATAAATTAATAAAATTATTAACACCAGCAATTACAGGAACCCTTATTTTTTTGGTAGGTATTTCTTTGTCTGAATTCACAATGTCTGAGTTTTTAGGTGGTTCTCCAGGAGATGAAGGTTTTTCTTCATTATCGACACTTACTTTATCAATCACAACAGCTGCTATTGTGATTTTATTGTCGATATTTGGTAAAGGATTTTGGAAACATTTTTCATTTTTAATCGCTTTGATTATTGGGGATTTGTTAGCCGTTTGGTTAGGCGTTGTGGATTATAGTGTATTATCAACGAAATCGTGGTTTGGGTTACCGCAACTATTACCTTATGGCGCATGGATGTAAGCTGATTCCTGAGACAACTTTTAAGAGAGCGTATAATGAATAAATCGTCTCTCAAAAGGAAGGAATTTTTACATGCCAACTCGTTACGACAAAGAATTCAAACAAAACATCATCAACCTATATAAACAAGGCGAATCAGCCGCCCAACTGGCCAGAGAATATGGCATTGGCTATTCAACCGTTCATAAGTGGATCCAGGGCCAAGCCAAAACTCAATCCGATAAATCGCCAGATGAAATTAAAGCGATGGAAAAGCGGCTGGCTTCCCTGTCTGAGGAGAACGAAATCCTAAAAAAAGCCCTGGGCTTCCTTGCGCAGAAGTAACCAATATTTTTGATTATATTCACCAAGAAAGCCATAACCACCAGGTAACTAAGATGTGCCGAATCCTCGGTGTTTCCAGAGCTCACTATTATCGTTATCGATCCCCAAAGCCTTCAAAACGCCGGGCCGAAGATGAGGACTTAAAACAACGGATTCTGCGGATCTTTGCGGAATTCAAGCAGCGATACGGCGTTATGAAGATCCACCATGAATTGAATCTGGAACTTCAACCACTGTAGCGTCGGTGCAGCCCAAGACGGATTTCCCGGCTCATGAAGGAACTGGATATCCACTCCGTTACCGTCAATAAATGGAAAGCGGCTTCGGCTTCCAAAACTAAGGTTGAACAGCGTCCCAACTTGCTTAAGCAGGATTTCTCGACCACTAGTTTAAATAAAAAATGGCCCGCTGATATGACCTATATTCAAACGAAGCGTAATGGCTGGTGTTACTTATCAACCATCATGGATCTGCACTCAAGACGAATTATCGGCTATTCATTCTCAAAAAAGATGGATACTGATTTAGTCTTAAAGACCCTGGAAAGCGCGGTTAAAAATCGAACCATTACTGGGGACCTGATTATCCACACAGACTTAGGATCACAGTACACCAGCGATGATTACAACCAACGGTTAACAGAACTACATATCCGCCACTCTTACAGCCGTAAGGGGTGTCCATACGATAATGCACCAATGGAATCTTTTCATGCTTCCCTCAAAAAGGAATGTGTTTATCCAGTGCCGGTCTTTAAGAATTATGAAACTGCCGCTGCTGTCCTTTTTGAATATGTGCATGCTTTCTACAATAGGAAGAGAATTCATAGTTCACTGGGCTACCAGACCCCCTTACAAGTTGAAATCGCAACACTTACGAGCCAAATGGCCGCCTGATTTAATGCTTTCCATGGTTCAAATAAGTTATTAATCACGATTAATGATTTATTTGAGCTGTGGAAGGTAAACGCAGTTCTGAATGTCTCTTAAAACCTGTCTCAAATATTGACTTCAATCCAATTTAGACTATGGTTGAAAATAATGAACACAAATGCTGAGTTATCTTTAACACAATTACGTCAACTACCTAAGCAGGTGCGTAATGAATCTTGGTGGAATAAATTTTACAATGATAATACACACAAAAAATATAAAAGGATTCTTGGTTCAATTTATAGATAAAAAGCCTGGGTATGAGGTGATTATTTATGCGAGTTAAAACAATTAAACAAGCAAACCTAACATTAAGGTATACCCCGAAAGTTAAATCTTTACTTTAACTTTCGGGGTATTTTTGTAATTATTTAATTATCAAGTATGAACACAAAAATTAATCATTTATGAGTCTTACGTCAACTAAACCAATCCAATTTAACATATCATGGTTATAGTTAGTTATTGATTTACCGGGCTTTTCAATGATTTGTGCAATTCATCAAATTCACAAATCTTTTTCACTGCCAGCATATTTCACAAAGTAGACCAGTTTATAAATTAGGAGTTATTTGGATGGAATTGTTGCCATTTACTTCGCAGATAACTCCACATATAACCACCACAAAAAGCAATCCCACAGAGCAACCAAATTCCTGCGGTTTTAAATACCCACCAACTGACAGATAAAATCAAAAGCACTACCCAACGAATAATTCGCCAGGCCCAACCAATGGTGAGACCAAAAAGATAACAGACGAGAAATAACAGCAGGTAAAGAATAAAGTAAGGCATGGTCAGACTCCTTTCTGTAGGCGCTAAAATATTATGTATCCTAACCCATATGAGTTAGGGAATCTGACAAACAGGTGTTTAGTATCTTATTGGAGAATTTAATTTTTTTCGTAAAGGAGGTTTTGTCAGAGCAATCTTTTCGGCAGCCACGTTCCATAGGTTTAATATATCATTTTTACGATGCTAACAACTGGCTATAAGTATTGATAACCCGATTGCCAATTTTTTAATTCATGTATAATGATTTTTTGTAATTGTGATAAAAAGTTTGCATCAGACATAGCTTGTTGAAAAGTCATTGCTAGGATGGTCCCTAAGTAATTGACGAAGTAATGTGCTATATCAGCGTCATTGACGTTTAATTGAAAGGTGGCCGCCGTTAAATTAGTGGCACTAGCCGTAATTCCAAACGAAACTTGATTGTGTTGTTGTAGCTGTAATTGATAAGTGGTGACAGGTGTTGTGACAGTTGTTTGTATCATAGCTGGTCTCCTAAAATTTTTCTGGTGGTCAATTGCCTTTCAGCAACTAACCAAACTTTCATTTTGACGGGAGAAGTGTGATACAGGCGGTGTCCGATGACAAGGGCAGCGTAGCTGTGCTATTTACCCTTGTCATCGGGCCTAGTGTTGCTTAGTGCCTGGCACTTAGCAACACTGCCTGTATTAGAGTTTGGATGGCAAAAATAAAGGATAGGTGGTGAAAGGACGGTTGCGCCAAGCGGAAACGTTTGGCCCCGGTGGGGTCGGGGGTTGTAAGGGAGCCCCGCTTGCGGGGACTGGGGTATGCAGAGAAGGGCGCACTGCGCCCCTGGTTTTTAGATTATTGTCCAGTCGCCAAACGGTGTCTGAACCTCAAATTGCGTATATTGTAAGTCGGAACTATCCAGGACGATTTTTTCGTCTAGGTAAGCTTGTCGGGCTTGTTTATCAATATCTTCTTCGTCGTCAACTGTTAGGGTAACTGTTCGTACTAACGTTTCTTCATAAGTTACTGGTATATCTTTTTTCATGGTTACCTTATTTACCTTTCAAAATCGTTTTTAACGTGGAAATGAACTGATTGCATATCGTCGGGGGTTAGAACGATTTGGCCGTTATCATACATTGTCATGGCTTTTTCGTCTAGGTCGTCAATATTCATTTCTGGGGTCATTTCAAGTTCGACTTCTTTTTTGCGATACTCTTCAAATACTACGCGACATTTCATGTTTAATTCTCCTTAGTTGTTAAAGTGGTAGGTTGTGCCGTTTAATAGCACGTCATTAAAATCTTCATACGTTTGAGCATTTAGCATGCGTGCTTTTTTGTTTTGCTCAAAATCGTCTGATACAAGTGATAAGGCTTGATATTGTTGTGCCGACATGGTACTTGGCCTTAATGCCCATATCAAGCAGTACAAGCGCTTGGTAGAACAATCGGGGCTTTCTTTTTGCAAGCCATTCAACATGTTATAAATGGTTTCAACCAGCTTTACGCTGACGTTGGCGGAAACTATTTCTTCATAATCAGCTGATGGGGCTTTTTTGTAGTGCTCCTTGGGGACTTGGGTTTCTTCATAACCATAAGTAATATCTGACATGGCTTGTGCCATTTTGCTTAAATGCAACTTGGTAAAATCATCATAATAAGTTTTTGTCATTTTTAGCTCCTATACTAATTTAAAATCTTGAAATTCGTCATTAGCTAATCTGATAGTAATTTGTTCATCTCTAGCTTGTGCAACGATTAAATGAAAAATAAAATCATCAACTTCTTCGGCTGATAAATCAACGTCAGAATAACTTTCGTCATATTCAGGAAAAGGGACTGGCGTTGGACGGTCTCCACGCCATGAAAAAATAGACAATGAAAGGTCTGTTGTGTTTTTTGACATACTAAAACTCCTTGCTTAGGCCAGGTAACCTATGAAAATTTTTCTGTCAGCGACCACCTGTTGTCGCTGGGTTTGTCGTTGTGACGGGAAATTTTTTGCAGGTACCGGGGCAAAGTACAAGGGCGGCGTAGCCGTACTATTTACCCTTGTACTTCGTCCTAGTTGTCCTTAGTCGCTTGGCGACTTAGGACAAACTGGTGCCTGCTATAAATGATAGGCACATAAGGCAGACCCAGTGTCATCAGGTGGTTGGCAGGCGTAAGACTGCTTAGACCCCCGCTGGCGGGGACTGGGGTACGTAGTAAAGACTTGAACATATCTTATTATTTCGATAGCATACGGATTATAGATGCATTATTAAGTTGAATTTTTAATGACTGGAAAGGGGAAAACTATCTTATTCAAAAACGATCAAATATACAATAATCTGTCACCAAAAGGAAAATTAGCTTATTTGAAAGAGATTCAAAAAGGCAATCAAGTTGATCCAGATGAATTTAATAATATTGAGCAAGCATATGTTGAACCAGAGGGAACCTATGATTTAGGAAAAACAATGATTCAGCTAACTAATGATAAAAAAAATGAGGAAAAAGTATTAGCATATATTGATAAGCAAAATAATCCGAAGCCAATTCCAGAAGTCGTACAGGATTTGCGTCGAGTATTGGACACAAATATAACAGATGATGAGGGCAGGTGGATTTTGTCATGTGTTATAGGCTATTCAGATGAGTATCATCAAAAGGCCATACAGTTAATTGCTAGTTAATATGAATGAAATAGCTCCACAAGTATTGGAAAAATAGCCAATACTTGTGGAGCTTTATTTTGTTTATTTTTGTATTAAATCATTGATTTTAATGGTTATAAAAGGGGTGGGGCGTTTTTACATCGTCCCTTTAAATTCAGTTACGATAACCATAGTTAATAAAAACAAAAAAGTAATGGGGGAATTGACGCATGGTATCAAAGAAATTAGCAGCACGTTTAGCAAAGAAACAGGACGAATTAGAAAATGCCCAAGAAAAGGTGACAACACTTAAAGGTGAAGTAGCCGACCTTAAGAAACAGGTGGAGTTAGAGTTAGTGCAAAAGCTACAACAACATTTGCAAACAGAAGATTTAGTAGATGTCGAAAAGTTTATCGAGCAAGTTTCACCAATCGAATTACAAACTGACAATGAAGGTGGTGAGTTGAATGACGATTAATCGTGAAGCGATGAAAGCTTTACCTATCCAAGGATACTTAGATTATAAAGGCATTGATTATACCACTGAACATAATCGTTTACGGTTGGTAGATCATGATAGTTGCATCATTAACACTGATAAAAACGTCTTTTTTTGGAATTCTAAGCAGTTATCCGGTGATTTAGGGGACTTTATTAGTGCTTTTGAAGATGTCACGCCAAAGGAGGCTTGGGTGCGCTGGTCTGACTATAAAAACCATTATGATAATCAAGACGAACAGGCACAAGACAAATATAAGCAAAAAAGCGCAACAAATAATTATCAATTTGATTGGAAAAGGTGGCGTACCTCGCAATCAACTAACAATACTGAAAATTATTTAGTGAATGAACGAGGCTTTGATAAAACCTTTGTGCAGCGTTTGACAGCATCGGAATTTATTAAACAGGGGAAGCCTCGCCAAGACTGGCAGACAAAAGAATGGCAAAAGCCGGCCATCTTATTTCCTTGGCATGATGAAAAAGGCGAAGTTGTCGGATTAGATCAACAAGGAACTGAAATTGATTATGAGAAATATGGTAAGCGTGGTACGCAAAAGAAAGTTGCCGCTGGCTCAGATTCTAATTACGGGTATAACTTCCATACAGGGAATGGTGCTGACCAACTATTAGTATTTGAATCACCAATTGATGCTTTATCGTACGCACAACAACACTTTCCAGAATTGGCGCATGAAAATGCGACATTTTTATCATTATCAGGAACCGACCATCAAAAGGTGCTATCACAATTAGATCGTATGAATCAATTGAACGGTCATTTGCCTAACAAATTGGTATTAGCAACTGATAATGATTTAGCAGGTTTTCAAGCAGCTGATCAATTTAGTGTTTTGCAATTTGAAGGCATGGAAAATATCCGTCAGGTACCACCCAAGGGAAAAGATTGGAATGACCAACTAAAAGCAAATGATCCTGGTATTAAAACAATGACAATGGAAGAAAGTCATAAACGATTAGAGGCATTGGAGACTTTCAGTAAACAAGCTAAGCAACCATCGAATAAGTCGATGAAAGTTCAGGATGATAAACAAGTCGTCAATGCTAATCCGGGACGATTAGCACGTGAACAACGACGGACTGACCGAAAGGGCAAAAGTCGTGAAAAGAATGAAGAGATTATCAAAGATGCTTTGCAACGTATGAAGAATTATCAAAATGATCCGAAAGAAGCCCAAAACTATTTGGATTTTGTGGCACAAGGGCAAAACTATTCACCACGAAACACGATGCTGATTTATGGCCAACGTCAAGACGCCACTATCGTGAAGGGATATAAGCAATTTGCCGAACAGGACATTCAAGTTAATAAGGGCGAACAAGGTATGAAAATATACGGCGCCCCTAAAAACTTGCAAAGTGTGATCACGCCAGATGGTAAGCAAGTTTATTGGCGTGATGCAACCGCAGAGCAGCGTCAACAAGCTAAAACTGGTGACCTAGAAATTCGGTCTGTTAAACATTATCCAATTCAAACAGTGTTTGATATTAAACAAACAAATGCCTCACTTGATGATTTACCCAAATTGCTGCCTAATCGACCAGTTAATTTATTAACTGATCAATCCGATGAACAGTTACAAACGGTGTATGACACGTTGAAAGAATACGCAACTGAACAACAACATGTGAAGGTGATTGATCAAGATAAAGGGGCAATGAAATTTTTAGCAGATCACAAGCCAATGACAAGTAATGGTATTGCGAAAGGTGCGACTGTCATTAATCGTAAAGATCCAAAAGATAGAAGTATCGTCTTACGACCTGATTTACCAGTCACCGACCGAATTGCGACACTGGCACATGAAATGGGACATACAGCGTTGCATCAACAGAGTGACGCTAATACATCAACTGCTGAGAAGGAATTACAAGCAGAAATGACCAGTTATGTTGTTTTAAAAAATATTGGTGTTGAACCGGGTGATCTTAGTGAAAAGTACATGAGTGATTGGACGAAAAGCCTTGAAAAAGTCGCTGATATGAAAGATAGAAATCCTAATTTAATGGCTGATGTGACCAAAGCGAGTACGTCGATCACTAATTATTTGTCAGACCGCTTATCTGATGGCCAAACAATAACCAATGAGAGACGGGCGGCGCCTAATATACAACCAACGGCTGTACAAATGGCCACGAATCAAGCAATACAAGATCAAGCACAAGAGGAAAAAAGAGAACGAACAAGATGAGCAGCATGACAATACAAGGAAAATTAGTTCAAGTTGCACGCGGTAATGGGTTATATATGTTGTCAGTTGAAACCGGTCGGGCAGACGGTTTACTGGTATTACCAGCAACGGCCGAGCAATATCACCTGTTATTTCCAGCCGGTGACCCCGTACTAAATGACCATTATGAAATAACTTTTGAACAAATACCTGAACAAATAAAACTACTCAGTGTATTTGATTTAGCTGATGAAGTGGTACCAGCGGAATTAGTTCCCACTTTAATCACGACACAAGATTTTGACTTACAAGGAGAAGAGTTTATGGATACAAAAAAGGAAGCTGCTGCTTTAGATAAACGTTTAGCGGCCATCCGACAAGATGAATCATTGATGCAAGATATTCAAGCGGAAGTCGATCAAGAAGAAAAGCAACGATTAGCAAATATTAAAGCACGGCAAGAAGGACAAGGTATTGAGCAATTATTTACCGAAGAAGAAATTGCCAATATGAACGCCTATAAGCCAAAAACACAACCACAAGGTGCCTCATTATCGGCACGAACGCAAGTTGCCACCGATGTAAATGATTTACCAATGGAAGGAGATTAATCAAATGACCAATACACCATATTTAGATCGTTTTACTACTAGCTTGAATCAAATCATTAGCGCTCAACCGGATGAATATGGTGCCTTTGGACGTGATGTTGAATTAGGACGATTAGTGCGCATCTTGAATCAACATAAAAAGAATAGTGCTGCTATTTTGGGTGAAGCGGGTGTTGGTAAAACGGCGTTAGTCGAGGAATTGGTGAAGCGAATCATAACGCAAGATGATATTTTGCATGAGACGTTATTAGACCGACAGGTAATTTCTCTAGAGTTAGCTAGTTTAATGGAATCAACAGCTGGTAGTGGCTTTGCCTCAAATTTGCATCATATCGTCGATGAAGTGAAAGCCAATCCGAAGATTCTATTATTTATTGATGAAATGCACGAATTGATTGGTACAGGTGCTGAGGGTGGCTCAGGTATGGATGCCGGTAATATTTTAAAGCCAGCAATTGGTCGTGGTGAAATTCAAGTGATTGGGGCAACGACTAATAATGAGTTTCGTCAATATATTGAGTCAGATAACGCGATGGAACGTCGTTTTGATAAAGTGCTGCTGGATGAATTTACACCAAGTCAAACGCGAGCAACTTTAAAAAGGATTGTCGATGATTTACCAGCAAGTGCTGAGGTACCGGATGAGGCATTAGATACAATCATTAATTTTTCTGACCGCTACATTACAACCCACTTTTTCCCCGAAAAGGCGATTACCTTACTAGATAATGCGCTAGTTGAATCAAAAATGAACAACCATTCGGTAATGATGGAGAGTGATATTGCTAGTATTATCCATGAAAGGTATCACGTCCCTATGTCTGTCTTAACCGAAGAAGATGATGAACGGTTATTTCAACTATATGAACGGATGCAAACGCAAGTAATTGGCCAAGATGCTGCTTTAAAAAAGATTGTCACCAGTATTCGCGTTCGTGCAGCTGGTTTAGGTGATATGACGAAACCATTATCATTTCTACTGGCAGGCACACCTGGTGTTGGTAAAACTGAGACAGCCAAGGCAATTGCAACACATTACTTTGGTGATGAACGACAATTAATTCGTTTTGATATGTCAGAGTTCAAGTTTGCTAAGCAATCTATGGCCAGATTTGCGGAACGGGCAGCAGAGGCCGTTAAGTTTAATCCCTATTCAGTTTTATTATTAGATGAGATCGAAAAAGCCGATCCAATGGTGCTGGACTTGCTACTACAAATTTTGGATGATGGTCGATTAACAAATGAACGTGGCCAAACGATTAACTTTAAGGACTTAATCGTTGTTATGACGACTAATATTGGGCATCAATTAATCATTGAGCGGGCAGCAAAAAGTGAAGCTTATCGGCATGATCCGCAGCATCAAGAAACCTTTGGTAAAAATTTTGAAAATGCGTTATTAGGAGCCGATTTACGACAAGAATTTATTAGTCGTATTGGTGCCACTATTATCTTTGAACCGCTAGAAATACCAAATGTTAAGAAGATCATTGATTTAAAACTCAGTCGGTTAAATAAACAAGCGCAGCGACAAGGTTATCACTTAATCTACCGTGATCAAGATGTGATTGATTTAATCCCTAGTTTTTCTGACAGCCTTGAATATGTGAATGAACAAGTGGTTGAATCTCATTCATTAATTGATTTTTTGGTTGATAAGGGCTATCGCAAAAGCTTGGGAGTTCGTCCATTGGACGATAGCATTATGGATTTCGTGCAAGCGAGAATGGCCGAATCTATTTTGAATGAACGACGGACAGGAAAAGCCAATTGTCACACATTTGTTTTCCGTGCTTGGGGAGCGCCACCAGATGAAACGCATCCTAAAGGTAGCTGGCAGTCAGTGGTGACGCAAGTTGAATTAGATACGCAGAAAGTAGGTATTCATGAGTAAAGAATGGTTCGGGAATCGTTATGAGCAATCGCGTGCTTATGAAAAAAGTAGCCAAATCAGGTTACGTGGCCGTTGGTGGTTTCAATTAATGGTTTTTCTATTATATTGCTTGATTGGAGTAATTTTTGCGATCCTGTTAGGAACCCTATCAGAGGTCATTTGGTACATTATTCGTTCAGGCCTTGGCAACATGGCATTAAACATGTTCAATGTATACTTTCAACCAGCATTTAGCTGGGAATACTTGCAACAATACGCAACATTTACTTTAACTGGCGGCGTTTTGCATGAAAATTCTTTTGTTGTTTGGATTATCATGCTCCTTGCTTTTGGGATTTTCTTACGGTTAGGAATTAAAAATTGGTATGACTGGGTACAGAAATTCGGTGATCGTACCACTAACCAAAATCGTTGGACAACCTTAAAAGAAATAGATCGTACTTATGTTTTAATCCCTGATCGCAATAAGTTTTATAAAGGTGCATCCGGACAACCAATTAGTCATATATCGGGCTATTCCTATGAATTTCTTCGATTGCATCCAATCCTTTGGTTAAAGCAAATTGGTAAAGCAATTTTTGGACTGAATCATGAAACCTTTCCAGGCTATTATCAGAAATGGCGTCCAAAACTGATGAGTTTGGGGTTCACCAAGTGTTGGTTTAAAGGTCAAGAAACAGTTGAAGGTGGTTTTACAGGTTTTTACTGGATTGACCCTAAGCCAACACATGCCATCACAACTGGAGCGACACGTTCAGGTAAAGACCAACGTCGAGGTTATATCTTTATTGATATTATGCGGCGTGCAGAAATCCAACCAAATATTATTGATACCGATGCAAAAAACGAAGATGCCAAAATGTCATTTATCCCTTTGCAAAAGGCAGGTTATGAAGTACAGCTATTAAATATTGCCGATACCGATTGGTCAGAATCATGGAATCCATTTCAAGTTGCTTTGAACTATGCAATGGATGGTGAACTTGATAAAGCCCGTGATGAAGCAATGGTTATCGTACAGATTATTGGTTCTTCTAGTTCAGCAGAAGGTGGTAATGATATTTGGGATAAGACCGCCGAAGATACACAATTAGCAATTATTTTAATTCTCTTGTGGTTAGCAATGGAAAATCAAGATCAAACCCTAGCAACACCTGCTGGTGTCCCACAATTTATTAATTCAGTTAATCAATTTAATGATCCAAAAGATAAAAACATGGATGGTTTAACGCAATACTTTAATATGTTGCGTAAACTTAATCCGATGCCGCCAATTATTAATGAGGCGATCCTAAAAGCGGGTTCTTATCTAGGAGCAACTGGGGACACGAAGTCATCAGTTATGTTCACCTTGCAAAGTCGTTCAAGCTTGTTTGCCTCTGAAACAGTCGCACGACTTACCTCACGGTCAACCATTCAAATTGCAGACTATGGTTTTCCAAGAATGTTAAAGGTCAATGTACCAACGAGTTACGCAGGTACAACGGCCAAGGTGGAATTATATAAACGTGAAGATAAAGAGGCAAAAGGCAGTTATTTGGAACAGGATGCCGTCAAGGTTAGTCGAGCTGGTGTTATTCAATATCCATTTCATAAAGTATTTCCTGATGAGTGGTTAATCAAGGTACACTTTTCAGATAAAGGAAATCCCAAACACCTAAGAGAATCATGGATACAAATCAGTGGTGAAAAACGTGTGCAACGTAATTTAAACCATACGATTAAGATTAATCCGCATAGCAAACAACCGGTTAAAAAAATTGTGACGTATCCATTGGAACAACACTTAACTAATGATAACAAGGCAACGTTTAGCTTGCGTTATTCAGAGGCACCAAAGGCAGTGTTCATTGTGACGCCTCAAAGCAACGATAACTATGCCGCAATTGCCTCGTTATTCTTAGGACAAGTCTTTTCAGTTAATACACAAATTGCCTCAGAAATTACTCGCCGTAAGATGGATCGTCAGATTATCTATAAGCTAAATGAGTTTTCAATGTTTCCAAGAATCCCTGGGTTTGATAACTTCCTAACTCGTGGACTAACTTATGGCCACATTGTTGATATGTATGTTCAAGATGATGTGCAGGTTGCTAAACAATATTCTGAATCAGAGGCTAAAGAGATCATGAATAACATGTTGACGCAATTTCATATTCAAACCAAAGATAGCGATACTAACCAGGCTGTTTCTGAACGGCTAGGTGAAATTGAAGTTCAAAAAGAAATTGTTAATTCTCAAATGGGTGAACAGCAACAAGATAGAGGAAACCGGCAAATATCTATTGATAAAATGCCGTTACTTTCTGCTAAAGAACTGGAAGAATTGAATGATGGTGAAATGGTCATTATGCGTACTGCTAAACGTAATGATAAGAAATGGCGCCGTATCCGACCACTGCCAATCTTTGATACTGGTAAGACGTTGATGCCAAATGCGCGTGATTTAATTGGACAAAGTTATCATTTGGATTACTACACAACGGACTTACGGATTAAAAACAATACCAAGAACCTCAGTTATCAAGACATTTTCCAAGATTACAGTGGTTATTATCAACAATTAGCAACACAAGTTAATCCAGAAACCGAACCGGCAGAAGAAAAGACTCAGGAACCAGTGAATGTAGCAAGCACAGAGACAAATCTAGATACAACGGCATCAGAACCAATTGGTAACCATGACGATGATAAATTTCCAGAACAAAAGATATTAGCATCGACAGCTCAACCATTCATTGCAGCAGAATCAACACCTGTTAATACAATAGAACCGCTTGTATCTGAATCCAATGAAGAAAATGATGATGAAGTTGACGACTTTATATTTTGGCAGCGTAATTTTGATAAGTATTCTGGTAAAGAATTAGTTTCACTGATAGAAACAGCAGATATTGACTTAGTGAATCAGGTTGAAGATGCTATTGCTGATGTATTAAATAAACAAGATCAACTGAACGAAAATGAAGAGAAGATGAAGGTATATGCTGATGCAACACAGCATGTATTCTTTAAGAAACATGATGATCTAAACAATCAAGAAAGTATGCGTAACTTTATTAATGATGATGAAGTCATGTTTGATTTATTGATACGAATTGATGATATTCGTGATTCATCAGAAGAAAATTAATCTATGAAAGAGAGGAAAAGCGATGTTTGGGTTAATAACTCTACCAGCTGGTGGCGTGAATAATGCCTTTTACGAATCGTGGGCGGATTATTTACAACCAAAATCACGGATGTTTCTGTCTGTTTTACAAACAATGTTTCAAGGACTGGCAGATATTTTCTATGACCTGGCCAATGCTGTTTTAACAGCTTGGAGCGCTGCCTGGAAATTGGTTGATTTTAGCAGTTTATTTATAGATGCCAAAGAAGCTAATGATATGACTGGTTATCAATTAGTACAATATACGGGTTTATTTTTCACGATAGGCCTTATCATTATGTCAATCATGATGGCCGTTCAACTAGTGCAATTTAATTTAACTTCCGGTAGGCGTGGTAAGGAATGGCCAGCTGGAATCGTCACCGCTGTGATCATTATCGCTTTAGTGCCTATGTTAATTTCAGGCGGTACTGCGGTTGCTAAGAGTATGAACTCAACCCTTCTAGGTGATAATACGGATACGGCTCAGAATGGTGGCCATAGTATTCTAACGGATGTCTGGAAAAATAATTCTGTTGACTTAAAAAAGGTGGCACAAGCCAATTTTAATGTTGATGAAAAGCATATCCACGATTACAGTCCGGTCAAAGACAGTTCATCGAATGCGATTGTTAAATCATCTATTTTTACTAGCGTGATTGATGATGATGATAAAAAGTACATAAAAAATCCAAAGGCTAGAAAAGTATTTGAAAGTAAACAAGGTGATGAAGATGCAGAAAAAATGGATAAAGGAGGTTGGATAAAAGGAAGTGAGGATGCTTATCCACGAGTTAAGGTTAATTGGATGGGAATCATTGCTGCTGAGATTGTTTTTGCGATTGTTGGTTTCTTGGCAATCATTGAATTAATCGTACGTTTCTTCCGACTAGCTTATTATTCACTAACCCTACTTGCATTGGCTTTTCGTGATATGGAAGGCAAGAAAGCGATGCAAATATTGCACCTTATGGAAGGTAGTATTCTAGGCCTTGCTTTGTTACCGCTAAATGTTATTTTATTTTTTGCCTTCGTGCAATGGGGTATGAATGCCATCAATGACCAAAGTCTATCCTGGGGGCCTTATACAGTTGTTAGCGTTGCCTTACTGCTAGCCGCTGGAAAAGGTTTATTATCAGGATTTGCATTGCTTGATGATTGGACAGGTACGCCTTCCGGACATGGAGGTACAGTTACTAGCCTGATTGGCGCTGGTGCCGCAGTAGCCGGTGTTGGTCGTAGCGCTAAAGGTGCAGTAGCCGGTGTTGGTCGTAGCGCTAAAGGTGCAGTAGCAGCGCCTTTCCATGGTGCCGCTAAAGTTGGCCGTGGTGCCACTAAAGCTGGGGAAAAGACTGTCAACGGTGCCAAATCAATTAAGGATAAGGTGGCACGAGCACGTAAACGTGGTGATGATACTCAAAATGATGTCCAAGGTGGCAAACAGAAGAAGTCCGATCCAATTGATGTAGGAGCAGGTAGCACTTCGTCAAACTCAGGTGCTGGACAACAAGTTGGTAAATCCAGCTCATCTGGTACTGGTAATAAGTCCACAACAAATAATGATGCTCATCAATCAAAGAATGCCACAGGTATTCCAAAAACTAGTACAAATCAATCAGCTAACCAAGAAATTCATGACAATGATACAAGACAATCAGGTGCAGTGAACGAGTCTGGTAATCAGCAAACAGGATCTAGAACACCAGCGGATGCACATAATCCAGGTATTCAGCCTGGTAGAACATTGACGAGTGGCAGTAATCTATCTGGTAGTCAGGCAAGTTCTAAAAATGGTGGATCACAAGCAATTAGTCAAACGGCTGGTTCATCTTTGAGTAATGAATCACCTAAATCATCAATGTCTCCAAGTACGGGTTCAAGCGATAATAGTACAGTACCAGTTGGTATGAGTATTCCAACGAATACGCCTGGTTCGTCGTCAGGTAATCCTTCTGGGGCAATGAGCAGCAACACCAGCAATAAGCCAAGACCATCAAGTAACTCGCCAAAGACCACACAACCTACGGCAGTTGGTAATACTGGTAATCGAGTTACAAATTCTGTAACGCACACAATGAGTCAGCAACCAAATAGGTCAACGGATATTCCAAATGCTAATCCAAGTAATAGATCGACAAATAGTAATTATCAAAGCTTTAATCCACAATCAAATCCAAGGCCTGCTGGAAATCCAGGGGTAACACAAGATTCAAGATTTAGTCAATCGAGACAATCGCAAAATAATTCACAGAGTCAATATTCTAGGTTACAAAAAGAGTTACAAAACGACTTTAAGAAAGCCTATCCCAAAACAGATACTAATCAACAAAGAACGAAAAAGTCATGATAAAGTTGAATAGGATTAGGAAATAAATTAGTAACAAGGAGATTTGCATGAGTGTAAAGTTGAAATGGCTAGTTGGTGCGATTATTGCATTAATCGTTGTTGCCGGTGGGACGTCTTACGGGATTTATCAGCATAATAAGCCACTGACAGACCAAGAATTTAAAGCATTAGAAATTAATGAACAATTTGATAAAGCACCTGCTGGTCATTATGTGCATTTACGTAAAGATGATGCCACATTATATAGAACTACTTGGTTAGAAAAAAAGATAAAAAATTATTTAATATACGATTACGTTAAAAATAATAAGGCGCATAGAGATGGTAGTACAGATGCTAAAAATAACTTAGGAACTAATTATCAATTTAATGATAAGCATTTAGTTGATACACAAGCTGGTGAAGGTGAATTAGGTATACTTTATAGCGAATTGTTTGATAATAGCAAGTTTAATTCTGATACTAGTTATGATTCAGACTATGTCTATAATTGGTACTTTAACAGTCCACAACAAGCACAAAAAGACTCGGATGTTCAAGACAATGTCACTCAGATCATTCGATAATATCAAGTATATGATTACGTATAATTAAGCGTATACTTATAAGTATATGCAAAAATATAATGATAAATATACGCATAGAAAAAGGCACCGCGTTACACAACGTGATGCCTTTTTGTGTACTGAATATTTTATTTTTCTTGGTCAAGTAGTGCTTGGAAAACATCGACGGCAAAACTTGATAAACCATTGTAGCCGTTCTTTTTAGCCAACTTAACGAGATCTTGTTTCATGCTAGGCAACATTGTAATGGAAACGGATTGTTTGCGCTCAGTTGCCTTTTTTTGATTTAAGTCCAACCCAGCGACCAAATTTGCTGCCGGATTGTCACGGACAGGATTATTGGCAAAAGCATCTTTCATTTGTGATTCAGAAGAAGATTGATTTTGTTTTGAATTAAATGACATGGTTAAGCCTCCGATTCATTTTGAATAGTCTGTGTCATTTGGGTAAATTGATTGATTAAGTGTTCTTTGAAGCCAGGATATTTTTTAATTTCACTATCAGGCATATCGACCACAGCCTGTTTTTGCGCAGTCGACTTTCGCATGATTTCACGGGCATTAATTTGGGCAATAACGTCAGGCATATTATCTAACGCTTGTCTAAATTCACGACTTTCTGTTGTGTTATGTTGTATTTTATTACCAAGAAAATAGACTTTCGCATCAATGTCACTAACACCGGTGCGTGGATCAACGCTATCTTTTCGATAATCAGCCATGCGTAAATCAAACTGAGTTTTTAGTTGTTGAAAGCCATATTCACTAGGTTCAAGTGGCACGATTACAATATCACTGACTGCAATCATGTTTTTCGTTAATAAACCAAACTCTGGATGGGTATCAATTAAAACAAAATCATAGCTTTGGATTTTTTTAGCGTTAGCATTCATCCATTGCATTAGTAAATATTCACGATACATTTTGGTTTGGATTAAACCTTCCACACGATCTAAATTAGGTGAAGCGGGTAATAAATCAATATTTTTCGTTGCGTTTCTTATCTCAGGGTCACCATCAATGAACACATCTAACAAAGTATGCTCATTGGTAATTAAGTTATACGAAGAACTTAAATTAGCTTGAAAATCACCGTCGATTAGTAAGACTTTATAGTTGCTTTTTGCTAACCAAGCAGCGTAATTAAAGATAATGGTAGTTTTACCAACGCCACCTTTTGAACCTGTAAACGTCATAATTTGCATCTTATTTTCCTCGCTGTTTCTTTTATTCTTGTCAAAATGAAATAAACATTAGTTAATCAAAGGAACATTAGCTTAATGACTATAAATAGTATAACACCGGGGTTAATAACTAAGTATACTTAATAGTATACTTTTAAACATACTTAACAATATACTGCTGAACATACATATAAATATACGCATTCCCCAAGTGACTTAAGTTGCTTGGCTTTTTTATTTATCACTGACTAAAAGAGGGGTGGGGCGTTTTTACATTGCCCTTTTAAATTCAGTTACGATAGCCATAGTTAATCAAAAGAACAACGATGGACTTACCAAAAAGGAGATATAAAATGAACGGCTATAATTATCGTGAATTTTCACCAGGTAACAATATTTGGCAAAAACCCCCACGATTTCTATTTTTAAATTTTGAACGTTTGGCAGTGTTAGGCGGGTTCTTTCTATTCACCTATATCATGTTATCGCAAGCTTTTTCCTACCAGCTAACTTTTTCTAAAGTGGCCTTTGTTTGCGTGATGATTTTTGCAGCTGTCTACGCAATTCTACCAGCACCAAGTAACCCAAACAGTTTAGTGTTAGATGAAGTTTTTGTTCGTGGGCCAAAAACAGTTAGCTCACAAAGCTTACATGGGTCTATGAAATGTATACCGCTAGAAAAGGAGGATTAGATGGGATTTAAGCAAAAGAAAAAGAATAAGTTATCCGTTAAGCAGCTGGCAGAGTTACAACGGCCGCAAGTCTCGCTATTAGATTTATTACCTTTCAAGCGATTTGAAGGAAAAGATAATTTGTTGGTGTTGTCCGGTGAAGATAAAAAGGATGCTGGCTATATGGATATGCTTACCATCTATGGGAAAGATTTAGATTTCGTGTATGGTGTGGGTTCAGAAGGCGCCTCAAATATTATCCGTGATTATCATTTGCTCTTGAACACGTTCACGAGTGATTTTGATATTATCATCACTCGTATGTCAGCTGAAACAACGATCCAGCAACGGGCTTGGTTAGCGACTCGTGCAACTATTGATAAAGAAATGGCCGCCACTACTGATAACCATCGTTATCGTCAGTTACAAATCCGTTATCAATTAGTTAATCGCCAATTAGAAAGCTTACGGAACGTAGCAGAAAACGTCAAACATCAATCATATACCGCATTTATTTATGGTGATTCAGCGGCAGAAGCTCGTACCGCTAGAGAAATATTTATTAGTTCTGGTGGTCGTGCTATTACAGCACAGCCGATGTCACTGAGCCAGAAGAAAACGATGTTAAAGATCCTGCAAGATCCAACACAACAACTTAACCAATAACTGTTAAAAGGGGGAGCCTATGAAACGCAGTACCGCTGCAAAGTTACGTAACCAAGGATATGACTTGGATTTAATTTGGGAAGTACAAAATCCAAGTCCAACAATTTATCATTCAGATTTTATTCATTTTGGTAATGGTGTCGGTACCATTGTCACCATTTACGATTATCCAAAAGAAGTCCAACAACAAATGTGGTTTCGTAATTTACTTGATACGGATAACACCATTACGATGTTGAAGGTGGGTACAGAAAGTCGTGATAAGGTCGAAAAAGCCTTACAAGACGCTGCAAATGCCAATAACGCGATCTTAGGTGACAAATGGCAAAATGATCAACGAAAAATGCTGGCAGGTAATGAATACCAACAAAATATGGCCGATTTAAATGATGCGTTGAATGGGCAAGAAGTTTATAAACGTTTATATGTCCGTGTGTTGTTTACGGAGCGCACAATTGAACAATTGCGAACAAAACTAGATGATTTTCGGCAACGGCTAAGTAACTATAAGTCAATGGTCTACGCAGGTGAAATGGCCAATCATTTACGACAATTCTTTGTACCGGCTATGAAAGTACAAAATTTAGCTTTGAAGGATAAAGGTTTTCCAATGAAGGCTTATTCTTTAGCTGGTACATATGCGTTTAACCAAACATTCTTGGCAGATTCTCGTGGTGCTAACTTGGCGACAACCTTCCAAGGTGGTGAAGTCACCTTTGATCCTAGTCATTCTGATAGTAAGCATCGTACGACCGCCTATAACTTGATTATTGGAGACGCGGGTTCAGGGAAATCAACGTGGATGCATCAACAATTAGATCCACTATTTGCCCGTGGTGACACGATTTGGTTATTTGATCGTACCCGCCGATATTTTCCACATGTTAATCAGTTAGGTGGCCTGATTCTAACGATGGATGGCTCACAAAACTGCGTTAATATTTTTCATGTCTTTGGAACAGTCCTAGACGAAAACGGACATATTGATAAGATTAATTCATTTTTGCAACATGTCGAAAAGGTCAAAACATATTATGCTACGTTGAATCCAGAGGCTAACGTTGGTGAACTGAATTTGTTTATGGATGAATTGCGACGATTCTACATTGAAGATCAAGAAATGTGGTCATATTCACCCGAAGATCACCCCGAAGAACTACGAATAATTGGTTTAGATGCTAATGCTTATCCAACCTTGGAAACCTTTATCAGTTATCTACAAGCCCGTGCTTTAAACTCACGTGATTTTACAGCAGACAACCGTTCTCGTTTGGAAAATATCATTATGGTCTTAAAAAACCTACTCAATCAATATGTATCTAAAGTTAATGGTCATACCAATGTGCCGGATCTATCTGACGAACAATTAATTATGTTTGATACTTCCGGTATGGCAGAATGGGACGCCAAAGTTTATGCGGCGCAATATTTTAGTATCATGTCGCTGATGAACTCATACGTTGTTATGAATGGGTACCATCAATTAAAGCGTGAACAAGCGGGAGAATTTAATAAACAAACGGTTGCTGATGGAACAGCTGCTCCTAAATACTTTTGGTGGATTCAGGATGAGGCAGATGATGTGATTAATTATACCAATCCGTTAGGAATCTCCTTTGCAGATAAGATGATGCAGCAGCAACGTAAGAACTACTTTGGTTTGTTTATGATTTTCCCTGGATTAAAGAACGTGTTACCGACGGGTCAACAACAAGATAGTGAGGAGGCACGAGCTATGGCTGACTTCTTTAATCGTTTCCAAAATCATCATATCGGTCGTTTGCCAGAGGATGATAAAAACAGATACGCCAGTGTTACCAGCAGTTCAGATGCAACTGCTGATCAGTTAAATACTTTACCAATGCTACAAGTTGGTCAATTCTTGTTGATTTTACGTGGTTTTCAGTCAATATTTATCACGGCTTACCGACCAACAGATGAAGAATTGAAGATGTACGGAGGAGGTATTTAGGATGGGGTTTAAGCAAGCGCAAGAACCACAACAAGAGGAAAAGCAATCAAAGCCTATCAAAGAGAAAATAGACCGTTATAAGCCAAAAAATATTCGGTCTGAGGCCGAAAACGATTATCAAACTTATAAAGAGACCGGTGATTGGCCACAACGTGATCCCACAGTGGTCAGTCGAACAATCCGATTATTAATAGCTGTGGTGATTATTTTCCTAATCTTAGGCATTTTGCTATTAGTACAAGCAATTGGAGGATAGTTAATGAATGAGGAGGAACTCGACCTAAAGAAATCAGGCCAGCAAGTCGTTAAAACAGCTAAAGCGGTTAAAACTGGAGTGCGTTGGTTGGTTTGGGCGAAATATATCGTGCCAATCATCTTAATATTGGGTGGTTTATTTTTCTTCTTCCTGGTGATTATTAGTCTATTATCTGGTGGTGGTGATGATGGCAATGTTTGCTACACCGAAAACAATGAGACACCATCAGGAGAAGGCTTTGGGGGTGACTGGCAAGACAGTAGGTCAGACAAACACAAAGCGATGCAAAAAGCTGCCGATAAATTTAAAAATGATTTACATATGAGTGGTGACAATATCGCTGCCGCATTGGCTGTTGGTTTACGTGAAAGCCAATTTAATCCCAAAGCCGTCAATCCTAGTGGTCAAGTTAAGGGAATTTGGCAATGGGGAGCTGGTAGTATCAATGGAAATCGTTACAAAGACACAAAAGATAATGTGGATTCTCAGGTTGATTTAGCTATCAAAGAGCTGAAAACAACGCATACAGCCACCCTATCACACATGCACAACGCAGATTTATCACATTCTTTGGAGGCCTGGGATGTGAACTTTGAAGGACTAACAGCTTCTGATCCGCAACGAAAACAAACACAAACATTGGCCACTGCACAAAAAGTTAAGTCGGTTTTTAAACTAGATTTTTCTGGTAGCTTAACTGATTTAACGGGTGGTGATGCTAGTACCGCTAACGGGGGTGCAACATTAAATCCTAATAATTGCCCACCTTCAACAGGAACCAGTTCTGGTTTACCAATTAAAGGGAAATATAATATCACGGGTGGCTATCCTAATTATCAGGGAGCTGGTGGTAGTCCACACTACGGTGTTGATTTTCAAACCGTTGGGGCTAAAGAAAGTGGTGAAGCTAGTAATGTTTATGCCGTTACTGATGGCAAGGTCTATGCCAAAACCTCAGATTCAACGGGTGGTAATTATGTAGTGATTAAAAATAATGATGGGAGCTATACCTATTACGGCCACGCGCCCTCACAAAGTGCCATTGTTGTTAGCAAAGGTGATACGGTTCATAAAGGGCAACATATCTCGCATCAAGGTCAAACAGGTTTAGCAACTGGTGTTCACGTTCATTTTGGGGTCAATAAGAAGAAACCAGCCTTTGCGCCACAATCAGATGGTTTAGTCAGTGGTGGTGATTACTTATCAAAAGTACCTCGTCAAGCGGTTCCTTCTAAAGGTCAAACGATACCAGCCGGGCCATTTTCAACTGATCAAGAGGACAAAGACAAAAAGTAGAGGTGAAATAGATGATTGTCAAAAAATATGCAAAAGAAATTGTCATTTTATTGGTCAGTTTAGGTGTGGCTATTGGTGGTTACTGGACGTGGCAAAATTATACGTATCATGACACGAGACGACCACAACAGGTATTAGAAACTAAAGAAAAAACCAATGATGATGTGGTGTTAATTTTTCATAAAACAGGTTGTTCGGATTGTAAGCAAGTTATACGTCAAATCAATCAAGCGATTAAACAAGGACAAGCAGATGAATATGTAGTTGTTGATACTAAAGATTCTGAACTATATAAAAAGTACAATATTATTGAGGTACCAACTGCTATCCACTTACGTGATGGTAAAGAAATTGTTCGTCAGGCTGGTATTAATAATTTAAATAAGTTAGAGAAAGTCATTCACGCAGCAAAGGAGTAAATCATGAAACGACAGACCGTGCAGAAAAGTTTAGCCGGATTGATTGTTATATTGAGTGTGACTTTTGCCGTTTTGGCAACCGTTTACCGGCAGCAACAGGTGAACCGGCAAGAAACAACCAAACAGCAAGTTAAACAAATTAATGGTCAGCAACAACAGGTGAAACAACAAGCACAAAGTAACGAAAAACTAATCAATGATCAAGCTTATCAAAAACGGACGTTAGATTTTCTCAACCGGGCGTTAGATAAAGCAACGGCTAGTGGTGACATATCTGAAACAGATGAACGCTATGGGAATGAAGATGCTTACGAGGCTGTAACTGGTATGGCAGGCATGAATAGTGCACTAAAATTGAAAAATCATGAGTTGCATTTTAATAAAATGGCATCCGGTGAAGTTGTGGGCGACGGACAGATTGAAATTGAGGCAAGCGGTATTTCAGATGACAAAAAAGTGAAAACACGTCATTCGAATCAAAAGTTTACGATTTTAGTCACTTTAACCACCTATCAGAAACAACTCCGTGTGGAAACCATTCAATTAGGGGAAGTGAAAGAAAATGAGAACGCCAATGACACGATCTACTAAGTGGTTTTACGGTATTTGTGGTGGCTTGAGTACCCTTGCTATTCTATTTGGTAGCATCATGGCGTACACTGGCGCATCACATAAACAAGCGCAAGTCCACCAAGAAACGCAATTAAAAAAGACACAAGCTCAAGTTGCTATTTCTAAATTTGAACGTCAACGGCCTTTATATAGTCAAACAGAAAAGAAACTGGATACTTTCATGAGTGCCTTCTTTAATTATGATAACCAACAAGGTTATGATCACCGACGTCAAGGCACGAAGAAAGTGGTTAGTCAGTCAGTTTATGATGATAAAAAGCTATTTAAAGATGATAAGTACAAAAAGACGAAACAATTGGGCTTGCAATCAACATTTGTGAAGAATCAAATCGTACCAACTAAGATTAATGATAGCCAATTAGAGGCAACGGTTTATACAACACAAAAACTTAATTATGAGGATGAAGAAGGCAAAGATACTGTGAAAGTTTTTAAAATCACTTATGATGGCCAGACTGATAAATTGTCAAAGATCAAGCAACAAGGCGTGTTTGAGATGGCAATCGACAGTACGATTTCATTTGATTAACTGACGGTTATAGAGAGGGGATTATATGAATTGGATACCAGAGATTATGGCGGCTGGTCAAGGAGATTTAAATAGTCCAGCTGCGCAAGAACTTGGTCGAAAGTTATGGCTAACTTCTAGTCAAGGTAAATATATTGTTGATCAGGTCAAGTATTTTAAAAATTTGGGTACCTTATCTAGGTACTTGGATGCCAATCAAAATAAACTACAATTGTTGTTGCGTCGAGCTGATAAATATAAGCAACAAGAGATCATTATGGCCAATCATCACGTACGGCTTAATGTAGAGAATGGTTATAAATCATTTGTACGTTAAACATGTATACTTATAAAACATACTTATAAGTATACTGATGATTATAATTATAGTTATATTTATAAGTATAATGTTGCGTATAATTATGTTGAGTTGAAAAATTTATTAAAAATTGACGGACTGGTATACTGCAATCAGCAATTAGATTTACAAAAATAAGTTCTTACTGGGTTGTGTGCACTGCCAGTGAGGACTTATTTTTTGTCTAAAAAAGGGGTGGGGCGTTTTTACATCGCCCTAATTATTTCAGTTAATATAAAGATGCACTAGGATTAGTGACAAAATTTTGGAGGTCAACACATGACAATGATTAAGAATAAATGGCGGACACGTGGGCTGTCAGCAGTCGCAGTGACCATGGGAACAGCTTTATTAGTGAATAGTCAAGCAACTATCGTCCATGCAGCTGCTTTGGAGGAAACAGCTAAGAATACTGGTACGAAGGTAATTACCTTTTTGATTCTTCTAACAGTGGTTTTGGGAGCTATTGGTGCCGCTTTAGGGATTGCGATGATGGCGTCAGGTAACCAAATGCTACATGCTTCAGGTACAAAGAAAGTCATGATTGGATTAGCAAGTATTGTTGGTATTCTTTGCTTGGGATTAGGCGTGACTTGGATTGTTCAAACCGTTACGGGAGCCGGTGGTGGCTTTAACTGGCAGTGGCCATTCTAAACGACTAAACAATATATGAAAGGAGGTAACAAATGAGTTGGTTTAAGTCGGAGAAAAAAGGTAAAAAGCATACTGACCTGTCTTATCAAGCGCAGTTTGGGAACCCGAAGTTGGATCGAGAAAATCCAATCATTCAACAAATTATTAGTGAAACTGGTGATTTGAATCAGACGTGGCCAAATATTCAACTGGATGAATTGAAGCTGCTGACAGAAAAGTTACAACAAGATGTTGCGATTACTACTGGTGAAGTGGTCAGGCTAGGCAGTATTACTTTTCTAACACCTAATCCTGCTAACCCTAAAAAATTGATTGAAACAGGTTTAACATGGGAAAATGCCACAGTAAAAGCTAATATGGAAAATTTTGTCATTGAAACCGTGAACCAAGTGTTAAATGATGAGAGTACGCGCCTGGACGATCAAATCGCTTATGACGAGTTGGCAGATGCTTTATCAGAGTTCTTGGCAGCCAGCCAAGATGTTGCTGGTTTTAAATATGGCGATATGCCTGAGTTACCATCTAGCGATGAATATGTTAATGCTGTTGAAACCAATCAAATGTTTGATTTACTACCACAACGACTTATTGTTAAGGAAGTTAAAGTGAGTGATCAAAATCAACAGGGTAAAAAAGAGATTCCTTCTGTTGAAGAAAAGGCTGCTGCTGAGGTTAAAGCACCAGCTAAACAACCAACTGCACATAAAGCGGCTACTAAAACAGCACCAAAACAATCTGTTAATAATCTGTCAGAAAAGCAACCAGTTCCAGCGCCAGAAAAGAATGTCGTGATTGAAAATAATACGGTCGTGATTGCTGATTTAATTAAAGCATTTAAGGTACAACCACGATTTTTTAAGACAAAATCAGTTGACCCTAAACAAATTGTCGTCCCAGAAAGTGATAATTATGTTGATGTGATGATGGCACGAGAAACCCTTGAAGCTAATACATTTATTCAGCAAGCAGCGGATAAAGTTGCAGATAGTTATCGCGAGACTTTATCGCAAAATGTTGCGGATGTTCGAGAAGATACAAAGCCACTGAATGACTTATTGGCCACGGATTGGCAAACACCAGTTAAAGACCAGATTAAACAGCGACACACGAAAGATTATGGCGAACGTTTAGATAAATCTATCCAAGCGTTGGATTCTGATTATAAGCAAGCCGTTGCGGATGAAGAACAACGTCATGAACAAACGCTAACGAAATTAGAAAAGCAGTTAAAGCGTGATAAGGAAAAAACAACTGTTAAATTAACGGTTGATCGTGATCACATTATCCAAAACGAGATTGCCCAAATTATTACGACACAAAAGCAATATATCGAGCAAGAAGTGCAACAATTGCGCTATAATCGAGCTGAATTTAAGCGTCATAAGGTCATTGATGAGAATATCTCTGATCAAAAAGAGGCAAACGAATTGTTGACTAACAATTATCGCAGCCTCGCTAATGGCTTAGAAGAACGTCGACAAAGCTTTATCAAAGAACATGAACAGGCTTTAGTTACACGGCAAGCATCAGATGAAGCACAAGCGGAAAAAGAACGCTACAAGCTAGAAAATGCGAATGTGCTTAATCTTGAAGAACGTCGTGATCATTTAGAAAAGATGAAGCTTGACCTGGAAGGACAGGTTGGCCAATTGCAAGCTGATGCTTCAAAGTGGCAGTTTCGAGCTGAAACGGCACAAGAAGATTTGGATCGCATGAAACAACAAGTTGCTGATCTTAATAAGCAATATGAGCAACGCCTCAAAAGCGACCAAATTGACTTAGAAAAACACCAACGATTGACACAACAAGTGCGTCAGGCAAAACTAGATAAGTGGTTGCATCCATTTAAGTTCAGACACCAAAATACAGGCGAATCAGTTGGAAAATAATAGGTTAACCATATAGATTATGAAAGAAAATAAAAGTAGGCCAATCTATATTTTTGAACTGAAAGGATTTAAGTTAAGCAAGACTGTAAAATAGTTTAGTGCTAAACTGATTCTAAGGGCTGGTAAATTAGCTTTTAAATTTCAATAGTTTCTTTCTTGGTCGGCTAATGTCGGCCTTTTTTGTTTACCCAAAGAGCGGTTGTGCTCAGGCATATTCTATGAGTACTTTTAGTTGATCAGGTAGATGATTGTCCAGAAATGCTTCACAGAATGTGCCGTGTTGGTAATCATGTATAATTTAATTAAGTAGGGAGGGGTTGGTTACATGTTAATTACTTATGAAACACGTATCAAAATTGAATTATTACTCAAGGAAGGTTATTCGCTGGCAAATATTGCTCGGCGCTTAAATTTTAGTCGATCTACTATTACTCGTGAAATCAGACGAGGAACGCAGGATTCACCTAAAAATAATCTGAATTATCCTACTAATTTGATTAAGTCAATGTATCGGGCACGTGATGCTCAGTTTAGAGCGAACAATCGGCGACACCATGCTGGTCGGCCAACGTCACTCACGCCCTATAAACAACAAGTTTTAAAAAAAGAAATACATGATCACCACTATACACCGGGTCAAGTTGTTGCTAAACATCAACGCTTATTTTCAAACACGACAATTATTTATACCTGGATTAACCATAATCAAATTCCCGGTGTTACGGAAAAAGATTTACCGATGCAAGGTCGTCGATTTAAACGAAGTATCAACCGACAGCTAAATAGATATAAAGTACGGCTACACAAAACATATAGTCGTAAAAAACGTCATTTTTATCCAGCAGAATGGAACAAAATACAATTTAAAGAAAGTTATAAATACATCGGCAAACGACAAAGCATTAATGATAGACCTGCCAAAGTTAATCAAAGAAAAGCATTCGGTCATTGGGAAATGGATGGTGTGGAAGGAAAGAAAAGGAATGATTCCTTGCTAGTGACCTTTGTTGAGCGTAAAACACGTTTTCAAGTTGCTTTGAAAGCAAAGTCCAAAAGTGCCTTGAATATTCTTAAAGTGTTAGTCCAGTTTAAAAAATTGTTTGGTCAATACGTGAAATCAATCACATGTGATAATGGACAAGAATTTGTTAATAGTGTCGTTACTAAATTCATCTTACATCATTTAGGCGATCTCTATATCGCTAATAGTTATGCCCCGTATGAACGTGGGACAAATGAACGTACCAATCGTAATTTACGTGCTAGATGGTATTTCCCTAAGGGAACGCAATTAAGCGATGTCAGCCAACAACGAGTCAATCAAGTGGTCGCTGAAATTAATAGTAAGCCATTAACGCACGTTAATAAGCAGCAGAAATCACCACAATATCTGTTTAAGCGTGCGACTAGGCGTCTACGGCAACGTACCCAGCATAACGGTCAATTAGTAGCTAGCTAATTGAAAAATGGTTAAACAACATACATAACAACAGTACAGCAATTTGATTAATCGCAAAAAGTTCAGGAACACCTGATTAAAATTGTATTTTGATGAGGTGCATTTTGATGTGTCTTAAAATGCTAGTCTAACTTAAACAATCGTACATAGATTGTGTTAAAAAGTATAAAGCGTTAATTATAAGAGTTAATTAAAGTAGAAATATAAATAAAGACAAAAAATTTTGCCAAAATGACTTTTGTTATAAAAATGTAAAAAAATGCCACTAAAACTGGTGCGATAACGTTTACAGTACATGTAAAAAACGGCAATAAAAATAATGTTGCATCAAATACTTGACAGTACCTTTGTCATATAACTTTCGATAATATATATTATGTAAACTAGAATAACTAATTTTTTTGACGAATAAATAGTTCTTACTGCCCCTTTATTTATACTGACAAATTAAGGTTCTATCAACAAAACCAGACAATTTTTTGTTTATCGTTGCTTTTTGTATAAAAAATGTGACTCGTAATTTTTTAAAATATTAATTACGAGTCACATTTTCAGTTTATATTTTGGCATTTAGGTTTAAAACACTGTCACGTTGAATTAATTCTGTTGGAATGTAAATCACTTGAGGATCTTTGTTTGAAGAATCTGAATTCAAGAAAAGCTGCATAGCCACACGTCCAATTTCCGGAAAGTTTTGCTGAATAGTAGTTAATTTTGGACGAGCTATTTCAGTCTGCTGGAGTCCGTCAATAGTTACTATGGATAAATCATCAGGGACTTTTTTGCCATGATCAAGCATTGCGTTTGCTAGTCCTTGGCCAACTAGGTCGGCAGTTGCGACGGCAGCTGTAAATGGCAGATGATTGATATCATAGTCGGTTGTCACACTGTTATAACCAGTCTCGTAAGTATGATCAGTTCCATAGAGAAACATATTATCATCTGTTAAGCCATGCGCATGCATTAACTTAATAAAGTTAGTACGACGTGTGTTTGATATAATCGTTGTCAATTTTGTATCACCAATTAAAGCAATATTTTTATGGCCCATAGTTACTAAATAGTCAATAATTGTGTTCATCATTTCGGATTCATCTGAGGTAACTGCCGATACTTGATCGTTTAGCAAAGCTGTTAATGAAATGACAGATATTTTTTCTTCTAAAAGCGTATTGACCATCCATGATGGAATATCCAAAGACAACATAAAAACAGCCCCTACTTGCCTTGATAGCAATGTTTGGAACACTTGATATTGATGATCTTCGTTTTCATCAAGGTATGTAATTAATAGTTCATAACCAGATGAGATCGTCGCCTCATAAAGTCCTTTGATTACTTCATCGGCGAAATTTGTATGTATTAGTGGCACAACAACCCCAACAGCGCGACTTTTTTTACTAGATAAATCAGCTGCATTTTGATTTTTATAATAACCCATTTTCTGAGCTAATTCTCTGACGCGCTTTGCTGTGACTTCGCTGTAGCGACCACGATTTGTCAGTATACG
Organism: Weissella thailandensis; assembly: GCF_001932615.1. Classification (NCBI taxonomy): domain Bacteria; kingdom Bacillati; phylum Bacillota; class Bacilli; order Lactobacillales; family Lactobacillaceae; genus Weissella; species Weissella thailandensis. The sequence goes on from NZ_CP014332.1 coordinate 1,021,516, forward strand.
CGAAACTGATGCAACTGATAAATTAGCAGCATCAGCAACGTCTTTTAATGTGACTTTCATGAGCAACTCCTAACTTGTATCCTGTGTATTTATTATACACGGTCTTGCCAATGACTCCATACAAATTACAACAAATTCATAAATTATTACAAATTTAAAACAACTTGACAGAATATTTGGAAACGCTTACAATGAATTGCGTAAACGTTTGTACAAGTTTTACGAAATATTTTATATTCTATTTGATTTGTGAGGGGATTTTTATGGATAAGTCAACAAACGTAGTAGATGATAATCTGAGAGAAACAGAGTCATCTGTAAAAGTGAAAAATAAACTACCAAATTTGACAAAAGTTCAAATGTTTATGATGACTTTTGGATATTTTGGTACACAGGTCGCATTTTCGATGCAAACCGGTAGTATGGGACGTATTTTCCAAACCATTGGTGCAGATCCAAATAACTTAGGTTTCTTCTTCATCTTGCCTCCATTGGCTGGAATGATCATGCAGCCTTTAGTTGGTTATTTTTCTGATAAAACATGGATACCAAAATTAGGACGACGGATGCCCTATTTGATTGGTGGATCAGTTGTTTCATTTATTGTTATGTTAATGCTTCCTAATGCAGGGTCATTTGGATTTGGATATGGCTCTGCGGCTGCGCTTTGGTTCGGAGCTGTTACCGTGTTGTTTATGGATTTGGCATCTAACGTTTCACAACAACCATTCAAGATGATTATTCCTGATATGGCGAATGAAAAGCAGTCAAATTCATTATGGTCAATGCAGAATGTTTGGGGAAGCTTAGGAGGTTTGGTCGCCTTTGTCTTTCCGTTCATATTGACGGCTGCAGGAGTTGCAAATACTGCACCACGTGGTGAAGTGCCTCTTTCTGTTAAAATTTCATTTTATGCATCAGCAATCATCTTGGCACTTTCGGCAATCTTTACTATTGCGAATGTTAAAGAATACACACCGGAAGAAATGGCCAAGTATCATGAAATTTCAAAAGAAGAACAAAATGAAAAAGCTTCAATTCTAAATGTGCTAAAAAGTGCACCAAAGGAATTTTGGTTACTAGGAATTGTCGAATTCTTTGTTTGGTTTGCTATTCCTTACATGTGGACTTATTCTACAGGTGCCCTAGCTGAAAACATCTGGCATGTTACTGACCCATCTACTGCTGGTTATCAAGAGGCAGGAAATTGGTTCGGTATTGTACAAGCAGTTTACTCAGTTGTTGCGATTGTTGTTGGTTTGTTCTTTGCAAGATTGACTAAGAAGACACGTCGACCTGCATATACAGTTAGTTTAATTTTGGGTGGTATTGGATTCCTAATGGTCGCCTTTGGGACAACAAAGTTAACATCAATCATTGCCTTCGCCCTATTTGGTATCGCTTGGATTGCTTTGATTACAATTCCATTTACTATCCTAACGAATTCATTAGATGGTAAGCATGATGGTATTATTTTAGGATTGTTCAATTGCTTCATTTGTATTCCACAAATCGTTGCATCATCAGTTAGCTTCCTAATCTTGCCTGCTATCGGTGGTTCAATGGCTAACATGTTTATCGTTGCAGCTATTGCCTTCTTTATTGGTGGATGTGCTATCTGGTTGGTTCGTGATGATATTTAACACAATTAAATAAAAACAAGTTACTCAGTATTAAGAAATAGATTGGAGAGAATAATAATGGCAGAAGAAGATATTAAGTGGTGGCAAAAAGCGGTTGTTTATCAAATCTACCCTCGCTCATTCCAAGATTCAAATAACGATGGTATCGGAGATTTGAAAGGTGTTGAGCAACACTTAGATTATGTTAAAAAGTTAGGTGCCGATGTCATTTGGCTAAACCCCGTTTACAACTCACCTAATAAGGATAATGGTTATGATATTTCCGACTATCAAAGTATTAACCCAGAGTTTGGAGATATGGAACAATTTGACCACCTGCTTGCCGCAGCGCATGAACGTGGCTTGAAAATTGTGATGGACTTGGTTGTTAACCACTCTTCTGATCAACACAAGTGGTTTATTGAAAGTCGTTCATCAAAGGATAATGACAAACGTGACTTCTACATTTGGCGTGATCCAGTGGATGGTCATGAACCAAATAATTGGGGTTCATTCTTCTCAGGATCAGCTTGGAAGTTTGACGAGAAAACTGGTCAATACTACCTACACCTATTTGCCGAGGGGCAACCAGATCTCAACTGGGAGAATCCTAAGTTACGTGATACTATCTGGAATATGATGAACTGGTGGGTCGATAAAGGAATTGATGGTTTCCGTATGGATGTTATCTCATTGATTTCTAAGCCAGATGGTTTGCCAGATGGTAAGGTCCCTGAAGGTGATATCTATGGTAATTCAAACCGTGCAGTTGCGAATGGTCCCCGCGTTCACCAATACTTGCAAGAAATGCGCGATAAGGTCCTAAATAATGCGGATATGATGACTGTTGGTGAAGCATCTGGTGTTGATATTGAAAACGCTAAAGAGTATGCCTCAAATGACGGTAAAGAATTAAATATGGTGTTCCAATTTGAACACGTTGAATTAGATGGTAATCCTGATGATGCTTTAGGTAAGTGGTATGATAAACGTGTTTCTCTACCTAAGTTGAAGGAAAACCTAAGTAAGTGGCAATATGAACTTGATGGTAAAGCATGGAATTCACTATACTGGAATAACCACGATCAGCCACGTGCGGTTAGTCGTTATGGTAGTGATAAGCCAGAGTTCCGTGTCGTTTCTGCTAAGATGGCAGCTACCCTACTACACTTTATGCAAGGAACCCCTTACATCTATCAAGGTGAAGAAATTGGAATGACTAATGCTTATAATCTAGGCTGGGATGACTTTAATGACATTGAGATTTTAAATGCTCGTGAGTATCTAGTTAATAAAGATCATTTGATAGATGATGATACATTATTGCGCTATGTTCATTATAAGGGTCGTGATAACGCTCGTACTCCTATGCAATGGGATGCAAGTAAAAATGCCGGCTTTACGCAAGGAACACCATGGCTTAAGATGAACGATAATTTTGATACGATCAACGTTGAAGAAGCCTTAGCAGATAAGGATTCAGTATTCTACTACTATCAAAAGTTGATTCAACTACGCCATGAGTTGCCTATCATTACAACAGGACATTACCAACTTTTGGACCCTGAAGATGAAGAAGTTTATACTTACAAGCGTATTGGTGATAATGAGGAATTGTTGGTTATCAATAACTTTACTGCAGATGAACAAACTCGTGATTATCAAGTACCTGATAATGCAGAAGTTTTGATTAGTAATTATAAAGATGACCAAGGTTCAGTATTACGACCATTTGAAGCAAAAGTTTATCGTTACGCAAAGTAATTTTTAGAACATGAAAAGAGCACACCCCTTCTTGAGCGGTGTGCTCTTTTTGTATGTCATATTTTTTAGTATAACCAAGCTGCAAGTGCATATAAGAAAATGATATGGGCTGGATAGAAAATATAGAAGAAATACTTCATGCCATGCCCTTTTGCGCCATTGTATAAGGCGATTGGAATGATTGCAAAAAGCATCATCCATTGTGTAGAACCGAAGAATCCATAGATAGCTGCAACAACTAGGATACTTACTAGCTGTGCCCAACGGACCTTACGGAATATATACATGATTGGAATGAGTAAGACCATTAGACCGTTCTCAGCAAGTAAAATAGCTGGGTTAATGGCTAATAATGCTTGCATTGCTAGCCTGTGTCCAAAGGAGATTGAACCACCTGTGGTCAATAATGGCAACATGACTAGTGACAGTAAGAATGGTAACAAGAATAAGAAAATTCCAAGTGTTATATGTTTACCAGCATGACCATCAGGTACCTTCTCAAACTGGTCAACCGCTGCCATAAAAATTGTACCAATAAATAAATCACGGAATATGTTATTAATTAATTGGACCTGATCAAAATTGATAAGTTGTTGTGTCAGACTCATGAGCACTGCCATAACGACCATACTAATGTACAAACGTAACATATAAGATTTTTTACTATGGGTATGGGAAAATCCAACTACAGCGGTAAAAAAGAATATGGTTGCTACTGGACGGCCAAACCAATCCAACCATGTTGGTGCACCAAAGGGTACGAAGGTTTGATGAAAGTGATCAATAACCATCAAGACTATCCCGATGATTTTAAGATCAAAAGTTGTTAGTTGTAAGAAATGTCCTGATTGTGTTTTCATAAAAATCCTCTCACTCGGGGTTATGCATTTGATTTATAAAATTGCCCCAAATGATATTATACAGAAAATAGTATTAAAAAAGCTACTAATTTATACAAAATTAGTAGCTAAAATTTTTCTATTTATAAAATAAATTATTTTTTGTAAACGGGTTTCTTAATAAATATCCAAATCAATAATGAAACAACCAACATGACCAAATAGATATTGAAGACAACTGATAAGTTACCGCCAGCTAGTGACAAGATAACCGCACCAGCTAAACTTCCGAACCCAAAACCTTGGTAAATTAGTGAGTAGTTCTGGCTATGGTTCTTCAAACCGAAATAATCACCGACCATTGTTGGATAGACAGTAATCGTACCACCGAAGAAGAAGCCCACAGCAATCATTGCAGCGTAAAATGCTGATACACTTAAGTGACTACTAAAGGCTAAAGTTGCGACCGCAATAAATGTGACGACATATGACAGAATGAACATTGACTTACGGCCGAATTTGTCTGAAAGTGATCCAATTAAGAAACGACCAATCGTGTTGGCAATTGCAACAACGGCAACAATATTGGTAGCTTGGGCAATGTCTAATCCAGCAAGGTTTGTTCCCAAGTTTGATGCGATTCCAGTTAAGTACACTGACAAAGAAATGGTTAGTAAAGCAATAAAGAGCAAGTAAGCTTGTGGTTTACGTAACATTTCACGTGTCGTGAATTCATGATGAGTTGGATCATCAACAACATTCTCTTCTTTGGCTTCCGGAGCATCATGAATGAAAAAGGCCCCACCAACGATTAGAAGCATTGATAAGAATCCCCAAGTCATTAAAGCATATGGTAGATTGTGTACAATATTAGTACCTAAAACTGCTGAATCAATATATTTAAAAACAAATGAACCTAAACCATAGAATGCGACAGAAATACCAGAGATTAGACCTGTTTTCTCGGGGAACCATTTGATGGCGTTTGACAAAGTTGCCATATATGCGATACCATCAGCAACTCCTAGCATGACACCTGCTGATAAGTAATATAACCATAATTGATCAATAGAACTAACGCGAGAAGCAATGAAAATTGCAATACCGAATAAAATACCTGCTGACATGGTCACTTTTCGTACACCGAATTTTTTGACCAATGCACCAACAAAGATTGTTGATAATGATAAAGAAAGTGCTCCGATTGAAAAAATCAATGAAACAGAACCTAAATGAGGTTGAACAGCTGCAGTTTTACCTGTAGCTGGGTCTATTACCAATTGATGAAACATTTTCAGAATTGGTGTGTTAAAAATACTCCATGCGTAAAAGGTTCCCACACCCAATTGCACCAGAGCAGTACCAAAGATTACCAGCCAGCGGTTTACAACCTTTGGCTGACCCTTTGATGATAATGCGGTTTGCATAATAATATCTCCTTAAAAAACCTAAATTAACTACAAGCATCTTGAAAACGCTTGCGACATTTAATATAGTCCTATTTACGGGATTTGTCTATATTAAATATTATAATAATTAGGAACTTATTTCATTTGGATTCTTTTTGACAGAAAAAAAGATTGAAACACGTCTTATGCTTCAATCTATTTAGTCTTGAATTTATTAATGATAGGATTGTTTTTTGTCTATAAAAGAAAGTTGTTATCTTTCTAGCTTATGATCAAGTTTTTGCAGTTTCGTTTCAATCGTATTAGTATGACCAGGACGAATATCGGCATTCAGTGAAACATAAGCACGAATACCCTTATCGGTTAATGTCTGAATGGCTTTTTGGACAGTAGTCATGACCTCTGACCATTCCCCTTCAATTTCTGTCCCCATTGCCGTTGTTTTGTAGGTTAGGCCTGACTCTTCAATTACGCCAATAATATCATTCACATAACCGCTTAATTCATCACCAACACCAAAGGGTGCAATTGCAACTGAAATTAATGTATTCATTTTTATTCCCTCTCTTTAATACATAGTCTATGACTATTGTAACATTATAGATAACAATCAGTGCTTTGCGGCATGCTCCCAAAAGGTCAGTTCATAGCGATAAGAAGTTAGGTAGGTTGCTAAATAAGTTTGTTGTATTTCATGAGACAACTGTTGCCAGTCAGGTACCTGCTGATCGATTACTTGCCAACTCCATTGTGTGAAAGCCTGGTATTCAGGGCTTGTATAATATGATAACCATGGCTCATAAGTATTATTTGGCGTTGCCTTAAGGAAGTGTTTACCAATTAGATGATACGATTCGGTACATGGTAGCAACGCGAGCATTGCATTGGTTGCATCGCCTGCCGTAATGGCCGTTTCCATATGCTTTAGATAGGCTAAGTTATGTTGATCTGGCGTAATGTTCGACATTGCCGGACTAGCTAAGAGCGCATCATGGGCATCTTGTTCATCGGTAGCTGATGGCTTAGATGCTTGTTGTAACGGTGTTAATTTTGCCGTTGTTAAATCAAACAATTTACTAAAATAATCAGTATAATAGCTATCTTGTGCAACATAATAGTCTCGTTGTGCTTGTGATAGATTGTTGTATCCAATGCCTTGCACGAACGATGACTGATAAATATCATCTAGGATTGGTGCGGATTGTTGTAATAAAAATTCGTGAAAACTCATTGATTATCCTCCGTCTCCATAGTTACTTTTACCCAATGGTTTAATGGCCCATGACCATGACCGACATTAATCGTTTGACGGATAGCTTCATAGGTGAATTCCTTGGCTTGCGGCATGATACTTTTTAGATTGTATCCTTTAGCTAAATTGGCAGTTATAAATGATGACAACGTATCACCAGTTCCATGTGTTCGATTAGTTTTTATGCCGGGGGTTGTCAGCCATTCTGACGAACCATCTTCATATAAAATATAATCAGCATATTCATTATTTGTACTAGCACGATGACCACCCTTTATTAAAACATTGTCAGCCCCCATTTTTTGTATTTTAATAGCCGCATTTATAATGTCACTATTTGTTTCCAATGAGTTACCAACAAGTACTTCAGCTTCGGGCAAATTTGGAGTGATTAAAAATGCTAATGGGATAAGCTCATTCTTTAAGGCCTCAATGGCTGGGTCACTTAATAAATGTGCACCACCTTTTGCGACCATGACGGGATCAATGATCAGTTTACCAAGGTTATATGCTTGCCATCCTTGAGCAACAGCATGAACACGTGTTTCATCTAATAATGCGCCGGTTTTGGCAGCTTTAATATCTAAATCATCCGCAATGCTTTTAAATTCTTCTAGGATAAAATTTGCTGGAATTGGGTGTTGATCTTGTACACCATAGGTATTTTGAGCAGTGATGCCAACAACAATCGTTGCTGCATATACTCCTTGATTATGGAATGTCTTTAAATCAGCGTTAATACCAGCCCCACCACTGGCATCAGTTGAAGCAATTGTAATAACTTGTGGTACGTCTATCATGATTCCTCCCAAATATATGGCAAATTAAAAAGCACAGAAAACCAGGAAATCGGTTTTCTGTGCTTTGAAATCGCATTGACCATTACTTTCCTTCGTTAGTCCTAACTAAACAGGTTCAAAGGGTCCGTTGTTTAACGTCTCAGCCTAAAAGAGGCTCCCCTAGTAAATATTAAATTATATATTAATTATCACATGTATCGCTTTGAAGGTCAATATGATAATAATTCATTTAAAGGTTGTCTGATAAAGCAAGAATTTCCGCTATTAAAAGCTTCATACCGCTTTCATAATTTGACAAATTGAATGATTCATTAGCTCCGTGAGCTGTTGAAGGTTCATCAGTTGGAATAACCCCAAATCCGACACCACTCGACATTAAACGACCGAATGAAGCTCCACCGTTGACGCCTTGGTCTGGTGCTTTACCAGTAACTGATTCATAGGCATCTGCTAATAATTTAACCAATTGATTATCTTTACCGACATAATGTGGTACAACACCTGCGGGATCACGAATAATTTTCGTTAGCCAAGGTTCATCTGAAAGAATTTGTGAAACCGTGTCTGCTTCATCAAAAGCTAATGAGTGACGGAAATTAAGATTGATATGACCAGTTTTATTGACAATGAAGTCGGTAATACCAATATTTTGACTTGTTTTGCCAAGTTTTGGTTCTGCTTTACCATATCCAGATTGTTCCCCATAGGGATCCTTGTGTAGTTTCTGCCCAATGAATTGTAAGAAGTTAGCCGCATTTCCCTCAAAATCGTATTGTGTCAAAAAGTTAGCTAGATAAGTAGCGGCATTTTTACCAGTTTCTGGTCGCGCAGCATGGGTTGCAACTCCCTGCACAGTAAGGGTGGTTTGATTATCTTTTTGTTTTAGTTCACCCGTAATGTTTTCTGTTTGACAATATTGCTCAAAGCTTTCTTGTAAGCTATTGGTAGGAATACCAGAGAATGTGGCTTCAGCAAAACCAGGTAAAACATTCGTTGCTGAACCACTTTTAAAATTAATTAGTTGAATGGTCGTATTTTCAGGATTAGTTGCATCAAAATACAAGTCGAGTTGGCTAATACCTTTTTCACCGTATGATAAATCTGCTGCGCCGTCTGGTGAAAAGCCATACTGTAGTGCCCCTTCTTCAGCAAAGTATTGGTGCATATCTGCCCATTCGCTTTCTTCGTCTGTACCAATGATAAAGCGAATTTGATGTTTCAATGGGAGATGAGCGTCTTGAATGGCTTTAATTGCATAGTAAGTCAACATAACGGCAGACTTCATGTCATCAGCACCACGTGCATAAATATGGTTATCTGCTTTAATAACTGGTGTAAAGGGGTCCGTTTGCCATTGATCAATGTCATTAACCGGCACGACGTCAACGTGGACAATAACGCCAATTGGTTCGGGATCATCTTCTGGACCAATATAGATGTAACCAGCTCGATTACCTACTGTCCCTATTTTTTCAAAACCATCACGTTTTGCGATTGACATCATGAAGTCAAGGGCAGCCTTGGGACCGGGACCATATGGTGCTTCCGTTGAAGCCAAGGCATCTTCACGGACTGAAGGAATTTTTAGTAATTCTGTTAAATCATTAAGCCAAGCATCATGATAAGTTGCGACATTTATTGTACCCATTTAAGCAATCCTCCCAAAAACAATTCCATATATTAACATATATATTAGCAATAAATGAAATAATATGCAACATAAACAATATAATACGAATAAATAAACAAAAAAGCGTGTTGCAAAGAATCGAAACCTTTTGCAACACGCATATATATATTAAGTTTTAAAGTCTAAACCAAGTCACGACGAATGATTTCTTGATAAAGAGCAATTGTTGGTGTATTTGCAAGGCGCTTTGGACGCTTGGCTACTGAAATTTTTTTAACACCATCTGCTTTCAATGTTTGTTTAGCCCAAGCCTTCGTACCAAATAATGTCATGAATAATCCTCCCAGTTATTTTAAATACATGGTTATATGATAACCACCACCCCTACCCTAATACGAGTAACGGGGGTAATGCAAGAGGAAATTTATATAATTTAAAACGTGAGGCTAACTAATGATGAACATCAAAATAGGTATGACTAATAACATTAATAACGTTGTTTGCGTGATACTAATAGATGCAAATTTATAATCTGCTTTATACTCGAGCGCCATAACTGCGGCATTGGTCATTGCTGGCATAGCCGCTTGAATGATAAAGACTTGTTTTAATAATGATGGCAAATCAAAAGGCATCATTATTAGTGCCATTGTTAGTGGTGCTAATACAAAACGGCTTAATGACAGGGTAACAGTCTCCTTATTTGGTAACAATTCTTTACGAGAAGTCTTGGCAATGGCAAAGCCAATAAAAATTAGGGCTAAGGGAACGTTGGTATCCCCCAGTTCTGTTAAATCAGTGACTAAAAATGACGGTAGTTTCACATTTATAAAAACTAATATCAATGAAATGACCAGAGCAATCATTGGTGGATTAAACACACCAGCTAATGTTTTCTTCAAATTAAAGTGTTTATTATTATGGTTACCATCAATTGAAATCATATAAACACCGATTGTCCAAAAAACGGTTGTATTAGCCATGTAATAAATAAGGACATAAGGTAAACTATTTGTCCCAAATAACGCCATATTCACCGGTAAACCAACGGTTATCGTGTTTGAATTGAAAAGCAACGACTGAAAAAGGCCTTTATGTTTTGGATCAACATGAATAATTCGAGCAATAAAAAATGACAAGACTAACAATAACACCATGCTAGCTAAGGGAAACAATATATTTGTCCCCATAGCAAGTAATGTTTTGGGTGTAAAATCTTGTGGGATATGAACGATTAAATATGCTGGTAATGCAACTTTTGAAATAAAACCAGATAAAAAGCGACTTATTTTACCATCAGAATCATCAAAAACATTTCCTTTAATTAAGATAAAACCGATGGCTACTAAGCCTAGAATCATTAATACGCCAGTGATACTGTGGGTTAACGCGGTCATATAATATAAACGTCCCCTTTCTAAAATAACTAAAAAAAGATGGCTAATTTCGCCATCTTTTATGCAACAGGATTAATTAAAATTATGGCTTTTGTTTGCTAGGTGCAGTGTTGCCATCACTAATTCTAATTCTTTATCATTTGTTTGATACGCATCAAGAAATTCTTGATGGTATAGTATACCCGCTAATGCGCCAACAAGTGGCATAATGCGTTCTGACTCGCCTGGTAAAGTTTTTGTAAGTGATATTGCACTTTCAAAGCTTGTACTATTTAGTATAACCCAAATAGTCGCTTCTAATGTATCAACAACATAACCTGATGTACGCAATGAATCTGCAGACTCACTCTTTAAGTCAGGCTTATTAAGAGCTTGGAAAGCTGGTAAAAATTGTGCAAAGATTTGATGCTGTGAGTAATATTCATATGAACCACTGACAGCTTGATCCACTGCTTCAATAAGTGGCATATTTTGTAACAAATTATTGACAAGCATCGCATATAAGCCACTGGCAATCAGTGACTGGGGATGATTATGGGTCAAACCAGTAACTTGGTGTAACATTAACATCGCCGGTGCGTGAGAGACAAAGTCTTCACCGTACTGTGCACGTAAGTATAGTACGACGGGAGTAATGTGCATCAACGCACCGTTACCATTGTCTGACATTTCACGTCCTCCAGAATTAAAGGGGTCACTTGTCCGTTCATACTTATCTAACGCAAATGTTGTTGTACTACCGACTGCAACTGGTTTTTCAGCGTGGTTAGTGTATTCACCAGACTGATACCAACTCAGGTACCGATCCATCATATCAGTTAAATTATATCCATATGACAAACTACTGATTGTTGCTAAAGTTAAAGCGGAGTCTCCACTCCATGATGTTCGCTGACCATCAACTTGCCGTTGTGCTATTAAATCACCAGTAACTAAACCTAGTGTACTGTTATTTAGTGGACTATACGGTAAAACCATGTAAAACTCCATCCTTTCAAGAACATAATTGTAACACTCATGTAAACTGTTGGCAAATTAAGCTGGAATACACTATAATTGTCTTTGAACGTTAAAAGGAGTAAAAAATGACAGAATCACGACAAGACCAGGAATTTGACATCTTTTCACTAGTATTATTACGCGATCATCTACTACCTGAATTATTACAAGAAGATCAATCCGAGATTACATATTGGGCCGGTAAATCAATTGCAAGTGAGTTTCAACTTGCAGGAATTAATGAAATCCAAAATTTCTTCATGTCAGCGGGATTTGGTTATCTTACCAATACTGAGCAAAAATCGTCTGAGCAAAAATGGTTACTAAATGGTCCTGTTATTGATGAAAGATTGCGTAAGCATCCGGATGCAGTTTTTGCACTAGAGGCTGGATTTTTGGCACAAGCAATTCAGCAATTAACGAATACTGGTGCAGAGGCCCAATGGGATGCTAGCAAAGATTCAGTTACGATTACTGTTATGACAGAGGAACCTGTCGAGATGCCAAATTAATGAATAAAATTAAAAGACCCATGATTAACGTAGATTATTAAACATCGAGTTAGTCATAGGTCTTTTTATTATGTCATTATTTAAATGAACCAACAAATTTGTAAATTGGATAACCTTGAGATGCAAATTTGTGTTCATATTCGGTTTCAACATTATCAGCCATCTTATCGTCATCTTCATGCAAGTTTAAAGATATACTGGTTGGCTCAAAATGAATACCAAAGTTAGCGAAGGAATAAAGTGAATATTCAAAAAGGCCTCGATTATCGGTCTTAAATTCAACTTCACCGCCTTCAGGAAGCACAGCCTGATAGCTTTTTAGGAATGATTTATACGTGAGACGTCGAGATTCGTGACGCTTTTTTGGCCAAGGATCAGAAAAATTCAAAAATAGCTTACTGACTTCACCCTTAGCAAAGTAGGTATCTACTCCTGCCCCATCACCATAGATAAATTTTAAGTTTGGTAATGTGTCTTCATCTTCATCGGCTTTTCGACCAGCAACGGCGATTGCTGCTTCTTGGATTTCCATACCGATAAAATTTATCTCTGGGTATTTTTTAGCCATACCGATAATGAATTGACCCTTACCAGTTCCGATTTCAATTTGTAAAGGCTGCTCTTTTTCAAAAACGCTTTGCCAATTTCCCTTTAATGAGACAGCTCGGTCTTGATCTATTACAAGGTTTGTATGATTTTCTAACCAGGGTTGTGCCCATTTTTTATTTCGTAAACGCACGAGTATTTCTCCTTTGTGTGCTTTTATTTATTTTTTGTTTCGTATACCAGAATACCAAAACGCCCCCTATTACGACAAGGCAAATTAGGTTTTGTAACAACAAATTAATGCTAGTAGTAGCCATAAAAGCAATGATTAGCCAGATTAACTGTGTTATTGCTAGCCATGGCAAGATAGCGTACTGGAATGCTTGTATGCGTTGGCGACTTGTGATTGGATATAGAAAATTAAAAACGATATGTTTGTGCACATTGCTTAGTGGTATTAACTGCAATACTAGTAAGTAAAATAATATGATCAATAGAATGGTTTGCAGCCAGCCAGTAGTAAACCATGCAGCAAACCCACCGAAAATGGTCAGGCGGAACCATAACTTAATATATTGTGTGCGGCGGATAAATGCTGTGACATAGAGTTTAATGAGTGGATTATGAACATGTTTACCCCACATTTTAATGAATGAATCAGCCCAAGATTGCCGCTTAATTTTTGGAGTAATTCCCGGTACATCAATAAATAGGTTATAAAATGATAAGACGATGAACTGATGATTTTCTTCTGTCATAACCAGATGACGCCAATTGATTAATTTTGAATCCGTTGTATCTGGAAATAGGCGCTGCTTACTTGCAATAATATAGGTAAGCAACATTTTTAATGCAATTAAAATCACAGTGGAAATTAAAATTAACGCCAGTGAGTTTGTTAGTAAGTGAAACATCATCGGCCACAGTGCGACTAACAAAATTCCTTCAACGATACCGTTAACAATCATACTATATATTGTTGCTTGTTTTAGTAGTGTACGTAGAACTGCTTCGTCTCCTAACAAGGCCGTTGGATCTGCCTGTTTTATTAAGTTGGTTGGGTTTTTGAAAAAAACGAAAGTCACTAAAATAACAATAAGCAGTATGCTTTTGGTCCAGATATTAATAGGTGCATTTTGCCATAATGATTGATATGCTAGACCACCTGCTCCTGCTAAAATAAACAATGCTAATACAGCATGGTCATTAAAAACATATCTGAGGTACTTGAGATACTGTTGCCACCTCTTCGCAAGGCGATCTTTAAATAGATAAGTTAATTTCATTGACATTATTCCTTACTTACAGCTAATTCTGGTACGAGTTTCGTAAATTCACTTGCTGCACCTGCAGCAGCTACTTGACCATCCTTAAGATAGACAAATTGGTCAGCATGATCTGCAATCGTGTCTAAAACATGTGTTGTAAGTAAAAAACTAGTCCCTTCTTTTTTTCGACTATCAATTAGTTTTAACAAATCATTGACTGCAATGACGTCCAATCCTAAAAATGGTTCATCAATGATGAATAATTTTGCATCTGTAATAAAGGCCATGACAATCATTACTTTTTGACGCATACCTTTTGAAAAATGTGTTGGGAACCATGTTAATTTATCATTTAGTCGAAAGATATTTAATAGTTTTTCGGCCCTTTGCCAAGCGACTTTTTCATCTAAATGATAAGCAGCAATTGTTAATTCAAGATGTTCTTTTAAGGTTAGTTCTTCATATACGATTGGTTGCTCAGGAATGTACGCAAGTTGTGATTTATAGGCAACAGGCTCTTGGTCCAATAGCAAATTATTTAGGACAATACTACCCTGCTTCGGTTGTAGTAGCCCAATAATATGATTGATCGTTGTTGATTTTCCAGAGCCATTTAGACCGACTAATGCAGTCAATGTACCATCGGAAACGGTAAATGAAATGTCCTTCAAAACGGTTAATTTGCCATATCCGCCAGATAAGTTTTTAATTTCTAAGCTCATGATATATACCTGTATTTCTATTGTTTATTCTATTTTACCAAAAAACATATCATTATTTATACCAGACAGAAATTATAATTAACTGTATAATGAAAGTAAAGTTAGAGGAGGGATATAAGATGTCAGATGTATTTGATAAGATAATTAATGGTGAGATTCCTTCATATAAGGTATATGAAGATGATGATGTATTAGCATTTTTAGATTTGACGCAAGCAACCCCTGGTCATACGTTGGTTGTTCCTAAGAAACATGTTGCTGATATTTATGAATATGATGAAGAACTAGCTGCGCGTGTATTAGGTGTTCTTCCTAAAATTGCCCGTGCAATTAAAGCAAGTGATGACAGAATTATTGGATTAAATATCATTAATAATAATGGTGAAGCAGCTGGTCAATCAGTCTTCCATTCACATTTTCATTTATTACCACGTTATGTTGATGATGGTTATGATATCCCTGTACTGGATAATAGTGATAAGATGACAGAAGAAATCTATCAAGAAAGAGCACAAAAAATTGCTGAACAATTTGAAAGGGATTAATTTATGTTTGAAAAAGCAAAAATACGATTTCATGATTTGAAAAATGCAGTTAAAGGTGAAAAAGATGCTGTTAATGCGATAAAAAAGTCAGTATCAGATATTCAAGATTCTGTTAATGATATTAATGAGTTGGCAAGCGATTTACAAGTTCAACTTAAAAAATTGGATTTTAAAAACAAACCACATCTTGATCGTATTGATGAAGCACAAACACGAATTACAGAAACCTTAGCTGCTTTTCCAAAAAATAAAAAATAAATACGTTGGACAGGCTGGGACAAAAAATATCCCAGCCTTTTTCCTATTTTGAGGGGTTAAATTTCAAAGTAATTATGACCCGCCACATGGTTAATTATGCAATTGATTTTCATTTTGAATGAGCGTAAAATTACAAACGTTCGTTTTTTAGAATAAATATGCACATTTTTTAATGTGAAGTGAGGTTTTTTTGATGAATCAGAAAGATAGCGCCTCATTTTTTGGTCAACCACGAGGTTTAATGACTTTGTTCTTTACTGAAATGTGGGAGCGCTTTTCATATTACGGTATGCGAGCCATACTGTTATTTTATATGATATATGCTGCCGATAAGGGTGGCCTAGGATTTAACGCGGTTACTGGTGCAGCAATTATGTCCATTTATGGATCGATGGTTTACCTATCTGGTATAATTGGTGGCTATTTGGCAGATCGTGTCTTAGGCTCTTGGCGGACAGTATTTTACGGTGGTGTGCTCATTATGTTTGGTCACATTGCTTTATCAATGCCACTTGGAGCACCTGGCCTCTTTGGTTCGATTGTCCTAATTACTTTAGGGACAGGATTATTGAAGCCAAATGTTGCCACGATGGTTGGAAATCTTTATGATAAGGATGATGAACGTCGAGACGCAGGATTTTCTATTTATGTTTTTGGTATTAATTTAGGATCTTTTGTCTCACCTATTTTGGTGGGTTGGTTCCAAGTCAACGTTAACTTTCATGTTGCCTTTTCATTAGCAGCCATTGGTATGTTTATTGGTTTAGTTCAATATACGGTTGATGGACGTAAGCATTTAAGTAATGTTTCAAGAAAAGCGCCATCACCATTACAACCTGAAGAAATGAAATCATTAGGTTGGAAACTTGGCCTGATACTTATTGCAATTATTTTAATCTTATTTACTTTAAAGGGTACAAACTCGTTAAACATTGACTCGATTATTAATGTGTTAACGGCTGTGGCTATTTTGGTACCAGTTGTTTACTTTGTCGTCATGCTTACGTCAAGTAAGACAACGAAATTTGAACGTCGTAAAGTCATTGCTTATATTCCGTTGTTTATTGCTGCTATGTTATTCTGGATTATTGAAGAACAAGGCTCAGTTGTTTTGGCACTCTTTGCAGCAAATCAAACGGCTCTACATGGCATCCCAGCTTCTTGGTTCCAGTCACTAAATCCATTGTTTATTATGCTATTCACACCTTTCTTCGTTTGGCTTTGGTCAAAGAAGTTACGTGATAGACAACCAGCAACTGGCGTAAAATTCGCCTTGGGTCTAGTATTCGCAGGATTATCATACGTATGGATGGCATTCCCAGGGATGTTATTCGGTGTAAATAATCATTTCAATCCACTTTGGTTAGTTGCCTCTTGGGCACTAGTTGAGGTTGGAGAAATGTTGATTTCACCAGTTGGTTTATCAGCATCAGCTAAAATGGCACCAGTTGCATTCCAAGCGCAAATGTTAACAGTTTGGAATTTGTCAGATGCTACTGCACAAGCTGCTAATGCACAATTAGTTAAGCTTTATTCACCTGATACAGAGGTTACCTACTTTTTGATAATTGGTTTTATTACTGTGTTGGCCGGCCTGTTGTTATGGGTTGCAACTAAGAAAATAAAAATTTTGAATGACAGTTTAAGTGAAACTAATTAAATAAAAATACACATTTATATAAAACGCCCCATAAGTATTAGATTTTTATCGCTAATACTTATGGGGCGTTTTAATTAATTTAAATATGCTATTTGCCTATTTGTAATTTTAGTTCCATGACTGCATCACGTAGATTGGCAGCATCTTCGAAATCAAGGCGCTTGGCAGCAGCGCGCATTTGATCTTCAAGATTGGCAATCATCGCATTTTGATCATCACGTGCCATGTCTTTAAAGGCAACATCAGTAAAGCTACCCTCTTCTTTTGAATCATTATCCACTTCATGGCTAACAGAAATCAAGTCTCGAATATCTTTCTTAATGGTATGTGGTGTAATGTTATGTTCTTCGTTATATTGCATTTGTATATTACGACGGCGAGATGTCTCATCCATAGCCGATTGCATTGAAGCGGTAACGGAATCTGCATACATAATCACATGACCATTTTCATTACGTGCTGCACGACCAATTGTTTGAATCAATGACCGGGTATTACGTAAGAAGCCCTCTTTATCCGCATCTAGAATAGCAATTAATGATACTTCGGGAACGTCAATTCCTTCACGTAATAGATTAATCCCAACCAACACATCAAATTTACCAATTCGTAAATCACGAATAATTTCGGTACGTTCTAAAGTTTTAATGTCTGAATGTAGATACTTAACTTTAATACCAACATCTTCTAGGTAGTCAGTTAGGTCTTCAGCCATTTTTTTAGTTAAGGTAGTTACAAAAACACGTTCTTCATTCGCCACACGTTTATTGATTTCCCCAATTAGATCATCGATTTGACCCATAACCGGCCGAACTTCAATTTCAGGATCAAGTAGTCCAGTTGGACGGATGATTTGTTGAGCGACGTTCTCTTTTGGTACGCGTTCATTTTCATAGTCACCTGGCGTAGCCGACATGTAAATAATTTGGTTAACATGGTTTTCAAACTCTTCGAGCCGTAATGGCCGATTATCAAGAGCTGATGGTAGTCGAAAACCATAATTAATTAAGGTTTCTTTTCGAGCACGGTCACCTTTATACATACCACGAACTTGTGGCATCGTTACGTGTGACTCATCAACGATAATAATAAAATCATCTGGGAAGAAGTCTAACAGTGTGAATGGTGGTTCGCCAGGTTTACGACCATCCATATGACGTGAGTAATTCTCAATACCGGTGGTGAAACCCATTTCTCGAATCATTTCAATATCATATTCAGTGCGTTGCTTAAGTCGCTGTGCTTCAAGTAATTTGCCATCTTTTTCAAGACTTTGCAACTGGTCATCTAATTCGGCTTGAATTGTTTTTAAAGCACGCTCACGAATTGCGTCATTTGTCATAAAGTGCGTTGCTGGGAAAATTGTGGCCAAATCTAATTCGGACGTTATTTCTCCCGTTAGCGCATCAATTTCACGAATACGATCTACCTCGTCCCCAAAAAATTCAATTCGCAGTGCTTTAGAATCAGATGATGCCGGGAATACCTCTAAAACATCACCTCTAGCACGAAAACGCCCACGTTGAAAATCAATATCATTACGCTGGAATTGAATATCTATTAACCGATGCATGAAATCATTTCTTTCTAAAATGTCTCCAACACGGACATTAATAACATGGTCATAATATTGTTCTGGACTACCTAAACCAAAGATTGACGAAACTGAGGAAACCACAATTGTGTCGTTCCGCGCTAGTAGCGAGGCAGTTGCAGAATTTCGGAGCTTATCAATCTCATCATTAATAGATGAATCCTTTTCAATATAAGTATCTGATGAAGGAACATACGCCTCAGGTTGATAGTAATCATAGTAAGAAACAAAATACTCAACAGCATTATTCGGGAAAAATTCTTTGAATTCACCGTATAATTGTCCCGCCAAGGTTTTGTTGTGTGATAATACTAAAACTGGCTTATTTGCTTGTGCAATGACATTTGAAATAGTAAATGTCTTCCCTGTTCCGGTAGCACCTAGTAAGACTTGTTCTTTGATACCATTTTTTAAACCGTTGACTAATTTTGTAATCGCCTCAGGTTGATCACCGGTGGGTTGGTATTTCGAAACTAAATCGTATTCATTATCAGTATCACGATTAAACATTTATGCTATCCTACTTTCTTGCTTGCTAAAAATAAAAGAGCAGCTGAATTAGTTCATATTCTGTAGCTGCTCTTATTAATTCTAATTTGCAAACTACTAACGTCATTATAACAAACTAGTCAGCATTAAAAATACCGATATAAATACGTTGTAATTTTTCAGAACCAGGAAAATGTTCATTTAGTAATTCAGGTAATACTTCTTTGATGAAGTAAGCGACACTGGGCATATCCCGGAAAGCGAAAATCGTTTCAAGACTTTCTTTATAGATTTCTGTAAATACAGGTTCGGGGTTCCCTTTTTGTAATTCACCAAATGCTTCATATAGCAAATCAACTTTATCTGCAACTGAAAGAATGCGGCCTTCTAGGGTATCGTCTTTACCTTCATGCAATCGACGAGTGTAGACATCTTGTAGCTCTTCAGGTATTTCGGTATTAATGAAATTATCAGACAACGTGTCTTCAACATCGGCAAGCATATGTCGTAAAGTAGATGATGCATATTTAACGGGTGTTCTGATATCACCGATAAAACGTTCTGTAATATCGTGATTCAATGCCTTTTCATATAACATACGCCAATCAACGTCTTTGCCATGTGCCTCTTCAATATCTCCAAGAAATTGAGCTGCCTCAGTTACTTTCCAAGAATGAGCTGCAACCGAATGTGGTTGGTATTTAAAATATCCTGGTGCACGAGTAATCATCTCTAACTCATTCAAGCCTGATAAATATTGATGCATTCCCATTAGTATATGCCTCCTCATAAAATATACATTTGTATCATATTACTGTTAAGTGTATAGAAAAGCAAGAAAAAAAGCCACATCGCTGTGACTCTTTTCATTGTATTAATATGAGTTTAGGATAGTAACCTTGTATTTACTATCATCTGATCCCTGAATTAAGTATGCCTGCATACCAGTTGAAGCTTCTATCTTAATCTTGACAGGCACGCCTGTTGGTAGATAATTAGGTGCACTCTGCGCGATATAATTAGCAAAACTTTCTATTTCAGTTGCTGAATAGAATTGTGTTGAAACGTCAACCACCAATCCCTTTAAGTTATTACCTTCGTATGATGCTTGTCCGGTAACTGAAGATAGATTAGGGAAGAAACTTTGAATATTTTCTGAGAAGCTAGTGAAACTTTTATTTAGCTTTTTTGCGACAGACTTCTCATCGCCAGTGCCAGTTTGCATAGGTAATACAACAGTTTGATCTTTAATATCTGTCCAACTACCAAGGTTGTTACCTGACTTTGAAACATTCCAACTGTAGAAGCTACCACCTGCCAATGAATCATCCTTTGATTGCGAATACATGGCAACATAAATAGGAATATCATTGCTGATACCACTCATGTTACGGTACCGTTTAACAACTTCATTGGCCATTTGCTTACCTTGTTGAATACGATCAGCATTGCTGATGTCCTGCGTATAATTTGAGCCGTATTGCTCTTTTTGATAGGTGTCCTGTGTATTCATAGCAAGTCCAAGAACAATTCCGTTTAACTTCAAATTATTACCATCTTTAGTCATAAAGTCTTGTTCTTCAATCGTTTGTAAGTAGATTGGATTACGACTATTATCAGTTTTACCATTATCTTCAGGGTTCAAACCGGTTGGGTTATCGTTTGATTTACGATCCAACCAGTTATTCGCTGTATCAGTTGTTAGATATTGTCCTTCTTGGAAAATATATTTAGAAGTACTGAAGTGTTCCTTTGCAAAGTCCTGTAGACCATTTTCAAAACTAACTTGGTTATAGGTGTTGTTTTGTTGGGTTGCAGAAACACCTCTGGCTTTACTTGTCAAATAACGACCATTTTTAATCACCGTTTGATAAGACGAATCGTTATTCTTTTCGGTTATCTGAATTCCCTTTTTTGAACTACTTGATTTTGTTGCTGTGGTTGTTGTCTTTCCACTATTACTTGAATTTGAAACTGAGGAAGAATTCTTAGAGAAGAAGTTTCCAAAGAAGACTAGTGCTGCAATCAACACCGCAACAACACCAATGGTAGAAAGCCATTTTACTGCACGCATACGTGTTCTCCTTTAATCTAAACCGCGTTTCGCTTAGAAATTTATTGATTACTATCCATAGTATCACGCAATTGTTTTTCTGACCAAATTTCAATGCCCAAATCTTGGGCTTTTGTGAGTTTAGAACCAGCATTCTCACCCACAATCAACAAGTCTGTTTTTTTAGAAACTGAACTTGCTACAGTAGCCCCTTGTGACTCTAGCCATGCTGACGCATCACGTCTTGAAAATAGAGATAATGCACCAGTTAATACAATTTTTTTACCTGAAAACAATGGATTATCGATAGTTGCTGTTTGAGAAGTAAATTCTAGGTTAACATTAAGATTTACAAAATCATTTAGTAATTGTTTTGCTTGCTCTGTTGCAAAATATTGCGCAATGCTGTCTCCTATGGTTAATCCCATACCTGGCAATTGGGCAATATCGTCAGCGGTTGCTTCAGATACTGCAGTTAAATTACCAAATTTTGCCGCAATTGTTTTAGCAGCCTTTGCACCAACGTTTCGAATACCTAAGCCAAATAATAAACGTTCTACAGAATTGTTTTTAGACGAATCGATGGCATTTAATAAGTTATTTGCAGCTGTGTCACCGAATTTGTCTAAGTTGATCAAATCATCATAGCGTAAGCGATATAAATCGGTTATTTTCGTAATCAATCCATGTGCTAATAATTGTGAAATGATTTTTGGACCTAGTCCATCGATATTCATAGCGTTTCGCGAAGCAAAATGAGTCAATGATTCTTGTACTTGTGCAGGACAAGCTGGATTAATACACCTTAACGCAACTTCACCATCAACATGCACAAGTGGTTGGTGACAAGCTGGGCAATCGTTAGGCAATTCATATACGACACTTGTTTCTGGTCGTTGGTTGATAATAACTTTTCCGACCTCGGGAATAATGTCACCTGCTTTATGGAGCGTCACGGTATCACCAATACGAATATCTTTTAGTTGCAGATAATCAGCATTGTGTAGTGAAGCTCGAGAAACTGTTGTTCCTGCGAGCTGGACTGGATCCATGACTGCAGTCGGTGTAACCGCACCGGTACGTCCAACGGTCCATTCAATATTTCGAATCACTGTCTCTGACTCTTCAGGTGGGAATTTGTATGCAATCGCCCATTTTGGCACTTTAACGGTGTTTCCTAACTCTTCATGATAATCTAAGCGATTAACTTTAATTACAATGCCATCAATACCATATGATAGTGAGTCACGGTTATTGGTTTGTGACACGATATAATTTTCAACATCTTCTATATTGGTCACTACAGCATTTGTATTATTTGTCGGTAATCCTAAATCACGCAGTCGTGCTAGCAATTCAGATTGCGTTGTAACATTCAAAACTTGTGTTGCGTCGATTGCTTGATAAAGAAATGCTGACAATTTACGTTGCTTTGTGATGAGTGGATCCAATTGGCGCAGTGAACCAGCTGCCGCATTACGTGGATTTGCAAATGTTGGCAATCCTTCGCGTTCACGACTTTCATTTAAGATAACAAAAGCCTGTTTTGGCATGTATATTTCACCACGAACTTCAATGGACAATGGTTCGTTTAACTGTTTAGGGATGTCATCAACGTATTTAATGTTTTTAGTGACATCTTCTCCAATGTTTCCGTCACCACGTGTAGAAGCTTGTACCAGCTTACCATTTTCATATACCAAACTTATTGCCAAACCATCGATTTTTAACTCTGCATTATAGCTTAGCTTTTCGATAAATGATTTTTGAGTGGCTACCATCCAGTTAGTCAATTCATCAAATGAAAAGACATCTCCCAAAGAGAGCATGGGGACTTCATGTACAACTTTGGGTAGTTCCGACTTTGTTTTATGTCCACCAACTTGTTGTGTTATAGAATTCGGACTGACTAATCCTGGGAAGGCTGTCTCAAGCTCTTGTAAATGCTTATAAGCTTGGTCATACTCAGAATCTTCAACAGTTGGCGCATCATTTTCATAATATTCTTTCGCCCATTGTTGTAACTGCTTTTGTAATTTCTTTATTTGCTCAGCAGCTTCAGTTAAGTCCATTTGCGCAACCTCTGTCATGATCAATCTCCTGTCTATTTTTCAACTTTATTGATTGGTGCGAAGGCAGCTAATAGACGCTTAATACCTTGATCTGGAAAAGCGATATCTAATTCTTTATCTTCGCCCTCACCTGTAATTTTAATAACGTGACCAATACCCCACTTTTTGTGTTGCACTGCATCGCCGATTACCCAATCCTTTTTCTCAGCGCCAGTATTTGTAACGTTGGGCTTTGATTGACTGGTACGTTGCAATGGTTGCTGACGCTTACGACCACTAAAAGTGACACCTTGTGCAGGCACAGAACGTTTGTTAAATGGCAAATCTCTTTCACGATTAGTAGGTTGGAACCCAGTACCATCATATTTTTCATTGATTAATTGTGCATCGATTTCATCAATAAATCTAGAAGCTGGGTTACTTGTTGTTCGACCATAAAGTAATCTCGAATAAGCATTTGTTAAAAATAGCTTTTCTTTGGCGCGGGTAATTCCCACGTAGGCCAACCGACGTTCTTCTTCAAGTTGTTCATCGTCCGCAGCTGCTCTTGATAATGGGAAAATATTTTCTTCCATACCAACAAGAAAGACGACAGGGAATTCCAATCCTTTTGCAGCATGCAGGGTCATCAACGTGATCTGATTATTACTATTTTCATCGACATTGTCTAAATCAGAGACTAAGGCTAATTCACCTAAGAAATCAACATATTTTGAGATGCTTTCATCAGTTGGTTCATAATTTTTATCAAATTCTTCAGTAACTGACAAAAATTCAGACAAGTTCTCGAGACGCCCTTCATTTTCTGGTGTTGGTGACTTCTTGAGTTGTGCTTCATAGCCGGATTTTTCTAAAATAGATTTTGTTAAATCAGTCAAACTCAAATCAAATGACATTTGTTCGATAAATGTCGCCATCATTGTAGCAAAATTAGTTAATTTATTGGCTGCTCTTGCAGAAAGACTAGGAATTAAAGTGGCGTTAGCTGCACTATCTAATAACGTCCAACCTTTTTCCAAAGAAAAGCGGCGTAGCTTCTCTAGAGAAGTTTGTCCAATACCACGTTTAGGTTCATTAACAATACGCAAGAAATTTTCGTTATCTGCTGGATTTGTGGCTAATGACAAATAGGCCAAAATATCGCGAATTTCTTTACGGTCATAGAACTTAGAACCACCAATAACGGTATAAGGCATATTTGCTTTAACTAGTGCCTCTTCGACACCACGTGATTGCGCATTAGTTCGATATAGAATGGCAAAATCTTTGTAGTCATATTTTTGCGCATTAACCGCATCACGAATTTCTTTGATAACAAATAGTGCTTCTGATCGATCGGATTGACCACGATAATAGGTGATTTTTTCACCCTCACCATTATCTGTCCAAAGCTTTTTGGCAATTCGTTCATTATTATGACGAATCACAGCATTAGCAGCATCCAGAATTGTTTGCGTTGATCGATAATTTTGTTCTAGCATGACTGTTTTGGCGTCAGGATATTCTTTGCTGAAATTCAAAATGATTTGCATGTTCGCACCACGCCAGCCATAAATTGATTGATCAGAATCACCAACAACTGCCAAATTACGGTGCTTAGCGGCAAGTAGCGTCACTAATTCATACTGCGCATCGTTAGTATCCTGGTACTCATCAACATGCACATAAAGAAATTTTTCTTGATAGTAGCTAAGTACCTCTTGGTCTTTGTGTAGTAACTCAATTGTTAGCATAATCAAATCATCAAAGTCTAATGACTGGGCTAAAGCTAAACGATGTTGATATTCTTTGTATGTTTTGCCAACAATTTCTTCAAATGGACCAGATGCTTTTTTAGCATACTCTTCAGGTGTTTCCATGACATTTTTAGCATTAGAAATAGCACCCAGAACTGAACGTGGCGTGTATTTTTCAATATCTACGTTAAGGTCCTTTAGAATGCGCTTTATTAAAGTACGCTGGGCACTAGCATCAATAATAGAAAAGTCTTTTTTATATCCTAATTTATCAATGTCTCGGCGCAAGATACGAACTGCCAAGGCGTGAAAAGTTGACACCCAAACAGCATTAGCGTCGTTTTCATCAACCAGTTGCCCAATACGTTCCTTCATTTCACGGGCAGCTTTATTGGTAAATGTAATCGCTAAAATACGCCATGGCAAAACATCTAAATCCTGTATCAGATGAGCTACGCGATGGGTTAACACACGTGTTTTTCCAGAACCCGCACCAGCCATAATTAACAATGGCCCTTCTGTTGTTTTAACAGCTTCAGCTTGCTTATCATTCATACCCGCAAGTAACGGATTCATAGTCTGTCTCCTCTCGAATTGCAAATATCGCTTGATTAATTACGAATTTTTTTACCCCAATATTGGTATAAATCAACTTTTAAAGCACCGTTGTACAACTTACGCTTTTTAGTTGCTTTTTTACCAAAGGCAGTTTCAAATTCTTCGTCTGATGTCAAAATATATTTAGACCATGTTGGCATCTTGTTATAAATATAGCCCATTTGGCTATAAAGTTGACGGGCAGCATCTTCATCACCAAGTCGTTCCCCATAAGGTGGATTAGCAACTAAGACACCATTGATTTTGTCAGTTGACCAATCTGCTGCGGCTAATTGCTTGAATGTTACATCCTCACCGACGCCAGCGGCTTCAGCGTTAGCTTGTGCAATCTCAATCATATTTTCGTCGATATCATAACCGGTTATATCTAAGGGCTCATCAAAATTAATCATACTGCGTGCTTGTGCCTTTAGCGTCTGACCAATATTTTTATCAAACCAGTCCCAATCAGTAATATCAAACTCACGGTTTAAACCAGGAGCGATATTACGACCTATCAAAGCAGCTTCAATGGCAATCGTCCCTGATCCAGCTGTTGGATCAACAAATGGGTTATCGGTGAACCAATGGGCTAATTTGACTAATGCGGCCGCCATGGTTTCTTTTAATGGGGCCCCACCCTTTTCGGTACGATAACCACGCTTAAACAATGAGTCACCAGTCGTATCTAGGGTAATCATGACATGATTTTTGTCGATTGCCGTTTCCAAAACATAGCGTTGACCAGTTTCTGGCAGATAACTGTGAGCATGATAAGCTTCAGACAAGCGCTTAACAATTGCTTTTTTAGTAATTGCTTGCACAGTTGGTACAGAGTGTAGGATAGAGTGCTTTGAACGACCATTTACTGGGAAATTGGCATCATAAGGTAATAAATCTTCCCATGGGAAAGCTTTTGTTTTTTCGAATAATTGGTCAAAAGTTTTGGCATCAAATTCTTGCACAACTATTTTAATACGATCAGCCACACGTAGCCATAAGTTTGTGCGATAAATATCTTCAACTGTGCCATCAAAGAAAACACGTCCATTTTCTGTTTCGGTAGCATAGCCCATTTCTTTCAGCTCACGGGCTACTAGTGATTCCATACCAGCACCCATTGTTGCCATTAATTTAAAGTTTTTCATATTCAGTTCTCTTTTCAAGTTGATACTTTTCATTATAAATGAGATTAAAAATTTGGGCAAAAAGAAAACCGACGCCACAAGGACGCCGGCTGCCTGATGTATTAGCTATAAGCCATGTTTTGTTCCAAATAAAAATTGGCAATCTTTATTTGGTGGTAATCATCTATCTCAAACATTTCTGTTTCCCCGACCATCACTTCTTTTCGCTAGGTCAAGCGCCCCTACCAAAGTTTGGGTTGCCCGCTCGTGGGGTTTACCGCGTTCCATCCATCGCATTTCTTTGATGGTTCGTCACTGTGGCACCTTAGCAGCTTACTAAATCATAGATAAAATCCTTAGATCTTTGGCTGGCCATCATTCAAATCATTGAATGCCTAGCCTTATTTTTTCAGCTAGCGCGAACACTACTAACATCACAGTTAGTGCGAGCATGGACTTTCCTCATGCAGCATAAGCCACACGCAATCACCCACTAACACATCACGAATAACCATTATACACTTATTCAGCAGATTGTGTACTATTTTCTTTAACAATTACATCTTCCACTTCTTCTGCCTTATCATTATCTGCTTCTTTATTCTTCTTAAATTGTTCAGATGAAGCACCAAATACGCGGCGTTCCAAATTCGAAAGACGCTTTAAAATGTCCATATTTGTATTAACAGCAGGAGCTGGCGAAGCTTTTGGCGTTGACGATGTCGTTGGAGCTGCTGAAACTTGCTTTGTTAATTCAGCAACTTGATCCTTTAGTTTTTGGTTTTGATTATTTAATTCACTAATATTAGTTTGAAAAGCTTGATAGTCAGAGATAATCTCATCTAAATAAGCATCTACATCCGTTATATCGTAACCGGTACCAATACGTGTTTTCTTAAAATCCTTGTTTAGAATTTCTTCACGAGTATGTTGCACGTTTTCCATCACTTGCACTCCTTAGTTTTCTTCTTACTTTAGTTTACCAGCTTTCTCTATAGATGACAAAGTTAGTTATGCAAAAAATAATATTTCTTATTCCAAATAATCAGAATTTCTCATTTGATATTCGTCGGCATAATCTTGTAAGCGATCTAAATCAATTAACATAACTGGATAGTTGTGTTCTGAAGCATAGTTTTTCATTGCTTGGTAGTCAAAACGAGCTCGCGCATTCTCAGCCTCTCGGTCATAGAAAATAATTGCTCTGTCTGTATGATCTAGCATAAATTGCTGGTAAGCTTTTAGTTGTTTTGGTCCTTCATAAGGGGTGTTAAATACAGAACTACTAAAATCAACAGATTGCTTTAATTTAGTTAATTTTTCTTGCTTATCTGTTTTCCAGTTTTTTCCAAAATCGACAAATGGTGTCATTAAAGCAATTTGAAAGTCTGGAAATGTTGTTTGTTTTAAATTTAGCGCTTCTTCAATTGCCCACTGCTCAATACCAAGCTGACCACCAGTAATAAGCCAATTACAATCGTCATAAATGGCATTTGTCAAAAGTTTGTTTATTGCAAAATTTATAATGGTTAATTTTGGATCCTTATTGTTAAAAATACCCAATTCATAATTTCGAAAACCAGTTATCCAAATACGATCCATTAAATTGTATACCTCTTTCCCTATTTTATATTTTTAGTCAGTTTACGAGAACTGTTACTATTGCGCGACTTTTGTTATAATGACAAAGATAAAGTTTAATTATAGGAGTATGTCATGGCTTTTAATTATCCCAATGGACATTCCTTTAACGGCAAATCTTTCAAACAACCAAGAGTAAGCCAAGGTGTTTCGCAAAGTAAGCGAGGAATGTCATTAGAGGCTGATATAAATGCTGCGAATAGCTACTACTTAACAACTGGACAAGCGGTCATCCATAAGAAACCAACGCCTATTCGAATTGTTAATGTGAATTATCCGGCTCGTTCTGCAGCTAAAATTACAGAAGCATATTTTAGTCAAGCTTCAACAACAGATTACAATGGCATCTACAAAGGATATTATATTGATTTTGATGCTAAGGAAACAAGTCATAAACGTTCGTTTCCTTTAAATAATATCCATGACCATCAAGTCAAACATTTGAAAGCCATTGCTGCACAACATGGATTAGCATTTATGATAATTAGATTTTCAGTTTTAAAAGAAACTTACGTTGTGTGGGCAGACCTTATTTTCCAATACTGGGATAATCAGGCTACTGGTAGAAAGTCTATTCCATATGAAACGATTGTTAAATCAGGTGAGTTGATTGAGCAAAGAATCAGCCCGACTACCCCTTATTTAGCGGCAGTGGATAAACTTCTTGCACGACGTGAACAAAAAGGAGATAACTTAGTATGACAGAAGAGATGTCACGTGTTGAACGGGGACGTAACAGCACGAAAAATAATAAACGGCCATCTCAGCCAAATCCTAAAAAGTCTGGTTCCAAATGGAAGCGTATTTTAAAGTATACATTTTGGACGATAGTTATTTTAATTGTAGTTGGTGGCTTTGTGGGTGCCGGACTATTTGCATATTATGCTTCTTCGGCTCCTAAAGTTACTAATTCTGCGCTAGTTGGTACATCACAAACGAAATTCTTAGATAAAGATGGTGATGTCTTCTATTCAACAGGATCAAAACGAGAAACGGCAAAGCAAAATGAAATTCCAAAGAAGATGCGTATGGCAGTTGTTTCAATTGAGGACCGTCGTTTTTACAAGCATCATGGTGTAGACCCTCGTCGTATTTTGGGTGCTGCCTTTGCTAACGTGACAGGTTCTTCCTTAGGTCTCCAAGGTGGATCAACGTTAACGCAACAATTAATTAAATTGACGGTATTTTCAACTAATTCTAGTGATCAAACGTTTAAGCGTAAAGCACAAGAAGCTTGGTTGGCTACTAAATTAGAGAAACAATATTCGAAAAATCAGATACTAACCCTCTATATGAATAAGGTATATATGGGTAACGGTGTATACGGCATGAAAACCGCTGCGGAATATTACTTTAATAAGGATATTTCTGAATTGACAGTACCACAGATGGCATTACTTGCGGGACTACCTCAGTCACCATCCGGTTATGACCCCTACTCTAATCCTAAGGGTGCCACTTCTCGTCGTAACGATGTACTAAAAGCTATGGCAAATAATGATGTCATTTCTCAGTCAGATGCCACAAAATATAGTCAGACATCGATTAAAACCGGTTTGACTTCTGATCATGATACAGTTGATTCAGAAAGTGAAGATGCCAAGGTTGATGATGCGTATATTACATCTGTACGAAACAAGTTGAGTAGCTTAGGTTACGACTTAAATAAAGATGGCTTAGTCGTACAAACTAATCTAGATTCTGATGTGCAACAACGGGCATACGATGTTGCTAATACAGATGATTATGTGGCATGGAAAGACGATTTGATGCAAGTAGGCTTGACTGTAACCAATCCAAACAATGGCCAAGTGATGGCGCAAATTGGTGGTCGTAAGCAAAATGGTCTCCAGGGTTCAAACCGTGCAACGAATACAAATCGTTCATCGGGATCAACAGCTAAGCCATTGGTTGATTACGGACCAGCAGTCGAAAACTTGAGTTGGTCAACTAACCATTCTGTTGATGACTCAGCATATACGTATCCTGGTACCAATACACCAGTCTACGATGCTGATCGTTCTTATCTTGGTAAGATAACCATGCGTAAGGCACTTGCCCAATCACGAAACATACCAGCTATCAAGACATTGCAAGAAGTTGGCTATGACAATTCTTCTGCATTTCTAAAGAAACTAGGAATTCCGATTAATAGTGATAAATTAGTTGCTTCAAGTGCTATTGGTATTGATGTATCAAGTGAGCAAGAAGCTGCCGCCTTTTCTGCTTTTGGTAATGGTGGTGAGTATTATAAGCCACAATATATCTCAAAGATTACTGATCAGAGTGGTGCTGTAAAAGAGTTTAAAAATTCAGGCAGTACAGCGATGAAATCATCAACTGCATTTATGTTGACGAACATGATGAAGTCAGTAATTACGGATTCATATGCTAAGATTATTAACACGTCTGATTATGCGCAAGCTGGTAAAACTGGTGTTACAGCCTATGATGATTCATTGAACATGCCAGACAAATCTGCTTCAGACGCTTGGTTTACTGGTTTTACCAAGACGGCTGCAATTTCCGTTTGGACAGGTTACGATGAACCTAATGAAGAAGGACATTCATTAGCATCTGGTGAGCAACAGTTTACCCCTCTTCGTGTATACAAGGCATTAATGGATTACATTATGTCTGGTGCTGGTGCAGATGGTTCTGATTGGGACATGCCAGATACGGTAAAGAGTTCAACCGTTAATGGTGTCAAAGAGTATTCAGTTGTTGGTGCAGATACTTCTTCGGAAAAGACAATTAACCAAGCGGTTAGAAAGTCCTCATCAAGGTCTACACCATCAAGAAGTTCATCTAGTGCGCAACCAAGCAGTAGTTCAGAGGAATCAACACCTAGTTCCGAAGAACCAAGTAGTAGTTCAGAAGAATCAGAGGAATCAGAAACAACGGAGTCTTCTGATGATCAAACTTCTTCTTCTGAAGAGCCAGAAAGCAGTAGTACTTCTGAAGAACCAAGTGAGTCAAGTGAATCAAGCCAACCATCCACAGACAATGGTGGCGGAGATAACGCGCAATAAGAATAATTTAAAAATATGAACTTACGTTAATAGACTGACGTAAAGTTTGAAAGACTTAACTGGTCGGAAAAGTTTCAGTATTAAACTGAAATATTTCCGACCAGTTTTTATTTTGTAACCAAATAAAAAGTCCCGTAAGTTTAGGAAATTACGCTAACTTACGGGACCAGTTCAATATTTGTGTTTATGAACAATTTTTTATTTAAATTTATTCCAATCAACATTTAAAATGTCAACATTTGTCGGGATATCAACAACTTCATCATCTTGTAATTGTTTGTACTGTCGGTGTTGTTGCCTCTCATTTTTAATATCATTGAGAGAGTGATAATTCTTTTTTTGCCACGAAACAAGAATGGTTTCAATATATCTTAAGTTGAGTGCTGCATTCAAAACGGCTTCTTGAACAGCAGCTTTAATAAATTTTGGATCAAAATGGTCAATGTCAAACCATTGTTTGATAGTTTCCATTTCAATTTGACTTAAAGGCCGTCCAAATTCTTGTTCAATCAAATTATAAATATCTGCCCGTTCTGTTTGTTCCTTCTCCAAATTAGGCATACCTTGATTAGCAACACGTTCATTAGCACTATTACCACCTGATTTTATATTTAATAAGGCAATATATAACGGATTAAAGTCTAATTCAGTAGTCACTTTTCCATCACTGGCATGACGACTCTTGAAGTTCACTAACCCCTTTTTACGCATCGAATCTAAATATGAAAAAACCTTTTTAGCTGGCCAACCAATCGCTTGGCTAATCAATTCAGTACTAGGTTCGCGATTACCTTGATCGATACCCACCTTAGTTTGGATATATACAAGCAATTCTTCATTGTTCATACCGATTTCTCGGTAATGTAAGAGTAGAAAATTATCTAATGTCGTATGACCATTATTTAAAAATGCTAATACGTTATCTTGATCAACTGTCATTTTTGTCGGCCACCTTTTCATAAATATCAATTATAAGCATAACATAGTCAAAAGTCACAATGAATACTGAGTTTCATAGTGTATTAAAATATCAGAACAAACAAAAACCGCCACAAACATTGATTTAACAACATTCATAGCGGTCTAACAGTATTTATATTTAGTTTATGGCCATAGACGGTTCATAGTACGTGGGAACGGAATTGCTTCACGAATATGCTCTTCACCAGTAATCCAAGTGACTGCACGTTCGAGACCTAGACCGAATCCTGAATGTGGTACAGAACCATACTTTCGTAAGTCTAGATACCAAGAATATTCTTCAACATCGAGTCCTTGTTCTTTAACTCGCTTCTCCAGGTAATCAAAGTCAGTATCACGCTCTGACCCACCAATGATTTCACCGTAGCCCTCTGGTGCTAGTAAATCAGCTGAAATAACAACGTCATCACGATCAGGGTGTCGCTTCATGTAGAATGCCTTGATTTCCTTAGGGAAGTTCGTGATAAAGACAGGCTTAGCAAAATGATTAGCTAAGAAAGTTTCCTCAGGAGAACCAAAATCAACACCCCATTTTACATCGAAGGCATTTTCTTGCAATAGTTCAACGGCATCATCGTAAGATACACGTGGATATGGTAATTGTGTATATGACTTTAGTAAGTCTTTATCACGACCAAGTAGGTCCAATTCATACTCATTCCGATCCAACACTGATTGGATTAGGTATGAAATATAACGCTCTTGTATCTTAAGTGAATCTTCTTGGTCCATCCAAGCCATTTCTGGTTCAATCATCCAGAATTCAGTTAAATGGCGACGTGTTTTAGATTTTTCAGCTCTAAACGTTGGACCGAAGGTAAATACACGACCGAAAGCCATCGCACCAGCCTCTGCATACAACTGACCTGTTTGAGATAGATAAGCATCTTCATCAAAATACTCAGTATGGAACAGTTCGGTTGTTCCCTCAGGAGCTGAGCCAGTCAAAAGTGGTGAGTCGATTTTAATGAATCCTTCTTTATTAAAGAACTCATAAGTTGCGGCAATCAATGTATTTCGAATGCGCAGTACTGCAAATGGTTGGATATGACGCAGATAAAGATGACGATGATCCATCAAGAAATCTGTTCCATGTTCCTTAGGTGTGATTGGATAATTTTCTGAAGCGCCAACGACTGTAAGATCCTTAACCTGTAACTCGTATCCAAATGGTGAGCGTTCATCGGCAACGATTGTTCCGATCAAGTACATGCTCGTTTCCTGTGAAAGTGCTTTTGCCTTAGCAAAAATCTCCTCCCCAACTACAGATTTAACAACAACTCCTTGAAAAAAAGCCGTTCCGTCACGTAATTGCAAAAATTGCATTTTACCTGATCCACGTTTGTTTCTTAACCAGGCACCTAGACGTACCTCTTGGCCAACATAATTTTTCGCGTCTTCAATGCGAATTGTCTCCATCGTTTTGAGCTCCCTTATTATTTATTTTTATAAATGACGAATTGACTGAACTTGTTTACCATCTGAGAACTGATAAGTAATGAAGTTTAAATTATCGTCCTTATCAACAAAAGTTAATTGCCAAACTGGCACTTTTTTATAAAGTGCTAAGCCAATGCTTGTTATCTTTTTCGGATGCAATTGCTTGTTTAGTAAGTTTCTAACTTGTTTTTCAGATAAACCATCCGTCATGTTAATAGTTGTTAGTTTATCCGATTTTCCTTGAACAATAACACCGATTTTCTGATTCTTTTTATTTTCTCCAACAGCACTGTAGTAAACTTTCTGTCTAGAGATACGATAAAATTTTGATACTGTAGTCAACTTGCCTGATTGCTTTGCAATTTTTGTGACACGGTCTTTTGCTGTATCAACAGGTTTCTGTGCTTCACCTAATACTGATACACCAATCAAAATAATGACTAAAAATATCAGAATACCAAGTAACCAGCGTCGAAGCCGCTTACCACGGCGTCCGTGTACCGTTGAGCGCATCTCCATATTACTAAGCTCCTTTGCTGTGAATAGTTTCTGCCCACTGTAAAAATAAACCACTTACTACTTTACCAAAATTCGCCGTCTTATTAAAGATATTTATGATGTGTATCAAAGAAATCTTTTAGTTCTTGTACTATTTCAGAATCTTTTAATTCTTTTTGTGGCAAGTTTGATGGCAACATTTTTCGTAATGTCTTTCCATATGATTTAGTCAAAATACGTGCATCATATATAATGACCGCACCGTAGTCCGTAGGTGTTCGAATTAACCTACCGATGCCTTGGCGTAATCTCAAAACTGCTTTAGGTAAAGTGCTTTGGTAGAACGGATGTTTACCTTCTGAACTTATGACTGCCTCTTCTGCTTTTTGTAATACTGTATTGGGACGATCAAATGGTAGCCGAGCAATAACGAGCAGTCGCAGCTGATCACCAGGTAAATCGATACCCTCCCAAAAACTTGCAGCACCCAGTACGACAAGTCCGTCTTCAGACTGCATTCGCTTTTTTATTTTATCACGGGTACCCGTAATTCCTTGAGCTAATAACGTTAGTGAACTACGTTGAAATTTTTGATTTGATTGTATTTGAGTATAGACTTGCTGGATAGTGTCTAACGAATTAAACAAAACAAGTGTGTTTTGATTGACAGAGGTTGTGATATCTACTAATTGCCTTGCTAGATAATTTGAAAAATCTTTACTGGTTGGCAAGGGTGCGTTTTTCACCATAATTAAATCAGCTTGATTTTTAAAATCAAAAATATCAGGATAATGACGTACTGTGGCCGTTTCTTTATCCAAATTTAAACGATCATATAAATATCCAGATTTTGTTGATGTGAATAACGTTGCCCCAATAATTGTGGGTGACATAAAATGTGGATAAACTTGTTCTTCGAAATAATTCAACGTGTGTAACAATCCCCCACTCAATTTTAGGTTACTGCTATCGTGACTTTGCGTTTCTGTTATCCAAAAAATGCTTGCATCTGGAAAATCGACTAAATCCTGCTGGAAGGTGGTTAGTTGTTTTTCATACTGACTAATGTTATCTAACAACCGTCGAAAATCAGCTAGTTGTTGCCGCTCTCCTAATGAGAACACCCCTTTTGCGTCACTGAATTGGGTCAACAATGATTGCAATGAGTCTTCAAGATTAAAAACAGCTTTGTGGATACTTTTAACATGATTAGCCTGATCGACCCAAAATTGTGCAAAATCATTGTTCGACAAGGCTATTTCATAACTGCTTTGTGTTGCAGGTGCTTTTTTGTTTAGTAAAAAGCGACGGTATAGAGAGACTTGTATTTGTGGTATTTCAGCTGACAGTGTTTCTAAAGAACGTAGTAGACGGTTTTTTAGCTGTTCACCACCAATTATGTGTCGCAAAATGTCGCCAATAGCAGGTTTGGCATCTTGCAGGATTAAATTAATAGCAGTTTGCACGCGGGCAAGCCAAGTCTGGATTGGTAATTGATGACGACTTTGATTTAAAACAGCGCCTGGCAAATTTTGTGCTTCATCAATAACGAGATAAGGCTTGTTTTGCGAAGTACCTAATTCGTTGGCATACTCTGCTAAATAATTGTGATTAACAATTAAAAATTGTGCATTTTCTGCAAGCACATACTGTCGCTCAAAAAATTCATAACCATAGAACGGTGAACCTGTCGGATTGTTGGCATTCTGAGATAACTTTGCAATAAATTTATCTTGCGCATTCATTAAATGCAATTCATCGAAATCTCCTCTAACTGTTTCTGTTAACCAAACCAAAATTTGGGCTTTGATAAATTGTAATGAGGTTGTTCCTTCATCAATTTGTAGTGAACGTTTAAAACTCTGTAAATTCAAATATTGTCGACGTCCTTTGAGGCTAACAGCACGGACTTCAAACGGTAGAATATCATGCAGTGTTGAATTGACGGTTTCCGTCACTTGCGTTTGGAGTGTGATAGTTGGCTCTGTAACAATTACTTTCTTTTGGGTTTGATTAGCAAGATAAGCAAATGGTAGTAAGAAGCCTATCGTCTTCCCCATACCGGTTGGTGCTTCAGCTATAAAGGCTGATTCACCAGGATTTTCTGATAATGAATCGCTAGTATAATGCTTATTAATAGCATTCATTAATTTTGCTTGTTGTTCTCGATAGACTAACTTTTTACCATATAATTGTTGCTTAGCTGCTCGTTTTGCCGGATAAGCCATATTGGACTTACTTACCAGTGGCTCTGGATTGCTAAAACGTCGAATTGCTAAACCATCAATGACTTGTAATTGTTTTGGTAGTGGCTCCCGCAACGTCTTTGCTTTGAAAAGTGCCTTTTCGAACACAATTTTTGTGTTCTGAGGTAATACTAACGGTAAATCGGCCAGTGACTGTAGCGTGACCATTGGTAATTTTTCGAGGCGCGTAAAAATTTCAACCAGTAGCGTACCTGTAGCTAAAGCGTCACTATCTGCTTGATGTGGCCGTCCATGTGTTAATGATAAGTAGGACGTCAGGTCAACCAATCGAAATCCCGGTGCAGTTGGCCAAACAATTTGGCTCAGCGTGACAGTATCGATGGCTATAACGTCTAAAGCGGGCATACCAACCCGCTGAAATTCTGCGTTCAAAAATGGTAAATCAAAATTGACATTATGGGCAACAAAAATAGTACCAGATAACATCGTATGAATTGATTCAGCAACATCTTCAAATGCAGGCGCTCCCATTACCATTTCTGAATCAATACCTGTTAGTTGGACAACATTACGAGGAATAGACTCATGAGGATTTATTAGTGTTGAAAATTGATTAATTATTTTGTTGTTTTGTACGAACGCTATCGCAATTTGAATAATGCGACCTGATTCGCTCGTTGTACGGGTTGTTTCTAGATCGACAACCGCATAGATGTCCTTATTTAGCATCGAGACGTACCACGACTTTCTCTTAGTAATCTTATGTAGATTATAGCATATTAATCTAATGAAATTTAGATAGACTGTCACTATGTGATTTTCTAAACATATAAAACATATCAAAGATTAACTGTTAAGAATATTTTAAAACTAACGATTATAATAATTTTTAAGTTTGGAATCGTAATATCTAGGGTGTAATTAATCACTTAATTTGGTATGATTAAGAAAGCTAAAATAAAGAATAGAATGGATTGGTAATTTCAAAGTGAAAAAACCAGGAATTGGCGTAAGCCATGCCAAAGTTATTTTACTTGGCGAACATGCGGTCGTTTACGGCCAGCCAGCTATTGCACTTCCTTTAACGGATTTGGCAATGACTGTGAAAATCGAATCACGTGAAGCCGGACAAGTTGTATTGTCAAAGGCCTATCAGGGACCATTAGTAGCAATGGCCGAAGTCTACGAAGGTATTCGCCAACTTATTAATCGGTTATTGAAGCATTTTAGAGCAGATGAAATGCCCTTTACAATGACAATTACTTCAAATATTCCTCAAGAACGTGGAATGGGCTCATCAGCGGCAACGGCAATTGCCATTGTTCGAGCATTTTTTAATTTTTTTGATGAGCCATTACCCAAGCAAGATTTGCAACGTTGGGCAAGTATTGAAGAGTCTATTACACATGGATCACCTTCTGGCTTAGATACTGCTACAGCAGCACATGATGAAGCGGTTTGGTTTATTAAAGGGCAACAACCTGAAAAGATTGATATGTCACTAGATGGTACGCTAATTTTAGCTGATACTGGTATTCAAGGACAAACTGGATTAGCTATTTCAGTTGTTCGTGAAAATTTGACAAATGACCCTGAAACTGGACAACACCATATTGATCAAATTGGTGAAATCGCTAAAAGTACGCGAACAGCAATTGCTGAAAATAACTTAGTTAAAATAGGTAATTATATGAATGAAGCGCAAAGCCATTTATCTGCCCTAGGTATTTCTCATCCAAAATTAGATGAACTTATTAATGCGGCACGTCATGCAGGTGCTCTCGGAGCCAAATTAACTGGTGGCGGTGTTGGTGGCACTATGATTGCGCTTACGACGAATGGTGAGCAAACCACTCGCGTAATTAAGGCGTTAGAAGATGCTGGTGCACAA
Organism: Weissella thailandensis; assembly: GCF_001932615.1. NCBI lineage: Bacteria > Bacillati > Bacillota > Bacilli > Lactobacillales > Lactobacillaceae > Weissella > Weissella thailandensis. The sequence continues at coordinate 1,060,097 of NZ_CP014332.1, forward strand.
GAAGTTTGGACACAAAATTATACCAATAACAAATAGTTTGAGGAGCATTTATCATGCATTACACTGCTCGGGCGCATACAAATATTGCATTATTAAAGTATTGGGGCAAAGTAGATGAAGCAATTATTACACCTACAACGACTTCAATTTCATTAACTCTAAATGAGTTTTATACAGATACAACTGTCTGGTTTGATAAAACGTTAGCAAGTGATCAATTAGTTCTTGACGGTGAAACGATTTCTGGTACTGCAGCTCAAAAAGTTAGTCGATTTTTAAATATCGTCCGAGATATGGCTGGCTTTAATGATAAAGCGTATATTATTTCTACTAATAATGTCCCTACCGCAGCCGGATTAGCATCATCTGCCTCTGCCTTTGCCGCTTTAGCGGGTGCGGCTAGTAAAGCTGCGGGATTAGATTTAAGTGTGACAGAGTTATCAAGATTAGCGCGTCATGGTTCTGGTTCGGCAACAAGATCAATATTTGGTGGTTTCGCAAATTGGGTGCCTGGTGATGATCGAACCTCGTTCGCAACACCAATATTTGAGAAAGTCGACTGGCCGATTCAATTAATGACGGTGATAATTAACGATCAACCTAAAAAAGTTGGGTCACGTTTAGGGATGCAACATGCCAAAAATACTGCTCCTTTTTACAAGGTATGGGTAAAACTGGCAAATAGTCAGGTAGCTGACATGATTTCAGCAATTCAGCAACATGATTTAGTAAAATTGGGTGAACTTGCCGAAGCAAATGCTTTGCAGATGCATGCTATGAATGCGACGTCTGTTCCCCCTTTCAACTACTTAACTGATAAAAGTTGGCAAGTTATTATGATTGCTCAAGAATTAAGAAACCAAGGCATACCTGTCTATGCAACTATGGATGCAGGACCTAATGTAAAATTAATTTCTCGACCTGAAGATACCTCAATTATAAAGAAAGCACTCACCGACGTCGTGACAAGTTCACAGATTATTATTGCTAGTCCCGGACCGGGAATCAAAGTTACTTCAGGAGATAAAATATGATAGCAACTGCTCAAGCGCCAGGTAAATTATACCTTGCTGGTGAATACGCAATTACTCTACCTAATCAAAGTGCAATTGTTTTTGCCGTTGATAAGTACGTTACAGCCACGGTTGAAGCTCTTGATATTCAGGAAATTCAATTAAATAGTGATCATTTAGGAAAATTTACTGTTTCAGTAGAGCAATTGGAACAAGTGTCTTGTCCAGATGACTGGGAATTGGTTGTACGGACAATTCAAGTACTGTATAAATGCCATATGAATGACGTCAAGAACTTATCTGGTATTAAAGTAACTCTCACAAGTGACCTTACTTTTGAGGGCAAAAAACTAGGATTAGGTTCTTCAGCTGCTGTCGTCATGTCGATTATTAAGGCGTTTCATAAGTTGTTTGATATTAGTATGACTAAGGAACAACAATTTAAACTTGGTGCGATAATTATGTTAAGTCTCCCCCACTTTGATAAGGGTTCAATGGGAGATATAGCTGTCGCAACTTATGGTGGGATAATCGCCTATCGTAAGTTTGATGATAATTTTGTGAAGCAGTTGCTACAACAGCATACTGATTATCAGACAATAGTCAATACATCTTGGCCATATTTAGAAGTTAAACAATTAACTTGGCCTTCAGAATGGCAACTTTTGGTTGGCTGGACTGGGGAAGCCGCCGATACTCAGAAATTGCTTAATGAAGTATCTTCGGAAGAAAAAGCGAAAGCTAAAGAAATGCTAGCGTTAAATACGAAAGACGTGATTGCGGAAATTAGCCTGGGTATCAGTAATAAAGATTATTCGTTAATTGATGCCAACATTTTTTATAATCTAACGTTCTTAATGGATTATACGCAACGTGTGGGTATTAACTATTTGACGGAGAATTTATCAAACGCTATTTTTACAGCCACACTTGTTGGTATCCCAGCAAAGGTTTCAGGAGCTGGTGGTGGCGATAATGTTATCGCTGTCACAGACGATGCTGAAAAAGCTGACCAGCTTCGCCAAAATTGGCGTGATGAAGGAATCATTCCTTTGCCATTAAAAATTGCATCATTAGGAGAATAAAGTATTATGGAATCAGCGCACGCACATCGTAAAGATGAACATCTGGCATTGGCTGAAGCAGAATATCGCAGGCAGCAACCGGTGTCATCATTAGAACAAGTTCGCCTGATTCACCAAAGCTTACCAGAGATAAAAATTAGTGATGTTTCAACAACGATTAGGGATGCAAAATTTAATTTTGCTACCCCTTTTTACATTGAAGCAATGACTGGTGGTAGTACTCGTACCGGTCGAATTAATGAACAACTGGCAGAGGCAGCTAAGGAAACAGGTATCGCAATGGCCGTTGGTTCTCAGAGCGTGGCTTTAAAAGATCCTCATGCTATCGAAACCTTCACCATCGCCCGTAAAGTAAATCCCGATGGATTTATTATGGCCAATATTGGTGCAGGTCATACAGCACGGTCAGCGCAACAAGTTGTTGAGATGATTGGTGCTAATGCCCTTGAAGTCCATGTTAACGTGGCGCAGGAAGTTGTTATGCCCGAGGGTGATCAAAACTTCTTATGGCTTGATAACATCATTGACATTATTCAAACAGTTTCAGTGCCCGTTATTATTAAAGAAGTCGGTTTTGGTATGGACGCGGCAACTATTAAAAAATTGTATAATTGTGGTGCAAAATACGTTAACTTAGGCGGACGCTCAGGTACAAATTTTGCTGTTATTGAAAATCGTCGGTACCGAGATAAAGATTTTAACTATGACTTCCTATATGATTGGGGTCAAACAACGGCCGAAAGTTTATTGGAAGCACAGTCTCTCAAACAAAAACCAACTATTTTTGCAACTGGTGGTATTCAAAACCCATTAGATATACTTAAAGCACAGATATTAGGTGCTAAAGCCGTTGGAATTGCGGGACACTTTCTTCACACAACTCTTCAAGATGGTACAGCTGGTCTAGTCAATGAAATTACACATTGGCAACAGCAATTGACTGAATTGTATGCGCTTGTTGGGGCACGTTCTGCAGATGATTTGGTCAATGTCCCCTATGTTCTCTCAACAGAACTTCAAAATTACAAAAATCAACGGAAATTATAAATTTAACGTTTTGGTAGTGTTTGCAAAGGTTTTCTTAAACCTTTAAAATGAATCTTCAATTTATCTAATCTGTCACCTAATTTACATGCAAAGGCGTAGAATTAAGATATGAAAAATATGTTAACAGAAAGCATTCGTCAAAAAACTGACGAACAAATCATTGACGCAACGCTGACATTGTTGCAAAGTCAATCCTATGACCAACTTGCGGTTACCGAGATCACCCGTAAGGCAGGCGTGTCACGGATGGCTTTCTATCGCCACTTTGGTACAAAAGAAGCAGTCATTAAAGCTATTGTTGTCCAATTAACGCAAGATTTTGAAACAGAGGCTGCTTCATTACCCCTAGATACTAATGAAATTTCACGAGCATTTTTTGGCTTTGTCAAAGCGAATGGTATCGCTATCGCTGTCTTGCTTAATGCTGGTTTACGTGAACAGTTCTACCCACCATTACGTGATATTCTACACGGATTATATGCCGAATTACTGCAAAGTAAGGTTTCTTTCAATCGTTCAATTGATTACGTTTCTGACTTTACTGCATCTGGTATGCTTGCATTAGCTATTCGTTGGATTGCAACTGGTGCCCATGAATCGATTGATCAAATGGTAGAAATCGCCAATGAAATGACAACTGCGCAACATGCAAATATTCAACCATAATAAAAAGACTTGATGAATGTATGCCATCAAGTCTTTTTATTATGTTATTTTCGTTGTTGTTTACCAGCGTTACGACCGCCTTTTGAGTTACTCTGACGCTCTTGCGCTGATTTAGTAATATCCTTACGATCAGCACCCTGTTGTTGCTGTTGCTGTTGTTGCTGCTCTTGAGCAGCTTGCATGGCTTCAGCAAACTTTCCTGTGGGCTTTGACTTAATCTTGCCAGCTAAAGCATCATCAGCGACATCTTTAACTTCAAATGTTTCAGCAACTTGTGCTTTTAGCTTTGGACGCCAAACAATGATAATCAATGTTTGCAAAATCATAACTAATGCACCAGCAAAGAAGTATAGCGCAATACCAGCGTTAGTTACCCAAGTCATGAACAACATCATAATTGGCATAACATACATCATCATTTGCATCTGTTTCTTTTGCTCTGCAGGAATACCAATCATCGATAGATATGCTTGGACACCATATGCAATAGCCGTAGCAATTGCTAGGACAGGCGCATGTGATGAAAGGCTAATACCAAAGAATGACGCATTAGCAATGTCATTAGAAGTTCTAATGGCTGCATATAGACCCATAAATACTGGCCATTGAATAATCAATGTTGCAAAGTTCATACCACCTAGCAAAGAGACATTATTTTCACGATAGATTGTCATCATTGCTTGTGAAGCTAACATTTGTTCTTCTTGCGTTTGCGCATTTTTTTGTGCATCTTGCACCTTTTTTAGTTGTGGTTGCAGTAAACGCATCTTTTCTTGCTGAATCGTGGCATTACGTTGTTGATGTACCATCATTGGTAACAAAATCAATCGTACTACCAAAGTCAAAATAATAATTGACCAGCCAACTGCATTTACTCCCCCAATTGTTGATTCTGACCAGCTCATAAAGTCAGCCAAAGGACCCTTCAGGAAATCTGCGTGTCCCGTAACGAACAAAACGACTAGCACGATTAATAATATTGGTGTTAAACCTTTAATTTTCATGGAGTATGTCATCCTACCTATTTCATTTTTTCAAGTAATAATTATATCACGAAACATAATATATGTTGTAATTCTTTAATTAGTCCTAAAATTTAGGATAAAATTATGAGCTAAATTTATTAATAACTGATTCAATGTCTTTAATAACTAGCGACATCGTACCATCTGGTTTGTTAATAAATTCAACTTTGTTTTTGTCTTGATAAATATCCATTGGAATAGATATTTCAATACCTGAATCAAGTTTAAAACGTTGTAAGCGGTATTTCTTTTCAATTTTCTCAGTGTTTGGCACACTAATATCTGTGTTCAAATGTTTATTATCGATAATCTCTTGATATGCCTGCTGCGCTGAAGTATTCCCGTTAAAGACCGATTCAGCAATCGCAGCAGTATTAATTTCACCATCATCTTGAACAGTATCAAAAATGGAGTTTTGTGTATCCGCTAAGACTTCATGTTCAGGTAGATCAAACTTACCAGCCACTGATTTAACAGCCTGTTTAATCACCTGGATATTATCTTTGGTTGAATTTTCTGGTGAAAGTTGCAAAAACTTTTCTGAAAAATAATTAACACGATGGCCGTCAATCAAATAACGTTTCTCGATTAATCTATAAGTACCAGACATTAAATTAATGATGACACCCTCATCGACTGTCTGAGTAGCAGCCGGTAACACCGCTTGATTTAATACCAGATTATTGATTAACTTATCATCCTGATATTCAACAGCATGCGTGTATCTTGGCGTGAAATTTAATTTCAAGATACCGAAAAAGTCATCTTCTCCTTCTGAAAATTCAACAACTAGTAAATCACCAGCAGGGATCGATTCGCTTGGAGAAATAATATCAAACAACTGTTCAGCTAAGAATGTTGCTTTTTCAGAAAACGAACGTGGGTCGTTATCTGATACAATCGAACCAATTGCATCATTGTCGGTCAATTGACCGACTTTGTAGTCACTATTTCCAAATTTTTCAATTAACTTTTCAATGTATTCATGTAAATTGGGTTGATTTAAATCCAATTCATTTTGAGAAGCAATCAAATTACCGCTATTTTTATCTAAAACGTGTAAAATGACGTGTTTTATAATCATATTAGTTATCCTTCACAATAAAAAAGTAGGTTAAATAGAGATAAGAAATCTTGCTTCTGTCACTATCCTGCCCTACTTTTTTCTTTAATTTTGATCTTTTTGCTTTATTGGTAACGTAATTCTGAAAATTGAACCTTGTCCAATTGCTGATTCAAGTTGAATATGACCACCATAGCCTTCAACCAGTTTTTGAGCAATACTCAACCCCAAACCATTACCACCTTGTTTACGAGATCGTGCTTTATCAACACGATAGAATCTGTCAAAGACATGGCTTGCATCTTCAGGGTTGATTCCTTCACCAAAGTCCTGCACAGCTAGCTCAACAACATTTCCTGAACGAGATGCAGCAAAATGAATTTCTTTGCGTTCCTGACTATATTTCACAGCATTATCCGACAAAATAATCAATATTTGCTCAAGATGATCGCGATTCATGTTAACAATTGTGGGGCCTTTTAAGTCATCATCAATTAGAAATGTGAAATCTGGATGAATCATCTTAAAGTTAGTATAAATACCATTTATCAATTCTTGTGCATCAGTGTCACCATCGCGGAAAGTTAATTCTACTTGGTCAGCACGAGTTAAGTCTAACATCTCAGATACGAGAACTTCCATTCTGCTAATCTCTTTCAACGATGCAGTGATTGACTCATCTAATACCTTTGGATCATCTTTTCCCCAACGGTTTAGTAACTCCATATGACCTTTTACAATGGCAACAGGTGTTCGCAATTCATGAGAAACATCTTCCACGAATTGATGCTGCTGTAAGATAAATCGTTGCATGCGATCTAGCATCGTATTTAACAAATTTGATAGATCGGTTAGTTCGTCAGGTGTACGTTCTTCATTTACCACACGTACCTGAGCTTGTGGGTCACGGTTGATTGTGTCGACGGTCTTTTTGATATTGTCAATTGGCCGTAAGAAGAAACCAGATAACCAGTACCCCCATAATGCTATGAGAAATAGCCCTAATACAATTAGAATGGCGATTATTGCATAGACTCGGTTAAAGGTTTTATGGTAGCCAGTTAAATGATTTTCAACAGTAACGTGCCCGATAATCTGATGATTATCATCACGCAATTCCTCACGACCGACTAACATCTTTACACCTTGAACACGCTCTGTTTTAATAACTCGTTTCTTTGTTTCATGAAACGCTATTTTGGCCCCTTTTTCTGGGTATATTTGGGCACCATTTTCATTGTACACACGGACTGTATAATCTTTTCGAGCAATTTGCTGAAGGACAGGATCGTTGACTACCTGATCAAAATTAGTACTGTCTGGACGTAACAATTTATCAATTTCAGCAGGCAACATCTGAGATTCATTAATGTGTTCTAGTCGATTAGTTACAGCATTTAGCGAACTCGAGACTTGCTGTTTTTCAGTGTCCATCATTTGTGTAGCGAACGCCTGCATCACAAACCATGTAAATATAATAAATATTAAAAAAACACCAGCAACAGATCCGAGCGCCCACTTCCACTTTAAAGAAAGGCCTCTACGTTGTGGTGTTTTTTTAATAACGGATGATTGCCTATCCATTAAAGTCCCTCCAAATTACTGGCGCATAACGTATCCAGTACCACGAACTGTTTGGATATATGATGCTCTTGAATCAGGTTGATCAATTTTGTTACGAAGATAACGGATATAAACATCGACAACGTTAGTCTCGATTTCTGAATCATATCCCCAAACCTTCTTAAGTAACTCTTCACGTGATTGAACAACATTAATGTTTTCCATTAGGATCAACAATAGTTCATATTCACGTTTCGTCAAGTTAATGATTTCATTGCCTCGACGAGCAATACGGTTTTCTTTTTCAACTGTTAAATCACGATAACGAACAACACTTTGATGTGTGCTGTGTTCTTCGGTTTCAATGTCAATGCGACGAAGTAGTGCACGAACACGTGCTAATAGTTCTTCTATTGCAAATGGCTTAACAACATAATCGTCTGCACCATAATCTAATCCTGATACGCGATCAATAACAGAATCACGCGCTGTCATCATGATAATTGGTGTATTTTTTTCTTCACGTAAACGACGAGCAACTTCTAAACCACTTAATTCTGGCAACATTAAGTCAAGCAAAATCAAATCAAAATCATTTGCTAAGGCGATGTCTAACCCACTACGTCCATTATCTTCAACATGGGTATCATATCCCTCATGTTGTAGCTCTAGCTCAACAAAACGAGCCAAGTTTTCTTCATCTTCAATCACAAGCACACTACTCATACGTTATACCTCTGGTTACTTTCTTACAGGCTATCATGTCATTTATTATCCTGACATATTTACTCCAATCATACCATGATTTTCTAATAAATCATAGCTCTTCCCTATTATAATCGACTTTTTGGTGTTTTTGATACAGCAAAAAGATACCGATTGTGATTGGTAGCGTAATGATGACACCTAGTAACGCATACAAAAGTGACAACATTGATGACGTAAATAATTTTGAGTTGATAACTTCAACGAAACTGTACTTCAATTTACTAAACAATACCGCTAAACTCAGAAAGTCTGCTAAAAATCCAAAGAGTACGGTATTAACAGCAGTACCGATTATTTGCTTCCCAAGTATCTGCCCGACATTAATTAATTCTTTATTCTTAAGCGATGGCTTACTATTTAGTAATTCACCAATACCTGTTGCAATGGCAACCGATGCCTCGGCAATTGCACCCAAAGTAGCTAATAGCGCAGCAACTATCCCTAACGTACCAAAGTCAATATTAATTGCTAGCGACAAGCCTTCTAAATCCTCGGAGTTTTCTTCTGAAAAGCCTTGTGCAATTGTGATTTGCTCAGTGGGTAAAATGACAGCTAATAAGATGAACATCACGATAAGACTGGCAATTAGGGCAATTGCAGTCGTTCGTTCATCAGCACTGGCACTTAAAACAGTTACTGTCAATAAGCTGGCACCGCCAATAAGCAGAACCCAGAAAGCATTAAACTGGAAACTGATCAATACGATCATCACGACCATAATTGCAAAACTAATCCACAAGCTAATAAAGACACCAATTCCCTTAATGCCACCGATAGCTAACATTAAGACAAATAAAATAACTGATAACATCATCAAAACACTCATGATTGGATACCTGCCTTTTTTTGTTGTCGTTTATGAAGAATCCAGACCCAAAAAATACCGGCTGGTACTGTTAGAACAATACCAATGGCACTAATTAATGTTTGAATCATCCCCAACGAAAGATTCATCGTATAAGTGAATCCCCAGTTATTACCATTTCTAAGATACAAAACGGCCATCGGAATTTGCTCGGCGATAAAGATTAAGAACAATGTATTACTTAAGGCACCAAAAATCTCTTGACCGACATGACGTCCTGTAACTAGTAATTCCTTTAGTCCCATATTGGGATGTTCACGCTCGACACTGAATAAAGTTGCAATCATGTCTGTTGCTTCATCCATGACGGCACCAAGAACACCAACAAGTGTCATTGATAAGAACATTGGCTGTGGCAACTGAGTAATAAAGGACATCAGTTCAAAATGAAGCCCCTTTCCATTTGTAACATTAAATACTAACACACCGATTAACATCGCGACTGTAGTTGATGTCATTACAGTCAATAGCACAGTCCAGGTTAGGCGATTCTTGGCTCCCATAACAAACATCAGGGTGACTGCCGATGCAATAAGACTAAACAGGATAAATAGCCAAAAAATATTCGCATCCTTCGTTATGAGGTTTAGATATATCGTGATGATGAACAAAGCGACATTTACAAAAAGTGAGATGGTCATCATCATACCAGCTTTTCCTGTCGTAATGAGTAGCACACCAATCACTAAAATTAAAATAGGTATCCAAAAAGTATCCCGCTTAAAGTTTTTTAGTCCCCAAGAGTTTTCTGACTTGGATAGGAATACTTGATCATGGCGATGTAATGGTTGTGTAATGGCCATGGCATCGTCATAAGTATTTTTAAATGAGATACTTTGGTCCTTTTTCTCAGTATTTAATATTTTGACTCGCACACGTTCATCATGCTGCTTAATTTTATTACCATATTGGTCTTGTAGTGTTTGAGACGACAATTGCTTAACACTCGTGACTTCTCCGATGGGCTCTTGATACCAACTTGCATTGTTCCTTAAGAGGAAGAAGCTGGCAACCATTAAAATGAACACAACGAGAAATTTCAGAATAATATGACTTGTGTTCTTTTGTTGCATTAATCAAACTCCCGTCGATTTTCTCCTGCCATTTGCACTTCTTTTGATAGAAACTTAACTCGTTGCATTAACCGTTCTGCTTTAACCGGTTCTGCCCCATCTTTTGTGACAGTAAAATGCTCATTTTCAAGTTGTTGCATAGAGAAATTGGAAGTAAAGAAAGTCGTTAGCTCATTCTGCATACGATACTCTAAAATAACGCCTAAGATATCATCTCGAACCCAAGCAGTTAACGATTCGGCTCCAATATCATCTAGTACAAGAATAGGCACTTGTTTAATCGTATTGATCATCTCTTGTGGTTGTTGGTTCGTACCGATTGCCCCACGAATTTCGACAACAAAGCTTGGTAAATGTACAAGCGTAACCGGAATACCCTCTAGTGCTAACTCATTTGCCATAGCACCCATGAGGTGTGTCTTACCAACACCATATGAGCCATGTATATAAAGGCCTCGATGATAATCATCCGGTGCTTGTGTGTAGTTGTTGATAAAATTTAGCACACCAGTGAGTGCTGCAAGACGTTCCTCATCATTATCAGAAAAATCATCTAGACGTGCCTTTTTAATTAACTTTGGCATACCGATTGATTTAACTAGATGCGCCTGCATACTCATGCGTTGGGCTAAAAGTGTTTCTTCATCTGGCTCATAAATAATGACAATTCGGCCTTCTGCAACTGTTAATGCAGGTGTATATCCTTTGTGTACCACGGGTTTACCGTTTTTGGCATTATTTCGTTGTGAGTAGTATTCATAAAGGACTGCAAAATCACGCGAGATTATTTGACGTGATAGTTTTTCCTTGTATTCATTAAAAAATTGGCGAATTTCTGAGTCCTTAAAAACCTCATGTTGTAAAGCCTCATAGCGGCTATTTAATTGCTTTCGATCCATAAAGTCACGTAAAGCATCCCCCACATTCATTGGAGATGCGTCTGACGTTTCCTTTTCAAAGTCTTTTTCACTCATCGTTTAGTTCTCCTCTGAATTATTTTGCTTACGACGAGCCCTCATTGCTGCTAGCGCTTCGCGTGCTGAAGCAGCATCCGCTTTGGATATTGAAGTACCGTGTTGATTTTCCCAATCAGGTCGTGTTTCTTGCTTACTTGCATTATTTTGACGCGACCACTTTTTAGGTGATTGCTTTGTCTGTCGAGATTGTTGCTTCTTCGATCGACGTTGTAGATATTGTAACGCGCTAAGGGCATCAGTGACATGATTTTGTGACCAATCATTCACAAGGGTTTGTAAAATCGTTTTATTTAACGTTGTTTTCTTCTCAATAACCGTTAATTCGTATAATACGATGTTGAGTACCTCAGATGTCACAATGTTCATTTTCGCAATATCTGAAATAGCCTTCACCTCATTATCAGCTACAAACCCATTATCTTTTTGCCGCATATTCTTTAGGAATTGTAGCGGTGACATAGTTTGCGCAGTGTGAATCAAACGTGTAGCCGGATCGTCGTCATTACTTTGCGGTTGTTCCGCTGTGCCTGGCTGAGGATTTGTTTCAACAGTCTTTGCTCTAATCTGTGATTGTTTAAAGTTACCCTCTAACGCCCTTTTGATAGCAACTAAATCAATTTGTTTATTTGGTGATGTTGTTGCCTGGATAACTCTAACTAGTTCAAGATCAGATAGCCCATATAATGTTTTTTGAATCATTAAATCAACTTCATTATCACGTAACGTTCTTTGCTTGATACCATATGATTGCAACATATCTGCCATTAGTCCTAAATTCAAAGGTTGCGCAGCCTCACGAATATCATGTGGCAATTTTTTATCATGATCAGCCATTGTTAAAGGTGCATGATTACGATGAATAAAGTTTTCCTGACCTACTAAGTCAAAGAATGTCTTTGATACATTGTCACCAGAAATTTGACGTGACTCTGGTAATTCGTCTGTTACTAAGTCATTGAACAACTCATCACCCAGATAATGCGCTAAGAGACTAGAAAGCAAGGCATCAGATAGGAAAGTCCGCACTGCCATGGGTGGAAAAAGCTGATAAACCCATTGCGTGCCAAAATTAGTCGTCTGTTTATATGATCGAACTAATCCCATCCCCTCTAACTTACTACGAGCAACCATAAATGATTGTTGACTCATTGCTAATTGATCTAAAAGATCAACGTGTCTATTTTTGGCTTCTGTTGTTTCACCAACAGTTCCCCATGCTAAATAAAGGGTATATGCGTCACGACCAATTATTGGTAAGTAAACCTTAGTTAATGACCGTACAGCTGTCATATCAATTGATTCATCATATATTAATCGATAGCGCTGCTGTATAGAAAAATCTGCCATGATTCACTGCCTCCCTGACTAAAATGACTGTCTAATTTTCTGAATGACCTTCTCCACTTGCTTTTGCGTATTTGAAATTGTTCCTGAATTATCAATAACAAAATCAGCTAATTTTTCCTTTTCAACGAGTGGCATCTGAGCTGAAATCCGGGCATGAGCCTCTTTTTCAGTTAGATTATTCCGTTGCATTAATCGCGTTAATTGTAATGATTCTGGTATCGACACCACCATGACGGCATCTGCCCCAGCCACATTATTATTTTCTAACAAGAGCGGAATATCCAAAATAACTAAAGGTGTTTGTTGTTCAGCTAGGCGATGTAGTTCATCCGCCATCATCTGTTGAATACGCGGATGTGTGATATCGTTTAATGTTTGACGTGCTGACGAATCGTTAAATACAATTTGTCCTAAAAGTTTTCGATTTAAAGAACCGTCCGGCTGTAAAATTTGCTCGCCAAAAGTATTGGTGATTTCAGCTAATCCAGGGGTTCCTGGTTCCACAACCTTTCTGGCATACTCATCAGCATCTAATACCGGAATATTGATTGACTTTAAATAATTTGAAATCGTTGTTTTTCCGGTAGCAATACCACCTGTAAGACCTAATTTAAACATTATTTTGTCCTTTCAACCTGACAAACTGGGCAATAGGTCGTACCTCGTTGCGCAACCTTAGTTTTAATTAATGGTGTTCCACAACGTAGGCAAGGTTCGCCGACACGACCATATACCTGTAATTCATTTTGGAATTCACCAGCATTACCAAACACATTTGTAAAACTGTGTACAGTCGTTCCATGATGTTCAGTTGCTCTGGCTAGTTCAGCAATGATGTTCTTACGTAAAATTGTTAACTCTTCTACTGTTAATTGATTAGCTGCTGTGAGGGGATGGATTTTTGACTGCCAAAGAGTCTCATCTACGTATATATTCCCCAGTCCAGCAATATGATTTTGGTTTAATAGAAAAGGCTTCACGTGCATTTTTGACTTGCCAAATTCAGAAATCATATAATTTATCGTCAAATCTGACTCTGTTGGTTCAGGACCGATTGTTGCTAACCCTGCAACTGTCATGACCTGATCATTTGGTACAACGTTCATTCGACCAAACTTACGTGTGTCTCTGTAAAATAAATCAACACCATGATCTAAATGGAAAGTTACTAAGTCATGCTTACCGGGTTCTGTCCCAGCAGGTACGGTGTAGTATGATCCTTCCATTCTAAGATGTGAGACCATCGTGATGTCACCAGTAAATCTAAATAATAAATATTTCCCACGACGATCAATTTTTAGAATTGTTTGGTTGCATAACGCTTGGTCAAACTCCTCTGCGGTCAAACCGCCAACAATTTTTTCCCATCTAACTTCTGTACTTTCAACTGTGCGACCTGCAACTAAATTGGTCAATCCACGGCGAACAGTTTCAACTTCTGGTAGCTCTGGCATATCTCTTTTAAACCCCGTTGTATCAATATTTATATTTTAATCAATCACTTTGTCAATCACTATTATTTTATTAGTAATAGTAGTGTTAAGTTTAACCTTATCTGTTTTAGTCCTACACAATATTATACTATCTTATCCGAAACATGAAAAAAAGCCCACTAAGTTATGCAATTTAGCATAGCTCAGTGGGCTTGATTTTATTTAACTTCAGTTAGTAACTGTTACACTTTGCCATGTTTCATAACTAGTGCTGAATTTCATGATACTAGTTGCACTAGCTTTAATTTTATCTAATTCGGATTAGAAGATTAAAACCATAAAAGCTAAAAAAGCAGGTAATCCTTGTATGATGAGTATTTTTTTAGCAGCTGTTAGACTACCATAAATCGCTACTAGTACCACAAACAACATTTCTAATTCCAACATTGTTGTTTGCTGTGGCCCTTTTAAAAATACGAGTGTACCAATAATCAATGCACCAAAAAGGCCATTATATATTCCTTGATTGGCTAATAAAGTTTTAACTTCAGGCATTTTAACAAAAGATTCATCTAATTCAAATGCATTTGCTTGTTGTTTAGGCGCTCCAAACATTTCTAAAATCATAATACCTATTGCCTCAATGCTCACAATAGCTATCAAAATAGTTTCAATCATAAATTTTTTCTCCTGTGACAGAAATTACGTGCATCATTTTATCTTAACAATAACTTTTCCACGAGCATGATGTGTTTCACTACGCTTTTGGGCAGATTGTATTCCCTCAGTTGTAAGCGGATATGTGCTATCAATCACAATCTTCAAATTATTATTTCTAATTTGTTTGCCTAAGAAACTAAGGTCTTCACCATTTGGCTGTAACCAGCCAGTCATTATATGCTTATCTGACATCTCTTTTTGTTCTTCAGTCAACGCACCGGAAATCGTTACAAAACTTCCACCAGTTTTAAGAATACTAATACCACCCTCTATATCATTAACCGTGTCTAAAACAGCATCATAATCAGATAGTACTTCAGTGATTGTATTTTCATGATAGTCTATTACTAAATCCGCACCTAACGACTTCACAAATTCAGTGTTATTTTCACTAGCAGTAGTAGCAACAAAAGCGCCAAATATTTTTGCTAATTGGATTGCAAAGATACCTACGCCACCTGCACCACCCTGGATAAGTATTTTTTGACCAGCTTCTAAATTGAGTTGTCTTAACATTTGTAAAGCTGTTAAGCCTGCCAGAGGAACTGCAGCTGCTTCTTCGAAACTAATATTTTCAGGCTTCAACGCTAGTTTATCCTCTTTTACAGCCGTATATTCTGCATAAGATCCGTTCGTACCAATAGGATCTATATCTGGCCGAGCAAATACCTCATCTCCAATTTTAAAGCCTTGTACTTTATCTCCCAAAGCAACAATTTTTCCAGCTAAGTCCCAACCTAATACTACTGGAAATTGCCATTTAAATATTGATTGAAGTAAACCTTGACGAGCTTTATAATCAATCGGATTTATACTACTAGCAAAATTTTTTACTAACACCTCATCCTCTTTTAGGATAGGCCTATCTATATCAGTAACCTCAAGTTGAGTTACATCACCATATTCTTTAATAATGGCTGCTTTCATTATTATTCTCCTAAGCTAAATACTGGGCAATCATAGGCAACAAGATACCAGAATGTGTCGGAAAGGCAAAAATTTGATTTTGAATATCTTCAGAAGTGTATTGATGATTTATTACCTGAACAAGATCATTAATGATCTCTGGCGCGAAATCGCCAATTATCGAAGCACCTACTAATCTTTTGTCTTTATTGAGAATAATTTTTATCTTGGCATTTTCATCATTCAAAGTCTGAAAACGCATAAGTTTACCATATGGTATTTCGTATATCTTTAATTGTTGGTCATTTTTTGCCATACCAACTGTGACACCAACTTGAGCTAATCGCGGCAGGGTAAACGCAACCGATGGCACAACAGGATATTTTATAGGATTAGAATCACCTAATAAAATTCTAGCAATGTAGTTTGATTCAAACGTTGCAGTTGGTGTAAGGCGTGGTATTAATTTATCTATAACGTCGCCACTAGCATAAATATTTACATTAGACGTTTGTAGATAGTCGTTAACAACGACACCATGATTATTATATTCAACGTTAGCAGCATCTAATCCAAGATTTTCAATATTAGGTATACGTCCAGTTGTATCCATCACGTATTCAGTCGTGTACTTTTTTCCTTGAGCTGTTTCAAGAATATACTGATTATTTTCTGTCGAAATTACTTGAGAAACACGTTGATTAAAGTCAAATTTAATACCCCTATTAATCATATCTCTCACAACTTCTTGCGAATATTCACTATCAAAACCAGAAAGTGCATGCTCACTATATTCAACTATAGTCACCTCACTACCGGCAGCACGAGCAATTGATGCAAATTCCATTGCAATATACCCTGCACCGATAAACACAATTGAATGTGGCATTTCTGATAATTCCAAAAAATCAGTACTATCATGTAATAATTCATTACCAGGAATAGGTAATTTTGCAGGTTTTTGTCCTGTAGCAATAACAAATTTATCTGCTTGGTATGTTATATCATTTACCATCAATGTTTTTACATCCGTAAATTTGGCATGTCCTGAAATAATATCAATACCATCTACTGAAAGCATATGTGCAAGGCCTTCGGACAACGGATCAATTACCTTATGTTTGTATGCCATTAATTCTGGCCAAGTAATATTTGGTGTTTCATCAATTCCTATTCCATGATAGTGATGCAAATGATGGATTAATTCTGCTGGACCATCTAGCAAGATTTTAGCGTTACATCCAAAGTTGGTACAAGTACCAGCAACTTTATTTTCTTCTACCAAGGCAACTCTTTTACCAGCTCTTGATAAGGTTTGTGCTCCGTGCCATGCTGCATGACCACTCCCAATAAATATTACATCATAGTTATCCATTTAATTGATTCTCCCATTTACGTGCTAAAATCATTTTCTGTAATGTCTCGTTTAAAACTTTATTTTCAGAAATAATTGTAGATACTGGTTTGGTACTAGTTGCAATCAATTCATCTCGTATAATTGCAATATTCAATAATATTTGTTCAAAAACTAAACGCTTTGATTCTGATATTTTTAAATATTTTACACGTCGATCTACTTCACTAGGTACCTTGATAAGCCATTTTTTACTAACCAATCTATCAATTACTGGTGTAAGTGTATTACTTGATAGATCTAATGCTTTACCGACATCCATTAACTTAGCAGATTTATTTTTATAGACGATAAGCAATGACATATACTGCAAGTAAGACAAGTCATAATCTCCTAGAACCTCTCCATATAAATGATGAAAATAACGATTTGTAGTATATACAGACAAACACAATTCATCATACAGTGTATCTTTATTAGACATATATGATCTCCTTTCTGATAATTATATCGTACACGACATAATCGTCAATATCAACTTTGTAACAAACCGTTCTTATAATTATTTAAAATGCTTATCTGATTTCTTCTAAAAATACTGATATTTAATATCTTCTTATAAAAAAAAGCCCACTAAGTCATTCTTTCAGAATAACCTAGTGGGCTTGATTTTATTTAACTTCAGTTAATGTTCCTGCATCCTCCGACACGTTGCCATAACGTGTGCCAAATGCAATTCCGTTCTTATCAACACCAAGTACTTCAATCCGATCAGAATGTAGTCGGAAATAAATCTAAAGCATCGTCATTTTCCCATCAATTATCTGATAAACTCTGTCCGCTATATCCTTTAACCTTAAATCATGAGTAACAACAATAATAATTTTATTTCTTTTGTGTGCTAAATTCTTCAACAATTCGATCACTTTCATAGATCTTTCTGTGTCTAAGGCAGCTGTTGGTTCATCTGCCAAAATATATTCAGGATCAGTATATAAGGCTCTAGCAATTGCCACACGTTGTTTCTGACCACCAGACAATTGATTAGGGTACTTTTTTAATAACTGTAAAAGTTCTAAATCTTCAAGAAGTTCATGCATTTTATTTTCTGTAAGATTATTTTGATTTATTTTGTCTACGAATTTAAATTGTTCTTCAACAGTTAAAAATGGCACTAAGTTATAAGATTGTAAAACAAAACCTATTTTTTTAAGCCGTAGATTGGTTTGTTGTCTTTTCGATAAATTTGTAATGTTAGTATTGTTGATTTTTACATTACCTTCAGTCGGAGTTTGTAGTCCACCAGCTATCGTTAAAAAAGTTGTTTTCCCAGAACCGGATGGTCCCACAACCAGAATAAGTTGTCCACTTTCTGCTTCGAAATTAATATTATCTAGTGCTACGTACTCGCTACTTCCTTCTCCAAAAACTTTTGTTACCGAATCAAAAATCAATTTTGACATCAAGTTAACCTCCAATAATCTTGTAAGGGTCAATCTTTGCAATTTGTCGGATAGGTATTAGAGCACCTAATAACGACATAAAAACAATACCTAATCCAGTAACAACTACATTGTTCGTATCAATGACAATTGGCACTTCACTTGGAAGACTCATAGCTGTTATTTCACCAAGTGTAATTGCTATGATAACACCCACAACTGACATAACAAGTGACTGAAATAAAGTACTCAAAATAAGATATTGTGTAGAAACACCCTGTGCCTTCAAAACTCCTAAGTTGGGTAACTTTTGAACAGTGAGAATGTATAAAAAAATAGAAATAACAATCAAAATAATAATATACAAGAAACCAATCATAAAGTTAAAGGTAAGTTGTTGTGCACTATAACCTGGCAATTTATTAATAAATGTCTCGATATTTAATTGTTTTAAACCGTTTGGTATCTTTGAATTTTTTAACTTATCTTTGAATAACACTGCATTTGTTACCCCCTTATTAAGGGGTTGAATTGTGTCTGATGAAATATAAATAACAGGTAATGCACTTAAAGTTGCATTGGAAGTAAAACCTGTAATTTTAATTTTCATTGTGGAATTAGCAACTGTCAGGTAATCTCCAATCTTAAATCCATCATCTTTTAGTTTATCTGATACTAAACCAAAATTTTTGCTAATGTTTTTACTACCACTTGTTGATTTAAGGTTTTTATATACGAATGATTGTGGGTCAACCGCTATTAATTGAGCATTCTCTTTTAACCCGCCTTTTGACTTTACAAGCATACTATATTGTGAAATTTTTGTTCCATTTTTAGGTAACCTGTTAATATTATCTTGTGAAAGGAACGACTGGGGTAACCGACCCTCAGAATCACTATTTAAGACAATGCTTGACGCATGCCATTCATTAACTGCAGATTTGTTTAACGTAGATAGCCCAGTAGCTAATCCAGTAAGAATTATCAACAGATAACTAACTAAAAATATTAGTACAATAATTAAGCTATAACGTAACTTTTCATGTAGCATTTCTTTAATGGCTAAAAACATAGTAATCTCCTAATTGTTAAATTGTATTTTGTATGTTACATAAATCGTTACAGATAGAAAGGTTTTATTATTTTAATAAAAATTTAAATGGAAACAAGAAACTGAATAGGTATTACATAATATACAGTTAATTTTAACATAAATTTTCACCACATAAATAACTACCTTGCATCATGACTAATAAGACTTAATTCTGCGACCAATATTAATGTTGGTCATTTATTTTAAAACAGTCAATTTTAACCAGTTTAACTACTTAACTTCAGTTAATGTTCCTGCATCCTCCCACACGTTGCCATAACGTGTGCCAAATGCAATACCGTTCTTATCAACACCAAGTACTTCAATCCGATCAGAATGTAGTCGGAAATAATCGCCAACTGCCAATTTTTGATCAGCAGTTTTCTTACCATTCTTGTCGACCTTATCGACTGATGCAACGCCTAGTCCATTAGTGATCCAATTGATATCCTTACCGCCAGCAAGTTCATAGTTAACAACCTGCCACATACCATTGACATATTTCATGGCATCTACTCGATATGCAGGACGACCCTTGAAATGCTCACCAACATGTAAGACCTGATCGGGCTGATTCACAGTTGGCTTAGTACCTGGTTTTGTAGTCGCTTGCGCCTGAACAGTTTTTTCTGACCAATCAAGCAGCAATGTTGAACCGTCCAGTCCTAATGACTTCCAATTGTTAGTGTATTGCCAAGCAATCACCCCGTCTACTAGATGGAAAGTAGTTAAAATCTGGATATGACGTGCCAGGATAACCAGCTATCCAAGTTACATTAGGAAATGCTTTATTAACGGCAGCATGGTTAACATGTGCATTGATGAAGTACTTACCAGTGTAGAACCATGGAATAAAGCCAGCATTCTTAACGTCTTGCATAAAAGCAATAATTGCATTGGCATTGGCGTTCTTATTGGTACCGGTTGTGGCAGCATCTTCATAATCTAATGCTAAGATTGAGCCCTTAGCTAGTCGTGCCTTTGCTTGTGTAAGGAAATACTTAGCTTCAGCATGAGCATTTGCAACATTGCCACCAAACATTGCGTAATGATAACCGGCAGTTTTTAGTCCTGCTTGATCAGCGTGATTCACTTGATTAGTTGCTTTAGGGTTAATGTAGACTGTCCCCTGTGTAATTTTGACAATTGCTGCACCAGAGCCCTTAGCTTTCAATCCTTGGAAGTAAGCCAATGTATCGGGTTGATAATTTGCCACATCATTAAATTCAAATTTAGTCATTAGTCTTACCTCCATGTAACGTTGAAACTGCCAATTCAATTACTGCATCCAATTGCTTACTATCAAATTTTAATCCTAGCTTATTAGCATTCAGTTTGTTAGTTAAGAAATTCAAAGCAGATTGTTTCTTTTCTGCTGATCCTTGTAAATGTGTTTCTGCATATTGCACCGCCTGCATTGCCCACTCGTTCAATAGTAACAAATTTTTATTTTTCGTATGGGAAACAAAAAAACGGCTTGCTGCGTGTGCAACTGCCGTTAATACTCCCGTGCTCCAAAGAGCTAACACCCATTCACTAATATGATTAATGTTCATTTTCTAACTTATCCTCCAATTCTTTAATGCGTTGCGTCAATTTTTCAATAGATGCATGTGCTTTTTGCAATTCTGCTGTTAGTTCAGCATTTTGTTCAATCAGCTTATTGTTTGATTTCATCAACTCGTTATACATCGTAATAAAATCTTTATCAGCTGAGACAGTTTTAGCGACATTCATTTTCCAAATGGCCAACACTCCAGCCACTGAGGCGGAAAGAAAGCCCAATAAAGCTGTCCAAGTAGCTTGACTCATTAACCTACCTCCGTACTTTAAACAATGTATTGTCAGTCAACAAATCAATCAGTATTCTAGCTAATAGAAACATCAAACCAAGCGGAACCAATGTAATGTGAAGTGTATTCAGATCACTCAACAAAAATGCACTCATCATCATGCCCACGACGCCTGCTGCAGCTAAACGTGTCACTTCACGAATGTAGTACCAAGTAATATCCCAAACTGATTGAACAATCATGGTGACACCATCAGCAATGACGAGCAATCTGAAACTAGGATGAGCAACTAACTGAAACGAAGCTGGTACATGAATGTCAATAACTGAAAAACCGATACTGAACATAAACGCAATCGTTATCAGTTCAGCACCGGTTATTATCCAGAACTTATTCTTAATTATGTGTTTAATCAAAGTAAACCCTCCTTAATATCTACTAATGCTCCTATGTCAATAAATGGCACATATTTTTCTAAACACTCGTTCTAATTCTGTCGGAATTAAACCAACTGATGTAATTTGAGGTTCGGATTACCAAGTCCTCAAAATTGGAAAAAGTTGTTTGAAAGGCAAACTCTCTCTTTAACAATGAGTGAAAAGCTTCAATTGGCCCATTATCATAAGGATAACCTTGTTTTGAGTATGAGTGGCTAATCTGATGCCGTTCAAGTAAAGTTTCAACTTCGTTGCTGGTGTACTGTGAACCCATGTCAGAGTGAAAATATTGTGGCTTTTGATGACATTCAAGCGCCTGATTAATCGTTTCTACAACTAACGTCGCCTCCATCTGACGACCAATCTTGAAAGCAAGAACTTGATGAACCTTTGGTTCGTAAATAGAACTGAGATAAACCCAGGTTCCTGGACGTAATTCCAAATAAGTAATGTCAGCACGCCATATCCTTGCATTGGGCTGATGCTTGATTAAATTGGGGCGTTGTGAATGATCTACATGAGTGCCAGGTTTTTTAAATCGCCGATTCATTAAAGAGTGAATCTCCATTTCCCTCATTAATCGTAAAATTCGTTTTGACCCAACACAGATGCCTGACTTGCGAAGCACCATCGTTATTCGTGGATAACCATAGGCACGATAATTATTTTCCCAAATCAATTTAATTTTTTCTTTGAGCTGATTATCAACACGTTCGTGTTGACTAGGTTGATATCTTTTCCAATGGTAATAGGTGCTGCGCGGTAATTTCAGTGCCGAAAGAATAATTGATAAGCGGTGTCGCAATAACTGATCTTCTATGAAGACAAGGCAATTAATTCGTCCTAATGCTTTCCCAGTAACACCGCCGCAGCTTTTAAAATTTCAAGTTCCTCCTTTAATCGCTGATTTTCCTTTTGAAGTTGTTTGAATTCTTTGGACGTTACTTCAGTACCGTCTTCTAGCTCAACTGATTTAGCGCCTTTAACCCAGTTATGAATTGCGGCTGGAGAAACACCGTATTCCTCGGAAAGCGAGCGAATAGATCTTTTCTCTTCACGATGCATCTTCACAATGCTGGCTTTAAAATCATCTTGATATCGTTTCATTGGAATGCTCCTATCTTGTTTTATTAATTATGGCACAACTGTTCAGAAATTTATGTACCAAATACTAGGATAGGAGCATAATGTCTATGCAAATATTTATGATATGAACTATAATAACCTTACCATTTATAATAGTGTACTTCTGAATCATGTGAACTCGATAGCATTCGTAGCCCCTTTATTTATTTTCATTGAATTAGCAGTTTTTGAAGTACATTATTTAATAGATTATATAGACAAAAAGAAAACTCAAAAAACTTAACAAAAATATTAGTAGTAGTAACCAATTTACTTCTAGCCTTTTATTTCTCAATAGAACTAATGGCACAACCATGGAAAATTATAGAACCAATTATAACTGTGTGCACAGCAATATTTATCCCGTATATTGCTTGGTTACTCAAAAAATATGGATCTGAAAAAAATAAAAAAAATCCGTCTCCCGCAGATGAACTATTAAAATATAAAGAACTTCTCGATAAAGGAGCAATAACTCAAAAAGAGTTTGATAATCAAAAAGCTAACTTATTACCAAAATAAAAAGTTAACCGACCGATTATATAACATCAACGCGCAGGAAGGAATCACGTTAAAAGCTATCTAGGAGTAATGAAATGGGACCAGAAAGAAAGTTCGGTCGAGCATCATTTTTTGATGGCGGATTATTACCTCTAATCGGCTGGACAATTTTAGGGTTTTTAGTCACAATTTTTTCGGTTGGTATTTTATACCCTTGGTCATTAGTTATGGTCTACGGCTGGAAAATAAATCATACTGTTATTGATGGTCATCGGATGCAATTCAGTGGTTCAGCTGTTGGACTATTTGGTAATTGGATTAAGTGGCTATTTCTAATGATCATCACAGTGGGCATTTATAGTTTTTGGGTCGGTATAAAGCTAAGAATACCAGTTTTATTAACTAACACACTATTACTAAATAAGATTAAATTAACCCCCGTAAACTTTGCATACACGCTAGCTTACGGGGGTTAATTTAATTTCATTGTTAAATATTACTTCTCACGTACTACTCGTAAGAAAGCAAAATATTCATAGGCAGCTAACATAACAAATAGTAGCAAACCAATGTAAATAGATGCGTATACTGAAACAACAGAAACGATGGTCAAACCAATAGCTGATGTTGTCACAATAAGTGAAACCTTTTGCCATTTCGTTAATTTATCAGTGTCACCTTGAAAAGAAACAGCAGACATCACTGCGCCTACAACGATCATGACTCCAAAAAACACATGTAATCCAATCATATTAAAATACCTCCTCATTTTTAACAACTACTAGTATACGATAGAATCGCTGTTAATGATATGAAAAATAGTATTTAAAGTATATTTATCTAAAAATGCTAAACTAAAATAAAAGAAAACACCTTAAATTCATTTTAAAGTGTCTCCTGATTTCACTATTACTCTTTATAAACCGACAAGCAGTAGGATAATAATACCTACAATTATCAATCAATTATTCCTAGCTAATTATCATAAATCTTATCTTGTAATTGGTCACCAGCACGGTCTACTTTCTTTAATATAAAAATAGTTGTCAGAGCAGCAATGCTACCTGCTATAAAAACAGTTGATAATATAACTTTCAAAATTTTTCCCATTATATTCTCCTAAATATCAAGATTACTTGTTATGTTTACGTTGTGAATGCCTTTTAAACTTACCATACAGATTTGAAATAAATTGAAATACAGTAATTGCTAGCATGATCTTTTGCCAAAGGCTTGATTTTGATTTTTCTTTACCTTTTTTCATAGATATTCCCCCTACTATATTATTTAATAAGCTCATCATCTGCTTATAGGTACATTGTAACATGGTTTATATGAAACTACCTGACGATAGCATTACCTATTTATTATTTATTGAAACTGCTAACTATTATTATCATCATGATTACAACCAGCTCTTTGTTATTTAGTATTGAAAACTAGCATTCCTGATGTTAATATTATGGGTGTAATAGAGTCCCAATTCTAATTACGTAACGTCTGCTTCACAGCCAAGGAGTAGGCGTTTTTTTGTAAAAAAATATACCTATCTCCGCCATTGAAGCCAAGATAGGTACACTTGTAGTAAAAATATAGGCAGCATCTCACTACCTACAATGATTAATTATAATATGCAAAAGTTAAAGCTGCCTAAAATTAATTAGTCTTAGGCTTACTCCAAATCGACCAGAAACGGCCATACAATGCTGTTGCTAGATAGAAGGCCATTGTCAACAACATTGGTAATGAGCTGGCTGAATAGCCTGCAAATAGGGCTGTGACCCAAAGCAAAATGTTTACCGCATCAGATAATAACCAAAGCGTATATGAGTCACCATATCCAACGAACACATATAGCGAGGCTGTGCCACCAATAATTAAGACAAGCGCATCCCAAACTGGATTAGTATCGCCTAATTGTGTATAAATCCAAAAGACTGGCCACCATAGCAATAACATACATATAATCGTTAACACCCATCCTCGCAAACGCAAGAATTTGACACCATCAACAATACGATGTCCCCATGATTTCCATGTGATAATCAAAGGAATATCAATTAACAAGATGAACACGAATTGGTCAAGAACAGATGCATAATGTCCGGCTTGCCAATTAATGTAAATATAGCCTAGTGCACTAATTAATCCTAATAAACCATTAATTGGTTTACCAATCATCATATAAACAGTGCAAGCTGAGCCGATTAAAGTCGCTAATAGCGTAATCGCAGATAGTAGTGTGATTGGGCTACTCAAAAATAATGCTAACTGCACACCAAAAATAAATGCCAGCATGACACTACCAGCCGTATTAATTGATGTAATTTCTCTATAAAGCCATTTAAAATATGCCAATCTTTTATACCTCTTTCTTTTTTGAACACAAGGATATATTCTATCAGAATTTTGGTATAATTGTTAGAAATTTCAAGAAATTAAAAACTTCATGCCAAATTTAATCAGCATGAAGTTTATTAACTTTATTTATTATTTTGTTGGTTGAATTGTAAAATCAAATGTGTGATCAGTTTCTGCTGAGATATGATATGGCGGTTGTACATCTGTTCCCCAGCTATCAATACCACCAACTCCACGTACCTCACCATATACGGTAACAACTGTTCTTCTTGGAACTGGTAGTTCTTCGATATGCGTGGCATTTTCTATGTCAATCGCCGTATATGGCAATGCAGAGAATGCAAAAGGTTCGTTTAACTGCTTAAAGGTCAATAGTCCCGCCTCTGTCGACGTATCAGCATTATTCAAGCTAGTTGAACGACTAACCGTTAAACTTGAGGTTTGCATATGCATCCCCATTTCTTGCGGCACGATGTAAGGCGTTAATGGTAAGCCTGATACCTCATAAGTACCAATTTGACCACCAGTCATCCGGTCGGGATACGTTTCACCAGATAATCCTGAATAGCTATAACCATCCGCAACTGTTGGCATCACAAAGCGTAATCCTAATGTCGGCAGCTCCGGTAAGCCGGCTTTTCCAGTATAATCAACTTGGATATTGAGTTGTCCATTGGCAACAATTGTGTAAATAACCTTAACTGTCGTTTCTGGCGTTGTCGCTGTTAAAAACGTA
Organism: Weissella thailandensis; assembly: GCF_001932615.1. Classification (NCBI taxonomy): domain Bacteria; kingdom Bacillati; phylum Bacillota; class Bacilli; order Lactobacillales; family Lactobacillaceae; genus Weissella; species Weissella thailandensis. Next base: position 1,086,490 of record NZ_CP014332.1, read on the forward strand.
TAGGTCAATGAAACTGAATCAGCATGTTCATTGGCTGAAAAACGATTGTTTTCTGGTGCAATTGGCAATCCAAGTTCTTCACCATCAACGGCCACTGTTACTGAAGTAGCTTCAGTAAACATATCCGCACCAAACCAGGCTGCTGATTTGGTTGAAAAATGACTACCGCGATCATTATCAGTTGTTGCTCGCCAGAAAGTTAATTTGGGTACACGATATAACCATTCTTTACCGTTAACATTTAATGATTCAAGACCACCCTTTTCATAACTGAATAAATAATGGAAATTTTCGCCTTGTACACCTAGGGATCCGTCACCATATACAATTTGTAACTGATTAGTTATCGTAGCGTCCATAATAATAGCTTACCTCCTGTATTGCTGGCTTAGGTTGGCGATTGGCAAAGACAATCCCATCCCCTGAAAATTCATAGTCTGAATGGCGCTCATCAAAGTCACCACCATAACGAAGCACCTGCTTACCAGTTACTTCATCGGTTACATACAAAGCTTGGTCAATGTAATCCCAAATAAAGCCACCTAGATAGGTATCAAATTCATCATATAGTTGGACATATTCGTCAAAGCCACCCACTGAATTTCCCATACTATGCATGTATTCACAGTTTAGGTATGGCTTTTTCGGATTATTTGATAAATAGTCTTTAATATCCGCAGGTGATGCATACATACGACTTTCAACATCTGACATACGGTCCTCGTCGACACGATTTTGGAAGATACCTTCATAATGTGTCAAACGTGAATCATCAACAGACTTAAAGTATTGATCCATGGCAACAGTATTATCACCAGTATATGATTCATTTCCTAATGACCAGAACAAAATAGATGGATGATTCTTAAATTGTTCAAAGTTTGACTTTGCACGGTCCAAAACAACATCTAACCACTCTGGTATTGAACCAGGGATATTATAAGATGGTTCAACTGCACCCATTTTTTGCCAACTACCATGGGATTCTAAATTAGTTTCAGCCATCATATAAATACCGGCCTCGTCACACATACCATACCAAGGAATTTGGTTAGGATAATGTGATGTGCGTACAGCATTGATATTGTTTTCTTTAAATATTTCAATATCAGTTTCCATCTCATCAAGCGTAACGTTACGGCCACCGACAGGACTCCATTCATGACGATTAACACCATTTAGGTGCAAAGGCACCCCATTGATCGTCACACGATTATCATCGTCTTTAACCAAACGACGGAAACCAAAATTGTATGGTACCACCGCAATAATTTGCTTATCTGAATCAAAAATAGTAATCGTTAATTCATATAAATCAGGTTGTCGGTGTGACCAAAGTGCAATATCATCAAAAGCTTCACTAAGATGAATGTGTTGCTCTGCTGTTACTGTTCGATCGAGTACTGTTTCCCCGCGTGGATTGTTAACAGTAATTTGGGCAGTCGTATCAGTTAAATCACCCGCTAATGTTAAACCAATCGATAAGTCTCCTGAATGTAAGTCAGCAGCCACAACCGGCTTAAGATGGACATCGACCACGTTAACTTGTGGGATAGCAATTAAATTAACACTACGGAAAATACCTGAAAAGCGGAACATATCCTGATCTTCAATAAAAGCAGCTGTACTATACTTAAATACCTCAACTGCCAATTTATTTTCACCAGCTACTAAGTAAGGTGTTAAATCAAACTCTGCACGTGAGAAACTATCTTCAGAATAACCAATAAACTGACCATTTAACCAAATGTACATGGCTTCTTCGACACCATCGAATTGAATATGCACATCATGCCCATTAAAGTTTTCTGGCAGGTTGAACGTTTTGACATATTGACCAACCGTATTATCACTGGCATCACTAAAAATACCTGGGTATGTCTTATCGGGACCTAATGCATAAGGTGGTCGACGATAAATTTTTCCTTCCCACGGATACAAGGTATTAATATATTGAATTTGACCAAAGTTTTGAAGCTCAATATGACCTGGCACTTGAATATCATCAAAATTTTCAGTATTAAAATTTATATCTTCAAAATTAAGTAATCGTTCGGCAGGTGTTTTTGCAAAATGGAACCGCCACGTTCCATCCAAACTACTAATCAAACTTGATTCACCTTGCGTTATTTCAGCTGCTGAGCGATAGACTGTGTGATCACTATGCGCAGGCAATTTACCTACTCTAAACACAGTTGGATCATCTAACCATTCTAACTTTGCTGTCATAGTATCCCCCTAAAATAAATACAACGTTGTTGGAAACGTTTTCAATTATTATTGTAACTTAAATTAAGTGCATTGTCTGTTAATTTTCCTAAATTGTATCATAAGACATTATCAATAAAAAAAGATGCTACTCACTTGAAAAGCAAATGAATAACATCTATAAATCTTAAATTATTTAGCATCATACCATGAAGCACCAACATGAGAAGAAACCAATAGCGGAACATCTAATGTTACGGCACTGTCCATAACATTTCGTACAAGCTCTTCTAGGTCGGCCATTTCACTTTCAGGTGCTTCAAAAATCAATTCATCATGAACCTGTAATAGCATATGAGCTTGTAGCCCTGCTTTTGCAATCGCTTCCTGAACTTTGATCATTGCAATCTTAATAATGTCAGCGGCTGAACCTTGAATTGGCGAATTCATCGCTGTGCGTTCTGCAAATGACCGGGCATTAAATCTTTTTGCCTTGATATCGGGTAGATAACGACGGCGATGAGCAATTGTTTCGACGTAGCCCTTTTCACGAGCAGAAGCAATAATATCATCTGACCACTTTTTAACATCTGGGTATTGGTCAAAATAGGTTTCAATGATGGCTTTGGCTTCTTTACGTGATACACCAATATTTTTTGAAAGCCCAAAATCAGAAATACCATACACGATTCCAAAATTAACGGCTTTTGCTTGGCGACGAATATTACCTTCCACTGGTTCGTCGTCCTTAATACCAAAGATACGACGTGCCGTCGCTGCGTGGATATCTTCGCCATTTATAAATGCAGCTTGTAGGTTTTTATCACCCGTAATATGGGCCAAAACGCGCAATTCGATTTGTGAATAATCAGCACTAAGAATTTGCCAATCAGCTTGACTTGGAACAAACGCTTTACGAATCTGGCGTCCTTCTTCAATGCGTACCGGAATATTTTGCAAATTAGGGTCCACTGAAGACAAACGACCAGTCTGAGTTAAGGTTTGCAAGTATCGGGTATGAACCTTCGAATCAGATCCATGAATCACACGCAACAGTCCTTCAACATAAGTTGATTGAATCTTTGCCACTTGTCGATAAGCCAAAATAGAAGCAACGATTGATACATCGCCCATCTTTTCTAACACCTCGACACTCGTCGAATAGCCAGTTTTTGTTTTCTTAATGGGAGTATATTTCATTTCTTCAAACAAAACGACTCCAAGCTGCTTAGGTGACTGCACATTAAACTCATGGCCAGCTTGTTGATAAATTTTTTGTTCAAGTTCACTTAACCGCTCAGTTAGCTTACTGCGCATTTGCAATAGTTGTTCTGAATCAACGGTGATACCGGTTGACTCCATATCTGCTAAGATTTTGGTTAATGGTAACTCGATTTCTTCATACAACTTAGTTTGCTCATGCTTTGACAACAGTTCTAATAATGGCTCTCGCAATAAGTTAATCGCCATGGCTTTGCGACCAAGGTGTTCAAATAAGTCTGCGTCAGCTTCGGGGATGGCAAATTTTGCACCCTTGCCATAAACCTCTTCATCAGTCATAACAGCATAATAATCATTGTCATGCGCCAATGCACCCAGGTCATTATTATTATCGTTCGTATCTAATAAGTACGAAACAAGTAATAGGTCGAAGTTAACGCCTTTCAAGGCAACATCTAGTCGTTTTAAGCTGACATATAATTCTTTTGCATTAAAGACGTTTTTCAGAATCGTCTGGTCTTCAAGAATTTTTTTAACTGGTGAATTTTGCGTTAGTAGTTCCATATCACGACTAGCAAAATAACCATTCTCTTGATTTCCAATAACAAAGCCAACTGGATTAGCTGTATGATAATTTTCATCATCTAATTCAAGGTAAAAGCTCACTGTCCCTTGCAATTGAGAAACATGGGTTAAGCTAGCCGGTGTAATCTCAGATACTGCTAGCTCTGTATTATTCAAGTCGAATTCTGCATCTTCATTATGCCCGCTCGTTGGCACTGTGTAACCTTGATTGGCAAGCTTAACTAATTGTGCTTTGAAATCCAAATGTTGATAAAACGGAATAATATTTTCGTAGTCCGGACCCTTATACTCTAAATCAGACAATGAAATTGTCACTGGCGCATCCGTCAAAATCTCAGCCAAGTCACGTGACAGCAAAGCATCCTGCTTACCATTAATAAGCTTTTCTTTTTGCTTAGATGCCTTCATGTCATCGATTTGCTCGTACATTTCAGAAATTGAATGATACTTTTTAATAAGCTTTAAGGCCGTTTTAGGACCAATTCCTGCAATTCCAGGGTAATTATCACTAGTATCTCCCTGAAGCCCTTTAATGTCGACGATTTGCTTTGGCTCTAAGCCGTCATAAAGCTCCGCAATCATTGCTGGTGTATAGTGATCAATTTCTGAAATTCCCTTTTTGGTCACCCAAACAGTTATATCATCAGATACTAATTGTGTCAGATCGCGATCACCGGTAACAATAGTCACTGAATAACCATCTGCTTCACCAATACGGGCCATCGTACCAATAATATCATCGGCTTCATAACCAGATAATTCATATGATTTGATACCATGCAGTGAAACCATTTGTCGTAATGGTTCGAATTGTTCGACCAATTCTTGTGGTGTGTTATCACGGTTTCCCTTATAGTTATCAAATTTTCCTGTACGGAAAGTGGTTTTGCCTGCATCCCATGCTACTAGCGCTAAATCAGGATTAAAAGGTTCAATAATACCATCTAGCAGATTATTAAATCCAACTAGCGCGTTTGTGTGTAGACCTTCGTGGTTAACAAAACGATCGACTTGGTTAATCAACGCATAAAACGCACGAAAAGCCAAAGAATTACCATCAATTAAAAGTAAAGTTGGTTTTGCCATATTTATCTCGTTTCTGGGTACAAGACCCCTTTTTATCTATTAATAGTTTATCAGAGTTCAAATAGGGATAACAAGCTCAACAAAAAAGCATTATCTCGTTATAACGAGATAATGCTATCAAATGATTAATCACGTGAACCAAAAGCCGTAAATAATTGAAGAATGTAAATGAACATATTAATGAAGTCCATATACAAGTTTAAAGCACCTGATACGGCGATTCCTTGGGTGAGTTGTGCATTCGTCTCACCATGTTCATAGTACATTGCCTTTAAGCGATTCATATCGTAAGCTGTCATAACAGCGAAGACAAGCACTCCTAAAATTGATAGGAAGAAGTATACAACACTGTTAAAGAAGAATAGGTTAATAATTCCCCCAATAATCAAAGCAATCAATGAGCCAAATAAAATTGATGACAATGAAGCTAGTGACTTTTTAGTGAAGTATCCATATGCTGCCATACCTGCAAATAGAAAAGCTGTCGTTAAGAATGCTAATGCGATCATCCCCATGTTTACTGTGAGGCCAATTACTGTAAATGTAAATCCATTAAGGACTGCAAATCCCATTAACATCCCAAAAGCTTGAGCCGGATTTTTGTATACCCGACTTGAAAATAACCAAACAAACCCCATCATGATACCAAAAATAATCAATGATGAAATTGGGCTACTAAAAATTCGAACAATTGGGCCAGCAAAGAATGTTGTACCCAAATATGCTGTCACAGCTGTTACCAGCAGTGCCAATGCCATGTATGAATAAACTTTTTTGAAAAAGTTATTTAAACCACTGGCATCCGGATTGACGATCCGTGGTTCTTGATTTTGAAAATTATCCATTTGTACCTCCTACGTTGTCAATGGTGACAAGGGTTCGGTGAACCGTCCCACTGACCTTAGTATAACAGAAAGTTTATCCAAAAAATTAACTTTTAGCAAAAAAATTAACTTTTTTACTGCAAATTTGTTTGTGTGTTCGCTAATAGTGTTTCAAAAGCAAATTCAGTCATTTGTAAATCACCAGCACCCATAAAGATGAACACCCCTTCTTCATCTTCCAAAAGAGGTGCCACATCACTTGGTGAAACAATTCCCTCAAACTTAGAAATCTTCTTACCTAAGTCAGCAGAACAAATTTCACCAACTTGTTCACGGGCAGAAGCGAAAATTTCTGTTAAGAAAACGTTATCTGCTAAATCTAATGCTTTTGCAAAATCATCTTGATAGGCAATCGTACGTGAAAATGTATGTGGTTGGAAAACGGCAATCAGTTTACGATCTGGATATTTTTGACGGACCGCGTCAATCGTTGCAGTGATTTCTGATGGATGATGTGCATAATCATCAATGATTGTCACTGGCCCGATATATTTTTCCGTGAAGCGTCTTTTCACCCCTTGAAACGTTAACAATTCTTCTTGAATCAAAGATGTCTCTATCTCTTCGAAGTATGACACGGCAACAACAGCCAATGTATTCAGGACACCGTGTTGGCCAAACAAGGGCACTTTAAAATTACCTAGGAATTTTTCATGGAAGTAAGCATCAAAACTTGATCCCTTGGTTGAACGCTTAATATTAGTTGCATAGAAATCATCAGTCTCAGGATTAGTACCATAATAATAAACAGGTACAGAAACATTGATCTTGCGTAGCTGTTCGTCATCACCCCAAGCAAAAATACCCTTTTTAACATTATTACCAAAGTCCTCAAAGGCGCTCCGCACGTCGTCGATACCCGTGTAATAATCTGGATGATCAAAATCGATGTTCGTCATAATTGCATAATCGGGTGTGTAGTCTTCAAAGTGTCGACGATATTCATCAGCTTCGAAAATAAAGAAACGTGCGTTAGGCACACCTTTACCAGTACCATCACCGATTAAGTATGATGTTGGCGCAATCCCTGATAGCACATGTGAAAGCAAACCGGTCGTAGAAGTCTTCCCGTGCGCACCAGCAACCCCAATTGAGGTGTACTGGGTAATTAATTGTTCGACCATATCAGGATAAGTAAAAATCGTTAATTCATCCGCCATTGCCAAAGCCGCAGCAACTTCAACGTGGTCATTTTCAAAGGAATTACCACGAATAACCGTCATGCCTGGCTTAATATTTGCGGCATCGAATGAATAAATGTCGATTTCTGCTTCCTCAAGTGGCTTTTGAGTAAATGTATATTCATCAATATCTGATCCCGAAACTTGGTAGCCCTGATCATGTAAGATTAATGCTAATGCACTCATTCCTGAGCCTTTGATACCAATAAAGTAATAATTAGGATTTTTGTCCATATCTCTCATCCATTCCAACGTAAATATTATTCGTTAAATTTTATTAAATCTATCTTATCAGAAAAAAACATCTGCCGACATAGTTTCGACAAATGTTTTCAAAGAGTTAGTGCCCTTTAAAGTAGCCATTGTTATCTCGAGCAGCTGAACTGTCCTCTTCTGAAAGGATGTCATCCAAGCTAAGTCCTAATCCAGTTTTTATAGATTTAGGCTTGTTTACCTTCGATACTTTATCGACAACTTTTTTGGCCTTTGTTGCGGTACTTTTCTTTGTGTTTTTTGATTGCTGAGGCTTTAAAGTCTCAACAGTCACATGTTGTTTTGTTGCCTTTTTAGGAAATTCCCCATCATCTGTTGCCAAGAAAATATACTCTGTCTTGGCAGCTAACAATTCTGCAACCTGTTGATCATAGGTATGCATAAGGTTTTCATAAAAAACAATTGGTCGCTGCAAAGCCATTAAATCACCACCTTTTTATTCAAATAGTGATTGAGCAGCGGCAGAGTTGACATCAAACGGTGTACCAACTGGTGCAAAGTCATCTGGCAAAATTAACGCACCTGGCACTTGTGGTGCATTTGGTAGATGTAATTCACGTCCGGAAGAAATCATACCATTAGATGCAACGCCACGTAGCTCACCTGGCCAAATAATAAGTCCTGATGGCATCATTGCCCCAACCTTGGCGACCACGACCTTGATACCTTGCTGCATGTTTGGTGATCCTGAAACAATTTGAACACGTTGATCATTATCAATCACAGTTGTTGTCACTTGAAGATGATCTGAATCCGGATGTGGTTCTGCCGTTTCAACATACCCCACAACAAATTTTGGGTCTTCATCAACAACTAGTTTTTCTGAGAAACCTGATTTCTCAATCAGTTTATTTAATTCTGCAACTTGTTCTTTAGACAAGAACACTTGGCCAGAAACATTCGATAAGTCTAACGTTTCACTAATATTGATAAAATTGTATCCAATTAATTCACTATTATCAGTTATAAACTGAATCACATTTCCCTGGTGGTTAATATGAAAACTTTCTGTTTGATTATTAGTTAATACGATTAGGTTATCGCCCATTCCTGCCGGATTATAGCTGGCAATTAGCATACTGTCAGTGCTCCTTTTAATTAATTTAGTTTTTTAATATTTAGTCGCCATAGATAATATCATTTACGGTTGTGGCGTCTAATTTTTGTGCTAGTGTCTCTACCAATGCCTGAGCAGCTTCAAAATCAGCCACTGACCAAACTGTTTGGTGAGTATGTATATAACGTGATGCGACACCTAGCGCAACAGATGGAATACCTTGATTCTGTGACTGTGCCCCATGAGCATCAGTACCACCCTTAGCAACAAAGTATTGTAGCGGAATACCAGCATCATGTGCTGTATCTAATACAAATTCTTTTAGTCGTAATGGCATAATAACACCAGGATCAAATACCCGTAGTAATGCCCCTTGATCCATTTGTCCTTGACCCTCAGCAGAACGGGTATCATCTGCTGTTGATGAGTCTAAGGCAAAGAAGATATCAGGCTTTAATTGATTGACAGCAGGTCCAACACCTCTTAAGCCAACTTCTTCTTGCGTATTAGCACCCATAATTAGCGTATTTGGTAATGCTTTATTTTCCAGGTTTTCCAAAGCGTTTAAAATTGTGACTAACCCAAAACGGTTATCCCAACTTTTTGAGACCACACGCTTACCATTGGCCAACATTTTTGTCGTCACATCAGGCACAATAAAATCACCTGGATGTATATCATAAGCTGCGACATCATCAGCAGATGTAAAACCACCATCAAACAAAATGTCTTGAATTTGTGGTGTCCCATTCACATTTCCTTGACGTAACAAATGGGGTGCAACTGAAGACGAAACAACCGGATAGGCATTATCACGTGTAAAAAGAGTAAAACGCTCAGCGGATACTGTATATGGATTCCAACCACCTACTGGAGCAACGACTAACATACCCCGCGACGTAACCTGAGTCACGACAAACCCAACTTCATCCATATGGGCACCAAACATGATCCGGGGTGCTGTAGCATCTTGGTTATGTCGAATACCGTACAATCCACCTAGACCATTTTGAACGACTTCATCAACTAATGGTGACAAATCTTTTCTAAATGCTTGTCTAACGAAATGCTCTTGACCAGAGGTTCCTTGTAATTCCGTGTATTTCACAATACGATTCCAAATTCGTTCTTCCAATATTTTCACGCTTTCTTTAGGAATTTATTTATGCCTTGTTTCGACTTAAAATAGCTCGAATTTGAGCTTCTAACATCCCGATACCGACCGCATTTGCACCGCCTTCTGGCAGAATAATATCAGCATAACGCTTGGTAGGTTCCACAAACTGGTGGTACATCGGTTTAACGGTTTCCATATATTGATTAACCACTGAATCAACAGTCCGGCCACGTTCAACGATATCACGCTGCATACGTCGTATAAAGCGTAAATCGTCATCAGTATCAACATAAACCTTAATATCTAGCAAATCACGCAACTTTTGCTCTGTAAATAATAGGACACCTTCCAAAATAATCACATCAGCTGGCTCAACCGTGATTGTTTCGCTTGACCGAGTGTGATTTGTATAATCATAGGTCGGTTGCTCAATTGTCTCGCGATTTAATAGTTGCTTTAATTGTGAAATCAATAGCTCATTATCCAATGAATCAGGATGATCATAGTTGGTCATACGTCGTTCAGCCATACTTTTTTCACTTTGATCTTGATAGTATGCATCTTGCGGCACCATCACAACTGACTCACCAGCCAAACGTTTGATAATATCCTGGCTAACCGTTGTTTTACCGGATCCAGATCCTCCCGTAACACCGATTACCATAGGGCGTGATGTAGACATGCTAAACCTCTTTCTTTTTTATTAAATAATTTTTATTGTAATGGTAGTGTAACTGTAATTGTCGTCCCAACACCAACTTGACTGGTTAATTCAATTTTACCCTGGGCTTGCTCAACTAGATCATTTACAATTGCCAAACCTAGGCCAGTTCCTGGAATTGATTTTGTGCGCGACTTATCAACGCGATAAAACCGTTCAAAAATACGGTTCTGTTCATCACTTGGAATGCCCAGTCCAGTATCCTTAACGGCAAATGCTAATTCACTCGCAGTAACCATCGCTGAAACTTTGACTGCCCCATCTTGACGATTATATTTCATAGCGTTCCCAATCAAGTTTGTCAAAATTTGCTCAAAATTACTCTTATTTTGATGAACGACCAGTGTGTCATTAACTTCATTTTTTAGTGTTAAATTCAGGTTATCCTTCAAATCAGCTTTCGCTTTAAAAATTTTTTCAACCATCTCAGACATGTTGAATTGCTGTAGTGACCTTGCTCTTTCAGGTACTTTTGCCAATGTCAAAATATCATCGGTCAAGTCCAACAAGCGCTTTGTCTCAGACTGAATAATTTCCAAAAATTGTTGTCGATCTGCTGGGTCTTCTTGTGCACCATTTAATAGTGTTTCCGTGAAACCAGCAATTGATGTCAAAGGTGTGCGCAACTCATGAGAAGCATTAGCAACAAACGCTGTTTGCATATCCTTCATTTGGATAACCTCTGTCATATCATACATTAGAACTAATAACTCAAAATGACGTTCACGTGTTTCATAATAAACAACAGAAACATCCACTGTTTTATCATCTATTTTGACTAACTCACGTAATTTCTTTTTTTGCTTAAGCGCTTGCTCAAATAGCTCCATCAGACGATGGTACTTAATGACATTATCGTAGTGTTGACCATTCAAATTTTGCTGTGCATCAAGCAATTGACTTGCTTGATCATTTGCTTGAATTATTTTACGTTCAGTAGTAATTTGTAACACACCTAAAGGCATATTATCCATCAATGTTTCCATCGTACTGCTCTGTTCTTGCATGATTTTAATGCGTCTACTATTCAGATGTTGGACATTATTGATGGCAGCCGCCAACGGTGCTAGTGTATCGTCTGGATGCATTAACACATGAGCTGTATGCGTATGCGTTGTTTCTAAATCTTGTAACTTTTCAATGAATAATGTGAGGTGTGCATCACGCCGTTGTTTCTGTATTTCTAAAGCTAACGTTGTTGCACCAGCTAAAATCATTGAAAGTAAAATCAAAACGTGCCATTTCAAAGTCACGTTCTGATCCCCTGTTAGAGAAGTTAGCCATAATATTAGCCAAATAATGGCTGCATAGAGAAACCAGAAAAGGACAAATCGCTTTGCTGATTGGATTAATTCATCAATATTCATCATTCACCCCCTGAATCTTGTTCATTACGTGAACTGTCGAAACGGTACCCAAAGCCACGCACTGTTTTTAAATAAACTGGATGTTTCGGGTCTAACTCAATTTTATCCCGCAAATGCGATAAGTGCATATCGACCATCCGTGTATCTGGTCCCGAGAATTCATAGCCCCAAACGCCGTCTAAAATCGTTTCACGACTGAGAACGCGACCTTCACGTTCAGCCATGTATGCCAATAACTCATACTCTTTTGGTGTTAATTTAACGATTTCATCGTCAAACTGCACAACCATTTTATTAAAATCAATCGTTAAGCGACCATATGATTGATTGTGTTTCACACTCTCTTCTTTTTGCGCTTGTGTTTTTTGACTAAAGCGTCGTAATACAGCGTGAACACGCGCAATAACTTCCCTTGGACTAAAGGGTTTTGTCACGTAATCATCAGCACCAATCTCTAAACCAACAACCTTATCAATTTCATCATCTAAGGCTGTTAGCATAATAATTGGAATTTGATTTTTTTCAGCACGTAATTCACGAGTGACATCAACACCACTTTTTTCAGGCAACATAATATCTAATAAAACAATATCAATTTTTTGTTCGTGAATAATGTCGAGTGCTTGCTGACCATCTTCGGCTGAGACCACATCAAAGCCAGATTTTTTTAAGTTATATGTTAGTAGAGTTTGTAATGATGGTTCGTCATCAACGACCAAAACTTTTGTCATAACTGAAAACTCCTATTTATATATATTAACTACAAGTTTACCACGAAAAATAGGTAAATTGCCTACCTATGTTAAGGATTAATCGCTGCTTTTAATTAACTGAACGTTCATTCATTTATAGCTAATTTCTGTTTGTGTCGCTTACTAATAAATTTAATAACGAGCATACCCACAATCAGTAATGTACCTAGTAAGAAAATCGTCCATTCACCCATGAGAGCGACACCATAACCTAGAGCGATGGTAATAATTGGTGAAAACAAATCGGTTGCAAAGAAAGATATACCAAATACCCGACCTAAGTATTCCGGCGCACTAGCCTCTTGGCGAACAGTATTAATCTTAATGACAAAAGCTGAACGAGCAAATCCATATAAAATGACCAAGACAATAAATACCCAGAGATATTTAAAGAACGTTGCCAGCAGAAAGGCCCCACCTAATAGATAGAAATCTCGGTACATGGAATTCATCGTATTATATTGTGGTAACTTTGCTAAAAGTAGACTGACAAAAATTCCTGCGATTGCTGCTAACGTTAGCGCCGTTGAATAACTAGTTGCAGTACCATGATAGTTGTGTTGAATAAGATATGGCATGGCTAAAATGAAACCTTCGAAAAAGAAGTTCGTCCAAATAGTCAATAGCATAGATTCAAACAACCTTGGCGATTGTTGGACATACTTGAAGCCCGCCGTTAAGCTTTGTAAAAATGGCTCAATAATTTGTGTTTCTTTCCGAGGTGCTGGTTGATACTTAATAGCTAGGTTAAACATAACCGTCACAAATAGCATCATACCAAGTATTTGCAAAAATGTTCGTAAGTCAATCCAATCAAAGTGTAGTAATAAGCCACCAACTAACGGCCCTAGAGCTTGTCCAGTTGAAAAGGCAGCACTAGCCCACGCATTAAATCCTGCCAGTGATTTTTTCTTGATCACATCCGGTAAGATAGAGCGTGTTGCTGGATATGAATACGAGACATCCACGTTTAAAATAAATGTCAGTACAAATAAAATCCATATTTGTGGTTTATCTGGATTAATCAAGAAAGATAATCCTAAAGCTCCCAAGGCTCCTAATAAATCAGCTGCAAGCAAAACCTTTTTCCGATTAAAGCGGTCTAAAATCGAACCGACAAAAATATCGTTAATAACATAGACAATGAAGCCAAATCCAGTCAACATGCCAAGAATTTCAGCATTTCCATAACTCGCCACCAGGAACCAATTCAATCCGAAACGATAAACACCATCACCAAAGACTGAGGCAAAGTTTGATACCAATAATGGCAAACTGAAATTTGCTAATTTAGATTGATGCTCTTCCATACACCATACCCCTTTTTAATTATAGAAATTTAATAATCATGGCACCTACCGCCATAATAATCACACCAATAATTTGTATGAAATTGATTGCCGACCTTGCTGATCGCCACCAACCAAATTGTTGTACCAACATTGACCCGGTAATGGAACCAATTAAGTTCATTGTAATTGTCAGACCGGCTCCTATTTTGAGGACGGTAAGTACTGTCGAAGGAAATGCCCCATCATCTGTTTACTTCCTTCTCATATAAATAGTTTTTTATGTAAAAAGAGTGGTTTTAACTACTATTTGATAGTTAAACCACTCTATAATTGTTGGTTTTGTTCCTTAGTCCATGAAATCACGTAATTGCTTTGAACGTGATGGATGGCGTAATTTACGCAACGCTTTTGCTTCAATTTGACGGATTCGTTCACGAGTAACCCCGAATACTTTGCCGACTTCCTCCAATGTGCGTGTACGTCCATCTTCAAGACCAAAACGTAGGCGTAACACATTTTCTTCACGATCAGTTAGTGTATCAAGCACTGATTCTAGTTGTTCTTTCAACATTTGGTACGCTGCTGAATCAGCTGGTGAAACAGCTTCATTATCTTCAATGAAATCTCCCAAGTGAGAGTCATCCTCTTCACCGATTGGTGTCTCCAAAGAAACAGGCTCTTGCGCAATTTTTAGAATATCACGAACTTTGTCAGTAGCAACATCCATCTCTGCACCAATCTCTTCAGGTGTTGGTTCACGTCCTAAGTCTTGCAGCAAATTACGTTGAATACGAATCAACTTGTTAATTGTCTCAACCATGTGCACTGGAATACGAATTGTACGTGCTTGATCAGCGATGGCACGAGTAATTGCCTGACGAATCCACCAAGTAGCGTATGTTGAGAATTTAAATCCTTTACGGTAATCAAACTTCTCAACAGCCTTCATCAATCCCATGTTTCCTTCTTGGATCAAATCAAGGAATTGCATACCACGACCAACATATCGCTTGGCAATCGAAACAACCAAACGTAAGTTAGCTTCTGCTAATTCTTGTTTAGCAGTTTCATCACCAGATTCGATTCTCTCGGCTAATGCAACTTCTTCTTTTCCAGTTAGCAAAGAAACACGGCCAATTTCCTTTAGATACATACGAACTGGATCATTGATTTTCATACCAGTTGGTGCATCCGCTGCCTGCTTCAATTCCTTTTCAGACAACTTGGTCTTTTTGTTTTCTAATGCACGAGCAGTTGGCTCACCGTTTTCATCAACAACAGAAATACCTGCTGATTCAATTTGATCATACAAATCATCAATCTGATCAGCATTCAAAGACATTGGCTTAACAACTGCCTTTTGCAAATCAGTTTCCTTAATTTGCTTGTCCTTTTTAAATTCTTTGATGATACCCTTAACCGCTTTATCAAAGTCAGTTTTACTAAACTTAGTAGCGTTTCCCTCGGTTTTCTTTGCAGCCATAGTAAACTCCTTAATTATTTAAATTCTTTGTTTGCTTTTGTTTTAAAACAGTCATATATTCAACACTTAATTGTGCAATTCGTGCATGGTCATGCAACTGATTAGCTTCTTTAATATCACGTGATAATTGACGGATTTTTTCCTCTAAAGGCGCTTCATCACTAATTACACGAATGTATGCTGATACTTGTTCGCGATCTTCAAATAACTGTGAATCAATACCTTCTAATGAAGCTAATATTCTAGTTAATTCAGGTTTTTGAACATAATCCATAAATGCTGCCATATCTGTTATAGGTTGTTGCTGATGTTCTTCACGATAGGCCATTGCAATCATATATAATGTTTCATATGGTACATCCTGAAAAGAAAAGTCAGCCTGATTGGTAACTTGCAACCAAACATCATTATCACGTAACATCCATGCCAACAGTATTTGTTCGGCTTTTTCAACGCGCGTTAGATTACTTTTAACAACCTGATTACCATTAAAGGATGGCTGATGAGACTGTTGTCGAGCACCTTGATGCGTATTAGTAGATGGCTTCTGTGCTTGCTTTTGTAGCAAAAGCGGGCGAATTTGATCTTGCAAAGCGTCATAGCTCAAGTCAAATTCATTAGCAAGTTGACGTAAAAATTGTTCACGTATTACTGGTTCCTTGACTGTCGCAATTACCGTAAGCGCATCACTAATGTAAGCGAACATCTCAGTTTGATTATTTAAATTACGATCAATTTGTAGATATCGCAAATTAAAAGTAACCGGATCTTCAACATTATGCACTAATACTTGATTAAATGCCGTTGCGTCATTTGAACGTAGATATTCGTCAGGGTCTTGATTATCAGGAATATGAATAATCTGGGCAGATAAACGGCCTTGTTGGGTAATTAAATCCAATGCCCGTTTTGTTGCTTTTTGACCCGCCATATCGGAATCATAGCTAATACTAATGCCATCAGCCATGCGAGACAAACGTTGCACTTGTTCAGTCGTTAATGACGTTCCCATCGAGGCAACACCATTTTGAACGCCCGCTTGGAATGCTGCAATAACATCCATAAACCCTTCAAATAGAATCACATGTTTTTGCTTTTTAATCGTATCCTTGGCTAAATCTAAGTTAAATAGCTCTGCAGATTTATTAAATAGCAGACTTTCAGGGGAATTGATATACTTCGGTTCATCATCATTCTGAGTTAACTTTCTCCCGGAAAAAGCGATAGGATGACCAGTACTATCCCTGATAGTAAATAAGACACGATTGGCAAAACGATCATGGAGACTACCATCAGACCATTCAACAAATAATTCAGATTTACGTAATAACTGATAATCAACTTTTTGCGTCTGGAAGTAATCATACAAAATATTACCTTCAGGGGCATAACCCAACATAAACGCATCGATCGTCTTTTCGTCTAACCCACGAGAAGTCAGATAAGTAAGTGCTTCTTCACCTGAAGCAGTATTGACTAATAGATGATGATAAAGTTTGGTGGCCTCTGCGTATAACTCACGTAAGGCCTTTACTTCTGGATCAACCTGTACATCCTGGTCATTATCCAGATACGATTCATCTAAATCAACACCAGCTTGTGGCGCAATTTTGGCAACAGCCTGAGGAAATGAAAGATTTTCAATTTCCATTAGAAAACTAAAAGCATTTCCTCCTCGACCACATGAAAAACAATGAAAAATTTGTTTCTCTTCATTAACGGAAAATGAAGGCGTCCGTTCTTCATGAAATGGACATTTTCCAAACAAATTACGTCCTTGTTTTTTTAACTGTACATATGGTGAAACAACATCAACAATATTAACGTGTTCACGAATTTCTTCAACAAGATTCTGCGGAATTCGTGCCATAATATTTCACCTCCGTTCCAATCAAAATGAACTTTTCCAGCTCTTATAATTATACGCTTGAATATTTAATATGCAAGCATCTTGTCAACCCCTATGAAAACTCATAAGTCTTGTTATGACAACATTCTTATTTTAAGGTAGTTGTATTATGTAAACTAGACTTTTACGGGAATTGTCAAGTTATTAGCTATCAATTTTCCAAAAAATTTTTTAACGACTAGCCGTGCATGCCTTGCCAGCAACCTTTACCCGCTTTATTACATTTTTGTATCTTTTTTTGGTTTGTTTGCTCTGGTTGTCTGCCCATGTTGTGGTTGTCACAATAATTTTTAAAATATAATTATTTACTCACACACTAAAACGACTTGTATTGATTGCTATAAAATACAAGTTCAAATAGTAAAAATTAGAATTTTAATTAAGCTAATTGTGACCGATGTTGGCGTTTCTTCTGACGTGCCCGTTGACTTTGCAAAAATTGGCGATAACACTGTTGTGGCGTTTGCCAATTTAAGACAGCTTTTGGATAATGGTTAATAATGTCTTGCACCGCTCTTAGTGCCACTAACGTGGTTTTAGTCAGACTTTGCCCTTTGGGAAAGAAACGCCGAATGTCACGATTAATACGTTCAATTCCCCCTTTTTCGGCAGGACTATACGCATGCGTAAAATAAACAGTTACTTGCCATTTTTCAAATAGCATCATGACATCAAGGTTGGTAAACTCATGACCACGGTCCGTAGTGACTGACTGCACTTGATTTGGATGCCGGGTTAAAAATTGTTCAATGGCATCATGCATGGCACTCACGCGTTTACTGTCCAATTTCATTAGCTCCATGTAGCGACTTTTACGTTCATAAAATACCAATAAACTGGCTTTCACCCCTTGAGGTGAATCAATACAATCCATTTCCCAGTGACCAAAATTACGGCGTTGATTAATCGCCTGGGGACGTTGGTCAATACTATGCGCTTGCATAAAATCACTTTCATGATGTGAACGCATCGCTTCGCGCATAGAAACAGGCCGTATATGGTACTTACGTTTTTTATAATTCAAAAGCGCCGGTACTCTTTTTTTTAAATAGCGATATAAAGTGGTTGCTGAAGGCACATTTTTCAAACTGTGCGCAATCATCGGAATGGTCCAGTGTTTTTCTTCAACAGCTTTTTGAACCCGTTTTAAAGCCCCATTTGATGCGTGAAGTTTACCATAGTTGCGATTAATGCGATTCTGGGCAGCTAACCAATCAGCATATTCCGGATCATACGGAATTTTATCTAATGAAACATCAGGTCGCCGCCGATTGTGATGCACTTCATCATAAATTGTCTTGGGCGTTCGCTGCAAACGTAAGGCAATTTGGCGTAAACTAATCTTTTGTTCATAATACCATACATAAATGTAATAACGTTCAGAGCGACTTAAGCGTTTATAAGATTTCATCCGTTTATCTCCTTAACAGGTCAGCTATTTACCCAAATAACAAAAATCTTCTAATTTTATTGATATGAATGTATCACAATTATTTAATTAATGCATAATTGGTAACGTTATTAAAAAAAACGGCCATAGAATGCGTTTCACAGCAATTAAATTTTGCCAAATTAAAAAGACCAGCAGACGCTAGTCCTAATTTACTGATGTTTTAGTTATAACTAGTGTTAGTGTCGTGCAACATATAAAATATCACACATTGGAAATCGGCGTTGATGACCTGAAAGAATCACATCATCATCTTGAAATCCTAGCACTTTGCCATGATAAAACGGACTCACCACCCCTTCATCATTGTGATTCCGTAATTGCAAAGTAACTGGGAAATGTTGATCAAAAGCTTTCATTAAATACCGACCAATGGCTTCTTGTGTCATTTCTTGCTGGTCCTGGCGCGCTATATTTTTAGCTCTGTTATTTGAGTAGCTAGCCACATCTGCTGTGTGATCACTAAGAAAGAACCCTTGCCATTTCACCATTCCTCTATCTTGGTAATCATGTTTAAAAAAATGTGCTGCTCGCTTTAATTGTGCCTGTAATTCTTCATCTTGATTCATCATGAGTGTTACCTCGCCACTTAATTGTTAGTTTTAACTGTATATCGTTAATTTTAAACTAATTAACAATTTAATCAATTCCTATTTTGAAGAAACCATTTTGCTGACCCTACTAAAAAAGACCAGTAGCTTACTGGCCTTAAATATTTTCGCAAATCAAAGAATTTTTGAAAAAGATGAAACAAACGAAAAAATAAGATGTAGTAAAAATAAGTTAATAGGTACCTATTGTTAATACCTATCACCTATATTGTACGAATTTTACGACACCCCTGTAATTAATATTAATCAGAGGATAAATACCGATTAATTTTTAAACAAATGATCAAAAGGTGATTCACCTGTATGCGCAACTTGTGTTAAAAACATTTTGATTGCTGACTGTGTCGTTAGCCCTTGTGCCTTAAAAATGGCATCTGCTTTATCCTTAACATCTTCTTCGACTCGTAATTGAATTAACTTTTCACTCATAACCATAATATAGTTCCCCTTTATGTCTGTATATTAGCGTCATGTTACTGAATATTATACAGCATATTATTACTTACCAAAATCAAAAGCTAGTTGGCCATTCTTTAACTGCAATTTTGCTTGAAACGACTTGCCCGTTTTCTTTGATTTAAACCCCTTCAACTTAGTGGTCGTCCCTTTCATTAGTAAAGTTTTGACAATGGTTGGTGTCAGTGCTTTACTACTCCATTTTTTAGGTAACGTAAATTGGCATGATTGTTCAGCTTTATAATTCGTACAGCCGTAAAACTTGCCTTTGTCCACGATTTGTCCTTGCTGACAGACCGGGCATTGCCCTAAGTTAGCTACTGCTTGTTGCTTAGCTTCAGCCTCTTTTTGTAAGTTAATTTGCTGTTGCATAGTTGCTGATTGGCCTAATTGGTCCGGTACTTCGTCAACTAATTTCTGCACAAATTTTTGAATTTGGCCAAGAAAGTTGTTCGGTGTCCGTTGCTGTTGTCCAATTTGTTTCAAAGCGGTTTCCCATTTTGCCGTCATAGTTGGGCTTGTTAATAGTGGCTGTAATGAAACAGCTTGACATAAGGTTTGTCCACTTGCCGATACATGTAACTGATTCTTTGCCGTCACTAAATACTGCCGCTTTTTAAGCACTTCCAAAATATTAGCCCGGGTGGCTTCAGTCCCAATTCCTTCAGCTTCTTTTAAAATAGCTTGTTCGTCGGCATCCTCCAATGTTTTACCAGCTGTTTTCATAGCTGTAATTAACGTTCCTTCCGTGAAAGGTATCGGCGCTTTGGTTAGTTTCTTAGTGGCAGCTAACTTCACTTGTACGCGTTGTCCCTGGGTAACTTTGGGCAAAACAGCCGGTTCTTTTGATTCTTTTTTTCTTTCAATGGTTGTTTTAATAATACCTGCCAGCCTGGATTAGTAGGAACTTTACCCGTGGCTTTAAATAGGGCTTGGCCGACTTGCGTTATAATGACGGTTTCTTGGTACTCATACGGCTGGGCAAACATGGCCAACGTCGTTCGTAGGACCAAATCATAAATTTGTTGTGCCAAAGGAGTGAGCTTTTGTAACTGCGCTGGTGTAGGTATAGTTTTGGTCATAATGATGGCGTGATGTTCTTGCACCTTAGCCCCATTAATATAACGTTTATTGGCGGTCAGATGATCTAAAACAACTTCTTCTGGAATCAAGGCTTGGTAAGCCGTCAGGTTATCCAGCAAATAATCAAATTCTTGATCCGTAATATACTGACAATCCGTTCGTGGATAAGTTAATAATTTCGCTTCATACAAGGCTTGCACCGCTTTTAACGTTTCACTAGCACTGACGTGCGCTTGTTTATTCATGGTACTTTGCAAACTCGACAACGAAAACAAACGCGGACTAGCGGTTTGCTTAGCCGTTGTATCAACACCCGCAATGAAACCGTCCTGTAAACCAATTTGCACGGTTTTAGACGCCATGTAGGTATTAAGCTGATTTTGATCATCAAAACGCTGATATGGCTCTAATTTTGCTTGAAATGTTTGCTGTTCAACTTGGACTTGTGCTTGTAACTCTAAATAAGGTGTCGGGTGAAAGTTTTTAATCGCTAAATCACGTTCATAAACCATATACAGCGTTGGGGTTTGCACACGCCCAATGGAATAAACGCTGTGGACACCTGCTTGTCGTAATAATAACGTGTATAGCGGACTCGCATTCATGCCGACTAACCAATCACTAATCTGGCGCGTTTGTGCTTCGTAATAAGCCGGTAGATCACTAGCGCCTGTACGTAAATGTTGCAAACCTTCTCGAATAGCTGCTTTTTCTAAACTATTAATCCACAAACGTTGATAGGTTTTGTTCTTTGTATAAGCTCCAGCTTGCTTAATAATGCTCCAAGCAATGTTACTGCCTTCACGGTCACTATCTGTGGCGATAATAATGGTATCGGCAGCTTGTAATAGCTTTTTAACAATCTTGAATTGCTTTTGTTTATCTGCCCCAACCACAAAGTGGTATTTTTCCGGAAAAATCGGCAAATTGTCCAACGACCAGTGCTTAAATTTGGCATCGTAATCATCAGGTGGTGCCAGTTCAACTAAATGACCAAACCCAAACGTGATGGTTGTATCTGACGGCAAAATCGGGTCACTGACCTCGTAGTAACCCGATTGTTTGGTATTCTGTTGCAAAGCATCCACATAAGCTCGTGCTTGGCTCGGCTTCTCTGCTAGAATAACCGTGCTCATTTAGTCACCTCGCTTTTCTAATTGGTCAAATTTTGCATAAAGTCCCGCAAATTCATGACGAACTTCATGGTAGTATTTTTGGTCTTTACGACTGGCAACAAAAAATAAAATACTCATCAGGTAACCTGTACCTAGCATCAAAAAGGCGATATAATCCTCGCCCTGTTCAAAAAGATCAGCTGTTAGTAGGCTAGGTGCTACATAGAAAAGAACTGAATACATATACCCAAAGTAATAGCGACAACGTCTTTTAAATTGTTTTAATTGAAATATCATATATTCCCCCCATTTTTGATATTAGTATTTAGAAATTATTTGCTGATAATTCAGCAATCATCATGATCAGGAATCGAACCTCATCCAGTCTAGAACTGACCACCAGGCATGACGTGATTCGTCTCACGGCTGTGAGACATGCTTCGTTTCTTTTTGCCGATTTTTAAATGGATGTAACCACTTAGCTAACTTAGCTTGGCGGGCTTGTTGTGCCAATTCTTGGTGTTGGGCTAAATCGACTTGATCACTCTGTAAACGATGCTCATATTGTTGATTAACTTCAACCAATTGTTGCTTAACGCGTTCCAAATCTTCTTGGGCCGTTTCCGCACGGAATTGCCACTTAGATGATTCGGCTTGCAGTTGACCAATTTGACCTTCTAGGTCCATTTTAACTGATTTCAATTGGTCATGGCGTTTCTCAAGATTGAGTACTTCCGCATTAGCGAATTGGAGACGTTCCTTTTCAGCTTGGGCTTTATCTGAATCCTCACGGATGCCTAAGGCATGTTCATGTTCCTTAATAAAATCTTGGCGGCGTACTTCTAAATCACTCGATAACTGCCGATAAGCTTTCGTCATTAAGTCATTAGCTTCCTTTTGCCCAGCCACAATTTGGTCAATCACTTTGTGGCGTTTAAATTCGGCTTGGTTATAGCGTAATTGTTGCACTTCTTGCTCGATATATTGCTTTTGCGTGGTAATAATTTGGGCAATTTCATGTTGAATAATTTGGTCACGATCACCCGTTAATTTAGCCGTTGTTTTGGCTTTATCAATGGTTAATTGTTGTTCAAGCTTGGTTAACGTTTGTTCATGATGTTGTTCTTCTTCGGCAACAGCCTGTTGATAATCATTATCTAAAGCTGCTAACGAATTGTCCAAACGATTGCCATAATCTTTCGTATGGCGTTGCGTTACCTGTTGTTTAATTGGTGTTTGCCAATCTGTTGTTAGCAAGTCATCAATGGCTTGCGTATCTTCATGCACATCGGCAATGTTTTGCGTCAGTGTCTCACGGTAAGCATCGGCCACCTTATCGGCGGTTTGTTGCATGAAGGCATTTGCTTCTTTAGTTTCGCGTACCATCATCACGTCAACATAATCATCGCTTTCCGGTACCACCGTTTGTTTTTCATCCAACGGTTTCGTTTTAAAAAACGAAGTTTTAACTTGAAAGGCTTGAATAAGTTTGGCAATGGTTAAAGTGCTATCGGCGGTAGCTGCAGCTGGCATTACCGGTTGCGTGGCAACCGAAGCAGCATCTGCGACAGCTGTTGCAGCTTGACTAACCGCACTAGCTGGTTCAGCATCGTTAGCTGCTTGTGATGAAGCTTCTGATAAGGTTGTTTCAGATTGTGGTTGGCTTGATTTAACCGTCTGTTCAGGTTGATCAGTCGTGGGTTCATCACGAACCACTAACCGTTGTGGTAACCGGTTAAAGAGCTCATTATGCTCAACGGCTTCAATATATTCGTCTTCACTGGGCAAGGTCGGTAACTCTTGATCGGTAAAGCCTCCTAGCTCATGACTGGCAGTTAAAAAGGCTGTCAATGCGTCTGTTAATTCTTGATACGTCAAATCATCGGCCAGACGTACTTGTTCATCGTTCAATACTTGATTGACTGTTTCCACGACAAAATTTTCCATGTCGCCTCTTACCACAGCGTTTTCCCAGGTTAAGCCCGTTTCCACCGTTTTCTTCGGGTTTTTCGGGTCCACCGTTAAAAAGCTGATGTCACCTAACGGCACCAATTCACCGGTAGCAATCGCCACGTTTTGTTGTATTTTTTCTGTCAGCGTTTTTAACTCATCTAGTTTCAGATTAGGCCAGGTTTGCGTCACTTGACCCGTATCAGCCAGCAATTGTTTAATCAACGGATTGTCACGATCTAACGTACTTTTAACCACTTGGGCGCGATAATCGCCTAAATCAACCGGCGGTTGTCGTTTCTTTGCTTTTAACCAATGCATATGTCCCTCCTTTCAAATTAAATACAGCCGCTTAAAATGGCCAAGTCCAGTTAAAGCCACCACCGGCACTGGTAACGGTATTAACGATCCAAGTCACCCCAAGACTTAAGCATAGGATCCCTACGATACTTGCTAAACCAATCATGATTTTTTTCGTACCAAATGCATGCAGCATTTGATTACCTGATGCCATCATGGCAATCCCTAAAGCAGCCCCAATTGCTCCTAAAACAACGGTTAGCAGAATCAAAAAGGTAATCACTTTACTACCAGTGTTTTTAGCCGTTTCTTCTAAAGCAGCCGCGTGAACTAAAGTGGCTTGACTGCTGATCAATAAAGCTGTCCCAGCACTAAGCGTTGCCGTCACGAATCCGCGTGACCACGGTTTTGTATATGTTGTCATTGTCTGACCTCCAAAAAAATTATTGTCACTATCTCTAGTGCAACCCTATCGTAACGAATTTTTACAGGCCTATGTAAAAGTGTCCCAAAGAAATTTTTAAGTCATTAAAAAAAAGAACAACCGCTCAGCTTGGCAGTGCACGGCACCAAGTGAATAGTTGTTCTTGAAATCTAATTACCAAAGTTAGTATAGCACATTAACTAATTGTCACGAACGATAATTTTAAGTATACGTATCGTATACGATTGCGTATGATATACCGTATACTTACTCGTATGTTAAT
Source organism: Weissella thailandensis (assembly GCF_001932615.1). Taxonomy (NCBI): domain Bacteria; kingdom Bacillati; phylum Bacillota; class Bacilli; order Lactobacillales; family Lactobacillaceae; genus Weissella; species Weissella thailandensis. The sequence continues at coordinate 1,111,298 of NZ_CP014332.1, forward strand.
GCGTATACGTTTATGATTGGGGCTTCAAAAATGATTGATAGCCCTCATTGTTATTAAAGCGAATAATATGATCATTCATCGTGAATTGATGACTATGACGTTCGTCAGCCTTGATCATTGCTAATCGCAATTGGACTTGGGTGACGCGTAAATACCGACTGAGTTCAATTAAACTACTAAAGTACTTGGCATAATCAACAATATAATGTCCTTGTGCCGACGTTTGCCAATATTTGTGGCCCAACTCTTGCGCTGCTGGACTACTTAAATCCCCCTGACCAGCAGCCATAATGTGTGGTATCCAATTCATATGACGCCCTCCTCTTAATTTGGGATACTTTTATTAATCAACAGTTTCCGTACTATCAACAGCGATATTGTAGACACCTTGTTGATCAATTTTAACTAGTTTATCAGTTTTACCATCATACGTAACCTGAAAGACTTTGATGGTATCTTGCCCTTCTTCATCTTCAAAGTTTAACTCTTGCGTTGTATAAACGGTTGCTTCTAGTTGCTGATCGGTAATTTTGGTTGGCACAACTTGATTTTTGACAAACGTCGATTGTAAGCCTAACTGCCGGGTTTTACTGTACTTATCTTCTTTAAATAACCGTCGGTTATCATAAACTGCGGGACTCACCACTTTTTTAGCAGCTTGACGGCGCTGATTATAGGCTTTTTGATCATCATAATTAAAGTAAGCACTCATAAACGTATCTAACCGTTCTTCCGTTCGACTATAAAGTGGCCGTTCTCGTTCAAATTTTGACAATTTACGTTGCGTCTGTTGTTGCTTGAGGTGTGCTTGCTGTTGCTGACGTTCAGTTTGGTGATTAGCCCCGTTAAGCATGAAGGCACAACCCATCACGATGGCCACAACACTTAACCCGCTAGTAATCAAATAGAACCACTTAGTAGACGGTATCTTTGGCGTTTTCACTTGCTTTCACCTCCCCTAACTTGATGCTTTCAACGCGTAAATGACCTTGATATTGTTCTAAGGTTAATAAGACGGTAAATTTTGATTTGATATGGCGCGTCTTAGCCTCTTTATCATCCGAAATACCAAAGGCTTTAATCTCAATCTGACCCTCACCGACAATTTCCCCATCGGCCATTTTATTAAAATGTAAGTCGTGCTGGGTTAATTTCATACCACTATTCATACCGGCCATGGCTTGTATGGCGGTATAAGCATCTGCCTTCCCATAAGTTTCATCCTTAGCACTAATATCACCTGATTTCGTGGCACGCGCTAACGCACGATTCAAAAACGCCACCGCCCGCTTTTGATAAACGGCATCAGTAACTAATTTTTCTTGGGTTTGGCGTTTCTGCTGAATATTTTTTTGTTGGTGTTTGACTTGTTGGACTTGCTGTTGGGTTACCTGTTGTTGTTGAGACTGCTTTTGGTCGTAAACAAAGGCCAGACCCGCAAAAATTATACTTAACCCTAACACTAGTTTCAGTAGCCCTTTCGTAACTTTTTGTTTGTCCATGCCTTACTCCTTCGTGGCTTTAATGACGTTAACTAAACGATCCGGATTATTGGCGCCTACATGCCGGGCCACTTCCTGACCGGCCTTTAAATGAATGGCAGTGGGCACTTCAATCACATTATATTTTTGATATAAGTTTGAATCTTTGGTATCCACCATCACGTAGTGATCGGCTTGGCCTGCTTGCACGGCTTGATTCACCTGCCGGACCACTTGCTGACAATCCGGACAACCCGTTTTATGAAAAATTAACACGACGTCATCCTGTGTTTTCTGTTGTTGCTGTAAGATTTGTTGGGGTTGCTTGGTGTCATGGTACGTATAATTACGCCAGGTCCAGTAACCGCCAACGGCAATCGCAATACTCACTAACAAAGCGAGTATGGTAGTTGCATATTGTTTAACTTTCATGTTTAATCCCTACTTTTTATCTTTGTCTTGATCAGTTGAAAATGGTCCGGCAGGTACGGTTTGCCCCTTTTCCGGAACTGCTTTACGGGGCACTTTTGATAGATAATCGCCACCACTTACGAGCCCATCTGATTGAGGTGCGAAAGCGGGCTTCTTCTTATTAACCCCAAAGTGCACATGCACACCCGTTGCGAGACCGGTTTGGCCTTGGTGTGAGATATGTTGTCCTTTATGGACGGTATCCCCTTTATTCACAACAATTGATTCTTGTGAAGGAGCATGCCCATAATAGGTATAATTACCATCGTTATTTTTGATAATGACATTGTTACCACCCGTTGCATCAGAGGCTTTGGCATAGACTTTACCGTCGGCAACAGCATAAACATTGCTGGCATCACCACTTTCCTTGGCGCCCACCGTTTGAAAGTCCACGCCGTAATGTGGGCTACCACCGGCGCCTTGGTAATTTGGATAACCACCCGTGATATTGTACTGGCCTTTAATGGGTAACCTAGAACTCGTTCCGGTTGCGGGTGGACAATTATTGGGGTTCAATGTCGCACCACCTTGGGCTGTGTTGGCATCACCGCCGGTGAGGTCGGTTAAACTACCAGAAAAGTCTAACTTAAACACCTGCTTAACCTTTTGCGCTGTCGCTAAGGTTTGTGTTGACTTACGTTGTGGGTCCGAGGCAGCGACACCTTCAAAATGCACGTCCCATGCTTCTAACGAATGCGTTAAGTCGGCATTATACATATGCGTTAAGGTGGCTGCATGACTAGACTTTAATTCTTTAATTGCTAAATTAACTTGGCTATCAACATTGTCTTGCGTGTCTTTATATCGATTACCATTCACACCACCAGCACCCCATTGCCAAATCCCTTTCACTTGTCCGCTTGGATTTTCAGCTTTAGGATTAAATTGACTTTCACGTAAACCAATTGCTAATGCTGCGGCAATGTTATCGCCGCTCATATGTAACTCATTTTTAAATTTATCAGCTGCTGCTTGCATCGCTTTGTGGGTTTTGGAATGACTATCTTTCCAATCACCACCAATCCCGGCACCAGCAGAAGTGTCGTTATTACTGGGGTAGCAAACTTGACTATCATCACTACCGCCACCGGCTAACAGATTAATCACTACCAGAAAGAAAAATAATAAACCAATTAACACTAGCAATATTGGTACTAAGATTTTGACCCAAAACCAGACTGTAATGGCTTTTTTCATGGCCTAACCTCCTATCGCTTGTAATAGCAACATGATGGCAAGCATTAAGAAAATCACGACGGTGATTAAGACTAACCGTAACGTGCGTTTCACCACTGCCGGGTCCTTTTTGGGCCATTCACCTGTTGCTTTATAATGTTCATAATCCCGTTGTGCATCCGCTCGAATGGTACTCGGTTTATAACGATTCAAGCGATTTTTGTTATTGTTTTGTTGTTGACTCATAGGCTTAAATACCTCCACCATACATCCGTAATTGGTCATCGGTTGGCCGATAAGCCGTGATAAAGATTGACTGGAACCCGCGCAAGATCAACAAGAATTGTCCCACTTGCAGCATCGGTAACGTGTCTAATTGATCTGGCGTGGCATCTGAACGACTCGTGACACTGGCATAACGATTTTTGTCATCTTCCGGTAGCCGGCCAATATGATGATTTTGGAAACGGTTGAAAAAGTCGGTCATGGCGCGCGCTTCTTCTGAATCTTGTTGTTGACCAGTGGGTAACACGTTCTTTAAACCAGGGAAAATCATAAACAGCCCAAAGTAATTCTTACGCTGTTGCTGCATCATCTTGTCGGCAAATGAAATCCCTAACGGGTTCGTATAGTTAATGACGTCATCGGCCTCATCCTGGATCCACCAGAAGTATTTAGGCGCTGCCGTTCCGTTGGCAACCGTTTGCTTGGTAAATTCACCATGTTGCTCTCTTGCTAACTGTTGGTATCCATTCATGACCACATAAGCATTCATCAATGACATAATACTAAAATATTGCGCAGCGTAAACTTTTGGTTCCCATTCGGCCATACCTGACGTATCAAACATGATCAATTGTTCGTCTGACAAATCAGGCACATCCGTATGACCGTTCACTTTTGAGCCATATTGATTCAAAAGATTATTTAACACCATCACAATATTGTCTAAGCGATCTCGGTTATTACCAGTAAAGTCACGGGCATTTAATTGACGAGCTTGTAGATAACTAATAAATGTTTCCAAAGTTGGATAAGCGTTCGCATCTAAACCGATAATTCGTAATTCTTCTGGGTGATCTTCAGGTGAATACAACCACATTTCTTGATCTTCAATATAAAAGCGCCGTAATTCATCCATAAACAAATTTAATTCACCCACACCAGCTTCTGGATTTAAAGTGGCATAATACGTTTTAACCTTTTCCAGATGTTGTAAAAAGGAATTAATGACATCAATTTGACCATGTTCATCTAGCACTGTACCAAAGACATGCAAGATATTTACCCGGTTTTGGGAACCATCCATGGTTAGAATTAGGCCCCCTAACTGTTGAATGTGGGGAAAGTACCGGCGGGTACGATCGAATAACCAAATCGTGTCGCCACGAGCAAATAACGGATCCAATTGCTGGTGCATCCAGGTTGATTTACCTGAACCAGAATCACCAATAATTAAGTTATAGGCCGTAGTACGATGTTTACCATCCGAATGACTGGGGTCAAAGGTGACCTCACCCCCTTGAAAAGTCGTGGCCAAATTGGCACCTCGTGGATCAGCCAAAAATGTTTGGTTAAAGGCATACGTGCCGGCCAATGAATAAGATTTCATGGGAAAGCCTTTATCTTTGAGCGCAATATCTTGTACCTTCATCGCTGGAATAAAGAATTGGCGCATATGATTAGCCATTTCGCCAGCATAGACCATCGACTTGTAATTACTTAAACGTTGTCGAAAATCATCTAGTTTCATACGCAGTTTTTCAATCGTGCGTTCGGTAAATAATACGCGGACATATAGACGTTTATAGATTTCTTGCCCATTTAAGGCATCATTCAAATCGGCCATGTTTTGTTGGTACTCATTACCAGCCAACAACTTGCGTTGATCGTTTTGCCACTTATCCCCTAAAATCGCGTTATTGGCATTCGCCGCATCTTGTAAAGCTTTTTCCACTTTGGCCCGTGATTCAGTTCCAACCTTCAAAATTGTAATCGTGTTATCCGTATCCAGCAAGTTACGGAACCACATTTGTTGTTGAGTTTCTTTGGGATAATCATAGATCGTGACAATCGTACCGACCCCATTACCGAAATGAATATAATCAGAATGATAAATGGTAGGACTCGGATTTTGAACCTGCCAGATTAAATCTAAATCATAGCCTTGATTGCGTAGTTTTGCTGCCACACTTTTTTTCATGTTTACGCCTCCTTTAATTTATTGCTTGTTTATTGATTTAATTGTTGCGTCGGATCTTGTAAGATCTGCAACATCGTTTGCTTTTGTTTTAATGACATCGGTTGGGCTGTGATGGCACGGCCACCAGAACTAATAAAGATTTCTCTGGCGGTCCGGGCTTCTGCTGCTGATTCACCATAAATAAAAGCCGTATAGCTTTGGTGCTTCACGTTTTCGGCCACGTGGCGTAAACTGGCGATTTGATCCGTGACTAATCGATGGCGTAGTTGTAATTGCCGATAACGGCGTTCATCTGTGGTTTGGGTCATTTCTGCATCAATTGCTTGCCGATTAGCCAACCAAGCCCGTTGTTGGATGGTAGTTTCAGCAGCCATCCGGGTAATGATAATATCAAAATCACTGGTAAACGTATTTAGTAACAAATGGTAGTCACGAATGATATTTGAGGCTCCTTCGGAACCGACACCATAGACGAAATCTAAGTCTTTACCATAAATCGTTAACATATCCATATAACCCGCATCTTGTTTATCATTACCGGCTAACACTAATAAATTATCCTCACCTTCAAATCGTTTAAACGGTAATAAATCCAACAGATCAACTTTTGGTCGCCTTAATTCGGCTACTTGTTTTAGCGATAGTTGGTGCTTTTTTTGTTGTTTAAACCCCATTTAATCCTCCTTTTCCAACGGCATGCATTTCATTGAGCCGTGCAGACTTTGTGAACTGACCGTTTTCGGCCCGCGTACAAAAACTTCATCAATCACTAAACTATTCGGATTGCTGGGTGCTGGTAAGATGGCGTAAATTGCTGTCACCACCATGACCACCAGAAAAAAGCCTTTTGAAAACGTCAATTGATATGAAAACGCTTTGGATAGCATGATATAGGTAAACATGAAAAAGTCTCCTAATACCGCTAGTCGTTCAAAATTTAAAAATAAAAGTCGTGGTTGCTTTTGCCAGATGTTGTTACCTGGTGAAAACTCACGATAGTTATAACCTTGCATAAAAATGCCACCTTTCAATAATTTATTTCTTTGATTAACTACCGTTATCGTAACGAATTTTTTAAGGCCTATGTAAAAGTGTCCCAAAGAAAACATCAAGCATGTAACGTTATACTTAACCGTATACGCTTAATAAAAGCCTGGTGTTATACTGTTTACAGCGTTACATTATTTCTTTGATTAACTAACCAAACTTTCATTTTGACAAATAAACAAGCGAGGAAATAATGATGCAAATTATGACATTTACTGGATCAAATGGTGGCGTTGGTAAAACCACGCTGGTCTTTAATTACGCTACCTGGCTGGCACAACACAATTATCACGTCCTATTAATCGATGGTGATTTTCAGGCTAACTTAAGTGCCACATATGATTTAATTACCAACGAAAATACGTTATTAGATGTGTTTATTGGTGGTGAACCCGTCATCCGACCAGTTACCCAAAATATTGATTTATTGCCAGCTTCGCCCAATTTGGATCGCGTTGAAGGCTTAATTCAAACGAAAATGTATCGTGAATATTTATTGATGCAGTGGATGCGTCTACACGTCGATACTATCCAGTCTTACGACTACATTTTGATTGGTACCCATCCAGAATTTGGTTTACTCACGAAAAATATGATTGCAGTTAGTGATGCCGTCATCGTGCCGTTGGAACCCAGTGAGTATGGTTTTAAACAGCTCAAAACCCAATTTGAACTCCGCATGACCGAATACCAACAAGACAGTATTGACCCCCGGACGGGCGTCAGTGATATTGATGCCCAAGTTTATTATGTTGGTAATAAAATCCAACATAATACCATTGAAAGTCGCCAGTTTCGTGAAGCATTAGCAACGATGCCAAATGTCATTGCCCAAATTGACGCCCGTGAAATCATGCGCAAATCAACCGCTCAAAAACAAGCCGTCGTTGAGATGCCCGCTAGTATCTTAAGGCAGTACCCCGGTTTTAAAGAGCAGTTAATAACCCAATTCACACGCATGACGCAAACTTTGCAAGATAATCAACACAGTTAGGAGTATATTTATGTCATTTAATTCAAAACAATCCACTAGTGACCAACAGATGAAAGAGGCCTTTGCTCAAAACCCCGTTCGCCAACACAACACTGCTGATTTAGTAGCTAGTCTTAATATCAATACCAAACCCACGAGTGAACGCAAGCAATCTGTATCAATTACAATGACCCCTACGATGAAAGGGGAATTAACAGCTCTTGCGAAGCAAAACGGTTATACCGGTTTATCAAGTTTTGCCGTTGAAATTTTTCAAGCCGTCTTAGACCAACAATCAAAAGATTAATTAAGTGCATAATGAAAGGCGTTCAACGCAAAATTCATGTTGGACGCCTTTTTCATATGGCTAAGTATGGCTCCTATGATGGAACTACGGACAAACTGTTCGATATAATACATCATAAAGGAGCTTTTTATTATGGCAATTAAATATTCAAATGAATTTAAAGAATCGATTGTTAGCTTAAGCCAGACTGGCCGTTCGGCCAACTCACTGGCTAAAGAATACAACGTCAGTGTTTCAACGGTCACTAAGTGGATGAAACAAGCTGATCCTAACAACACTAAAGTGCTATCATCAAATGAACGTGCTCTGATTAAAGAAAATAAACGGTTAAAAGAAGAACTTGATATTTTAAAACGAGCGGCGGTGCTCATGGCAAAAAGCTAATTATTAAAGGGCGTGCCCTCGTGTTAGAAGTCGTCAACGCTAATTTACTTGTTGGGCACCGCATTACGCGTATCTTATCAGTACTCAAAATTCCGCGCTCAACCTACTATGATTATCTACATTGGCAGCCAAGTAGAACTGAACGCCGCCGGCATTTAATTAAACAAGAAGTGTTAACGGCTTGGTTAAGATATCCAATGTATGGCTACCCACGATTAACGATCTTACTAAATCAACAGTCTGATATTCACGTTAGTCAGTGTCTGGTCTATCAACAAATGTGTGAATTAGAGATTAGATCTAGAATGGTTAAACGAATCAATAAGCCAACCACTCAGACTGATTATGATCAGCGACCAAACTTGATTAAGCAGTTAACTGATCAATCTGGTATTTTATTGACTGATATTACGTACATTCCCCTTAACCATACTTGGTGTTACTTAGCTAGTGTCTATAATCCAGTAACCCGACGGGTTATTGCTTACCAACTTAATACGCAGATGGCTAAAGAACTAGCGACTAACGTTATTACCCAAGTCATGGCGCAAGCAGTTAAACCACAAATTATTCATAGTGATATGGGAAGCCAATACACAAGTGACTTATTTGAAAACACTTTATCGAAGTATGGTATCAAGCATTCTTACTCCCGAAAGGGTCAGCCCGGCGATAACGCGCGAATTGAAAGTTTTCATTCAATTTTGAAACGTGAATACGTTAATTTCCAAGATTTTAAGACAATTCATGAAGCAATCGCCGGAATTGATAACTATATTCGTTGGTATAACAGTGATCGTATTTCACTTGTAGCGTAGCTACAGGCTATTAAATTCAATAATGTTGGGGCTTATTTAATATACTCTAAAGCGTTTTTAAAATCTGAACGGGACTAAAACTTCGGCCTCCGAAAATTAAATTAAGTAATTTAAATTGAAAGTCAAATTTGTTCGTACTTTTATGTCCGGATTCTTGACATAGGAGCCTATACGTAATCGTATAACACTACGTATACTTATAATTATACTTAAACGTATACGCTTAAGTATATTGTATCATTAACGAATCAAATCATTGACGTTCTCTTTAACATCGGGATCTTTTTGTGCTTGCTCGGGACTATTAAAGTACCAATTAAAAGCTAAATCAGAATCATAGGACATATTTTCATTGAACTTACTGTTGTCAAAAAGTGCCGTATGAATCTGACCTAATATACCGTCACCTTTCACTTTATCGATCAAGCGTTTATCGTTGAATAATTGATTAGTTCCTAATTTAGTTTTTTCATTATAGTTACCTTCTGGCAGATGATTCTTTGCTTTACCATTTTTATAAATAAAATAATGTTTTATTTGTTTTGCCGACCAAGTCGTCCGATACAGCGTTGGATCGTCCTTCCTCAAATGCACATAATGGCCCGCCGGCGCTTTTTCAAATTGTTCATCAATTTCCAGTTTGCTAAACGCTTCGTCTGATAAGGGTTGGTTATGTTTATAAATACCGTATGACACACCACCCGTTATAACCATGAGTGCTGCGATGATGCTAATAAGCCATTTCATTTTGTTACTCATTTTAATCCTCCATCATGCCCTGACTATGATCGTTGCGGATTATCTTTTTTCGGATAAGCCTGACGCAAATCATTTTGTACTTCCTTTTCAAGTCTATTATACACAGCATTTGATGATTGCCGGGTAGCTGACGTCTGTCTAGTTGGTTGATCACTACTTTGACTACCAGTACTTGCTGGTGTTGGTCTAGGTGGTGTCACAGCTGGCTTGGCTGCATTTTGCGGGCTACCACTAGGGTTTGTGTTACCCTGTGATGCTGTTTGACTGCTACTATTCATCGCATTATTGGGTACTTTAAGTCCCGGTTGGTTATTAGTACTTGTACCTGCACTCGTACCATTAGTTGTACGAGTTGTTTGCCCGGTCGTTTGACTTGACTGACTCGTGGTTGCTGATTGACTACTACCGCTGCTACTGTTACTTAATGAGTTACTTGGTTGTGTGCCAGGATTATGCGCTTGGGCGGGTGTCCGCAGGCCATTAGGGCCAGTCATTTGACCAGCCTTTCGAGATTCTGCACCAGGCGCTTGTTGTCCGTTATCTTCACCTTTGTTCATAGTCTCATGAGCACCACCAGTTGCTTGTGCTTGACTGGCAGCTGCATTAATGGGCAAGCCAGTTGCGCTGTTTTCTGAACGTGAGGTCGTGTTATTTTTTTGAGTACCTAGGCCTTTACCAGCACTAGCAGATTTTGCATTGGACCCTGCTTGTTGCGTCGCTTGATTATTCTTACCTGCTTGGGCAATCTTAGCTTTCATCGACTGGGCACTACCCACCATTTTTTTACCACCTTTTGCAGCACCACGCGTAGCACCACCAACCATATGTGCTGCGGCACCCGTGACGCCCTTAGTGGCTCGACCCACGGTTGCACCTGTGGCAGCTGCCCCAATTAAACCACTGGCAGTATTACCATGACCCGTTGGCATACCAGTCCAGTCATCAATCAAAGCAAAACCAGAAAGTATCCCTTTACCAGCAGCTAATAGTAACGCCACACTGATAATCGTGTAAGGTCCCCATGATAGGTTTTGGTCATTAATGGCTGTCATACCCCATTGCACAAATGCAAAGAATAGAATAAGGTTCAACGGCAACAGTGCCATGCCTAAAATGCTGCCTTCCATCACGTGTAATATCTGCATCGCTTTTTTACCCTCCATGTCACGAAAAGCTAAAGCAAGTAGAGTTAGTGAATAGTAAGCCAGTCGGAAGAATCGGACAATTAATTCAATAATTGCCAAAAATCCGACAATGGCAAAGACAATCTCGGCAGCGATAATGCCAATCCAATTCACTTTTACTCGTGGATAAACTTCCTCGGTTCCTTTCAACCAGCCACCTTTATCAACTTTTTCAGGTGTACTTTCTCCCTGTTTCTTTGCGAAAACATCCTTTGCCTGCTTATTTTTGATACCTTTTTTGGCCTTATCGTCCATTGTATCTGTAAAGATAGACGATTTAACAATGGCGTTCGAGGATGTTTTTTTAATCGGACTGTAATCGTGAATATTACCTTCTTTGACCTTAAAGTCGACTTGCGCCACCTTTTTGAGATCAACCGAATTATTCTGCCAAATATCAGTTAGAATACTATGGCCGCCTTTTTGTGCCGACGAGGTATTTGTCCCTAACATGGACTGATTCATACTTTTCGCAACCTTAGTTCCTCCTGAAATCAGTAGCGGCACCATGGCAATGATAATAATGGCCGTGACAATACCAGATGGCCATTCTTTACCTCGTCGACCTGATGTTAAATTAAATTGGATTAATTGAATCGCCATCATGACTGCTAAAATAATAATGCCAATCATGAAAAATGTGCCAATGTACTGAGTTAAGCTATACCCTGAAATATCTTGCCCCGTCCCATCTGACTTGGTAAAAATTGTACTAAACTGGGCTAGTTTCCAAGCAGCATTCCACGCTGTTAAAACCGCGTTGGCTAAGTCATAACATAAATCGGCAATTCCTTGGCACATCATTTGTAAAACCGACAAAAACATCCGGGATTTCGGTTGTAAATAGTCGGCCCATGACTCATAAAACGCATTAGTGGGCCCATTTGCTGGCAGTGGTACCAATCCTATCATGTGTTTTTCCTCGCTTTCTTAATTTTCTGCTCCTTGTGCATCACGTAATTCGGCAATGGTCATCATTAAATTAAAACAACGGTCATCATCAACCAGAAAATCACGCATCGCTGCTTGTTGGTTTAATTGCTCATGGCGCTTAAAGAATTTATGTGCTACGGCATCTGCTTGCACTGCTACCTTATCGGTATCAGCCGTTATGGCCGGCGTATCTAAAGCGTCGGCAATGGCATCTTCTACTTGCTGAACAAACGCCCAATTTGCTACTTCCATTTTCGATATTAAAGGATCATTAGCATGTTGTGCAAATTCACGTTGCCAGACAGTAAAATCGTCAATTTCTTCATCATCAGCAGCGTTAGATTCATTAGTTGCAGTTTCCTGGCTTTCAGCCACCTCGTTAGTTTCACCAATTTTATCGTTGCTTGTAGTATCAGCTAACGTTTGATTTTGTGGTTCAGGTATAGTCGTTTGTGTTTGCTCTGTTAACTTATCGTCCTCGTCCGTCACAATTTTTTCCGGATTAACTTGCGCAGCTAATTGTTGATAGTAACCACTGTAATCTTGGAAAATATCTTGATAACTTAAATGCTTGGTGTTGTTCTTAATCCGCAAGTCAGTGGTGTAATAATCCAAACAATAAGTCTGACCAATGAGATCACGCGCATTGGGCATCAACGTTTTCCCAGTATCAAAAATTGGTAGTGGTCGGATACGGCGCCACTTTTTATCGTTACGTTTAGCCGTTCGCATAATCACCATTTCTCCATCGTTCAACTCCTCTAACTCTTTGGCTGATAACAACGGCATTTTATCAATGGAAACCTGACGATTACCTTTATCTTGTTGCTGTTCACCCATCTGTGAGTTCACAATTTCCTTTTGCACCTCAATCTCACCTAGACGATCCGAAACGGCTTGGTTGGTATCCCGGTCCTTGGTTTGAATATGGAATTGCGTCAACATATTGTTCATGATTTCTTTAGCTTCTGACTCTGAATAATGTTTAGCGACTTGGACGTCATCTTGCACATACATATCAACGATATGACCGTAGGTTAGACCACGGGTTAAGAAATTATCAAACCCCGGAATCCGGGGGAACATAGAAAACTCATTTAACTTGTAGATAATCTGTCGGTCCATTTTTCTTCTTGTGATTTCTGAGGCAATTTGTGTATTCACGGAGAAAACTTGTCCTAGGAACAAGGACGCAATTGCAGCATAGTTATCATTACTTTGTGGCGTGACGATAAACACGGCTTTAGGTTTTTCTGAATACCGTAAGCTAAAGGTAGCTGGTATCTCATCATTGATTAAATGTTGTTGCAACGGATAACTGACGACTTGCTTAACCGGCCGTTGACTCTGTGGATCCACTTTAATTTGGTGATTCAACTGGCGTTTAATTCGCTTTTCACCACTAATTTGCAACCATGATTTTTGTAGATGCTTGGGATTACCTTTATCCGCAAAATGAATCTTGATTAACCAGTCATCCGGAAAGACATGCTGGAACGGATATTGAATAACCCCCGCTCGACTAACCTTCACGGCATCTTGTTCTAGGTAATGTCCTTGCGCTTGATCATCTTGTCGTTTGTAAAGTTCCACCATGGCGGTTGCCCCAGCATAATCTGTTGGCACATTAACCTTTAACATGCGGGGAAAACCGTAATCTGAAATTTGGATGGTTGAACGTGACGTTAAACGCGCCACCGTTTCTGACGCAAACAAACTTGATCGACTTTGTAAGGTAAACATGACGGATGATTTGGTATCACCTGTTGCGCCTAAGTAAGACCCGGCCTTTAGGATAGCTTCATTAATAATCGGTGGCATCGGATCTAGTTTGCGTAGCATATTGAAATACTGCGTCAAGCCATCCAAATTTTTATCCTTTGGATCATTAAATTGATTAACTGAATTAATAAATTGTGGCACACCGGCTGGCGTGGCTAACGTTTGATCATCCTGCTCCATCGCTAACCATAAGAGAATCAAAATAATCGCTAGTTGCGTATCCTCAGCGGTTTTATCCCAAATATCATTCCCATCTTCAGATGAACTCGATGAGCCAATAATTTGTACAATCACCATTGCCTCGTCTCGGGCCTTATCTAATTCACCCGCCATTGCATAATTCAAAGCAACTTGAAACGGGTTCCACGATTCAGACCAATCCGTGTCGGCAATGTTGAGTAATTGCACTTCATACCCGGCTTTTTGTAGCGGAATAAATGACATCTTGGCATCTTCATTTTTTGCATCGGTATCAATGATATTGGGTTGAATTTCGGCTCGACGCATAATATCAATAAAAATATAGCCTCGCCGTTGGTCCTTACCAGAACGGGTTGCCCCGGTGGTAATCGCGTGTGTCGGTTTTGGATCAATCCAGTAAAAGCCTTGAAAACCACCTTCAACCGTGCGTTGGGCATCAAAATACTTGCTTAATAGTGGTAGTTGCATCAACCGTGGTCGCACTTGTTGGTACCATTTGGGAAAGCTTTCGCGATTTAAGCCCAGTGGGGCTTTGACCACTTGTTTTAGCCAAAGGAGCGGGTGTAATTTGAAAAAAGCAAACGCATATCCCGAAATATGACTAATTGGTTGACCTGCTGGCCCCTTGTAAAACTTGTTCCGATCGGGAATTAAAACATAAGTGCGTTCAATTTCATTTAGTGTCGCCCAACGGTTTTGATTAGTGGTGCGATCACCAAATTTTTGCACCCAGTCATACCAATTTTTAACCCCTAACCGACAGAAAATGGCAAACACTAGCAACATAATCGCCCAAATGATGTAAGAATGTTCATGTAAAACTCCACCAGATAAGGAAAACATCACGTATTGTTGTAAGTAATCCCAGCTAAAAGCCGGTTTAAAATAAACATTGAATAGATTTAAGGCCATATTACCGAGACCTGATCGAATGATATACCAAAGCGCCCCGGCTAATGTGCCAACGAGTAGCGCCATCACGATTCCTACTGCACAATAACCAATAAAGATTATGAGTTGAAACCAAAATTGCCCGCGCAAACGAATTTGGCTTTGTTTTTCATACGACCGGGCTTTCTCATAACGATTCCCAAACCATTCTCTAATCATGTACCAACCTCCTCTTGTGTGATGGGTAATTCTGCTTGTGTGACGACGGCTTGCCAACTACCACGTGGATGCGTCGCATCCGGTGGATTCCCCCAGGCACGAAAGACAAAGGAATGTCCGTTCACTTGGCCGGTTCGTCGTTCATGTAAGATCGCCGTTGCCATTTGTGATTCGACAAATTCCATGATGGCATCATCTAATGGCCGTACACCTAGGCTTTTGCGATACCCCTTATCCACTAAGAAATCAATTAATGGATGCGTTTCAACCACTCGATCATTAACAAATTCTTGCCCACTGGCAAAACTTGGAATTAATTGACTGACATCTTGTGGCCGATAAACCAATTGATAGCCTTGTCGTTGCGCTTGACGATTAAGTTTGGTTAATTTCAAGTCAATAATTCGCTTCACGTCTGGCACTTCTAACGGTTCAAAAATAATGGTCGCCCCAATACGACTGATAAATTCTTGTCTTAAATCGGCACCTAACAAGGCATTTTCAAAGTTTTTACTGAAGGTCACTTGGTGTTGTGGATCATGGCGGTAACTATCGCTTTTGGCAGCTCGTTCGATAATTAATTGATGACCAATATTGGTGGTCATGACGACAATTAAATCTTTAAAGTTAATCGTTTGGCCGCGTTCGTTAGTTAAGCGCCCATCATCAAGAATTTGTAGCAATAAGTCCAACACCATCGGGTCCGCTTTTTCAATCTCATCCAGTAGCAAAACTGAATAGGGATTAAATTTAACCGCTTCAGCGGCTCGTTCAGCAAACCGCGCCATTGATTGCTTGGCAAATTTAAATTCCGACATATCAAAGCGAATTAATTGCCGTTCGTCTCCAAAATAATGCACGGCTAAAGCTTTAGCCGTTTCCGTTTTTCCCACACCGGGTGTACCGGCCAGCAGAAATGATAATGGCTTACTCATATCACCTAATCCAGCCGCACGCACGCGAATACTCGTGACAATTTTCTTTAAAGCGGCATTTTGCCCCATCACTTGCCCTTGCAGCCGTTCATATAACTGGAATAACCGGTCATTATCTTGTTCAGTTAAAACAGACATTGGCACCCGGTAACGTTCATTGATGATACTGGCCACATCTTGGGTTGTTAAGACCGAACGGTCATTCATTTTTGCCTCAACTAAAGTATTATCTAGTAAGGTAATGGCCTTTTCCGGAAAGAAATGCGTGGTAATATAGCGATCAGAAAACTGAATGATCGTCTCAATTACCTCATCCGGTACGGTCAGATGATCTGGATTAACCGCAATAATGCGTTGTAAAGTCGTCCGGGTTTGTGCTGGTGTAAATTCATCCAGCATGACTTTGTCAAACCGACGTTCCATGGCATTATCCGCTTCAATATATTGTTTAAATTCATGATTAGTGGTTGCCCCAATGACTTGGATCTCACCACGACCGATGGCAGGCTTTAAAATATTGGCTGCATCCATACCGGAACTACCTTCTGCACCCGTCCCAATGAGTTCGTGCATCTCATCAATGAATAATAAGATCTGCGGATTGGCTTTGACTTCCGCCACCAAATGATGCAAATTAGCTGCAAAATTATTGCCCGTAGTATTTGACATTAAACTGGCTAACTCTAATGAATGCACCTCGCGATTAACTAATGTGCCATGTAAGCTGGCATCATTGGTTAAAATCCGTTTAACCAGTTCTTCAACTAGCGCCGTTTTACCAACACCCGCTTCACCTAATACAGCGGCACTATTTTTCTTATGTTGATTTAAAATTCGGACCAAACGACCCAGTTCAACATCACGGCCAAATGCACCGTATTCAGTTGGATCTGCCGCAATTACTTGGTTTAAATTCGTAGTAAAGACGTCTAAATAACTGGTTGTCATGCGTCATCATCTCCTCCCAAGGGTAAATCACCATCCTGACCCGCAACGCGGGTTTGTTCTGACAGTGAAACGGTTTTGGTTGGTTGTTGTTGCTTTTGTTGCAGCTGCGCTAATTCTTCAGCCGTAAAGAGTTGTTCAATCCCTTGTCCTTGTTGACGGGCTTTAATATTAGCTAAGCGTTGTTGCGCTTCTTGATCCAGTTCGGTTTGAATATCTTGCATCAATGAGTAATCTTGTCGAATAGCATCTAGGCGTTTTTCTAACGCTGCACTAGCTTTCTGTGTATCCATAAAATGCTCTCCTTGTAATTCCATGTTTTGGGTTGCTGTTAAAGTCGGGACTAAATCTGCTGGAATGACTTCTGCATCAACAGGGAAAACATTAACTAATGTCATTTGTTGATCAGCAGGTTGCATCGTAAATTCATAGATTTCATTTAAAACTGGATCACCAGCTGGAAATAACACATGATAATGTTCAGCCGTGACGGGTAATTCTAGTAATCCGTCCGCTGCTTGTTCAGTATCAACGCTTAACATATACAGTCCGTTGCCTTGGGCAATTTGGACTAACTTACCTTGTATTGTGGTCATCTTGCTTGTCCTCGTGTTTTCGTTTCATTGGCTTGATCTTGGGTAACCTGGTTTGTGGCCATTTGTACAGCGGTTGGCTGGATGTTAGGCACCGCCCGCCGGGCATTCGTTATTTGTTGGCCATTTGTGAGGCAATCTGATAAATAATTTGTGATTGACGTACTCGCTCTGGTCACATCGGTTATTAGATTAGGTGATTTCTCTTTTAGGTCGGAAAATTCCTTTAAGTGATTAGTTCAATCACTCATATATTTTTCACTAATATCACCAGGTTCCACGCCGACATTTTTTAAGACCACATAACTGGTCATTTCAGCTTGTAACTCTTGCACCCCGTTAGGGATCTTGTCATCACTTTGTTGATGTAACGCCGTATGGCCCATTTCATGTGCTAACGTAGCAATCCGATCCGTCACGGGTAAATCTGGGCGTAAAATAATTGTTGGTTCATCCGGTTTTTGCTGATTAATCACTGTCGCCCCCTTGGCTACTCCGTGACTCGTCATCGGCTTATGATCCGCTAAGAATTTAATCGCCCCTTGGTCTTGGTCAACCACCCGGGCATGCTGTTCATCTTGCGCATACTTTTTAAGTGTTTGATAAACGGTTTCCAGGTGTTCCGATGATTGATCAGTGGCTAAATTAACCGGCCGGTTGGGTAACAACTTCGGTAAGTCATCCAATTTCGCATTGGTTTGTTTGACATCAAACACCGTTTCAATTGGATAGTGCTTGACCGTGCGCGTTTCTAAATCACCGGCTTTGGCTTGTTGGCGTTGTTCAGCAGTGGCATCACGCCAGTACACACGATCACCTTCGGGAGTCACAATACTTTGCAAATTTTTAGGGGCGCCATAAATCTTCATTCCCTTTTCGCCCTTATTCACTTGAATGCCCCGTTCAGCAAATTGTTTATAACCCATCACAATCGTGGCATCTTGCCGTTGCCCATAAATTAGTAATGTATTTCGGGGTGAATAGTTTTGGCCCTGGGCCACAAAATCCAAATAGTTTTGCACTTCTTTGGGATCATTCTGATAATTTTGCACACGCGTCAACGCATCTTTAATAATTTCTTCATTCCGTTCACGACTCTTGCCCTTACGGTCATCACGCCGTTGTTCACGCGTCTTGCGTTGTGGTTGTGCAACTTGCTTGTCATCAGTTGCCGGTGCTTTAGCAGCCGGCTTAGCTTGTTGTGTAAACGTTTCTAGTGCGGCTAATTGTTGTTGGTTTTCAGCCATTGTGAGTGTTTTAATAGCGAGGTCATGTGCCTTTAATTGATCGTTCCAATCTTTACCTTGTGTTGGGATTTGCCTAATATTTGTCATACCTTCAAATTGCAACATATCAAAGGGTGCTGCTGCTTTAAACCCGGCTAAATCATTATCCGTTGCTAAAACGAGTTGCTTGGGTAAATGGCCGTTTAATTGCTTCATGCGATCTAGTTGAGACAATACCTTTTGGTGATCCGTCCCCGATAGTGATAAGAAAGTTGTATTTTTATTTTGAGGTTCCGTAAAATGCATCTGTGCATATGAGAGTGCATCAATCGGTGATTCAAAAACAATCAACTGATCAGCCCCATTTCCAGTGCGAAAGTTATACCCGTAACGGGTATCGGATCCAGCGGCGACCTTCTTTTGCGTTCCACGCTTGCCATATTTTTCAAAATTAATTTCAGTCCCTTGTTGATCTAAACCGACGACTTGGTCATTTTCATCGTGCCATGGAAATAAAATGGCTGGTTTTTGCCATTCTTTTGTCTGGCGGTCCTGTCTTGGCTTGCCTTGTTTGATAAAATCAGCGTTTGCCAGACGTTGCACAAATGTGGCATCAAAGCCTCGTTCATTTACCAAATAATTTTCTGAATTATTCGTTGTTTGCGCGGTACACCATCTTTGCCAATTAAATTGATAATTGTCTGTTGTTGCGGGTGTTTCGTACTTCGCTTTATCAGCTGCATCTTGCCCATTGTAATGGCGCCCATACTCTGACCAACGGACCCATGCTTCTTTAGGGGTTACCTCCTCATAAGCGGCAATAAAATCACCTAAATCGCCTGATAATTGCTTTGAGTTCCAAAAAAAGACGTTTTTATCAGTATTAATAACACAACTATCGTGATCAACCAGCCGCACACGATTGTGTTCGGTGGTGTAATCAATCCCTTTATAATCTAAATACCCTTGAATGGGTAACGCCTTCATGGCAGCACGATTAATGGCCATCTAATTCACCTCCATCCGTTGTTGTCGACGTTATGGTGTCAGTCGGTGCGACTTGCTCAATCGTTCCTAAATCATCAGTGTGTAGATTATCTTGTAACTTTTTAACTAATTCTAGTTGGACTTGTTGCTTTAATTCGGCCACTTCGCCTTTTAAGACCTTAACTTTGGCCTCGGCATTGGCTAATTCAGTTTGTTTCTTGTCTAAACGCATTGCTAATTTCTTTGATACCATGTGCAATCTTCCTTAAAAATTTTTTTAATTTCTTGATTCTAGGGTTATCGTAACGAATTTTTACAGGCCTATGTAAAAGTGTCCCAAAGAAATTTTTAACAGTTATACAAAGAAGATTTATTAATAACCCCAGTCCCCGCAAGCGGGGGTCCAAGCAGGCTTACGCCTGCCACCACCTGATGTCACTGGGCCTGCCTTATGTGCCTATCATTTATAGCATGACAGCAGTTAGTCCTAAGTCGCCAGCGACTAAGGACAACTAGGACCAAGCACAAGGGTAAATAGCACGGCTACGCCGCCCTTGTGCTTGGTCCCGCTATCTGCTAAAAATTTCCCGTCACAACGACAAACCCAGCAACAACAGGTGGTTGCCGGCAGAAAAAATTTTCGTCACACCTAGTCAACATTAAAGGAGTTTTACTATGTCTCAAAATTTAACCGATTTTTCATTAACGTTTTTAGCATGGCGTGGTTTTCGACCCACACCGCTACCTTTTGAAAATGATAATTTTGCTGATATTGATTTATCAACTGCAGAAATTGATAACTTAATAACCGCTTTACAATTAGCAAAAGCGCATCATGAACAAGTAACCATTCGTTTAAGTAATGCCGACTATGAAAAAGATGTTTAAAGTTTAAAAACATTGCTTAAATACGCTGAACAAGGAGAATAACCATGACAAAAACTTATTATGATGATTTTACAAAACTCCCCATTGCTAAAATGGCACAAGCTATGGCAGATATAACCTACGGTTATCAAGAAACCAAAGTCCCAAAAGAACACTACAAAAAAGCTTTAGGAACTGGTTATGAAGAAATGGTATCGGCAAACGTCAGTGTGAAACTGGTTGAAACGATTTACAACATGTTAATTGGCTTACAAAAAGAAAGCCCCCGATTATTCTTTCAAGCCTTAGTTTTAATTGATACCGGCGTTAAACCCAGTACTATGTCAGCTAGTCAGTATCAAGCGTTATCCGTTGCCACTGATGAATTTGAGCAAACAAAAAAGGCGCATATGTTAAATGAACAAACACATACAACCTTTAATGAAGTATTAGAAAATGGCACATTGTATCACTTTAAAAATAAAGGAGACAACTAATGAAAGTCCGTGTTTTATTTGAAGAATATCGTCAAAAAGAAGTGACCCTTGAATTAACTCCTGAAATGAACATTGATGATTTAAGTCAACAAGCTATGGATATGTACGACAACGGCGAGATTAGCCTAACCCCAGATGACACCCAATCAGTTCATCTACATGTAAAAAACGATTTTGAAAGGTAAGAGAAACCATGAAAAAAGAAATTTACGTCACATTTGAAGAAACACTAACCCGTACCGTTGCGCTAACAGTCGATAGTGAAAACGAGCTTGACCAACAAGTACGACAAGCCTACAAGAACGAACAAGTTGTGTTATCCGCTAACGACTTAACAAATGCCCAATATCTCATCAATACGCCAACCACTGACACCGGTTGGGTTGAAATCTAAATCACCGGGGCGCACTGCGCCCTTCCCTGTGTGCCCCAGTCCCCGCAAGCGGGGCTCCCTTTTACCCCCGACCCCACCGGGGGCCAAACGGTTTCGCTCGGCGCAACCGTCTTAGATTACTGCACCTTTCTTTTTGCCATCCAAACTCTAATATAGGCAGTGATTGCTAAGGGCTAATGCCCTAAGCAACACTACGACCAATGACAAGGGTAAATAGCACAGCTCTGCTGCCCTTGTCATTGCCCAGTGCCTATATCACACTTCTCCTGTCAAAATGAAAGTTTGGTTAGTTAATCAAAGCCAATTGACCAACAGAAAAATTTTTAGGGAGGCAACTACATGATAAAGACAACCGTTACAACACCAGCAAACACCTACCAATTATGTATTCAACAACATCTCAACCAAGTTTCGGTTGATATTGACGCCAACACCCCCAATTTAGCAGTAGCAACCTTTCGGTTAACGGTCAGTGATACCACTATCGCCCACTATTTTGTAAATTATTTAGGTGGTATCCTAGCGATGGCATTTCAATCCACCATGTCTGATGCCCATTTTCTATCAAATTTACAACAAATCATTAATCAAGAACTGCCTAATTGGCAACGCAGCTATTAAAACCTAACAACTACTGCAAAAACTGAATCATGTTATATTAAATTTAGGAACGTGGCTGCCTTAAAAGATCGCTCTGGCAAAAAAATGCTCCTTTAATGCATGACAATTAACTTGAAAACAAATTGTTGACACCTGTGTGCCAGAACCCCTGACTCATGGTTGAGTTGGGATACATATGTCATTAAGAACCGACAGAAAGGAGGCCCCTGATGCCCTACTTCATTTTAATTATCTTCTTTGCCATCTTTTGGATGTTGCTTGGCTGGACAGCCAAACTCGTTGCCTATATTTTTGGTATTATTTTAAGCATTGCTAAATTAGTATTAGGACTATTAGGTAAGTTGTTCATGATTTTGTTAACATGGTTCCTTTGTGGCATCGCCTTTTGTCTTGGTTGGTCATGGCGGTACATACGCAATAAATGGCAACAATATCATCTGAATCAATCCTAAATTTGCTGAATGGTCTAGATTGTGAAATTTTATAAATTTTCTGCTTGTGAACTTGGCTGCCAGCGTAAAAATAAGTTTGTGAATTGACGTGATTGCACAAACCATTGACAAGCCCGTCAAATCAACAACTAACTATAACCCGTATTATGTTAACTTACATTGGTATAGGTAATTGAAGAAAGCTATTTAGGGATTTTTAAAGCCTGTGTTATAATTTATTTGTAAACAAAAAGCCCCGTGCTACTGACACGGAGCCCAGGTTACTTTAACGGTGACTGACTTAAATATATTTATTTAAACCGCCAAACTCGTCAAAGCTTAGGGCGGTTTTTAATTTGTCTTACTTCTTGTTGTGGTTGTCGATATACGTCAACAACGCCAACAAGAAAGTCGCAAACAATATCACTAAGGACATTGCATCGTGAAAAGACATTTCTGGCTAATCCTCCTTTCGTTAGATTCTGGTGTCCATGAATAACATTCATAGGCATCACCCTCTTTCTAATAGAAAGTCAGCCACCGCCTTTAACCTGCACAACTATTATAATATAAAAAATGCTCTAAACAGGATAGCACCAATGTTTGGAGCACTTTTTGTATTGATTAATTAATACTTACCATTCACCATTTTAAGCATATCAGATGCATTACTGCTTGTTTACGTAACACCTTATTATTTCTTTGAGAGCCTTATTTATTTTTCAACTTACTAGATTGTTAATTTCATCCACAATCTTTTGCGGATTATCGACCCCACAAGCTAACAGAGTATAACTTTCCCTAGCTAGTTAAATAACAACAGATAAATTTCTTTTTTTATATCTTAAATTGTCAAATTAAGTGCAACACAGTTTTATAAAAGATTTCATAAGGTGTTTTCCAATTCAAACATTTTTTGGGACGTGTAAAAATGTTTAAGAAAATGAGTTTATTAGTAGCAACAGTTATAGGGCTATTATTCACCTTTGGCAGTGAAGATTCGTATAAAACGACTGTAGGTGCTGATTCTGGTGGCCAAACAGTGACTCTAGCAACTGTGAATTGGGAGTCTGAAATAGCTTCAACAAATGTCCTGGCACAGGTGCTAAAAGAAGCAGGGTTCAACGTACAAATTACAACAGTAGACCCGGCCATCATGTTTAGTTCGGTTGCAGAAGGGCAGTTGGATGCTATGGTCGGCGGTTGGGTGCCTACAACGCACCAGGCCTATGCAGAGGAATATGGTGACTCGATGGTTGATTTAGGGGCTAACCTAGAAGGTGCTATTTCAGCATTAACTGTTCCAACATATATGGAAGATATCAATTCGATTACCGACCTCACGGATGAAAATGATTCAACTATTACAGCAATTGAACCAGGGGCAGGTGTTACCAACAGTGCCCAAAATGCTGTTAAGGAGTATGACAATCTATCCGATTGGGAGGTTTCTGTGAGTTCAACAGGTGCTATGATTGCTGAATTAGATCAGGCTATCAATAATGAAGAGGATATAGTTGTGGTTGGTTGGAAGCCGCATTGGATGTTCATGGATTATGATCTTAAGATGCTTGACGATCCAGAAAATGTCTTTGGTGGCTACGAGGAAATTCATTCATACGCAAGAGAAGGGCTAAAGGAAGATAATCCAGAAGCCTATAAGATTATTGATAACTTCTACTGGGAAGTTGAAGATATGTCTTCTGTTATGGAAGAATTAGCGACAGATGTAGAACCAGAAGAAGCAGCAGATAATTGGATTGAAGCCAATCGTGAAACAGTTGATGGTTGGTTAGAGTAAAAATTAGAGGTGTGACAAAAGTCGCTAAGACTCGGCGCGCTGGAGCAAAAGCCGAACAAGTACTGCTAAGTAATTGGCGTATTTTGGGAAGTGTTGGAAGAGTTTGACCTTTGGAACCGGATATCGTGAGCTACATAATAGAAGAAAAAGACAGGCGAGTAGATTAAATGAGAGTCTACCGCCTGTCTTTTATTTGTTATAAAGAATGTTATATATCTGTAGTGAAAAAGTGGCTTTCGTTTGGATTAGAAAAGCATTGTGTCTGCGCCGTATGGTTGACCTTGAGCTTCTTGCGCTAAGACATTTAAGAAGTTCCAAGGACGGCTGAATTCTGGTTGGAAGAAGAAATCAGCTTGCGCTAATTGGTCTACAGTCCATTCAGCTTCAATCGCAACAGATACAGCATTAATAGCTTGAAGAATGTCATAAGTTGACATTAATTGAGCACCTAATATACGACCGTTATCTGCATCGTAATGAAGCTTCATTAAAACTTTTTCTTCGTCATGCATAAATGAAGGACGGATTAAGTCTTCTTTGTAAACAGATTTCACATTTCCTTGGTAAGAGTTTGCGTTAGCATCCTTGATACCAGTAGTAGCGAATTTGTAGTCAAATACAGCAAGACCTGATGTACCGTTTACGCGACCAATTTTAGCGTCTGCATCACCACTTGCGTGACGAGCCATGATGACACCTTGGCGACGAGCGTTAGTTGCTAAAGCAATGTAAGCTTTGTCGTTTGTAGGTGCAAAAGGAATAGCAGTTGCATCACCTGCAGCGTAAACATCTTTAACTGAAGTTTCCATGTGTTCGTTGACTTCAACAAAGCCGCGACCATCAAGGGTTAAAGTGTCTTTCAACCATTGTGTGTTTGGACGAACCCCAACACTGATAATAACTGTATCTGCTTCGTAAGTGCCTTTGTCAGTGACAACAGCAGTTACTTCGTTGTTTTCGTTGACTTTAAATTCTTTTACACCTTCGCCAGTTTTAATCTTCATACCTTTTTCTTCCACATGTTTTGTTAGAAGACTAGTGAATTCACTGTCAAGGTAAGTTGGTAAGATTGAATCAACAAAGTCGACAACTGTTACGTCGATGCCAGCTTGTGCGTAAGCAGTTGCTGCTTCGATACCGATGTAACCAGCACCAACAACTACAGCTTTTTTAGCTGAAGACATACGATTTTTCACTTTATCTGCCCAGTTTCTACCACGTAAGTAGAAGATGTTTTCGTGTTGGTCATCTACATTCGGGATTGTACCTGGTACACCACCTGGAGAAAGCAATAGTTTGTCGTAACTTTCTGTAGCTTCCACACCGTCAGTAGTGCGTGTTGTAATTTCTTTTGTGTCTGGGTTGATGGCAATCACACTTGTGTTCATGCGGATATCAACGCCTTGTTCTTTATATGATGCTTCATTTGCGTAGTGTAATTCATCCAAAGATTTTGAAATGTCTTCTAGATAGGACTGAATACCACATGATAAGAAAGAAGCGGTTGATCCAGCTTCAAATACAACGATTTCTGCATCTGAGTCTTTTTTCAATAGAGTTTGCACAGCTTCAAAACCAGCATGCGAAGTTCCTACTATAACGTATTTCATTCGTATTACCTCCAAAGGTCAATGTTTATCGTAAATAGAATTTATTTACCCAACTAAGTATACACTTCTTTGTCTTAAATTATCAAATTAGTCTTAAATTATCAAATTAAGTGCAACACAGTTTTATAAAAGATTTCATAAGGTGTTTTCCAATTCAAACATTTTTTGGGACGTGTATTTAATTTCGTTGCCCAACCTTGTATCTCTTCATCAGTTGCATCTGTCAAATCAACACCTTTCGGTGAGTACTCTCTAAGGAGTCCATTTGTATTCTCATTAGATCCTCTTTGCCAAGGGGCATGAGGATATGGAAAATAAATTTGCGTATTATTTAATTCCTTAGTCAATCGGGCGTGTTGACTGAATTCTTTACCACGGTCAAGTGTAATGGTTTTACAAAAATTAGAATCAATACCTTGTAGTAATTTAATCATTTGGTCAACTACCGGCTTAGAAGCTTTCTTCTCAGATTTACCGATTAGTAATAACCTAGATTTTCTATCAACTAGCGTTACTAAGCACGCTTTACCAGTTTGACCTGCAACTGTATCTGCTTCCCAATGACCAATCTCAGTTCGTTCATTAGCGCTATCTGGTCGTTCATGAATCGTATTGGAGATAGGGATCTTTTCTCTTCTCTCTACGCGATTTTTAGAATGGCGTGTTTTACCTCTGTGTCTTAATTTACGGATAGCGCCTCGATTAACGGTTGATAAACCAGGCTCATCGAAGTCGCCACGATAAATTGCACGATAGATAGTATTATAACTGATTTTATTTTTGGAATTTTCAAGGTTCAAACGACCAGAAATTTGTTCTGGAGACCATTGTTCGTTGAGAAATAGTCGTTTGACCAACTGGAAAATAGAGTCTTTATCTAGCGTGCGATGTCTGCCACATAGTTGTTTTCTACGTTTATACTCTCCATGAGCAGTTGACGGTGAATAACTGCCATCCTTGTTTGAATTACGATGTAATTCTCTTGAGATAGTCGATTTAGAACGGTCCAGGGTCTCGGATATATGCCCGATAGTTTCGCCTTGTTCATACATTAGGAATATTGTTTCTCGCTCATTCATGGTAAGATGTGTGTATGGATTCATAGCTTTCTCCTTCTAATAGTTGGTTGGTACATCTATTTTATAGGAAAACTATGGATCTTTTTTTATTTTATTATTGTTGTTGCACTTAAATTGTAAATTCGTCTTCAACATTTTTAACAAAAGTACCTGACCAATATTTATGAAATGTACCCGGTGTTCTTATCCCCTTACTTCCATTCAATATCTCACTATCTATCGTCGCACCACATACATGTTGAAAGGAAATTGTTGTCTAACTCTACAGTTGACTAAGACAAATCATAGACTTTAATGCAATAATTAAGATTATATTTCAAACAAACAAATTATTAAAAGCATTTTTCACTTACATTTAGTATATTAAACCAAATATAATTAATTTTGTAATACACATGTTACTATTTAATTAGAAAATTTTATTTTCAAGCTACCCATAATTGGAACAAAAGGCATATAAAATAATAATATATTAGTCAACAATGTCATTTGCAAAGACCTTGATATAACACCGGCTATAGTGGCTAGTAACATACTAATAGTCAGTAATATCAATACTGTTTCAAATATTGCTTGTAATTTTTTTAAAAAAGTATCAGCTTTCTTAGATAATCCTTGAAATATAAATAAATTAATAATTATAAATAGTGCAGTGTAGATGGGTATAACAAATGATAATACTATTAAAAGAGCTGCATCTGGATTTTTAAGTCCTTGCACAATATCTTGTATTATAGTTTGCTCCTATCCTAGTATTTGGTACATAAATTTCTGAACAGTTGTGCCATAATTAATAAAACAAGATAGGAGCATTCCAATGAAACGATATCAAGATGATTTTAAAGCCAGCATTGTGAAGATGCATCGTGAAGAGAAAAGATCTATTCGCTCGCTTTCCGAGGAATACGGTGTTTCTCCAGCCGCAATTCATAACTGGGTTAAAGGCGCTAAATCAGTTGAGCTAGAAGACGGTACTGAAGTAACGTCCAAAGAATTCAAACAACTTCAAAAGGAAAATCAGCGATTAAAGGAGGAACTTGAAATTTTAAAAGTTGCGGCGGTGTTACTGGGAAAGCATTAGGACGAATTAATTGCCTTGTCTTCATAGAAGATCAGTTATTGCGACACCGCTTATCAATTATTCTTTCGGCACTGAAATTACCGCGCAGCACCTATTACCATTGGAAAAGATATCAACCTAGTCAACACGAACGTGTTGATAATCAGCTCAAAGAAAAAATTAAATTAATTTGGGAAAATAATTATCGTGCCTATGGTTATCCACGAATAACGATGGTGCTTCGCAAGTCAGGCATCTGTGTTGGGTCAAAACGAATTTTACGATTAATGAGAGAAATGGAAATTCACTCTTTAATGAATCGGCGATTTAAAAAACCTGGCACTCATGTGGATCATTCACAACGCCCCAATTTAATCAAGCACCAGCCCAATGCAAGGATATGGCGTGCTGACATTACTTATTTGGAATTACGTCCAGGAACCTGGGTTTATCTCAGTTCTATTTACGAACCAAAGGTTCATCAAGTTCTTGCTTTCAAGATTGGTCGTCAGATGGAGGCGACGTTAGTTGTAGAAACGATTAATCAGGCGCTTGAATGTCATCAAAAGCCACAATATTTTCACTCTGACATGGGTTCACAGTACACCAGCAACGAAGTTGAAACTTTACTTGAACGGCACCAGATTAGCCACTCATACTCAAAACAAGGTTATCCTTATGATAATGGGCCAATTGAAGCTTTTCACTCATTGTTGAAGAGAGAGTTTGCCTTTCAAACAACTTTTTCCAATTTTGAGGACTTGGTAATCCGAACCTCAAATTACATCAGTTGGTTTAATTCCGACAGAATTAGAACGAGTGTTTAGAAAAAGATGTGCCATTTATTGACATAGGAGCAGGTTTTGGTTCGATCAAAAATTGACCCATGTAACCTATTTCATCAGCATAATTTTTCGCTAATTTAAAGAAGGCCGCAATATGGTCTAATTCACGTTTAGTATCTGTGTTCAATAAAAAATCATACCCTTCACGTCCCCCCCAGAAAACATATGATTCCGAACCTAGACGCTTAGCAATATCAAGTGAATGCTTAATTTGACCAGCAGAATAGGCAAATACTTCCGCAAACGGTGTTGTTGCTCCGCCGGCCAAAAAACACTTGTTTGTAAACAACGATGCGGTATTCCATAACAACTTCTTACCTGTCTCTTGCATTCTGTTTTCAATTTTATCGATTACTTGGTCTAAATTAGCATTCGTTTCAGCTAAAGTGTTGCCTTCTGGCGCTAAATCACGATCATGAAAAGCAAAGTATTCAATACCTGTTTTATCCAAAAATTCAAATAAATAATCGACCTTAGCTAAAGCCGCTGTCATAGTATTAGCATCACCTGCTATGTCCCAAGGACGTATTGCAGTCCCTTCACCGAATGGATCCGTCAAACGTTGATCCATTGTATGCCAATAGGCAACTGAAAACTTAAGCCATTCGCTCATTTTTTTACCAGCTACAATTTCATCAGCATTATAGTAATGATAACCATCACCAGCTTGTAAGGATTGTTTTCCTACAAATTCAACTTTTGGAAATGAAAATAATTCAGACATTTTATACACTCCTTCTGGACATTTTTGTCCTAACCACATTATATTTCATGTAAGTTGGTTTAAGCAACCAACTTACATTTATTGTTGTATACGGTTTCATTAAATAGTGCAACGTTTTTATGTAGTGATATCCAATTTTTCGCACCCTAACTTAGATTTTTACAATAAAAAAGAACCTTTCTAGGTTCTTTACTTAGTGTTTAAATTTTAAATCAACATCATCTAAATCAAGTATTTTACGTGTGACCCCGGCAGCTCCACCCAGTAACGTGGCTTCATAAACCGAACGATTAGCAAATAAAATTTCGCTCTCACTTGTTGGGTTCATTTGTTGATATGCAACTATAACGCGACCAAGTAATTCCGGCATTTCAGCAATAAAACGGGAATGAATAAATAAAACTTGTGGTGCGGCAGTTTGGATAATATTATACGCCACCTGTGCAACTCCCATCACCCAGTCATCTAATAATTTGGTGACAACTGCACTTTTTTGATTCGCAAAGGTTACAAACGCATCACGATTGGCAACCTTCTGTCCGGTCAATGTCGCCAAACGCTCAAACATAGCATCTTCAGAATATAAATCTTCGACACGGACAGGCTCGTTATTTGTCATGTTCACAATACTTCTACCAACTTCTCCTGCACGTCCTTGCATACCACGATAAAGTTAGCCTTGAATAATAATGCCAGCACCAATGCCATAATGGATATTTAGGGCGACTAAACTATCATATTGATCAGTACTTAAGTAGTCATGATAGTCTCGAATATAGACAGCAGCTGAGTTAGCTTCATTTTCTAAAGTAACCTTTACGTCACTTACTTTCTCGAGTTGCTGGGTAACATCCACTTGGCTGTAATCAAAGAATGGTGAATAGACAACACGATTGTTATCAACAACACCATGAATCCCAACAGCAATACCCATAAGGCCTTCTTTTGTCCCATGTTTTTTGTGTTTATTATCTTTGACATGTTGATTCATCAATTCTAGCACTTCCAAAACTGACATATCTTTCACGGAGTCCGAACTTTGAAAAATTACCTCACCGCTCAAGCGCACCAAGGCCATCCGTAAATGATGTCGACCCATATCAAAACTCATGACATAGCCATACTTACGGTTAAAACGAATCATTTTAGCCTTACGTCCACCAGTTTCTGTTGTCACCCCTTCACCCAGATCCTCAATAAATTCCAACTTATCTAAATCTCGATAGATTGAACTAATAGTAGATTTATGTAGATTTAAATCAACAGCTATTTGTGCTCGCGATGTTTCTTTCGCATTAAATAACGCTTGTAACACTAAACGTTGGTTATGATCTCTCATTGTGATTTGATCTGACTTATTCATTTTTCTTCTTATCGATTCTCCAATTATGATGACTAACGATATTGATAAACGATAACTTCTTGACGTGTTTCGCCAACTTTTAGCGTTACATCCCCAAACTCATGAATATTCTCACTATTTGGTAAAGTCTGTGGTTCTAGTGCCACTGCTACCCACCGATGTCCATTACCATGGTTATTTGGCATATTTGATGTCATTGAATTAGCTGTGAAAACAACAAGACCATTTCTATTCGACATTATTTCTATTGTACGCGAACTGACTGTATCCTTCAAGATAGCGATTAAATTTTTCACACGCTTATTCATCACAAATACATCATCAAAACCTTGTTCACTTGTCGTGTGCGCCATTTTAGTGAGCGCTTGTCGCAAAGTGGAATCATGTGCTAAATCAAATGGCCCACTATTTGGCAACAGTGTACCAGTTGGAACCTTATCTTCAGCCAACGCCAAATGACTATTCGAAGCTAATTGTAAAGTATGATCTAAAATATCATGGGTTGTACCTAAATTAAAATAAGCGTGGACTGTTGGATTAAAGACACCATCAACCACACTTTGTGTTCCTGTCATCTGAACAATCACTTGATCATCTGAGGTCAACGTGTATTGAATGCCACTTGTCAAATCACCAGGAAACCCATCTTGTTTTGACGTGATTTTCGCGGTTAACATAATGCTATCTGATGTCATCGTCACATTAAAAAATGTGTCAGACCAACCTCTTCCTCCACCGTGTAGCGTGTTTTTCCCTTCATTGTTTGGTACTACAACATTCTGACCCTGATAATGATACGTAGCATCTTTAATACGACCGGCAACGCGACCAATAACACGATTAATATAATAAGGATTGTCCGTATAGCCAGCAATAGTTGGTGATGAGAGCAATAAATTTACTCGCGCACCATTATCTAACACGCTAAATTCATGCCAAATGCCAGCAAAATTTAATACACTCAGGCGTGTTCCATGCTGATTTGTTAGTGTATACATCAAAACTGTTTGTCCAGCGTGTTGACCAAATTTCATGACACTTGATTTCATACTAATCTCCTTTAGATTATGACTACAACAAAAGCGAACCTTAATTCAAGGTTCGCCTACAAGTTACCTGTTTAGTAGAAACGCAATTCTGACTTCTGCCATGAAAATGATCCGTTGGTTTCTTTATAATCACCCAACTCTTTGTAATCAAAATTATCAAATTCAGCTGTGGAATTATAACCTGAATAGTCAACCACTGCCAAACCAACATAGGCTCCAGTGAAAAAACCACCATATTCGCGCACAACGTAGTCATCTGACAAAACTGCGGCATCCAAAGTAATACCAGTTGTCACCCAATTGTCACCATCAAACGAGTAGAGGTAAGTGTAGGATTCCTTACGATTTTCAGACTTAAAGTAAACATACTCTATACCATCTGGAATCACAGGTGCATGGTCACGCAAGTAGGACGTGTAAGAACCATTACGCAAACCACCCTTATTTTCGCCCACTTCAATTACGTTTTGACCGTCATCGTTTTTTGTAATGAAAATCCATGACCAGTGTGAGTGATTGTAGTAGTTTGTTAAGCCAGCCATTGATTGGTATGAGTAAGGATTGAATTTAACCTTTGTTTCGGCATCGAAATAAAATGCTTGCCAACGACGCGCAACCAATGATAAATCAAAAGTGTTTGCTAATGAACCCTGCCCAATCAAAGTCAACTTGCCATTACCAGTTGAACCCATTTTCTCATTGAATGGAACACGTAATGTATTCCAGTTGATACCAAGTGTGGCATCATCAAATTCATCATGTTGTGAATGGTCAGCAGGTGCCTTTGTAAAAATGGCGTCCTTAGGTGCTTCAACAAATGTTTGCCCTCCGTGACCACCAACAATGCGTGGCCAACCACCACCATCCCACTCTACTTTTTGGATAGATGTTTCACGTCCCAAAGTTGACCAACCACGTGGATCAATTGAACTTTCGTTATCGTGGTGCCACGGACGTGCTGTTAATGACGCATAATACCATTCGCCACCTGGTGTTGATACTAACGCACCGTGCCCTTGCTTTTGTAAATATGAGTCTGGTGTGTCAAAGTTTGTGATGAATGGGCCATCGGGTTCAACGACAAAAGATAATTCGTCCAATGACTTTGAGCGTGCCACAACTTCTTGGTGTGTAAATATCGTGCCACCTTGAGCAGCGAATAAGAAATATTCGCCGTTAATCTTGTATAAATGAGGACCTTCTACCAACCTCACATCTGTACCCGAAAATATTGTACGGGCCGTGTTAGGTTTCAATTTCATAGTACCTGTGTCAAATTCTGTCAATGTGATACCATCAAATGGATGATGATATTCTCGGTGATCCCAAGTTTGTTGAACAAGATATTTGTGACCATCTTCATCATGAAACAATGAGGCATCGAAGCCGACACCATTAACAAGTATAGGTTCTGACCAAGGCCCTTCAATTGTCTCAGCGGTCGTCAAATAATTCTTCAAGTCTTTGAAATTACCATCAGTAATCTTAACGTCTGTGAAAATTAACCAAAATTTGCCATCAGCATATGACAAATCTGGTGCCCAGATACCCCCAGATGAGGGACTTCCTTTCATATCAAGCATCGTCGTCGTGTCCAAAACATTCTTAACAAGATTCCAGTGAACCAAGTCTTGTGACGCATGGATACGAACGCCTGGGAACCATTCAAATGTTGATGTGGCAATGTAGTATGTGTTCTCCACACGGATGATTGACGGATCTGAGTTGAAGCCGGGTAATACAGGGTTTTGTATTTGCATTATTTTTCTCCTATCGATTTGAGTTTTTACAAAATTATTTATTTATTTCTTTTAACGTGTGATTCATTTTATCAACGTAAGCATCAGATAAGGGATAACGACTAATCACAAACATTGCTAAGAATGCCATGATTATAGGCAACCAAATCATTGACCACTCAATACCTGTCTGTGCAGACGCTGATTGTGTCAATGCACCTGATTTAAAGTGCATCAGTTGCAATAAATAACCGGGAATAACGCCACCTAAAGCCAATCCTATCTTGAAGAAAAGACCCATAATAGCATTGATAATACCTGCCACACGCTTACCTGAAATATATTCACCATTTGATACAACTTCGGGCACTAATGCCCACATAAATCCTGTCGCTGAGGTTAATCCCCATTGTTGGAAAAAGCGGCCGGCAAATCCGAGCCAATCAGCAGTCGGATTTTTTGACCAAGCAAAGAGCAACACTTGTCCTACAACGAAGATACCGAGGAATGTGTAGAAGAAACCTTTCTTACCCAAAGTAGCACGTAATTTTGGCCAAATCACAACCAAGAAGATACCAGGAATGGAACCAATCAAACCAATTGATGCCATTAAGGCTGATTTCCCCCCCTCAATACCAAAATTATACTGCATGAAGTATGGCCACACTGTATTACCAAAAAACATGAGAGTGAAACCTACCAAAAAGAATAGACCTAGAATCTGTAATGCTTTATTTCGCTTTAATTCAGCAAATAATTCTGTATATTTAACCTGATCTGCCGCCTCTTCTGAAGAAAGCACGCGCTCTTTTGTATTCCGGTATGTCAGGAATAACAACACGGCACCCAATAACATGTAAATACCATAAACTTTAAACCAAGCACCAGCTGCTGATGGCGTCGCATAATTACCCAATCTTAGTTTCAAGCCAAACAAACCAGTGTCAGTGAGTTTAGCATTTGGAGAGGCTAATTGTACAAATAATGGAAATAAAGTATACACCAATAAGTTACCAATATTTGCAAGCATCATCCGCGTCGACGTTAACTTACCAATCTCTGTTTCGTCACGTGTTAATGACGCATTTAATGAACCATAAGGAATATTAACAAAAGAGTACACTAACGCGGTTGCCATGTAAGATACTGTTGCATAACCAGTTGTTGCAATCGTGCCAGCACCAAGTACTTTAGCCACTG
Organism: Weissella thailandensis; assembly: GCF_001932615.1. NCBI lineage: Bacteria > Bacillati > Bacillota > Bacilli > Lactobacillales > Lactobacillaceae > Weissella > Weissella thailandensis. Next base: position 1,146,096 of record NZ_CP014332.1, read on the forward strand.
GTAAAAACTGTAACGCTGCGAGAATAACAAGAGGAATACCAAAATTTATTAAAAATGGTCGATATTTTCCATTTTTTGTTATCTTTGCTTTATCAACAACTGTACCGACCCACGGATCCCAAACAACATTAATCCAACGTACAATAAGAAATATTGTTGCACCAACACCAGCCGAAATACCGTTGATATTCGTTAAGTAGAATAGCAAAAAGCCACCAATAGTACCAAAAACCAAATTTTGAGCGAGATCACCGAATCCATAGCTCACACGATCCCATGTTGTGAGCTTGGCAAACTGATCATTTTTCTGAACATTCACGTCCATGATTATTCTCCTTCTACTTTTAACAGATCATTATATTTACCTGTTGTAAGCTTTCAAAAAAAACTGTCAATGTTTTGAAAGCGGTAACATTTCTTTTAACAATGACTACTATATCACGGTTGGTTTGTTAGCGCAACCAACTAATTTAAAATATTTACATTTTTTTGTTTGTGAAATTAGAAGGCTATCTGCTACAACATTATTCACATGCATATTGAACCCATCTCTTAAACAAAGATATCATAATGTTACCCTTTATTGATAAAAAAAAGATAGCTAAGCTACCTTCATTAATTACTGATTATCTCTAATAACTGTAGCAAAATCCTCATGATAGATATCAAATTTTTTCTCTCCCACACCGGAAATAGCTAAAAATTCCTCATCAGTTTTAGGTCGTAAAATTGCCATATTCATTAACGTTTTATCCGAAAAAATCAAAAACGGTGGTAAGCCAGATGCCCGTGCTAATTCCAGACGCTTTTTTTTTAGTTGCGCAAAAAGACGGTTATCTGCGTCAGACATTTTAAGTCCTGTTGCAGCTGATGTTACTTTTTGTTGCGCAATCACGCGACGATTTAAACGCTTTTCCACAACTAACTGTCCTTTCAAAACGCGTGCACCTATTTCTGTCACCTTTAAAACCGGGAACTCACCGCCCAATGACTTAACTTTACCAGTGGCATCATTTAAGACGGCTGTGGCTGGGTTCTTATAGTATCGACCACTATTTTCATAGATAGCCCCAACGTCCTTGATATTTTCATAGGCTTCACGCATAACACTGTAATTGATACAAAATGCTTCAAGTGTTGACTTGTCAGCTACTGTGATATAGCCCAATTTATTCAACGCTGGTACTAAGGTAGTCCACAAACGACTAGCCACGCCTGTTAAATGCTTAGGCGCTGTCTTAGGTAACTGTTTGATGTCTGCGTTAGCCTCTTTCAAGGCTTCAGTGCGTTGTCTTTGGTAACTCTCGTCATTAATCGAAGTTGTTATTTTAGCTTTTCTAGGCATCTTTACCTCCTTTTTAATTTGATATATGTACGCAAACAGGGTGAACGACTCCCTGCCTGCCGTAGGTGAACAAAAAACGAAAAAATAACTCGTTATTTAAACGAAGAAGCCACCTATGTGTGTTGACCCCCCTCTGGGTATTTACCCGGGGGATAATTTTGATGTCGTTCAAAATTTAAAACGGAAAATGAAAGAGAATAAAAAATATGATTCGAACATTAACGATTCAAATGAAATCCCACCCACCTGATATGCACAGGACATCACCCAATCGAAGTTAAACCACGATGCTTCACGTACCCACCCTCCAACCATGTACGCAATAAAAAAAGAACTGACCGCAATCAATTCTTCAAAACTTTCTTCCACCAATCACGGCTTAAATGTCTTAATTTGTTATCCGACATCTTTTGTTCTATAAACGTTTTGTGACTATGCCTTGCTCTGCTCAGCAACCACAAATTTGATATGTTGCTCCTATGCTATTAGTTTACAGGGCAGAAGAAAATCTGTCCGTAAATCTAGCATAAGAGCACTACGCGCTTGTGCTAAAAGTTGGTTAACTAGCGGCAATCCCACATTACGGACTATTTTTTGGCTAGTAAGATGGCCGCTCAATGCCTGTCAGGCTATGCGTGATAAAATTTCGTTTTCTTCCTCCAAAATAGCGAGGCGCTTCTCTAGTTGCTTGACGTCTTTTAACGTCTTTGACTGACCCTTGATCATGATTGGGGTAGCTTGTTTAACCCAAATAGCAATAGAATCTTTCGACGGACCAAATTCTTCTGCTAATGATTTAAGTGAACGGCCTTCTTGGTGAAGTTTAACCAATGAATCTTTGAAATCTTGTGAATAACGAATTGACATAAAAATACTCCTATACTTTCATTTTACGGACTGAATAAAAATAGTCCATTTTTTAGTATAAGAGCATCATATAATCCTGTGGGAAAAACATAATTTCTCGATCATGGTTAGCTGTTTTCTCACCAGACCAAATGATTCTGAAATCATCAGTTTGACTACTTTCATTTAAAGTAAACATTTTAACACCGTCATTCGTCTTTTGTAAGAACACATCGTTGTTAATAGTTTTGGCAATTGTATTTGTTAATGTAGACTTTCCGTTTGAGCGTCCACCGATAATGGCGTTTAAATTGGGGTTGAAATACACTTCTTTTAAATGTCCATTCTGTGTAAACTCTACATGATCAATTACATAGTATGGTTCCTTATAGTCCGGAGCTGTATCTTGTATCTTGACCCTAGACTCAGGCTCGAAAATAATTTGGCGTAATCCTTCTAAGGTTGGCTCAGCCTTAATCCATGTAAATTGATCTCCAATACCTGTCCCTTCATTTTCCCTTACAAGTCGGTGAGCATCACTCGCACTAATAACAGCTTTAGGTATGGAAATAGAATAACGGTGGCTGATTTCCCCTTTACCATCAATATCAAGATAATAATTCGTATTAGTGACGCTTCCAAATAAAAAATCAGCTTTTTTTCTAGTTCATCTGACAGAAGGTTATTTCGCATTGCACCATTCGATCTTATTCCACCATGACCACCAGCAGTACGGCTTTTCATTACCAAAAATTTCTTTCAATTTTTTTCAATCTCATCAAACTTAATAGTTGCACCATCAAACTCGTGCTCTGATATGCTACTCATTTTACGGTAAGTATTATTATCATTTGTCTGAGTTAGATACAAAGAATCAGCAAAATTATTCAATTGTTTTTCTGTTGGATCGAACAGTAGGTGTACATTTGCATGTCCTGCATTTTCAGTACTAACATTCAAATCTAATCTAAACTCAATATTAACAAAGAACTTCTTCTCCGAATCCGGAAATTTTTTTTGAAACTTTTCTATCGTTTCCAACTGAGTCTCTACATTGAAGTAATCCGTTATTCCAAAAACCTTTATGTCAGAATTTTCTAAAGTTTGAAGGTACTAATCAAATGTCACTGTACCATATTGATTATTCATCTTCGTATTGTAAGAATGAACATGTAAATCCCATTTTCTCCATTCAGATCCTCTAGTCATATTTTTCTCCTTCTACGTATGTTGTGTCTAAATGTTCTGATTCCCTTAAATTATGTACGTTCAATCGTATGTCAACCTCCTCTTTCTAGCCCTCTACATTGTAGGAAATTTCTTACAACTGTAATATCTTCTTCAAATTTATACACCCATATTCGAAACATGGGACAAACAACAAAAAAGTCAGATAACGAGGATTGGCCTCGTTATCTAACTATGTTCGAACACTCCTCACTATGCCTGCATACATTATTATGTGAAGTGCCACTTTTCTTAAGTTACAATTTGCTTTTATTTTTTGTACTCACTACAAATCAATATTTTTATTATTATTTATAACATTCACTTAAAATTCATTTTATTCAATGTAGTCGTTATCAAGGCATTAATCTTATTAGATTCGGCACTGTTTCTACAATCTTTTTCCAGATCTATTAATCTAAATAGAATTGTTTCTAAGGTTCCATAATTTCTCTTTAAAACTGCCGAAGGTCCATTTTGATATAAAGTTACAATAATAGTTACAGCCATTGTTACAACAACGGTTATTAATGTAGCCGTATTTATTGTATCAGTCCGGTTTCCCCATAAAACAGAAAAAATAATTACACCAACACTTACAGCATATACAATAAGGAGAGTGTAGATTAAACGCCAGGCATTTTTATTTGTTTTTTGTAAATCTATCTTAATAACAATTTCATTGTAATGGCAGACCATTTTGCTAATATAGTCCTCCATAGTACTGGCTTTATCACATTTACCATTATTATCTCTCTCACACATAAGTTAATTTACCTTCCCTGATAATATAAGAATTTATCTTTACAAAATCAAATATATATCATCTTTTTATATTGTTTGTCAAATATTATCTGCTAAATACTGTCAATATATTAATTTATTTAAAATCAATGTACATATTGTAAGAATCACAAATAATATTACTTTTTCATTTTATTGCATATCTAGCTCACAAAATTTAAAGATGACGAGATAACGACTCATCGCTAATACTTTGTGCTTGATTTAACATAGTATCTTGTAACATCCGATGCATTTGTTGTATTTCCTGTCGACTTTGTTTCGTCATTTGTTTCGCAATTTTATTTAATTTACCGACAGGTGCAGTTTTGTGTTGCGTCACCATTTTAGAATTTTCAGGTTGCTCATGACGTTGTTTAACCTTTTCAAAATTTCCTTTTGCCTGTTTGTGAAACTTACCATCGTTAATCTTCTGATCTGCATTCAACTGTTCATTAAATTGTCGATAAATCCCATTAGCTAACTCTTTACGTAGTCGTTTATCTTGTGCTTCTGACCATTTCTCTTGGCCTTTGTGTTGATTTCCATGCGTTTCTGTCATCATGCCATCCATTTTTTGCGCAGTTGCTAGAAATCCGTGGTAATCATCTTTTAATTCATTCGTTAATAACTTATCAATCAAGCCATTCATTTGTCGATTAGCTGGCGCCATTCGGCTTGTATCATCTGTCACTAACGTATCAGTGTTACCAACTTTCCAACGCCCCCGTAAATCTTGTGGTAATTCGTCATAAATTTTCTGCAGGTCCGCCGTGTACTTGTGTGTCCGATCCAGCTTTGTCAAAGAATCTTGTTTAATTTGTGTGCGATAATTTCCCACCGCTTCATAAACATTTGCCCGTATAAAGCAAGACTATTTTAGCAAATCAGCCCACCAATGTTCCAAATATCGAAATAATTTGATTGAACAGGACCACCGATTCATTAAACGTCATCGTGTCCGCTCAGCAAGCTTTCAAAGCATTCGAACCGCTAGTGCAACGTTGAGCGGTGTGGAAATTGTTCACGCAATACGCAAAAGAACCCGACGAGAGTTAAGTCTCATCGGGTTCTCAGTCGTGGACGAATTAGAAGCATTGTTAGCTGCATAACCTTCAACATAGGATCAATAGCTGGTTAGATGGTCATCTCTCACACTGTTTGCACCAGATCCACTTAGATTACTCTTTATTGAATCTTGGCCTATATATGAATCATACTGCGAAAAACCTTCTCTAATAAAAGATCATAATTAGTTGTAAGAATCATTTGGGGCGTAACTCCTTGTAGCGCTTTTATTTCAGGGTTATTCCAAAGACTATCGCTGTTCAATTGTGCATCATGTTTCTCTATGATTTTGCTAATTGAGTATTTTAAAAAAATATCTTTATTCTCTGTTTCAGAGAATAAATAACCAGGATACTCTTTTTTGTGTTCGGCGAATTGTCAAACTAAGTGCAACGGTTTGTCAAAAAATACTTCATATGGGGTTTCATAGTTTAACACTTTGCGAGGACGTTGATTTAATTCAACCACACATTAATACAAATATTGTAAGTCACTAGCCGGCGTTGGGTAAGCCAATACCAACCGTTGTAAATCTGGTAAAGTCACGTGTTTTTCAATTAATAACGTGAAGTAGTTAATCATCTCGTCGGCAACATCACTTAGAAGGGTAGCACCCACAACCTGCCCACTCGCTTTAGCAACCACTACTTTAGCTTGGGCTTGTTGTGCGCCAAAGCGGTAATAAGTGAACCACTTCGTCATATCAAGTGTATTAACACGATACTCATCTGGATGCTCAGTCGCCGCGGCCGCTCTGATACCGACTTGCGCTAACCTGGGCGCTGCAAAAACCTGCGTTGGCACAACGGGATACTTTATGGCTGCGCCGGGATGCGTCAACTCACCGACCAGATAACGCGCTTCAAAACCTGCAACTGGCGTTAACTTCGGTACCGGTGTATCGCTGACATCCCCAATGGCATAAATGTGCGGGTTGGCCGTCTGCAAATGATCGTTGACTTGAATCCCATGCCGATCAAAGGTAACGCCCACGTTGGCTAGACCTAACTGGTCCGCGTTCGGAATCCGTCCCGCTGAGCTGATGACCAGATCCGTTGTCAGCTCGAAATTATCAGCTGTCAATTGTAGACCGGTCGCCGTTTTAGTAATTGCTTGAACATCCGTATTCAAGTCAAACGTGATTCCATCAGCCGTCATTGCGGCCATCAAATCCTTAACCAAATCTGCATCAAAAGCTTTTAACGGGCGGTCATTATGATGAATCACGTGCACATCAGCGCCAGCGGCATTTGCAATCGTCGCCAATTCAAAGCCTACGTAGCCACCACCTACGAATGTCACGCGTTTAGGCATCTGGTCCAAATCTAAGAAGTCAGTGCTCGTCTTAAAGTATTCGTGCCCGGTAATCGGTAGAATCGCCGGACGCTGACCAGTGGCAATCACGTAATCAGTCGCACTGACTACTCGATCCCCGACCGCTAACTGATTGTCGGATTGAAAGTGCGCTTGACCATGTAACGTCGTAATATCTTGCCTCTTTAGTCCGTTCAACGTCCCATCGTTGATGCCATCCGTATAGCCTCGTTTATGCGCCATCAGTGCTGGCCAATCAATTTTGGGCGCACCAATCAGGCCCTGCCCTTGTAAATGTTGCGCTGCTTGTCGCGCTTCGACGGCGCTTAATAGGATTTTCTTAGGGTCACAACCGCGGTTAGGACAAGTGCCGCCCCACAGATCCGCTTCAACGATCAACACTGTCTTGCCCTGAGCCTTTAATCCGCTAGCCATGGCATTGCCGGCTGGTCCGCCACCAATCACAACAACATCGTACTGTTCCGCCATTCGAAATTCCTCCTTAAATTCATTAGCGACCATCAATTATCACAACCTAGTGTAACTGATCCATCCTTAATTGACGATTAAGATACTTCTTCATGTTGACTCAAGTAAGCCACGATTCGTTGGCTATCCAAATATCCAACAACCCGATTTTCTTCCGTGACCGCCACATAATCGTGATCTGTCAATGCCGTAAAGGCGGTGCGTAACGTGGCTTGAACGTCTAACGATTGAATCCGACCACTCGCAACACTGGGTTTTTCTGTGAGATAACCCTGAATAAGCCCTACACGCCCAACGTAGACATCATAGACATTTTTAGCTCGGCTCGCGCCAAAGAAGTTCCGCACAAAGTCGTTCACTGGATGCTGAGCCAGAGCAGCCGGCGTATCGACTTGTATTAACTGACCGTGTTGCATGACACCGATCCGGTCACCCAACTTCAACGCCTCATTCATATCATGCGTCACGAAGACGATCGTGTTGTGATAGCGGGCGTGTAGCCGTAAGACCAAGTCTTGCAATTGTTGCCGCGAGATGGGGTCTAACGCACTAAATGGTTCATCCATCAAAACAATATCTGGTTGCGCCGCAATCGCCCGTAAGATACCGATGCGTTGCTGCTCACCACCGGATAATTCTGACGGCATCCGGTCACGGTATTCCTTTGGATCGAGGCCAACTTCCGCCAATAGCTCATCAATCGTTTGATTAATTTCCTTCTTAGCTGTCCCTTTCATTTCTGGAATCACGGCGATATTTTGCGCCACCGTCATCGTTGGGAACAAGGCAATTTGCTGTAAGACATACCCCATTTGCCACCGTAGACTCCGGACTGGTATCGTGGTTGTATCAGTACCATTAACTAGGATTTTACCAGCCGTCAATGGCTCTAAGCAGTTGATCATTTTAAGTGACGTCGTTTTGCCACTCCCAGAAGTCCCTACCAAAACAAATAGCTCACCCTGGTCAATCGTTAAATTAAGGTCGGGAATCACGGTCTGCTCATTAAAGTCTTTCTGGACGTGTTGAAATTCAATTGCCGTTGTCATTTAACGTCCCTCCTTCAATAAACCGTGCTTCACAAGATAGCGATGTGCAACCGTCGAAGCAGACTGCTTCTTAACATTGACTTCATAGTTCATTTCTTGCATATCAGTTTCTGAAATCCTTCCTGCTAACTTATTCAACGCTTTAACGACCTTAGGATGTTTGTTGGCAAAGCTCGTCTTCATCAACGGTGCCCCTTGATACGTTGGGAAGAAGTGCTTGTTATCCTTCAATAAGGCCAAGTGATACTGCCGTAATTCACTATCCGTCGCATAGGCATCTACCAAGTTGATTTTCCCCTTACTGATAGCTTCATAGCGTAGCGCCGGCTCCATCGACTTTGCAGTCACGTCTAACCCATAAGTCTTCTTGATTCCTTTTAAGCCATCATTACGATCAATAAACTCTAGGGTCATTCCGGGCTTCAGAATCGATTCAACTTGCGTTAAGTCGCTGATTGTCTTCAAATGATGTTCTTGTTGAAATTTCTTAGTCACTGCCAATGCGTACGTATTGTTATACTGCATCGGCTTCAAGTAAGTCATTTGTTCCTGTTTAGCGAGGCGCTGTTTGGCGAGCTGATAGGTCTGGTTAGCTGTTTGACCAGCTGGGTTATTTCCCTTAACTAAGGTCTCCAGCACCGAGCCAGTAAATTCAGGATAAATATCAACCTGATTATCCTTTAACGCGCTGAATAAGAACGTGGTCTTGCCAAAGTTAGGCTTGAGCGTCACATGAACATGCTCATCTTCAGCTTCAATCAGCTGCTTATACATATTAATCAAGATTTCTGGTTCAGAACCGAGTTTACCTGCAATCGTAATTGTTTCAACTCGATTGGCATAAACACTATAAGCCCCGCCACCACCTAGTAAAGCTAAAATACCGACAAAGACAATTAAGGCATGGCGTGGTTTAGCCGTTTGAAACCACCGAACGAGCGCACTCAGCAGAATTGCTAACAATGCTGATGAGATAGCCCCAATCAATAATAACGAGGTATCATTACGGTCAATACCGAGCATGATAAAGGTCCCGAGACCCCCAGCACCAATCAAAGCGGCCAAAGTAGCCGTCCCAATAATTAAGACGAGCGCGGTCCGAATCCCAGCAATGATCTGTGGTAGGGCAATGGGTAGTTCAACTTTAAACAACTTACGCATTCGTGACATCCCAAAGGCATCGGCGGCCTCTTCAATTGAGGCGTCAATTTCTGAGATACCCAAATAAGTATTTTGAAAAATTGGCAGTAAAGCATAGATCACCAGCGCAATTACTGCTGGCACCGTTCCAATCCCAACTAACGGAATCAATAACCCTAACAGTGCCAAAGACGGAATCGTCTGTAAGACACTCGTGAGCTGTAATAATCCCTCGGCCCACCGTGGTCGTCGAACGACCCAAATAGCCAACGGAATCGCAATTACCATTGCGATGACTAATGATGCTAATGAAATCCCCAAGTGTTGCCATAGTGCAGTCAGCAAATCCCCGCGTCGATCTATAAACGTCTGTATTAATGTCTGCATGCTAACCTCCAGTGCTCACCTTTATTGCTTAATAACTTCTTAATTATCCATGTATTTAATCGTAGCATAATGCGCCAAAAATCATAGTAATACGCACCGGCAATTCACTAAATTTTGTAACTATTGTAGTTTCACGTTAAAATTATTCATTAATTTAAAATGGGTATTCGGATTTTATGGTGGAAAAGGGCTTATAAATCACCCTTCTCCAAATTCTTAATAAGTGTGGAAAAATCGACACCAAAGTTGTCTGTAATGTCGTGATCATTCACTTCATACCAATTGAAAGTATCGTATAACATAGCTTTATTGAAAGCACTTGAATTAAATCGTGGCTTACGCTTTTTATGGAGCTTCTCATTGAAAAGGATTTTGGCTCGTAAGGCATCAAACGAGTAACCTCTACCCATTCGCTCTACCTGCCTAATAATGTTGTTAATTGACTCCGTATAAGCATTAGTGAGCCTTTTATCAAAGTAGTTGAATATTTCGACATGCCAGTTGTCTACGGCTCTCACGAGGTCTTTATATGCGTCTTTAGAGTTGCTGGACATACAACGGTGTCTCCATTGACTATAACGAAGATGACCTTCATCTGGATCAGGAGTATCCCATATCCAGTAAAACTCTTCTTTGAGTTCATAGGCTTCTTTTAAAGCAGGAAGATTACCTAACCAAGTATCTAAGAGGAATGATTCACGTTCATTTAAATCGTGTTTACGCTTTAGAAGGATAAACCTTTCACGCATAAGGGTACGTCTTTCTTTTTGGCTCATATGGGCTTTCAAAGACTTCCTGACGTTATCTAAGGCTTGATTAGCCATTCTAACTACATGAAACTTATCTACGACAACTTTAGCGTGTGGAAGGATAGGGTTCACTGCGTCTTTGTAGGGCTTCCACATATCCATTGTGACGTACTCAATGTAAGTCCTGTCACTGATTTCTGAAAGACGTTGGATGACTGTTTCCTTGTTACGGTTAGGCTTGATGTCATAAATAGTCCTGCGTTCAATATTAGTCAATACAAGCCGAGGTCTACGGATAATATGTATCTCGTCTATCCCAAGCCACTTAGGAGTTTCAAACTGGTATTCACGTTCTTTGAGTGCCACATAGTCCTTAAAAACGTTCCTAATGGTTTTCTCGTCAACACCAACGCTTTCTGCGACTTCTACAAAGGTCTTAGACATGGATTGCTCTTGAATGGACTTTAAAAGCCTTTTGGTCATACTACGCTTTTCATCTACAGATATTAGGCGTTCCCAGAAGGTAGATCCGCATTCACGACACTTGTATCGTCTACGGTTCAATTGTAAGCCCACTCGCTTTAAACGAATGGGTAAATCCATAATTAGTTGATTTCTTGAACTGTGTTTGTACAACTTGTCAAAACCACATTCAGGACAACGTTCAGGTGGTCCGACTGCTTCAACTTTAAACATCATATCGGTTTCATTTTCTTGTGGCGGCTCTATTGTTTTAATGTCTGGTAGGGATAATAAGTCTGACATATTATTCATCCTTTATTACTCTGCGGTGTTAAGGTATCAATTATAGATTTGATGTCGAAATCATCAGTGTTAAATTATTTTTGTGACCACAAATGCACTTAGAAAATCCCTTAAAGCATTAGCTGGTTCACTTGAATAGGGAGTTGTAAAAAAGTTCCCTTAGCCTGCACAGCAAGATAATTTCGAAACATCTTTATCAAAAGTTAGGACAGCCAGCCTCAATCCTTCTGCCATTGTTAGATATGGAGCCATCGTTTCTCTCAGATCTCCAACAGTTAAACCGAATTTCACAGCTAATGTTGCTGCATAAATTACGTCTCCTGCGTTTTCTGCCACTACATGCGCCCCTAACACTTTCAATGTTTTCGCGTCTGCCACTAATTTGAAAACACCTGTTGTTTCCCGATTAACGAGCGCTCTTGGAACAGCATCCAACGGCAATACCGATGTTTTCACTTCATATCCTTTTTCTTTTGCCTGTTGCTCCGTTAAACCAACCGTTGCAATCGATGGAGAAGTAAACGTAACGCCTGGAACCACTTCTAAATTGACCTTTTGATTTAGTCCTCCGATTGCATTACGAGCAGCAAGTCCACCTTCATAAGCAGCTACATAAACAAATTGGGGACCGAGAGTGACATCTCCAGCTGAATAAATTCGGGAATTGGTCGTTTTAAGATAATCATCAATGACAATTTCACCACGGGAACCAACTTCAACGCCTGCTGCATGTAAGTTTAATGATTCTGTATTTGGTTTTCTTCCAGTGGCAATTAGCAATTGTTCTGCTTCAATAATTCGCTTTTTACCATTTATCTCAACATGAACTTTTTTAATGTCTCCATCTTGCTCAACTCGTTCATAGGTTGCACCTGTTACTAAATTAATTCCTTGTTCTGTTAAGGCCTTAGTAATGGCTTCTGAAATTTCAGGATCGTATTCTTTTAATAGACGCTCGCTTCTTTGAATCAAAGTGACTTCTGACCCGAGGTTATGAAATAGTTGTCCTAATTCCATGCCGATATATCCTGAACCAATTACGGTAAGACGATTTGGAACCTTCTTTAATTCCAATAAGCTAGTGCTTGTTAAATAATCCACTTCATCTAATCCGGGAATATTAGGTGCAGTTGAAGAAGCACCTGTAGCTATTAAAAATCTTTTGGCTGTGATTTGATTGCCATTTACTTCAACTGTATTTTCGTTTACGAATTTTGCTTCACCTTTTATTAATTCAAAACCATAATCATCAATTAAATTCACATATTTTTCATTTCGCATCTCGGTTAGTAAATCATTCTTTTATTTTACTAATAGCGCTAAATCAACATTTGAAGCCGAAGTGTGTAATCCCACAAATGGATTATTTTTTGCTAGATGATTGATTTCCCCTGCTCTTAATAAGGTCTTAGAAGGAACGCATCCGACATTAACGCAAGTTCCACCCACCGTTCCACGCTCAATCATAGCCACTTTTGCGTTCAAAGTAACGGCTTCAATGGCAGATGAAAATGCAGCTCCACCAGAACCGATGATGATGTAATCATAATCATAGTTACCTTCATCATTTAAACTTACATCTGTCCTTTTTTCCGATTGCACTTGTATTTCTTCTGCTTCGCCCGGTTGATATTGTGCGTCAGTAATCGCTGTTTTCGCGATATCAATGTCTACATCATACGGTAGTTCAAACAGTGCTTCTCCGCGACGAAAGTCTACTTCAATCCCTTTTGCACCTGCATTTTCAAGAGCAACCGCAATATGTTCTTCACAACCAGTGCAGGTCATTCCTTCAACGTTTAGCCGATATTTTTTCAATAAATTCGTCTTTTGTTCCGATTGAAATTCTTCTGCTTCGCCCGGGTGATAGTTTGCGTCAGCAATCGCCTTTATTGCACTTTCAACCTCAATATCATCGGGCAGTTCAAATACTGCTTCACCACGACGATAACTAGACTCAATATTTTTAGCACCTATCTTTTCAAGTGCTGATTCTACGTGTTTTTCACAACCCGTACAAGTCATTCCTGAAATGTTTACCTTAAATTTATTCATAAAAAAGCTCCTTTCGTTAATTAATCTCTCATGTTAATGTTTCTATTATTGGACACGAATGTAATTGCTTTTCATCTGGACATCGTTGTTTTAAGTCGTCTAACATAGTTTCAATTCGTTTTAAATCCTCTATTTGTTTTTGCACTTCCTTTTGTTTTTTAGAAACAAATTCGAACATATCTTGACAACGAACTTCATCTTTATCTACAACACCAAGTAATTTATAAATCTCGCTTAAAGAAAAACCAAGTTCCTGTATTCGTTTAATAAACCCAACACGCTTAACGTCATCATATGAATATATCCGATAACCAGCTTCCGTTCGGTGAGGTTCTTGTAATAAATTTTTTCGCTCGTAATATCTGATCTTTTCTTTATTAACTCCACATTTATCTGCAAACTCACTAATGTGATAAATCATCTTATTTCACCCCATGAATATTATAAACCATGTACCATAGTACACGTTCAAGTAAATTGGACTATTTTATTTTTTCCCAAAGTATCACTCGTATGTGATTGATACTTTTATATAATACTATTGATTATCCTAACATCCCACCAGAAAATCCGATTTAAACACCAGTTGTTTTTAAACTATTAAGAAAGTAATTCCACTATATATTCCGAAGACCCTTTAAAATGAGGCTGGCTAGTTTTTACAAAGCTATTAGATGAACCACTCAATGGATTATCATTACCACTAAGGAGGCCCCAACAATGGCTACGCGCTTGTGCTAAAAATTGGTTAACGAGCGGCAATCCCACATTACGGACTATTTTTTGGCTAGTAAGATGGCCGCTCAATGCCTGTCAGGCTATGCGTGATAAAATTTCGTTTTCTTCCTCCAAAATAGCGAGACGCTTTTCTAATTGCTTGACATCCTTTAACGTCTTTGACCTACCCTGAATCATGACTGGGGTAGCTTGCTTGACCCAAATAGCAATAGAATCTTTTGAAGGTCCAGATTCCTCTGCCAATGATTTAAGCGAACGTCCTTCTTGGTGAAGTTTAACCAGTGAATCTTTAAAATCTTGTGAATAACGAATTGACATAAAAATACTCCTATACTTTCATTTTACGGACTGAATAAAAATAGTCCGTTTTTTTAGTATAAGAGCAAACAGACGGGTTTACTCATTACGACAATCAATATGATGAAATTGACAAAAATAGGAACTTGAACTACTCAAAATGAATAAAAAAACAAGAAGCACTCGAAAAATCTCATGATTTCCAAATGCTCCTTGTTTTTTGGAGAGCGTAACTAGGTAACTTATGTCACGACTGGTTCTGTTGCAAAGTTTTAGATAAAGAATAAAATCCCTTACGGTATCTATGATTTCAGCTGGAATTCCCAATATTACCTTGATTTCAGTACAGACCGAAAACCCGAAGAGAGTGCCTTCTTTTCGGGTTTTCTTATATAATCCTCGAATGGCTTCCATGCCTTTAATCGTGGTAGAGGCAGTGCGTAAACTTCGATAGAATTTATTGCGTCTCTTTACTGGACGGTGGTCTTGTTCAATCAAATTATTCAGGTATTTAATGGTATGATGTTCTGTCCCTTGATAAAAGCCGTATTCTTTTATTTTCTTAAAGGCACTTGTAATAGAGGGGGCTTTATCTGTAACTACAACCTTCGGTTCATCAAACTGCTTCACTAACCGCTTAAGAAAAGCATAGGCTGCTTGTGTGTCCCGTTTTTTACGTAACCAAATATCCAAGGTTAAACCATCTGCATCGATGGCTCGATACAAATAATGCCATTTTCCTTTAATTTTGATGTACGTTTCATCCATTTTCCATGAATAAAAGGATTTTTTATTTTTCTTTTTCCAAATTTGATAGAGTAGTTTTCCATATTCTTGCACCCAACGATAAATCGTCGTATGAGAAACGTTAATGCCACGATCATATAAGATTTCTTGAACTTCACGATAGCTAAGGTTATAACGAAGATAGTAGCCCACTGCTACAATAATCACATCCTGCTGAAATTGCTTTCCTTTAAAATGATTCATCGTCATTCCTCCTGCTATCTTTTTCTATTATTCTACCTTATTTGATAGTAGATTTAAAACTTTGCAACAGAACCATAATAACCATGCTATTTCTTTTTTGTTGTTATTTCCTATCAACAATCGTCATACATAGCTGGTTATTCGTGGGATTGAAATTTGCAAAAAACAAAAAAATCTTTAAGTTTGATTATCCTCTAATTTTGACTCTTTATAAGTACTAATAAGAAATAAGATAGCTCCACTAACTAAAAATACATCCGCAGTATTAAAAATTGGATAATTAATAAATGTAACTTCGAACATATCTGTTACTTCCCCAAAAATTAAACGGTCTATAACATTTCCCATTGCACCTCCGATAAAAAAGCCAAAGGCTATACGCGTTAGCTTATCAGTTACTTTACGAGAATAAATAAGACCAACGACTATAACAATAATGGCAATGCTAATTAAGAATATTTTTTGTCCTGAAAAAATTCCCCAAGCAGCACCTGCATTTCGATGAGATGTTAATTGGAAAAAACCATTGATAATGGGAATGGATTGCCCGTAGTCCATAAAATTTCTAACTAAATATTTAACAAACTGATCAATACTTAGTGTGAGAATAATGATCCAATACAAAGTCGTCACCTCAAAGTTTATTTTCTATAAAGATTTATACTCATTACTTTAAAAGGAAAGGGGATATAACAATAAAATTTTTGAACTATTACGGTTAATTAGGAATTTAAATTTACGAAGTCAGACCACAGGTTAGAAAATATATTATTTTCTGCCATGATATAAAATCCTAATCCTATAAACACAATTGGAATAACCCATCGGCCGTATTTCTCAAGTGTTTCAGAAACATATCTAAATCTTGCTAGACGATAGCCGATTAAACACCAAACCGCAACCATTATAAAGAAAGTAACAACTGTAATGACCAGTTGGTTGTTATTTAAAGTAGAAAAGAATGGAACATAAATTCCAATATTGTCTCCACCATTGGCAAATGTGATAAATGCTACACTTAAATAGAACTTATTAAATTTATTAAAACTAGAAAGAATAGCACCTTCATCTTCATCTTCACCCTTTATAAACAGTTTA
This sequence comes from Weissella thailandensis, assembly GCF_001932615.1. Lineage (NCBI taxonomy): Bacteria > Bacillati > Bacillota > Bacilli > Lactobacillales > Lactobacillaceae > Weissella > Weissella thailandensis. The sequence continues at coordinate 1,162,436 of NZ_CP014332.1, forward strand.
ACTCCTAAATAGATCGGGATTAGTCCTAATAAACCCACCCATTGATCAGGAATGAGTGTTACTCCAAATGTAGCTAAAAGACTGATTAAAACTAAAAGTGCAAAACCAAGATATTGACCAATGACTATATCTTTAGGATAAATACGATTTCCCTTCACCGTTCGTCCATTACTTGCTTTAGCTTGTGAACTTGCCTGAGAGAACAGCAACATCAAGACAAAAATGTCATCAATATTGGTTACTATAAAAGACCCTAAAGCAGAGAGAATGGTTAAAATTAAATTCATAAAAAAATCCTTTTTAAATTGCTCCATAAACGGAATAATAGATATTTAGTTATGTTAGTTTGTTACACATTCTATTATTCTACCTTATTTGATAGTAGATTTAAAACTTTGCAACAGAACCTCACGACTCCTTTAACTTATTTTAACCTTGACTTCAAATAGCTTAGTTCACTACTTAAGATATCATTTTGCTCTTTTAAATTTTCAAGATCCTGTTTCAATTGTTCGTCATCTTTTTCATTATGCGATCCTGAGTGCATACCCCTCATCATAAATATCATCATTATCGGACATAATAAAAGTAATAACCACTGCATTGTCATCGCTCCTTAACTAAGTTCTTTAGAGTAGCAACTTCTTCTTTTAATTGCTCAGTTTGGATTTTTAAACTTGCTATATCATTTTCGGAACCAGTGTGTTTTGAATGATCTTCTCCATGCATATGATGATGCCCAGCATGTCCGTGCCCTTTATGCATAAACATCATTGAGATAGGGCAAATTAGTAGTAATAGTAGTGGTAAGAGATTAAGTAATGCTTCCATGTGAATCTTCCTCCTTAGATTTTTTGAGATAGATGTAAGTTAATATAGAGCCAATTAATAGGACTATGGACAGGACTTGAGCCATTCACAAGTTTGCTGTTAGCATTAAACTGTCGGTCCGTAATCCTTCAATCCAGAATCTCCCGACGGAATATAGTGAAACATAAATTAAAATTATTTTCCCAAATCAATTTAATTTTTTCTTTGAGCTGATTATCAACACGTTCGTGTTGCCTAGGTTGATATCTTTTCCAATGGTAATAGGTGCTGCGCGGTAATTTCAGTGCCGAAAGAATAATTGATAAGCGGTGTCGCAATAACTGATCTTCTATGAAGACAAAGCAATTAATTCGTCCTAATGCTTTCCCAGTAACACCGCCGCAGCTTTTAAAATTTCAAGTTCCTCCTTTAATCGCTGATTTTCCTTTTGAAGTTGTTTGAATTCTTTGGACGTTACTTCAGTACCGTCTTCTAGCTCAACTAATTTAGCGCCTTTAACCCAGTTATGAATTGCGGCCGGAGAAACACCGTATTCCTCGGAAAGCGAGCGAATAAATCTTTTCTCTTCACGATGCATCTTCACAATGCTGGCTTTAAAATCATCTTGATATCGTTTCATTGGAATGCTCCTATCTTGTTTTATTAATTATGGCACAACTGTTCAGAAATTTATGTACCAAATACTAGGATAGGAGCACTATGAAAAGTTTGATAACTTAAACGAAGAACTTACAGACGTCATTGACCAAGTACTGATAATTTGTAGTCAATACGACATTGACCCCACATCCTAGCGAGCGGAAGCTAAATAAACGTTTCGAATTAAATCAAGGTGCTTAATGGAAAGTTGCTACGGTAGGCATCAGACTCATTTGACCCTCCCTACTCACTTTTTTGTTATAATAAAGTTATACAAACGAAGGGAGCGTGACATAAATGACAAAACTAATTACACTGAAAAACTTGCCGAAGGCACTGACTCCGAATGAAGATGTACTCACCTTGAGTATTAATTTAAATAAATTAAAATACCAACAAGATGAGCGTCTGCACTTAAAGAGTGCGCTTACAGAAATTAAAAAATATTCTATGGAACACCCTGAATTAAACTATAAAGAGCTTGAACGTCAGGTAGACAACTTGATTGATCAGAACCTACCATACCAAGGGATAACGTTATTCATTCAAGGTAATACTTTAGAGTTGTTCGTTTTACCACGGACAACTGTTGACGAAGTAAAGTTAACAATTAGCAAATCTCCCGACTTACTATCTATTTTACGTGAGCAACCAAACAAGATGTATTACTTGTTAGCGTTAGAGGGAACATCATTCAGACTATTCAAAATTGTTGATAAAACAGTTGCACCCGTGAAATTAGATGCAGACGCCCCAACCGACCTAGTGGAAACATTAGGATCAGAAAGACGTGGTGGTGAACTTAACTTTATTGGTCAAGGTGGTTCAACAACTTTCCATGGCCACAATGAAACAAGCAAGGAAAAACAGATTGATTTAGAGCGTTACTACCGCGAAATCAATAAGTATCTGGTTGAAACTATTGACTTAACTGTTCCAATCGTCTTAATGGGATTACCTAAAAATCTGGCATTATTCAAACGAATTTCAGAAAAGCTGTCTCTATCTGAAATTCAAATTAGCAAATCCCCAACGGACTTAACAAATGCCCGAATTGAAAAGACCACTAGCAACGAAATCAGTGAACAAGAGGTTGAAACAATCACTGACGATGTTGCTGCCATTAATAACAAGCGGGTATTAACTGACACAGCTGAAATTGACCAAGCAATTGATACAAACCAACTAAACAAGCTGATTGTTAACGTTGGTAACCTATCCAATAGCGTCGATGACCACCTATACAATGACATCAACCGAATTATCTCTCGTGCCTTAAAGATTAACAGTCAGGTGGTTGTTCTTAAACAAGAAGAACCACAATCACCAGCCTTATTGGAAGCAACAACTTATTAATCGAAAAGCTCACAGAGCACGCCTAAACGGGGCTGTTCTGCGAGCTTTTTGATGATTTGCGAAAACCACCAAAAAATAATAAACTAAGGGTCTATTATTTTTTGGAGAGTCGATAATGAAAAAGCTGATATTTTCAATCTGGGCAATTGCCCTGTTAATCATCGCAGTTACCCTAACTGTACTCGCAAGTAAAACAAATTCCGACACTCAGTCTAACCAACAATTAGCACACCAAACTCAAACCAAGCTAATCAATATCGCAGATAAAGCATTAACAAAACGCGAGGCAAAGCAAACTCGAATCGTCTATGTTGGCGAAGTAGTCAGACATCACCAGAAGTTCTATTTACTTGCTGGGATCAAACGCCAGACTGGTAAACGTGTCTCAACAAAACCTGGATGTAAGCTGATTCCTGAGACAACTTTTAAGAGAGCGTATAATGAATAAATCGTCTCTCAAAAGGAAGGAATTTTTACATGCCAACTCGTTACGACAAAGAATTCAAACAAAACATCATCAACCTATATAAACAAGTCGAATCAGCCGACCAACTGGCCAGAGAATATGGTATTGGCTTTTCAACCGTTCATAAGTGGATCCAGGGCCAAGACAAAACTCAATCCGGTAAATCGCCAGACGAAATTAAAGCGATGGAAAAGCGGCTGGCTTCCCTGTCTGAGGAGAACGAAATTCTAAAAAAAGCCCTGGGCTTCCTTGCGCAGAAGTAACCAATATTTTTGATTACATTCACCAAGAAAGCCATCACCACCAGGTAACTAAGATGTGCCGAATCCTCGGTGTTTCCAGAGCTCAGTATTATCGTTATCGATATCCAAAGCCTTCAAAACGCCGGGCCGAAGATGCGGACTTGAAACAACGGATTCTGCGGATCTTTGCGGAATTCAAGCAGCGATACGGCGTTATGAAGATCCACCATGAATTGAATCTGGAACTTCAACCACTGCAGCGTCGGTGCAGCCCAAGACGGATTTCCCGGCTCATGAAGGAACTGGATATCCACTCCGTTACCGTCAATAAATGGAAAGCGGCTTCCAAAACCAAGGTTGAACAGCGTCTTAACTTGCTTAAGCAGGATTTCTCGACCACTGGTTTAAATCAAAAATGGACCGCTGATATGACCTATATTCAAACGAAGCGTAATGGCTGGTGTTACTTATCAACCATCATGGATCTGCACTCAAGACGAATTATCGGCTATTCATTCTCAAAAAAGATGGATACTGATTTAGTCTTAAAGACCCTGGAAAGCGCGGTTAAAAATCGAACCATTACTGGGGACCTGATTATCCACACAGACTTAGGATCACAGTACACCAGCGATGATTACAACCAACGGTTAACAGAACTACATATCCGCCACTCTTACAGCCGTAAGGGGTGTCCATACGATAATGCACCAATGGAATCTTTTCATGCTTCCCTCAAAAAGGAATGTGTTTATCCAGTGCCGGTCTTTGAGAATTATGAAACTGCCGCTGCCGTCCCTTTTGAATAGGTGCATGCTTTCTACAATAGGAAGAGAATTCATAGTTCACTGGGCTACCAGACCCCCTTACAAGTTGAAATCGCAACGCTTACGAGCCAAATGGCCGCCTGATTTAATGCTTTCCATGGTTCAAATAAGTTATTAATCACGATTAATGATTTATTTGAGCTGTGGAAGTTAAACGCGGTTCTGAATGTCTCTTAAAACCTGTCTCAAATATTGACTTCAATCCAAAAATTTGCATTTTCCCATTGCAACCACGTTTTATACACAGACTGCCCCCAAAGCAGGCAACCCAATCCGATACAGACAGATAGAATCATGACAGAAAGTCTTGAAAAATTAAAGCTTCTTTGCAAACCCCAAATTATTAATGTAGGGACACCGCTTGTTGCCACCAAGATACTAAGACTAGTGATTCCCTGAACCAATAATCCGTATTTTAATTTTGGAAATTTCTTGGATGTTTTTTTCAAATACCAGTTAATATTTTGAAAAATCATGTACTTTTCTTGTTTTGCTTGCATCCTCAACCCTCCTTGATTTTAGCTGACTAATAGGATCCGTTCCCAATCAAGGCGCTGCTTACTCTGTAATGACATTAAAGTCAAAACAATCCCACCTGAACCGTTTAACAAACCAATATCGTTAAAATAACCAGGTGTATCATATCTCTTTCCTCGGAAAACCATATCGTATTCCATAAATACTAGTTTTTTTCAAAATCAGCTACAGATAGTAACCTCGCCAAAATTCTTTGTTTAATTAATCCAATCTCTCTTAATCCGGTATCTCGCTCCATTGCATTTAAAATTAAGAGAAGTCCGGAGATTCCGTGACAAATTGTGGGTGATTTTAGTTGAAGGTCATCAAAATCTAACGATTTTAAACTTAAAAAATAATTCACAGCCGTTTCCATTAGCAGCTGATTATTTTGAAGTTTGGCACCTTCAAAAACTGCACGAGCAATTCCAGGATTTCCATATACGTTGCAAAATATAAGATAATGCCTAGCTTAAAGATCTTCCGAAAATAAAAGCAGCCATTAATTAGAGAGTACCCCGGTTTTAAGAACGAACCATCAATTTTCTCACAAGTTAAGTCCCAACCCGCAAGTACTAGTGGAAACAATATAAAGTGTAGCCATACAGGGCCATAAGGCAGTGCGGGAGACGAGTTGAACAAATAGTGCCCGACATATATTAGATAGCCAATCCAAACCAAAAATTCAGCAATGGCAGCTTTAATCCAAAACTTGCCTGTCATTGCCGCTCCTATATGGGTTAAGCAATAAACATGCCAATTATAGTAAACTCTAAAAAAGCGTCTTTTAAGCTCAATCATTTTGTATTATATCGCCCTTCTACAAACTTTTTCTTTCTTTATCAGCCACCATCATCAATGTTTGGGCTTATCTAACTGTCATATTCTCTAACTGTCGCTTACCTTTTCTTAACTCCACAATAGTTTGTCATGGCATCTTTCAATCCATAGATTCTGCGGCGTTCTCAATTCGATAAGCACTCACCTTATCTTTATCATCAATTAGCTTAGCGATAATATCAGTATCAATTAACAATTTGATTTACCTGATTTTTATTTCATGATAGATTAGTTGGGATCTTAGGTGGTCGTGTTGATAGTAGTGGGAAAAATAAGCAGGGATTATATTTGTAACATCTACCTTTATTAGCTTTTTCGTTTGATCCCGTATTTTTTGCGATATCGAATAAAGGTAGTTCGTTTAATGCCCGTATTTCTGGCCACATCAATGTCACTCATACCGGTTTGATAAAGATTAAATGCATGTTGCAAATGAGGATCATCTTCAACGTATTGAGGCTTGCGACCATGATATTTACCTTGCTGTTTGGCCAGGGAAATCCCTTGTTGCTGACGCTCAATAATTCGCTTACGTTCACTTTCAGCCTGGTACTTATACAGTTCAATAATGAGGTTGGTCATGAGTTGATGTAAATTGGGGTCAGCAATCCCCGTCATGGACGGCAAATTTAACACATCTAGGGTGGCCCCCTTATTTTGAATGGTGTTCATAATCTTAGTTAAGTCCTGATTATTTCTACCTAAGCGATCTAATTCAGTGACCAAGACCACATCACCTTCCCGAATATAGGCCAACATATTCTGAAGCTCCGGCCGTTTGGTGTTGGCTCCACTTAATTTATCCGTAAATAATTTATCGACGTCTTTTAAAGCCGCTAACTGTCGATCTAAATGTTGCTCCTTGGAACTCACGCGCGCATAACCGATTTTAGCCACTTTTAGCTCTCCTTTTGGACAGTTCTAATGAACATTTGTAATTCCTAGTATATCACAGAAATAAAAAAGGCCATTAGGGTATACCCTAGTGGCCTTTAAGCTTAGTACGAATTATTAATTGAATTTATCGTTTCCCTGTATTTACCATCAAATGTTTTTTCATCTGAAAACAAGGTTTCTCGTGAATATCCTAGTTGTCTTAATTTTTTTTGGATTAATCTTTAACTTATCACGGAAACACGAGTTACATCACGGTATTTATAGTCCTGTTGTCTTCGTTAATAGCTTGGCTATTTATGGCTCGAAGATTAAAGAAAGCTGATTATGCATAGACATTATTCTATCCCCATTTCCCTGTATAATAGATTAAGCAAGAAGCTTTAATGGCAATGTTTGTCTTTTCCCTTGCGAGGTGAGGTTCATGGGAACATGGAATAATCTTCAGGAAGGCTTCACAGTCAATGAGCGTCTTTCAGACACTCTCGTTGATGTTGCTGTTTGGCACGTTTTTAATCGCGCTACTCCGCTATATCGACAAGCACCACAAATGAAAAAGCCGCCCCACATAACTTTGACCGGTTATGGGGCGAACTAGTGTTGTTTTAATATCTGCCACCGTCTTTAACGGATCTACACGGGAAGTCCTGTTCACGTGGGACTTCCTTTTTCTTTTTTATTATAGCATGACTATGAAAAATTGGGTAGCAAGGCATTTGCAGCTTATTATTTATCTTTGTATTTTTCAAAAATAGGTTCAACTAATTCTTTTTCAGCGTTTTTCGTACTTCGCCGTATTTGTATATAGTTTCCCAATATGTTTATGTCTGGCAACGGCCCCACTTAATCTAATATTTATTATTATGATAGACCAATTTGCCTATTAACTTAGTCTCGGTGTTTTTTTTCTAAAGTTGCTAATAATGCATCAATCCGTTGTTTAACTCGGGTTCGTTGGGTTGTATCAGTTAACAGTACTAACGTATCACCTTCATGAATCAAGGTGTCACCATGTGGAATCACTTCTTGTTCACCACGCCGGATTCCAATGAGCAGTGCTTCTTTAGGCCATGGCATGTCTCGGACCATTTTGCCGTTTAAGGGACTGCCAAAGAAAACTGGTATTTCCAAATGATCAGGTCGATGAAGTTGCTGAACAGTTTTAGGAATTGTCATCTGCTTAAGCAATGCTTCATAGATTGGTGCACCGCCTAATAAATCAACAACAAGGTAAGCAGTTAACGATATGACCGCTAATGGCATTAAATGTGTTAAATTGCCAACCATTTCTGTTACCAGCAAGATAGCTGTGAAGGGAGCTTTTCCAATTCCAGCAAAGTAACCGGCCATGGAAAAAATGATTAGGTTCATGATATAGACATGCGATAATAATCCTAATTGATTCATTAAGACGCCATAAACCGCACCAATCACAGCACCTAAAGAAAGAATCGGCAAAAAAATACCGCCAGGTAATCCGGAACCATATGAAATCATTGAAAAGACGAATCGTATAATAAAAATTGCAATTAGTACAAACAAAGGTGGAACATACTGGCCAAATCCAACAATTAATCCATTACCACCACCGAGTAAATTCGGCGAAAAGTAACCAACTAAGATTACCAGCAGAAATGGTACGATACCTTGTATTGGGCGTGGCAAATGTGTCAGTTGATGATACCACCGAGGCATAACTAACAAGACCCGTTGATATAAGTAACCAAACAATCCCAAAACAATGCCGAGTAAAATTAAGTGCCAATAATTTGATACTGCTAAACTACGTGAATAATTTAAATGTAACACGGGAACAAGTCCGAAAACATTCAGTGAGATAAAATTTGAACCAATTGCTCCGGCTAATGCTGTTAACCAAACCAGCGGTGAAAAATTATGGTAAATCTCTTCTAAGACAAATAGAGTTCCAGCAATGGGAGCATTAAACGCCGCTGCTAATCCAGCAGCGGCGCCTGATGCAATTAGCAGTCGGCGATCAGTTCCTGATAACTTAAACCCAGCAGCGAAACCTTGACCAACTGACGCACCTAATTGAATCGACGGTCCTTCTCGTCCGAGAAATAATCCAGGTCCCAATGCCAGAATACCACCGATAAATTTTCGCCAAAGAATTGACCACCAGTGCATTTCCAATTCGCCAGCCAATTGACCTTCAACTTGCGGAATTCCGGAACCAGAGATATAAGGTTCTCTCTTGAGAAGTCGAGCCACAATTAATGCTAAACCAAGGTTGATGCCAATCAACAATGCCCATTCCCACCAAACAAACGGCGCGATTCGTAAGTACCTATATACCAATCGACTATAGTGCAGCCCTATCTCAATACAATAACGAAATAAGCTAACAACGGTGCCACTCATTAAACCCACAAGCAGGCCGAATAAAACAAATCTCAAACGAGTAACGTCAAATTTTTCTTTTACAAGCTGTATCAAATAACTAATCCTCCTTTATAACCAATATTATATAATTTAGTGCTTAATTAAACTAGGCAATATCTCGATGAAATCTAGTAGTTATTTTTCACAGAGAAGGGGTGTCATACCGCTAAGATGTTTTAGTAGTTTACATGACGAGCCGCATGTTTGAGTAGTAATGGTGGATTGCTCCTATGTCAATAAATGGCACATCTTTTTCTAAACACTCGTTCTAATTCTGTCGGAATTAAACCAACTGATGTAATTTGAGGTTCGGATTACCAAGTCCTCAAAATTGGAAAAAGTTGTTTGAAAGGCAAACTCTCTCTTCAACAATGAGTGAAAAGCTTCAATTGGCCCATTATCATAAGGATAACCTTGTTTTGAGTATGAGTGGCTAATCTGATGCCGTTCAAGTAAAGTTTCAACTTCGTTGCTGGTGTACTGTGAACCCATGTCAGAGTGAAAATATTGTGGCTTTTGATGACATTCAAGCGCCTGATTAATCGTTTCTACAACTAGCGTCGCCTCCATCTGACGACCAATCTTGAAAGCAAGGACTTGATGAACCTTTGGTTCGTAAATAGAACTGAGATAAACCCAGGTTCCTGGACGTAATTCCAAATAAGTAATGTCAGCACGCCATATCCTTGCATTGGGCTGGTGCTTGATTAAATTGGGGCGTTGTGAATGATCCACATGAGTGCCAGGTTTTTTAAATCGCCGATTCATTAAAGAGTGAATCTCCATTTCCCTCATTAATTGTAAAATTCGTTTTGACCCAACACAGATGCCTGACTTGCGAAGCACCATCGTTATTCGTGGATAACCATAGGCACGATAATTATTTTCCCAAATCAATTTAATTTTTTTCTTTGAGCTGATTATCAACACGTTCGTGTTGACTAGGTTGATATCTTTTCCAATGGTAATAGGTGCTGCGCGGTAATTTCAGTGCCGAAAGAATAATTGATAAGCGGTGTCGCAATAACTGATCTTCTATGAAGACAAGGCAATTAATTCGTCCTAATGCTTTCCCAGTAACACCGCCGCAGCTTTTAAAATTTCAAGTTCCTCTTTTAATCGCTGATTTTCCTTTTGAAGTTGTTTGAATTCTTTGGACGTTACTTCAGTACCGTCTTCTAGCTCAACTGATTTAGCGCCTTTAACCCAGTTATGAATTGCGGCTGGAGAAACACCGTATTCCTCGGAAAGCGAGCGAATAGATCTTTTCTCTTCACGATGCATCTTCACAATGCTGGCTTTAAAATCATCTTGATATCGCTTCATTGGAATGCTCCTATCTTGTTTTATTAATTATGGCACAACTGTTCAGAAATTTATGTACCAAATACTAGGATAGGAGCACTATGCCCACGAGGACCAACGACTGTATCTAGTTCAAAATCGCCGATGCGATTACGTTGATTAATCATCATGGGACGCTGTTCAATTGATCGCCCCAAAGATTGATTATATTTGGATCGTTGGTCAACGTTACGCCGTTGGCGTACGCCATGTTCAGGTAAATCATTCAAGGAGAAACCAATTCTCCCCTGATTTAGCCAATTATAAATAGATTTAGTAGCTAGTTTAAATTCGTGAGCAATCACTCCTGGTGACCAGCTTAGACGTAAATGGTGAGAATTTTTTTGCTTTAACTCATCGCTCAGCTTAGTTTTCCGACCACATCGTGATCGCTTGTATTCGGCATCTGTTTGTGCTAATTCAGACTGATAAGGTTGACATCGAGATAATTCATAAGAAATTTTTGACGGTGATCGGTTCAGCCGAACGCCCATTTGGATATTGGACAGCCCTAGTTCACAAAAGGTTTCGATTTTAATTCGTTCGGAATAGGTTATACTAGACAAAAGACCATCTCCTAAAAGATGGGTTTGTGGTAAACACCATTTTAAAGGAAGCTGATCTTTTTTGTCCGAACAGCGTTCGGATTAATTTTACAATCTACCATAACTGCTATACTAAAAGTGAAAAGAAGAGGAGTGATCATTTTGAAATTGTATCAAAGCCTTACCCAAGTCCAAATCAACGAACAATTCGCTGGTCAAGCAACCAACTACAAGCTTTCCACGACCCTTGATAAGCCGCTGAACTACGATCCAACGATTCCCTATTAGTATTTGGATACCGTCCTGAAACCGGGCAGTCGCCACGACGAAAACAACTTGCGCTACGTGACTGATCCGGGCTATATCGGCGAAAACTTTAATTACCAAGGCGTCCCGTTTACTTCGCATTACTTCGCGCATGACCGAATTCGACGAGAAGATGGCCTTCGCACGCAAACTGGTGGCCGACCTTAATCGTCATTTATCTGTCAACGTCAAACCGGAAGATGAAACTATCGAACTGGTCTTTGTTGACTAAAGCAACCGTGTTACCCTCCTTTCCTAGTCGCGATGCTTCTCTCCTGATCATTTGCGGCTAAGTACCCAGTCAAGCATGCTTAGTTGCAACAAAAATGACCGTCTACTTTTTGGTAGGCGGTCATTTTTGTAGATGTAAAGCACGAATCCGCAGCTATACCGCTTTCTTCGCGACTTCCTTTGGTAACGTCAACGCCAACAGCAAGCCAATCAGGCCCACGCCAGCAAACACAGCGAAGGTAACAGCAAAACCGCCAGCATGACTTCGCAGCGTGGTCTGCATGCCATCCAACAACACTGTGGCGAACATGACACCGGCAGAACCAAATAACTGACGAGCCGTCGTTGTAACCGCAGTGCCGTCTGCCACGAGCTCATTCGGCAAAGCATTCGCGCCAGCCGTCACTGAAGGCATCATCACAAAGGCATTGCCGGCTTCAGTCGCCATCGCCAACATAATTGCCCAAATCAGCGGTAAATGATGGGCAAAGACTGCTAACAGACCAAAGCCGCCAGTAATCAACAACATGCCAATCATGGCCACGACACGCGGTCCAAAGCGATCCAGTAGGCGCCCGCTAATTGGATTCAAAATACTCAGCAACACCGCAGCTGGCACTAAGGACAAGCCAGAAATCAACGGTGACAAACCAAGTAGCGTTTGAAAGTAAAGCGGCATCAGGATAGTGGTGACAATCAAACCGACGTATGAAATTCCGGTCAGAAACATCGCTTTAGTAAACATACCAGTGGCAAAAACTCGCATTTGCAACATTGGTGGTTGGCGATTCAATTGCCGAACAACGAAAATACCAGCTGCCAGGACGCCTAAAATCAACAAACCAACCACGCCAACAGTTAAGCCTTTTTTCGACAAAGCACCCAAGGCATAAAGTAGAATTGGAAAACTTGCGGATAAAAGGAAGGACACCCAGTCCAGTTGCGTCGGTTGCAATGGCATGACAGACGCAATGGTCACCGTTGAAACGGCCAGCACAAGCAGCGAAACGACCAAGAAGAACAAGAATAAAGTCTGCCAAGGGAACCATGTCAGCAAAACACCGGAAATAATCGGACCGACTGCCAAGGCTGAGCCCATGACCAATCCCGCCGTGCCCATCACCCGACCACGCTCCCTATGCGGCGTAATCGTCAGCAACACGGTCTGGAAACTCGGGAAAATAATCCCGACCGCAATCGCTTCAAGCAACCGGCCAATCATGAGCACGGTAAAACTCGGTGCCCAGATACATAAGCCTGTCCCAATGGCAAAAATGAGTTCAATCGCTTGGAAAAGCCGTTGGAAAGTAACATTATGCAACAGCCATGGGCTAACCGGAATCATCAAGGTCATCACAAACATAAAGCCGGTTGTCAGCCAAGCAACTGTATCCGCTCCTAAACCAAAAGCTTTCATAAAAGCAGGATAAGCGGTGCTTAAAGAAGACTGAGAAATTGACATCGAAAAGGTGCCTGTCAGTAACGTGGCGACAAAAGCCCCGCGATGTTTGATCGTTGGAGAGTGCATATTAAAACCATCTTTTTCTATATTAGTATTGTGGGACGTTTACATTTTCATTCCCATTTTTTCATAAGACTGCATACCGCCCATCCAAATCTCAGATGGTTTGACGCCACGTTCTTTAGCCAAGGCCATCATTAACGTATCCATATCCATCAATTTATATTCTTGCTTTGGCTTGGCTGGATCGAATGTTTCAATCTGTGCCATCATTCCGCCATCTTCGTGCTCAATGATATGGCAGTGATACATATAAACCCCTGGCAAATCAAAGCGAACCAGCAGCCGAACCGTTTCACCAGGATTCACGCCAACGGTATCTTTGAAACCATGTTCATTTGGATACGGCGCATGCCCATTCCGCGACAAGACTAAGAATTGGGTTCCATGCACATGGAATGGATGAACCATTCCAGGCGCATCATTGCTATTGGTAACATCCCAGTACTGGGATTTGCCAATTGGTTGCGTGGCATCAATCCGCTGCATGGCAAACTTTTTTCCATCAATCGCAACACCTTCGTCCATCCCCTGCATCACAACGTGGCGAACTGGCAAAGCCGGGTCAACCACTGGTGCCTTCACATCGAACAACTTATCAGGCAAGGTAGTCTGATCCGGTTTGAACGCATGAATGCGGAACTTTAGCAATGGCACATCATCCGTATATAAGGTGACCTCGTCGCCTTCATGGTATTGGCCAAAATCAACAATCACTTCGGCACGCTCAGCACAAGTCAGCATCAAATGGGTAAATTTGACCGGCTCCGGTAACAGTGAGCCATCCCCGCCAATTTGCGTAAATGGTAGGTCATCGGAAAAATGCAACCGCCATTCACGGCGATTAGAACCATCCAGAAAACGCAACCGGACCTTTTGCGTGGTGACATCAAAATAGGGATTGATTGTACCGTTAATCATTGCAGTTGGCCCAGCAACACCGTCAGGATCATAATCAGCCCGGTAGTCCCACTGGTTGTTCTCATGAAAACGCCGGTCTTGCAAAATGACCGGAATATCGTCAACGCCATAGTTCCTTGGCAATGGCAGGCTGACTTCATGGTCGTCTTTGACAATCACCATAGCAGCCAAACCATGCCAAACCTGCTCGGCTGTGGATGGGCACGGATGCGCGTGCAGCCACAAAGTCGTCGCCGGTTGTTCCAATGTGAAGTCGATATGCTTACTTTCACCCGGATAAACCGGCGCATGGCATCCGCCATCAACATAAGGGCCACTGACATTAGCCCCATGCCAATGAAAAGTGGTCAACTCAGGCAGGGTGTTTTTCAGTGTCACATGCGTATGTTGACCACGGCGATACACAATCGTCTGACCTAACAGACTGGTATTATAGCCCCACGTCTTGGTCTTCGCCCCAGGTAACAGTTGCGTTTCCCCAGCCTCTGCTGTCACCGTGTAATAAACGTCGGTCGCCGTCTCTTTATCCGGTTTCAACAACGGCGGCACATTTAAGGGCTTCTCAGGCGCATCACTGACCTCAAGCGGCACGTAGCCGCCATCGTGGAGATCAAACGCTGGCTCATCAAAGAAATAGTTCATATAGGTTTTCATCGTGATTTCCCCCTCTGACAAGAATTTTAACACTTTTTAGAGTTGCCATAAACATAATTTAGAATTAATCTAAAGTAGTATCGAAAAATGGTATAGGTCTTATCCATACACTTGAGGAGGATTTTCATGCAACAAATGTTATCAAAAAGTTGACTTTTTCCTACCGATTATGTGCAATTAAATCATGTAACTATTTAAAATCAGGGATAAGATCATAAGCATGAGTTTTGACTTCCATGACCGCGTTTATTTGTTGTTTAATCCTCTCGTTATCTTCCTTATCGGTATAACTAACCCAGTTGATATGCTCTAGCCAATCAAAGTAAGCGTGCTTTCCTTTTCCATAACTATTTCCAAATAATAAGCAAGGTGTTCCTGTTAGAACGGAAAATACCATTGCATGCCAGCGATCTGTAATAATTATTTTTTGGTGCGAGAATAGTTCTAGTTCTGAATCAAATAATGCCTCCCGAGTAATAGGTGTTATCTTTTGTGGTTCGTCTAGAACGGTATCAACTCATTTTATAGGGCGTTCATTTCCTAAAATATCTTTTATATTGTCAATCGTATTGTCAATCGTACTTTTTTTAACAACTTTTTCTGAATCATGCCGTAAAACGAATAAAGCCCCATTTCGATTGAAATTCCAGTTAACAGGTTTCATATATAAAACCATGTCAGGTGTAAAAATGACTGGGTTATCAAACGTTGATTGCATACGATGAAAACTTTGAGCATCACGTGCCACTAACACGAGATTAGGATTTTTCCGGTAAGCCTCTTGACTCTTTTGTTTTTCAATCTCACCATCTTCATTGTTTTCAAAATGTATTGATTGAGGTGATCAAAAATATTTTCTTCATCATTAGATTTAGGATCATCCTTTTTATTTTGCTATGATCAAAATTCCCCTTTTATTTCAATGTTTGATTCGAGTTGTGATCCAAGAAACAATAATTACTAGAATAACTGCTCCTATGATAGAAGGCACTAATGCCATGCCAGCAAGACTAGGCCCCCAGTTACCTAACAAACTTTCGCCTAACCATGAGCCAATTAATCCAGCAAGTATATTGCTAATCCAACCCATAGCAGCACCTCGACTAGTAAGCACTCCGACTACTGCTCCAATTATTGCACCGACTATTAAGGTCCAAATAATTCCCATTTTCTATTCTCCTTTTTGCTTTTAAAATATTCTAGTTATATCACTTACTAGATAATATAGTTTAATAATGCTTACAAAAATTAATACAGGATATTTTCAAAGTTTTTAATGCTCTTATACTAAAAAAATGAAATTAGAAGTGACAGTGAAAGTAGATGACCTGTGTGAAACTCTGGTGTTGAACCAACGTGAATTTGCTAGTTTAATCCACAATTGTACGCGTTGAAAATGGCTCTATAAACGCATCAACAAGCATACTTTCCGAGATAGTCCAAGCTACTCATTAACGCTTAACCGTTCAATCTATTCCTGCGTTTTAAGGCTCATTATATCGTTAATAAAAACAGTCCCATTATCTAGCAATTTGATAATGGGGCTGTTTTAATATATCTGTAAGGGGTTATTTAAAAATGAACCCTATTAGAAGGTTATCCTCTAGTCATGAACGATTGTTTGCATTTAGAATCTCACGTCAGTGATCATATAATCGATCAACCGTCACACCAAAATAATCTGTGGGATGCTCATAGCTCTTACTCTTTAACCTTTCAATCGCAGTCGGTTTAAATTCATTTTTTTCCACCCCGGTTCCTTCTTTTTTTTAGATAGACATTCACGTGGTGAACAGTGACATTAAGTAAGGTGCTCTTATGCTAGATTTACAGGGCAGAAGAAAATCTGTCTCAAATATTAACTTCAATCTATTAAGCTTTTGACAGAATATGAAGGCGATTTCAAATACGAATTCGTTAAAAAAACCGGTATGAAACTTGAATTCAAAGTAACCCCTGATAACGATTTGGATGCCGCTGCTAAATTTGCCAAGAACTTAATTAAAGGTGAAACTTGGGGTACCGTACTTTTCTTTCAAGCAATTGCTGAGTAATGTTCATATAAATAAAGCCCGGGGAGTGCAATAATCCCGGTCTTTTTGTTTACTTAATTTTCGAAGATCACCTTATTTTTCTACAAACAAACTTCTGAAAAATTCTCCCCGTTGCTGATTAGCTTTAGCTGCCACGGCATCACGTTGATTCAATTGAAAAACGTGTTCGCGCGGATCACTTTCCGTACCGAAACTGGCAAATCGATGTGCCAGGTGATGGTCCAATAGAAATTGATCAAAGCGCACGCCCTCATCATGTAAAAAGTCATGATTGGCGGTCAGTACAAAAACTGGTGGAAAATCAGGCGTCACATAGTTTTCTGTATGCAGTTCCTGATCATATTTATGCATCATTTCTGGTATAAAATAGGTGCTCATCAAACTGTCCGGTGTTATGGCACCAGGACGTTTTACAAAATAAAAGCCACTA
The DNA here is from genome assembly GCF_001932615.1 of Weissella thailandensis. NCBI lineage: Bacteria > Bacillati > Bacillota > Bacilli > Lactobacillales > Lactobacillaceae > Weissella > Weissella thailandensis. Next base: position 1,179,457 of record NZ_CP014332.1, read on the forward strand.
TTCAGTGCTCCACCTCGGACAACAAGTTGCCCACTAGAGACTAATCCCAGCGCCTTACGATATTTAGGATTCGCATATGCTGTCAAATACTGATAGGCGAGCGTGCCACCCGCACTATCGCCAATGATGAAAACATTATTTGTATCTAAATGATAGTCTTGCCCGTGATCAGCAACCCATTTTGCGACGAGTGCCGTATCTTTCAGTGCGCCTGGAAAAATGGATTGAGGTGCCAGCCGATAATTGAAATTAACAACGCCAAATCCATGTCTCGCCCAACCAAGGCAGTAATGCTGATAAAGCTCTTTGGACCCGTATACGTTCCCCCCACCATGAATATCGATAATGGTAGGCACACTTTGTGTCACATCTTTAGGTGTATAAACATCTAACAAATTTTCTTCACCAGCTGGACCATAACTGATGTTGTCATATCGTTTGACATCCGGAAACTCCGTTGGTAGTCCTGCATCTCATTTCTCATCTGAAGCGCGCCCCTGATCTGTTGTGCGTTTAATATCGTCTAGTACTGCTTGTGTCACTTTCATTATGAATTTCCCCTTTACGTTCAAAATTGAAACTCATGGGCCTAATTAAGGTGTCAATCGTCTCTGGTTATGTCATACACCTTTAATATAAGCCTTACCACAGAAATATCAAATCTTATTAAAACAGACACATAATTCACTCTTTCGAATGATTCATGTGCCTGAATTATTTTATTTATACCCAATCGCAATCGTATCTCAAATGTTGCCTAAGTAACTGAATAAAAATAGTCCAATTTATTGACTTCTGAGCAAAAAGGAAGAGATGATTTTTTAAATTATTTCATCTCTTCCTTTCCTGTGAAACTATTGTATTTTTACACGATAAGGTTATTCAATTATTTCATGTGCCAAATAACTGTTTATTTTGGCTCTAATTTCAATGTCACAGCATTGATGGCAACAATTACAGTCGAAAGTGACATCAAGACGGCACCGACTGCTGGACTTAATGTTATGCCAATTGGTGCTAGTATTCCTGCAGCTATTGGGATCGCGATAAAGTTATACCCTGCTCCCCAAACAAGATTTTCTTTCATCTTACGTGTGGTCTTCTGAGCCAATTCGATAAAGGATTCAATGTCGCCAGGGTCTGACTGTGTCAAGATGACATCGGCTGAATCCAATGCTACTTGAGTTCCGGCACCAACAGCTATACCAACGTCTGCTAATGCAAGAGAAGGTGCATCGTTGACCCCGTCACCGACCATGATAACTTTTTTTTCTTCTGCTTTAAGTTTTTCAACTAATTCATATTTGTCTTGAGGAGATTGATTAGCTAGATAATCAATACCTAAAATTTCTGCAGCCCCTTGAGCCGCTTTTTCATTGTCACCCGTTGCCATAATCGGCTGAATCTTGTTCTTTTTAAGGGCTTGTATTAAGGCTTTACTTGTCGGTTTTAATTCGTCCCCTAAAGCTACAGCACCGATTGCTTCGTCGTTTTCTACTAAGACACTGAGGGTTGCTCCTTTTGGAATATCCATATCCAGATTACGTCCATATGCTTTTTGACTGATTAATTGATAACGATGTCCGTTAGCTTGACCTTCTACACCAGCGCCAGAAATAACATCAATCGAATCAAAACTTACTGGACGTATCTCTTGCTGTTCTGCGTAACTAATAATTGACTGAGCGATAGGGTGACTAGATCCACCTTCGATACCTGACAATAAGGCAACGATTTCATCTTTCGTATATTTATCATTAAGGAGTTCAACATCTAATACTTTAAACTCACCAGTTGTTAAAGTTCCAGTTTTATCTAAAACCATAACATCTGCGTTTGTAGTCAACTCCAAAGCGTACCGGTCCTTCACTAATAATCCCCGACTGGCCCCTAAGCTGGTACTACGAGCAGTCACCAATGGAATAGCCAGACCCAGGGCATGCGGACAAGCAATAACTAATGTGGTGACTGTAAAAATAACTGCCGTTGGTACATCAGCTATAACCATCCATATGACAAAGGTAATAAGAGCTACAATAACCGCAATATAAAAGAGCCATCCTGCAACTTTTTGTGCAAGATTTTCTGTTCGAGAAGGTTGGCTTTGAGCTTGACTGATTAATGTCTGAACCTGAGAAATGAAGGACTTATCGCCCGTCTGCTTTATTTCCACATAGAGGACTCCGCCACCATTGGTTGATCCACCGATGACCTCATCTCCAGGATTTTTTTCAATTGGTTTCGATTCCCCAGTCACAAGCGCTTCGTTTACACGTGATTCGCCACGCTGGATCGTTCCATCTGCTGGAACATTTTCTCCGGCTTGAACACGAATCAAATCACCTACTTGCAAGTCAGCAACTGGACGAGTCTCAATCGAATCGTCTTCTAAAACAACATGAGCATCTTTCGGCACCAACTCAGCCAATGATTTTTGCGCGTCCCCTGCTTCACCCAATGCCTTCATTTCAATCCAGTGTCCTAATAACATGATTAAAATTAACGTTGTAAACTCAAAGAAGAAGTCCATGACATGTTCTCCGGTCACATATCGAGCGGCCACTGCGTAAACACTATAGGCATAAGAAACCGTTATTCCCAAAGTAATCAAGGACATCATGCCTGGAGCTTTTGAATTAAACTCATCTTTCGCACCCATTAAGAATGGTTTTCCGCCAAAAATGTATAGAATTGTTGCCAATACAGCTGCTACAACGTCTGCATAAGGAAAGATAATTTGGAAAGGCAACTGAATATCCATCAAAGGAGTAATGAGTAAGATTGAAATTCCTAATGGGAGTGACTTCAAGAAAATCTCCTTAAAGCTACCGTGATGGTGGTGGGCATGCCCTCCCATTGCGCCATGATCCATTTCACTGTGATCCATCGCACTATGATTCATCTTGCTGTGATCCATCTGACTATGTTCCATTTCATTATGGTCGTGTTTTGAGTGATCCATGTCGCCGTGATTATGATGACTATGTGACGAATGTTTTTTGTTATTCCTCATTTTTAATTCCTCCTTATTATATTAGAGACTGATTTTAAAGTTTTAGAACTTTCTCATCTAACACTGCATATAATTCTCATGAAAAGGGTTCTATACTTTATCTCTATCTACTATCTATGAATAAATGGTATTCGTACTTTATGCACTTAATACTGAATAGTTAGTTTCTGCTAAAGCAGCATTGAGCGTTTCGGTATCAATCTCTGTTTGACTTTCAAGTACTGCTTTTTTAGTCGCTAAATCAACCTCTACAGATTCAACCCCTTCAATTGCAAAGGTTTGCGTCTTTCCCTCTTGGGCAATCAGTTCATACCCTGAATTATCCACCGCTTTTTGTAGATTTTCTACCGAAAAAGTTGGTTCATTGTATTCTATACTCAACTTTTCTGTTGCTAGGTTCACGGAAGCCTGTGTGACCCCACGTACTTTTTTTGCCACTTTTTCTACTGTCTGCGCACAAGACGCACAGGTCATACCTTCTATGGCAAACGATTTATTCTCCAATTTTTTCGCCACTTATTCTCCATGATGATGTAAATGGCAATCGCATTGCCCTTCTGTACACTGACAATCCACTTCTTCTACTGCGAAAGCTTTTTTCATCTCTAATATTTCTTCTAGTCGCTGGATATCATCGAAGCTTAAGACATGATCTTCAATGATACTCCCTACTACATTCCCGACATTCTTTCGACAAATACGGTTGAAAATATCGTCTGTATAATTTCCTACGGCTTCTTTCTCTTCAATATTGGTAGTATAAATAAATTTTCTACCTTCTTGCTCTGTATTTAGTACGCCTTTTTCAACCAGTCGACCTAAGAGCGTTTTGATAGTGGCTTGTTTCCAGTCCATTTTTTCTTTCAATATGGAGATGATTTCTTTACTAGTCACTCGACCATTCGCCCAGACTACACGCATAACTTCCCATTCAGCATTTGTGATATGAGGGTTAACTACTATTGTACTCATTCTCTTTACCTCCTCATTGTCTACATACGTAAACGTAAATGCTTGAGATAAATTTACTATTGTAAACCATTCTTGTCAAGTCTTTTTTAAATAAATGTAACCAGCTATTATTGCCTTTGTTTTCCTATCTTTACCTAATACTAATTATAAGGTTACCATTGATTTACTTCTTAAATTGATTGAATGTTTATTTTTCTCCGTTTTCTTCTATATCTTCAATTAATTGTTCCATCTCAGCAATTTCTTCTTCTTGGGCTTGGATAATTTCTTCGCTTAATTGCTGTACCCGTGAATCTGTGAGATTGGCATTTTCACTCGTCATAATAGCGGTAGAATGGTGTGGAATCATAGCTCTCATCCAAGCAGTATCATCTACGCCAACTTGGTTTTGAATAAGCCCAAACGATCCCAGCACGAGTAAGACTGAAAGCCCCATTATAACGGCGTTTAATTTTTTATTATCATACATTTTCCACATAAAAGCCATCATAATAATATCCACAACTGCGCCCATCAAAATAGCCATATAAACACGGGTTTGACTCAAGTCAATGTGCGCAAATTCATTGACATTCACAAACATTAGAAAGTACATAATGACTGTTGAGGTTAAAATCATGAGGGCAAATTTTAGGTATTTTAATGTACCACTAGTGATTATTGAGCTAATTCTTCTTCAACAAACCATTTATGATTGCGAACAACTGCTCCGCCATCTGTTGGCTGGTAATCCACCATATAAACATTCGTAGTTACAGCGTCATCAATTATTGCAGTTGCTCCTTCCATACCTTCCATATGGTTGGCTTCTAATGTCACTTCTTCTCCAGGTTGAAATGCGCCTTTGGTTGACTCAGAAATTTCTTCGTGGATAACCCAGCGATGATTTTCCTCTCGTTCTCCACCATTGGTTGGATTGAAAGAAACTTCATAAGCCGTCGTAGCAAATACGCCAGAAACAGTTGCTTCGGCACCTTCCATTCCAGGCATATGACCGTGCTGAAGAATAACAGATTCTCCTACTTTGTACATCGGATTTTAATCTCCTTCCAAGCCTTCTGTAATTTCTCCCGACTCATCATGCTTCATATCTCCCATATTATCCATATCTCTTGTTTTTTTGGACTCGCTAATTATCTGGTTCTCATAGCTATCTTCTAATGATGGTTGATTTTCAAGTGTGTAGTTAGCAAATATTAAATCAGCGTTTTTAATATTAAATGCTTCAGTTAAATCGTCTACTGAAAAATTAGTACTTTGAGAAATCGCCCAGAGAGTATCTCCCCCAACCACTTCGTAATTTTGAAGTTCTTCTAATATATCGTATTGGGAAACATCTGCTTGTACTTCTTCTACTGTACGCGCTCTCCAAAATTGGCTTGAGTCTTGTTCTTCTTCCCCTAATTCTTCTTCTGTTAGCCATTTATGATTTTCAACAGTATCGTCTGTTTCTGTATCCGTGTACGTGACCATATAAACAGTGGTGTCTTCTACCGAATCAATGGTTGCGGTCACCCCTTGCATACCGGGCATATGGCTAGCTTCTAGAACGACTTTGTCACCTACTTGGTAAGGCTCGTCTTGGGCATTTTCAACTTCCTCGTGTACAACCCATTTGTGATTGGCGATTTCCTCTCCTGTTTTGGTATCGTTATAGGTGATTTCATAGGCAATTGAATCAAAGGCACCTACAACCTCACCTGTAGCTCCCATCATTCCTGGCATGTGATCGGTTTGAATCGTTACTTCGCTTCCTTCTGGATAAGTTGGATTTTCTGCCTCTACCAATCCTTCTGGAATTTTCCCAGATTCATCATGTTTCATACCTTCGTGGCCTGTTTGAGATTTATCCGTTGCTTCGCTAGCCACCGTTTTCGAGCCAGCTTGAGCAGCATTATCTGCATCATCAAGTGTATTCGCGCCTACCTTATTCACTAGTGGATAAGAACTTAATAATGCTACAGATAAAAGACCACTTATAATTGTTTTTTTCATACGATTTCTCTCCTTTTTGTAATACAACCTTCGTCTACAAATGTAGTTTAATGAACTTACATGTCGTTTATAATTACCCCTTATCATTGTCAAGCACTTTGATTTTTATCAATTACAAATGAAGACTAATGATCATGGATTAATAAACATTACCTAATCACTTTTTGCCATATTCATTTCTTATAACTATAGGTTGCAACATAAATCTTAACGAAAGATATGGGCTTGATTGAATGCTCAGAAGTCAATAAATTGGACTATTTTTGTTCAGTTAATTAGGCGACATTTGAGATACGATTGGGATTATAAAAATTGATATACCAACCAATGGCTGCTTGGACTTCTGAGCAACCCAGACTGATGTCGACTATTTAGTGAAACCAAAACAATTTTAATCCAAATAACATAGTATTAGTATTTTCAGAAATAGCTTTTGAATCAAAGCCCTTTCAATCCCTTTAAAAGCCGCTTTAAGACATAATAACTTTGCATGGTCTATTGATACACAAAATCTTAAAAAGCGCCTCAAATGAGAGCGTAAAATATCTTGTGTAAATGCATAAAAGATTTTTGAATTGTATAGAAATAGGGAATGCCTTCCCTTATGATATTTAGTAATCACAGAAAACATCACAGGAGGCATTCCCCATGAATGAACTTACCACAGAAATTATCGCTGCACTAGCCCAAAAGCAAGATTTGGACGAAGTTTTTCGTCACCACCTAGAAATTGCGATTAACCAGCTGCTTCAAACCGAACTGGCAGAGTTTTTAGGTTACGAACGCTACTCATACGCTGGGATTAACACTGGTAATAACCGCAACGGCAGTTATGAGCGCTCGTTTGATACGAAGTACGGCCAACTTAACTTAACCATTCCTCGAGATCGCAATGGCCGGTTTGAAAATCATACCTTGCCAGCCTACGGTCGGCACAGTGATAATTTAGAAACAACGGTCATTCAGTTGTATACCAAGGGAATTACCACTGCTGAAATTGCCGAACTCATTGAGAAAATGTACGGTGCTCACTACTCCAAAGCCACGGTTTCCAACATGACTAAAGCCGTCAATGAACAGGTTCAAGCTTTCCAGCAACGTCGACTGGCTTCACAATATGCGGCCATCTTCTTAGATGCCACTTACTTGCCGTTAAAGCGGGATACCGTTCAAAAAGAAGCCGTTCATATTGCGATTGGCATTCGTCCAGATGGTACGAAAGAAGCGCTGAACTACCAAGTGGCGCCAACGGAATCGACTGGAATCTGGACTGAACTGCTGGGAACCTTGATCAAGCAGGGCGTTAAAGATGTGCTGTTGTTTGTGGCCGATGGGTTAGTTGGTTTGGATGAAGGCTTGAATCGGCATTTCCCTAAAGCCAAACGACAACGTTGCCTGGTTCATGTTGGGCGGAATCTGGTGAACAAAGTTCGCGTAAAAGACCGCAAGGCCGTGATCAGTGACTTTAAACAAGTTTATCGGGCCGCCAACCGTGAAGCAGCCGAACTGAAACTGAATGAGTTCGCCAACAACTGGCATCAGACCTATCCCAAATTAATCAAAGATCTGCTTAAAATGCCGAATTTACTCACTTTCATGGACTTTCCACCAGCTATCCGGCAATCACTATACTCCACTAACCTGATTGAGAACTTTAATAAGCATCTCAAGCGCACCACCCACCACAAAGAACAATTTCCAACGGAAGATTCCCTGGATCGCTTCCTGGTTTCTCAGTTTAATGTTTATAACGAGAAGTCTCTGAAGCGGATCCACCGAGGGTTCAAAGGACTCCAGGACACCTTGGAAGCATCATTTATTTAAGTTAGAGGGCATTTCATTTACACAAGATTCTTGACGCTACCAGAAATTATTGTAAGTGCTAAATAAATATACTACTCATTAAATAACATTCGGCTCCTATGATGGAATTACGGACAAACTGTTCGATATAATACATCATAAAGGAGCTTTTTATTATGACAATTAAATATTCAAATGAATTTAAAGAATTGATTGTTAGCTTAAGTCAGACTGGCCGTTCGGCCAACTCACTGGCTAAAGAATACAACGTCAGTGTTTCAACGGTCACTAAGTGGATTAAACAAGCTGATCCTAACAACACTAAAGTGCTATCATCAAATGAACGTGCTCTGATTAAAGAAAATAAACGGTTAAAAGAAGAACTTGATATTTTAAAACGAGCGGCGGTGCTCATGGCAAAAAACTAATTATTAAAGGGCGTGCCCTCGTGTTAGAAGTCGTCAACGCTAATTTACTTGTTGGGCACCGCATTACGCGTATCTTACCAGTACTCAAAATTCCGCGCTCAACCTATTATGATTATCTACATTGGCAGCCAAGTAGAACTGAACGCCGCCGGCATTTAATTAAACAAGAAGTGTTAACGGCTTGGTTAAGATATCCAATGTATGGCTACCCACGATTAACGATCTTACTAAATCAACAGTCTGATATTCACGTTAGTCAGCATCTGGTCTATCAACAAATGTGTGAATTAGGGATTAGATCTAGAATGGTTAAACGAATCAATAAGCCAACCACTTAGACTGATTATGATCAGCGACCAAACTTGATTAAGCAGTTAACTGATCAATCTGGTATTTTATTGACTGATATTACGTACATTCCCCTTAACCATACTTGGTGTTACCTAGCTAGTGTCTATAATCCAGTAACCCGACGGGTTATTGCTTACCAACTTAATACGCAGATGACTAAAGAACTAGCGACTAACGTTATTACCCAAGTCATGGCGCAAGCAGTTAAACCACAAATTATTCATAGTGATATGGGAAGCCAATACACAAGTGACTTATTTAAAAACACTTTATCGAAGTATGGTATCAAGCATTCTTACTCCCGAAAGGGTCAGCCCGGCGATAACGCGCGAATTGAAAGTTTTCATTCAATTTTGAAACGTGAATACGTTAATTTCCAAGATTTTAAGACAATTCATGAAGCAATCGCCGGAATTGATAACTATATTCGTTGGTATAACAGTGATCGTATTTCACTTGTAGCGTAGCTACAGGCTATTAAATTCAATAATGTTGGGGCTTATTTAATATACTCTAAAGCGTTTTTAAAATCTGAACGGGACTAAAACTTTGGCCTCCGAAAATTAAATTAAGTAATTTAAATTGAAAGTCATATTTGTTCGTACTTTTATGTCCGGATTCTTGACATAGGAGCCCACCTCTCAGTATAGAGGTGTCCTTTTTCATTTTCTAGGTACCTTTCTATTAGGCGCTTACGTTACTCTAACAATTACCGTTATCAATGGAATTTAAAAAAGATGACCCCTATTCAATATAGGAGGCATCTTCAAGCAGCTTAATCTCTTGTTTTATTGTGTCCTTGACATGGGTACCATTTTATCGGGAGCTCTCTACCAAACTTTTATTTTTAAATCATTCTTTAAACAACAATGCTTTACTATTTGGATACGTAGGAAATTGGTTCATTGGAACGGTCCAGTCTTGTTCGGGAATACTAAAGTTATATTTATTTACTAATTGGTCAGAAAAGACACGCATACTGTGAAGAGTAATCCATTCTCCTGCACAACGGTGCATATTTCTAAATTCTCCTCCACCTTGCGCAATCATTTCGTATTCTTCTTCATAAGAAATTTCTTTTGTTTTTCCAATATATCTTTTGATATCAAATTTTTCTGGATGATCAATCGTACGAGCGTCATGGTTTGTACCATAAATATCTAAGACAACCCAGCTATCTTTTGGTATTTCGTAACCATCAATTTCTACATCACGAAGAGCGATTGCTGGTAACATAGGAAAGAATGGATAGTAGCGACGCATTTCTTGAATAAAGGAATCTTGTAGGGTATCAAAGTCTTCTTTTAATTGGTCATACAAGTTCGTTTTACTGAAAAGCGCATGCCCCATTAAGGCCATCCAAACCGTCAGTGCTACAGTAGGACGAATGATGTTTAGCAATTCAACTGCTGCAACCTCTACTGGTAATAACTCTCCTTCTAGGTCTTCTGCTTGTGCGAATGTATAGAGGGCAAGATTTTCTTTGCCTGGTACAGGATTTTTGCGAGCTTCTTTTATTAATGATTGAGCCCATCCCTCTGATTCGTTACGGTCTTTTACTCCTTTCAAGTGGTCCGTTGGAGAAGTGATGGCTCCGCTAATCATGGATATTTGATTACTAGCAAGCTTATCGATTTCTTTCGGATCATACTGTGCTAGATTAATTCCAGCCCATTCACAAATAGAGTTAAAGAGAACTCTTTTAGAAAGGTCGAATAACTCAAAAGTGCCATGTTGCTGATCGAGTTCGGTTGCAAGATTTTGATCTAGAATAGCTCTATAGTCTTCCATACGTTCTGGAGTCATCAAATCCATGAAATAATTTTTACGTTGATGGTGTTTCTTTCCATCTATCGTCTGTACGCCGTCTTCACCAAATAAAGTTTTCAATACTGCTTTTGGCATAGACCCTTCCCGCTTGAAGTCTTCAGGATTATAAAATTTACGCGCTGCCTCTTCTCCATAAACGGTTGTAATTTCTTCTGTCAGAAATTCTGCTTTTGCTACTGGAGCATCTGCTTCTTCACGAAGCTCACCTAAAAGGTTATACCCTTTATTAATCAACTCCTTTACATCCGTTAGTTTGATTTTTGTTTCTGGTACTTGTTTCATTATTTCATCTCCTATTTGTTTTATTTCTACTAATAAAAACGTACTATTTAAACAACTCAGTGTCAAAAATACTGCTCACTGGGTCTATACTAATATCCTTCCAGAATACTCCATATAAAACAGTTCATTTTTTAAGCGTCCAAAAAGAACCTATACACCACTGCCTTAACTGGTTTCTATTCAATAGCCCAGCATTCGGACTTTCCCAGAATAAGCTTGTTCATATTCAAGATAATGAAAAACCGCCATCTGTTATTCTTTTAAAATAAGTTTCTTTTAGAATAAATTACGTTGTACCATTTTTTGTGAAAATAACTAGCATCGAAATAAGCCGTAGGCTTCCTTATTTGTAAAATAGCGGAAAGTAGTCAGTTCATTCCATGGTTTGTGTAAAAAAAGTGTCTGTTTTTTTACTCCGCTTTTATTTTTGCGTACGTCAAACAAACGATCCCTTCTAATTTTAAAAAAATTAAGCTACCCAAGCAGTTAGATAAGCTAGATGGTTTTTACTGATCTTATCTTTCGCAAAGGCTAACATAATGAGATAACTCTAGTTAGAGTAATCAAGTATATATTTGGCTCCTATGATGGAATTACGGACAAACTGTTCGATATAATACATCATAAAGGAGCTTTTTATTATGGCAATTAAATATTCAAATGAATTTAAAGAATCGATTGTTAGCTTAAGTCAGACTGGCCGTTCGGCCAACTCACTGGCTAAAGAATACAACGTCAGTGTTTCAACGGTCACTAAGTGGATTAAACAAGCTGATCCTAACAACACTAAAGTGCTATCATCAAATGAACGTGCTCTGATTAAAGAAAATAAACGGTTAAAAGAAGAACTTGATATTTTAAAACGAGCGGCGGTGCTCATGGCAAAAAGCTAATTATTAAAGGGCGTGCCCTCGTGTTAGAAGTCGTCAACGCTAATTTACTTGTTGGGCACCGCATTACGCGTATCTTATCAGTACTCAAAATTCCGCGCTCAACCTACTATGATTATCTACATTGGCAGCCAAGTAGAACTGAACGCCGCCGGCATTTAATTAAACAAGAAGTGTTAACGGCTTGGTTAAGATATCCAATGTATGGCTACCCACGATTAACGATCTTACTAAATCAACAGTCTGATATTCACGTTAGTCAGCGTCTGGTCTATCAACAAATGTGTGAATTAGGGATTAGATCTAGAATGGTTAAACGAATCAATAAGCCAACCACTCAGACTGATTATGATCAGCGACCAAACTTGATTAAGCAGTTAACTGATCAATCTGGTATTTTATTGACTGATATTACGTACATTCCCCTTAACCATACTTGGTGTTACCTAGCTAGTGTCTATAATCCAGTAACCCGACGGGTTATTGCTTACCAACTTAATACGCAGATGACTAAAGAACTAGCGACTAACGTTATTACCCAAGTCATGGCGCAAGCAGTTAAACCACAAATTATTCATAGTGATATGGGAAGCCAATACACAAGTGACTTATTTAAAAACACTTTATCGAAGTATGGTATCAAGCATTCTTACTCCCGAAAGGGTCAGCCCGGCGATAACGCGCGAATTGAAAGTTTTCATTCAATTTTGAAACGTGAATACGTTAATTTCCAAGATTTTAAGACAATTCATGAAGCAATCGCCGGAATTGATAACTATATTCGTTGGTATAACAGTGATCGTATTTCACTTGTAGCGTAGCTACAGGCTATTAAATTCAATAATGTTGGGGCTTATTTAATATACTCTAAAGCGTTTTTAAAATCTGAACGGGACTAAAACTTCGGCCTCCGAAAATTAAATTAAGTAATTTAAATTGAAAGTCAAATTTGTTCGTACTTTTATGTCCGGATTCTTGACATAGGAGCCTTCTCATAAAACTTTTTTTACTATTGAATCAATTTGTGACTATATTTTTGTTTTGAAAATTAACAATTAGCACGTTATTCAACAAACCATACTGACTAAATCTCTGTGCATGTATAATCTCTCATAATTTTGTTGTTTTCATGACTCAGAACCTTTGGTGTAACATACATGCCACTGTATGCACACATCGCATCGATACTGAGGTTTTTTCTAACGGAGTAACAAAATTACTTAGATTTTAGTAACTGTCCTAGACTGTTCTCTCTACACTCTTTTAGAGGCTCCGAGTTAGCTAATTAACAGCTAACCATGATTGCTATAATTCACAAAATACTTTACAATTATCATATTGAAGATTAGTTAAGTAAATTTGATTTTTGAATAAGGTTGTCGAGACATTATTTTATAGTAATCAATTTTTATATCTAGTTTTCAAAGTACATAATCGACTAGCCACTGGTTGGTCTTTTTTTTCGTGCTTATTTTCATTTTTTAGGTTTTCTTAATAAATTAAGCCTTTTTGACAAAAATATAAGCACAAGGTATGTTACAGAAGTATTTCAACTTCCATATCAAACCTTATGCTTATTATTCTACAGACTCCGGACACCTTAAAATTTGGGGATTTTTCATAGCTATGGTATAATTTATTTGTAAACAAAAAGCCCCGTGCTACCAACACGAGGCCCAGGTTACCTTGACGGTAGCTGCTTTAAATAATTTTAAAACCGCCTTGCCAGTCAAAGCATAGGGCGGTTTTTAGTTTGTCCTACTTCTTGTTGTGGTTGTCGATATACGTCAACAACGCCAACAAGAAAGTCGCGAACAATATCACTAAGGACATTGCGTCGTGAACAGACATTTCTGGCTGATCCTCCTTTCGTTAGATTCTGGTGTCCATGAAAAACATTCATAGGCATCACCCTCTTTCTACTAGAAAGTCAGCCACCGCCTTTAACCTGTGCAACTATTATAACATAAAAGAATGCCACAAGCACTAATATAACAGTGTTTGTGGCACTTTTTGTATTGATTAATAATTTAATCTTATTTTTTAAAATTACCAATTATCATCGTTATTTAGCCATGCAGCTACTTCCTCAGGTGTTCTTAGTTCAACAGTTGGTACAAATTGTGAATAAAATTGAATATCTTTTATGGCTTGCTCTGCTTGTCTTCGTTCTTTTGCTTTTCTTAATTTTCTTTGTTCTCGTGACTCCTTCTTACTCATATAACCTCTGTCCTGAAAGCAATCTGTTATCTGATTATATCCGTAAATTAATCATACATCTTTGTCGATGACTAAGCTGGTGTTAACTCCGTAAAACTTTATAGATGCCGTGTAAGTGATTCATCACTGACATCCTGGCTTTGTTCTGCCATCGTCTCTTGCAACATTCGTTCCACTTGTTGCATTTCTTGCCGACTTTGTTTCGTCATCCGTTTAGCAATCTTATTTAATTTACCTAAGGGTACCGCTTTATGTTGCTTAAGTTGTGGCTTTTCTGCTGGTTGCTGTTTTTGCTTCGCTTTTTCAAAATTACCATTAGCTTGTTTATGGAATTTATCATCATTTTCATGACTGCCTGGTTTAAACTGTTCGTTAAACTGCCGATAAATCCCATTTGCCAACTCTTTACGTAATCGTTGATCCTGTGTCTCTGACCATTTCGCTTGACCTTGATGTTGTTGACCATGTGTTGCCGTCATTATGGCATCCATCTTTTGAGCCGTCGTCTTAAATGCTTGATAGTCGTCTTTTAATTCGTGCGTCAATAATTTATCAATTAATGTGTTCATCTGACGATTAGCTGGTGCCATTCGGCTTTTGTCATTCGTCACTAACGTATCAGTGTTACCGACTTTCCAACGTCCTCGTAAATCTTGCGGTAAAATGTCATAAATTTTCTGCAGGTCCGGCGTATATTTATGAGCTTGATCCAGTTTGGTGAGTGAATCTTGCTTAATTTGACCTCGGTAATTACCGACGGCTTCATACACATTTGCCCGTTGCATTTTGGTCGCTTCCGACTCTAGTTCATAACGGAATTTACTTTCAGCTTGATGTTTCGCTTTGAAATCAATGACCCCCTTAGGTTCACCATTTTTGTGCAACATACTAGGGCGGGTTTCAGGTGAAACCTTGGCATACCAAATGTGCATATTTAAGTGATCAGTGTCTTGATGTACTGCGGCAAACCAAACCACATCATCGGGTCCTTCTCCTAAGGGTTGTGGGCCACCTTTTTCGAACAAATCTTTCACGATATGTTGTTCAGCACGTTTCAATTTATCTTGATCTAACTGTTTCGTTTCAGGATCATACAAGCCATTTTCAACTAACCAATCACCCCGCATCGAGAAGGCCATCTCATGTAAAATATTGCCATTGTCCTGTGCTAAATTTAGTGTATCTTCTAGTTTGTTCATTTGCTCATCGGTCATATTTAACGTATCACTATCAAACAACGGGTGTTCATCACCGGTAGCAGAAAAGCGGGAACTATAACCAAAACTATCACTAGCGCGTCGCCCTTGTTCAGCGTCAGTCATATCCTCTAAGGATTGGTTATTTTCATCTATTACCTTTGAACTTTTAGCCGCATAAGTGCGCACTAGATTACCAAATTGTTTACCGGCTTTAGTTGCTTGTGCTGCTGTCGTAAAATGTGTTGGTAATAACACAGCACCTGTTTTCTTTTCCCCCGTTGCAAAATTCGCAAAGCCCCCTGTTTTAGCCATCTGTTTTCACTCCTTGTTGTCGTGCATAAGCTGTTAAACTTTCCTGAACGTCCGTTAAAGTTGCAAAATCTGATTCCGGATAACGGGCAACAGCTCGCGTAATATTTTTATGACTTGTTTGATGCAAAATCCTAGCACATGCATGACTACTTTGTTGATACTGGTTCATTAATAAATGAGAAAATTGCGCTACCCAATAATTTTTTTGCCGATACTTCTTCTCCATTTCAACTTCTTGAACCATCATATTATCTTGAAAGGCAGCTTGACCCGGGTGCAACCAATCTTCTTCATGTAATTTCTCTAAGGCTGCTTGTAAATCAAAATTTTGATTAGTCATGTTTAAACTCCATTCCTTCACCGCGACGGCGCTGACGTTTGTTTGCGAGATCATTTTTACGACGTTTCTGGTAGGCATCATAGTCTTTCGCATACTGACTACTCTCGTCAATTTCTGAACGAATATCCGTTTGAATTATTTCATCAATTTGTCGCGTTGGACCAAAGACTTGCATATTTTCTAAGTAATCCATTGCGGCAATAAATGAGGTCATTTCTTTTAAATCGTTCATCTGTAAATTGATTTGATTTAACATTGGATCTGGGTCATTGATTTCGTCCATACCCTTTAATAACTCACCATACGACAACGTATTATTTTTAGGATTTAAAACGACTTGATTCACAAAAAAAGTTAAGGCAAAGCGATACATCCCACCATTATTATCACCACTAACCCCGACTTCAGGATGCTGACCTAACCAATCTTTTAATGCATCACGGTACCAGGCTTCTTGTTGACTAGTTTTAACAGCGACTTGTCGACGACGGCTATTTTCTTCGGTTGGTTCATGATTCAAAATTTCGGTGATGTTGATCAACCCTCTTAGTTCATCGGAAACTTTTTCATCCAAATCCTCATCGGCAAAATTTTTAAATTTTGCTCGTAAATACTTGATACGATTATGGTTTTTCCGCTGCAATTTTTGACGAAATTCACTTAATGTTTGCATAATTATTTCTCCTCATTTTGTTGTAAAGCTGTGCCTGTATAGTAATTAATTTGCCAACCTGGTTGACTGTTGAAAATATAAACATGAAATTTAATCACATCATCACCAATCGAATGACCAGCCAATTCAATACCCCGTGGTATACGTTCAACGTTTCGATATAATGGCGTCACTTGATAACGAACATAATGCTTTGATGATTGCCGTAAATAAGTTGCAATTTGATTCTCATAAGTTTCCATTGAGGCTTGATTATCTTGTTCATGAATGGCATTCATGGCACGCGTACCTGTCACTAAATTACGAACATCATTGTTCAAGCCAGTCAGCTGATAACCAATTAAATGTGACCGATTGTATAAATAAACTTGTTGATTATTTTGCTTAAATTGATAGACATGATACCCCGGTGTTTTCACCGTTAATGCTTTGCGTTTTGTAGTTGGCATTTGCTGTTTGTTCAACAACGCATTGGCTTGTCTAGGTCGTCCTAACCAATCACGATGAGATAATTTTTGCCAGGGTCCTTCGTCCGTTTTTAAATCATTCGTTGTAAAGTTAGGTTGATTATCATTAACTGCAATCACTTGTTGATTTGTAAAATCTTGTGTGGCTAATTTTTTCTGTGGGTCCTCTTTTTGCGGTGTCTTAGGTGCAACTGTTGACTGACTAAATTGATTAAAAAGATGATCTAAAATAACATCTCGTTTAACAAAAATTAAGATTGCTACCACTGTCATTACTATCACCATTAATCGACGCAACCATCGTCGCTGGTAACCATACATTTTGTTTCTCCTTTTATTCAAATGTATCGTCGTACATGTACTTAATGATTTGTCGAATGCTGTTGGTTAGTGCTGTTAGATCATGCGAAATAGCTGCTTGTGATTCGGTTGTTGCATGCGTTAACGTATTTAATTGTTTTGTCACATCTTGCAAAGGTTCCAACAAAATTTCGTTAGCATTGGCTTGTTCTAAGTTATTCGCAAAGTTCTCAATCACAATCTGTAACAAAGCATTTCGTGAAATATTATTTCGTTCAGCTTCTTCGTCAATAATTTTCAAAGTATGATCAGATAAGTCCCGCATAGTAATTCGATTTACCATTAAATTAAACCTCCATCGTTAAGTCAAAATTCAAATTTCTTATCGTACCTAAATTAAAGTTCAAGTACATCAATAATAAATAACAGGTTAAGGGGAAATGATGTCACGTTGTTCCATAGTCCCGCTGTGCGGGCATTTATTGTGACGTCACCAGTTTTTAAAAACTACCCCATGAATACCCCGGTGGCTACCCCATAACTACACCTCTAAATACCCCACTGCTACACCTAGGGCTACCCCATAGCTAAACCAACCATTAGGAAAAAAACATTGCGGAATCACTGATTTTTTGCAGCAATTCCGCAAAAGTTATTGCGCTAATTTAGGAACATTCAGTTGCCCATGTCGTTGCTTGGTTTTTTGTTTTTCTAAATGTGTAATTTTGTCTTTTTCACTCTGAATATCAGTCTTGGCATCACTAATATTTTTCTTGAGATCGGTCATTTTTGATTCATAAGACGCAATTGTTTCGTTAGCTTGTGACCGTTCTTTATCAGTCATATCTTCCATTTGTTGACGCGTTACCCGCACGTTTTCAGTTTGCTCTTTAATGGCTACTTGCCACTCTTTAATCGCAGCACGATTTTCTTTAATATTGTGTTCATGTTCTTGAATATTTGTCCAAGTTTGGGCCACAACTAGTTGCTTTTTGCTTAATACCTTACGTTGTTGATTAGTTGGTAATTTATCATCATTGTTAATGATAATTGTCGCCAATTGATCACTTGCTTTGGCTTGTTTATTGGCAGCACTTTCGTCATCATTAGCCGCCGTTTTGATACTTTCCGTATCAATTGTTTTGTCTGCAAAACTAACGCGTACATCTTGAAAATTAGTCTTTAATTTCTCAAATTGAACGACCATCGTATTAGGTGAAGTGGCCACAATATGATACTCGGATTGCCCATTTTGAATGTACCGATCACCAGCAAATGACAACTTAAACCGTTTCATATTAATGCCTGTGGTAATCGAATCATCAACGTTCCCGGTGAACTTAAAATGTAATTCTAATAGTCCCGTTTCATCATTAAAAATTTTCTTTGTTAAGGCAACATTAGTGCCTTGATTACCAAACGCCATCTCTTGATTTAATTTGGTTGAAACAGTACTTGACGGCCGTGGCATTACCATAGAATAAATCAAAATAGCCGCAGCTATTCCGAGTAAACTTAGGAAACGTAACGTGACGGTTCTGCGTTGCTGATCGTAGTGATTATATTGCCGATTATCATGCTTAACACGTCTGCGATACCACCAACGACTGAACCAACCAGTACCTTTTTTTAGATACGGTTTTTCACTATATTTAACTTTGACATGCTGCATGAAAACCTCCTATCTAATTTCTAAATCATCTGCAACTAGGCCGGCTAATGCTTGTAAAACATCTGCCTCTGTTTCGTCATTTGCAGCTGCCAGTTCATCATCCGTCACACCAGATTTATCTTGATTATTAGTTGACCAGGACATGAATGAGGTGATCACATTAGTGGTTTGATATTTACGCTGACCGTCGGTCGTTTCATAGTGATGACTTTGAATATTAAAATGAACTTCAAGTGGTAGTCCTTGCTTATTGGCATACTGATATAACATATCCGCCGTCTTACCAAACGCCACATAATAAATGAAATCAGTTTGGGATTTCTGGCTCAAATACCGTTTAACTGCCAAACCTAAACGCACCATTTTAATGTCTTTTTTCTCACCCACCATTTGCACATTAAATGTTTTTAACAGACGTCCCACATGAATATTTGTTTGCATGATTTTTTCTCCTTTTCATGACTTTAACTATTAAACAATTCATCTATTTGCTGACAACTTTGCGCTATTGTCAGTAATAAATATTCTTCTAACAACTGTTCTTTAATCTGCACTTTCAAAACAATATCAGGCGCAATCTTGACTAATTCTTTAGCTAAAACACGACGTTCAATAACTAACAATTCGTGCTGATTAGTTTCAACAAGTTGTCCCTTCGATAAATATTTTTTCTGATTAATTTGAACTAATTCAATTGTTTGATTAATACGTTGTGCTGATACACGATATGCATAATAAACTGAATAGTGTTCATTAGAATGATTATCATTATCTGTTGCCTGCTGATCAAATAAATCTAATTGCTCCCACATAACCTACCTCCACAATTACCTAATGATCAGGTCGTACTAATTGACTAAAAGCGACCCCAGTTCGATTAATTTCTTGTACTACTTTGCCAAATACTTCTGCTTCAATCCGATATATCCAAACAGCTTGTTGGTGAATTAATGTTTGCCCTTTTTCAGATAAAATTAAGCGATTTAAACTCGCCATTGATTCGGCACTTAATAAGATATGACGTCGTTGCCAATCCACTGCAATGTACTGGTAATTCATTTCATTCACCTCCGCCCACGCACTGTTTCTAACACAATACAATCTTGCAATCTAACCCCCTTTTGCCAATGCTGCATCACATCATCCCAGGCTGCTTTAGACAATCGTCCTAACCAAAAAATCTCTACCTTTTGTGCTTGCATTGCCAAGACTTGCTTATGTAAATCGGCTTGCTTATCGGCATAAGCTCTAATAGTTGAAAAGGTCTTATCGAAAGCAACATACACATACGCTGTTGGTTGATGCTCTATGCGTTCGATCGTTTTTAATTTATCAATTTCTAACATATTCTTTATCCGTTCTGTCCAACTTGCTGGACAACAAAACGACATACTTCATGTAGTTAATCATTAATTAGACTGATGCTTAACAACTCATCAACAACGCGTAGCGTTAGTTAGGAGAGTTCGCCCTTGAGCGAGCTATTCCAACAAAACACTAACTGCGATCAGAGTGTTCAAAATCACTGTTTTGTCGTCCAATTACAAGAATTGGCACACGTTTAAAGCCAGCACTGCCCAGCTACCATCACAACATCATTTCGAGTTAAACGGTCGAATTATGAACTAAGCACCATGAAGCCATTGTGATTGCCGTGTGACGCCATTTTCAGTACGTCCACCCTGACCTTTTGACGCATTTGTCTGGTTGTCACCACCCGTAGCTATCAATGACACCACATTACTTTAAACGTTCGCTACAACGTTCTCTGGCACCTTTCTGACGACGTGTGGGCGATGCGAACCCCGTTTGCTCATACAAGTTACAACGTCGCATTCTGTAACTGCCTAAAAGCCATCTTGGTATAGTCAAAAACCGCTACTATACCCCCTCTGTGGCTCTTAGTAACGTCTTATACACCAGTAATGACCTTCAGTAATGAACTTTTCATTCATGACTTCACATGATATGCTATAGTATGTTATACTAATTTACATGTTAGGTTCGGTGCTAAAAAATGTCGCACTAAAACCAGCTCATTTTCTTCATTTTTTGAAAATGATACTTGTACTTTCTGTTTTAAAAAGTATTACCAGTACTAATCGCAACAGAGGGTATTTATTAAGTTTTGGGAGATCAATAACGGTTGATAACATCATTCATTTGTGAGATGCGATGTTATCTTCAGTTATTGATCTTTTTGTTTGTCATCATTAAACCAACGCATAATGACTTCATCCGTGGACATACCTAACGTTCGAGCAATCAATGCTAAATTTTTTATACGTGGTGTGCCTTGATCATATTCAATACGTTGAAAGCTTGCATATGGAATTTTTGCTACATTAGCTGCATCACCCATGCGATAATGATGATCTGCACGCCAAGCTTTAACTGCTTGCCCCAATGTTTCTTTTTCTTTATAATCCATTAATTCTCACCTCCTTACTCTTTAATATCGATAATGGAAGTTCTTACCAAAAAATTAACCGAACTAAGTCCGGTGACTAGCTATATACTTGATTAAAAATCAGTCTGTCATTATTTTGTAACCAATGTAATAAAAAAACTATACACGTCTCTAAACGCCTTTATATCAACGTTTATAGTACTGTGTATAGTTAAGAATAAAGTTCATACAACTAGACTTTTACAAGAAAAATAAAAAAGATGATTACCTTAGTATCTGTATTCTCAGTTGTTTTGGAAGATACAGTTACATGTAGCATAGGTGTAGCTATTAACTCATAAAGCTACACCTATGCTCGCTGCCACTAACTGGCCACCTGCCCGACATTTATTATTACTCATTATCATTTGTTATTCTCCAAAAATTCTGTCACTAATCTTATTAACTGACTTTAAAAGTGTCCCACTCCTTTTAAACAAAAAACAGACTGGTTGTCATCTGTATACTAGCAGTTATGATTTAACTGGGGACATACACCTTACAATCAGTCTATTTTACAATTCTTTTTGAAAAAGATAATTACATTTTTATTAGTTCTTAATTTTATTTTTCAATGTCTCGGAACCGATAGATCCAACGATAATAAGAGCAAGTGGCACAATATTCTTCAGTATGCTACCCATGCCTGCAAATGTAGTCAATTCAAAATCGAAAAGTTTAATCAAAATGGCTAAAATTAATTTAATGAGCATTAACAAAACACCCACAATTAAAATAATGTCAAAAGTTAATTTCCATTTGGGATGCGCCAGTGGCTTACTATCACGAATAACTTTCTTTTTCAATTCAGCATCACTTCGTAAGAGTTCATCTACTGTGATATGTAAAAGATCACTAATCTCAATTAGAATCTCCATGCTTGGTAAACCTTTGTTGTTTTCCCATTTTGAAACTGATTGCCTCGTAACATTTAGCTTATTGGCCAACTGATCCTGCGACCAATGTCGTTTTTCTCGTTCCTGTTTTAGATGTTCACTTAATATCATTGTTACCATTCTCCTTAATATGCTTACATCTTAATATAAACAAGCTTAACCGTAAAGAAACTGACGGTAGCAACACGTAGCAACTAATAGTTGCAGCATATGTCACAGGCCAGTAGTTTATATAAACTACAACATTTGATTATTCCACAACTAGGTAGTTAACCATTAAACTTATCTGTGGGTCATTTTCCCATCATATCGTCGGAAAATGATATTATCAAAGTAATCTGGGTATTTTAGAAAGTGTCTGACATAAAGATAGCCTTGATACCCTCTTTGCATTATATGTTAATGTAAAAATCTAGCTACATAATACTTAGGATTTTGGAAGGATTATTTAAAATGATTAGAAAAGACAACCAAGAGACAACCGAAGAACAGCAAAGAGAACAAGATATAAAAGCTCTTCAAGATTATTCGAAGTTTGTTCCCGCAGAACATCTAGATACACCAGAAAAATTAGCAGAGTGGTTAAACGATGATGATTGGGAATAAGTCAATCGACCGTGGCGTTTTATTTTCAGCTCATCTGACAGGACATGCCGAAAGTTTTCAAACTGAATAATATGTGCCGAGATATAGATTCATCACCGACACTTTACAACATCTAATCATCCGTTATCTTGTATTTTTTAGACTAAGCATTTTAAACATATTCAAAAAACGGAACTATCGTAAAAAATGCAAACATAATTAATGTTCTCTAAAATAATTATCAAATTGCTTAATCTATATAGAAAATTTAGTCATAAAAATACCCCGGAAGTAAAAAATTATCTTCCGGGGAACTTAACATTTTTCGGATTATTTTAGAAAATAGCTTATTCTACAAAGTTACCTAATTTTCTAACTCACTTTTATAGATATTGTTTACAGGCTTCAACACAGTAGTCCCAAATTTGTTTTTGCCCGCTCTCTGAATACCATTTAGGTGATATATTTTTTTCTTTTTTGTTACCATAGAACTTTCCAGAAACACCTGCTACTTCTGGCGAAGTAATTACATATAATCCCGTTGCAGCTGCGTCAGAAATTGACCAAGAATATTGCTGGTATTCATCCATTAACTTTTTCATTTCAGGAATTTTACCTGATATTCTTTGTAGGCCAGTGGATAGCGCCGTCCCTGGTTCTACAGTATTGACCGTAACATTAGAAATGTTTTTTTCCGTTAATCTCTTATCAAACTCGCGCATTAGCCACCAAACGTAAAGTTTCGATAGACCGTACGCATCGCTAAAGTTATAATGACTCTCAAGTTCAATATCATTCAATTTTGGCTCAGCATGTTGATAGCTTTCTGAAGATTGTGTCACTATTTGTGCAGCATCACTTTTCTGTAACAATGGCAGAAGTAACTGCGTAAGCAAAAAAGGAGCAAGCATATTGATGGCAAAGGTTTTTTCATGGCCTTCAGCTGTTACTTCTCTTTCTTCACCAAATTGTCCACCAGCATTATTATAAAGCACATCTAAGTGATCAACTTGTGACTTTACTTTATCAGCAAATTTGGCGACTTCTGACAGTAAAGAAAAATCGGCCGTGATCATGCTGACGTCAGAATTGCCTAATGCAACAATTTCATCATAAACTGCCTTGGTTCTCTCATAATTCCTACCATGAATGATTAATTGATAATTTTCTTTTGCCAACTCTAAAGCTGTTACTTTACCGATTCCGTTAGATGCACCAGTGATTAAAATAATTTTTTTATCCATTTTTATGACCTTCCTTTATTATTGATTGTTCGACGATTTAACTACTGATAGTGCTACCACCGTCAACATGAAATGTCCTACCGGTTAGATAGTGTGCTTTACGACTAGCAAGGAATACACATAGACCACTAATATTCCCTTCCCGCCGGAATCTTCAATTATTATCCTTATATTTGCTATCTTTACTAGAAATAACCTTTTATGTGTCGTTTATTTAAGATATGGCTTAACAAGCTTCATGCAATAGTCCCACAACTGTTGTTCTTTTTCAGGTGTATGTTCTTTAATCTGTGGTTTCTCATATTGTTTTTTATTATTAAAGAATTTACCTGTAACGCCTTTGACTTCATCAGATGAAGCAAGATAAACATTGGTCACCGCTCCTTTCTCAGGTGCAGGCATTAAGCGTAAAGCAATTTTATAAATTAAATTATTTAAAAAGCCATTATCACTATCTTGACCAAAATTAGTACCAACAGCACCTGGATGTGAGCAGTTAACCGTGATGTTGTTAATAACTTGCTTTTGTAATTCTGTCACCTGGGTGAATAAATTTATGCTCATTAATTTCTTCTTTTTCCATTAATTCTCCCTATTTTCAAAATTCCTATTTACTGCATGGTTATCCATAATATAGCGCAATACTAAGTTTTCTATTTTCACTAATCAGTGAAATAACTTTTTGCTTCCATATGTGTATAGTAACTAATTAGTCAGTTAAAATCAAATAAAAGTTACTACATTTTCTGCCATTACCTCATGATTATTATTACAACAAGCCATTAATTTGGCGAAACTGTTCAATTCACAAGCTCTTTAGATCCATTTTATTGTCACGCTATTGGGCAAAATAATGTCATCCGTCAAACACAAGTATTCTTTATTTACCACAACATATTGCATTCAACGATTTTCAAATAGTTTCTACTCACAAAGCTATACACAAAAGGCAGCCAAATTTATGAAAAATTCAGCCGCCTAATGTTTAATCTATTCAATTAAATAACTCTTCTATAAATAAAATTTGACGAATATCCAGTTTAGCTTGTCTGCTTTTTAATTTAATCGAAACTGTCTTTATTCCCGCTCGTTTACTATTATGCACCTTCTGTTTGAATAGATGTCATATTTTTACGGTTTAGAATTAAATTCAAAACAATTGCTGTAATAGCAGCAACAGCAATTGGTGATCCAATTAAATATTGTAGCATCTGTGGCGCAGCTTCCTTAAATTTATCAGGTAACAAGGCCAAAGCCATTGTGACTGAAATTGGAATACCAATAATGTAACTTTGATTACCAGCTGTTTTCAAATCACCAATGGTGTTTAGTCCATTTAGCATGATAATAACCAAGACAACAGCTCCGATACCACCAATTACCGAGGATGGAATAGCAGCTAAAGCGATATTTTCAAAGTCATTTCCAGCAGCATGAAAAATATTACTGTTCATCATATTAGGTAAGTGACCTAACCCAACGCAAGTGATGATAGTGCCACCCAAAAGATGGTTGATAATCTTTTCGTACCAACCAGATATTCCTATAATATTAGGAATAAGGCACCGATCAAACATGAGGTTAAGACAACGGACATTCCACCGTTGTTCCCGCCATTGGCAAAATAAATTCCAACGATGTACTTTGCAAGCATGAAACCAAAAATTTCATGCTTTTTAGTTTGTCCCTCTTACAAATAAATTACATCATTGTTTGTAGATATAAACTATAAAAGATATTCAACATATATTTTCAATGTCTATTTTTACATCCTAATAACATTTTTTGCAAAATAACAACATTTTTATAATTAATATATTTTATTTTTGTAGATAAAAAGCATTAAATTATATGAAGATATGTTAATTAATGGATTAATAGACATCTACCGACACAATCGGGTCTTACTTATAACAAGAACCCAGAACAAAAGATTGCATTATAATTGAATTTGTAATTATAAAACCTATTACAATCTATATTATTTTATTACAAAGGCTGGACATTCTCTATTTTTTTCGCTACACTTAGGTCACTTACTTTTTAAAAGGAGTATTTTTATGGTTAAATGGTTACGTTCATCTAAAACAAGCATGGTGATTAGTACAATCATTCGTTTATATGTAGGTGTTGTCTGGTTTTTGTCTGGGTTTGGAAAGATTTCTTCTGGAAACTTCTCAGCAAGTAGTATGATTGATATGGCAATTAAGAATCCCGTTACGGATGCTAATGGACAACCAGCTTATGATTTCTACACTTCATTCTTAAAATCAGTCGTCCAACCTAATATCGAAGTTTTCAATTTCTTGGTTGAATACGGTGAATTGTTCATCGGTTTGGGCTTGATTTTCGGAACGTTAACAACTGCAGCTACTTTCTTTGCTATGGGATTAAACTTCAACTACCTACTAGCAGGAATGATTTCTACTAATCCATTGCTATTATTCTTAGAACTTATTATTCTTGTCGCAGGATTTAACGCTGGAAAAATCGGGTTAGACCGTTGGGTTGTTCCCTTTATGCGTGAAAAATTACCATTTTTAAAGAAATCGGTTGAATAGATTATCTCTTGTTTTAAACAATTTATTGAGATATATCAAAAAATAAATAACTTATCTTTTGCTAGGCGGTAAATGATTGAAAGCTTTTCAGTCACTTACCGCCTATTTTTTTATAGGTTATGAACTATATTTATAGGCATCATTCACTATCAGTTGTTGTACGTAGATTGCTGCTAAAAAAACATTGCCCTAACCCTGGAGGAAAGCTGATGCAAACACCACTAATATTATTTATAATAATGAGCTTGTCGATTATGCAATTGAAGATATTTTCGATTCAACCAAATATAATAAACTCACTGCTGTAACCTTCTCTGCCTCACCAAAATTTATTAACCAATACCTATCTAACTTTGATAGTATCAACATGGTTGTTGGTATTCCCGAAGAACGGGTTCAGGCAGCTACCAATGATGAATTACTAAAGCAAACCTTGAAGTCTTCATTTAAAAGTAAGCTTACTAACGAATCACTGCAATTTCTTAGCGAATTAGATACGCCTGTTAAAAAACAAGTAATTGATAAAAAATTCAAGTTAAAGTTCCCAAACCCGGGAATGTTATTCACTCAAAATTTTATTTACTTAGCAATGACACAACCAAAGAGACCCGCTTAATTATTGGGTCGGCTAATTTATCTAGTCAAGCATTTGAGCCACAATACAATCAATTTGAAGAAGTTTTGATTTACGATAACTCACCCCTATTCGACCTCTATCAACGCCGCTATTTTTATGATTTAGAGCCAATTTTGACAGATTACATTTCTAAAAACACATTTAAAATTATTCAACAACGCATAAGTGATGACTCTAAATTGTCGGAACAAGATAAATTGATCACTGCAACAATATTCACTGCCAATGATTTAGATAATATTCAAACGAGTGATTTAAGTGATGTGGTGCAAACTTTGCGTGAGGACATGAAGATTGGCCTTATTCCTGAAAACACAGGAGAACTGGTCAATCAAATTAATAACGAAAATATCG
The DNA here is from genome assembly GCF_001932615.1 of Weissella thailandensis. Taxonomy (NCBI): domain Bacteria; kingdom Bacillati; phylum Bacillota; class Bacilli; order Lactobacillales; family Lactobacillaceae; genus Weissella; species Weissella thailandensis. The sequence continues at coordinate 1,206,930 of NZ_CP014332.1, forward strand.
CCGGCACTCAGGAATTTGAAGACAAACAAAACGACAATCTTAAATCTGATCAGGTTTTTGAATTAATGAGTAACATCATTAGCAAGAATAAAGGTAATCATAGATTAGTAACGAAACAAACGGCAAAAAAGAAAGCTAATAAAGTCCTTTCGGTTAAACTCCATGCAAATGATAACAATGGTATAGCTATCAAACGTCCCCTTTTAACTTTTAGTAGCGCCAATATTGATATCAATAATAACCAGTCAGGACTTTTTACCGTAGATCCGCTAAATAAAAATCGATTATTGCCGTTTGGAAAGCGTATCTCCCCTGATGTATTAAAAGAAAGTTTGCATACTATCGATCAATTAATTGAAAGTTACCATAAATTCACCCTAGATTATTCAGATGAATATGGTCAGCGGATTTATGAAGCTATTTTATTTGCCTTTAGCTCTCCGTTCATTTCCATTATTAGAAGTAATAGTGGTCGTCCAGATGACGAAGAATCACGAGACATCCCACAAATTCTATTCATTGGTGGTGCTGCCAACTCAGGTAAATCAAGTCTTTTAAGAGTCATTTCGAAAATGGTGAAATTTAATCAGAAACAAGATGATTTTATAGCTTATGATTTAATTTATCAAAACGATTATCAAAAAGGATCTAATACGGTTAAAATCTTACAAGACTGGTTGAGTGAAGCAAATGTCACACCTCTGTTGGTTGATGAGTTACCCAATGATTTTTTTACCAATGTTAAGCGTGGTGAAGAGTTAGTGATGACACTGAACAATAATGTAGCCACGCAACATACGAGTTACCCGGCAATGATTGCAACAACTAATAGTGAAGATTATACCTTAAATGAACGTGCACGCCGTAGAAGCTATTATTTAAAGCATGACGCTGTGTTTAATGATGACTTTAAAGAAGCATCATTAAAAACCTACCATGATATTATCGATAAAACGAATAATGAACTATTCCAAGATTTTGTATTGCGGTTCGCTGAAAAGATATCTGATGATAAAACTAATTGGAACACTTATCGTAATGGTAATAAAAATGACTTTTTAGCACTCACACGAGCTATTTTTAAAGAATATTACCAAGAAATCGATGAGCCAATACCAAAATATTTTCCCTTGGATAGATATGATGACGCCAATGAATCTGGTCAAGAAAAGTGGCGCAAGTTATTCGACTATGACAGAGAAAATTTTGTTTATAATAAAAAGACGGATCGCCTACTTTACCGCATGTCGAAATTAGATGAAAATGTGAACCGTTATGGTACCAAACCATCCATTGCATATGTTAATGCCTTATCACCCAAGGTTAAGGCTAGTTCAGATAATAGTATTGATCAGGAATTAAAAGGCGCGGCGTTCTTTAAGTGGATTGGTGAGGACAATCCATTTTTGAAAGGAACTTTTTTAAGCAGATTGAAAAGAAATTAAACTTATTCGATCGTTATATAAAAGGAGCCATGTCATTAACCTTGAATGACATGGCTCCTTTTTGCCTAAATATTTGTTTTATTACTGAATGGATATTTACTTAAACCAAGCATCCACTTCTGATTGATGCTCTTTAATCCATTTGTTTGCTGCCTGTTTAGCTGACTTTCCATTAGACATATCTAGCATAACGCTCGACATATCATCTTTACTCCAATGGAACTTATCGACAGCCTTATAAGCATCAGGCTTATCTTCCTTCATACCTTTACGAGACATCGTATAAATGTTTTCTGAACTACCCATTGTCTTCTTAGGATCTTTTAGATACTTCAAATCATACTTTTGGAACATCCAATGTGGTTGCCATCCAGTTACGATAATTGGCTTCTTTTCCTTAATGGCCTTACCCAATGCAACTGTCATAGCTCCCGTTGATGACTCTGATAACTTCCAACCCTTTTGGTCCAATCCATAGTCCTTAATAGTATTCTTAGCCATCTTTGAAATACCAGCACCAGGTTCAATTCCAGTAATCTTCTTACCTGCCTGATCTTGCAAATCTTCAATACTATTGACATCAGTCATATAAGTTGGCACCGTTAGACCGTTGGTTGCCCCCTTCAAGTTTGGTCCCATCATATCAATTTGGCTCTTATACTTATTATATTGTGCCTTATGAGTTGTTGGTAACCAAGCTGAGACTGAAACGTCTGCTTGTCCATTGGCAATTGACTGCCACATAATTGAATTATCTAATGACGTCATTTCAACTTCATAACCATGTTGACGTAAGGCTTGTGCAAGAACAGTACTTGAAGCCTTCTCTGAATCCCATGGTGTCGTCGCAATCTTCACCGTCTCCTCTTGTGATTTTGCAGATGTGATTGCGTTTGCCACACCGCTTCCAATCATTGCAAGTGCAACGACGATTGCTGTCCAAGTCTTCCAATGGTATTTCGAATGCTCGGATTGCTGATCAGTTTTCTGATTAGGCGTTTCATTCATCTTTTGTGTTAATCGATCAATGATAATAGCCAGAATAACTAATGCGATACCATTAACAAATCCCTTACCAATATCAGCATCCTGTACGGCGGCTAACACACCACGTCCAAGACCAGGTGCACCAATCATTGATGCGACCACAACCATTGACAAGGCAAGCATCAACGTTTGATTGATTCCTGAGAAAATGGTTTTCTTAGCTAATGGTAATTCAATTTTAAATAACTTCTGCGTACCCGTTGACCCAAAAGAGTCAGCTGCTTCAACTAAATCAGTTGGCACTTGACGAATTCCTAAATTCGCCATTCGAACTGTTGGTGGTAACGCGAAGATAACCGACGCAAATACACCTGGTACCACACCAATTCCAAAAAAGGCTACCGCAGGAATCAAATAAACGAACGCTGGCATTGTCTGCATAAAGTCCAAAATCGGTTGCACGATTTTATTAACAACGTCATTCTTAGCCATCCAAATACCTAATGGCACACCAATAATAACTGAAATCAAACTTGCCATCAAAACCAACGTAAATGTGTTCATCATGTTTGACCACAAGTCTTGGTTCTCAACAATTATCAATCCAATAAACGTGAAGAGTGGGAACCCCCACTTTTTACCAAACATTAAAGCAGTAAAAATGGTCAATCCGATGATGAATAACCAAGTTGGAATACCCGTTAATGCATTAGTCATGGTATCCATCACGACATTTCCACCATTTTGAATAGCATCAAATAATCCGCTTAAATGCTTTGTTAACCAATCAACACCACTATCGACCCAAGGACCAAATGGTATTTTTGGTATTAAATTTGCTAAAACAAACATATTATACTTCTCCTCCTGCTTGTTTAGTAAAAATCAAGCTCCTTTAAAAAGTGACAACTTAATTATAAACATAAAGTTGTCACTTTAGTCAAATATAATATTTTTTAATTTCATATTAATGTTTTTCTGGACACCTGTTTTTCAAAAATAAAGGCCGGAACATCATGTCCCGACCTTTTTCAAAAATATTCTTACTATTTGACTATTTCACAAAATTCAACGATTACCCCATCTGGTCCTTGTACATTAAAAAATTTAATACCTTTATCCCAGAATGGCAGTTTTTGTACTTCATCACTAAGCAATGATAATCCTTCATCCTTGGCAGCAATAAATGCAGCATCAGCGTTTGAAGTATCCATCGAAATATGATTGATTGCACCCGGCTTGCCAACTATTTCATCACCAGTCCAAGTTTCAATCACCAGGTTCTCACGTTGCATAAAAATAACATTACCAGCCGGGAAATCTCCAACTTTTTCAAATCCTAGTTTTTCCCAAAAGCGTTCTGATGCTTGCAATGATGAAGCTGGAATACCAACATGTTGTAAGCCTGAATAATAATCCGCAAAAGCCATCTTTAACTCCTTTAAATTTAGTTACCCACATCAACTGCTTGATGTTTTAGATTTCGAAATACATAACGATCAGCAAGGCCTGTTATACCACCCTGGAAAAGAAAGGCAAATAATGTTCCAATCCCAAAATTATAAAGTGAAGGGAAAGTAATAATAAATGCAATCAATGCAAAGATGGTTGGTGGGATATAAGATGCCCACATTGCTTTAAATGCTGACCCCTTGAAATATTTAAATCGTAGAATTTGCATCAAGTCATCAGCAGGATGCAACACTAAGTTTACTCGTTGATAAATCGAGATTGCCGTGGCAATAAAGCCAACCCCAATAAAATTGATCAATGTGTACAAAATAACCATTGGCAATGTCGTTGCATCTGGCATGATTTGGTTAAAAATATTAGAAAACCATTGAATGAAGATTGAGAACGGCAACATGAAAATAAAATTACCAAAGATTCGTTTCCAATCAAGTTGCTTCATTAGTAAGGCATTTAAAAATGAAACCAACATACCTAAGACTAAAAACGCCCAAAACAATGCTAATGAGTTGTCCCCTAAAATTGCATTACCTAAATTAGCTTCACCAGCTGTCCAATAAGCTGATCCAAGAAAAGATGGATGAACATGAGCTGATGTGACTAAGGTCAACACATTCCCAAAAGAGTTAAAGATTAGGGAAATTATAAAATAAGCAATTGAAGAACTCATAGATAGGCTTCTCTGCGCCTTTTTATCCCCCACATTTTCCATTTTTATGCCTCTTCACCGCCAACTTTAACAACTGCCTTTGATACAACGCCCAATTTACCATTAACGAAATCATCAACGGTCTTGTAATCGAGCTCATGTGACATTAAGGCTTCAACATTCAGCTTTCCTGATGATAGCAATGCTAGTGAATCTTCAAAACTATTTGGGTTGATAAATGATCCTTGAATTGTTAATTGCTTTTGGAAAATTTCATAAGTGTTCATTTCAAATGTTGCATCTGGACCACCTACCCCAAACATCAGTACTTGGGCACCACGAGCAGCTGACGCAATGGCTTCTTCCTGTGTTTGTGGCATACCAACTGCTTCAATAACAACATCGTATTCTTCCGCAGGAATTTGATCACCATTATTAGTATTAAATGTGTTTTTAACCCCAAACTTTGATTTATTCATGGTCAATTTTTCATCAACAATACCGGCCAAATCCACTTGGTGAATACCATAAGCTTGTAAGATTTGAACAAATAGTTCACCCATGAAGCCATCCCCAATAACTAATGCCTTTTGGTATGGTGATAACTTTAATAACTTAATACCGTGTACTGCACATGAAATTGGCTCTACAACAGAAGCTGATTTCAACGATACGTTATCTGGAATTGGATATACAACTGATGCAGGAGCTGTGAAATATTCTTCAAAGCCACCATCACGAGTGACACCAACTGCTGATAAGTTCTCACATAATTCGGGACGGCCTGTTCGACAGTACTTGCATTGTCCACAATAAATATTAGGATCAACGGTCACCCGGTCCCCTACTTTAACATTAGTGACTGCATCCCCAACTTCTGCAACGACTCCCGAATTCTCATGTCCTAACACGATTGGTGGCACAGCATCTGCAGACCCGGGTAATCCTGCATATAATGCATGATCAGTTCCACAAATACCGGCAAATGCCGTATGAACCAATACTTCATTAGGCAAAACCTCTGGACGATCAATGTCCTTAACGTTCAACTCTTTCTTGCCAGTTAAAACAAGTGCTTCCATGATAAAATCTCCTTTATATAAAAAATAACCCTCGCCAATATTGTAAACGTTTACGCGAATAGTCGCAAGCCTTCTTTTTGTAAATACATATTAGTTATATTTAACAAAAAAACTTAACATTTACACAATATATATATCGGTTAAGTCTTTACATAACCGCTTACGGTTTTTTAGTATACTCTCTATGATTAAAAAAATAAATAGTGATTTTATGAACAATTAAAAAGGCTCGAAAAATCGTATGACATCCGAAAATAAGTGGATAATAACCCCTTTTTACAAAAAACATTTAACAAAAAATCCTTTAAACGCATCATTTTTGTGATATAATTCACATATACACATATTATAAAAACTTTGGGGTATTTAAAAATGAGCGAGCGTTTGAAAGGTAAAGTTGCAATTGTTACTGGTGGTTCTGTAGGAATTGGTTGGTCGATTGCCAATAGATTCGTGCAAGAAAGTGCTAAAGTCGTTATCACTGGTCGTCGTGCGCAAGTTGGGGAAGATGCTGCAAAAAAGATTGGTACACCCGACGTTATTCGTTTCATTCAACATGATTCATCTGATGAAGATGGTTGGGTAGATTTATTTGATCAAACCGAAAAAGCATTTGGACCTGTTTCAACATTAGTTAATAATGCTGGTATTGCCGTGGATAATAGTATTGAGAATACGACAACTGAAGAATGGCGCAAGGTCATGTCTGTTAACTTGGATGGTGTCTTCTTTGGTACTCGCCTAGCTATCCAACGCATGAAAAATAAAGATCTTGGTGCATCTATTATAAATATGTCATCAATTGAAGGATTTGTTGGTGATTCTAATCTAGGTGCTTATAACGCCTCAAAGGGAGCCGTTCGACTAATGTCTAAGTCAGCAGCTGTTGACTGTGCACTGAAAGATTATGATATTCGCATCAACTCAGTTCACCCAGGATATATCAAAACACCAATGGTTGAGAACGCCGATGGGATGGTTGAAATCATGTCACAACGTTCTAAGACACCAATGGGACATTTGGGAGATCCAGACGACATTGCTTATATGTGTGTGTTCTTAGCTTCAAATGAATCAAAGTTTGCGACAGGATCAGAATTCGTTGTTGATGGTGGTTATACCGCTCAATAGCATTCATCTTAAAAAATAAAAATAAATATCGGGGTCAAAACAATACCTTTTGTTCTGACCCCGATATTTTTGTCTTACTCGTTCATTTCATCTATATATTTTGCTACTTGTTTACCAGCTTGCCGTCCAAAAATAACGGCTTCAGCAATTGAATTACCACCAATACGATTATCTCCGTGCAATCCGCCGGCAACCTCACCAGCGGCATATAATCCACTAACCTTATCACCAGTTTCGTTAAGGGTTTCTGTCAATTTATTTATTTTAATGCCCCCCATTGTGTAATGAATCGCTGGTTTGATATGAATCGCATAATAAGGTGGTAAAGCCAAGCTACGTGCCATGGCAGTTTCACGCCCAAAGTCTGCATCGATTCCCTTTACCTGGCTATCATTCCACTTCGCAACAGTGGCGACCAATTTCTCACTATCCAAGTGCGCCTTCTTAGCCAAATCCGTTAAGTTTTCAGCCGTCATCACAAGTCCAACCGCATCATAAAAGTTAATCGCTGGAAATGCGTCTCGAATACCTTGATCAAAAACCAGTGTCGCCCCGTCTTCTTGTAAGTTATCAATAGCAGCTGTTACTTTGTCACGTGTCGTCATTTCATTAACAAATCGTTGCCCGGTTTGATTTACCAAAATAGCGCCTTCACCACGCACACCCTCACCAATCAAATAAACATGATTCGTATCTTGTTGTACCGTTGGATGCACTTGAATTTTATGCATATCAACCAACGTTGCGCCTGCCGCAACAGCTAACTTCATGCCATCACCTGTAGCCCCTGGGTGGTTGGTGGTTTTCAACTGTAATAATTCAGGGGCATATTCCTTCAACATGTTTTTATTTTGTGAAAAGCCTCCGGTTGCAATTAAAACAGCTTTAGTTGCAATAGTTTTTTCACCAATCTCACGGTTATTAATTTTTAAACCAATCACCTGTTCGCCTTGTTTCATAATCTTAATAGCCGTCGTTTCTGAAAACAAAGGTATTTTTTTAGTCAATAATTGTTTTTGTAGACCTTTCACCAAGTAACTTCCAACAGCTGACTTATTATCGGGTCGATGAGCTCTTTTTTGTGACATGCCACCAGTGGCTGTTAAATCTGTTAAATGAATATCGTGTTTTTCTAACCAATTGATTGCTGATTCAGAATGAGTCACAAAATATGATAACAATTCTTGATCATTAGTTTTGCCACCACCTTGCCATGTATCTTCATAGAAACTGTCCTGGTCATCAATCACATGATTTGCCAATTGCACCACAGTTTCCGTAGCATTCATACCAGTTGATGCACGATTAGAATTACCACCCAAAGTATTTAGTTTTTCAAAAATAGCAACATGCAAACCTAATTCTTGTGCCTGAATTGCTGCCGTCATACCTGCTGCCCCTGAACCAACCACGATTAAATCATAGCTCTCTTTTAAATCGTTAATATTTGTTACTGGAAAAACAAATTTTGCCATTACTTTACTCCCACCTCAAGACTTAATTATATGTTTCACAAATAATAGCACACCTATCTGTTAGTTTTAACCCTCAAATAATAGTTAATCGTTTTACAATAATAAAAAAGGTAGAGGTTGGAGCATCTACTTTTGTTCCAACCTCTACTTCATTTAAAACTGTTCATTTCATCTATTACTCAACGACTAAGACATCACAATTAGAATGGCCAACGATATAACCACTATGTGATCCTTGCAGCATCTTTTCAAGGGCATTAGCACCTGTCTTACCGACGATAATCAAGTCAATATTATTTTCTTCAGGCAAATCTTTCGTTAATACCATTTTAATATTACCAACGACAGTATGACCAACAACTTCAACGCCTTCTTCTCGCGCCTTTTTAATATATGGCGTCATTTTTTGATCAACCCGTTCTGCCATATCTTGATAAAAATCTTCGTTAACACCAAACGATGCATCCATGCCACGATCACGACTAACCACCCATGCAAGATGCAGGTCAGCAGACAAAACTTTTGCTAAGGAAAGCCCCGTTGCAAAGGCACGCTTTGCTTGGTCAGAACCATCTAAGCCAACTAAAATACTTTTATAGGTCATTTGTTTTCTCCTTGCTTTTAAAACTTTGTGTCAGCATGACGTTTACCATAACCAAAGTATAGCACCATTCCAAGAGCCAACCAAACGAGGAAACGCAACCATGTTTCCCAATTCAAACCAGCAATCAAAACAACACAAAAGACAATGGCAATGACCGGTGTGACTGGCACCCAAGGAGCCTTAAAACCTCGATGTAAGTTAGGCTTTGTACGACGCATAATCATAATACCTGCAGATACTAAGATAAATGCTGTTAATGTTCCAATGTTGACCAATTCTGACAAAATATTTAAGTTAATGAATCCACCAGCTAAAGCAGTGATAATACCAAAGAACCACGTTCCTTTAAACGGTGTTTGGTGTTTTTCATCAACGTGACCAAAGAATTCTGGGAAAAGACCATCTCGCGCCATTGAATAACTGATACGTGATTGCCCATAAAGCTGAACCAAAATAACAGTTGTCATACCGAGAATAGCTCCCAAGCTAACAATAATTGATAGCCATGTTTGCCCTGTCTTGGCCAAAATAGCCAAAATAGGAGCATTCAAATATTTTGAAAATACAGTGTACTTCACAACACCCGTCATAATTAATGTCATGATAATGTAAAGGACTGTTGAAATTAGTAGTGAATATAGAATACCTCTTGGTAACGTCTTGCTAGGATTAACCGTTTCCTCAGCACTTGAAGAAACTGAATCAAAACCGATAAATGAGAAGAAAACAATCGATGCTGCGGGAATAATTCCGGTTGCCACCCCGTCAGTATGCGAATAAAGACCGAATGGACTAAACGGCTGCCAGTTTTCAGGTTTGATGAACCAAACCGTGCAGACAACGAATAAAACAATCACTGCTAACTTAATGATGACCATCGTATCATTAACTCGCTTGGTTTGCGTAATCCCCACCGAAATAATCCATGTAATGATTAAAACAATAACAAACGCTGGCAGATTAAAAAAGGTCTGAACACCCGGCGTCGTTCCGGCAGCAGCAGTTAGAGCCGTTGGTATATGGATACCCATATTATCTAATAGATTAACAAAGTACCCAGACCATCCAACTGAAACCGTTGCAGCTCCGAGGGCGTACTCAAGTATCAAATCCCACCCCATAATAAACGCAATAATTTCACCAAATGCAATATATGAATAAGTATAGGCAGAACCAGCTACGGGCGCCATTGAGGCAAATTCAGCGTAACATAAACCAGCAAAACCACAACAGATAGCAGCAATTAAAAACGATACAGACAAAGCTGGACCAGCGGTCAAAGCTCCTTTACCAGTTAAAACAAAGATTCCTGTACCAATGATGGCTCCAATCCCTAAAAAGGTCAGATCCCAAGTATGTAAGGTTCTTTTTAACGGCGAAGCATTTTCCGTTAGTCTATTAATATCTTTCTTTCGAAATAATGATGACATAATTCTTTTCCTTTCTCATTTGATTTTAATGATTCTATCACCACGGAAAATATTTGTAAATAAAAAGCACCATCGATCAATCAAATAAAGTGATGCTTTCATGACAAATTTGCGTATTTTCATTATTTTAACGAAACCGCTTTCTTATGAAAAATTGCTTAATTAAAGGCTTATTGAATGTATATAGCATTTAATTTAATGCAATTAGAAATATTATCAAATCTATGAGTATGCCAAATAGAAACAAGATAATATCGTCAAATAAATTTTAAAACTTGCAACTATCTTTCGTGAAAAACATGTTGGAACCAAAATACGGCAAATATTAAATTAGAAAAAGATTAGAAAAATCGAAACGTATGTCAGATAACCTAACGAATTTGAGACAAATCAGCCCTAAAAATGTATATAATTATTGTGTTAGGGAAATTTTCCTACCATACTAAGTAAATTAAACTTTGCCAAACTAAAAGTGGCTAATTTTGATTGTTAACCAAAATTAGCCACTTTTTAATTTTTTTATTTGCTATCCAAAGCTACTTTTATTGCATTTAATGTCACATCATCTGTTTTGTCAAAGTTCACATCGGCTTCGACTAAAACATTTGCATCCCCAATCCCAACACTAATTTCGCCAGCACCATTAATACTCTGAATACCAGCTGCGGAATCTTCTAACCCAATAACCTGTTCAGGTTCTAAGTTTAAAACCTTAGCCGCTGCTGCAAAGATAGCTGGATCGGGCTTACCAGCAGCCACTGATGCCGGATCCACAACCGCCTCAAAGTAATCAGCCAAACCAAGCCGTTCAATAATAAATGGCGCATTTTTGGAAGCTGAAGCAACGCTCAGTTGATAGCTTGCTGCTTTAATTCATCTAAGAATTGCTGCATACCTGGTAAAATATCATCGGGTGTCAATGTGGAAATTAATTCACGATAATTGGTATTCTTTTTCTCAGCTAATGCCTCACGTGCTGATTGATCATATTCATCGTCATGTCCTCCAGCTGATATGATCAACGCCAAACTTCCCATGCGATCAATACCTTTGAGACCCTCTTCTAACTCTTTGGTCCAAGTTGTCCCTACTTCATCCGCAATTTTACGCCAGGCAATGGTATGAAAACGAGCTGTGTCAGCTAAAACACCATCCATATCAAAAGCAAATCCTTTAATTACATCAAATTCACTCATTTGTGTTAACCTCCTGAAACTTGTTGTTCCTCATTGGCATGTAAATTAATAGTCTTATTGTAAATAGTTACCGTAATATCCTTATCAGCTACGACTTTCACGTAATTAGGATAAATATCTAACGAAATTAAAACACCACGGAACTTTTGCTTAAATGACAGCCTACGCCAACCATTAGGTAAACTTGGATTGATGACAATATGACCGTCTCGCAATGAAACCCCTCCAAATTCATTTTGAATGACTTCCAGTGTTTCGCCCATGACACCAATATGAATACCTTCTGCCGTTGTACCACCTTGAATATCATAATAATCTGAACCAATAGCCGTCTTTAAATATTCTAATGCCTTTTCTTTATTACCTAATGTAATATCAATACCAGCAAAAACAGGTCGTGAAGTCGTTGAACCATGAACCGTTCGGGCTAGATAATAATCAGTATTTTTCTGTAACCAATCTGTTGGCAGAGTATACCCAAGCTGATTAACTAGTTTTACAAAGTGATTTGCACCTAAGTTATACAACGTCATCAAATTATCGGTCTGTTTGGCAACCTGGTAATCATCCGGTGATAATCCTTCCGCTTTCATCAAACGATCAATTCGATGAATATCGTCATATTTTTGTCGATATGCCTCAAAATCGACTGTTTTCAAATCAAAATAACCAGCATATTGGGCAATGATACCTGCATCGCTAATTTCTAATGATAACCGGGTTGAGACATCTTGTGCTTTTTCTAGCAATACGTCATCAATGGCTGGCAAATTTTCGTGTTGACTAAGTTCTTGTAGCCAATTCAATGCCCAAGTTAACATCAAATTTGTATAAGCATTATCGGTGATGCCACCAGTATCAGCATTTGGATAAGCTTCATGGAATTCATCTGGTCCCATCACACCTGCTAAGTGATAATGGCCGTCATCTCCTAGAGTCACTTTGTTTAACCAGAACTTTGAAGTCTCAACAACGACATCGAGGCCACCATCCTGAAGAATGCTTTCATCACCTGTTAACTGCACATATATCCATAAATTATAAACAATCGCTAAGGATACATGACGTTGGAGCCTTGAATTATCAGGATCCCACTCATTATTAACCGTATTTAAATGAATAACTTGCGCTTGTTCATCACCAGTCATTCCAGATTGCCAAGGATACATGGCACCACTTTCACCATCAATCTTGGCATTGGCTTGGGCACCCTCTAAACGATTAATACGATATTTCAAAATATCCTTAGCAGTCTGCGGATCATTAGCTGCTAGATAAGGGACAACAAAAATTTCATCCCAAAAAATATGACCTCGGTAACCTTCACCAGTTAGACCACGTGAACCGACAGAAGCATCTAGGTACTGATTAGCGTAGTGCTGTGCTGATTGTCGAAGATGAAAAACATTCATTCGAATCATTCGTTGCAAATCAGGAGCATCACTATCTAGGATGATATCTGCTTCAGACCACACATCCTGCCAATACTTAACAGAATCAGCAACAATTTCTTTAAATGTGGCATTAGTCAATTGTTCATCAACAACCTGCTCTGGATCAGCCTCTTCGTAACTTGTAGCAATACCGATAACTCGTTCAATATTAATCGTGTCCCCAGGGGTTAACTTAAAATCACCCGTAGCAACTATCTGGTCTTGTCCTGTTGTCACTGAAAATTCAGCTGCATCACTATTTGTTTTTGCACCTACGACCAATTTGATGCCTGACTGTCGGGTTTCAGCGACTAATTTATCTGTCGTTAAAGCAGTCACATCAAATTCTCTTGATTCAAAATCACGATAGCGTTTAACATTTTTATTTTCAACACGACCATCAATAATAGTTTGGACAGTTACATCGGCAGTAAAATCACCACTAATCGCAATAGATAGGCCGATTTGATGCATCTTAAATGGATTGACTGCTTTCTGAGTTTTTAATGTCAATTCCCCTTTAACAGTTGGTATTGTATAGCTCTCTGAGAGAATACCGCTATCAAAATTGAGTACTGATTCCCGTGTTGTAGGATCAAATACGACTGGTTCACCATCGACAGCCAACTTTAATAACTGTGGATTGGGCAAGTTGACCATATCCTCATTAATAACATCACGACCAGCAACTGGTGTTGACGTTTGATTAAAGACCCCCGCAACATAGAGTCCTGGATAATGATCATCACTATAAGATGTCATAATCGGGGCACCACGCCAACCAAGATACCCATTCCCTAAAGTAAGTAATGATTCTTCACCATAAGCACGAACACCATGCGAGACCGTGTCGTAACTTAATTGCCAATTATTTGAATTCATCAAAAGCTCCCTTCCTCAAAATTAGTCGTTAACAGCATCCTTAAATACGTTTTTCTTTTCAGCATTCTTGGCATTCTTTACATCAGAATCCTTGAATCCCCAGAAGTAGACCGCAATGAATGAAACAACTGTGGTTACTGTAGCGGCGATGACGAAGTACCAAATGTTATTTGGATCTGTCTTTGAGAAGAATGATGGGAATCCAATCCATGAACCGGTGAACCCAAACATATCAACATGTAACAGTCCAGCAATCAGTCCACCGACAGCACCACCAATATTAGCCATCCAGAATACGCGACCATACTTCAAGTTAATTCCATACATTGCCGGCTCAGTTACACCAGCAAATCCCGACAAGGCACCAGCGAATGCCAAACTCTTAATATTTGTAATCTTTGTTTTTGCCCAAACGGCTAGTGCCCCAGCACCTTGCGCAATCATCGTGAAATTAATCAATCCGTTCAAAACTGAATGACCGGTTTGTGCAATATCGTTGGAAATAATCGGAATGATCATCCAGTGCAATCCGAAAATCACAAGTACCTGATAAAGACCACCAATGAGTAATCCAGCAATAGCTTGATTCAATGTTACTAGCCAATTGATAAACGTTGCCAATCCAGATGAGATTAGCGTAATCACAGGTCCAACAACAACTAGCACGACAACTGAAACGATGAATAATGTGAATAGTGGTTGGAAGATTGAACGTAGACTCAAAGGTAAGACCTTTTTAAACCAGTTACCAACTGGTCGTGCAAGCCACGCCGCAAAGATGATTGGGAAAATTGAATACGTATATGAGGGAATATGAATTGGTAAACCAAAGAAGCTCGCATTCATAGTTACCCCAAGGAATTCAACAAAGTTCTTTGAAGTTTTTTCTCCCAATTCCACCATCGTTGGATGAACTAATACACCAGCAATAGCAGCAACGATAATTGGATCTGACTTTAGTTGCTTAGCAGCAGTATACCCAACGAGAATCGGCAAGAAATAGAATGTTGAGTCGGCAATTGTATTAATAATTTGATACGTTGCCGAAGACTCATTGATCCACCCCAAGTTAAACGTAAATAACGTTAAAACACCTTTTAAAATACCTGAAGCAGCTAACAAACCAATAATTGGCATCATTGATCCAGTAATTGTTCCAATCAATAATTGGAAACCATATTTAATCATGCCAAAGAATCCATCCGGCTTATTTGATTGCTTGCCACCTGTTGCTTCAACGGCAGCATCAGTTGCCTCTTCGTCAATGACATCATCACCCAGTTGTTCAATCACTTTATCGTAGACATCTTCCACTGCTTGTCCGATAACCACTTGATACTGGCCTAATTGCGCATTATAGACAGCACCAGCAACGCCATCTAGGTCTTGAATTGCATCCGTATCTGCCTTTTTCTCATCATTCAAATAAAATCGCAAACGTGTAATACAGTGAATGACCTTATCAACGTTATCTTTACCACCGACATTTTTAATAATGTTCTGTGCTAATTCATCATAGTTTTGTTTTGCCATCTCAATTTCCCCCGTTTAACCTATGGCAACTGCTTGCCCAATCTGACTACCAGCTGATGAATTTCCTACTTCTACAGACAAAGTATCTAATTTTTCAGCCGAATTAGTAATGAGCACCATCGTTGTCTTTGGTAATTTCGCATTATCAACCTGTTGCCAGTCCACCGTTGCTAGAGTATCGCCGCCATCGACAACATCTCCAACTTTCACATTTGGTGTAAATGGCGCACCGTTTAGCGAAACTGTATCAATACCTATGTGTACAAGTATTTCCAACCCATCGGCCCGTTCTAAACCAACGGCATGTTCTTGCTGAATAGTTACTTTACCAGCAACTGGAGAAACAATTGTGCCATCCGTAGGCTCCACAGCAAAACCATCCCCCATCATTTTCCCAGCAAATACAGGATCAGAAACATTTTCTAATTGAATAACCTCACCTGTTACTGGCGTGTACAATTTGTTGTCATCAGCAACTGTTTTTTTCTTTCCAAACCCAAACATATATAGCCCTCCTATTTATGACGTCTTGCAAATTCAACACTTGTAAAGCGATCTGCACGATGTCGCGATTCAGTATAAGATAAGATGCGATTATCCGATAAACGGGTTTCACTCCGAATAACCACCATAGACATCCCCTCATCAATATGAAGTAACTGTCGATCTTTGACATTTCCTTTTTCAACTGTCATTCGTTTAACCGCATAATCAATTTGTAAACCTAACTGATTTTCAAAGTAATCAAACAATGAATTCTTAGCCGCCGTATGCGGAACATGATCAATAACAGCTTGATTAATATAATCGTAATCTAAGACCATCTCTTCACCATCAACCCAACGCCGACGTACGACCAATGTGCTTAATACTGGCGAGTCACCTCCTGTTAATTTTTCCGGAACAGGCACATTCTGCTTAATAACGATGACATCATTACTAGCATCTAGGTGCGCTTGCGCAACCATTTCACGATAACTTTCAAGTGTTGAAACCGGGAATACAAAATGCTTTCGATCCAAAACAACTGAACCTCGGCCAGGTAACCTTTGCACATAGCCATCATTAGCCAATGTTTTAACAGCTTTACGCACCGTCTCACGAGATACTTGGTAACGTATAACCAGCTGCCCGTCACTCGGTAAGTAATCACCTGGTTGGTAGACATTATCTTGTAATGCTTTCAAGGGGTCAGAATATATTTTTTGATATTTTTCCATTTCAATATCCCCTTTCAACACGTTCAGTGTACATGACTATGAAAACGGTTTCAATTCATTTGTATCAAGCTTTACATAACCAGACTAGTCAGGTTTTAGCTAACCATGCAGGGGCAAGCATTTCTAGACTAGTCAGGTTTTTTTAGATTTTAAACAATTCTTGCTTACTTTTCTTACCTGAAAGTACCTTAATATGTCTGAGGCTTTCTTAGATTATCATGTTAGAAGCCAGTCGGCTGACTTATTTTTGCACAAAAAAATACAGTTTTGAAAATAAAAAACACTTCATTTCAAAACTGTATTTGTCTATTAAATTTATACTGTGCCACCATGATACAAAGAGACTGGTAAAATAAAATCACTCTCTTCAAGTTTATCTTCACGATTTGTGATACGATTGATCAAACTTTCAACAAGCATCATCACGATGTCATCCATTGGCTGTACCACTGTGCTCAATTCAGGAAAGTATGTTCTAATAAAATTGCTGCCATCGTAACCAATGATTTTCAAATCATTTGGTACTTGAATGTTCAACTCACGGGCCGTTTGTAATACAAGAATAGCCGTTAAATCATCACTACAAATAATACCATCAGCTTGCTTTTTCTTTAAAAATTGTTGAATAGAGACTTGTTTGATTTTTGGAGTTTCATCAAAGAAAATCGGAAAAACATGATTTTCCAAGCCTAATTTAGCCATTTGTTGTCGATACCCCTGCAAGCGTCTATCGGTGGGATTACCTTTTTGGTTGGGATTTCCCATAAAGTAAATATTTTTCGCACCTGCCTGATATAAGGTATCCGTTGCCAAAATACCTCCTTGCAAGTTATCACTACTAATCATTGGCATACCATCCGTATACCGTCGATCAAAGGCAACAATGGGCAAATTTGTATTTTGATATTCTTCAATCCCTAAATTATGTGCGCCAGTTATAATGCCATCAACTTGATTAGCAATTAACATTTGTAAATAATTACGTTCTTTCGCAACATCATCAGCAGAATTACACAAAATAACCTTGTAACCTTGCAAGAATAACTGTTTTTCTAGTTTTTCAATCAATTCTGCAAAAAAAGGATTTGTAATACCAGGGAAAATAAGACCAATTATATGCGACTTTTTTCCCTTCAAAGATCTTGCTAAAGAATTGGGCTGATAGTTCAACGTCGCCATTGCATCATAAACTTTTTGTTTTGTTGCCGCACTCAAATAACCATGATTGTTAATAACACGAGAGACAGTTGTTGGTGATACACCTGCTTCTTCAGCAACATCAGATAACTTTGGTTTCACAATGGCACATCCTTTTTTCAATACAAATTTCTAATAATTTCATGTAATATTAGCTATCACATATCACTTAATAAGATATAGCTACCTGAATATTTTAGCGTATTTTGTTCAGAAAACGCAATCATTGTCTGTGTTTGCGGTGCAAAGAAACGTAACGTCATGACCTGCTCACCACCATTTATAAAAATCTCACAAATTGAATGATCAACGAAAATATCTAATGATAACTTTTTATGAGGGTTGACGTTTACTTTGCGTGTTTCACCATACTTTGTTGCAAATTTCTCACCGACATTTGATCGATCAACAATTAGATAACCCTCATTGTTTGTGTCAAATTGTAATTGTAAGCCGTTATCACTAGTGCCATCGCTAGCTAATAATAAATTGCCTGTTTGATTAGAATCCAAGTCCAGTTTTAACTCGTATTGTTGCTTTGTATCAGTGACTAATACTTGTTGATTTTGGGGTAATGTTTGTTCTGCAACAGCCAATGTAGACATAGCTGTTACTGGTATTTGATAAAGTTTATTGTCGACCACTTTTAATCGCTTCACTAAACTAAGGCAATGAGCCCAATTTTCCTTATCCGATGGATAGTTTATTTCAGGTAGTCCGACCCAACTTATCAAATAGGCCTGTCCATCTGGTGCATTAAATGCCTGACTCGCATAAACATCAAAACCAGCATCTAATTGCATTAACGTTGATGTGTCAGAATACCAAGTACCAGTTTTAAAATCCAAATTACTACCAACCGTATAAACATTTGGATAAATATTGTCTGTTGGTAATATATTCTGCGGCAATCCTTGTGGGCAAAAAATTAGTACAGGCTTATCATCAACATAAACTAGGTTTGGACACTCAACCATATAGCCCATATCACCAAGATTATGCTTTATATACCCCATATCTTCCCAATTTTTTAAATCCTGAGTTTTATATAATGAAAATTCACCACGTAAATTTTGTTTATCCTGTGAACCAATTAAAGCAAAATATTCATCATTCACCTTTAACAATTGTGGATCTCTAAAATGCTCAGTCACATAATCAGGCGCTGTAATGAGCGGTTGGTTTACTTTTGTGATTTGGTTATTTTCATCCATCCAAGCACCAAGTTGATAACTACGACGTTGCCAATTTTTGTCTCGTACATTACCTGTATACATAAGGAATAATTTATCATTGATCACTTGTGCTGACCCAGAATAAGCACCATGCGAATCATATTGATTTCCTGGGTTTAATGCAATACCTAAATTATGCCAATGAACTAAATCATCTGAAACACAATGTACCCATGATTTTAGACCGTGAACTGGTCCAAAAGGAAAAGCTTGATAAAATATATGCCATTGACCATTAAAATAAGAAAATCCATTAGGATCATTCAGTAATCCTGAAGTCGGATGTATATGAAACGCCGGCTTGTACACTGACGATGATACTTGTTCTGCTAGAGTTTCTTTATCTGCTTCTGAATATGCGCTGTAAGGTTGGTATCTTTTTTCTCTAGTCCAAATCATATGAATTAATCCCCTATTAAATTGGCAGTGTTTCTAAATTAGAAAATCATCACTTCTAAGATAGATTATGTTGCACAATATGTCAAACGTTTGACATATAGAAAAACTATCAATAATTTAAAAAATATAAACTTATTAAAGAAGGTATGTCAGACGTTTGACATATAACCAAAATAAGGTATCCTAATAAGTGTAATAAAAAGAAAACGTTTTCATTAACAAGGAGTAGACAAATGGATCATAAAAAAGTCGCTAATGAGATTGTCTCAGCGGTTGGTAAGGATAATTTTGCTGCTGCTGCACATTGTGCAACACGACTACGATTAGTTATCAAAGATGAAAGTAAACTAGATCAAGATGCTCTAGACAATAACGATGACGTTAAAGGAACATTCAAAACAAATGGCCAATATCAAATCATCATCGGTCCTGGGGATGTCAATAATGTCTATGACGAACTCATAAATATTGCAGATGTGACCCCAGTTTCAACTGAAGAACTTAAAAATGTCACCCAAGATGGTAAAAAGAAAAATCCAATCATGGCTTTTATTAAATTACTATCTGATATTTTTGTGCCAATCATTCCAGCCTTAGTCGCTGGTGGTTTGTTAATGGCGCTAAATAACTTCCTAACTTCACCTGACTTGTTTGGGCCAAAGGCCTTAGTAGACAGTTTCCCAGTTATTAAGGGATTCTCAGCAATGATTCAAGTCATGTCAGCTGCTCCCTTCATATTCATGCCCATCTTGGTCGGTATTTCAGCTGCTAAACGCTTTGGTGCTAACCAATACCTAGGTGCAGCTTTAGCTATGATTATGGTCTCGCCAGGCTTAATAGCCAACCAATCCTGGGACATTTTCGGTTTAGCTGTTTCACAAAATAACTACTATTATCAAGTTATTCCTGTGCTAGCTGCCGTTTGTATTTTGTCGTTAATTGAAAAATACTTACATAAAAGATTACCATCTGCCGTTGATTTTACTTTTACACCTCTAATTTCATTAATGGTGACTGGGTTTCTAACATTTGTTATCGTTGGACCAGTCATGCGCCTACTTTCAGACGGAGTTACTAATGGTATTGTCTTTATTTATCAAACATTAGGCTTTGTTGGAACGGGTATTTTTGGACTATTATACTCACCAATCGTATTAACCGGACTTCATCAAAGTTTTCCAGCTATTGAAACACAATTGGTTACGGCATTCACACAAAATCACAGTGGTTACGGCGACTTTATATTTGTTGTTGCTTCAATGGCAAATGTCGCACAAGGTGCTGCGACATTTGGCGTATTTGCTCTAACAAAAAACAAAAAGATGAAAGGATTATCATCTTCTGCCACTGTATCTGCCCTATTGGGTATTACCGAACCAGCTTTATTTGGAGTTAACCTAAAATATAAGTTCCCATTCTGCTGTGCGCTTATCGGTTCCGGTGTAGCCGCAGCATTAGCCGGTTTAATGCATGTCATCGCCGTATCGCTTGGATCAGCAGGGTTCCTTGGCTTCTTGTCAATTAATGCAAAATCAATTCCCGCATATCTATTATGTGAAGTGATTTCATTTGTAATTGCCTTTACACTGACCTATCTATACGGTAAGAAAAATGCAGCGAAGTTCGCCGTTATCGATGGTGGTAATAAAAACGATGCTCCTAAGCCAGCTGCCAATACACCAGTTGAAACTAACTTAGCCGATGAAATTGTTAACACACCCGTTTCTGGTCAAGCCATTAAATTAGAAGACGTCAATGACCAGGTCTTTTCTTCTAAATTAATGGGTAATGGTGCCGCAATTGTACCAAGTGATACAACAATCTACGCACCCGTTTCTGGTACAATTACAGTTGCCTATGAAACCAAACATGCTTATGGTATTAAATCAGACAATGGTGCAGAAATTTTAATTCACCTAGGAATTGATACTGTTAATTTAAAAGGACAATATTTTGATTCTAAAGTTTCTCAAGGCCAACATGTTACTGCAGGTGAAGCATTAGGTAGTTTTGAAATTGAAAAAATTATCGATGCCGGTTATGATCCAACACTAATTATGGCAATTACGAATACCGCAGACTTCGCCAACGTTGAACCGATTGAAACTGACCAGGTCAAAAACGGTGATCCATTAGTTGCTGTAACAGCTTAAAATTTTAATAATCAAGAATATGCACAAAAAAGGCAACCCGTTTTTTAATAAATCGGGTTGCCTTTTTGTGCTAATTATTCAAAATGATTAATCTTGCCATAAATACTTGGCATCGCCAACTGGATCTTGGGATGTCAAAATTTTAGGTCCATCATTGGTAATCGCAATTGTATGCTCATACTGTGCTGACAAGCTACCATCTCCTGAGACATAATACTCCCATCCAGTTTCGGGAACGACTTCAGTATTAATTTCCCAGTCACCACCTGCATTGACCATCGGCTCAATGGTAATGACCATACCAGCTTTTAGACGTAACCCTTTATGTGCGACACCATAGTGGAACACATCTGGCTTTTCATGCATCGTTGGACCAATACCATGACCAATCAAATCACGGACGTCACCCATATGGTTTTCATTTTCCACATAGTCTTGAATGGCAAAACCAATATCACCTAAACGATTACCAACTTGCGCTTGATCGATTGCTAAGTACAAAGCCGTGTGAGTCACATCCATTAAATGATCGATTTCGGGTGTACTTTCACCAACAACATAAGTCCAAGCAGAATCACTTTCATAACCATGCCAATTAACACAAAAGTCCACTGTCACAACATCATGATTTTTTAATTTTAATCCCTTACGTGGTGTTGCGTGTGCTACTTCATCATTAATACTAATGCAAGTGGCATATTTATATCCTTCAAAGCCCTTTTCTGAAGGTTTTGCATCATGCTCAAGAATATATTGGTTAACAATTTCCTCAATTTCCCAAGTATCCATGCCAACATATATTTTATCTCGTAATGCAAGATGGGCACCCGCTAGAATTTTACCAGAGTGTGCCATGCCTGAAATTTCTCTGTTTGATTTTAAAGTGATCAACTTTTTCTCTCCTATAGGTAATTATGATATTTTGTTCGTCAAAACACTGGATTGTTGCTTAATAATTTGAAGCATTTCCTGATTAAACTTTTGGCGTTTAACTGGACGATATTTTTTCAAAAAATTCAAATGTAATCCATAGATGGCGAAATGTAATAATACGCCTGGAATGAAATTAAGCATACGTTGCTTATCGTACACCATTCCAGGATAAACAGCTACAAATCGATTATCCAACTTTTCGACACCGTAATCAATAACCTCTTCTTTTGCTTTCATATAATTTTTAAGCGGCCACGGTGCATTATTAGCAGCAATAAAGACAAATCTTGTTTGCGTTGTCTTGGCCATTAGCTCGTCAATGACCTTTTTTGCAGGATCAATACTGTTTTTCTGATAACTCGTATTTTTCCGTTTACTAGGTAAAAAGATTCCCACACAATCAACGACAACATCTGAACTATCAATGACCGTCTGCCAATGACCTGGCTTAGTCAAATCAACAGCCAAATAAGTCACAGAATCAACTAAGTTTGTATGATTTTGGGCACCAGACCGAGATAAACTAGTCAGTTCGTAATTATTTCTATCCTGGACGAGTGCAGATAGAATCCCCTGACCAATATAACCGGTTCCACCCATAATTGTTATTTTCATTTTCATTGTCCCCTTCTTTACTTAATTGAGAATCGTCATTGTTCATATATGATATTTCTATATATTTTAACATTAATTAAAAGGCGTTAATGGATTTAAATAACAAAACAGGCTGGAACATTTACTATGTTCCAGCCTATTGCGTTACTATAAAATATTTAATTTAGTGTTTAACAGCATACTTAAAGTTAAATGGTGCGCCAGTCGGATTGGCCACAACACCCTTAACCTTAGGATTCAATAATGACGCCGTTGAACGGTAGTACAAAGGCGCAACACCAGCTTCCTTCTCAAGAATTTGTTCGGCCTTCTTGAAGTCAGCATATTGGGCCTTCTTGTCATTAGCATTCTTACCTTCGGCACTCTCCAAAGCAGCATTGTAGTCTTCATTCTGCCACTTACCATAATTGTATGATGCATCAGCCTTATACAAATCTAAGAATGATGAGGCATCCGGATAATCAGCCAACCAACCAAAGTTTAGCATTTGGAAATCACCATCAGTACTCAACTTCAAACGTTGCTTCTTTGGGACTGTTTTAATTGAGACATCCATACCGTCTAAGTTCTTTTCTAGTTGCTCTTGTAAGAATTGGGCAACACGCTTTGAGGTATCATCATCGTCAGTTAACAATTGGACCGATAGCTTTGACTTATCAACTTCCTTAAGGCCCGCCTTGAACAACTTAGCTGCCTTCTTCTTATCATAACCAACTGCCCCCTTTACTTCAGCATCGGTTGCAAAATCCTTGTTATTATTAGGATTTTTTACTAAGCCTTTAGGTGTATAGGTAGTTGCCGGAATAGCTGACCCAGTAACAATTTGATTTGATAATGCCTTACGGTTGACAGCATAAGAAATGGCTTGACGAATCTTAGTATTCTTGAATTCAGGTACCTTTTCTTGATTCATTTGCAAGGCTTGTGTTGCACCAGACTTAATCTCCTTATAACCCTTCTTGCTCTTTGAAGCCTTCACCTGATCTGGCGACAATGGTGTGAAATCAAGTTTCTTTCCTTGATACAAGTTATAACCAGTATTTTGGTCCTTAATGGTTTGCACAGCAATTTTCTTAGTTTTGACCTTATCCGCATCATAGTATTTATTATTCTTTACATATGAATACTTATTATTTGAACCTGACCAGCCTTTAAATTTATAAGGCCCTGCTGACAAATAGTTGGCAGCTGAAGTTCCAAACTTGTTTCCCTTTTCTTCCACAAATTTTTGGTTCTCTGGGAAGAACACGGGCATTGTTAATTCTTGTAAGAAATATGATGCAGGCGATTCCAAAGTCACCTTCAAAGTCTGGTCGTCCACTGCTTCGATACCTAATTCTGAAGGCTTCTTATTACCATCCTGAATGGCCTTTGCATTTTTAACACTATCAAACAAGTAAGCATATTCTGATGCCGTCTTAGGGTCGATTGAACGTTGCCAACCATAGACAAAATCTTTTGCTGTCAAATCATCCCCATTTTCCCACTTTAATCCAGAACGTAAATGGAAAGTGTAAGTTAGACCATCATCTGACTTTTCATAACTCTTGGCTGCTTCATTTTCAAGTTTGCTGCCCTTACCAAACTGTACCAAAGGTAAACTCGTTGCCCCCAATGCATCTGCCGATACAGTATCGGTAGACTTGGCTGGATCCATGGTTGGTAATGCTGCAATTTCTGACCAATTAATTGTCTTGCCCGTAGACGCTGCCGATGCCGAAACTGCCGGCAAGGCAACACTCCCAACCATTGTCACTGACGCAGCAACTGCAGCAACTTTTCCAAATTTTTTCATACCTAATTCCCCTTTGTGAACGGTTTAATTTTAATAGTGTTATTATAATAGCACGCACTTTCTCATTTGTCTAATTGTTTTTTAATTTATTTAATGAAGCATAAAAAAAGATGTCTAGACTTCGTAGCCTAAACATCTAATTTTTAACTATACACATCGTGAAAAGTTATGTTACTAAAGACATACTTAACTAAATTTTTTAATAAACCCTAGCACAACTTGGTTAAATTCATCCGGAAATTCCAAATGTGGGATATGACCTGCGCCGTCAAAGACGTGCATTGCCGAACCTGTAATTCCTTGTAAATCAAGGGCATGTTTTGCATGATTTACTGGATACATTGGGGATGCACCACCCGCCAAAAATAGATGTGGTATCCGTTCATGACGAACAACATCACGCCAATCTTGGACAATCCCATCAATCATCAATGGGCGATTTTTTTCAAAGTCAAACGGCACATAACCGTCTGAGACTTGACGTTTCAGCTCTTTTGGAATGGCTTGTTTAACTAGTTTTGTTGTCGGGAAACTATCAGAAATTTGACTAATACGGGCAAAGGAGGAATCTTTAACACCATATTGCCAGCCATCTTCGTTCAACATTTTGGGTGTCTGATCTTCAGTCACAATAACATTTACTTGGCGATCACCAAATAGTGAAATATACTGACTGGCAACCATCGCTCCCATTGAATGACCAATCAAGGTAAATTGGTTTACATGTAAGTAATCCAATAAATTGGCCAAATCCATCGCTAACCGAGAAATACGTAAGCTTTTGTCCGTCTGTTCACTCTGGCCATGATTACGATACTCAAAACGCAGTACGCGAAAGCCTGCAGCTTTAAATGCTTCAACTTGCGCCACCCATGTCGTTATCATACTTGTATAGCCACCGAGAAAGACGACGACTGGATGATCACTGTTACCATCGAATTGATAATGTAATCGCACACCGTCATTTGTTTTAAAGAAAGACATTACCTACCCACCTCTGCATCGTTATTTTAATCTATTATACATGAATACCTAGACCATCTGCCACTTCGGCAGCATCCATAATAGCCTCACCCAAAGTTGGGTGTGGGTGGATTGTTAACGAAATATCTTCAGATGTTAAGCCATTTTCAATCGCTAATGAAAGTTCAGAAATCAAGTCAGATGCTGACGGTCCAACAATCTGTGCACCCAACATGGCATTACTATCCTTATCAGTAATCAGACGAATAAAGCCCACGCCCGCATCCATTGCTAAGGCACGTCCATTACCAGCAAATGGGAATTTACTGATTTTAGCGTTTAAGTCCTTTGCCTTAACTGATTCTGGTGTTTCACCAGTTGTTGCCAATTCATATTGCGTATAAGCAACAGCTGGTAGTGAATAGTGAAGGTCATGTGCATTGCTTGCACCACTAATGGCAGCTGCGGCAACTTTACCTTCAAACATTGCTTTATGGGCCAAAGCAGGTCCAGCAACAATATCACCAAGTGCATAGATGTGTGACACACTCGTCTTCATTTGGTTATCCACTTCAATCAAGCCATGATCACCAACTTTAACATCTGTATTATTTAGTCCTAATGTATCCGAGTTAGCACGACGACCAACTGAAACTAACAAGTAATCACCTGTCACTGTTTGTTCCTTGCCATCAACTTCATAAGTCAATGTAACATCTTTGTCGGTCTGTGTTGCACCTTTAGCCATAGCTGAAGTTACAATTTCACCACCATGCTTCTTAAAGTCATTCAAAACAGGCTTTGTCATTTCCTTGTCGAAGCCATTCAATGTATGATCTAACCCTTCAACAATGGTTACCTTCGATCCCAAGTTTGAATAAGCTCCACCAAGTTCAGAACCGATGACACCACCACCAACAACGATGAGGTGTTCAGGTACTTCTGGTAAACTCAACACACCAGTTGAATCAACGATACGACCACCAAATTTCAAACTAGGAATTTCTACTGGACGTGAACCAGCAGCCACAATGGCATTTTCAAAACGCAATAACTGGTGACCATCTTCTTGAACCACATTTAATGTTTCATTATCATTGAATGTTGCTTCACCTTTAATAATTTTCACGTGATGTTTCTTCAACAACATTGCAACACCACCAGTCAATTGATCAACAACTTTATGTTGCTTCCAATCTTGCGCTTTATCCCAATCTAACTTACCAGTCATGGACAAACCAAAGGGATTCTCCTCTTGACTGTCACGATAATGATGACCAACATTGATTAAAGCCTTTGATGGAATACAGCCAATGTTTAAACAAACTCCACCAATATCGTCTCGTTCAATCAAAGTTACATCTTGACCTAGTTCGGCAGCACGAATAGCTGCAACATATCCCCCAGGTCCTGAACCAATGATAACTGTACCAACATCAGTCGCTTCTGCTCCAACAACCATTTTCTATACCTCCATCAACATATAGCTAGGATCAGCCAACAATTTCTTTAAGTAATTCATTGATTGTTGACCTAACATACCATCAATCAAACGGTGGTCATAACTTAGTGATAGCTTCATGTTTTGTCCAACAGCCAATTCACCATTTTCATCAACGATTGGTTCCTTCAAAATTGAACCTAAGCCTAGAATAGCTGATTCCTTACCATTAATAATTGGTGTGAACCAGGTACCACGAGCTGAACCTAAGTTAGAAATTGTAATCGTTGCCCCTTGCATTTGGGCAGGCTTAATCGTTCCCTCACGGACAGCACTAGCTAAGTCAGCAATTTCAGTGGCAATTGTCATAATCGACTTACTCTCAGCATGAGCAACGACTGGTACGTACAATCCTGAAGGTGCATTAACAGCCACACCAACATTAACCGTATCATGGTAAATAACTTCATGACTATCCATATCGATAGAAGCATTGATTTCAGGGAACTTCTTACCAACAGCAGCCAATGCCTTTACTGCATAAGCTAAGTAAGTCAACTTAACACCTTGCTCTTTAGCTGGCTCCTTGAAGTTTGAGCGGTGAGCAACAAGCTTTGACACTTCAACACTATCAAAGTTGGTAACTGTAGGAATTGTTGAATTCTGTACAGACATTGCATTTGCAATTGCCTTACGAACACCAGACATTGGTTGCCGTCCTGACTTCGTATCAGCTACTTCAACCTTCTTTTCTGGTGCTGGCTTCTCATCTGGAACACTAGCCTCAGGTGCAACAGGTGCTGCTTGTGGTTCAGGTGTTGGTGCTTCAGGCGCTGCTGGTGCCCCATTAAATCCAGTCACATCAGTCATTGTAATGTGACCATGACGTCCTGATGCAGGAACCTGTGACAAATCAATGTTCTTTTCAAATGCGTAGTGACGCACTGATGGCATGGCTAAGATTTGTCCATTGGTTGCAACAACATTACCAGCAGGAGCTGCAGGTGCTTCAGAAGTTTCTGGCTCATCAGCAGGTGTCTCTTCCTCCTTTGGTGCAGGGGCTGCTTCACCAGCTCCAGTACCACTACCATCACCATCAAACTCAATCAATGGATCACCGACTTCAACCGTTGTATCAGGATCCACGAACAACTTTGTAACAGTTCCGGCGTATGGTGACACAATTTCTTGAACTAACTTATCGTTTTGCACTTCAGCAACAGAATCATCAACCTTAACTGTATCACCAACCTTAACTAACCAGTTTGTGATATCCCCTTCGGCCATTCCTTCACCGATATCAGGCATCGTAAAAATCTCAGTCATAGTTCACAACCTCCTTGGCCTTAGCAACAACGTCATCAGCCTTCATCATCCAATCATTTTCTGCTTGAGCGAATGGGTATACTGTATCAGGTGCAGCTACACGGCCAATTGGTGCTTTCAAACTCAAGATAAAGCGTTCTGAAATCTCAGCCATCACTGTAGCTGCAACTCCAGCCATACGTTGTGCTTCTTGTACCACGACAACACGACCTGTCTTCTTAACCGATTCGCCAATTGTTTCAATGTCAATTGGTGACACCGTACGAAGGTCAACAACTTCTGCTTCAATGCCTTCCTTGGCTAGCTCATCAGCAGCCTTTAAGGATACAGGCACCGCACCACCATATGAAACGATGGTTACATCAGAACCTTCACGAGCAATCGCTGCTTTATCCAATGGTGTTGTATAATAACCATCAGCAACTTCACCCTTCATTGAACGGTACAAATGCAAATTCTCTAAGTAAACAACCGGATCATCAGATTCAATTGAACTTAATAGCAAACCTTTTGCATCAGCTGGGTTAGCTGGCATAACAACACGAAGTCCAGGAACTTGCGCCACAATACCCTCCAAATTATCCGCGTGCATTTCAGGTGTCTTAGTACCACCACCATATGGTGAACGAACAACGATTGGCATATTACGTGTACCGTTGAAACGAAAACGTGCACGTGACATTTGACCAGCAATTGAATCCATTACTTCGAATAAGAAACCAAAGAATTGAATCTCCATAATTGGTCGGTAATCTGTGGCTGCTAACCCAATCGCCAAACCACCAATTCCTGATTCTGCCAAAGGCGTATTAAATACGCGATCTTCACTATACTTTGCTTGCAGACCATCAGTAGCACGGAACACACCACCATTTTCTCCAACATCTTCACCAAAAATTAGGGTGTTCTCATCTTTGTCCAAAGCTAAATCTAAAGCATCCTGAATTGCTGCAATATATGTTTTATTAGCCATAATTACTTACCCTCGCTCTCGAAGTGCTCAATTTGTTCCTTCATTACTTGTCCTGGAACTTCCAAAGTATTCTTTAGGAAATCAGAGATCTTTTGCTTGTCAATGTTATCAGCAATCTTAATTTGATCGTCGATATAACTATCTACTTCAGCAATATAGTCATCTTCCTTCTCGTCGTCCCAGATACCCTTTTCACTCATAAACTTACGCATACGAATCAATGGCTCTTTCTTCCACCACTCAGCAATGTCTTCCTTAGTACGATAACGTAGTGGATCATCACCAGCTGTTGAATGTGGCTCCAAACGGTTAGTCAATGTCTCAATCAAAACAGGACCATTACCAGCAGCAGCCCAAGCACGAGCTTCTTTAGATGCCAAGTACATTGCCAATGGATCCATTCCATCAACAACTAAACTAGGAATACCTGATCCCCAACCCTTAGCTACCAAATGTGGTGCAGCCGTTTGCAACTCACGAGGCGTTGAAATAGCGTAACCATTATTTTGTACGAAGAACACAGCGTTTGCCTTGTAAGCTGAGGCGAAGTTCACACCTTCATAGAAGTCTCCTTGTGAAGTTCCACCATCACCTGTATATGCATAGGCAACAGCATCTTCCTTACGCTTCTTCAAGCCTAAGGCAACACCAGCTGCTTCAACATATTGTGCACCAATAATGATTTGTGGCATCCATGAGTTAACTGGTTCACCATCTTCTGTAGTAAATTCATTTCCTTTAGCATGGCCACGTGACCAAAGAATCGCCTTCCATACTGGCCATCCCTTATCAACAATTTCAGGAATATCACGATAGCCTGGGAATAGCCAATCTTCCTTACCGAAAGCATAAGCTGAAGCCATTTGTGAAGCTTCCTGTCCAGCAGTTGGCGCAAAGAATCCAAAACGACCTTGCTTAGCCAATTTCGTTGAACGAATATCTAGTTGACGACTGAATAACATTTTCTTCATAATTTCAACTAGATCTTCATCTGTTAATTCAGAACGCTTGTAAGCTGCCTTATCCAACAATTTTCCATCATTATCCAACAGTTTTAATGTTGGAAAAAATTCATCTTGCGCTTCTAGTTGCTCATCAAAATCTAAAACCTTCTTGTTTGCATCTGCGATACTTGCCATTGCATGTAGCCCCTTTCTACTTATCACTGTCTCCAGTAAACAATACCGCTAACTCATCGTTGGTAATACCACCAAAGTATTGGCCATCCGAATTAGAATTCAAGACTTTAAGGATTGCCTCAGGTGAAAATACCTGACCAATGAACTTATCTTTAATTTCACGCCAATCACGAACACCTAAGAAATCCCCTGTAAAATCAATATCTTGAATTTTACCTTCCTTAACATTCGCTTTAACGTCAACACTACCGCCATCGTATTTCGCGTGATTCGTGAAATCAAACACAGGACTCTTACCATAATTCCAGTCCCAAGTTGAGAATCGCTCGTCACGCCAACGTTTAATGTCAGCGATTTGTTCATCGGTCAGTACCAATTCACCATCTTTCCCCTCGTCGGTCAGATAGTAACGTAAAGCTTCCATAAAGTCTTCTAAAGTTTGACCTCCTGGCGCATAGTTCTTAATGTTCCCTACCCGTGCACGCACGGACTTTGCTGCCTTTGAAATGAATTTTTCATCGGCAACATTTAACGACCGAACCATGGCCTCTACGTCAGTGTCCCACATCAACGTACCGTGGTGCATAAGATAACCACCTGCGTAACGTTGTGCATTACCTGAGACTTTCTTACCATCTACTTCTAAGTCATTTCGACCAGTAATCTTGGCATCAATACCAATTGCGTGTAGTGCATCATACATTGGCTCAACGAATTGTTTAAAGTTGACCTCACTACTACTTTCAACTGGCACATAGAACGTGAAGCAAATATTCCCTAAGTCGTGATAAACAGCGCCACCACCTGACATTCGGCGAACAACTTGCACACCCTCTTGATCAACATACTCCTGATTAACTTCCCCAAAAGTATTTTGATTTTGTCCCACAATGACAGCTTTTTTATTCTGCCATAGTGTGAATACTGGTTCCTTTGGCTTAAGGTTGTATAACAACCAACTATCCATAGCAATATTCTGATAGGCATCTGTGCCTAAATAATTAATATACCTCAATACATATGTCCCCCTCCAAGAAAGCGCTTACATCTTTCTACATGTTTCATTATATCACTATTTACCTATCCTACAAAAGAGGCTTGTGATATTATAAACAAGTTGATAATTCATTTATATAGTATTTTTATTTATGTTATAAACCGTATATAAAATATTTTTTTAAATAAAAAAAGTCACTATTAACACATGCAAATGTGTTATCATAGCGACATTTTTTTATTTATTTTTATATTTAATGTGTACCGTATATGCAACTACTTCTAATTTAGTGAGTGCGTAAATATGTTAGTGCATCTGAAAATGTTTTAACTGGCACTACTTTCATATTAGGTGCATATTTTTTAGCCGCCTTAACGGCTTCTTGATAATTTGTTTTACCATCAGGTTCATACTTCAGATTTTGCTTAGTCGGTTTAATATAAGGTGCAAAGAATACTTTAGCCCCAGCATCATGAGCGACAATAACTTTTTTATCAATGCCGCCAATTTCACCAACACGACCATTTTTATCAATGGTACCAGTTCCCGCAATCTTACGACCATTAGCCAAATTTTCTGAAGCCAGGCCATCATACATCTGCAAGGCAAACATCAAGCCACCAGAAGGACCACTGATTTCTCCCATGTTTGCTGAAATTTGGCGTGGTGAGGAAACGTCAACCGAATCAGTCAAAGCAATACCAATACCTGGCAGCTTTTTTGTACCAGTTAAAGCCACTGACTTACCTGTAGCGGTTTTAGGTTTGTCATTTTGCTTATAAGTAATCGTCATCGAGGTTCCGACCTTATTCGATCGAATATACTTTTGAAAACCTTTAGCAGAGCTGAATTGCTTATCATCAACAGCGGTCACCGTATCACCGACACGTAGCTTATTCTTAAAATTCGAATTTTCCTGAACAGACATCACGTAAATACCGTTAAACGTCCTTTTATAAGGTACCTTTGCTTCTTTGTAAGCAACTGCTTTAGCCTCATTTACAGCTGAATCCATATATATTTTATTAATGGCTTGACTATCCGATGCACTTGAACCACCATTGGCCTCACGGCTAGTCATCAATGTTGTCGTTGGATTAAGAGCAGCAATGATTGCACCCAGACCGTTAACTTTAGACAAATAAACGGCAGTAATCATATATTTCCCATCAGCCTTGGGCTTTTTACCATCTATTTTAATATATGATTTTAAATCATCTGCCTCACCCGGTGATTCCGCATATAGTGGTAATGGTATAACTAACCCAATTAAAACCAAGACCAGACTAATTATCCCAACTATTTTTAAACGTTTATACTTCTTATTTACTTTTTTTGTTCCCATATTATTTACCTAACTTTTCATTCAAAGCTTTTTCTATATTGTTAGGTACATATTTTGAAATATCCGTACCAGTGCTAGCCACCTCTTTTAGTAACGAGCTCGATAAGAATTGGTGATCTGGTTTAGCTAAGAGAAATACGGTTTCAACATCGCCTAACTCCTGATTCATTTGCGCAATATCTCGTTCATATTGGTAATCCTTTTCGTTTCTGAGACCCCGAATTAATACATTTGCATTAATCTTTGTCATGAAATCTACGGTTAAACCAGACATCTCAACAACCGACACATTCTTTAAATGAGCAGTTGCCTGTTCAATTAGTGCAATCTTTTCAGAAGTTTGAAAAAGATACTGCTTACTCAAATTGGTACCAACGCCAATAATAACCTCATCAAAAAGTCCTGCCGAACGATAGGCAATATCCAAGTGGCCGTTCGTAAATGGATCAAAGCTACCTGGAAACAATGCTTTTACCATATTTTACCTCCCTGTGTAACGATATAAAGTAATTACCGTAATGCCATAATCTTTCTGCTTAATTAGCTCAAAACCGGGTAAATTTTCTGGTAAATCAGCGAATTGGTCTGTTTCTGCTACGACTAAGGCTTGTGCTGCAACAAGATCCGCGTTAACCAACGCTTCAAGATCCTTAACGATTGTTTGTTTTGCATATGGTGGATCAAAATACAAAATATCAAAGGGTATCGTGTTTTGTAATCGATGAATGGCTGCTTCGGCAGTACTTTTAATCACATGAAATTTCTCTGGCTGTTTTGTTACAGCAATATTTTCTTTGATCGTTTTGATTGCAGCATATTGTCTATCAACTAAAACGGCCTCATCAATTCCTCTAGACACACCTTCGATGCTTAATCCACCTGAACCTGCATATAGATCCAAAGAACGGCCACCATCAAAATAGGGACCAATCATATTAAACAGCGCTTCTTTGACTTTGTCAGTTGTTGGTCTTGTTGCATTACCTGGAACAGCTTTTAAAGGTCGTCCACCAAAATCACCACTTACTATTCGCATCACAATTCCTCTTCATCAATCGGTTCATCTGATAATTCATCGGGGTCAATCATCAATTCAAATGATTCACCATCACTACCCACAGTGGTATCAACTTCAGGCCAGTGTGACAAACTAACAGAAGAGACGAAGCCCAATCTTTCAATTAGCTTTGTCTTTGTCTCAATATCATCTTCATCCATATAAATAACTGCATATTTCATTTTTTCGGATATATAATTAACGACACCAAAACGACGTAACTGGCGCGCTTGCCGAACATTTTTTAAATAGACAATAACGCTGCGCCTTGGCTTTACAACAAATGTCATTTAATTCACCTCTTCTAACTCAGTACTGTACTTTATCTGGCCAACAATATTTAGAGCCACACCAAATGTTATTCCCCAAGAAATCAAAGAAGATCCACCATAAGAAACTAACGGGAATGTTACCCCTGTAATCGGTAGAATACCAACGACACCACCTAGATTGATCAATATCTGGACAACAACATATGTCCCAATACCATAGAGTACTAGTCTTTGTTGCATATGGCGTGCACGAATTCCCATGACTATCAGTCGGCAAATGATAACGGCAAATACGATTAGAACAGCCCAAATTGTAATTGCACCAAGTTCTTCACCAACTACTGCCATAATAAAATCCGTATTTGGTTCCGGTAAATAACCCGTTTTTTGAATACTATTTCCTAAGCCACGGCCAAACAAACCACCATTACTAATGGCATAATATGAATTAATTAATTGGTGACCAGAATCACTAGCCACCCATGGATTAACATACGCTTCAAATCGAGCAATTTGATATTGGAAAAATGGTAATTTCCCTAATAATGGTAATGAAAATGGAATTGCAATATAAGATGCTAAAACAAATCCTACTAAAGTTAAAAGACTGCGCATTCTAACACCAGCCATCATTAGAACTATCAAAAAGATTAACAATAAAATAACAATTCCACCAAAATCAGGCATCAAAAAGACTAGTGTCATTCCTGCAAAAGGAATCAACAAATCCTGCATTTTAATTTTAGGAAACCAACTATTTTTATCTGGTTTCTTTCTAGAAAAACGATGAGCAATATATAAAATCATACTTATCTTAAAGTACTCAACTGGTTGAATACCAAAAGAACCAATATAAATCCAACCCTTTGCTCCTGAAGTGACTTGACCGAATAACAGTGCATATGCCAAACTTATCAACAAAATAACATTAATACCCAAAATAGATCGAATCACAAATTTTGATTGCCAATTAATTTTCAATGCAAAAATAACCAGCATGATGATTAAGCTCATGAGACCAAATACAGCTTGTTTAATTAGAAAGCTACTAGCAGACCCAATGGCCATATTGGTACTTGCAGTGTAAACCATTGCATCGCCAAAAATCATTATGGCGATAATTGGTATTAATAACCATAAATCTAAATAACGAAACTTATTTTTTATTCGTCCCATTAAGCTCAGATGTTTTTTCCCACCACTATGCTGATGAGTATCTATTGCTTCCATATCATTGAGCTCCTTTTATAAATAGCTTTTTCCATTTTATCACATCTAATTACCTGAAGACCTTATTCTTAAGGCAGATTATTTTATTTTTCAGCATAAGTAATAAAAACGGTTGTTCCCCATAATTGGGCAACAACCGTTTTATTAAAAATAATTTTTTATATTAACCTTGTGTTGACATCTTGCGACGCTTAGCAAACTTTTCACGCTCACTTGTATTCAAAATTTGCTTACGAATACGAACGTTTTCTGGCGTTACCTCAGCGTATTCATCATCATCCAAGAATTCCATTGATTCTTCAAGCGTCATATCACGTGGCGTCTTGATTGAAGCTGTTTGGTCCTTGTTAGATGAACGCACGTTAGTTTGGTTCTTAGCCTTAGTAACATTAACTGAAATATCATTGTCACGGCTATTCATACCAACAACCATACCTTCATAAATGTCATCAGTAGGATGGATGAACATCGTTCCACGATCTTCAACACCCATGATTGCATATGTTGTGGCTTGGCCTTGGTTAATTGAAACAAGTGTTCCATTACGACGACCAGGATTCCAGTTCTTAACAACAGGACCATATGCCTCATATGTGTGGTTGTAGATACCATATCCACGAGTCAATGACATAAACTCAGTTGAGTAACCAATTAGACCACGTGAAGGTACAATGAAGTCCAAACGTGTAGTTCCTGTACCAGTTGGTTCCATATTACGCATTTCACCCTTACGTTGGTTCAATGAATCAATCACTGCTCCAGAATACTCATCAGGTGTATCTATTTGAACGGCCTCAAATGGCTCTGATTGTACGCCATCAATTTCCTTCATAATAACCTTTGGACGTGAAACTTGAAGCTCAAAGCCTTCACGACGTAAGTTTTCAATTAAGATTGATAAGTGTAACTCACCACGTCCTGAGACCAGCCAAACACCGGCTTCATCAGTTTCAGCAACACGCAATGACACATCAGTATGTAATTCACGATTCAAACGGTCTTGAATCTGACGAGCTGTCACAAACTTACCTTCACGTCCGGCAAATGGTGAATCATTGATACGGAAAGTCATTTGTAAGGTTGGCTCATCAATACGAAGTAATGGTAATGCTTCAGGATGTGCAGGGTCAACAACTGTCTCACCAACAGAGATGTCTTCCATTCCTGAAATAGCAATCAAATCACCAGCTTGAGCTTCTTCGATTTCAATACGATCCAATCCAATGTAACCAAATAACTTTGTTACACGGAAGTTCTTCACTGATCCATCAACCTTCATAACGGCAACTGAATCACCGACTTTGATTCTTCCATTAAACACACGACCAATTCCAATACGACCCACAAAGTCATTGTAGTCTAGTAGTGAAACTTGGAATTGTAGTGGTTCTTCAGCAGTATCAACAGGAGCAGGAATTGTCTCAAAGACAGTCTTAAAGACAGGTTCCATAGTGTGCTCTTGTGTTTCAACTTCTGGCTCATATGATGATGTTCCATTCATAGCTGAAGCATAGATAACTGGGAAGTCCAATTGTTCTTCATCGGCACCAAGCTCGATAAACAAGTCCAAAACCTCATCAACAACTTCTGATGGACGGGCACCTGGACGGTCAACCTTGTTGACAATAACGATTGGTGTCAAGTTTTGTTCAAAGGCTTTCTTCAAAACAAAACGAGTTTGTGGCATTGTACCTTCAAAGGCATCAACCACAAGCAAAACACCATCAACCATTCCCATAATACGCTCAACTTCACCACCGAAGTCAGCGTGTCCTGGGGTATCCATGATGTTGATTTGCTTGTCTCCAACCTTGACAGCTGTATTCTTTGACAAGATTGTGATACCACGTTCTTTTTCTAGATCGTTTGTGTCCATCGCACGGTCGCCTAGTTCTGTACGCAAATCTAGCGTATCAGACTGCTTTAATAATTCGTTAACCAACGTTGTCTTTCCGTGATCGACGTGAGCAATAATTGCAATATTGCGGATGTTTTCGCGTTTTGCCAAAATTCTATTCTCCTTGACGCATACGTCACTTGTTTCTGTAATCGGTGTAACAATCGACAATCAATCCAACAACATTAAGTCCATTCCTTTTGAATTTCTTTAATATCATCGTATGTCTTCTCTGTTGCCACAAGCACTGAACCTGATACTAACATATTCAAAGGGTGTTCGTCAATTGTTCCAACCTTTAATCCTAAAGATTTTGCCAGAACAACACCAGCAGCAAAATCCCATGGTCGCATACGACTGAGGTAAGCAACCGCTTTCCCTGTTAGCACATGTAAATATGAAATTCCTGCTGAGCCGTAAACGCGATATCCAATCGCCGATTTAGCTAACTCTGGAAAGCCCTTTTCTTCATATAATAGTCGGGCACCTGATAGAATAATAAGACCATCTTTCAATGGCACATCTGCTGGTGCCTGCAATGGTTCATCATTATGAAAAACACCAAAATCAGGCCCACCATGAACGACATCATGATTGGTGATATCCATAATCCATGCCATAACAGGTTCACCATCTTCATAGACAGCTATCATGGTAGCAAATTCATCTTGTTGTTTGACAAAGTTCATCGTACCATCAATCGGGTCAACATACCAAATCCGACCTTCTGTCGATTTTACAGCATCCCCAAATCCTTCTTCGCCTAGAATCTGTGCTTCCGGATCAAATGTTCTAATATGTTGCACATAATACTGTTCAACTTCTCGATCAACATTGGTAACTAAATCTCGATGACCAGACTTTGTCTCGATTTGCATTCGTTGGCAAACTCGTTTCATGACAATGTCACTTACATCATCTAGCCAACCGAGCACCGTTTCATCCATCTTTTGTAATTGTGCCTGACTCATAAACGCTAGTCCTCCATTTTTAGATGATGGCTCTCCGTCTGACGCGCTAATTTCACAGTTTTGTAAATACTGTAGCCTGATGTGCTTTCGAATTCACGTCCAATTTGTTTTTCTTCACTTTTACTAGGAACGACTGTCTTAAAAGCAGCGTAGGCGTCCAATAAGGTTTGGCGATCAACACTAATTTCATAGGCATTAGCCACCGCCGAATATAACTTACTGGCATTGATAATATCATCTTTATTCCAACCAGATAGAATTGGGTAAGTAAAATTTTTATCTGAGTTTGCCATATAAATCACCCTAAATAACGTGTATTGTCAGTTTCGGCCCATGGATCAGTTTTATTAATATGGTCATAATACAATGTACCGTGCAAATGGTCGATTTCATGTTGGAATACAATCGCAGGATAACCCTCAAGACGCAACTCTTGCTTTTCGCCGGTTTCATCTTGAAACTTTACGGTAATTCGGTATGATCGTGCAACATAACCAGGTAAGTCATTATCCACAGATAAGCAACCCTCACCCATTGATAAAGCGCCCTTTTTTACTGATTGACGGGTAATAACTGGATTGTAAATCGTTCCTTTAAAGAAGTAATCATCACCAGTTTCTTTTTGATCTTGTAGTTCTTCTACATCATCCGTAGGAATTAAGATTGATGAAAATTGTTGTGAAATACCTACTTGAGGTGCAGCTAAGCCAACACCTGGTCGTAAACCATATTTCTCATTCCTTTTTTCGTCCTGGCTGACAACCAGGTACTCCATCATATTTTTTGACGCTTCTTTTACTTCATCAGACAAAGGAAATTCAACCTTAGCTGCACGCTCACGTAAAACTTCATTACCATCACGTGTAATTTCATTCATCAAATACATCTTCAGAATCTCCTATTTTTTAAGTTAATTTTAGTATACCAAATTCTAAACGGGTTGATTCAATTTCCTTAAATCTCTAATATAAGCGGCCGTTTCTTGGTTAATAATGTGTGCAATATCAATATGTAATTCCGGTATACGTGTATCATACCAAACGTCTGTTACTAATAATGCCATATCTGTTTCTGAAGCACTCTGCAAATTATTTTTTTCAGCATATTCTCTTAAAGCATTGTTAACTGCTTGTCTCACCACAACAACTTCTTGCACTCCCGATACTGGTAAAACAAACTCAAAAGCCATCACTTCATGACCCCAAATATTGGCTACCAAGGTTGAAGAAATATATTTATCAGAATTCAAGTAAAGTGCATCCCCTAAATCACCCAGAGCATAAGTTAAACCTTTATTCACTATTTGTTGTGATGCAATAATTTGTCGTTCAGTCAGACGCCGCCCATATCGCCGATAAATTGTTACTGCAATAATAACACTTATTATAACTATCAGAACCCATAGAATCCACATTATAGTCTCCCTTCAAAAAAATTACATATTTCTTTAATAATCATTATATTTAGTGTACCTGAATTCCAAGTAAAAAACGATTGATTAGACGGCAATACTGCAACATTTATTAATAACCGAAATACGCGCGAATGTTATACCTTATGTATAACATTGTAAAGGAGAACTTTTACGTTAGTAGCAGATAATACCATTTTCTGCTAAACTAGCTATATACAAAGAATCGGAATAAAAAATAAGGAGATACTTTATTACTATGATTTTTAAAGTTTACTATCAACCTAACACCTTCCAAAGTCCTGAACGTGAAAATACACATTCTCTATACTTGGATGCAACAGATTTACCAGCTGCTCGTTTAGCTGTTGAATCAAATACTGATTACAATGTCGAACATATTGAACAACTATCAGAAAAGGCTCTTGCATACGAGCAACAGAGCCCAGATTTTAAGTTGACGGAGTTTTAATATATGAAAACTGATTTAACTATTCGGCCTGAGGAGACAGCAGTCTATGCTTTGGGTGGTTTAGGTGAAATCGGAAAGAACACTTACGGTATTGAATTTGGCGATGAAATTATCGTCGTTGATGCTGGTGTTAAATTCCCCGAAGATGATCTTCTCGGAGTTGACTACGTTATTCCCGATTATACCTACCTCAAAGAAAATAAAGACAAAATTAAAGCACTCGTCATTACTCATGGGCACGAAGATCACATTGGTGCCATTCACTTCTTTTTGAATGCTGTCAATGTTCCTGTATATGCTGGACCATTAGCAATGGCCCTGATCAAAAATAAATTAGACGAACACGGTCTTTTAAATAGTACAGAGCTACATGAAATAAATGAAGATACCGTTCTTAAATTCGATAAAATGAGTGTTGAATTTTTCCGTACAACTCATTCTATCCCCGACACTTTTGGTGTGGCCGTCCATACCCCTTCTGGAACCATTGTTGAAACAGGTGATTTTAAATTTGATTTAACACCAACAACTAAACAAGCACCTAATCTACAAAAGATGGCTCGCATTGGTTCTGAAGGTGTACTATTACTGATGTCAGATTCAACCAATGCTGAACGTCCAGAATTTTCAAAGTCTGAACGTTGGGTTGGGAAAACCATTGACAAATTATTCAACGAAATTGATGGCAGAATTATTTTTGCAACCTTTGCATCAAATATGTCTCGAATTCAAATGGCAACCAAAGCGGCAATTGAACATGGTCGCAAAATTGCCATCTTTGGTCGTTCAATGGAAAGCGCCGTCACTAATGGCCTAGCCCTTGGATACCTTGATATTCCTGAGGATATGTTAGTAGATGCTCACGAGATCAATCGTTTACCACCAGAAGAAGTTCTCATTATGTCAACTGGTTCTCAAGGTGAACCAATGGCTGCCCTAGCCCGGATTGCCAACGGTACCCACCGACAGATATCAATCCAGCCAAATGATACGGTCATCTTTTCTAGTTCACCAATTCCTGGTAACACACAATCTGTGAACCGCGTTATTAATGAATTAGAAGAAGCTGGTGCAAATGTTATTCATGGTAAAATCAATAACATCCACGCCTCGGGTCACGGTGGTCAGGAAGAACAAAAGTTAATGCTTTCACTCATGAAGCCGAAATTCTT
This sequence comes from Weissella thailandensis, assembly GCF_001932615.1. Classification (NCBI taxonomy): domain Bacteria; kingdom Bacillati; phylum Bacillota; class Bacilli; order Lactobacillales; family Lactobacillaceae; genus Weissella; species Weissella thailandensis. Next base: position 1,248,460 of record NZ_CP014332.1, read on the forward strand.
TATGCCAATTCACGGTGAATACAGAATGTTGAAGGTTCATGAAGGACTTGGTCATGATGTTGGCGTTCCTGCAGAGAACACTTTTGTTTTGGACAATGGTGACGTACTTGCGGTATCACCAGATGAAGCCAGAGTTGCTGGTCATGTACCAGCCCAAGATACTTATGTTGATGGCAACGGTATCGGTGATGTTGGTACGGCTGTATTACGCGACCGACAAATGCTTTCTGAAGATGGTCTAGTCGTTGTTGTTGCAACGATCGATCTAAAGAATAAAGAAATCACTGCCGGACCAGATATATTATCACGTGGTTTTATCTATATGCGTGAGTCTGAAGAATTAATAAACGAAGGTCGCAAGGTAATATTCCACGCAATCTTATCTGCCATGCACGAAACAACTGCTAACGAACATAGTATTCGAAACGCAGTTGTTTCACAATTACAACGTTTCTTATTCGAACAGACAAAACGTCGACCACTGATTTTACCTATGTTCATTATGATTTAAAATATAAAAAAATAAGACTCCACCTTAATCTCAGGTGGAGTCTTATTTTTTATATATAGAAAGGATATTTTATAGTGCTTAGGTATAGGAGATTTTTTCTAGCCGGAATGACCTCGCCATCTAAATGACTATATTCTTTTGTCTCGGATCTTAATCCAATCCGCGCTGACTTCAAATGATGTACCTCCGAATATCGATAATGATTACCTCTTAACAAGGCACCAATCAACCAAATTAAACGACCTAAGCTTTTCGGACGATCCACCAAAATAATATCAAAGAGACCATCAACTGAACTAGCATCAGGCAATATTTTAATTCCCCCGCCAAAATACGGCTGATTCGACACTGTTATTAAAAAGGCATTATTAGTACAATAACTTTCCTTTTGATCCTGTAACACCACTTCAGCACCAAAAGCATCTTGTTGCTGCAAGCTTTGAAAAATGGCTAAAAAATAACTGAATCCACCTAGATGATATCGATTCAACCACCGCTTAATTTTTGACTGATTAGCAAAGGCAACGGTCGTAGCATCGATACCGATACCAAGATTGTTGACAAAATAGGATACTTCACTAGTTTGTTCATCAAGACATTTGCCAATATCTAATAATATTACGTTATTTTGCTCTATCTGACGATTAATCCGTTTAAACGCTTGAATTGGATCATCTGATAATTGATGGCTTCTAGCAAAATCGTTACCAGATCCAGCCGAAATATAGGCAATAGGCCTAGTCTGGTTTAGTGTCTTATTTTTTAGCAAACCATTCAACGCTTCATGAAGTGTTCCATCACCACCAATAATAACCACCGGTACTTGATCATGTGTGCTTTGAAATAGTTGATTTTCAATAGCTCCTGGACCATCAGAATAAAACACACGGTAAGCAATTGATTGTTCATTTAGGTAGCTTTGTAACTTTTGCCATTTTTGTTTCGCAACGCCATTACCAGCAATTGGGTTAACCCAAAAACTATATGCCATTTTGACAGTCACCCCTTCATACAATCGTTAACTATCAGTATAACGAGTTAAGTGAATTTTTCCTATAGCGCTCTTATTTTTTATTAATTCCCCAATATTCTGCTTTGTAGGCATCACGCGCCTGCTTTTCTTCTGCATAAGTCTCAGCATGTTTTTTATAAAACTGTTGGTGCTCATCTTCAGCATCCCAGAAAACACCAGCTTTTTCAATTTTCGTGACAATCGGATCATCTCCAAAAATACCTGATGATGCCAATGCTTCTTTAGACTCGTTAGCAATCTTTGCTTGCTCTTCAGAATTCACAAAAATAACTGGCCGGTAATTATCACCGCGATCTTGAAACTGTCCCATAGCATCTGTTGGGTCAGCTGTTTGCCAATATAAATCAACAAGGTTTTTATAAGTCACGACGTCAGTATCAAACCACACTTTAACTGCTTCAGTGTGCCCCGTTTTATGGGCCTTTACTTGTTCGTAAGTTGGATTATCTACAAATCCACCCGTATATCCTGAACGAACTTTTAAAATACCAGGAAGCGTTTCGAATGGTTCAACCATGCACCAAAAACATCCCCCTGCAAAAATTGCTGTCTCTTCAACCATAATCATATCTCCTTATTTTAGTTTAATGTCCCAAGCTGCCTTTTCAGCCGAACCATATAAATCTTTCATATGTGCTTTCGTCTTATCTGTTTGATAAGTTTTTACAACTTGACGGTATATCTTTTTATTCTGTTTATCTTTTCGTGAAACAATAATATTGATATAACCCTTGTTTGCCTTATTAATTGGTTCTGTATACAACGCTTTATCAATATCTAACTTTGCATCCAATGCATAATTCGTATTGACTACCCCAGCATCGACCCCCTTTAACGCCGATGCTGTTTGTTCAGAATTCACTTCTTTTACCTTAAAATTCTTCTTATTGGTGGTAATGTCCTTAACACCAGGGACTTTCTTATCATGATTGTATTTGATCAATTTTGCAGACTCTAGAACATCTAATGCTCTTTTTTCGTTAGAACCATCATTTGGTACAATAATGGTTGCATTTTTAGGTAAATCATCTAAGTTTTTGTATTTTTCGGAATAAATCCTAATTGGTGTCACATAAGTTTTACCAATTGGCACCAATTTTTTACCCAAGTGTTTATTCTGTTCTTTAAAATAATCAATTGTTTGCATGGCATTTAAATCAATTGATTTATCTACCAAGGCTTGATTAGGTTTTACATAGTCAGTAAATACCTTTAATTTGACATTAATATTATATTTCTTAGCCGCATCTTTTTTAACATACTCCCAGAGTTGTCGATCAGAATCCCCCACAAGTCCAACTGTGACAGTCTTAGCCTTACTATTTGCTGAGACTTCTGGGCCAACTGTATTCGTCACCAACACAGATACACTCAATGCACCTATAATTGTCGATACAAGCCGTATTTTTCTTTTATTCATATTTTCCTCCATAAAAAAAGTCGTTCCTAGGATCTAAACCTAGAAACGACTACTCGTGTTACCATTCTAATTTTTTCTAATGATTACTCAATAAAAACTCTGAACGTGCAAGCAGGGTGCGAAATGATGCATTGCTTATACGTGTGTCTAATAACGAAGACCATCCCGTGTACTATTCATGAACTTGCCATTTATAATACCCAATCACAGGCCATTTTCCATCATCTTCCTCAGACTGCTTTTCAGCTAACTGCAGCTCTCTATACATCGGATTATCATGTACTTCCCTGATCAACTTGTTTAAAAATGTTTTACGTATGAAATATATATTAGATGATTCTAATTTTTAAGTCAATAGGTTTTATAAATCTTACGCTAATCATCACTATCATTGACGGCTTGCAAAGCTGTTGCACCAACAAAATTTATCGGTTGTGTAAAATTAGGTTGGAAAAAGAAGTCAGCCATTGCCAAATCATCAATCGTCATATTATTTTGAATTGCCAAAGAAACAACGTTAGCAGCTTGGGAAATATCATGTTTTGACATAAACGCTGCACCAACGATACGCCGTGTTTTCTTTTCCCAAGTTAAGGTTGATAATACTGGTGTGGTTGATAGCATAAATTCAGGCCGATAATTCTCTTCGTAGATTGTTTCCTCAACTTCCAAACCACGTTGTTCTGCAGTTGCCTTATTCAAACCAGTTGCTGACATGGCAAATCCATATAATTCAACGGCTGACGTACCCTGAGTACCACTATAAGGTAAATGATGACCATCAATATTCTTACCAACTAACATGCCTTGACGAATCGCATTTGTAGCTAGTGGTAAGTAATCATATTCGTGTGTTGGATTGTAATAAACAGTCGTTGCATCTCCAGCAGCATAAACATCAGGCATGCTGGTTTCCATATATTTGTTAGTAATGATAGCCCCATTATCAAGCATATCAATCTGCCCGGCAAACAACTGTGTATTAGGCAAAAATCCAATCCCTAAGACAGCAATATCAGCTTCATAACTACCTTTATCCGTATTGACTCGAATGCCGCCATCAGGCAAATCCTCGAATGAGGTCACCATCTGATTGAGAGCCAGCTTCACACCATGTTCTTGAAATGATTGCGCCAAACGATTTGAAATGACTGGGCTAAAGTTTTTCGGCAATACACGGTCAAAGCCATCAACTAAAGTCACCTGTTTGTCTGTCACCGAAAACTGCTCGGCAATTTCAGCACCAATATAGCCAGCACCAATCACAATCGCACGTTTTACATCACTAGCAACAGCTTTTATTTTCTGAGCATCTTCCCATGACTTAACCATATAGATACGGTCACTGTCGATGCCACTAATCTTAGGAAGTAACGGTTTTGATCCAGTCGTGATAACAATTTTGTCAAATATTTCTGAAGATATTTCTCCAGTTAATAAGTCTTTAACCTGCACAGATTTTTCAGCTAGGTTCGCGGCAACCACTTCATGTTGCATCTTCATAATGATACCTTTATCTGTCATCGTCGCTGGTGTTTCATAGAACATACGTTGTTCGTCAGAAACATGGTCACCCAACCACAATGCGATACCACATGATAAAAACGAGACGGTTGTATGTTGTTCGAATACCGTTACTTCAGCATCTGGATGTTGTTGTTTAACTTGAATCGCTGAAAATGTACCTGCATGAGTACTACCAATAATTGCAACTTTCATGATAACTTCACCAAAATTCCTCTCATATGACACTTGCTAATTAAAAAATATTCTATTCACAAATTAAAAACACTGTTAAATTAATATTTATAAGCTAAATAAATCATTTAACGGTAGTTATTAGTTACACGTTTCACAATTAATATTGTAACTTATTTCACAATAAAGTCAATAAAAATGGCTCTATACTTTCTAGCGTGAAACTAAAAATTTCACGCTTTTTATTTCGCCTTTTTCACAAACAAAAAGACACCAATAAGATACCGGCGTAAAATGTAATCGACGAAAAAAACAGATACGAGGTATTTATTGATGTCCATTAATGATTCTATCCTAAATTCAGTTGGTTTAACAGACAAAAATATTAAATTTATAATTTCTGAAGATGGTAATTTCAATGAGTTAGTCCCTTACGGGCATTATCATCATTTAGTTTTACTATATAAAGCCAGTCTAGCTACTCCTCCTGAATACTGCCCACAATGCGGTTTTAGTTTAACTGATCATTTATACTTATCGGGTACTGATAGCGCTAAGTATAAATTACCTACCACTAATGGTTATCAACAAATTTTATATTTAACGAAACAACGTTACCAATGTCGTCGTTGCCGGAGTACCTTTGTTGCACAATCACCAGATTTTATGGAAAGGTCATCAATCTCACGACCCTTACTACACCAAATCATTGATTTGGCTAAACGTGATATTTCCGAAAAAAATATTGCCTATATTTTACATTTATCAACAAGTAAAGTGAATCAGTTAATGCATCACGCAGCCAAGGCCTACCAAACAAATTACACTAAAAAATTACCAACGGTTATTTGTGTTGATGAATTTCATTACGCTAAGTATCAATATAGTTTTGAAATGATCGATGGTCGTACTAGTGAACTAATTGAGCTTTTCCCAAATAGAACAAGCACAAATATCCGAAAGTACTTGTCGAATTATGCTTTAACTAATCGACAACGAGTAGAGTACGTTGTCACAGACATGAACGCTAACTATAGTACTCCTCTAAGACAGATGTTTCCCAATGCTCAAATAATTATTGATCGTTTCCACATTATTCAACTGGCAATGAAAGCTGTGCAATCTACAAGAATCACTATCCAACGAGCCATTAACAATAAACACAGTCGTGTTTACAAATTACTGAAATCAAATTGGCAGTTCTTCATTACCAACCTTACCAAACTGGATTTAAACCAAACTCGTTGGTTCAAAGGCATTAATGAATACATGTACCCTCAGGATGCTTTACAACTAGTGTTTGGTTTATCGCATCACTTTAAGCAAGCTTATGAAGTTTATCAAGCAATATTAACATCCCAGCAGAATCATTCCTTTGATGACTTCTCCGCAATTGTAGCTCAGTATAAACCAAACCATTCTGCAATGGATCAGGTTATTTTAAGCTACAAGAAAAACTATAAAGGTATTAAGAATGCCTTTTCAAATCCTGCTTCCAATGGACGTATTGAAGGAACAAATCGTCGTATTAAACAGATTGGCCGGACGGCCTACGGCTATGGTAACCCACATAATTACTTTTTCAGAATTCGTCTACAACTATTTAATCGTCACCAAATTAAAGTAAACTTCATGAACTTATTAACACAAAAAACGACCATGAATCTGACATAATCTGTCAGATTCACAGTCGCTTTTCACAAACCTAATTAATCGATTTTACTGTTTTTCACGCTATTTGACACAGAGCCATAAAAATTCAAATTTAGGCCATAAAAAAACCATGGTGACTATAAATCACCATGGTTACAACCTCATCAATTGTTTCGCCACTGCTTTACTAACATGACTGTACCAGTAATTGTACCCAGCATCAGCATGATTTGAGCAAATAACGATTTGTCTGCCATAATCGTCACACTAACAACAAGCGCTAATACGATGACTATGAAATAAATACAGGCATCTTCAATTTGTTCGGTCAACATATACTATATTTTCTCCCTTACTTGAACCAAGAATCAACCTGTGATTGGTTATTCTTAATCCAAGTGTTTGCAGCCTTCTTGGCTGACTTACCATTTTCGATATCAAGCATAACTTCACCCATGTCTTCCTTGGTCCACTTAAAGTTCTTTAGAACCTTGTATGCATCAGGCTTGTCCTGCTTCAAATCTTTACGAGTCATTGTCTTTAATGATTCGGTACTACCGAATGATTGCTTTGAATCCTTCAAGTACTTCAAATCATACTTTTGGAACATCCAGTGTGGTTCCCAACCAGTAACAACAATATCTTGCTTTGCTTTAATTGCTTTACCTAAGGCAACAGTCATTGCACCAGATGATGAAGGCGTAACTTGCCAACCTTGATCACCGATGCCGTAATCCTTAAGTGCTTTTTCAGCACCCTTAGTAACACCAGCTCCTGGCTCAATAGCTGTAATCTTCTTACCGGCTTGATCTTGCAAATCAGCAATTGAATCAACATCCATATACTTTGGTACAACTAATCCAGTTTTTGCACCCTTCAAGTTAGTACCAACTATATCAATGTCATTCTTATATTTCTTATATTGCGCACCGTGAGTTGTTGGTAACCAAGCAGATACAGAGGCATCAGCTTGACCATTAGCAACTGATTGCCACATGATCGAATTATCAAGTGGTGTCAAATCAACTTCATAACCATGTTGACGCATTGCTTGGGCCAAGACATTGCTTGATGCAACCTCTGAATCCCATTGCACATAAACCAACTTGACTGATTCCTTCTGTGAATTACCAGAAGTTAATGATGTAACCACACCACCACCAATCATAGCGACCACTACGGCAAGGGCAGTCCAACCCTTCCAGTGATGCTTGGCTGGTTCCGCTGCGGCCTTATCTGCAGGTGTACGGTTAAGTTTTTGTGTAAAGCGATCAATAATAATTGCCAAAACAACTAATGAGAACCCATTAACAAATCCTTTACCAATATCAGCGTTTTGTACGGCTGATAGAACACCACGTCCTAGTCCTGGTGCACCGATCATTGACGCGATAACAACCATTGAAAGTGCTAGCATCAACGTTTGGTTAATTCCAGAGAAGATAGTTCCTTGTGCAAGTGGTAACTCGACCTTAAATAACTTTTGCTTTCCAGTTGATCCAAATGAATCAGCTGCTTCAACTAAGTCATTAGGTACTTGACGGATACCCAAGTTTGACATACGAACTGTTGGTGGCAATGCGAAGATAACTGACGCAAATACACCAGGAACAACTCCGATACCAAAGAATGCAACCGCCGGAATCAAATAAACAAAGGCGGGCATTGTTTGCATAAAGTCTAAGATTGGCTGAATGATTTTATTAACCGTTTCATTCTTAGCCATCCAAATTCCAAGTGGGACACCAATAATAACTGATATCAAACTAGAAATAATAACCAAGGTAAACGTACTCATCAAGTCTGACCAGAGACCTTGATTTTCAACAATCAACAAACCGATGAATGTAAAGAATGGCACTCCCCACTTCTTACCAAACATCAAGATTGAAAAGATTGTCACACCAATAATGAATAGCCAAACTGGAATTGCTGATAGCGCACCAGTCATTGTATCCATCACAACATTTCCACCGCTTTGAATAGCATCGAACAGACCACTCAGATGATCCGTTAGCCAATCAATTCCTGAGTCAACCCAAGGACCTAAAGGCAACTTAGGAAATAAATCTGCTAGAACAAACATTTTATACTTCCTCCTTTGCGTCTACTTGCTTTGACTCGGATTCAGCATGTTTCTTTTCGATCTCAGCTTCAACAGCTTCAGCTTCATCTGATTGCCCATTTGCAGCCAAGGCTTCAAGCACACGACCACGAATTAAGATACCACGTAAACGACCATTCTCAACAACAGCCAATGGCGTTGGTGAGTCATAAATCAGTGGCATAATATCCATGACTAACATATCTGGCTCAACAGTTGGAATCTGCTTAGCAACATCTGCTAACTTTAATCCTTCTGTACGTGCCCGGATAGCATCCTCACTGGTAATGTAACCCTGGAATTGACGGCGACGATCAACAGCAATCAATCCTGAAACCTCTTCAGTACGCATCTTCTTCAATGCAACGTTAGGTCCATCAACTTCAATATTAGTGAAGAATGGATTGATCATGATGTTTTCAGCCGTCAAAACCTTTGAACGATCAACATCTTCAACGAAGGCACGAACATAATCGTTAGCAGGTTGCGTAACGATTTCTTCTCCAGTACCTACTTGAACAACTTCCCCGTCCTTCATAATAGCGATACGATCACCAATACGAAGAGCCTCATTCAAGTCGTGGGAAATAAAGATAATCGTCTTTTGGTATTGCTCTTGCAAATCTAATAACTCATCTTGCATATCACGACGAATCAATGGATCTAAGGCTGAGAAGGCCTCATCCATTAGTAGTATTTCCGGATCGTTGGCCAATGCACGCGCTAACCCAACACGCTGTTGCATACCTCCAGATAACTGACTTGGATATTGATCCTTAAACGCTAACAAATCGGCATTATCTAATGCCTTTTCAGCTTTTTCACGTCTTTCAGACTTAGGTACACCCTTTACTTCAAGACCATATTCGGTATTTTGTAAAATAGTGCGGTGTGGAAATAATCCAAAACTTTGGAAAACCATGCTCATTTTTTTCCGTCGAACATCAAGCAATTTTTCCTTATTGAGTCCCGAAACATCTTCGTCGTCAATATAAATATGACCTGATGTTGGTTCAATTAACCGATTCAATAGTCGAATCAACGTTGATTTACCTGAACCAGAAAGTCCCATGATAACAAAGATTTCACCCTCTTCGACAGATAAGTTAGCGTCATATACACCAACAGTTGATCCTGTCTTCTTTAAGATTTCAGTCTTTGATTCATGTTGTTCAACCAACTGTAGTGCTGGCTTAACACGCTTTCCGAAAACCTTAGTCAGGTGTTCAATTTTTACCTTTGACATATATTTTCTCCTCCTACTTGTTCGAAAGACATACTGCTCTCGCTAAGTGACAATTCTATTTTAAACATAAGGTTGTCACTTTGGTCAAATTATACCATCTATACCAATGTTATGCAAATGTTAAGGTTATTGTGCTATTATTTAATTAAACAACCGTACCAATTATTTTTTTAATTGCTAAAAGCGGACGTTTAGCGCATTATATGGTATTCTGTAAGTATATGACTAATTTTAGGAGGATTTTATGCCAACCATTAAGCAACCTCGCTATCGAAGAATCGCTTTACGAATTGCTGAACAGATTAGTAATGGTCAACTACAAGTCGGTAAAAAAATTCATGCGCGATCAACACTCGCAACTAATTATGGCGTATCTTCAGAAACTGCTCGTCGGTCAATTAGTATTTTAGAAGATTTAGGTATTGTCGAAACCCATCATGGCAGTGGTGCTATCATCATTTCTCGCGAAAAAGCACAAGAATTTATTAATTCAGAAAGCGATGCACAAAACCTACAAAACTTACAGACTGATTTGGTTAAGCAAATTGCGAATCAAGAGGCAGGATTAGAAACCCTAACACAATCACTAAATGCCTTTATTGAACAAACCCAATATTATAAAGAGCACAATCCATTTAGGCCTTATGAATTAAAGTTAAACAATGATTCGCCAATGTTTGATAAAACTGTTAGTGAATTAAACTTTTGGCATCAAACTGGTACAACTCTAGTTGGTATTCTCCATGAAAACCGCTTGACACTATCACCTGGTCCATACGCCAAAATAGAAAAAGATGACACACTTTACTTTGTTGGTAACGAATTAAGCGTACAAAATGTCTATAATCTTTTTTATGAATGAGTGTTCAGTTAAAAATATACAAAAAAGAATTGCTGATTCAAATTCCTAACTAGTAGAAATTTGTTATTCAGCAATTCTTTTTTATTATCCTTCAAAGGCTGTTGTTAATGGTGGCACAACCTGCTTCTTACGTGAAACAACACCTGGTAATGATGCACGACCGTCGGTTAATGTTACCCCAAATGCAGCTGCTACCTTGTCTTGGTTTTCACCCAAAACAAGAATGTCTGAGTCTGAATCCAAGATATTAGTAACAACGAATACAAATGTGCTATAACCATCTTCTGCTAATTCAGTTTCAATTGCAGCTGCGATTTCATCGCGGCGAGCAAACACATCATTAACATCCACTGTGTTAACTTGACCAATACGTACAGTTTGTCCAGCTAGCTCAAATGACTTAGCATCCCCATCAATTAAGTCCTTTGCTGACTTAGTTGATAGATCCGTTCCGGCCTTCAACATTTCCAAACCATAAGCCTCATAATCGTCCAAACCAGCAATCTTGGCTAGTCCTTCTAATGCTGGCTTATCGGCAGATGTTGTCGTTGGGCTCTTTAGCAAAAGCGTGTCAGAAATAATTGCTGAAAGCATTAAACCAGCAATCTTGGCTGGAATTTCAATACCAGCGTCTTTGTATTCATAATAAAGCAAAGTGGCAACTGAACCTAATGGCTTATTAATGAACCATAATGGGGCAGCTGAAGTGAAATTGATCTTGTGGTGATCATATACACCAGCTACGGTAACATCAGCTAAATTAGCAACTGATTGGCTTGCCTCATTGTGGTCAACCAAAACGACTTCTTCTGTGTCGGCTTGCTCAATAACACGAGGTGCTTCTAATTTAAAATAGTTTAATGCATATTCAGTCTCTGCATTGGGTGTTCCCAAAGCAGCAGCTTCTGTATCAACTTGATAAGCTTTATTTAAAAAGTAAGCTGCAGAAACAGCAGATGCAATTGTGTCTGTATCAGGATTTTGGTGTCCAAAAACCAACGTCTTAGTCATCAGATAATTCTCCAATTCATTATTTCTTTATCATTATTATTAATAATACACCATTTTTAATGATGAAACATCCAGAAAACTTTAATTTTCTACTTTTGTTTCATCATATAAACGGATACTTACGGGTTGTCCATCAGTTGCAACATCAATAATAAAACTACCATTACTGTATCGTTGACTCAAACCGTGATCCTTAGGTGACACGTCAAACTGTTTGCCACGGCTCGTAAAAATCGATAATGGTGCTGGTGCCTGCTGATCAACAATGATAGTTGCCACGATTTCATGGGAATCCTTCTTTAACTCCCTCATGATAGCAACCCCTTTGCGAGCACGACTCGTCACGGGTATTTCATCAACTGACATCCATTTAAAGGCACCCCGGTGCGTAATGATAGCCAATGCTTGCTTTGCCGTTACCGTTGCCATACCAACGATGATATCATCAGCAGCTAGGTTCATTGCCTTTACACCTGCCGTACGATTACCAGACGTTGGTACTTCATTGACATCATAACGCAAGCCAACTGCATGTCTTGTTGTTAGGACGACAGTACGATTACTTGTTGCTCCTACAGGTAGATACTCCAGACCAACTATGACTGCATCATCAGCCTTCAACTTCATATAGACGGTACTTCGCTTTTTGTACGTACTTCGAGGCGTTAAATCTTCAAAACTAAATTGTTTAATATAACCATCGTTTGTCGCACTTAGCCAAGTACCTTCTAATGAATTAATATCGTCCACAACCTCAACACGGATAATCTCCTCATCAGCAACAAAACCACTTATTGATTGTGATAAATGTTCACCAGGTTCTTTCCACTTGAATTCAGGTAACTCGTGAATAGGGCGATAAATAACATGTCCCTTGTTAGTAAAGATAAACATATGTTGTAGCGTATTGACACGATCGACAAATAACGTCTGATCATCATCACGCAGCCCGTTTTCATCTCCTGACGCTTTATACGAACGCAATGATGAGCGCTTAACATATCCCATTTTCGATACAAGCACGGCAACATCTTCGTCAGCAACGGTCACAGTCGAATCATACTTCAATTCTTGAACATCTGTTTCAATAGCTGTTAGTCGCGGTGTACTATAATTCTTTTTAATGGTCTTTAGTTCTTGACGCAATTCTTGGCGTAATACTTTAGGTTCTGACAAAATAGCATTAAAGTGCATGATTTGGTTAGATAATTCTTCAAATTCTGCTTGTAATTGTGTCACATCAGTATTCGTTAATCGATACAATTGCAAAGTAACGATTGCTTCCGCCTGCTCGAGAGAAAAATCATATTGATCAACTAAATTCTGCTTAGCACTTTTACGATTTTCCGAACTACGAATCGTTGCAATCACTTCATCAAGGATTGACAGTGCTTTGATTAAACCAGTAACAATATGTTGACGTTCCTTCGCTTTACGTAAATCATACTCTGTTCGCTTAGTAATAATTTCAACTTGATGGTCTAAAAATGCCTGTAAAGCGGTTTTTAGTCCCACTCGTTCTGGACGTAGATCATGAATCGCTACCATATTAAAATTATAAGTAACTTGCAAATCAGTTTTCTTTAACAAATAAGCTAAAATACCTTGGGCATTTGCATCTTTACTTAATTCAATAGCAATTGATAACCCATCACGATCAGATTCATCACGAACTTCAACGATTCCTGATACATCTTTATTTAAGCGCAACTCATCAATCTTTTTAACTAAGTTTGCTTTGTTGACTTCATACGGAATCTCGCTAACTTGAATTTGTGATTTACCACCCTTTAAACTAACGATTTCAGTTTTTGAGCGGACAACAATGCGACCACGACCATTTTTATAGGCGGATTTAATTCCATCCACACCTTCTATAATCCCCCCAGTGGGGAAATCAGGTCCCTGAACAAAGCCCATCAAATCTTCTAAACTCGCTTTTGGATGTGCCAATAGATAAATCAATGCATCAATTACTTCACCTAGGTTATGAGGTGGGATATCTGTTGCATAGCCGGCAGAAATGCCAGTTGCTCCGTTTACTAACAGGTTAGGAAAATGTGCTGGTAAGACTGTTGGTTCATATTCAGTATCGTCAAAGTTCAATACCATATCAACAGTATCTTTTTCCAAATCACGTAACATTTCACCAGCTAATTTCGACAAACGTGCCTCTGTATAACGCATAGCTGCTGGTGGATCATTATCGATTGATCCATTGTTTCCATGCATTTCAACGAGAGGTGCCCGTAATTTCCAGTCCTGAGACATGCGTACGAGTGCTTCATAAATTGAAGAGTCACCGTGTGGATGGAAGTTACCCATAACATTTCCAACTGATTTTGCAGATTTACGGAATTGTTTATCAAAAGTATTACCATCCTTATTCATGGCGTACAAAATACGGCGTTGTACGGGCTTCAACCCATCACGAATATCTGGTAATGCACGCTCTTGAATGATGTACTTCGAATAACGCCCAAAGCGGTCACCCATAACCGCCTCAAGACTTAATTCTTGAATATTGCCAATTTCTACCATTCAATCTTACTCCTTTTTATCTTGCCAACTTTCAATAATTGGCGTGACAAATTCTTTACTTTGTGAACTGAGCTCTTCATTTTGAACCGCCTCCTCAAGGAGGGTATCACCCTCTTCGACTAAGTTAAAGGCAACATTACTTTCAATCCATTTACGACGAGGTTCAACCTTGTCACCCATCAACGTGGTAACCCGTTTTTCAGCTAGCATTGCATCGTCAACTTTAACCCGAATCAAGGTACGCTGTGTTGGGTCCATTGTTGTCGCCCAAAGTTGCTCAGCATTCATCTCACCAAGCCCCTTAAAGCGTTGTAATGTGTATCCTCGACCAATTTCTTCTTCAGCTTCAACTAGTTGATCATCGGTCCAGGCATACTCAATTTGTTGTTGTTTGCCCTTACCTTTACGTAACATGTACAACGGTGGCAAAGCAATATAAACTTTACCCTCATCAATTAATGGACGCATATACTTATAAAAGAAAGTCAGTAACAGCGTTTGAATATGGGCCCCATCATCGTCCGCATCGGTCATAATAATAATTTTATCGTAATTTGCATCGGCTACTTTAAACTCAGGTCCAACACCAGCACCAATGGTATAAATAATTGTCGATATCTCTTCATTCTTCATAATATCGGGCAATTTGGCCTTTTCAGTATTCAACACTTTACCACGTAAAGGTAAGATTGCTTGGAATTTACGATTACGACCTTGTTTAGCAGAACCACCAGCGGAATCACCCTCCACCAAGAAAAGTTCATTTTTATTAGCATTTTTCGATTGGGCAGGCGTTAATTTTCCAGATAATAGGCGTTCACTTTTACCTTTCTTTTTACCAGAACGAGCCTCATCCCGGGCCTTTCTGGCTGCCTCACGCGCTTCCCTAGCACGAAGAGACTTGCGAATTAAGTTCTGAGAAAATTCACCATTTTCCATTAAATAGAAACCAAGTTGCTCAGTGATAATGTTATCAACAATTGTCCTGGCCTCAGGTGTTCCTAGTTTCTCCTTTGTTTGACCTTCAAACTGAAGAATATTTTCTGGAATTCGCAATGAAATAACCGCTGACAATCCTTCGCGAACATCCGAGCCCTCAAGATTCTTGTCCTTATCTTTTAGCAGGTTTACGCGTCGAGCATAGTCATTAAATGCTTTAGTCCAGGCTGCTCTCAAACCCGCTTCGTGGGTACCACCATCTGGCGTTCGCACATTGTTAACGAAAGACATCATCGTTTCCGAAAAACCGTCATTATATTGTGCGGATACTTCGACTTCAACTCCTTGCGCAGTGCCATCAAAATACATGATGTCACCTAAAGTATCCTTATCTTCGTTCAAATAAGTGACAAAAGCCTTAATCCCTTCCGGAAAATGATACGTTTCGGTTTGTTCTTGCCCTGACCGTTCATCAGTTAAGGTGATTTTGACATCACTAAGCAGAAATGCCGACTCACGTAATCTTTCGGCCAACGTATTAAAATTATAAATCGTTGTTGAAAAAACTTGAGGATCTGGTTTAAAAGTAATCGTCGTCCCAGAAGCTTCCTTTGTTTTACCAATCTTCTTTAATGTGCCATCAGGATGACCACCGTTTATAAAATGCTCCTGATACTTCACACCATCTCGTACAATCGTAACAACTAAGTCACTAGATAGTGCATTAACAACCGAAGAGCCAACACCATGTAGGCCTCCTGACGTCTTATAACCACCCTGGCCAAATTTTCCACCAGCATGCAAAACTGTCAAAATAACCTCTGGTGTTGGTTTACCAGATGAATGCATGCCCACGGGCATACCACGACCATGATCTACCACTGTAATGGCGTTATTTTCATGAATGGTTACATTGATTTCATCACCGTAACCGGCCAATGCCTCATCAACAGCATTATCAAAAATCTCATACACTAAATGATGGAGACCTTTTCCATCTGTTGATCCAATATACATCCCCGGTCGTTTACGAACTGCCTCGAGTCCTTCTAAAACTGTAATGGAATCATCCGAATAATCATTTTTCTTTGCCATGGACGTTTCCCTTTCATATAATTTAACTTGCAATTTAATACGTTTCAGATTTCATAATAGCTCAAAACTAACCTCTGACGCAATACTATTAAAAAAATTTAAAGTCTCAACCTTTAGAAACATGCTAGAATAGATATCGTTCTGTAATTCAATAGAACCATGCAATTATTAAAATACATTTAAGGAGATATCGTTGTGACGATTTTTCATTTTATTATTAGTTTTATTTTGGCTTACTTATTTGGGTCTATTCCAACAGGATATTGGATTGGAAAGATCTTTTATAAGAAGAATATATTAGAATTAGGTTCGGGAAATATTGGTACCACTAATACCTTTAGAACATTAGGTCCAATACCCGGCACAATCGTCTTAATTATCGACTTATGCAAGGGAATACTAGGTGCTTTGATGGCCAGTATCTGGGGGCCAACACCCCAATGGGCTTTCATGGTTATCGGTTTAGGTGCTATCTTAGGTCATACATTTTCTATGTGGATTGGCTTTAAAGGTGGTAAAGCAGTTGCCACCTCTGTTGGTGTCTTGTTACTATATAGTCCTTCTATGTTCCTAGCTGCCGTCATTGCCTTTATTTCATCCATTTTGCTTACTAGTATGGTCTCAATTGGTTCAATGCTTGGCTTTACTATCGTTACCTTACTATCAGCATTTTGGTTGCATGATTGGTTATTAACAACGATTGCCCTCATACTAACCATATTCGTCTTTTACCGACACCGTGGTAATATTAAGCGAATTTTTAATGGTACTGAATCAAAGGTCCCATTTGGACTGGGCTATTGGTTATCAAAAAAATAATAAATAAAACTCTCTCAGAATGTTAGTGGCGATAACTTTTCCAGTTTATCTACATCTAACTTACTCTGAGAGAGTTTTTTTATTTATTATCTTTTTAATTTTAAAAGAAGGATAGTGAGTATGAACCAGTAAATGTTTGTGCTGGCGCTAAATTATTAATTGCATACTTATGATTGATAATGCCATCAGCATCGACAGTATCAGCGATTCCCCACCAAGGCTCTAAGCAGACAAAGGGCGCATCTTTACCATAAGGTGTCCAAATACCCAAATACTTTGCATCCTGTACGTGCATGGTGATTCCGTGAGACTCATGTAGCTTAGCCAAGACAACTGATACAGGGTTGCTATCTAGTCGTAAGATAATAGCATCATTTTTATAATCATCATAACGTAAACGTAAAGGAATGTCCGAATTAAACGTCGTGTCTAAATTATTATCTAGATATGGTCCGACTAACTTTGAGCGTGAATATTTACGAGTTGGATCGACATTGACATAATAGTCGGTAAATTTCTCCCCTTCTTCAAGTGGGACACGGAAACCCGGGTGACCACCAACAGAGAAATAAATGTCATGCGTATCAGTATTGGTAACAACGTAAGTGATTCCCAACATATCTTGATCAGTCAATCGATAAATAATATCAAACTGAAAATGGAATGGATAGATTGATTGTGTTTCTTCTGAATCTACTAAGCGAAGCCTAGCCATTGTACTAGTTTTCTCTACCAAATCAAATTCATTATCACGGGCAAAACCATGTTGTGTCATAAAATAGGTCTTATCACGGTATTTATAGCGATCCCCTTTTAGACGACCAACAATTGGAAACAAATTAGGCGCATGGCGACCCCAAAAATTTGGGTCTGCCGTCCACATATATTCCAGACCGGTGTCACGTCTCGTAACACTTGTAAGTTCCGCACCCATTTCCGATATCTTAACAATTATATTTTCATTTTCAAGTTTAACTGACATAACCCCTCCAAAATAACTAGATACTACCATAATAATAGCAAATAAAATTGGTCTTTACCAATTTTATTGTATGCTAGTCTGAAGCTCTTGGAAAAAAATTACGATAACTTTTCTGCAAATTTTCCGTTGTTACGTGTGTATAAATTTGGGTCGTGCTTAAACTGCTATGTCCTAACAACTGTTGTACGGTTCTTAAATCAGCCTGATTGTTTAACAGATCGGTCGCAAATGTATGTCTAAACATGTGGGCAGTCACCTCTTGGGTCAAACCTGCTTTTTTACCAATTTGTTTCAAAATATACTCAATCCCTGCCGTAGTGACTGGTGCCCCACGTTGATTCAAGAATAATTTATTAGAAGGTTCATCCTGCTTACTTGCTAATACAGGTCTACCCGCCTCTAAGTAAGTTGCTAAGGCATCAGCCGCATAACGCCCAAATGGTACAATACGTGTCTTGTTACCTTTTCCAGTAATTGTCGCAACACGCGCCTTACTATCAACGTTCTGCAAGGTCATATTGGCGATTTCTGAAACACGAGCCCCTGTGCCGTAAAGCATTTCTAGTAACAATTGATTTCTAAGTCCAAGTGCGGACTTGTCCTTAGCCACCACATCAAACATGCTATTTAATTCCTTCTGATAAAAATAACGTGGTAGATGCTGGCCTGGCTTCTTTAAAATGATACCTACAAAGGGATTGTCGTTCACTAACTCATTATTAACTAAAAATCGGTAAAAACTACGTAAAGAACTAACTTTCCGAGCAATGGTCCGTGACTCATCGCCTTTTTCGTATAGTTCGGATAAAAACACCCGTACATCAAACGATGTAATATCTGCTAAAACAATCTCTTTAGTAGATTGCGTCCGAGATAAAAAGGTCAGAAACTCTGAAATATCCCCTTGATAAGCTTTTTGTGTGTCATCCGAATATTGTCTCTCAATACGGAGATAGTCTAAAAAAAGTTGCTTTTCATTTTCAGCTTCACTTACTGTCATAACTCAACCTTTCCTAAATACACTCATCACTTCGAAGACTTTGATGTTTCTTCCGTATTTTCTTGATTTTTGTTATCGTCATCAGTCTCATCTTTAGGCGTTGTACCATCTGGTAACGTTTTCTCAGTTGGCTTTTCCCATGACACAAAATCACACTCTGGATAACGTGAACAACCATAAAACTTACGACCACGCTTTGTTTTACGTTCAACGATTTGTCCCGTTTTACATTTAGGGCAAAGTAAGCCAATTTCTTCAACAATCGTTTGCGTATTGCGGCAATCTGGGAACCGTGAGCAAGCATAGAACTTACCATATCGGCCTAATTTTTTAAGCATTGGTGCACCACAAATATCACAGTCAAACCCCGCTAATTCGTCTTTTAGGACAATCTTTTCCATTTCTTTTTCAGCTGTCTCTAGCTCTTTTGAAAATGGTGTGAAGAAATCATCAACAACCTTAACCCAATATTTTTGGCCAGCTTCAACATTGTCTAAGTCAGTCTCCACTTTGGCAGTAAATTTGATATTCGTAACATCTGGGAAGAATTCCTGCACCGTATTTTGGACAAGCTCCCCTAATTCGGTTGGTACAAACTTTTTTGTATCCAGTCGAACATACGCACGACGTTGAATGGTCTCAATCGTAGCTGCGTAAGTTGACGGACGACCGACCCCATTTTCTTCTAATGCTCTCACCAAGGTTGCCTCGGTATATCGAGCAGGTGGTTGCGTAAAATGTTGCTCGGGTGACATTGATACCATATCAACAACGTCACCAGTTGCCAAGCTAGGTAGCTTGTTATCTTTATTCTTTGCCGCTGGGTAAGCCTTTGTAAATCCCGCAAACTTTGTTTGTGACCCGTTTGCACGGAAAGTCACCCCATTTTGTTCAATGGTTACTGCCATGGTTGCTAAAATTTCTGGGGTCATTTGACTAGCAACAAAGCGTGACCAAATTAATTGATATAGTTTAAACTGCTCATTCGTTAACTTATCTTTAATAGATGCTGGCGTTCGGAATACTGAGGTTGGTCGAATGGCCTCATGGGCATCTTGTGCCCCTTCCTGTTGTTTACCTTCTTCTGGTTTTACAGCCGCATACTCCGATCCGTATTCATCATTAATAAACGTTGATGCCTCTGTCTTAGCAGTATCAGACAAACGAACCGAATCCGTACGCATATATGTTATCAATCCAACCGTACCGTTTTTACCGCCTAGATTGATACCTTCATATAACTGTTGGGCCGCCATCATCGTTTTACGAGTTTTAAAGTTTAACTGCGTATTCGCTGCTTGTTGCATAGTTGAAGTTGTAAATGGTGGCTGTGGATTACGCTTACGATCCTTCGTCACAACATTAGTCACATTAAATGGCGCTGTGTGATCCATCTTTTTTAAAACGTCTTGAACAGCGTCATTATCAGGCAAGGACGTCTTTTTACCTTCCAGGCCATAAAATGCAGCTTTAAATTTCGTCCGGCTCTTTTTGAACATTGTGTCTAGTGACCAATATTCATCGGGTTCAAACGCTTGTATTTCTTGCTCTCGTTTGATAACAAGTCCCAAAGCAATTGATTGCACACGACCAGCTGACAATCCTTTTTTCACTTTCTTCCATAGAATAGGTGATAACGAATAACCAACTAACCGATCTAAGATACGACGGGCCTGTTGCGCATCAACAAGATCCATGTCAATTTTTCTTGGATGTTTAAAAGCATCCTTCACGGCATCCTTTGTTATTTCATTAAATACGACACGATTATCACTAGAATCCAAATCAAGATCCAAAATATGTGATAAGTGCCAAGCGATTGCCTCTCCTTCTCGATCCGGGTCAGATGCTAAATAAACATGTTTAGCTGCTTTGGCTTCTTTTTTTAATGATTTAATAATATCGCCTTTACCGCGTATATTAATGTACTTTGGTTGATAGTCATTTTCGATATCAACCCCCATCGTTGACTTAGGCAAATCACGAATATGACCAATACTAGCGACAACCTTGTAGTTGCGTCCAAGATACTTTTCAATCGTTTTTGCCTTTGAAGGTGATTCAACAATCACTAAATTCTTTTTTTGCTTCGTTTTTTTCTTCGCTCGAGATTTAGTTTGTGTTTTTGTTGATTTCACCGCACGCGCCTTTTTTTCTTTAACAGCTGTCTGTGAAGCCAATTGCGTGCACCTCTTTTCTTATAGTTTATTTTTTATTATTTTCATTAGCTTAAGTTCCTAACAATATTGTACTATACACTATACAGCAAAGCTTTGCCAAATACCCATTGTATGATACAAGCAACAAATTAGTAAAAATTGGCAAATTCTAAAATGATTTGTTCTACAGACAAAACGGGAATTGCCCCCGCCAAAATCAATTCATTTGTTCCCCTAGAAGTTGGGACATCGACCCGACCAGGCAGCGCCATAACCGTACGATTTTGGTCCAATGCTAGCATCGCTGTAATAAGTGAACCAGACCTTTTTTTAGCCTCAATAACCAAGCAAACTTGAGATAGTCCCGAGATAATACGATTTCTTGCTGGAAAATGTTGTCGTTTTGGTCCTTGCCAAGGTAAATATTCCGATAATAGTAGCCCCTCATGACTAACAATTGACTGAAGTTGTTCACAACGCTTCGGATAAACTTGGTTAAGGCCTGTTCCGATAACCGCGATCGTTTTGCCCTTTGCTTTAAGCGTTTCACGGTGTGTTAATTCATCAATTCCGGCAGCCAGTCCAGAAACAGTTACCAGACCAGCACTCACCAAATCTGGAATCCATGATGACAAGACACTTTGCCCATACTTTGTTGCTTGCCTAAAGCCTACAATAGCTACTGATGGTTGTGAAAGTAATGATAAATCACCTTTGTAAAATAAACAAATGGGCGCATCAATACATTCATAGAGATATATCGGATATTCTTCATCACAAATTGCGATGAATGTTTGCTTCCGTAATCGTTGCCAATCAATTTGCCACTTGGTTTGTTTAAACCAAAAAGTTGCTGCATCTCGCTGCGGTTGACGCATTTTACTAATTATTAAAATTTGTTGCCATGGTAATTTTAATAATTTATTGTCACGCAAATAAATCCAAATACGATACCGTCCTTTGATACTCAGGCCCGGAACCATTAATAACCACAATAAAAAATCACGTTGTGCCATAATATATCTCCTTTCTAAAAAAGGACGATTAGCAACGTGATTTGTTCATCAATTTAAAAATTTTCTAACTGGCGCAAATGTCGTACGATGAATTGGTGTAATTCCCAATGCATTTAATCCTGCTAAGTGTTCTGCTGTCCCATATCCTGCATTATGTTCAAAACCATAACCTGGAAATTGTTGTGCAAAATCTTTCATCAAATTATCTCGATAATTTTTAGCTAAAATAGATGCAGCTCCAATTGAAATGCTTCGATCATCACCTTTGATTAACTTTTCTTGGGGTATTTCTAAATCGACCGTCATCGCATCAATCAATAATTTGTCGACATGGGTCGTCAAGCCTTCCACCGCTTGCCGCATCGCAACTCGGGATGCTTCATAAATATTTAAGCGATCAATCTCTGCTGCATCAACAACACAAAATGCAAAATCAACTACCTTTTCACGTAATTCTGCATCAAGTGATTCACGTGTTTTGGCAGAAAGTTGCTTTGAGTCATGAACGATTGTCATATCAAAAGTTTCATCAATCACAACCGCCGCTGCGACTACTGGGCCAGCTAATGGTCCCCGACCAACTTCATCAATACCAGCAACAATCTGACCTTTTTGCCAGGCATTTTTTTCAAAAGTTAGTCGATTATCAAAAGCCTGTTGTTGTGCTAGTAATTTTTCTTGTTGTTTTTCACATCGACTTAATAACTTTTGAACACCAATCCGGCTATCAGACTGCCACCGTAGCAGATCTGCGGCAGATGGCTGGTTTAATAATAGATTTTTTATTTCGGAAATCGTCTCTAACTTACCCATCGACTACCTCACCGATATGATCATCTGGTAGTTCTACTGTATAACGTCCTAATTTACCACGCCGTAAGTCGAGTAATAACCGCTCAGATGCACGATCATAGTCATCTTTAAAGCCCAACTTTTCAGTGATCAATAGCAAAATATCGACATCAGATTTTTCATCCCAAATTGATTCATTTAGGTGATAACGTGTGGTAATTGCTTCGGGATGATAGTCTCTAAAGAATTTTAATGTCGTCAACGCAATATCATCTAAATTGATTAGCTGATCCTTAATAGCACCAGTCATTGCTAAATGTTGACCTACCCGCTGGTCAGTAAATTTAGGCCATAAAACACCTGGTGTATCAAGTAATTCAAGGTTTGTGGGTGTCTTTAACCATTGTAGTTTTTTGGTAACACCTGGACGATCACCAGTTATCGCCACATTCTTCATTACCAAGTGGTTTAACAGTGTAGACTTACCTACATTTGGTATACCTGCTACCAACGCACGAATTGCTTTATCTTGAACACCCTTTTCTTCCAAATTACGCCACTTATCTGCTAGCACAGAGCGGGCTGCTTTTGTAATCATTTGTGGTGTTTTATTACCTCGTGTATCCAAAGATACGACTGTTAATCCTTGAGATTCAAAATATTCGCGCCAGATGCTAGTACGCTCAGGATCGGCCAAATCTGTTTTCGTCATAATTAACAAACGTGGTTTCTCACCAAGAACTTCATCTAATTCTGGGTTTCGTGATGACAATGGTATACGTGCGTCAACTAACTCAAAAACAATATCAACATGTTTTAGATTCTCACGCATGAGACGGAAAGCTTTGGCCATATGGCCTGGAAACCATTGTATGATTTGAGACATTGTATACTCCTTCACGTTCAATTATTCTTCTGATGCCTGATACATCGACCATGCTTGATCAAATATAGACATACTGTGTAAATAGGTGGCATTTTCTTCCAAATACCTCGAAATCAAATCAAAATTATCTGACTGTTTGGGAAACTGCGTATCATAAAAGGCTGCATTCGCAAAGTTTTCGACTTCATCAGCCGTTGTTGGATTTCGTTGGGTCATTAACCATTGAAAAAAAGGGCGTCTCATTTATCTGAAAATCCTCCTTTAAATACAAACTTATCCTTTTCCGGATTAATTTGAACTGCTTTTACACGAACACCCTGTACCTTTGGTGCCTTTCCTAAATCAATTAACAATGTTTTTTTCTGTGCATCCAATGTTAGCCAATTAGGTAAATCGACCTTTTTTCCAAAGTAATTCATGACATATTTCACAGGTAACGGCAATTGTCCTACAGCAACTGAGTTTGCATGCAGCAATATACCACCATTCTTAGTAACTTCTGGTGTCATCCGCATGCCAAAATCAACGGATTGACCAAAGAGTTTGTACGTACCGTACAACATCATACCCTTCTTTTGCATTTCAAATCGAAATTGATGACTCAAAGATGGATCAGCATTAATATATTTTTCAACAAGAGCATTTAGCTCCTGACGACTCACACTAACTTCAAATGACGCCTGCCCAATTTCTGGCTGCGTGTCCGTCACATGTTGATGATTCTGCGGAATAAAAAGTAGCACTGCACTCAAAATAACTAGTACTAGCAGTGCACCTAATACACCTTTTAAAAAACCTCGTTTTTGTGATTGGCGAACAATCTCGTCTATATTAGACCGTACATTGTCTTGTTTCATATTATTTCTTCAACCAGTCCTGTTTATTTCCTGACATTTTTTTAACCAATAGTGTACTCATTTTATCATAACCTACGTTATTTGGATGGTAGTGATCTTGTGTCGTTATATATCGATTTAGTTCGACATTTTTCTCAGCAGTTAATGTTTTGGTTACTACTTTATTGTTTAATGAACCACGATTAGCATTCTGAGATGATTTCCGTAATTTTTCACGAGATGCTTTCGTCTTATATTGCCCGAAAGTCAATGTTTTAAATGTGGATACATAATAAATGCGATCATCCACAGACGCCAAATTTGCATTGATATCATTATATATCTTGACGTCCTCATTTAAATCTTCTCGATTTGCTAGGTAAACGTATAACGGATTATAGTTACCAAATAAATATATCGGTGCATCTTTATTTTGTTTTTTTAGAAAATCAGTCAGTTCAGTCAGATGTTCGGTATAATCCGGCATAGCCTGTTCAACATGTTTCGTCACTGCAGATTGAGATTTAGAAAAGACTGCCTTAAATAATGTCTGTTGCAAATCATTACCACCAACCGTTAAAACAATAGCATCGGCCTGCTTGATATTTTTTTTGGCTTGAGAATTTGCTTTGATTCGTGCCAAAATTTGGTCAGAACGATCACCAGCTTTTCCATAATTTGACGTGTTAACATCCACATCATACTTTTTGTTAAGTTTCTTTGCAGTCCTCTTAGTATATCCCTGTTGCTTGGTTGTATCCCCAACTCCTTCAGTTAATGAGTCACCAACCGCAACTAAATTAATTTTTTCTTTATTATCTGCATTTACTGTACCTATACCAACAATAAAAAAGGCAAATAAACTGGCTAAAAATAAATACATCTTTCTTTGCATAACAGGTGACTCCTTTCTAGTCAGTGATTAATAATAACCTAACTAACAATTCTACCATATTTTACAACGACACAAAAAGGTTGGAACGTTTATTGTCCCAACCTCTCTTTATACTTAAAATCTATTATCGATCGATTAATTTAATCGGTAGCTAAAGCCAATTGCATCATCACCTGTGTGCGTTGCAACTACTGGTGTCGTCTGTTGCAAAATAATTTCTACTCCTGGGAAAAGCTTTCGTAATTGTTCACCTAATGCTTCTCTTTTGTCAGGAATACCTGCGGTCGAAATACCAATAGCATGGACGCCATTTGGTGCAGCCTGAAGTATTTCTATAATCTTTCGTAAGTACGCTTTGGTCGACTTAACGCCACGCCCTTTTGTCTCAACGTTGATATTCCCCTTAACAACATGAGCACCAATACGAATGTTTAACATACCTGCCAATAGACCAGCTGTCTTTGACAAACGTCCACCAGCAACTAAATTATCAAGCTTTGAAACAAGCACGTATTGTTCAGTTTTTGCTTTTACCGCATTGATTTCAGCTAACACTTCATCACGAGTTGCTCCTGTAGCGGCTTTCTCAGCAGCTGCCAAGACAACCATCCCCAGTGAACGGTCAATCAAATCTGAATCAACGACAGTCACGTCCCCATCGACCATCATGGCAGCTTGTCTGGCTGCATCAACCGAACCAGACAATCCCTTCGTTAAGTGAATTGAAATAACTGATGAACCGTCAGCAACTAGTGGTTCATAAATTTCAGTGAAAACACCTAACGCCGGTTGAGACGTCTGTGGCAAGTTTTTAGATGTCGCCATCTTATCCATAAACTCAACTGGTGAAATAGTAATGCCGTCTTGATAAGTTACATCATCTATTGTAATTGTTAATGGAATAACTTTTATATCGTACTTTTCAATTTCATCTGGCAATAACATCGCTGTCGAATCAGTGACAATTTTTACTTGGGCCATAGTATTTAATTCCCCGTTTTCTTGTAATTCATTATGACTAATTATCTCATTTTTTTAATTGTTTTTCAATTAACTAATATACAAAAACTGTTAATCTGGTCTTTATAACTAAATCAAAATTTCGATAGTTGACCAATTATTTTTATAACGAATCCGGCTCTCGTAGCCATGCCAATGCGAGGGCACCCTTTCCTAGATGCGCACCAATAACTGGCCCAATATAACTAAATTCAATACGGATATCTGGGTATTCCTTTTGTAACTTATCATGCCATGCCTGGCCAGCTTCTTTATCATTCCCTTGAATAACCATTGCCCGTATTGGATAATCAGCCGTTTCTTTGGCTTGTGCAAACAACACTTCAGCCCGTTGCATGGCCTTTTTCATTGAACGCACTTTCTCAAATGGCACAATGTGATTGGTTTCATCGTCAAAAGTTAATAAAGGTTTAATTTTTAACATGGTTCCAATAAATGCAGAGGCATTAGACAAGCGGCCACCTCGAACCAAATTTTGCAAATCATCAACAATAAAGCACTCATCAATTGTTGCTGACAGTTCATCCAACTTCTTAAGTATGTTATCAATTGGTTCACCCTTTTGAACCAATTGGGCAGCCTTCATTACTAAATGGCCCATTAAACGAACTGTTATCTTTGAATCATAACCATAAACTTTAAAATCATCAACCATGTTGTCCAAACCGGCAACCGTATTCACTGTTCCCGAAATAGTGGCTGCTATGTTAATCACAATAGCACCTTCATAACCCTCAAGTTTTAATGATTCAAATAATGATAGCCAATCACCAACAGCTGGTTGTGAAGTTGTTGGAAATTCTGAAGATGCGGCTAATTTTTCATAAAACTCTTCGGTTGTGATATCAATACCTTCATGGTAAGTTACACCATCGATTATAACTGGTATTGAAACAACCTTGATATCATATTTATCAATTTCTTCTTGATCCAGATATGCTGTTGAATCAGTTACGACTGCAAGTTTCATCTTAATTCAATCCTTTCAAAGTCATTGGACACGTAAATTACTATCCTATGTGTTCTTCGTAGTCTTTTTATATGTAATTAACTAGGCTAAGAACTTATTCTTGTATATATAATGGCTTAAGTACTCGTAAAATCATACCACAAATCAGCCAGGTTTTCATTCTGTGTCAGCTATTATCAATTTAAAAAGGCTTAGTCATTGATTTGCTTAGTCGATTCAACAAAATTTGGAGCATACTAATTTCCTCTTCTGACCATAATTGAAAGACATTATCCTGAAAAGATTTATGTTGTTCATTAATCTCATGCAAAGTGTCTGAACCAAGTAAGGTAAGTTTATATATCAACTGCCTGTGGTCTTTGCCAATAGCCTCACTGGCAATCAATTCTTTTTTAATTAACGAATGTAACTGTCGCGACAAGGTTGAATTATCTAAGCCCATATCGATAGATAATTTATCCTGTGTATCAATTGCATCATCTAGATGCTGCAATAATTGCCATTCAGCAATAGTTATCCCACTATCTTTAGTGATTTTTGTTAAAACCGTTTTATATTGTTTTTCAGTATGCCTTAGCGCTTCAAGAATCGTTTTCATTTTAACCTCCACTTAATTGCAAGTTTGCCGATCATTAACTCATGGCAATCTCACAATTTTTGAGCCATGAACATCTTTTACTCCAAGAACAGCCGCTATCTCAATTGCATTCATATAGGATACACCACCACCAGGCATAATAGTTAGACCCTTAGGTGCCATTGCAACAATTTCTTGTAAATGGGGCAATGTCTCCTCGATACCCGCCTGTAAAGCACCACCATGCGTTAACACACGAATAACGCCATATTGATGTAGCCACTGCAAAGCCTGTAACTGACAAGTCGAGTCAATGGCGTCAAAGGCCATGTGACAGACAACTTTCATCGGCTTTGATGCCTCAAGTAACTTCAACATATGGTGACGCGCTAGGCGCCCTTTTTCATCGACAATCCCAAAAGTAACCGTTTGTACACCTAAACTTTTAAAAGTTAGGATAGATCGCCGCATTGTTTCAATTTCATCATAGTTATAATTGAAATTACCAGCTCGGGGGCGAATCATGACAACCAAATCAATATCAGACTTTGCAGCTAATTGAACAGCTTTAACAACAGTATCAGGATCTGGCGTTAAACCACCCACTTCAAGATTGGCATTTAACTCAACTCGATTTACACCGGCATTAATTGCGGCGGCCATTGTTGGTATATCGGCCAATGCAATTTCTTTTTCCATTATGCCCCCTCCACTACTAGTTCAAAATATCATTTAATAATTGTTCACGTATCTACTTACTTTAACGAGATACTTTTTATAAATAAGATACTAAAAAAGTCAGGTTAATACACGTGATTAACCTGACCCTAAAGTCTTTCTTAATTATTTTGTCGTAATTTTTGCACTAATTGCAGTTCTGGTGTAACTGACATCGTTGTTTGTCCTTCAAAAATAACGAATCCTGGTTTAGAACCATTTGGTTTTCTTAATCGTCGGACTGGTAAGTAATCTACCGGGACATTAGCTGACTCTCGTGCTTTTGAAAAATAAGCTGCCAGCATCGCACCCTCATACAAAGTTTGTTCTGTCGGTTCATTATCATGAATGATAACGTGTGATCCCGGAATATCTTTTGTGTGCAACCAAATATCAGATTTTGCTGCAGTCTTCATAGACAACCGTTCATTTTGCAAATTATTTTTACCAACTTCGATCAATGTACCATCTGTGGCGTGGAACTTTTCAGGTTGACTAACCTTTGGCTTCTGCTTCTTCTTATGTTGCACGCGTAGATAACCTTCTTGTGTTAATTCTTCCCTAATTTCAGCTATATCCTTAGGTGAAGCAATATCAATCTGCGCCAATAAGGTTTCGAAATAATCAACTTCTTGTTGCGCTAACGCAATCTGTGAATTCAAGTATTTCACAGAATTCTTTAGCTTATTGTACTTTGTAAAATACTTTTGAGCATTCTGAGAGGGACCCATTTGATTAGACAAAGTTATTTTTAATGATTTATTATCATCATAATAATTAGGTAAAGTTATTTCCGTCATCCCACGCTTAATTTGAGACATGTACGTAGTTAATAGCTCACCTTTTACACGATATTCGTCAGCGTGATCAGCTTTCAACAATTCATTATTTTGCTTCTCAATTTTTTTCTTATTCTTTTTCAATTCATTACGGACGGTCCTTAAAACAATGACCGCTTGTTGCTGCACACGATCATGTTCAGACTTTTCCGCAAAATAAGCATCTAATAGCTCACTTAATGATTCATATGTTGTTGTATTACCGGAAACTGTTATCCAATTAAATGGCGTAAAAGCAACCCCACGCTCCGTCGTAATCAATTCTGGCTTTGGCTTATTAAACTGGTCTAACCAAGCTGTTGCTAGTGCCAATGCATCACCTGATTGTTGCAAAACATGGGCTAGTTCATTTGCTGAATCATGGGCAAATCCTTGAAACTGCTGTTGAATGTTTTTAGCTAAATCGTCAACTTTCGGATTATCTAAAATAATGTTAGCTAAACCATCTAAACTCTTGAATGGATTAATAACATTTTGTTTAGGTGGTAAAACATAGGTTCCACCAGGCATCAATGTACGCACACGATTCTGATCAGCCGGTACATGCTTGATTAGGTCAATAATACGCTGCGTTTTTTCATCAACCAGAAATAAATTTGAATGACGACCCATCATCTCTAAAATTAATGTTGTTTGTTCTTCATCCCCTAGTTCATCACGGCCTGAAGTAACCAGTCTAATAATACGATCATTTTCAACCTGCTCAACTTTGATTAGTCTTGATCCTTCAAGATGCTTACGAAGCATCATAGCAAAGTTTGGTGCAGTTTGTGGATTAGTATATTTGATTCTTGAAATTTGAGCCCGGGCAAATGCTGGATGCGCACTCAGTAAGACTGGAAAATTTTGTCGATTATGTCGAACTATTAAAAATATTTCATTAGCATATGGTTGATGAATTTTCATTATTCGGCCACCGGCCAAAGTCTCATTTAATTCTTGCACCATTGCATGTGTAAAAAGTCCATCGAATGACATATTAGTTATCAATCCCCTTTCAGACTATAGCTTTGATAAGAGTACTTGTGATTGTTTTTCATCTTCAGCCAATTGGTCAATAAGATCTTGCACATTACCAAATTTTACCTCACCGCGCAAATAGTGATGCCAACGAACTTGAACATTTTCACCGTAAATGGCACGACTAAAATTAAATAAATTAATTTCAACGGTTTTCGGTCTATTTTCACCAAAAGTCACATTGTACCCAATCGAGGCCATCCCAGGATACCATGTTTGACCAATCTTCATTTCTACTACATATACACCAACCGCTGGCAATCTCTCGCCTGGTGTTGTTTCAACATTGGCTGTTGGAAATCCGAGTTCACGTCCACGTGCTTCTCCATGCACAATGACCCCAGTCGTTTCGTATGGGCGCAATAATATATGTTTTAGCGTATCTAAACGACCGTCATCAACCATCTTTCGCGCAAGGGTTGAGGCACTTTCTTTACCGTCTACATTAACCTGTTGCACCTCAATAACATCAAAACGGTTTTGAGCATACTGTGGTAAATGTTTCATGTCCGCATTTTCAGGCCCATAGGTATGATCAAATCCGGCAACCACCGCCTGAGCATGTAATCCTACCATATATTGGTCGACAAAATCTTGTGGCTTTAATTGCGCAAATTCAGATGTAAAGTTAACGACATAAGTTAACTCCACACCAAGTTCTGCTAATAATTCCAATTTTTTAGGTAATCTAGTTAGATAAGTCAGAGGCTTATTATATGTTTTAAATGCAATCGATGGATGATGATCATAAGTTAAAACGGCTAACTTGGTTCCCCTTTTTTTAGCTTCATCGGCTGCACGTTTGATAACCGTACGATGACCAGCATGCACACCGTCAAAAAAACCCATTGCTAAAACAACTGGTTCTTTTTTTATTTGACTTGCCTCATATGGATGATGCAAATAAATAACTTCCATCATTAAATCCTTCTTCTCTTTGTTTTTTTAGTGTATACATTACACACGCATATTATGATAAGTATAGATTATTCTATTGAAAAAGTTCGATAAGCCCGATATTGGTTTTTATCAGGTCGCCAAGCAAAAACAGATTTCACATCACCTTGATATGTTAAAACAATCTTTTCTGTAATTGGTTCAAATAAACTAGCCGGTTGTCCAATACCGTGCTTGATTCGATCCCATTGTGCATCAGTTAAGGCCACGTGTGGATATTGGTCAACGGCTGTTGACAGGGGCATTAACCAGTCACCTAAAGTACCTTCTTCTTCCATACGTTGTGCAATATCTTCTAAATGACGGGCTTGTTTAATATCATATCCTCCGGCACTGACCCTTGTTAATTGGCCCATCACTGAAGGCACTTCTAACTGTTTACCTAGGTCAACAGCTAGTGTTCTGATATAAGTCCCTTTAGATACCTTGGCTAAAAATGAGAACGTCTGGGTTCCCTTTTTTTCATCAAAAACTGGGTCTGAAGTCATTTTAAATTCATAGATTGTTGCTTCACGCTTTGGGCGTTCAACTGTTTCACCCGCCCGTGCATAATCATATAAACGGCGTCCATTCACTTTCACAGCAGAATACATTGGTGGTACTTGCGTGATGTGGCCAGTTAACTCATGCATTCCCGCAAGTATCTTATCAGAAGGAAATGGCGTTGTGAGTTGCTGTGTCTCGATAACTTCACCATCCATATCCTCAGTAGTTGTTGCAATACCAAATGTGATTTCACCGGTGTAAGTTTTCCCAGTTTCTTGTAAAAACTCTATTGTTTTTGTAGCCTTACCAAGTGCGATGGGCAAAACACCATCAACGCTTGGATCAAGGGTTCCGGCGTGGCCAATTTTTTTCATATTTAAAATACGTCGTAGTTTAGAAACAACGTCATGTGAAGTCATCCCTGCTTCTTTATAAATTGGTAAAATTCCGTCCATATTTCCGCCCCTCATTGTGGATTAATTATATGTATATAAAAAGGGGTTTCGTACCAAAAATTTACTGGTAAAAAACGCCCTTTCATTAATTATTCTCATACGTATTGATTATAAGTATGATTAGTCTTGGTGTAATTGACGAATCAAATCATCAATTTTATTACCATATTGAATAGATTCATCTTTAACAAACTTTAGCTCTGGTGTTTTATAAATACGTAAACGAGACCCTAATTCTTTACGAATTAAGCCGGTCGCCGCATCAAGACCTTCCGCAGCTTTTTTGTTAACTGAAGCTAGTTCTGATAGCACACTATAAAAGACTTTTGCTTGTTGTAAGTCACCCGTCACCTCTACACCAGTAACAGTAACTCCCTCAATACGTGGATCACGAATTCGCTTTAATAATAAATCATTAACTTCGCGCTGAATTTCTTGTTCTAAACGACCAACTCGAAAATTTTGTTGTGCCATATTAATTTCCTCCCATCAATATGCATTGTGAAATCAATTAGCGTGGAATTTCAACCATTTCGTACGCTTCAATCATATCACCAACTTTTTCATCATTGTACTTTTCAATCGTTAGACCAAAGTCATAGCCATTCTTGACTTCCTTAACATCGTCCTTGTAACGACGTAATGAACCAATCTTACCATCAAAAATAACAATTCCGTCACGAATCAAACGAACTGATGCATTGCGAGTAATCTTTCCAGACATTACCATACCACCAACAATTGTACCGACCTTTGATACCTTGAACAAATCACGGACTTCGGCAGTACCGACAACTTTTTCTTCAAATTCAGGATCTAGTTGTCCCTTCATTGCAGCTTCAATTTCGTCAATGGCATTGTAAATGACACTGTGCAAACGAATCTCAACCTTGTCTGTATCAGCTTGTTGCTTTGCTTGTGGTGTTGGACGTACATTGAATCCAACGATAATTGCACCAGATGCTTCTGCAAGAGTAACATCTGATTCATTAATAGCTCCAACAGCAGTGTGAATAATGTCAACCTTGACACCTTCCACATCAATCTTATGGAATGAACCAGCTAGTGCTTCTACTGATCCTTGAACATCGGCCTTGATAATAACTGGAACAGACTTCATTTGCTTCTCAGCCATCTTATTGAACAAATCAGATACAGAGACAATATTATTACGGTTACGTTCTGCAATCACCGCACGCTTAGCACGTTCTTCACCGGCTGCACGTGCTGTCTTTTCATCTTCAAAGACCACAAAGCGATCTCCGGCTGATGGCACATCATTTAATCCTGTAATTTCTACAGGTGTTGATGGCAAAGCTGACTTAACACGACGACCACGATCATTAGTCATTGTTCGAACGCGTCCATAAGTGTTACCAACAACAATTGGATCACCAACATGCATTGTTCCTTGTTGTACCAATACGGTTGCGACCGTTCCACGTCCCTTATCAAGACGAGCTTCAACAACAGAACCAGCTGCACGCTTGTTAGGATTTGCCTTCAATTCCAAGACATCGGCTGTCAAAAGAATCATTTCTAGTAATTCGTCAATATTTTGTCCAAACTTGGCTGAAATATTAACAAAGATAGTATCTCCACCATATTCTTCAGGAACTAATTCATATTGCATCAATTGGTTGATAACATTTTCTGGTTTTGCACCAGGCTTATCAATCTTATTAACGGCAACAATAATTGGTGTTCCTGCTGCCTTGGCGTGGTTAATAGCTTCAATCGTTTGTGGCATGACACCATCATCAGCAGCGACTACCAAAACAGTAATATCGGTAATATCTGCTCCACGTGCACGCATTGCAGTAAAGGCTGCGTGACCTGGTGTATCCAAGAATGTCACAACACGATCATTTAACTTGGCTTGGTAAGCACCAATATGCTGGGTAATACCACCAGCTTCACCTTCTGTAACGTGTGAATTACGTAGGTAATCTAGCAAAGTTGTCTTACCATGATCAACGTGCCCCATGATGGTCACAACTGGTGCACGAGGTTCCATATCTTCACTGTCTTCTTCTTCAACTTCGAAGAATTTATCCAAGTCAGCAATATCTACTTCAACCTTTTGTTCAACATCAATACCGTAATCAGCAGCTAATAGTTCAATCGTGTCAGCATCCAATGACTGGTTTTGATTAACCATGACACCTAACATAAATAATTTCTTAATAATTTCAGTTGCATCACGATGAATTAATTTAGCAATATCTTGCACGTTCATTCCAACTGAATAGACTAGCTTTTCTGGTAATGGTTGGTCCTTACGTACTGTTGGTGCTGGGCGATGCTCGTTATTATTACGATTACGTCCTTGATTTTTCTTGCCGCGTCGATTATTACGATTGTTGCGGTTGTTCCCATTATTATTGTTGAAACGACGGTTTTTGTTTTGTGAATTACGGTTATTATTACGTCCACCATTGCCATCATTAGCATTATTTTGTTGTGGCTTTTGCTTATTGTGTTGTGGACGAGAAGATTTATTATCTACTTGCTTTTCGTTGTTATTATGGTTTGCACCCTTTTTTGGTGCTTTGTGTTCAGTTGTCTTGGCCTTTGCTGAGCTATTATTCTTTTTAACAGCATTAGTCAATGTCTTAACTGCTTTATCATCTAGTGTAGACATGTGGTTTTTAACCGACATGTTTGCTTTATTTGCAATTGACACTAAATCCTTTGATGAAACATTTAAGTCCTTTGCCAACTCATAAATTCGCTTGGTCATATAACTTCCTCCTAATTATCTAAGTATTCTCGCATTTTTTTAGCAAATCCTTGATCAGCTATGCCAATCACCGTTCGTGCTAATCCAGTTGCATCTGCCAATTCTTGACGAGTTAATGTTGTTGAGAATGCAACGTTGTAACTCGTTGTTTTATCCGTAAATTTCTTTTTACTTGTTTGACCACCATCTGATGCAAAAAAAACTAAACTTACTTTGCCAGAACGAATTGCATTCAACACTAATGCTTCACCAGTAACTAATTTGCCCGCACGCCTAGCAAGACCTAATAAGTTTAATAATTTTTGCTTACTTTGCATCGCCAAAAAGCTCCTTACGTGCTGCTTGATGATCAACATATACAATCAAATCATCATAAAACTTTTCTTCAAGCTTGGTTTCAAATACTTTATCAAAAATACGCTTTTTCTTAGCAGTCTCTGCCACTTCGACAGATAGAGAGATGTACGCACCACGTCCATTTGCTCGATTGGATGGATCTAAGATGACATCGCCTTCAGGTGTCCGTACAATACGCACAAGTTCCTTTTTAGGTACCATTTCACCAGTAACAATGTCTTTACGCATTGGAATTTTACGTGGCTTCATATGCGTTACCTCCTATTCTTCTGAATTATCGTCTAATTCAATTTCTTCGTCATTATTTTCATCAGTAACAGTCTCTGTTGATTGATTTTCCATTTCAGCAATTGCTTCTTCACGTGCTGACTCTGGTTTAATATCAATTTTAAATCCAGTTAATCGGGCTGCTAAACGGGCATTTTGTCCGCGCTTACCAATAGCTAATGATAATTGATAATCTGGAACCAAAACCGTTGCTGCACGGTCGTTGTTTGGATCAAAAATAACCTCAACGACTTCAGCTGGGTTCAATGAATTCTTAATAAACTCAGCTGCATCTTCAGTCCATTCAACAATGTCCATGTTTTCACCAGATAATTCAGTGACAACAGATTGCACACGAGCACCCCGTTGTCCAACCATCGTTCCAACTGCATCTAGGTTCTCATTATGAGAATAAACAGCAATTTTTGAGCGGTCGCCCGCCTCACGAGCAATTGACTTAATCTCTACAGTGC
Organism: Weissella thailandensis; assembly: GCF_001932615.1. Classification (NCBI taxonomy): domain Bacteria; kingdom Bacillati; phylum Bacillota; class Bacilli; order Lactobacillales; family Lactobacillaceae; genus Weissella; species Weissella thailandensis. Next base: position 1,284,839 of record NZ_CP014332.1, read on the forward strand.
CATCAAAAACTTCAGGAACTTCTGCTTCAAATAGTCGCTTAACAAGATCTGGATGTGTACGAGAAACAAAGACTTGTGGACCCTTTTGCTCATTTTGTACTTGTGAAACCAATACCTTAATTTTATCACCCATTTGGTAGTTTTCACTAGGCATTTGATCATTTGGTTTCATTGCTGCCATTTGATTACCAGGCAAAATGATGTACAAGTAACGTGAGTCTTCACGCTCTACTTCTCCGGTGATGATCTCATCTTCATATCCAACAAAGTTATCATATACAACACCACGCTCAGCTTCGCGTACTTTTTGCATAATAATTTGTTTTGCAGTCTGTGCAGCTAGTCGACCAAAATCCTTTGGTGTAACTTCAAAGCGAATTTCATCACCAACTTCATAGGCTTTATTTAATTCTAACGCTTCTTCTAAACTAATTTGTTCATATGGTTCTTCAATTTCAGCTACAACTGTCTTAACAGCAAACACCTTAATGCTACCTTTTTTCTTATCGAATTGTACTTCGACATTTTCAGACTCGTCATAATTCTTTTCATATGCCTTCTTCAAGGCTTCTTCAAGTGCTTCAATTAAAACTTCGGCTTTGATACCTTTTTCTTCTTCAAGTGCATCAAGAGCTGATACTAATTCCTTACTCATTTTTGTTTCTCCGTATTTTTAAAAATCATTCGATTGTCGTGCTTGTGCAACTGCGCGACGTGGAATAGTCAATTCGTTATCAGACTCATCAGTGATGATTAAACTTTCTGGTGTAAAATCACTCAATTCACCCAAAAACTCTTTACGACCATCAATCTTCTGATAGGTCGAAATATGAACCAACTTATGGTGAGCCCATTCATAATCTTCTTCGCTAGTCAAAATACGATCTTGACTAATAGATAAATGAGCTTGTTGAATGTTGTCTAAATCAACCTCAATTAATTGATGTTTTGTTTTTAACAGTACGTCCATTGTCAATGTATCATCCGCAAATGAAACTAACTGACCAGTGAACTTCTCAAATCCTGCAATCGGATTATTCAAATCCACCTCAATAAATCTACCAACTGCCCATTTAAAGTTTGCTGGTTGCTGTAATTTTCTGTCAGCACCTGGAGATGAAACATCAAGAAGATAAGCCTGTGGGAATGGATCTGGAGTAATCTTATCTAGTTCGTTACCAATCAACTCGGTTAACATTACTAAATCATCCATATTAATTTCTCCGTCAACACGGTCTACAAGTACACGAAGAACAAAATCGCTGTCCTGCTTTTCATACAAAACATCCCAAAGATCAAAACCCTTTGTAGCCAATACGGGTTTTAAAATTTCTTGTACATTCTCTGTAACTTTTGCCATTTTAACCCTCCCTTCACGCAACAATATTCGCTCGATTTAATAAACTCCTTAAAAAAATGAGCGGCCGAGAAAAAATCCGGCCACTCAATTAAGAGCATATTCATTAACAAACCTAATAATAACATGAATCTATGTTATAGGCAAGTAACTGCACATCCTACTTTAATTCATCATAAAGTGATCAATAAAGATTTTAGCAACATTGAAATAAATAACAACGGATGTTAAATCGGACAATGTTGAAATAAATGGTCCTGATGCAACAGCAGGATCGACACCAATCTTATCCATAATCAATGGAATAAAAGCACCCGCTACATTAGCAACTAAAATAGCAACTCCCATTGCCAAGCCAACAGCGATGCCCAACAACAAGTTGTTTTTCCAAACCAAGATAACCAAGAAAATGGTTACTCCGGCAAGCACACCAATCAAGGCACCTATTAAAATCTCAAATAGTAGCGATTTCAAGGTCGACTGTTTTTCTTGCAAAGCAATTCGCCGCACTGCAACGGCTAATGACTGGGTACCTGCATTTCCGGCAGTACCTGTTATCAATGAAATAAAAACAGCTAGCACTGAGGTCTCTGCAACCAAATAATTATAACCATCAATGACAGAAGCTGTTCCCATCCCCAAAAAAATCAGGCCAATCAACCAAGGCAACCGTTTCACTGCGGATTTAATCGGATTGTCTTCTATATTAACAACGTCAACACCGGCAAGTCGTGAATAATCTTCGGCTGCCTCTTCATCAATAACGTCAACAATATCATCAACAGTGATCATTCCAATCATTTTTTCCTTAACGACTACTGGAATAGCAACAAAATTATAATCAGCCATAATTTTGGCGACCTCTTCCTGATCATCAGCAGGACTAACTGTAATTAGATTTGTATCCATCACTTCAGAAATTACCGCTGCATCTGGCCACACAATTAACGACTTTAGAGAGATAACACCAACCAATACACCATCATCATCAAGAATATAGATGTAATTAATTTGCTCTGCCTCTTGAGCAACTTTCTTTACCTCTACCATGGCTTGACTAATCGTTAGCCGTTGATTAATAGCGATAAATTCCGTACTCATCAAAGAGCCGGCTGTATCATCTTCATACTTCAAAAGGCGCTTAATTTCTTCAGCACTTTCTTTAGGCATTAACGATAGGTACATCGCTAGTTGTTTCGTATCCAAGTCGGACATCAAATCAACAGCATTATCGGTATACATCTCAGCTAACATTTCTGCTGCATAATGTGGTGACATTTCAGATAATAGGTCATTAAAATCAACATCTTCAGGATCTATCTCATCAAAAATATCCGCTAACTCAACTGGCTTCAACCAATCAATAATTTGCCGTCTTAACTGCGTTGTCAAAGAAACGTAAAAGATTGCCTGGTCAAATGTATGCAATTCATCGAAACTATCTAAAAAAGCATCTTTGTCATTATTTTCAATATAATGAACTAAATAACGGGCTTGTTCTGATAATTCATCACGCATGTCTTCTGTTAATTCTTGTAAAGTTTCCTCCATCATTCACCACGTTCTAAGACTTACTTACCACGTCTGCCGTGGCATTTTCAGTCAAAATTTTCTTTAAATCTTCAGGTAACGGACCCTGTATATGTCTTTGTATTTCACTAAATGGATCATAAAATTCTAGCCAATAAGCATGTAACGCTTGGCGACTAATCCCTCGGTCCATTGGGCCACCATATATTTCATCGCCAATTAATGGGTGACCAATATATTTAAAATGCACTCGAATTTGGTGTGTACGTCCAGTATGTAATTGAACTTTAACTAAAGTTTGGTTAGGCATACGATTAATTACCCAATATTCCGTTTGTGATGACCGACCATCCGGACGGACTTCACGTCTAATAAAATCATCATCCATTCGTCCTATCGGTGCATCGATAAAACCATGATCGTCTGGAACAACCCCATCAACAATCGCATAATAACGCTTGTCAACTGTGTGTGTCTGTAATTGCTTGTCTAATAAACCATGAGCAAATCGATGCTTTGCTAATAACGCAACACCAGACGTAAATCTATCTAGTCGTGTCACAACGTGAGGTACAAGATCCTCTGCACCTTCAGACATTAAATATCCTTTGACACGATTAACCATGGTGGTTTCCCGATCAGCTTTACCTGGTACAGATGTTAGACCTGCTTCTTTATCAACAACTAACCAATTTTCATCTTCATATAAAACTGAAATAGGTAAATTAGAAACTGCAACAACTGCATTTGACTGTTCAGCAGGCATCTTTACCTCAACCAAATCACCAGGCGCAACATCATCAATAGTTCTAACCGGTTTATGGTTAAGCAAAACTTGCCCTCCACCACGCTTAATAATCGCAAACATACGGTGTGACACACCTCGTTGTGCTAAAAATGCTTTTATTCGTAGTGTACTGTCACCTTGATTTTTCCAACTAAAATGGGCCACTTACCTTACCTCCGTTCCAATGAAGCTGCTTTGAACACGATGCCAAAAGTGCATATGACGATATTCCGCAAATTGAATTTTCTGATCAGCAACCTGGAAAGAAATCCAATCTACATTGGAAGATATTTTATTTAAATGATCATAACTAAAAGTAACTGCTGAACCATCATTTTCTAACTGCACTTTGATAACCTCATGGTTACCAATAATCAAAGGTGATCCTAGCGTTCGAAAAACACGACTATTAATTGAAGCTATTTCAGCCAGTTGAATGGCTTGCAGACTAGGATGCATAACCGCACCACCAATTGCTTTATTGTATGCCGTTGATCCTGTTGGTGTTGATGCTGTCAAACCATCTCCGCGGAAACGTTCAAATAATTCATTCTGGATATAAACATCCGCAACCAATGTACCAAGCGGACGTTTAATTGCTGCCTCATTCAAAGCTAGCACATTTTCTTCATGTCCGTCAGTATAATGAATTTTAGCGTGCAAAAGCGGGTATTTAACCGTTTTAGGAGTTGTTTCTTGATTGACTAGGCTTTCTACTAACTCATCTAATTCAAAATATTGCCAGTCTGCATAAAAGCCAAGATGTCCAGTGTGCACCCCAATAAAACGGATTGTATCCAATTGATCAGTGTAATGATGAAAAGCTCCTAGTAATGTCCCATCGCCACCAACTGTGATGACCACTTCAGGCTTCTCATTGTCAAATATGACACGCCCTTCACTTCGAGCAATTAATTTTTCTTTTAGTAAGGAAACTACTGCTCTAGAATGTGGTACGTTATTACTATATACAGCGATTTTCATTTAGCAGCCTTTCTTTTTTTCTATACATTATTATTTGTTGAATTCTCTGATAAACCATTATGGAGTTCAGAAAACAATTCATCTACTTTAATGCTTAGTGCCGCAGCATCTTTCAACTTTTCTTGCATTTCTTCACTATATTCACCATCGTACTTATAGTTAATTGCATGTTCAATAGTTGCCCATACGTTCATTTGCATCGTTCGAACTTGAATTTCTGCTAATACCTTTTTTTCACCAGTAATTAACTGCACTGGGTACTCGATAACAATATGATATGATCGGTATCCGGATGGTTTTTCATTTGTCACGTAATCTCGCTCTTCCAAAATCACAATGTCTTTTCGTTTACGTAACATATCCACGACACGATAAATATCCTCAGTAAACTGTGTCATGATTCGAACACCCGCCAGGTCTTCCATGTCCTGTTCAATTCGGTCCATACTAATATGGCGTCGAACAAGTTTTTCCTCAATAGCGGGGATAGCTTTCACACGTCCTGTCACAAATTCAACTGGTGTCTGTACCCCTTGTAATTCAAATTCTTGGCGCATGCCACGCAATTTAACCTTTAATTCGTCAACTGTTTGAACATAAGGTTGTAGTAGTTTTTCCCACTCATCTTGTGTCATTTTAGTTCCCCCAAAAATTTCATTAGTATCCCTGTTATTTGTGTTTCGTCACCAAAAATCAAACCAACCTGATGTAACCACTACCATAGAATACAGTAATCGATGATATAAGCAAAATATTATCGTATTCGCTGTGAACATTATATAATCAAATCAGCTTGATATAACAAATAACACAATGCTTTAATTTTACAATTACTAAAGAGTTCTTACCAGTACTATTTAATAAATAATCCGCATTTGAAAACTCAATTTATGCAATTTTTCACTAAAAGGGTTATTCTTAGTTCTGTTGTAAAAAAGAAAATCATGTAGACACACTAGCAATGATAGCGTACTATTAACGGGTATGCATAAAAACGTTTTTTGGAGGTTGTCGCTTGTTATGTTAGAAGTGTACCACTTCGTCACACCACTCTCGGCTGAAAGTATCACATCAGAGAAGCTGATTATGAGTTATTTTGAAGAAATGAAACAATTCGTTTCCTATAAAATGATTCCAATCGTCACTATGCAATCAGTACGAGATACGTATCACGAATTAAAGAGCAGTTCCGTAAAAACTAATTACGCAACTGTTGCAAATAATTTATCACAATTAGTATTAGATACAAAAGCTGTCCAATCACAAGGACGGAAAGCTGCACGATCTTTTTATTTAAAAATGCAAGAACATCTGTTGGCTAATAAACCTTATTCTGAAAAATTAGTTCTATCAACGATTGAAGAATTAAATTTAGACGAATCACTTTTTTTGGAAGATTGTCATACAGCAGCTACTTTGGCTTCATTAAGAGATGATCAAAATATTGCTGCAAATATGGGAATCAATACTTATCCAACAATGGTTGTCTATAATTCAGCTGACAATAAGTATGCCCTTCAAACCACAGACTTTTCATCACAAGGTCTGGCAAATATCTTTAGTTCATCTGTCACCCAAAATACAAACAATGCCACTCTTCACTTAGTTAGTTATGAAGAAGGTAGTAATTAGGATGCCGAAAGGCTAATACTTAAAGACACATAAAAAGATCACGATAAAACAGTTTTAGTTAGACTGTTTTATCGTGATCTTTTTTTATTACTGCTTTATTAGATGTCTACTTAATTCAACTATATCTTTTACATTACCGATCAAATTCAAATTTCAACCCTGGTACAGGTTGTAAATCACGCGTGTAAAATTGCACGATAAACTTTTCTGGTTGTACTGTCAAAATTGCGTATGTCCCTTTGAGATAAGCATACGGTCCCTTAGGTAGCGAAATTGATCCAGGATTAATAAATAGCTTCCCATCAATCTTTTCAGCACCCAGCATATGTGTATGGCCTGACGTGACAACCTCGACATCTTTATTTGATACAACTTCTCTTAATTGATTGAGTGATAGTTCAGTATGCACCAAATGACCGTGTGTTTGATAAATTTTAATAAACTCGTCTTCATAGTCACGATCATCTGGAAACATTGAATCATCATCCATATTTCCAATCACTGGTAGTAACGTATCAAATAATTCATCTGAACGTTGTAATTCAGAATCACCATTATAAAACATTGCCCGCACGTGTCCCTTATAATGAGCAATAATATCAGCTAGAATTTGTCGATCACCGTGTGTATCAGATACAATTAAATAATCCATAATTAATCCTCCCACCAATCTTTAAATAGCGTCATAAATTTTCTCAAGGCATTTCCTCTATGTGAAATGTTATTTTTTTCTGTGGCCGTCAGCTCAGCAAAACTTCTGTGCAAAGGTTCATAATAAAACAATGGATCATAGCCAAATCCGTCTGTTCCCTGTCCTTTGAACAAAATGCTTCCTGTAACTGCACCATCAGCTTCAATTTTTTCTCCTGTTGGTTTCAAACCAACAATCACCGTATGGAATGTCGCTGTTCGATTTTCCTTCTCAACATTAGCTAATTCAGTCAACAATTTTTTATTATTAGCCAAATCATCATGATCACCTGCATAACGCGCAGAGTGAACACCAGGTGCACCATTTAATGCATCAACACTTAACCCGGAATCATCTGCAACGACTGGCAGCTGATAAGCAGCTGCAATAATTTTTGCCTTAATAGTTGCATTATCAGAGAACGTCAATCCATTCTCATCAATTTCAGGTACATTATCTAAATCATTCAATGAAATAACTTCTACACCAAATGGTGATAAAAATTCACGAAATTCATGTATTTTACCCTTATTCTTTGATGCAAAAATTAATTTAGTCATCTTTTTATTCCTCCAAGGATTTGTTTACTCTACAGTTATTAACTTACCATCCAAAATATCTACATGTTGTACGCTCAAACTAGAAATCTGTAGCCAATTTTTAGCAAGCTGATCAAAAGTTTCAGGATCACCAGTGGTAAAATACTTATCCGTATTTCTTATCTGCCTATTATCATTTTCATGTTTAATGGCAAAATTATCAAGGGTTTGCTCTACAACATTAACAGCAGATGCCCCCGCATCGACTAACTTGACTTGTTCCCCCACTGCTTCTTGAATAAATTTGGCAAGTAATGGAAAATGAGTACATCCCAATACTAATGTATCAACATCACTATTCTTAATTGGTGACAGAATATTTGTCACCAATCGCTGAACGGTTGCATCATCCTTTGGGGGTTGCTCAGCGATTTTCACTAAAGTTGGGGCGGCCAATTGTAAGATATGAAAATTACGATTAATTTTCTTAAGACCATTATAGTAGGCTAACGAATTTACGGTTCCCTGCGTAGCAGCAATGCCAATATTATTTATACTTGTTGCTTTACTAGCAGCGTCTATTCCTGGTTGAATAACACCGACCACTGGAATTGGTAATTGTTTTGTTAAATCGTCTAAAGCGGCTGCAGTAGCGGTATTACAAGCAATAACTAATAATTTAATGTCCTGCTCCATTAAAAAATCTACTAACTGCCAAGTAAACTTTTTAACTTCCTCTGGTGTTCTAGGACCATAAGGCATCCGTGCAGTATCACCAATATAATAAACTTGTTCATTTGGCAACTGTTTTAAAGCCTGCTTAACGACGGATAAACCTCCAATACCTGAATCTAAATATCCGATTGCACGATTATCCATATTTTTTCACTTCTTTCAACATATTATCGTAAATTATATGATGCTATTTCACTTTAATATCATCTATTTACTTTTTAACACATAGGTCACTAGCGCAGACGGGGTGTCAAATATCACGTCTGCCTGATTGTTAAAGACAGACTGATCACGAACACCCCAAGCTGCCATACCAAATTTAATGCCTGCATTATGGGCGGCTTGCATATCGTGAACAGAATCACCAATATACATTGCCATTGTACCATCGGCATCTAGGTTTTCTAATGACTTTAAAATCGGGTCAGCCGCTGGTTTCATATTAGGTGTTTGACCTGCAAACACAAAATCATCAAAATACTTCACGAAATCAAAATCGCTACTATGGTTAGCAAACTCCTCCGGCGTATTTGAAGTAACAATACCAAGTTGTTTACTATTTAAATTAAGTTGTGCTAACATTTCCGTAATGCCATCAAATAAATTGACCTCATGCCAAAAATCATGATAGTGACTTTGCCAAGCTAGTTGCATTTCTTCAGGATTTTCTACACCTAATTTAATTAAGCCGTCTAATGATGGTAATCCAAAAATCTTATATACCTCTTCATACGATTTTTCAATCCCTCTATCACGGAAAGTTTGAATAAGAGACTGCATATACATACTCTCTGTACTTAACAACGTACCATCAACATCAAAAATAACCGTCTTCATAGTTTTCCCCTAAAAATATTTATACTGTCTAGTATATAACACTCATAAGGTTCATGCATCAACCTAAATAAAACATTGCAGATCATTTGAAAAATTTATTAAAATCAACAATCCTATATAAAGAAAATAACCCCCAACAAACACTAATTAAAAGCATTCATTGGAGATTATTATGTAAGCGGACGACGGGAATCGAACCCGCATTCCCAGCTTGGAAGGCTGGAGCACTAGCCGTTGTACTACATCCGCATTGTGCTAATCGCGGCGGGGGGAATCGAACCCTCGACCTCCCGGGTATGAACCGGACGCTCTAGCCAGCTGAGCTACACCGCGAATAAATATCGGGACGACAGGATTCGAACCTGCGACCCCCTGGTCCCAAACCAGGTGCTCTACCAAACTGAGCTACGTCCCGAAATAACAATAAATATTAAATTGTTAAATGCACCTAGAAGGATTCGAACCTTCAACCTTCTGATTCGTAGTCAGACACTCTATCCAGTTGCGCTATAGGTGCAATAAATTCCTATGGGTTGTCTGGGGCTCGAACCCAGGACCCATGGATTAAAAGTCCACTGCTCTACCAACTGAGCTAACGACCCAATGGACGTTACAGGGATCGAACCTGTGACCCCCTGCTTGTAAGGCAGGTGCTCTCCCAGCTGAGCTAAACGTCCATTAATGCATCGCGACGTCCTATCCTCGCAGGAGGCGATCCTCCAACTACTTTTGGCGCTACTGAGCTTAACTACTGTGTTCGGTATGGGAACAGGTGTGACCTCAGTGCCATCATCACGACACGTTTTTGTTGAGTGAACTTAGTTCCCTCAAAACTGAATCATAATTGCTTATTTTTTCTTGCCTTACACCACTTGCTACTTGGTTAAGTCCTCGAACCATTAGTACTAGTCCGCTCCATGTGTCACCACACGTCCACTTCTAGCCTATCTACCTCATCATCTCTGAGGGGTCTTACTTCATTTCTGAATGGGAAATCTCATCTCGAGGCGAGTTTCACACTTAGATGCTTTCAGCGTTTATCTCATCCGTACATAGCTACTCAGCGATGCTCCTGGCGGAACAACTGATACACCAGTGGTACGTCCACCCCGGTCCTCTCGTACTAAGGGCAGCTCCTCTCAAATTTCCTACGCCCGCGACGGATAGGGACCGAACTGTCTCACGACGTTCTGAACCCAGCTCGCGTACCGCTTTAATGGGCGAACAGCCCAACCCTTGGGACCGACTACAGCCCCAGGATGCGATGAGCCGACATCGAGGTGCCAAACCTCCCCGTCGATGTGGACTCTTGGGGGAGATAAGCCTGTTATCCCCAGGGTAGCTTTTGTCCGTTGAGCGATGGCCCTTCCATGCGGAACCACCGGATCACTAAGCCCTACTTTCGTACCTGCTCGACTGGTAAGTCTCACAGTCAAGCTCCCTTGTGCCTTTACACTCTGCGAATGATTTCCAACCATTCTGAGGGAACCTTTGGGCGCCTCCGTTACTTTTTGGGAGGCGACCGCCCCAGTCAAACTGCCTGCCAGACACTGTCTTCCACCACGCTTAGTGGTGTGAGTTAGAGTGTTCATACAACGAGGGTAGTATCCCACGTTTGCCTCCATCGAAACTAGCGTCCCGATTTCTACGGCTCCTACCTATGCTGTACAAGCTGCACAAACACTCAATATCAAGCTACAGTAAAGCTCCATGGGGTCTTTCCGTCCTGTCGCGGGTAACCCGCATCTTCACGGGTCTTTAAATTTCACCGAGTCTCTCGTTGAGACAGCGCCCAGATCGTTACACCTTTCGTGCGGGTCGGAACTTACCCGACAAGGAATTTCGCTACCTTAGGACCGTTATAGTTACGGCCGCCGTTTACTGGGGCTTCAATTCGTACCTTCGTCGAAACTAAGTACTCCTTTTAACCTTCCAGCACCGGGCAGGTGTCAGCCCCTATACGTCATCTTACGATTTTGCAGAAACCTGTGTTTTTGATAAACAGTCGCCTGGGCCTATTCACTGCGGCTCAGCTTGCGCTGAGCACCCCTTCTCCCGAAGTTACGGGGTCATTTTGCCGAGTTCCTTAACGAGAGTTCACTCGCTCACCTTAGGATGCTCTCCTCGACTACCTGTGTCGGTTTGCGGTACGGGCAGGTAAACACTAACTAGAAGCTTTTCTCGGCAGCGTGACATCACAGACTTCCCTACTTTATTTCGGTCCCCATCACAACTTGTCCGTATAAGTGCAAGCATTTAACTCACACTAAGACTTATTGCTTGGCCCAGCATTTCCAGCAGCTGGGATCCGTTAGCCTTCTGCGTCCCTCCATCGTTCAAACATGTTCACCTGGTACAGGAATCTCAACCTGTTAGCCATCGACTACGCCTTTCGGCCTCGCCTTAGGTCCCGACTAACCCTGGGAGGACGAGCCTTCCCCAGGAAACCTTAGTCATATGGTGGACAGGATTCTCACCTGTCTTTCGCTACTCATACCGGCATTCTCACTTCTAAGCGCTCCACCAGTCCTCACGGTCTGACTTCATTGCGCTTAGAACGCTCTCCTATCGCGCCACTTACGTGGCACCCGTAGTTTCGGTGGTGTGTTTAGCCCCGGTACATTTTCGGCGCAAAATCACTCGACTAGTGAGCTATTACGCACTCTTTAAATGGTGGCTGCTTCTGAGCCAACATCCTAGTTGTCTATGCAACTTCACATCCTTTTCCACTTAACACACACTTAGGGACCTTAACTGACGATCTGGGCTGTTCCCCTTTCGACAATGGATCTTATCACTCACTGTCTGACTCCCGGACATACGTGATTGGCATTCGGAGTTTATCTTAGTTTAGTAACCCGAGATGGGCCCCGCACCAAAACAGTGCTCTACCTCCAACACGCTTTCTTCCGAGGCTAGCCCTAAAGCTATTTCGGAGAGAACCAGCTATCTCCAAGTTCGATTGGAATTTCACCGCTACCCACACCTCATCCCAACATTTTTCAACATGTATGGGTTCGGGCCTCCAGTGCGTTTTACCACACCTTCACCCTGGACATGGGTAGGTCACCTGGTTTCGGGTCTACAACAACATACTCAGTCGCCCATTTCAGACTCGCTTTCGCTACGGCTCCGGTCTTTCCACCTTAACCTTGCATGTTATCGTAACTCGCCGGTTCATTCTACAAAAGGCACGCTATCACCCATTAACGGGCTCTAACTTGTTGTAGGCACATGGTTTCAGGAACTTTTTCACTCCCCTTCCGGGGTGCTTTTCACCTTTCCCTCACGGTACTGGTTCACTATCGGTCACTAGGGAGTATTTAGCCTTACGAGATGGTCCTCGCAGTTTCCAACTGGATTTCACGTGTCCAGCCGTACTCAGGATCCTACACGGGAGTTTGCTTACTTTCGCATACGGGGCTATCACCCAGTGTCGCTCAGCTTCCCAGCTGATTCTGCTAATAAACAAATTTGTAACTCCACAACGGTAGTCCTACAACCCCAGAGTGCAAGCACTCTGGTTTGGGCTTCTCCGTGTTCGCTCGCCGCTACTGACGGAATCGATTTTTCTTTATTCTCCTGTTGCTAATGAGATGTTTCAGTTCACAACGTCTACCATCGTTTAACTATGTATTCATTAAAACGATAACTTGCATAACAAGTTGGGTTCCCCCATTTGGAAATCCCCGGATCAAAGCTTACTTACAGCTCCCCGAGGCATATCGGTGTTAGTCCCGTCCTTCATCGGCTCCTAGTGCCAAGGCATTCACCATGCGCCCTTAATAACTTAACCGATCAACTTACGTTGATGATTTCGTTTGAGTATTGTGACTCAATGGCCACAAGCGATTTTAAACTTATTTAAAAAACTCAAAAAATTACGCGGTGTATTTTTTCGGCTCAATTTAATTGATAAAAATCAATTTAAATGAATTTAAAAATTTACAATTATGATTCAGTTTTCAAAGAACTAATGCTGAGTGTTAACCACTCAAAACTAAATATCGTTTCGACGAATGTGTAGGATTCCGATTTTCCTTAGAAAGGAGGTGATCCAGCCGCAGGTTCTCCTACGGCTACCTTGTTACGACTTCACCCTAATCATCTGTCCCACCTTAGACGGTTGGCTCCTAAAAGGTTACCGCACCGGCTTTGGGTGTTACAAACTCTCATGGTGTGACGGGCGGTGTGTACAAGACCCGGGAACGTATTCACCGCGGCGTGCTGATCCGCGATTACTAGCGATTCCGACTTCATGTAGGCGAGTTGCAGCCTACAATCCGAACTGAGACATACTTTAAGAGATTAGCGTACCCTCGCGGGTTAGCGACCCGTTGTATATGCCATTGTAGCACGTGTGTAGCCCAGGTCATAAGGGGCATGATGATTTGACGTCATCCCCACCTTCCTCCGGTTTGTCACCGGCAGTCTCACTAGAGTGCCCAACTGAATGCTGGCAACTAATAATAAGGGTTGCGCTCGTTGCGGGACTTAACCCAACATCTCACGACACGAGCTGACGACAACCATGCACCACCTGTCACCTTGTCCCCGAAGGGAACATCCTATTTCTAGGATTTGCAAGGGATGTCAAGACCTGGTAAGGTTCTTCGCGTTGCTTCGAATTAAACCACATGCTCCACCGCTTGTGCGGGTCCCCGTCAATTCCTTTGAGTTTCAACCTTGCGGTCGTACTCCCCAGGCGGAGTGCTTAATGCGTTAGCTGCGACACTCAAGGGCGGAAACCCTCGAACATCTAGCACTCATCGTTTACGGTGTGGACTACCAGGGTATCTAATCCTGTTTGCTACCCACACTTTCGAGCCTCAACGTCAGTTACAGTCCAGAAAGCCGCTTTCGCCACCGGTGTTCTTCCATATATCTACGCATTTCACCGCTACACATGGAGTTCCACTTTCCTCTACTGCACTCAAGTTATCCAGTTTCCAAAGCCCTTCCTCAGTTGAGCTGAGGGCTTTCACTTCAGACTTAAATAACCGTCTGCGCTCGCTTTACGCCCAATAAATCCGGATAACGCTTGGAACATACGTATTACCGCGGCTGCTGGCACGTATTTAGCCGTTCCTTTCTGATAAGATACCGTCACACACTGAACAGTTACTCTCAATGTCGTTCTTCTCTTATAACAGTGTTTTACGAGCCGAAACCCTTCATCACACACGCGGCGTTGCTCCATCAGGCTTGCGCCCATTGTGGAAGATTCCCTACTGCTGCCTCCCGTAGGAGTATGGGCCGTGTCTCAGTCCCATTGTGGCCGATCAGTCTCTCAACTCGGCTACGCATCATCGCCTTGGTAAGCCATTACCTTACCAACTAGCTAATGCACCGCGGGTCCATCTCTTAGTGATAGCAGAACCATCTTTCAATTAACAACCATGCGGTTGTTAGTATTATACGGTATTAGCACTTGTTTCCAAATGTTATCCCCTGCTAAGAGGTAGGTTACCCACGTGTTACTCACCCGTTCGCCACTCTTTGTCAAAAAAATCACATCAGAGCAAGCTCGTCAGATCAATTAAAAACAAAGCGTTCGACTTGCATGTATTAGGCACGCCGCCAGCGTTCATCCTGAGCCAGGATCAAACTCTCATTTTAAAAGTTTGAGTATAACTCAATTTGTTGTTATTTGTTTAACAGAAGTTAAACGAATTTATTAGTGAATTGACTTCACAAATGTTTTGTATCAAGTAAATTACTTGATGACCCTACACATTTGTTTCATCGAAACGATATTCAGTTTTCAATGATCAACAGTTGTTGTCTCGCTGACAACTTAATCTATATTACAGAAGTTAAGTTAAATTGTCAATAACTTTTTTATAGGAATTTATTAAAAATATATTCCAAAAGATATGACAGACAACTCAATCTATAATACACACGTTTTTAAGTAAAGTCAATAAAAACTTTAATGATATACTATATCATCGCTTTTATTCAAAGACGCTTTAAAAAGCGTGCTTTATTAATATACTGCTAGGTACATGCAACGTCAATAGTTTTTATTAAATTGCCCAATAAACATGTCATTCCCATTAAAAAAGCTATCAATCAGCATTTTTGCCGATTGATAGCTAGATTTAAGGACTATTTGCACTTAATCTAAGTGCTTAGCCAAAATTGCCTCAAGTTGGTGAGCTGGTGTAAAACCTGTCAAGCGCTCAACTACCTCACCATCCTTTTTAACTAGTAAAGTTGGGATAGCCATAATACCAAATTCTTGAGCTGTTGCTGGATTTTCATCAACATCCATCTTCGTGAATTTCACGTTATCCATTTTTTCTGACACCGTCTCAACAACTGGTGATTGCATACGACAAGGGCCACACCATGTTGCCCAAAAATCAGTAATTGTCACGCCAGAGTTTGTCTCTGCCACGAAGTTATCATCATTAATATCTGTTACAGCCATTAAAATCTCTCCCTCTTAATACTTATTTATTGTTAGTATAAACTTTGTTAACTAATTTGTCGATACATGTGTCTTAATTAAATTGCACATAAGTTGCTCCTTGATCAGGACCAGTAAATTTAAATGATTCAATTTGGCGATGTGAGCGAAGATATTCCTGGACACCCTTACGAATTGCTCCAGTTCCTTTACCGTGGATAATTTCAACAGATGACAAATTATTTAATAGTGCCTGATCAATAAAACGATCTAATTCAGCCATAGCTGGCTCATAACGAATGCCACGTAAATCTAATTTTGCTGCTGCTTCAGCACGATTTGTTGCCTTATTTGTATTAACATGTGAAGTTTTACGACGTTTATTCTGTCTTGGCTTTGGCTCATTTGTTGGCGCTTTGTCCTGCTTTTCAATTTCTTCACCAGCCAACACCATTTTTAAAATTCCCATTTGAACTTCAAATTTATTATCCTTCAATTGGCGTACAATCGTCCCTTGCTGCCCATATTCGCGAACAAGGACTGTATCCCCCACCGAAAGTGGTACCTGCTTGGCTTTTTTAGCCTTACGTAAAATGCGATTATTCGTCGGCGATGGCTCTTCATGCATAGCATTTAATGCACCCTTGGCATCCATCAACTTATTTTCTTTAATAGTTGCACCATCACGAGCCATCTTATGTAAGTCACCAATAATTTTGTCCGTTTTACGGCGAGCATCGGCAACAATATGATTAGCTTCTTTCTTAGCATCTTCTACTGTTTTGGCTCGCTGTTTATCAATGGCCTCAAGCTTCGCCTCATAATCATTTTTCAATTGCCGATTTTCAACAACCTTTTGGGTCAATTCAACTTGTTGCGTCAAAACAGCATTTCTTCTGGCAACCAAATCAGCAATCATGTCGTTTAATTCTTGCGAATCTTCCGACGTTAATGCAGACGCACTATTAATAATCGTATCAGATAATCCTAGCCGCTTAGCAATTTCAAGAGCATTTGAACGCCCCGGAATACCCATCAAAAATTTATAAGTTGGTCGTAGCGAGTCAATATCAAATTCCATGGAAGCATTGATTGTATCCGCTCGATTGTAACCATAGACTTTTAGTTCTGGATAGTGTGTTGTGGCAACAGAGTAAGCCCCCGTTTCACCTACAGCATCTAAAATAGCCATCGCCAAAGCCGCTCCTTCTTGCGGATCCGTTCCTGCTCCTAACTCATCAAACAAAACTAGTGAATCTTTATCCATTCCGGCTAGAATATCGATTATATTCACCATATGAGCTGAAAATGTTGAGAGTGACTGTTCAATTGACTGCTCATCCCAATATCAGCAAAGATTTCTTTAAATATACCAACACTAGAATATTCAGCAGCAGGAATAAAGAACCCCGACTGTGCCATTATTTGCAATAGGCCAAGTGTCTTTAACGTAATTGTTTTTCCACCCGTATTTGGACCAGTTACAATAATCGCACTATAATCTTCACCAATCGTAATATCATTTGGTACAACTTTATCTGGGTCTAGCAATGGATGACGGGCTTTTAATAATCGCACATGATTTTCTGCACTGAATTCTGGCTCAATAGCCTTTATCGCAACCGCATAGCGTGCCTTAGCATTTAAAAAATCTAAATGTCCAAGACTTGCGCATTGTTTTCTATATTATCTGCTTCTGGCGCTAGTTTTGCTGATAACTCAATCAACACACGTTCTTCTTCTTGCCGTTCTTTTAAATAATACTCGCGTAATCGGTTATTCATATCAACGACATCGGCAGGTTCAATATACAATGTTTGTCCTGTTTGTGATTGGTCATGAACAACGCCACCAAATTTTTGACGATATGTTGCCTTAACAGGCAAAACATATCGTTCGTTACGAATAGTTACAATCGGGTCTGACAAATACTGCGCAGTTTTGCCACGCGTATAATCTTGCATTTTTTGCCTAATCGCGTTTTCCGTCCCAGTAATCGCTTGTCGAATACGGTGCAATTCTGATGACGCCTCATCATTCAAACGGCCATCTCCATCAATAGCAACATTTACACGTCTCGTTAGCTCTGGTAATAGTACTAATTTATTATAATAAACTGCTAATGCCGGTAAAGCTTCACCACGATCAGCAACTAGATTTTCAAAAAAACTTCTAATCTGACCAGTTGTAAACAGCACTCGACCAACTTGGGCAAGCTCAGTACCACTTAATGCTGCATCAATACGTAACCGTTTCATATGGGGCTTAACATCTGCTAGCTTTGGAATGCTGATTCCCCCTGCCAACGCAGAACCCGAGCTGCATCTGCAGTTTCAGCTAACCATTGCTGCATTAATTGTGCGTCATCAGTTGGCGATAAGTTAAGTAATTCTTTTTCACCCGCCACTGTTGCTAAAAAGGGCTTAACCTGTGCCTTTACCGCATCATACTCTAGTGTTTTTAAAATTTTTGTATTCATTTTATATTTTTACTACCAACTTTCATGATTAAAATAACTTACTTACAATAACCACCAATCATAAACGGCCTCAGAAAGATAGGGTGTATTATTCATTATTCCTTGTGCAACGGCTGAATTAGCCATTTCCTGTGTATACCAAGGAATATTTAGCGTTTGTGTTATTTGTAAAACGAAGAATACTTCAACATAAACAATTAAGCCAAATACAAGTAGTCCACCTATGTGATTTAAAGTACTCAATATTGGTATTTTATTAATAAAGCGTAAACTTCGTTCAATAGATTTAACAATCGACATACCGACTAAAATGATTATTGTAAAAGCAATTGCCGATGCTAAAAATTCTCCTGGTTGGCTTGTTGCTGTCGCTGGACATTAGTGGCCGTCCAATTAGCAACAATGCCATTAACGAACATATCGTACAACCAACTACCAAACTTATGGGCCAATAAAATGGCAAAGGTATAAACAATTAATCTACCAACCAGCATTGTTAAACTACGAACCAGCCCTAACTGATAACCATGAATCATTGCTAAAATTATCAAGATAATGATAATCCAAGAAAAAATTGTCATTAATTTTCTTTATCCTTTTCAACTTGCATTGTTAATTGATCAGACAAGGCATTAATTGCTAACAAAGTCAGTAATTGATTATCATCCAACTTGGGCGCAGCTTGTTGCATCTTATCTAATTGGGCATTGGCCAAATCAAATACTGCTTTCATATGTGCTTGCGATTCATTAGCAGTAATCGTTAGTTCCTTACCTAAAATTTTTCCTTTAAAACGTGTTTTCTCAGCCATTTAGTTAGCCTCCATTAATTTATCATTAGTTATTAGTATATCAAAAAAATAATTCGGATACAGCCTTAGGTACCTCCGTAAAAACCTTAAAAAACAGAGGTTGGGACAAAACAAGTGTCCCAACCTCCTTAAGCGAAACGTTTTCCCAAAGGCTAAGTTTTTAATATAACGCCTTTTTTATTCCACTATCATTTTTAAACTATTCAAAATCAGCTGGATCAAATGCACTACCATCTAGCATTCGCGCTTCCAGCCAATCCCAAACGTTATCTTTTCCATACTTGGTTTCTGCCGAAAAAATTTCAAAATCTGATATTCTTCGTTGAATTGCAAACTTCGTTTTATATCTGCTTCGACCTTATTCCATTTTCCACGAGAAATTTTATCCGCTTTTGTTGCCACAACTAATACTGGTAACCCAATATCATCTGAAATCAACCAATTATACATTTCGATGTCTTCTTTTGAAGGTAGGTGCCGGGCATCTACTAATTGGACGATTCCTTTCAGTGGTTGTCGCTTACGCAAGTATTCGCCAATCATAACAGCAAAATCTTCACGTGCTTTTTTTGACACCTTAGCATATCCATAACCAGGAACATCCACGAAAAAAACTTGGTTTTCGACCTTATAAAAATTTAAGGTCTGTGTTTTACCTGGCTGTGCTGATGTTCTTGCAAAAGACTTACGATTAATTAACACATTTGTGAATGAGATTTACCAACATTTGATCGTCAACAAAAGCAACTCTGGTAAATCATCTGGTTGATATTGTAATTCCCGCACTGCAGACATCACGATTTCAACTTGATGAACTTCCATCGTTGTACCCCACTATTCTGTGACTACTTGGTTCCTCTTGACGTAATACAGCACCTTCTGTAATACCACTCCAGTAACTTCTTCACGAGAAGGAACATCGAACATAACATCACGCATAACTTCTTCAACGATTGAGCGTAGTCCACGCGCACCAGTTTCAACGTTCAATAGCCAAATGCGCCATTGCCTTAAGTGCATCATCAGTAAACTTCAAATCAACGTCTTCCAAAGCCAATTAATGCTTGATATTGTTTAACTAATGCATTCTTAGGTTCAGTCAAAATACGCACTAGATCTGACTCTGTAAGTTCCTCTAAGGCTGTTAAGATTGGTAAACGACCTATAAATTCTGGAATCAATCCAAAGTTCATCAAATCCTCTGGCAATACTTGTGCATCACTGACTTATCTGAATTTTGTAATTGTTGTGTTTTAGCATCAGTACCAAAACCCAAATTACCTTGGCACCAAGACGCTCTTTAAACCATCTGTTCAATACCAGCAAAAGCACCACCAACAATGAGAGAATATTCGTTGTATCAACTTGAATAAACTCTTGATTAGGATGCTTACGGCTCCTTGAGGTGGCACACTAGCAACTGTACCTTCTAGCATCTTCAAACAATGCTTGTTGTACACCCTCAACCAGACACATCACGCGTAATTGATACATTTTCAGCTTTCTTAGCAATCTTATCAATCTCATCGATATAATAATACAGTTTCAGCTCGCGCTCAACATCATAATCAGCTGCTTGAACAAGTTTCAACAAGATATTCTCAAACATCTTCACCAACATAACCTGCTTCAGTAAGTGTTGTTGCATCCGCAATCGCAAAAGGTACATTTAGTAACTTAGCCATTGATTGTGCAATATAAGTTTTTTCCAGAACCAGTTGGCCCAATTACTGCGATATTTGATTTTTTGTAGATCAACACCTCTTATACCCGTCTCACCTGTCAATTTTGCATTAACACGTTTGTAATGGTATAGACAGCCACTGCTAAAGTATGTTTAGCATCACCTTGACCGATAACTATATCATTTAGGTTATCAACGATTCACGCGGGCGTCTTTAGTGTTAGCGTCCGTGCTTCTGCATCTTGTTGCATATCTTCGTTAATAATATCTTGGCTAGTGCAACACACTCATTACAAATATAAACACCTGGTCCGCAATCAACTTTTTGACTTCAGTAGAGGGTTTACCACAAAATGAACAGTATGCAACACCATTCGAGTCGTCAGTCGTATTAAACACTGTCCAACCTCCTATAACTTCTATCCATTAAATTATAATACTGTAAGTATTGTATCAAACTTCCATTACCGGAAAAAGACAAAAAAGGTCAGACTTACACAAAAGTCCAACCTTTTTATTAAAACCAATATTTAGGCTTCAACTGCTTCAGCAACAATCAAGTCAACAACTGACTTAATGGCAATGTCATGTGACAACATATCATCTGACAATGCATTGCGGACAGCATCTTCTTCCATATTGTAAGCTTCAGCCAATGACTTCACTTCTGCAGCAATTTCTTCATCAGATGGCTTGATATCTTCAGCCTTAACAATAGCTTCTAATACCAAGTTAGTCTTTACACGACGCTCAGCACCTTCTTCATATTGCTTGTGAAGATCATCTTCAGATGTACCAGTGATTTGGTAGTAAAGCTCTGGTGAAATACCTTGTTGTTGCATTGATGCAAACATTTGGTTCATTTGACGGTGAACATCTTCATCGATCATTGCATCAGGAATCTCATCACCAATAACCTTGGCGTTGTCAACAGCGGCAGCAACAGCTGCATCTTCCTTAGCCTCTTTAGCAGCAGAAGCTTTTTGGTCAGCCAAACGAGCCTTAACTTTTTCTGTTAATTCTGCTAATGTTTCAACTTCTTCATCAACATCCTTAGCAAATTCATCATCAAGTGCAGGAACTTCCTTAGACTTAACTTCATGAACTGTTACTTCAAAGACTGCTTCTTTACCAGCTAAGTCAGCTGCTTGGTAATCTTCTGGGAATGTAACCTTAACATCTACTTTGTCTTCAGCCTTGGCACCAACTAATTGCTCTTCAAATCCTGGAATAAATGAACCAGAACCTAATTCTAGTGAGTAGTTATCAGCTTGTCCACCATCAAAGTGAACACCATCAACTGAACCATCAAAATCGATGACAACAGTGTCACCGTTTTTAGCAGCTTCGTCAACTAAGACAAGTTCAGATTGACCTTGTTGCATGTTTGCAAGTTCCTCATCAACATCAGCATCAGAAACTGATGTATCAGAAGCAGGAACTTCAACACCCTTGTATTGACCAAGTTCGATTTCAGGAGCTAATTCAACTTCGGCAGTCAATACCCAAGCTTCACCCTTGTTCATTGATTCTGCTTCAATCTTTGGCTGTCCAACAGTGATTGCACCTGTCTCTGAAACGGCCTCTCCATAAACATCTGGTAGAACCTTGTTCAAAGCATCTTGATACAATGATTCTTCACCATACATTTGGAAGAATACCTGCTTAGGCATCTTACCCTTACGGAAACCAGGAACACTGATTTGCTTCTTTACATCGTTAAAAGCTGCATCAATTCCTTTTTCATATACATCAACAGGAACTTCAAACTTGATTGTTCCTTTATTGCCTTCACCTTTAGTGAAAACTGCATTTGCCATGTTTATTCCTCCAATAGTCGCTAGCTTCACACTATTTACGACATAATTTATCTTTACATACCTAATCAGTATATCGGAAACGCATTATTTTGACAATATTATGCCATAAAATATTCCGTTTACCGTAAAAAACTTCAATCCAAATTATATAAGAAATTTCTTTATAATTCAAAAAAGAGAGTTATTACATCAATAATGCAATAACTCTCTTTTTATAACCATTAACTAAACAACAAATCGTAAATTAGTCTTTGATTTCTGAAACAGTTCCGGCACCAACAGTACGGCCACCTTCACGAACAGTAAACTTCAATCCCTTTTCGATGGCAACTGGTGCGATCAAATCGATATCGAATGTTACGTTATCACCAGGCATAACCATCTCAACACCTTCTGGCAATTCAACTACACCAGTAACATCAGTTGTGTGGAAGTAGAATTGTGGACGGTAGTTAGTAAAGAATGGTGTGTGACGTCCACCTTCTTCTTTGGTCAAAACATAAACTTCGGCCAAGAACTTAGTGTGCGTTTGGATTGAACCAGGCTTAGCCAAAACTTGACCACGCTCGATTTCCTTACGGTCAACACCACGCAACAATGCACCAATGTTATCACCGGCTTCACCTTGTTGCATAGTCTTACGGAACATTTCGATACCAGTAACAACTGTCTTACGAATATCTTCCTTCAAACCAATAATTTCAACTTCATCGTTCAACTTAACAGTTCCACGATCAACACGACCTGAAGCAACAGTACCACGACCAGTAATCGTAAATACGTCTTCAACTGGCATCAAGAATGGCTTGTCAGTATCACGCTCTGGAGTTGGAATGTATGAGTCAACAGTATCCATCAACTCTTCGATAACCTTAACTTGTTCTGGATCACCTTCCAAGGCCTTCAATGCTGAACCACGAAGAACTGGAATATCATCTCCAGGGAAATCGTATTCTGACAACAATTCACGAACTTCCATCTCAACAAGGTCAACCAATTCATCATCGTCAACCAAGTCAGTCTTGTTCAAGTATACGACAAGGTAGTCAACACCAACTTGGCGAGCCAACAAGATGTGCTCACGAGTTTGTGGCATTGGACCATCAGTTGAAGCAACAACCAAGATAGCACCGTCCATTTGGGCAGCACCAGTGATCATGTTCTTAACGTAGTCCGCGTGACCTGGGGCATCGATGTGGGCATAGTGACGGTTTTCCGTCTCGTACTCGATGTGAGCAGTGTTAATCGTGATTCCACGCTCACGCTCTTCAGGAGCAGCATCGATTGCGGCGAAGTCTTCTAATTGAGCCAATCCCTTATCTGATAGTACCTTTGAGATTGCGGCAGTCAAAGTAGTCTTACCGTGGTCAACGTGTCCAATAGTTCCAATATTAACGTGCGGCTTAGTGCGCTCGTAATTTTCCTTAGCCAAAAGCTTGTCCTCCTATTATTCGCAGGTTGATTTGAACCAACCTTATTGCTTAGTTTAAGTATACTACACATACCTAATAACTGAAACAACAAGATACGAAAATCTTTTTAATTCTCTATATGAGACTGAAATTATTATATATAAATTCCTTATTTTTGTAAATATTTTTTACTTATTTTTCTTTATATCTACCGTTTTTTTCTAATTAAGTAACTCAATTAGGCTTTTTTGTGCTTTTTTACGCCAAGTAGCTTGACCATCTGGTTCGTTTGGCATAGGATATCCAAAAGTTTCAGCCACCAATCCATCAACCCAACTCGTGACATCTTGTACAACAGTTGACAACTCTGGATAAGCTATCATTAACAATAAATGCACCTGCTCGCTAAGGCCATGAACCATATCAGCCCCCAGGGTCTTAGCATACTTATCCAATTCATTTAAAATATTATTGTAAATGTCATTTTGCTTAAGAGCTGTTAAACTTGTTGGAATATACGTTTGTGTGTGCCCGTCTAAATCTAAAAATCCGACAGACTCGTTGATCCTTAGGCGTCTTAATTGATCTAATACCGCCGTTCGTGAAATCTGTGATAAAAACGGATCGCGCAAAACAAACTTTGCTCCAATTAGATAATCATTTACAGGTAATTTATTTGCAGCCAATAAACGTTTCTGTTGTTCAACCGTATTACCATCACTTAAATGATAAAATTGTCGAGCAATCGTACGAATTGTCTTCTCCTGATTCAACCGATAAGAATTTTCTGCGTCAACAACTTCAGGTTGTAATTTTTCTTGCACCCCTTCAGTTAGCCAGTTCAAAAATTCCCATGCGTTCAGAAAATAATGATTATGCAGTGATAAATCGAGATAAATTCTTGCACTTTGCTCATCTTTTGCATATGAACTTAAATATTCGTCTGCAATCGTCTGCGCTTCTTGGTATTGTCCTTGTGCAACTAGTGTGGTCACCAAGAGATGATTGACTTCTTCTGTCTGTTGTAATTGATATGCGCTATTTAAAGTATCTAATGCTTGACTAACTAAGTCCCTATTTAGTTCTTCTTTTGCCTCCGCAACCAAGGAAGTGTACTGCTCATTGACCTTTTGATTATTTGTCATACTAAATTCCCTTCTCATTTAGACAGAAAAGCATCTCCTAAACTAAAAAATTCTCATTCATTTAACTATATTGTTAAACAAAAAAGAATTTTTAACTAAATTACAAACTGATCATTTATTTCGTATCAGCAGTCTGTTTTACTTGCTTATTTGATTTATGATTTTTTCGTTGCCGACGAGGTTTATTCGGCTTATGATTAGCTGCTTTTACGCCGGACTTTTTATCAGTATTTTTTGACGGATTTTTTTTATTAGATTGTTTTTTGGCCGGTTTAGTACCAACCGTCTTGCTTTTATTACCTTGATGTGATGATGTTCGACGACGACGACGGCCATTCTGATTTGCCTCCATGATAACTGGCAAAATAACTGGCTTACGCCTTGTCTTTTCATACAAGAATTTTCCTAAAGCATCACGCACTGAGTTTTTCAAATTACCCCAGTCGAAATCCTTTGTATTCTTAACTCCTTCGGAAACAGTTTGTTCAACCAATTCTGCCGCTTCATGCATTAAATCACGTGACGTCTTCACGTAAACGAAACCACGCGAATCAATTTTCGCTGGTGCGATAACCTTTTTCTTTTTACGATCAATTGTAATAACCGCAATAAAGACACCATCCTCAGATAAAATCCGTCGATCATTCAAAACAATCGAACCAATATCGCCAACCCCAGAACCATCAATCATTGTTGACGTTACTTGAATTGAGCCACCAAGATAGAATTTTTCACCATTCCAGCGTAACTTATCACCTTTAGCCAGTAAAAATACGTGATCATCATCATAACCAACTTGTTCTGCTGCCCGGTATGCTTCATTTAAAACACGATATTCCCCTTGGACAGGAATAACGTTTTGCGGCTTCAACAAATTCAACATTAACTGAAAGTCATCTTTGGATGCGTGTCCCGAAGATTTTTTGTCAGTAGAGATTTGTTTTACCGTAGCCCCTGCTCTAAATAACATGTCACGTGTTTTCGCAACATAACCCTCCATCGCAGTAGATGGTGTCGTGGTGATAAATACCAAGTCACCAGGTTGAATTTTAATATTACGGTCATCACCATGGGCAATACGCTGCAAATGACGAATTGGTTCTCCCATACGACCTGTTTCTAAAATAACCGTTTCATCAGCAGGTAACTTTGACAAGTTTTTAAGAGAAACAAACATTTCATTTTCAGGTATAGGTAATATTAACTTTTTCAAACGTAAAGCAGTTCGCACAACCTTCTCTAAATCATTGCCCGAAATAACAACTTTTCGACCAACTTTATACGCAGCATCAACAACCTGTTGAATACGTTGAATATTAGATGCGACTGCGGCGACAATTATACGACCAGATTTGTGTAAGTGGAAATTTTCTAGAATGTAATCACCTAGTACAGATTCATGATCTGGCGTACCAATATGAGCAGTTCCAGCTGCATCAGCTAATAATGCAACAACACCTTTTTGACCAATTTCTGCCAAACGCAATAAATCTGTTTGATAATATGGCAATGCTGTTGTATCTAGCTTAAAATCACCAGTATAAACCACTTGACCAACTGATGTTTCAATAACAATACCCAACGATTCAGGAATTGTATGTGTCGTTTCAAAAAAAGAAACTGTGACATTACCAAATCTAACTTCAGAATTTCCTTTCACGATATGATAATCGTCATAGTCTTTTAGGCCAGGTTCATTATGAATAGCTAATTTAGCCAATTCAATCGTCAATTCTGAACCAAATACGGGAACTTGCAAATCTGATAACAGATAAGGCAAGGCGCCAATCGCATCTGCGTGACCATGTGTCAAAAATACGCCAGCGACGTTATCAGCATGCTCAACTAAGTAAGCATAATCCGGGATAACAACATCCACCCCTAATAAGTCACTTTCAGGATATTTCAACCCTGCATCTAAAATAAATATGTCTTCATCGACCGTCACGGCGTACATGTTCATTCCATTTTCACGTACACCACCAAACGGCATAATGTCTAATGTAGTTGCCATAATCTTCCTATTCTCATTGTATTTCACGGGTTTATTATTTTACCCAACGTTTAAATGTTTAATACAATACTACCACATAAGCGCACACTAGAAAACCAGTAAGTCATTTATCATATTATTAAAATAGTTTAACTTAAAAATAAAATATTATGATATATATAAACAACACCCATAATCTATACAATAAAAAAGGCTAGTAGCATATGCTACTAGCCTTTTCATATTGTCTATTTGTAATTATAAATTACTTCTTCAACAATGAAGCCAAACGTGACTTATCACGTGAAGCTTTGTTCTTAGCAATCAAGCCCTTTGATGCGGCACGATCGATTGCTGATGAAGCTGAAGCAAATAACTCTTGCAAGTTACCTTCGCCAGTTTCAGCAGCAACACGGAACTTCTTCACTTCAGTACGGTATGCACTTAATTGTGAGATGTTACGCTCGCGTTGCACCTTGTTCAAGCGGGCACGTTGGATTGATGACTCAATAATTGGCATCGCTTTTCCCTCCGATGATAAATGTCAAAATAAAAACGTGATTAATATATTTATATTAACGACGCAAACCAAGCTTTTGGATCAACTCACGGTAGCGTTGTACATCTTTGTTACGTAGGTAACGTAATAAGTTACGACGGTGACCGATTTTCTTCATCAAGCCACGTTGTGAGTGAAAGTCATGGTTGTGCTCTGACATATGTCCGTTCAATTCGTTGATGTCAGCAGTTAACACTGCAACTTGAACTTCAACTGAACCAGTATCACCTTCGTGACGAGCGAACTCATTGATGATTTCATTCTTGCGTTCTGCAGAAATAGCCATTGTTGGATATCCACCTTTCATAATATAGTCGCCTCAAACAACGTATGACGACGGTGAACCGTCAAACATAGTAAAAGGTCATGTGCTAATGCACTTTAAATATAATACTAAATTAAATAACTATATGCAAGTTTTTTATTCAGCCATTTCATTTTTATATTTTAAGATAAACAGTTCAAATAATAATTCCGGATCTCGAGCTGTCGACTTCAGTTGTTCTTCCATACTCACTAAACCAAGATATGCTCTTGCTAATCTAACATAACTAAATATTCTGACAGTACGCTTAGCTAATTTTACGCGATATGGGTGAACTTTCAGTTCAGAAGCGATTCCTTTTTCGCTTTTCACGTTAGATTTAACTTGCAGCAACAAACGGAACTGACCAATTAACGCACCATGTAGACGAAGCGGCTCTTCACCAGTAGCTAGCAACTCATGGTACAAATTAACGGTACGCGTTAATTGGCCTTTTAATAAACTATCAATTAAATCAAAAATATTTTCAGTCAACGTATGAGTCACTAATTCTTTGACATCAGTAACCCCAATCCGCTTTTCTACTACCGTATAAAGCATTAATTTATCTAACTCTGACATCATCTGGGTCAACGAAGAATTGGTTAATCGAATCAATTCTTGCTTTGCTTCAGAATCAATTGTATAGCCTCTTGCATTTAGCCTATCACTAACAAATTGGTTAATATCTTTTTCGCTTAAATTCACAAATGAGAGATATCTCGCTTGTTCTTTCAATAGTTTTGTGACTTTCTTACGGTTATCCAGCTTATCGTACGGTGCAAAAATAACTAATATTGTTTGCGGCTCAGGCTGCTTAATGTAGTTCACCAAATCTTCAACATGATGTTCTAGATTATTTTTTTGACGTTCACCGGTTAAAAAATATGGATTGTCTAAAATCACCACCCGTTGGTCACCAAAAAATGGTACTGACTTAGCATCATCAATGGCCATACTTAAGGGGACTTCTGTTAAATCAAATTGCGCCAAGTTCAGTGTCCGGTCTTCTGGCTGAATAACGGTTAAAAATTGTTTTCTAACCAGGTCCAATAGATATTGATCCTGACCTTGGACAAAATAAATTGGATGTAGTTGTCCTGTCTGCACATCATTCAAAACATCTGTTAAAGTTACGGTCAAAACAACATTCCTCCTACTTTTTTCTATATTATAAGATAGCACGTCTCAACGTTTCTGCCCACTAATGTTTTAATTTATGAACGTAAAATAAACGATAACAATTAAAAATCCCCCATTTGATCTTAATCATGCCTTGTTTAGCAGTATTATAAATAACAATATGGTATTTTTTGGCAGTCATCAACGTTTCCTTATTCGGATGTCCGTATCGATTATTCACACCAGCTGAAACGATACCAAATTTTGGTTTTAAATGACTGACAAAGTCCGCATCAGTACTAGTCTTTGAGCCATGATGGCCCAATTTAAGAATATCTACTGGTTGCAAATTATAACGTTTAAGAATTTCTTTCTCCCCTTTTTTAGATAAATCTCCAGTCATCATTAGTCTAACCCGCTTAAAGTTAACGTAGACTGCAATAGAATCATCATTTTCACCCACTCCTTGTTGTATCGGATGGCAAACTTGGATATCTTTAGTAATTTTCATCCCAGCTAGTACTGGACATACTTTTCCTCCGGAGTGAATGTATTTCGTGATTCGCTTATTAAATTTAGCCTGACGTTCCATACCAGCAGGTACGTATATTTTTGCGACTTTAATCTGTTCTAGGAAATCTGAAACATTTCCTATATGATCAATGTCCTTATGCGTCAGTATTTGCTGCTGAATATTATCAATGGCATGTCCTTTTAAAAAATGAATTAATTCTTCAACCTGATAGTTGGTAACAGGTTGCTTTTTCTGATTACGCTGCGAAAATTGAAATTTACCACCAACATCAACCATAGTTATTTGCTGATGCGTTGGCCTTAATATGGTCGTATCTCCTTGCCCAATATCAAAGAATGCAATAAACCCGCCGGAAAACATTCGCGGGGTTAACCAGGCTATTGAATAGCAACAAATTAATATCACAAGCCAATATTTTTTCTGAGATACTAGCCATATCAAAGGTAATACAGTCAAAACAATACAAAATAACATTAATGGCCGGCCAAATAAACATTCACCAGGTACCCTTTCTCCCCATTTAATGCATAGCTGCATGCTATTAATAATCCATTCGCAAATAGTTTGCAACCAAATAAAATGACAGATGGTCGCAAGAATTCCAAGGGTAATAACAGGCATAATGAACCATACAAAAACAGGTACGATTATTAGATTAGCGATTAAACTAACTGGGTGCCAACTAAAAGTATGCCATAATAATGTCGGTAAAATAAAAAATGATAGCCAGATACTTTGATACCACGAGGGACGATTCTGAAGCCAAAGTAATCCAAAAGTCAGTAAGTAAGATAGTTGACCGCCTAAATTATGTAAAACTCCTGGTTCAATTAACACCCCACCTATTAAGGCTAATCCCCACGCATCCTTTGCATCAATATTGAGCCAATGTAAATCACGCCATGCTTGACTCACACCTAAAAATACGGGTCTAATCAAGGATTGCACACCACCAGCAAATATCCATAAGATAATTAAAATAAATTGCACAATAACCAATGAATGCTCACGTTGTATCCATAGCCGTTGTGATAGGTAACGCCATATTTGGTAGACAATTGTTACCTGAAAACCTGAAATACTAAATAGATGCATCAAACCTAATAATTGAATACCACCATTTTCAGTATAAAATTCTGAACGTGTATAGCCTAGCAGTAAGGTCTCCCCATAATCTCTCAATCCTTTGGGTAATTTTTCAAACCAATTCACCAACCGGCAATGGAAACTATGAATCGTCCAAACTATTAACTCGACAAAATTCTTTGGTTTGGCATCCCCTAATACTTTTGCTCTTGTTATCTGTAACCGATGTACAATACCTCGACTACGCCAATAAGCATCAGCATTAAAAGAATATTCATTACGTGCTTCATTTATATAATTTAATTTACCAGTAATTTGAACAAAAATTGGGTATGAATGTTGAGAACATTTTTTTGCTATTTCACTCTGTTTATCGAAACTTATGCGTACTTTTTCACCAGTTGTCAATCTAGCAGTGCCAGAACCATAATCTGGCTTGAAATCGATATTATCAGGATGAATCACCAGATAAGAATTAATGTCACCAATAGCTTGTTTATCTAACCGACTGATACCGAACTGCCAATACATAAAATAACTCAGAACGATTATTAAAATACAAGTGCTCAATAGGCGAAAATTAAATTTACGATATAACAAAATAATCAGCCATAAAAAACCAGGAATAGCCCACCAAAAATGATATAAGAAAATGACATTAATACACGCTAAACACATCCCTAATATCAATAAATGTCCTGATTTCATACCGTAACCAAAGGTTTCAATTTTGCAAATGTTTTTGCACCAATGCCATTTACTTCCTGTAAATCTGTAACTACTTTAAAACCACCCATCGTTTCACGTTGTTTAATAATATCTTGTGCTCTTTTTTCACCAATGCCTGGTAATTTTTGCAACGCCGCACTGTCAGCTGTATTTAAGTTGATCTTATCATTACTAGATTGATTAGAACGATTATCCTGGAGATTATCTTGCATATTCTGTGGGGATTGTCCAGGTAAAGGATACGTATCAGGTACTTGTTCATTTCCCATTGGAACATAGAGAACCTGCCCATTAGTTAACGTTGCTGCCAGGTTTATTCGAACGCTGTCAACGCTAGATAAGGTTCCTCCTGCTCGACTTAATACCTCCGCCACAATTGGCTGCTTGTCAAAATAATAAACGCCTGGTCGATGAACTGCTCCCTTCACATCAATCACAATGTTTGCTGATTTTTCATTATTGATTGTTTTTTTGATTTTTTCACTTTTTTTAGCATTTTTTTGATGAGCTGCAATGGTCGTAAAATCTTTTGATGACACACCGTCACTACTTTGAGAAACCTGCCACCAAATTAATAGACTAATTCCTACAATAATTAAAATGATACTAAAGCCTATCTGATGTTGATAGCGATAATATAATGCTTTAATTTGAACCATATGCTCCCCCTTTCTAATAATAAAGACGTAGATACAGTTAAATTTTCCACATTATAATCACTGAATTTTCAGCATTAAAAAAACTGAGACAATCCTTTTGTCCCAGTCTTTCTTAACTTAAAGTTTATTAATTATTGTAATTTTGGATCGTTAAAAATCGTATTCATGACTTCTTCGACCATCGCAAACTCTTCATCCGTTTCGATAGGTTGTAACATGCCTTCTTCCGCATTTTTATCATAAATAAATGGTAAAACGTCAACCTCTTCATCTTCATTTTCCGTAACCGGAC
The DNA here is from genome assembly GCF_001932615.1 of Weissella thailandensis. Classification (NCBI taxonomy): domain Bacteria; kingdom Bacillati; phylum Bacillota; class Bacilli; order Lactobacillales; family Lactobacillaceae; genus Weissella; species Weissella thailandensis. The sequence continues at coordinate 1,316,976 of NZ_CP014332.1, forward strand.
CTAGGATGATATACGACCGATGAAAATCCTCTGAATCAAATGAAAATAACTCTTGAAATTCATGCTCTTGACCATCTGAATCAGTCAAAATAAAAACTTCTGCTTCGTCCATCTTATCTCTCCTAATAAAATAAGAACACCTATCCGATATCATTGGATAGATGTTCTCAACTAACCTTTAATTAATCTTCTTGCTCATCTAAAAATTGATTCAAATGTTCCTCGACCATGGCCCATTCTGCATCATCCTCAATTGGTGTCAAACCACCTTCTGTGGCAATCTTTGTCTCTTCTGGGTCAAAAATATAGGCTAGCATCTCTACTTCTTCATCCTCGCCTGAACCAGCCGGGTAAAGAATAATATATGACTTACCATATTCTTCCGATTTGAAGGTGAATAATACTTCAAATAATTGTTCATCCCCATTATCATCAACTAACGTAATAATGTCTTGTTCTTCATCCATTTGTTTACCTTCTTACTTTACTAGTGGTCCTTTACGATCCAAATAATTTTGCAAAATCAAACCAGCAGCCAACTTATCGATAACCTTTTTACGCTTTTTTCTAGACGTATCAGCCTCTTCAATTAGCATGCGCTCCGCTTCAACAGTTGTCAAACGTTCGTCTTGAAAATCAATTGGTAACCCAAAAGTTTCTTTCAACAACTCACCATAAGCGCGTGAAGCATCAACACGTGGTCCCGAAGTATTATTCATATTTTTAGGCAGACCTAAAACAAAACCACCCGGCTCATACTTAGTCACTAATTCTTTCATTCGGTCGATGCCAAATTCTTTCTCATCTTCATTTATTTGAATAATTTCCACGCCTTGCGCAGTCCATCCTAACTGATCAGAAACTGCAACACCTACTGTGCGTGAACCGACATCCAAACCTAGAATACGCTTCATATCATTTGACCTCTTCCTATACTATATTACTTTGCTAAATAGTCCGTTACCAATGCCTCGATAATTTCATCACGTTCAAATTTACGAATCAAATTTCGAGCATCATTAACACGTGGAATATATGCCGGATCATTTGAAATTAAATAGCCAACAATTTGGTTAATCGGATTATATCCTTTTGATTCCAACGCTGCATATACAACTTCCAACATCTTTCGGACATCATGCGATTCATTATTACCAAATTTAAATACTGCTGTATTATCCAATGAACTCATTATACCCAAACCTCCCTTTAAGGTTTTCATTAATAAAACTAACTTTTATTTTTCTTGTAACCAGTCAGCTGCTTGCTTAAAGGCGTCTGCGATACCAGCTGGGTTTTTACCACCAGCTTGAGCCATATCAGGGCGACCACCACCGCCACCACCAATTGCTGGCGCGATTGCCTTTACTAGTTCACCAGCTTTAATACCCTTTTTAACTGCTGATGGAGAAACTGCAACCAATAGGTTAACCTTTTCACCCAGGTTAGCACCCAAAACTAATACATCTGATGGTGTACTTTGCTTCCACGTATCAGCAGTCGAACGCAACACGTCCATTGATTCAACCGCCATTTCAGTTGCAATTAGTGTATAGTTATTAACCTTTTGTGGGTTTGCAAACGCAGCATTAGCTTCTTGATTAGCCAATTTTTGCTCAAGAGAAGCTGACTGACGTTCTGCCTCTTTAAGTGCTGTTTGTAGGACAGAAATCTTATCATTAATTTCAGAAAGTTGTGGTGCTTTCACTTGTTCTGCTGCCTTAGCTAGCCAACTATCATGCAACTTGAACAATGCCATTGCACCAGCACCAGTAACTGCCTCTATACGTCGAATACCAGCACCTGTTCCTTGTTCACTAACTATTTTAAACATACCTAATTCGGCTGTTGAATTAGCGTGTGTACCACCATCAAACTCAACATTATAATCACCAATTGAAACAACTCGGACGGTTTCACCATACTTTTCAGTAAAGACTGCTACCGCACCCAATTTTTTAGCGTTTTCAATATCTGTCTCAATCCATGAAACGGGCAAATTATCAATAATCTTTTGATTAATAACATCTTCGATTTCCTGTAATTTTTCAGTTGGCACTGAACCATTATAACTAAAATCGAAACGTAATCCTTCTGCAGTAACAAGTGATCCAGCTTGTGTCGTATGCTCTCCAAGAACATTACGTAAAGTTTGATCTAACAAATGTGTGGCCGTATGGTTTTTTGATACCGCATCATGATATGGACGATCGACATCAAGTTTGTATAGCTTACCGCTAGACATTGGTGCACTGACAGACAAGGTATGTAAATGTTGTCCATTCGGTGCATTTTGCACATCAGTTACCTTAGCAACTACTTGACCAGATTCATCATAAATTGTACCAAGATCAGCGACTTGACCACCCATCTCAGCATAGAAAGGCGTCTTTGCAAAAATTGCTTGTGCTTCACCTGTATTAACTTCTTCAACTAACTTATTGTCGACAATTAGATTAGACAACTCAGACTGTTCAACTGTTAATTCTGACCAACCAACATATTGAGATGGTGTCTTTAAACCTGTCAATAATTCATTTTGAACACCCATCGAAGTGTTGTTAGAACGTGCTGCACGTGCTCGGTCCTGTTGTGCTTTCATTTCTTTATCAAAGCCAGCACGATCGACTTTCAAGCCTTCATCAACAGCATACTCTTCTGTTAACTCATATGGGAAACCATAGGTATCATATAGTTTAAACGCAACCGCACCGTCAATGACTCCCTGATCATTCTTAGCCTTTTCAATCACACCATCCAATAATGACAAGCCATCAGTCAATGTCTTATTGAAACGAATTTCTTCTGCTTCAACAATTGAAGAAATATAGTCAGCATTATCAGCAATCTCAGGATAATACGAAATCATGATTTGACCAACGACGGGGACAAGTTCCTTTAAGAACACTTGACTGATACCTAATTTACGGCCGTGCAAAACAGCACGACGTAGTAGTCGACGGATAATGTAGCCACGTCCTTCATTAGAAGGTAATGCACTATCACCAATAGCAAAAGTCACGGCACGAATATGATCAGCAATCACCTTGAAGGAAATGTCCTTTGTATCATCTTCACCGTACTTATACTGTCCTGAAATTTCTTCAGTTTTATGAATAAGTGGCAAAAATAAGTCTGTTTCAAAATTAGTCTTAGCGTGCTGGAACACAGATACAACACGCTCTAATCCCATACCAGTATCAATGTTTTTTGTTGGCAACTCAGGATAGTCTTTATTATCTGTCAAACCAGGTAGGTGGTTAAATTGTGAGAAAACTAAATTCCAAATTTCTAAGTAACGTTCATTTTCACCACCAGGATAATTTTCTGATTCATCAGGGTCGTTAAATTCTTCCCCCCGATCGTAAAAAATCTCAGAATCAGGTCCTGAAGGTCCCTCACCAATATCCCAAAAGTTATCTGGTTCATCATAAAGATGGTCCTTAGGTAGACCAACCTTATTTAACCAAATATCTTTGGTCTCATCATCATCTGGATACACTGTCACATATAATTTATCTGGATCCATACCGAACCATTCGGGACTTGTTAGTAATTCCCAAGCCCATGGAATCACTTCTTCCTTAAAGTAATCACCAATTGAAAAGTTTCCCATCATTTCAAATAACGTATGATGACGGGCTGTATGACCAACGTTTTCAATATCATTTGTTCGTATTGACTTTTGTGCATTTGTAATCCGGTGATTATCAGGAACAACTGTTCCATCAAAATACTTCTTCAAAGTCGCCACACCAGAATTAATCCAAAGAAGAGTTGGATCGTTTTGTGGGATCAGTGATTGTGATGGTTCAATTTTGTGCCCTTTACTTTCAAAGAAGCGCAAGAATAAGCTACGAACCTCAGCCGATGATAATTCTTTCATCTTTAATGTAAGCCTCATTTCAAAAAAATATTAAATAAAAAACAGGCAGTCATTGCAATAACAGAGACGCTCATACGCGGTACCACTCCGATTGCAATGATTGTCTGTATCATTACCTCTTTAATTGCTAATATCGCTAGCACGCGGTTCACTTTCGTAAACAAATATAATGGGTAGCGTCAAACAACTCTTAGCGTTGTTCCCATCAAACACAACGTTTCTGTATGCTCTAAGAAATAATCTGACATGTCCTTGTGGGTATTATATCATATCCGTTAATGTTTTTCTTACTTTTTAAAACTTGAAATATTTTTGTAAATATAAATTAACGGATTATTTACCGTGCGACCTTTTTTTCGCTTTTTTAGCAGCACGTAACGTCTCACGCTCTTCAACGCGTTTCTTATATTTTGCATCACGAGCAATATTATTTTTAATTTGTCGTTTATAACCCGGCTTAACGCGCTTCTTCTTCTTTTTCACCATACCAATCATGGTTGGATCTAATTTAGCAGTTGTCTTTGCACGTTTCTGACGACGACGACGATCATAACCTGATTTCAACTCACCATGTGCATAGGTCATTGGCTCAAATTTCACGCCCATATTTTCAACCATTTGGACACGATTTTCTTCATCTGGATTATAGATTGTAATAGCTGTTCCAGACATCCCGTTTCGGCCTGTTCGACCAACTCGGTGAATAAAGAACTCTAGCTCTGTTGGAATACCATCATTGATAATTAGTGAGACACCTGGAATATCAATTCCTCTGGCCGCCAAATCAGTAGCAACGACATATTGATAATCTAAATGTTGAATTTGTTGCATCGTTCGCTTACGCTCACGTGGTTGAATACCACCATGGATTTCAGCAACTTTTAAGCCACGACTACGTAAACTTTTTGTTAACTCATGTGCCCTTTTTTTGGTATTTGCAAAAACTAATGCCAAATATGGGTTTCCCATCGTTAATAAGTTATAAACTAAAGTATCTTTAGATTCACCCTTTGTACCCACCAAAATATTTTTAATGGTTGGCGCAATCACTGTCTCTGAAGGAATTTCTTCAATGACAGGATTTGACAAATATTTTTTCAAAAATGGTTGTAATTTCTGTGGAATCGTTGCTGAAAAGACGTGCATTTTCAAATCTTCAGGCATTGCGCTCGCAATCGCATCTACGTCAGGTAGAAAACCTAGATCAAGTGTCATATCTGCTTCATCTACGACTAGTGTGCTAGCCGTATGAATATCTAGTTCACCAGCTTGGTATAAGTCTTTAATACGACCAGGCGTTCCAATAACAATTTGTGGCTGCTTATTTTTTAGTTGATGAATTTGACGACTTTTATCCATTCCACCAACATACAAGCTAATCCGTGGTTGATCAGATTCTGAAAAAGTACTACCTAATTGCTTTGCTGCCTCATAGATTTGTTGTGCTAATTCTCGTGAAGGTGTTGTAATAACTGCCTGTACGTTTTGATTTTCAGCATCATATTGTTGAAAAATTGGAATTAAAAAAGTATGGGTCTTCCCTGATCCCGTCTGTGACTGTCCAACTACTGAATGTCCCTGTAAAATCACTGGAATAAGTTTTGCTTGCACAGCTGTTGGTTCTTTAAAATGTAATGCCGTCAGAGCTTCATAAATCTCTGACCGTAAATTATAATCGGTAAATTTCGCCATTATCTTTTTGTTTGCTCCTTTAGTAAATTATCTGTTTCATGAATGATGTCATTAATTTCATCTATATTCTTTGCTTTTGCGCCAGCCGCAAATTCATGGCCACCGCCACCATGTCGCTTGGCAATTTCATTAATAATGATGCCACGTGATCGTAATCTTACCCTGAAATAACCATCATCTTGTTGTTCAAACACCGCCCATGCTTTGACCGTATTCACTTTACCTAGTAATGGCACAATAAACGCCGTACCAAAATCTCCCAGGTTAAAATTTTCAACAATGTCACTAGTTAAAATAATATAGTTGAAACCATTTGACGTCGTTATCATATTTTCATAGACAAAACCGGATGCTTTGGCGGCTGGTAATGAAATTGTATCCATTTGCTGGTTGATTTTGACCCAATCAAAATTAAATTTCATCAACTTAGCAACAATGTTCATTGTCTCAGAGCTTGTACCATATAAAAAGCGTCCCGTATCGCCAACGATTCCTGAATATAAAAATGCAGCACCTTTATCCGATAATTTTAGTTCATCAGAAAATTCTTGATAAAATGAAAAAATCATCGCTGATGTTGATGAGGCATCTTCTATTACCCAAGTATAATCACCATATGGTTCATCGTTTGGATGATGGTCTATTTTTACTAATACCTTACCATATTCAAACCGACGATCATCTACTCGTGGTGAGTTCGCTGTATCAGTGACAATAACTAAAGCATCATCATATAAACTATTTGGAATTTTTTCCATTTGGCCCATCCAAGCCATACTTGGTACCGCTTTACCAACAACATGTACCTGTTTCTCAGGAAATGATGTTTTTATTAATTCCGCTAAACCAAATTGTGACCCAAAAGCATCAGGATCTGGTCTTTGATGACGATGAATAATTATTGTGTGTGCAGCCTTTATTTGCGCTAATATTGCTGTTTGCGCTGTCATAAGCAAATCTCTATTCTATTTAAAAATTTTCATTAACTAACAATTGTGTTAATGATATATGAATCAACAATATATGTAAGTATATCAGAAAAATCACATGAGTTCCTACTCATATAAAGGTAATACGACATTTTCAAAAGATAGTGCTGCCAAATTGGTCATTGTTAACCCAAGCAAACGAATGGGGTTTTGATAACCACCAAGTTCATCCAAAATATCTTGTGCAACACGATAAATTTCATCTTCGTCATTCGGAAAAAAATCGATTCTTGTCGCACGATGAGTAGCCGTTTGAAATTCATCATCTCGAATTTTTAGCACCAACGTTTTACCATGTAACTGTGATTTAATCAATGATTTCACTAACTTACCGGACAAGTCTTTTAATTCATCAATCACTGCTTGTTCAGAATCTAAAAATGGGCCATACGTTCTTTCTTTACCAATCGATTTACGTTCTCGTTGCCAAACAACCGGACGATCATCGACACCTCTAATTCGCTCATAAAAAATATAACCACTTTTCCCGAATGTATCGGCCAATTTATTTTGCGTTGTATTAAACAAGTCCTTACCGTTATGAATACCTAACGACACCATTTGTTCAGCAGTTTTAGTACCAACACCACGCATCTCATTAATCGGCAACATATCTAGAAACGGACGAATATCCCCTGGATTGATAACCGTTAACCCACTTGGCTTATTATGTTCGGAAGCTAATTTTGCTAAAAATTTATTAAAAGAAATGCCCACTGAACTCGTCAAACCAAGCTCTTCATAAATAATCTGCTGTAACTCATGGGCCAACTGAATTGGATCATCTATATTTGGTATGTTCTCTGTAATGTCTAAATAAGCTTCATCAAAGGCTACTGGCTCAATTTTATTGGTATAACGTTTAAAAATTTGATGAAGTTGCTGAGAAACGTCACGATATTTAGAAAAATTTGGCGTAACAAAAACCGCTTGTGGTGCCAAACTTAAAGCTTCAGCAGCGCTCATTGCCGAATGAACTCCTAATTCACGTGCTAAATAGTTTGCAGTTGCAACCACTCCCCGGCCACCTGTTTTACGAGGATCGTTCGCCAAGATTAACGGCACTGATTTATAATCAGGATTATCACGCATTTCAATTTGTGCATAAAAAGCATCCATATCAATATGCAAAATTTTCCGATTCGTATTCAAATGGATTGGTATCTCTAACAAATTGGCCATGAAATCCCCCCTTACTAATCAAACTTATTTACTTTCATCATAAGACATTCTTATAAAATTACATATAAAAAGCCTTTGAAAAATATTACTAGCAATACTAGCATTTTTCAAAGACTCATCTCACAACTTATAAAGCTTATTTTTCTTCACTTTTTTGCGCATCAGTAGCTTCCTGATTATCATCAGAATCTGCTTCAGACTCATTAACTTCAGGCGCTTCTCCTGTTAGTTCTTCTGTCGTAACTGGTGCATTAGCTTCTTTAACAACTTGACGAATAGCTGATAATTCAAAAACCAAGATCACACCTTCTGCATCTAAATCAAAAGTATGTGCTTCTTTATTAACTGCTGCAATAGTACCATGCATACCACCAATGGTAATTACTTCAGCACCAGCTTGAACATTATTAATCATAGCTTGGCGCTTCTTTTGTTGCTTTTGTTGTGGGCGAATCATAATAAAGTACATAGCGGCGATAAATACAACTAAAATAAGTATATTTGCGTTCATAATAAATTTAAACTCCTTAAGTATATTGACTAATTTTAAAACAATCTAGCATTTGGCTCAAAATAACCGTACTTACGTAAAGTCTCTTCTCTAAATTCAAGTAAACGGTCTTCTGCAATTGCTTGACGAACATCTTCCATCAATTTCAGCAAATAACGTAAATTATGTACTGATGCAATTGTTTGTCCATATAATTCATTTGTTTTGAAAAGGTGATGTAAATAAGCTTTGGTAAAATGCTGCGAACCATAATCTTCAGTCTCAGGATCAATTAATGAAAAATCATCTTTATATTTTGCATTCTTAATCACAATGCGACCATTTGAAGTCATCAAGGTTCCCTTACGACCAATTCGAGTTGGTAGCACACAATCGAACATATCAATACCACGAATTGCAGCATCGATTAGTGAATCTGGAGCAGCTACCCCCATTAAATACCGTGGCTTATTTTCTGGTAGAAACGGTACAGTAAAATCAAGTACACGATTCATTTCTGGTTTTGACTCACCAACTGACAAGCCCCCAATAGCATAACCCGGTAAATCTAAGGATACCAAATCCTGTGCAGACTGCTTTCGTAATTCACGGAAACCTGCCCCTTGAACAATACCAAATAAAGCTTGATCTTGTTCACGTTTATGAGCCTTTTGTGCTCTTTCCGCCCATCTCGATGTTCGTTCAACTGAATTTTTAACATAATCATATGTCTCAAAATAAGGAATTGCTTCATCCAGTTGCATCATGACATCTGAGCCAAGATTATTTTGAATTCGCATCGCAACCTCTGGCGACAAGAACATCTCGTCACCATTTAAATGATTTCTAAAGGTCACCCCGTCTTCAGTAATGTGATTATGATCTGATAATGACCAGACTTGAAAGCCACCTGAATCAGTTAGGATTGGACCATCCCAATTCATAAATTTATGCAAACCACCAGCTTTAGCAATTAACTCGTCTCCTGGTCGTAACCATAAATGATATGTATTTGATAAAATGAATTGTGAATTAATCTCTTTTAATTCACGTGGTGACACACCTTTTACAGTCGCTTGTGTACCCACAGGCATAAACATTGGGGTCATAACTTCCCCATGCGGTGTTGTAATTTTCCCTAATCGTGCACCTGTATGCTTTTCAACGTGAAGCAATTCATACTTCACTGCGTAATCCGACATATCAAATTTCCTTTCAATTCTCTACAAACAAACTAGTATCCATTATATCAGAAACATCGGTTTCATAACGGGTGGATTTTTGTTTTACCCACGTTATATCGATTTTAAAATAAAAAAGTTACCAAATACTCGGTAACTTTTTTATAAATAATATGTATCCATAATTCACTATGGACGTTACAGGGATCGAACCTGTGACCCCCTGCTTGTAAGGCAGGTGCTCTCCCAGCTGAGCTAAACGTCCATTAATGCATCGCGACGTCCTATCCTCGCAGGAGGCGATCCTCCAACTACTTTTGGCGCTACTGAGCTTAACTACTGTGTTCGGTATGGGAACAGGTGTGACCTCAGTGCCATCATCACGACACGTTTTTGTTGAGTGAACTTAGTTCCCTCAAAACTGAATCATAATTGCTTATTTTTTCTTGCCTTACACCACTTGCTACTTGGTTAAGTCCTCGAACCATTAGTACTAGTCCGCTCCATGTGTCACCACACGTCCACTTCTAGCCTATCTACCTCATCATCTCTGAGGGGTCTTACTTCATTTCTGAATGGGAAATCTCATCTCGAGGCGAGTTTCACACTTAGATGCTTTCAGCGTTTATCTCATCCGTACATAGCTACTCAGCGATGCTCCTGGCGGAACAACTGATACACCAGTGGTACGTCCACCCCGGTCCTCTCGTACTAAGGGCAGCTCCTCTCAAATTTCCTACGCCCGCGACGGATAGGGACCGAACTGTCTCACGACGTTCTGAACCCAGCTCGCGTACCGCTTTAATGGGCGAACAGCCCAACCCTTGGGACCGACTACAGCCCCAGGATGCGATGAGCCGACATCGAGGTGCCAAACCTCCCCGTCGATGTGGACTCTTGGGGGAGATAAGCCTGTTATCCCCAGGGTAGCTTTTGTCCGTTGAGCGATGGCCCTTCCATGCGGAACCACCGGATCACTAAGCCCTACTTTCGTACCTGCTCGACTGGTAAGTCTCACAGTCAAGCTCCCTTGTGCCTTTACACTCTGCGAATGATTTCCAACCATTCTGAGGGAACCTTTGGGCGCCTCCGTTACTTTTTGGGAGGCGACCGCCCCAGTCAAACTGCCTGCCAGACACTGTCTTCCACCACGCTTAGTGGTGTGAGTTAGAGTGTTCATACAACGAGGGTAGTATCCCACGTTTGCCTCCATCGAAACTAGCGTCCCGATTTCTACGGCTCCTACCTATGCTGTACAAGCTGCACAAACACTCAATATCAAGCTACAGTAAAGCTCCATGGGGTCTTTCCGTCCTGTCGCGGGTAACCCGCATCTTCACGGGTCTTTAAATTTCACCGAGTCTCTCGTTGAGACAGCGCCCAGATCGTTACACCTTTCGTGCGGGTCGGAACTTACCCGACAAGGAATTTCGCTACCTTAGGACCGTTATAGTTACGGCCGCCGTTTACTGGGGCTTCAATTCGTACCTTCGTCGAAACTAAGTACTCCTTTTAACCTTCCAGCACCGGGCAGGTGTCAGCCCCTATACGTCATCTTACGATTTTGCAGAAACCTGTGTTTTTGATAAACAGTCGCCTGGGCCTATTCACTGCGGCTCAGCTTGCGCTGAGCACCCCTTCTCCCGAAGTTACGGGGTCATTTTGCCGAGTTCCTTAACGAGAGTTCACTCGCTCACCTTAGGATGCTCTCCTCGACTACCTGTGTCGGTTTGCGGTACGGGCAGGTAAACACTAACTAGAAGCTTTTCTCGGCAGCGTGACATCACAGACTTCCCTACTTTATTTCGGTCCCCATCACAACTTGTCCGTATAAGTGCAAGCATTTAACTCACACTAAGACTTATTGCTTGGCCCAGCATTTCCAGCAGCTGGGATCCGTTAGCCTTCTGCGTCCCTCCATCGTTCAAACATGTTCACCTGGTACAGGAATCTCAACCTGTTAGCCATCGACTACGCCTTTCGGCCTCGCCTTAGGTCCCGACTAACCCTGGGAGGACGAGCCTTCCCCAGGAAACCTTAGTCATATGGTGGACAGGATTCTCACCTGTCTTTCGCTACTCATACCGGCATTCTCACTTCTAAGCGCTCCACCAGTCCTCACGGTCTGACTTCATTGCGCTTAGAACGCTCTCCTATCGCGCCACTTACGTGGCACCCGTAGTTTCGGTGGTGTGTTTAGCCCCGGTACATTTTCGGCGCAAAATCACTCGACTAGTGAGCTATTACGCACTCTTTAAATGGTGGCTGCTTCTGAGCCAACATCCTAGTTGTCTATGCAACTTCACATCCTTTTCCACTTAACACACACTTAGGGACCTTAACTGACGATCTGGGCTGTTCCCCTTTCGACAATGGATCTTATCACTCACTGTCTGACTCCCGGACATACGTGATTGGCATTCGGAGTTTATCTTAGTTTAGTAACCCGAGATGGGCCCCGCACCAAAACAGTGCTCTACCTCCAACACGCTTTCTTCCGAGGCTAGCCCTAAAGCTATTTCGGAGAGAACCAGCTATCTCCAAGTTCGATTGGAATTTCACCGCTACCCACACCTCATCCCAACATTTTTCAACATGTATGGGTTCGGGCCTCCAGTGCGTTTTACCACACCTTCACCCTGGACATGGGTAGGTCACCTGGTTTCGGGTCTACAACAACATACTCAGTCGCCCATTTCAGACTCGCTTTCGCTACGGCTCCGGTCTTTCCACCTTAACCTTGCATGTTATCGTAACTCGCCGGTTCATTCTACAAAAGGCACGCTATCACCCATTAACGGGCTCTAACTTGTTGTAGGCACATGGTTTCAGGAACTTTTTCACTCCCCTTCCGGGGTGCTTTTCACCTTTCCCTCACGGTACTGGTTCACTATCGGTCACTAGGGAGTATTTAGCCTTACGAGATGGTCCTCGCAGTTTCCAACTGGATTTCACGTGTCCAGCCGTACTCAGGATCCTACACGGGAGTTTGCTTACTTTCGCATACGGGGCTATCACCCAGTGTCGCTCAGCTTCCCAGCTGATTCTGCTAATAAACAAATTTGTAACTCCACAACGGTAGTCCTACAACCCCAGAGTGCAAGCACTCTGGTTTGGGCTTCTCCGTGTTCGCTCGCCGCTACTGACGGAATCGATTTTTCTTTATTCTCCTGTTGCTAATGAGATGTTTCAGTTCACAACGTCTACCATCGTTTAACTATGTATTCATTAAAACGATAACTTGCATAACAAGTTGGGTTCCCCCATTTGGAAATCCCCGGATCAAAGCTTACTTACAGCTCCCCGAGGCATATCGGTGTTAGTCCCGTCCTTCATCGGCTCCTAGTGCCAAGGCATTCACCATGCGCCCTTAATAACTTAACCGATCAACTTACGTTGATGATTTCGTTTGAGTATTGTGACTCAATGGCCACAAGCGATTTTAAACTTATTTAAAAAACTCAAAAAATTACGCGGTGTATTTTTTCGGCTCAATTTAATTGATAAAAATCAATTTAAATGAATTTAAAAATTTACAATTATGATTCAGTTTTCAAAGAACTAATGCTGAGTGTTAACCACTCAAAACTAAATATCGTTTCGACGAATGTGTAGGATTCCGATTTTCCTTAGAAAGGAGGTGATCCAGCCGCAGGTTCTCCTACGGCTACCTTGTTACGACTTCACCCTAATCATCTGTCCCACCTTAGACGGTTGGCTCCTAAAAGGTTACCGCACCGGCTTTGGGTGTTACAAACTCTCATGGTGTGACGGGCGGTGTGTACAAGACCCGGGAACGTATTCACCGCGGCGTGCTGATCCGCGATTACTAGCGATTCCGACTTCATGTAGGCGAGTTGCAGCCTACAATCCGAACTGAGACATACTTTAAGAGATTAGCGTACCCTCGCGGGTTAGCGACTCGTTGTATATGCCATTGTAGCACGTGTGTAGCCCAGGTCATAAGGGGCATGATGATTTGACGTCATCCCCACCTTCCTCCGGTTTGTCACCGGCAGTCTCACTAGAGTGCCCAACTGAATGCTGGCAACTAATAATAAGGGTTGCGCTCGTTGCGGGACTTAACCCAACATCTCACGACACGAGCTGACGACAACCATGCACCACCTGTCACCTTGTCCCCGAAGGGAACATCCTATTTCTAGGATTTGCAAGGGATGTCAAGACCTGGTAAGGTTCTTCGCGTTGCTTCGAATTAAACCACATGCTCCACCGCTTGTGCGGGTCCCCGTCAATTCCTTTGAGTTTCAACCTTGCGGTCGTACTCCCCAGGCGGAGTGCTTAATGCGTTAGCTGCGACACTCAAGGGCGGAAACCCTCGAACATCTAGCACTCATCGTTTACGGTGTGGACTACCAGGGTATCTAATCCTGTTTGCTACCCACACTTTCGAGCCTCAACGTCAGTTACAGTCCAGAAAGCCGCTTTCGCCACCGGTGTTCTTCCATATATCTACGCATTTCACCGCTACACATGGAGTTCCACTTTCCTCTACTGCACTCAAGTTATCCAGTTTCCAAAGCCCTTCCTCAGTTGAGCTGAGGGCTTTCACTTCAGACTTAAATAGCCGTCTGCGCTCGCTTTACGCCCAATAAATCCGGATAACGCTTGGAACATACGTATTACCGCGGCTGCTGGCACGTATTTAGCCGTTCCTTTCTGATAAGATACCGTCACACACTGAACAGTTACTCTCAATGTCGTTCTTCTCTTATAACAGTGTTTTACGAGCCGAAACCCTTCATCACACACGCGGCGTTGCTCCATCAGGCTTGCGCCCATTGTGGAAGATTCCCTACTGCTGCCTCCCGTAGGAGTATGGGCCGTGTCTCAGTCCCATTGTGGCCGATCAGTCTCTCAACTCGGCTACGCATCATCGCCTTGGTAAGCCATTACCTTACCAACTAGCTAATGCACCGCGGGTCCATCTCTTAGTGATAGCAGAACCATCTTTCAATTAACAACCATGCGGTTGTTAATATTATACGGTATTAGCACTTGTTTCCAAATGTTATCCCCTGCTAAGAGGTAGGTTACCCACGTGTTACTCACCCGTTCGCCACTCTTTGTCAAGAAAATCACATCAGAGCAAGCTCGTCAGATCAATTAAAGACAAAGCGTTCGACTTGCATGTATTAGGCACGCCGCCAGCGTTCATCCTGAGCCAGGATCAAACTCTCATTTTAAAAGTTTGAGTATAACTCAATTTGTTGTTATTTGTTTAACAGAAGTTAAACGAATTTATTAGTGAATTGACTTCACAAATGTTTTGTATCAAGTAAATTACTTGATGACCCTACACATTTGTTTCATCGAAACGATATTCAGTTTTCAATGATCAACATCACGTCAATAAAGACGTGAAGCGGACGACGGGAATCGAACCCGCATTCCCAGCTTGGAAGGCTGGAGCACTAGCCGTTGTACTACATCCGCAAAGTGTTTATCCGTATCAACAACAATATTTATAATACACATTTGTTCTGACAAAGTCAACACTTTTGTTATTTAAATTAATTTATCTTCTATGTCTATCCTTAATGGTGAATAAACATTGCATCCCCGAAACTGAAAAAGCGATATTTTTCAGTTACAGCATGCTTATAAGCATTTAAAATATTATCACGACCTGTAAAAGCAGCCACTAACATCACTAAGGTTGACTTAGGTAAATGGAAGTTAGTAATAAACGCATCCACAACTTGCCACTTAAATCCTGGCTTGATAAATATATCCGTCCAACCAGAATCTGCATGTAATGTACCGTCAAACTTCGCACCTATCGTTTCAAGCGTACGAATTGATGTCGTTCCTGTTGCGACAATTCGGCCACCATTAGCACGAACCTCGTTCAATGTCTGTGCAGCTTCTTCACTTAATTGATAAAATTCGGAATGCATTTTATGATCATCAATATTGTCTTCTTCAACTGGTCTAAACGTACCTAAACCAACATGTAAAGTCAGCTCAATCAGTTTAATCCCTTTATCAGCCACTTTTTGCAACAATTCAGGCGTCCAATGCAATCCTGCAGTTGGTGCAGCAGCTGAACCATTAACCTTTGAATAAACCGTCTGGTATCGTTCTTGATCTTCCAGCTTCTCTTTAATATATGGTGGTAATGGCATTTCTCCTAGTTCTTCTAGAATCTCCAAAAAAATACCATCATAATGGAACTTAATCATACGACCACCGTGTTCTAGCTCCTCTGTCACTTCCGCAGTCAATCGTCCATCACCAAAAACTATTTTTTGACCAACTGGATATTTACGTGCCGGTTTCACAAGAGTCTCCCAAACATCATCTTGATCTTGACGAAGTAATAAGACCTCAACATGACCACCGGTTTCTGGTCGTACACCATAAAGTCGTGCTGGCAAAACACGTGAATTATTCATGACTAAGGCATCACCCGGATTCAAATAGTCAATGATGTCATAAAAATGACGATCATGTAATTCTCCAGTATCTGCATTTAGTTCTAATAAACGTGAACCATCACGTTTCTCCAATGGTGTTTGTGCAATTAATTCATGTGGCAAATCATAATCAAAGTCATTTAAACTAGTATATGTTTCCGTCATTTATCTTTACTCCTAACTATTTTTTATCAGGTAATGGTAATTGTAAGTGTTCATATGCTGCTAAAGTAACCACTCGCCCTCGTGGTGTTCGCTGTAAAAAGCCAATTTGTAATAAATATGGCTCATAAACCGATTCAATCGTATCAATTTCTTCACCAATATTAGCCGCAATTGTACCAACGCCGACTGGGCCCCCTTGGTAAAATTTGATCATTGTCTCTAAAATCTTATGATCTACCTCATCAAGTCCCATGCCATCTATTTGCAATAAGGCGAGTGAAAAATTAACCATTTCATCGTTAATTATTTGCAAGCCTTTCACAGTTGTAAAATCACGAACGCGTCGCAATAAACGATTTGCTATTCGTGGTGTTCCTCGTGATCGTCGCGCAAGTTCATAAGCACCCTCATCAGCAACTTCAATATTAAATATATCGGCTGAACGTTTAATAATCTCTGATAATTCAGTTGCCGTGTAATATGCCATATGTTCAACAATGCCAAAACGATCACGTAAGGGTTGCGATAACATTCCTGCCCGGGTCGTCGCACCAATCAACGTAAAGGGTGGTAATGGAAAATGAATCGGGTGCGCATTAGGACCTTCGCCAGCAATAATGTCAACATAAAAATCTTCCATTGCTGAATATAACATCTCTTCAACTTGCTTAGGCAGACGATGGATTTCATCAATAAATAAAACATCGCCTGGAGCAAGTTCATTTAACAATGCCAGTAAATCACCAGACTTTTCAATCGCTGGACCAGATGTTGTCCGCAAATTGACTCCCATTTCGTGAGCCACAACCATTGCTAAGGTTGTCTTCCCTAATCCTGGTGGACCATATAATAACATATGATCCAATGGTTCTGAACGTTGTTTTGCCGCCTCAATATATACCTGCAATCTTTGTTTTAAATCTTCTTGACCAATATACTGCTGCAATGTACTGGGACGTAACGTTTGTTCAATCGACTGTTCACCAGTGTCAGTAGACATATCATGTAAAAAGTCCTCTGCCATTTATTTCCCCCAAAACCTTACTGCAATAATTTCAAGC
Source organism: Weissella thailandensis (assembly GCF_001932615.1). Classification (NCBI taxonomy): domain Bacteria; kingdom Bacillati; phylum Bacillota; class Bacilli; order Lactobacillales; family Lactobacillaceae; genus Weissella; species Weissella thailandensis. The sequence continues at coordinate 1,334,062 of NZ_CP014332.1, forward strand.
CTGCACTCACGTATTCTGCAGTAGATAAGTTTGTTTGTTTTGTTAATTCTTTTTCAACACGTTTCGTATCCTTCTTTGCATATCCTAAAGCCTCTAAGGCTAATAAAGCATCAACTAATGCTGAATTTTCCCCATCTGCTGGCAGCGGATCATTATGCTCAACTGACAATGTCAAATCAGCAAGCTTATTTTGCAAATCTAAAACAATTTGTTGCGCTGTCTTTTTACCAATACCGGGAAACTTTGTTAAAAAGCTAATGTCATTTTGCATAATGGCATTAATTAGCCCTGTATGGTCACTGTTTGCCAAAATTGCCAAAGCCGATTTAGGCCCAATACCTGAAACGTTCAATAATTTTTGAAATAAATCTTTATCTTCTTTATTTGAAAAGCCATATAAAGCTTGTTCGTTGTCACGAATTATCTGTTCAACGTAAACAGTCATTGTGTCATTCAAAGAAAAGGTATATGGATTAGCAACTAACACCCGATAACCAATTCCTTGTATGTCGATTACAATATAGCTTGGCAATATTGCTGTTATAGTACCTTTTAGATATTCGTACATGTTCTTCTCCAATTCTACAAGTCACTGCTTACATTATAGCAGAAAAATTCCAGCTATTTTTAATTTACCGTGATTGTTAAATTCCAGAATGTGAAATTTTGTACAATAATATTCACACTTTATTCACATTTACTAGTTATTATTTAACTATCGACTTAAAGATAAGTAACGAGAAAGCCTACGCTCATTGCTTGGTCGTTTCGTCGCCCACATGACGAAGAGTTTTTACTTTCCTAGTAAATCTACTCAATTAACATATCTCTTATTAAACCTACAACAAAAAAGTACTGGTTAATAGCCAGTTCTTTTTTGTTGTAGATTTTATCACGTGCATGAATACTACAAAACGAGTAGAATGGTTATTTATAAAAAACAAATCAACAGGAGACAATCATGCTAAAAGAAAAATTGTCTGAGTTGCCTACTTGGCGCCGAAACTTGTTTGTACTTTGGTTTGGTGTTTTCATGACTGGTATTGGATTTAGTGAAGTTATGCCTTTTTTGTCTCTATACGTAGATACATTAGGTGATTTTACTAAAAATCAATTAACATTCTATAGTGGACTAACTTTTTCTATCACTTTTTTAATGACTGCAATTATATCGCCTTTTTGGGGGAAATTAGCTGATAGCAAGGGACGTAAACTGATGTTGTTGCGTGCATCATTAGGAATGGCTATTGTGTTTTTCCTAATGGGAGCAGCCCAAAATATTTGGCAACTTATTTTCTTTCGTGCGTTACAAGGTCTATGTGGTGGCTTCATTTCAAATGCAAATGCCATGATTGCTACCCAAACCCCAAAAGACAAATCAGGCTATGCTTTAGGGACACTAGTCACTGGTGTAACCGGCGGACAGCTAATTGGTCCATTCATCGGTGGTATTCTTGCTTCAATTGTGAGCTATCGTTTGTCTTTCATTATTACTGGTATTATATTCTTACTAGTATTTACCCTTGTCATTACCTTGGTCAAAGAAGAGTTTACCCCAATTGCACCTGGCGAATCATTATCACGCAAAGAAGTATTTAAACAGTTAAAGCACCCCCAGTTAACGATTAGCTTATTTCTAACAACCTTTATCATTCAAATCGTTAATCAGTCCATCAGCCCAATTGTTGCCCTTTTTGTCCGTGAACTAAATAACGGCAATAGTGGTACCACATTCTGGGCCGGAGTTGTTGCTGCCATGCCTGGTATTGCAACCATGCTTGCTGCACCAAAATTTGGAAGATTAGGTGATCGCATTGGTACACATCGTATCATGTTAATTGGATTTACACTGGCATTTTCATTTATGTTACCCACAGGATTTGTCACTGCAGTTTGGCAACTAGCCATCTTACGTTTTATGATAGGTATTTCCGATGCCACGATGCTACCTGCGGTTCAAACACTAATATCTAAAACAACGCCATCGCAGATTACTTCACGTATCTTTGCATACAATCAATCATTCCAATCATTAGGATCGGTTGCTGGACCAATAATGGGAACAATTGTTGCAATGTTTTTCGATTATAGAGGTATCTTCATTGCAAGTGCCCTCTTGATAGTCGTGAATGCTGTACTATTCTTTTATCGTACTAAATCATTAAAAAATGATGATTCACTTAATTTATAAAAAAACCTTGATGTTCTTTTCAACTAGTTAGCAACATAACTAGCAATGAAAAACACCAAGGCTTTTTTTAATCAACATTTATACGACGAACCATGTGATATAACACTAATAGCGCAAATTGTAGCGCCCCAAATGAAATAACAAATACCAAACTATGCATTGATATAGAGGCCGTAAATAGTTTAATAACTTTTTGTGGATCACTAACAATTTCCCATGAATTAATACGCAAAAACCGACCTAGGTAAATACCATATGCCGAAACAAAAGACAAAATCATATAAAATAATATCGTCCAAAGGGTTGAAGATTTTTGACAATAGACCCGACCAACAATGTGTGCTGAAGCAATTCCTAATATTAACCCAGTTAATACACCCACTGCTAAAATAGCATAATTAAAAAATTGGGTTTCAGTCATTAATCCGGTACCAATCGATGACAAATGACTAAAATCGGTCACCATATACATGGCATTTGGAAAAAATGCTAACCAACCCAGTGTTATTAACCCCTTTACAAGACGATGCTTCTTGGCATAGCGAATTAATAAGGCTAAATCAAATGGTATCAATGCTAAAAATATATTCCAAATTAAAAAATTATAGTTGGTTGGTACCAACCAAATGACCAAAAGCATGCCTAAAATAACGACGTGCACCCTGATAATATCCGTTTTCATTTTTTCTTCCAATACTTTGTTTCTTAACCTGATAAAAACATTTTACAGGACGTACGATAAATGCATCATAAAAATAACTTATTTAAGCGTTTCAGTTTTTGCATGAACTTTATTCGTATATGGTATTTCATACCAATTAATATCCCCAACAACAATCTGCACCTGACCAGCCATTTCGTCAGTAACTGCCTGCTTAAATGCCGTCATTTCTGAATCAGCAACCGCAACAGTCAGCGTTACATCAGTCGCATAGGCTGTATCTAAAACTTGATAATCATTCTGCCCTAACCAATATTTCAGCGGATCAAATTGCTTATAAGCAATTTGTAAACGTACTTCATGTCGCTGAATCCGTTCAATCAAGCCGCTCGCTTCAACACCGCCAACAACAGTTCCTGCATAAGCTCTAACAAGTCCACCGGCACCAAGCTTAATACCACCAAAATAACGCGTTACAACCACGGCAACATCACGAATAGCATTATTTTTTAAAACTTCTAACATCGGTACACCAGCTGTGCCGGCCGGCTCACCATTATCAGAATATCGTTGTATTTCATTACGATCGCCTAATAGATATGCCCAAACATTATGTGTTGCCTTACGATGGGTCAAACTAATACTATCGATAAATTGTTTCGCTTCTTCTTCATTTGACACACGCGCGATATTTACAATAAACCGAGACTTTTTGATAACTTGCTCCCAGGTTATCTGTTGCTTAGCAATTGTGATATATTTTCCCAACTCTTCAACGTGTTCAACCTGATTTCCCGCCATATTATCCTCCTTTTTAATTAATAAAACTCGTTTATTCTCAGCTTTACCGAAAATAAACGAGCTATAAAATTTCCAAATATTTAATCGACCTTACTCTTCGTATTCAAATTGGAAATCTAAAATCTGTACAGTATCACCATTCTTCGCACCAGCTTCATGGAGAGCCTTATCAACACCCATAAACCTAATTTGACGTGCAAAACGCATTAATGATTCTGTAAAGTTTGTATTTGTACGCTTAAACAATCGTTCAATTTCATCACCAGATAGAATCCAAGTACCATACTCATCTTGTGATAATTCGAATGGTTGCTCACGTCCCTCAAATTCATAATTTGCTTGTTCATCATCAGTTGCTACCATGCCCTTTGGTATAAAGGCAGGTGTCTCATCCAACAAGTCAGCTGTACGACGTAACAAAGGCTCCAAACCTTCACGTGATAATGATGAAATTGGCATGATTTCAATATTATCAGGTACACTATCATCTTTACGAAGTTGCTCTTCAAACATTTCAAGAGCAGTTTGAGCGTCCGGCATATCCATCTTAGTTGGTACAACAATTTGTGGACGCTCTAATAATGCTGGATCGTAGGCTGCTAATTCTTGATTGATTTTTATATAATTATCGTAAGGATCCTGTTCCGGATCAACACCTGACATATCAATCATATGCAAAATAACTCTAGTTCGTTCAACATGACGTAAGAATTGGATTCCTAATCCGACACCATCCGAAGCTCCTTCAATCAACCCAGGTAAGTCAGCCATAACAAAATCACGCCCATCATCTAAACGTACCATACCTAGGTTAGGCACTAAGGTAGTGAAATGATAAGCTGCCACCTTTGGCTTTGCTGCTGTTACGACTGATAATAACGTTGATTTTCCAACTGAAGGGAAGCCAACTAGCCCCACATCTGCCAATACTTTCAATTCTAATGAAATATCTAATTCTTCACCTGGTTCACCATTTTCAGCAATCTCAGGAGCGGGGTTTTTCGATGAAGCAAACCGAATATTACCACGACCACCACGGCCACCTTGGGCAATAACTAACCGTTGCCCTTTTTCAGTCAAATCACCAATGACTGCATCAGTTTCCGTGTTTGTAATCGTTGTTCCTTGTGGGACTTTAATAACTAAATCTTCTGCTGATTTTCCTGTCATCCCCTTGGTAGCACCATTACCACCAACTTGCGCCTTAAAGTGGTGCTGATAACGGAAATCCATCAGCGTACGAAGCCCCTCATCAACAACCATGATGACTGATCCACCATGGCCACCATCTCCACCGAAAGGACCTCCCATATCAATATATTTTTCGTGGCGGAATGAAACTGCACCATCCCCACCTTTTCCTGCTTTAACAAATATTTTTACTTGGTCGACAAACGCCATCGTTCATGACCTCACTTTCTTTTTTAGCTGCCTTGTAGCCAACTGTAAACTGTCGTGTTACATTTTACAGCACTTTCTCAGGTTTGACTACCTTTAGTCGTCATGATTTTGCATCGCTGCCAATGATATGCGTATATTATTGGCAACCTTTTCTGATATCCCCAATTGTTTTAAATCATCTAATGAGGCGTTCGCCATTTTATTCATTGAGCCGAACTTTGTTAATAATTTTTGGCGTGTCTTGGGGCCAACCCCAGCAATACCATCTAATCTTGAACCTAATGAACTTTTAGAACGTAATTGACGATGAAATGTAATAACAAATCGATGAACTTCATCCTGTATCCGTTGTAATAAATAGAAACCTTGTGAATTTGGATCAAGGTGGACATGAGCCGCCCCTTCTTCCTTTAACAAGTCAGCAGTCTTATGCTGATCATTTTTTACCATAGCTGCTACCGGAATATCAAGACCTAATTCATCCTCGATAACCTCTCGAGCCGCATTTAATTGAATAACGCCACCATCCATTAAAATAAGATCTGGCATTTCCTCATGTTCTTTCAATAATCTTGTATACCGTCGCCGAATGACTTCCATCGTTTCAGCATGTTCATCAGCGTGCTCAGTCGTTTTGTTTTTATACTTACGATACTTGTTTTTGTTTGGCACACCATCTTCAAAGACAACCATCGCAGAAACCATCGCTGTTCCTTGTAAATGAGAATGGTCAAAAGCCTCAATGCGATGAATCTCTGGAATATTCAACGCATCAGCAATTTCTTGCATTGCACCACTGGTTTTTGACTCGTTCATCTCTAGGAGGCGGAATTTTTCATCCAAAACAATTTTGGCATTCTTCCCTGCTAATTCAAACAATGCGCGCTTTTCACCACGTTGCGGCGTACGTACTGGCACATCAAACACCTGCGAAATAGCCTCTTTATCAACACCTGCCGGTACCAAGATTTCTTTTGGCAACACAGCGTTCCGCCGATTGTAAAATTGCAAAATAAAACTTGTCAATTCTTCTTGTGCTGAACCAACAATAGCGAATAGACGTTTTTCTCGTTTCATTAAACGGGCTTGCCTAATGAAGAAAACCTGGACTGATAACCATCCTTTATCCATATAAAAATTAAAGATATCTCTGGGCGTACCATCACGTGAAATAATTTTTTGCTTTTCAACAGTTGCTTCAATAAATTTTAATTGGTCTCTTAAGTCAGCTGCGCGTTCATAAGACAAATTTGCCGCCGCATCAGCCATTTTTTCTTGTAACATTTTGGTGACAACTTTAGTATCACCATCTAAGAAACGCTTTATTTTCTTTATCTGATCACTATATTCTTTTTCCGGCACTACTTTGTAACAAGCACCTAAACACTGTCCAATATTAGCGTACAAACATGGCCGTCCTTGAAACCCATGACAACGTCGTAAAGGATAAACTTTTTGCAAAAAGTGCAAGGTCTCCTGTGCAGCATAAACATTCGGATAGGGTCCAAAATAATGAGCACCATCATCAGCCACTTCGTTTGCTAATTGGATTTGCGGATCACGTTCATTAGTTATCTTAATATAAGGATAGCCAGTCCCACGTTTTAACCTAATATTATAATAAGGCTGGTATTTCTGAATTAGCGTAATTTCTAGCAACAATGATTCTTTTTCAGAACTTGTCACAATAAAATCAAAGTCGGCGATATTAGCGACCAGTTGTTCAGTTTTTCCAGAGTGTTCACTTTTAAAATAAGAACGGACTCTATTTTTTAAATTTTTAGCCTTACCAACGTAAATAATTTTCCCATCTTTATCTTTCATTTGATATGATCCTGGTAAGTCAGGTAATAAAGCTAATTTCTGTTCAATATGTTCTGATGCCATCTAGATGCCTTCCTTAACTATCAGCTGACAATTCGCCATGTTTTCAACAATTTTTCTTATTTAACCAAATTTTAATTAAACATGCTATAATAGTGCTAACTATTATATAGGAGGTTCTTGACATGTCACTACAAACCAAAAGAAATGATGAATTAGCTCGTCAAGTTGACGAAGTTTTTGATATCCCTGATTTAAACGACAAAAATAAAGATCGTTTCCTCGGCAATCAACAAAATGAGGAAGAAGAAAAATAAGTTTAACCAAGAGACTGGAACAAAAGATGTTCCAGTCTCTTTTATGTCTAGAATTTGAAAAATTTTAAACATAAACGCGTACCAAAAGTTAACGCCTGAATATAACAAACGTCTTTTGTCTCGCTGTCTTTTCTTTATTGCTACATACTTTATACAATAATAACTATGAGTATTCACCTCTACATCATAACAACCCTATGCTACTTTCTCAATAGCATAGGGTTGTTACCGTTAATCATCAATTGTTTTTTTACTAAATAATCCTTTTAAGCTCAATAAAGCTGCTTTAGTAATATTACCATCACTGTATGTTAACACATTTTTCTTATAAACTCGTAATCCGTATCTGGCCAAGAAAATTAGCACAATAACTTCTAATACTAATGCAACGAATGCATCTGTCATATTAGCATATTGTAATCCTAAGCGTGCTGGCATAAGTGTCTGAGATACAAACGGCACATAAGACAATGTATTGATCAACATATTATGTGGCTGGCCTTCAAGGATAAACGTCAAAATATAGCCAATCATCGCCATATAAGTAATTGGAGATACAGCTTGTTGTACTTGACTCAAGTCATTGATCATTGCCGATATAATTGCTGTTAGAATCATGTACAAGAATATCCCAACAATCGCTAACAATCCTGTCATTACGGCAAAGCCAACATCAACGCCAGTAAGTAGCTCCTTAGCCATGTCAACGTATTTATTATCAGGTACAAAGGCATAGCCAATGACACCCGCCACAACATACACAATACCATGGGTAATTGCCAGCGCAGCAACGCCTAATAGTTTACCAAAAAATTGTACTCCAGCCGAAGTGACTGCTAACAAAATTTCCATAATTCGCGAAGACTTTTCATTCGCAATTTCTTGAGCAATCATGCCGACATACGCCGTTAGAAAAATAAATATAAAGATACCTAAGCCACCGGCTAGCATGCTATTAGCAGCGTTCGAAGATACACCACCCGCCGATGTTTTACCATTGTTGCTATAGACAGTTGAATTAAACGATGGTGGTTGAATCAAATCTTGTAATTGTTTCGTATCTAAATGCAATTTGGCTGCTTGATTAACCATATAATATTGATTAATCGTCGTTTGCAAAGTATCTTCAGATAATGACTCAGCATCTTTGGCCATCGTTAAATGATAACGCTCATGTTGCGAAGTCAAATAACCATCAATTTTATCATTACGCAAGGCTTGTTTGGCTTTAGCCGACGAGGTGACATTCGTATACCGTGCACCAACCGATTTATTCTTTTCCAAATACGTCGTTAGTGCTGTGTTATTCACTATTGCTACAGTAGGTTTCTCATCACTTTTAGTAGCATCTATTGCAAACGCAATGCCGAAGATAACAAGTAAAATTAATAATGGCGCTAAAACAACCGACCAAAAGCCGAATGTTTTCATGCGATTCATATAGGTCTGTCGGGCAACCAAAAATAATTGATGTCTAGTCATTTTTAATACCCCCGGCAACTTCACGACGGAAAATTTCATCTAATGTGGGTGGTGTCTGTGCAAACACCGGTACATACCCGTCTCGAGCAACAATCCTGAACACCTCTTTACCAACATGATCATCTGATAACTTCAGATGCCGGCCATCCCCTTCTTTCTCAACCGAGACAACACCTGGTACTGCTAATAATTCCGCATCTGCTACAGGTGCTTCTAAGTAGATTTCACTACGTCCAAATGACTCTCTAATATCGGATAAGCCTCCACTTAGCACTGTCTGTCCATGTTTTAACATTAATAATTCATCTGATAACTTTTCAACACCACTCATATTATGTGAACTAAAGATAATCATCGCTCCGTTATGCTTCAGGCGTAAAATTTCATTCATCATGAGTTGGGCATTAACTGGATCGAGACCAGTAAATGGTTCATCCAATATCAGTAATGATGGTTCAGTAATCACCGTGGCAATTAATTGAACTTTTTGTGCATTACCTTTAGACAGACTTTGGACTTTATCAGTTACCTTACCCACAACGTCCAGTCTATCCATCCAATGCTTTAATTTTTGTTTTGCATCACCCTTCGACATACCATGTAGTGCAGCAAAATAAACAACTTGTTGTTCAACACTCAATTTTTGATACAAGCCACGTTCTTCAGGCAAAAAACCAATATTTTGCCTATCTCGGTTTGTAATAGCATGATTATCCCAAGTAATCGTACCATGTGTGGGCTTAATAAAATCCAGCATCATTCGGAAAGTTGTAGTTTTTCCAGCACCATTCTGGCCAATTAAACCAACGACATGTCCTGCTTCTAATTGCATATTCATATTGTCAACCGCAATTTTATCACCAAACTCTTTTGTTAAATTTTTTAATTCTATCATGCAAAAACTCCTATCATAATTGGCAGTTAACACTATTAGGATAGCATATTTTGTCAAAATAACTATCTTTTAAATTAAAAATCATCAATACTATCATTTTAAGATGTTAAAAAAGAGAACGTCACTTTAAAATTCGGCGATGTGATAAGAATGACAGAGAAACATAATTAATACATTTTTAACACAAAAAAAGGGCGAGACAAAAGTCGCTTTGAAGCCGGTTTGTAACGCGTTTATGCTATAAAATTATAACCTTATAATTAATGCATTTTTAGCACAAAGAGGTTGGGACCGTTGTTCGGTCCCAACCTCTTTCATTTAATCTAAAAATTTTTAATCGTGATTCAGAAAACCTGAATTGCTCATTTCTTACTGTGAACTCTTTTTAAAACGATCCATCATTTCAGCAGTAAACTTCAACTCACGTGGTTTAGAACCATTTGCCGGACCGATTAAGCCACGATCTTCTAAGGCATCAATAATTCGTCCAGCACGATTATAGCCCATCCCGAAATGACGTTGAATAGATGATGTCGATGCACCATTTGCACGAAGAATGAATTCCAAAACTTCATCCCACTTTTCATCCAATTCGTCATTACCTGAGCCATGACCATTTTCTAATGCCTGTACTTCAGCATCTGATACTGACATTGATTCATCATATTGTGCACTACCTTGTTGCTTAATATAATCAGTAATTGCTTCAACATCATCATCAGATATAAACGCACCTTGGACACGTTGTGGCCCATTTGACCCGATTGGCGCAAATAACATATCACCACGGCCTAATAGTTTCTCAGCACCATTACCATCTAAGATAGTACGTGAATCAACACCAGAGGATACGGCGAAAGCCATTCGTGATGGCACGTTCGCTTTAATCAATCCAGTAATAATATCAACCGATGGCCGTTGTGTGGCAACAATCATATGGATACCAGCAGCACGTCCCAATTGCGCGATTCGAACAATGGCATTTTCAACGTCTCCTGATACAGATGACGTCATCATCAAATCAGCCAACTCATCAATAATAACAACTAGATATGGCAATTTTTGCGAAGCAACACCTTTTTCGGTTTCATCACGCTTTTTCATTAGCTTATTATAACCGTCAATATTACGGACACCTTCTTCAGCCAATAACTTAAAGCGACGATCCATCTCAGCAACAACCTTCTTTAGTCCCAAAGCTGCCTTTTTAGGATCCGAAACAACTGGTGTAATCAGATGCGGAATGTCGTTATAAACTGACAACTCCACTTTTTTAGGGTCAACAAGCATCAAACGTACTTGTGAAGGTTTAGCTTGTAATAGAATTGAAGCTAAAATACCATTAATAGCCACTGATTTTCCTGAACCAGTCGAACCAGCAATTAGCAAGTGTGGCATTTTAGTCAAATCAACTTTGACAACTCCGCTTGTGACACCTCGTCCGATTGGTACAACCAATGGTTTATCAGTGTCAATACCGGCTTCTTCAACCATGTCACGAAAACCAACTGTCGCTTGTTGATCATTGGCAACTTCAATACCAACAACATTTTTTCCAGGAATTGGTGCTTCAATACGTAATGATTTTGCTGCTAATGCTAACGCTAAATCATCAGCCAAATTCTGGATTTTCGAAACTTTGACCCCAACAGCCGGTTTAATCTCATACTGAGTAACTGTTGGTCCCAACACAACCTTTTCAACTGTTGCATTAATCTTGAAACTCTGCAATGTTTGATGAAGAATCTGGGCTTTTTCACTAAGGGCATCACGCTCTTGTGATTGATCAGTCGAACCAATTTGTTGTAATAACTGCGTTGTTGGTATGCGATAGTCTTCATCACTAACCACGGTTGCCAACCCGCTTGCATCAACATCTGGCGTTGGTTCCGACATTGCTGATGGTGTCACATGCATATTTGCTTGATGCGTTGTTTGCTTAGCTTCACTTTTTGCCGGTCGATCTAGCATATCCACATGTGACAGTGGCACATCCTGACCTGGTAGCAAATCATCGTCCGCTAAGTCTTCGCCATAGACAACTGGTTCAACTGGATCCGCTGACTGAACCACTCGTTTAGAATCAAAACTTGTCTTTGCGTGCTGTGGTGCGCTTGATTGCATTGAAGCAGGAGCCTTTGAAGCAGCAGCTCGCTGTGCTTTAGGTTCAGTTGCTGCGGCACTACTTGACTGGCTCTTTTTCATTAATTCCGGATCAACGGACACTGTTGCCTGTTGATCATGCTGAGATGTCGGTGCCACGATTTCAGGTACCACAAACTTAGTAACCGAAGCTTCTGCATCATTATCAGTTAATGTTTGTTTCTTATCGGGTACCTTAAAATGAACTTCACCCGATGAAGACGCCTCAGGTAATGGATTTTCTTTCTTCTCTTGGTTAGAACTAAAAGGATCTTCATTAAAGAAATCCTTCATCGCCTCTTGCTGACGATCTTTTTGTTTTGTGCGGAACGTACTAATTGATTCTGTCATTTTTTCATGGGCCGTTGTCGCCTGCGTCTGTACTAAATCACCTGCGCCTTCAGCAAACGTAAAGAAATTATCAAAGACGCTGCGTATCGGTAAGCGGAACATCACAACATTACCAACAATCAATAACACGATAGCAAGCAGCCATGAGCCAAAATTACCTGTGGCTAAATAAGTATATTGATAGATAAACGCACCAATAATACCACCACCGACTGGCGTTGTAACCGCATGATTATTTAAATCTTGATTGATCAACTGTTGAATAGTGACAACATAATCGCTATGCAAATCCATCTTATTAAATAACAAAATCGAACCAATCAACATAATGCCCACATAAAATGTGGTAAAGCCTAGATAATGATGCCATTTCAATCGAGGCGGCCATGTTCCATATGCCATGACAACTAGAAACGGTATCAACAAGACAATCAACAAGACTTGATAAGAACCACCCACCAATAAGCGGACTAAGTTTGCCACTAATTTTCCTACCAATCCGACTTTAGCAATTGCTAGGATGGTTAAAATAACTGCAATCAATCCCGAAATCTGTGGTAAACGTGAAATAAACCAATCCAAAGTATCATTGTTTTTTTTCTTACGATGAGTTGTCTTCCTTGGTGTTGTTTTTCTTGGCCGACCCTTCGTTGTCTTTTTCCTAGTTGTACTCTTTTTATATGCCATATGGTCCTCCTTTCTTAAAAATTAGAGACCAATCATCTAGTGTTTACTTCAGTTTATCGTAATCATATTCATGAGTCAGATCAAGATTAGGAAAACTTTGTTGACGCAAAACTTCATAAATAACAATTGCTGCTGTATTTGAAAGATTTAGTGAACGAATGTGATCATCATTTTGTGGGATACGCAAAGCTTGATCTGGATGCTCCTTCATAAAGGGCTCAGGCAAGCCAGTTGTTTCTTTACCAAATAAGAAATAATAATCATGATCGGGATTTGTATAATCAGCTTGATGATATGACTGTTTTGCAAATTTAGAGATAAGGAACAATTCATCAGTATCTTTTAGCGTTGCCATAAAAGCAGGCAAGTTCTTGTGAACGGTAATATCAACATTATCCCAGTAGTCTAAACCAGCACGTTTAACATGCTTATCATCTAATTTAAAACCTAGTGGTTCAATTAAATCCAATTTCGCGTTAGTTCCGGTAGCAGTTCTCGCAATATTCCCCGTATTTGCTGGCATTAATGGTTCAAACAAAACAATGTGATTCGTACTCATAATTTAACTTCTCCTATTCTTCTTAGGCTATTTTTTAACCTATACGTGATTAATGCATACAAAAACAAGTATAGCACGTACTTTAGTTACCTTGCGCTATACTTGTCAAAATTTATTAATGTTTTAATTCTAGTCAGTTTCTTTAAAGATATCAGAAGTCGACTCCCACCAACTATAGAAACGGTAAATCAATACCTTCAAGATAGCATATCCTGGTACCCCAAAAACAACACCTAGAATACCAAATACATTACCCGCCGATAATAGAACAATCAACACGGTTACCGGATGAATTTTCATTGAAGATCCTAATAGCTTTGGTGAAATCAGTCGTCCTTCTAACGTTTGCTCAATCATGAAGACAATCAGAACAGATATCAACATGATTGGCGAAACAAAAATACCGACAACAATTGCTGGCACCATTGCCAAAAATGATCCTAGGAAAGGAATAATATTCAAAATTCCAGCGACAATGGCTATTAACCAACCATAGGGCAAGCCTATAATTGTATACCCAATCGCAAACATAATCATTACTGCAAACGCAACTGCAATTTGGCCACGAATGTAATTTGAAATTTGCGTACTAATTTCTTTTAGCGTCTCTAAAAATGAGCGGCGTGCTTTGGCTGGCAAAAACTTTGCTATATACGCTGGCATCTGATGACCATCTTTTAGCAAATAAAATAGGACAAATGGGAACGTAATAATAGCAATCACAACACTAGTGACTGTTCCCACAACAGAAGACACACCATGTAGCCCTTTCTTAGCATATTCGGCTGAATAATCTTGTAACCAACTTGATATTTCAGTGTTAGTTGTATTAAACCATTTATTAATAGCGTTAAATTGTTTGTTTGATGTAAATTGATCAACCATGTGCACAATTTTATGCCAATAGGTTGGCCATTCTTCAACCAAACTACCAATTTGGCTACTTACCCAGGGAATAAACACTGCTAATCCCCAAACAATCAAAACAGCCAAAACTAAAAATTGAATTGAAATAGTGGCGATTCTCGGAAAATTATACCGACGTTCTGCCCAATCGACCATCGGATTCAATAAGAAATAAAATACACCTGCAATAATGATTGGCGCACCAACGGCCCTAAAGAATTCCGCAACTGGTGCGAAAATAAATTCTACTTTATGAAGCATAAAAATAATTATTAAAAATAATAAAATCATTAACATTGCAGATACAACCTTGTTATCCAGCATCCAACGCTGAAAAATTGATTGACCATTTGGCTTTTCTTTCATGTTTTTGCCTCTCTTTATAATAAGATTTACACAATTATTTTTTATAAAAAATCCCCATCTGGTGCACATAAAGCTTATATGCATCACCATAAGGGGAATCATTCACGATTAATAACAAATCATTAATTAAACAAACAAAACACGAATTGCTTCTGGTATAGCAAAGTCCTTTTGAACCAGACTAAGCTTTCCAGTATCACCATTACGTGAATATACTGAAACATTATCAGTATTTTGGTTAGCTGCAACTAAGTAATTTTCCTCAGGATTTAAGGCAAAATCTCGTGGAAAATCTCCTTCAGTTGAAACCCATTGCATGTGTTCAACGGCAGCACCATCTGCTTTAACCGCAAATACTGCAATTGAGTTGTGCCCACGATTTGATGTATAAATAAAGCGGCCATCTTTTGATACATAGATAGCAGCACCACCATTATGAGCATCCCAGTTTTCAGGAATCATCAAAACGGTTTGTAACAAAGTAAATGAACCATCTTCATGATACTTTAATACTGATAACTTAGATGATAGTTCTCCAAGTAGATAAGCATATTGACCATCGGGACTAAAACGAATGTGACGTGGTCCAAAACCAGCTTCAGTATTAAACGTTGCAACCAAGGCTAATTTACCTTCACTAGAAACGTCAAACGTTAGCACCTTATCAGCTCCCAAGTCAGCCACTACTACCCGATTATCAGGTGTTAAATTGCTGAAGTGAACATGTGTACCTTCTTGCTCTGGACGAGGACCTTTTCCTTCAGATTGATATGAATCAGTTAAAGCCAAATTACCATTTTCAGCAATTGCATACACATCCAATGTCCCTTTATGATAGTTTCCTGTATATACTAATTGACGTGATTCATCGACCGCAACATATGCTGGTGCTGCCCCTTCAGTAAGCACCTCTTGCTGTAATGTTGCATGACCATCTTTATAATCATAGACAGCAACACCACCTTCGCCGTCACCCTTATCAACCGCGTATAACTTGTTGGCTTTACTTAATGCCAAATAAGTAGGTGAACCAAGTTCTGCCACAAGATTTTGATTAGATAACTGACCTGACTCAGTATCGAAATCTGCAACATAAATTCCTTTTGAAACACGTTTTGTATAAGTTCCAAATAAAATATGTTCTATTGCCATTTTCACGCTCACTTTCTCACTAGTATTGATTCAAGTTGCCTACATTATATCATAATTTGCATATATAATTAACTGGCATCCATATGGGCTAAAATTTACGACGTTCTTGCACGCGACTCACTATCACTGATGCAATAATCGAAATAATCAATAGCGTGACAATAACAATTAATGACACAATATTGGAAATATGCCATGTACTCCCTAGTGCTTTCATCCCTTCGTTGAAAATCATCTTAGTACCAATGAATGCCAAAATAATGGCAAGTGCATACTTGATGTATCGAAACATCGGTAAAATACCAGATAAGGCAAAGTACAGTGAACGTAATCCCATAATCGCGAAAATATTTGACGTCACCACAATAAAGGTATTTTGAGTGACCGCTAATACGGCAGGAATTGAATCAACTGCGAATAATAAGTCAGTTCCTTCAATAAATAATAGTGCTATCAAAAACTGTGTTGCATAGCGCTTACCGTTTTCTTTCACAATAAAATGTGGTTCAGTAACCCCTTCTTTGATCGGTAAAAATTTACGTAGTAACTTAATAAAGCGATTATCATTCAGATCCTGTTGCTCATCTTTCTCAAAGAGCATTCTAACACCCGTAATAATTAGGAAAATACCAAATAGATACATTAACCAAACAAAGCGATGCAATAAGGCTGCACCACCAAAGATAAACAGCACTCGCATAATCAAAGCACCAAAGACACCCCAAAATAATAAGCGATGCTGGTACTTGAGATCAATATTGAAAAATCCGAAAACCAGTATGAAAATAAATAAATTATCGATACTTAATGATTTCTCTAAGAGGTATGCCGTAATAAAATCCAACGCGTGAGTACTACCCATTGTCTGCCAAATGATACCACTAAATATAAAGGCCAAAGCAATCCAAAAGGCACTCCACAATAATGATGATTTCATCGTTGGTGCATGGTTACCTCTATGAAATACTCCTAAATCCAATGCCAACATAATAATGACAAAAGCAAAAAATAACACCCAATAACCTAAACTAACCGCCATCGATATCTCAACTTTCTTTTATGGTACTGATAGAGCGACATTGTCAATAAATTTGATGTACTTACTGTACCTGATGAAGCCTTAAATATAATTAAAAAATTCAGAGCGTGACAAAAGTTGTTTTGAAGCCGATATGTCACGTGATTTGCGATATTTTTAACACAAAAAGGTTGGAACAATCATTTTGTTCCAACCTTTGTTATGAAAATTATTCGTATTTATCAGAAAATTAGTTTGATTTCACATCAAGCGCCATAAAGTTACCAACTTTTTCTGCTTGATCAGAAACCAACTGCAAAGTTGCTAGACGGTTCTGCTTGACAGCTTCATCGTCAACCATAACCATAGTTTGATCAAAGTATGCAGCAATAGCTGGTTGCAAACTTAATAATGCAGCAAATAATTCATCCGTCGTAAATGCTTTATCAGCGAATGATCCGATTACATCATAAAGTTGCTTTTCGGCCTCATTTTCAAACAAAGCCGTATCAACAGCTGCATCCGTTGGGTTTTTAGAAGTTAAACGCATCACACGAGTCAATGATTCGACCCCTTCACGGAACATTTGGTCTTCGCTATGTGCCAATAACGCATTTGCTGATGTAAACATTTGCGTTGTATCTGTTAATTTACCAGTAGTTACCGCGTTAATAACATCATAACGAACCTTTTCAGTCTGAAGTGCTTTGACAACACGATCGGTTAAGAATGCAAGTACATCGTTAATCACAGCTTGTAAGTTATGAGCGACATCTTCAGGAAGACCCATATAACCATCATCCGCTAAGACACCATCAACCAATGCTGATAGGAGATCACTGACTGGCAAATGCCAATCATTCGCATGCAAAATATTAACCACACCAGAAGCAGCACGACGTAGCGCATATGGATCATTAGAACCTGATGGCATCATACCACCCGCAAAGAATGATAGCAGACTATCTAACTTGTCAGCCAAGGCCAAAACTTTACCAAGCACAGATTCTGGTAGATCTCCATCCGCAGAAATTGGCATATAATGCTCACGAACTGCTTGGGCAACGGCTGGATCTTCGCCAAATAACAAGGCATATTTCTCACCCATCACACCTTGTAATTCGTCAAATTCGCCAACCATGCCCGTCATTAAGTCGAACTTATAAATCTCGGCAGCGCGAGCTAATTGATGCTGTTCGTTTTCAGTCAATGAAATATTGTGACCAATTATAGCAGCTAGTGCTTGAACACGAGTTGTATGACTAGCAACTGAACCTAATTTAGCGTGGAACGAAACAACCTGCAACTTATTATTATAAAAGTCTATGTCATTCTTTTGGTCCTCATGATAAAAGAACTTGGCATCTTCCAAACGAGCAACCAACACCTTTTCATTTCCAGCAATAACGTTATCTAAGTGTTCATTATTACCATTACGTACTGAGACAAAATATGGTAATAATGATCCCGACTCATCAATAACATGGAAGAATCGCTGGTGCTCACGCATTGAAGTAATCAAAACTTCATCAGGTAATTCTAAGTACTCAGCATCGAAACGACCCACAAAGGCAGTTGGATACTCAACAATATTATTAACTTCCTCTAATAAGTCAGCATCCTTTTCAATCTGCCATTTGTTTTCTGCTGCAAGTGCATCAATTTGAGAAACAATATTAGCCTTACGCTTATCAGCATCGGCCTGGACGTATACTTTTTCCAAATCATTTTCGTAATCAGTTGCATTTTCAATTTCAATGGTTTGACCCAAGAAACGGTGACCACGGGTTTCGCGTCCTGAAACGACATCCAAGATATTAAATGGTACAACTGTATTATCAAGCAAGGCAACAATCCAACGAATTGGTCGTACATACTCAAATGTATGACGTGCCCATTTCATCGTTGTTGTAAAGGTCATACTTGTGATGACTTCTTTAAAGCCCGCCAAAACTTCTGTAGCTGGTTGACCAGCCTCGAACTTTGTTACAAAGATATACTCATTACCCTTGAACTCTTTAAAAGTAATATCATCAGTCGTCATGCCTTGACCACGAGCAAATCCTTGGGCTGCCTTTGAATAATTACCTTCTTTATCAAAAGCGGCTTTTTTAGCAGGTCCTTTAATTTCTTTCGTTAAATCATCTGCTTTATCAGCAACATCTGAAATTAAGATTGCCAAACGACGAGGTGTTGAAAATGGCTTGATGTCACCATATTGTAACCGATTTTCTTTCATAAAATCTGCTGCACGTGCAACCAGTTGATCAATTGCTGGTGTCACCAAATGTGCTGGCATTTCTTCTAAACCAATTTCTAATAAAAAGTTTGCCATATTAGTTTTCCTCCTCGTCAGCTGGCAAGTACTTTGCCCGCAATTCTTCATCCTTTAATAGTGGGAATCCTAGTTTCTTACGCTCATCAATAAATGCACGTGCGACTGAACGAGCCATGTTTCGAATACGTGAAAGATATTTTGCACGCTCAGTAACAGACACAGTACCACGAGCATCTAACAAATTAAATGTGTGTGATGACTTCAAGATATAATCATAGGCTGGATGAACAAGGCCTTCTGCTAATAATTTTTTAGCTTCTGCTTCATACTCGTTAAAGTGACGTAGTAACATCTCTGAATCCGACTTTTCAAATGAATAAACGGAATGCTCATATTCAGGTTCCTTAAAGATATCACCATACATTACGCCATTTCCCCATTCCAAATCATAAACAGTTGGCACATCTTGAATATACGAAGCCAAACGTTCCAAACCGTAAGTAATTTCAGACGTGACAGCATCAACTTGGATACCTCCAACTTGTTGGAAATAAGTAAACTGGGTCACTTCCATACCATCAAGCCAAATTTCCCAACCAATACCAGCAGCTCCCATTGATGGGTTTTCCCAGTTATCTTCAACAAAGCGAATATCGTGAGCTAACGGATCAATTCCCAGTGCCCGTAATGAATTCAAATATAATTCCTGAATATTATCAGGAGATGGCTTCATAACTACTTGGAACTGGTGATGCTGATAAAGACGATTTGGATTATCACCATAGCGACCATCAGCTGGTCGACGTGATGGCTCAACGTAGGCAGCATGCCATGGTTCGGGACCATTCGCACGCAAAAAGGTAAATGGGCTCATCGTTCCCGCACCTTTTTCGGTATCATAGGCCTCCATTAACATGGCTCCTTGGTCAGCCCAAAACTTTTGTAACGTCAAAATAATATCTTGCACACTCATTTTTGCGCTCATTATGACAAATATTCCTTTCTTTCTACTGAGTAAAGCCACAAAAAAGCCCTACATCAACCATCAAACATTGGTTAATGTAGGGACGATAATTTCGCGGTTCCACCCTACTTCTAGTACCGAAATACTAGCAGCTTTTTTAATTGAGTTTATTAATTAGTAGTGCCCCTTAATTATTACTAGGCCACCCTCACATTAACGATGGCTTGCTGCGCTAATAATAGATTAATTTTTCCACTAATTGTCGTAAGCTTTACAATTTATAAGTTTAGCACGCCTTACTTACTTGTCAATAAGGACATTTCACGGTGTTTGATTGTCGTTTTTTTTCTCACGTTGCATCATTCGATTTTGCCAAGAAGCTAATTGTTGAATAAATGACTTAGATTTTAAATGAATACCAACCTGATCATCATACAACTTGTCCATCACACGCGCCATTTCTTGCTTAGTTTGCGTCTTTAAATCCAGAGTACCAACTAACCTTAAATCAATATTTGCTAATTTAGATAGGATACGAACTGCCTTAGTATCTACGTGCAAACGGTGCTCATCAGCTGACCAGTGTTGTTGACACAAAGTGCCATTTAATTCTTCGGAGAAATCCAATGGCAAATCACTACGACCACAAATCACACATTGCCCCCAAGTAGGTCGTATACCAAAAACAGGTAGTAACTGTAGCTCAAAATAGTTTGCAATCCCCTGTGGATCAAGGCCATTCTGCAATTTATTAAGTGCTTCAATGATTAAATCGTACCATTTCGTAATAGGTTGATTATCAAGGAAGGCCGCATCAATCAAACCTAAAATATAGGTCATATATGCATTTAAAACAATATCCGTCATTAAAAACGTTGTATCTTTGGTCGCCTTCACATCATTAATAAAACTTAAACCCGTTGTATTAATAGTCCCCTCGAAGGTAGCTGCACTCAATGGTTGGATTTCGGCAGTAAATTGGTACCTTTGACTTTTACCATGACGAATATAAAACATTCGTTTGCCAGCTTGGCGTGTTAACATTTTGACCATTAAGTCTTTTTCTTTATGGTCGCGTTGATACAGGACAATTGCATCAAAAACTTCTGTCATTTTATTCACCTATTAAAAAAGAGTGAGACAAAACCACTGCCAAACTCTTGTTTTTTACTATATATCTGAATCTTCCTTGTAACCGTATGATTGCAAGGCTTGTGGTTTATCGCGCCAACGATCTTCCACCTTCACCCAAGTCTCAAGGAATATTTTGTCACCAAGTAAACGTTCAATATCTTTACGGGCACGTATCCCAATTTCCTTGATCATAGCACCACGCTTACCTATGATAATATTTTTTTGGCTCGGACGCTCAACGACAATCGTTGCTTGAACATGTAGCTTTTGCTCATCCTCACGAGCAATCTTATCAATAACGACAGCAACGGAATGCGGTACTTCTTGACGAGTTAACTCCAAAACCTTTTCACGAATCAATTCACTCATAATAAAACGTTCTGGGTGATCTGTTAATTGATCTTCTGGATAATACTGTGGTCCAGCAGCCATATGATCCATTGTAAACCGTAATAACTCCGGCACACCTTCACCAGTTAGGGCAGAAATTGGGAAAATTTCGGCAAAGTCCATCTGTGCATTGTAATCTGCAATTTGGTTCAACACCTCGGCGCGGTCAATTAAGTCTACTTTGTTAATAATCAAATAAACTGGCGTATTTGATTCCTTTAAACGATTAATGATGAAATCATCACCAACGCCACGTTCTTGATCTGCGTTCACTAACAACCAGACCATATCTGACTCACGTAGCGCTGACATCGCAGTTTTCACCATGTAATCACCTAGTGAATTATGTGGCTTATGGATACCAGGCGTATCCATGAAAACCATCTGACCTTCATTAGTTGTGTAAATTCCTTGAATCTTATTACGGGTCGTCTGCGCTTTAGGTGACATGATGGCAATTTTTTCACCAATCATCTTATTTAAAAGCGTTGATTTTCCAACATTTGGTCGACCAACAAGGGCAATAAACCCAGACTTGAATTCTTGTTCGCTCATTAAACTTCTCTCTATTTCTTTTTTATTATTTAAAAATCATTTGTAAATTGGGTAGCAAATATGGTTGGAAAATCAAGATACCGACAACAATTGCAAAGGCAGCGGCAGCCAGGACGCCCCCGGATGCAACATCCTTAGCGACTTTAGCTAATGGATGATAGTTTTCACCCACTATTAAATCAACAATGGCTTCAACAACTGTGTTCAAAAACTCCGCACTAATCACAGTAAAGACTGCGACTGAAATCCACAACCAATCGGAACGTCCTAAATCAACGTAAATTCCCACGATCAGTACCACACAAGCAGCAAATATGTGAAAGCGCATATTACGCTCACGTACCAATAATTCACCGATTCCTGCCATGGCATGACCAAATGCTTGCACAAAATGGGAATTTTTATGCACTTGATGGGTATCTTCTTTTTTCTTATTATCTTTTGAGTCCATAGCTATCTAATATTTCACGCTGCAAATCAAACATGATTTTTTCATCTGCTTCACTTCGCATGTGGTCGTATCCGTTTAAGTGTAAGAATCCATGTACGACCAAAAATCCTAGTTCTCGTTCATATGAGTGCTCAAGATATTCAGCTTGCTCACCAATTTTATCAACCGAAACAATAATATCACCAATATTCTTCGCGATATCATCTACCATCTCATCATCCATCAATAAGGGCATATCATCACCATCATCTTCGATGGCAAAAGAAATGACATCAGTTGCTTTATCTAAACCACGATATTCCCGATTATATCTTTGAATCTCATCATTATTAACAAAAGTTACCGACATTTCAGTATTATCTGGCAAAGATAGATAATTACCAGCATAATTTAAAACATCGTTAACTAATTCTACTTGTTCCTCTGGAACTCCTGGCTTTGACTGATCGATTATTGCTAAATCCATTTTTAATCCTTTTCACTTGTTTGGTTTTGTTTAACATCATACGCTTCATAAGCATTAACAATTGCCCCAACAACCGGGTGTCGGACAACATCATCTGCATCAAATGTCACAAAAGAAATATGTGGCACATCTGATAATACTCTTTGGGCTTGGATTAACCCAGAGCGCGTCTTTGTTGGTAAGTCAATTTGTGAAACATCCCCATTAACGAGCATTGTTGAGCCAAATCCTAGACGGGTTAAGAACATTTTCATTTGTTGTGGCGTTGTATTTTGAGCCTCATCTAAAATAATAAAAGCATCATCCAATGTTCGACCACGCATATACGCCAATGGAGCAATTTCAATCGTTTCACGCTCCATTAAACGTTCTGTGTGTTCCTTACCCAAAACAGCATATAGTGCATCATAAATTGGACGTAAATAAGGGTCAACTTTTTCCTTCAAATCGCCTGGTAAAAAGCCAAGACTTTCGCCTGCCTCAACAGCTGGACGTGTAATGATAATGCGCTCGACATCCCCACGTTTCATTGCTGCAACCGCCATAACAACGGCCAAATATGTTTTACCCGTTCCTGCTGGTCCAATCCCAAATGTAATATCATTTTGGCGAATAGCATGAATATAACGGCGCTGGCCATAATTTTTAACTCTCACCGGACGACCTTTAACATCACGCAGTAGCGTTTCAGTATACATATCTTCAAAGTATTCTATTGTACCACGCTCAGCCATATTGATAGCAGACACAATATCAGCGGGACCTATCTTGACACCCCGTCTGATCAATGATGTTAGTGCCGATACGACTGAATAAGCAGCTGCAACCTTGTCTGCATCACCCTTTATCGTTAATTGATCACCCAAAACCGATAAGGTCACTGTCAAACCTTCTTCAATCAATTTTAGCTGACTGTCTTGTGGTCCGACTAAACCAATTTCTTGTTCTGCATTTTCAAAATGATAAATTTTTTCAACTTGAGTTGCCAAACGTTAAATCCCTCACATTTCAAAGTTTTTGCTTTTTGCTTAAGTATAGTATAACGCAATTATTTATGTATCGGGGAGACCCCCGTTTTGGAATTATAGTAGTGATTGCACTTTTTGGCTAACTAGCTTACCATCAGCTTTTCCTTTAACTTTTGGCATCAGTGCACCCATCACCTTTCCCATATCAGCTTTGCTGGTGGCACCAACTTCACTGATGGTTGCCTTAACAATGTCTTCCACTTCTGATTCAGATAATTGTTTAGGCATATATTTATTTAAAACATCAATTTGTTGCTGAATATTTTGTGCCAAATCATCACGATTAGCCTCCTGATAAGAAGTCAATTCTTCCACACGTTGTTTCATTTCACGTGATAATACTGTCATTTCTTCATCAGGTGTCAAATCATGACCTAACTGAATTTGCTCATTTGATAATGCAGACTTGACCATACGGATGACACTAAGCGTTTCCTTATCCTTTGCCTTCATGGCCACTTTCATATCTTCTGTTAATTGTGCTAATAGTCCCATGCTATACTCCTATTTTTTCTTCATTATACAACAAAACCGGACTACCAACTAGGATAGCCCGGTGCGAACCGTTTTAACGGCCCTTCTTGTTCTTGCGCTTACGTGCGGCCTCAGCCTTCAACTTACGTTGTACTGATGGCTTGATGTAAAATTCACGCTTACGGTATTCTTGTAGAGTACCGTCCTTTGATACACCACGCTTAAAGCGACGGAGAGCATCATCAAGAGACTCATTCTTACGAACAACAGTCTTTGCCATAATGTTTACCCTCCCTTCACGTGTGAAGATTTCAACTTATATTCAATATATGTCGCACACTTTGTTCTTTATTATTCTATCAAAATAAGCGTGTTTGTCAATCATTACTTTTAAAATAGCCACCTATAATTTCGGCTCATAGAAACCACCAAAGATTCGATCAACTCGCCATAACGATGCCCATGCTGTTGGATCTACCCGAGAAATAGCCTCGTGTAATTCAAATTGCTCGTACATCGAAATAACTGTAAATAAAATTTCTTTTTTTCGATGATTATAACCACCTTCGGCCTGATGAACAATTGTGATACCACGGTGCAAACCATCCTGAATCTCACTAATTACCTTCTCTGGCTCTTCTGTAACGATCATCACTTGCATTTTTTGTTGTCTTGTATAGACTAAATCGATTACACGTGCATTAACTACTAATCCAATTGCCGTAAATAGCGCATATTGAACACCGAACATCACACCAGATGCTACTAGAATAAAGAAATTAAAGGTTAAATTCACTGCCCCCATTTTGGCGCCCGTTTTACGTCGAACGATGATACCAATAATATCCAATCCACCGGTCGATAACCCATTACGTAAAGCAAATCCCGTTCCAAAACCATTGATAGCACCACCAAAAATTGCCATCGCTAAGGGATCATCTGTCCACAAATGGGTAGGTTGCTTTATCCAATTCATAGCGATAGCTGCTAACAGAATCGCCATACCAGTAAAGAAGGCAAAACGCTTACCAATTTTACGATAAGCCAAAATAAATAATGGTAAATTCAGCAAGACCAACCAAACACCAACCGGTACTTGAACACCAATTAATCTAGTGACTAATGTATTTAGTAGCTGCGCTAATCCAGTAAATCCCGATGAATAAATATGTCCTGGTGTCCAAAAAAAGTTCAAGGCAACTGCCGAAGCCAAAGCATAAATCATGGCACTACCAAAACGACTTGAATATTGATGCTGATTAAAGTACTGTTCTAACTGCTCCATTTTCCCTATTCTTTCATAATACACTGCAATAAGTCCGTTTATGATTTTATCATGCGATGTACTTTTATCCAAGTTATTAAACTAAAAGCTTGTAGTCCCGCCAAGACAATCTTTTATCATATGTTCCTAGCCACAATTTATGACTTTTTTAGTTAATAAAAAGGGCGGAACATTTTTATCTGTTCCGCCCTATTTATTGATTAAATTAATAACTATTTAGTAATATCCAACGTATGCATAACTGCACGTTGCTTTACTCTTCTGCCATATTTGGTGCGGCGACATCAGCATACTCTGGTGCCGTTAACTTCAAATCACCAATAATTTGTGCTTTAGCTACCGGTGTTGGTGCCTCAGTCATTGGCTCTGTCGCCTTAGAGTTCTTAGGGAAGGCAATCACTTCACGAATGTTATCCTGACCAGCTAACAACATTGCTAAGCGATCAAGTCCTAGCGCAATTCCACCCATTGGTGGGAAACCATACTCCATACCTTCTAATAGGAAACCAAAGGCTTCATGTGCTGCTTCTTTAGTAAATCCTAGCGCAGACAACATCTTCTCTTGTACGGCCATTTGGTGAATACGGATCGAACCAGAACCTAGTTCATAACCATTCAGCACTAAGTCATAAGATTGCGCATGCGCTTTATGGGCACCTTCAGTTGTTTCCAATAATGGCAAATCTTCTTCATTTGGCATTGTAAATGGATGATGAGCAGCAATCCAACGCTTTTCTTCTGGTTGGTAATCAAACAATGGCCAGTTAACAACCCAAGCAAAGGCCCACTTGCTTTCATCGATCAAATCTAATTCTTGTGCCGTACGACGACGCAATGCATCCAAAGTTGCAGCAACAACATTTTCATTATCTGCTGCAAATAATAGCAAATCACCAGCCTGTGCATTGGTTTCTGCTAACAAATCAGCTTCTTTATTCTTAAGGAACTTCGCAATTGGACCAGAAATACCTTCATCGCTAACTTTTAGCCAAGCTAATCCTTTTGCGCCAAAACGTGCCACATATTGGGCCATCTTATCAATGTCCTTACGAGAATAGTGATCAGCTCCACCAGGTACAACGATGGCCTTTACTTCACCACCATTTTTGATAGCATTCGCAAAGACACCGAATTCTGAATCAGCCATTAATGTTGATAGATCTTGCAACTCCAAACCAAAACGCATATCAGGCTTATCAGTTCCAAAACGACGCATTGACTCAGCATAATCCAAAACAGGAATAGCCGTTTTATCAAGATCATAGTTCACAGTCCGCTTCATAATGGCTGCTACCCAATCAGATACCAAGTCCATGATTTCATCTTGATCCATAAATGACATTTCAACGTCTAGTTGTGTAAATTCAGGTTGACGATCACCACGTAGATCCTCGTCACGGAAGGCACGGGCAACTTGATAGTAACGGTCAAAACCAGCTCCCATCAACAATTGCTTAAACAATTGTGGTGACTGTGGCAATGCATAAAATGATCCAGGATAGACACGTGATGGCACCAAATAGTCGCGAGCCCCTTCAGGTGTTGATTTTGCAAGATATGGTGTTTCAATATCGATAAACCCATTTGCATCCAAGAATTCATGCGTTGCAGCTGTTATCTTTGAACGGATCCGTAAATTACGTTGCATTTCAGGGCGACGTAGATCCAAGTAACGATACTTTAGGCGTAGTTCATCAGAAACATTGATGTCGTCTTCAATATAGAAGGGTGTCGTCTTTGATTCTGACAAAATTTTAGCAGCTGTAACGTGTACTTCAATTTTACCAGAACGCAAATTTTCATTAACCGCTCCTTCACCACGTGACTGAACAGTTCCAGTCACTTCGATAACATATTCCGTACGCATATCTTCAGCAACCTTTAAAGCTGCTTCGCCAAATTCATTTGAAAAGGCTAATTGTACGATACCTTCACGATCACGTAGATCAACGAAAATTAAGCCACCTAAATCACGGCGCTTCTGTACCCATCCCTGAAGCGTTACTTCCTGCTCTAAATATTCTTCGTCGATTAATCCTGCATAGTTCGTTCGTTTCATTATTGCTTATTCTCCTTCATCTTCAGGTGATTTTATATACTCTGGTAAGTTAGTGTACAATTCAGCAAGCTTCACAGAAGTTTCTTTACCAGTGGTCATATCTTTCAAATGAGCAGATTGCTCAGCGAGCTCACGTTCACCAATGGTAATCATATAACGTGCATTTAAACGATTAGCTGTCTTGAATTGCGCCTTTAGCTTGCGGTCTTCGTAATCGCGATCCGCACTGTAACCAAATGAACGAATGGCTTGTACCATTTGCATTGCTGTAATATCAGTATCCTGCCCTTGATTAGCTACATAAATATCTAATTTATTCTTTTCTGGTAGAGGTGCATTTTCTGATTCCAACAATAACATTAGCCGTTCTAAGCCGATTCCAAAACCAACACCAGCCATTTCTGGGCCACCGAACTCTGATACTAAGCCGTTGTAGCGACCACCACCAGTAATCGTTGACCAGCCATGCCCCAAAGCCTTTGACTGCGTCATCACTTCAAAAATTGTGTGGTTATAGTAATCAAGGCCACGAACCACATTTTCATCGATTTCATAATCAATGCCTAAAGCATCCAAATACTGTTGGACTTTTTGCCAATGATTTTGCGCATCTTCCGTCAAATAATCCAAAATTGATGGTGCATCAGCCACAATTTCTTGATCCTTCGCATCTTTTGAGTCCAAAACACGCAATGGATTTTTCTCTAATCGTTCTTGAGAGTCATGTGATAATTCATCAAAGTGTGGCTTTAAGAAATCAATCAATGCTTGGCGGTAGTTTTCACGAGAATCTTTATCACCTAATGAATTAACCTTAACCTTTAGATTAGTAATCCCTAAGGTCTGGAAAAAATCAACAGCCATTGCAATAACCTCAGCATCAAGAGCTGGTGATTCTGAACCTAGTGCTTCAACCCCAATTTGATGGAACTGACGCATCCGACCTGCTTGTGGTCGCTCATAGCGAAACATTGGTCCAACATAAAATAGTTTGTATGGCTTAGCATGTTCTGGTCCAAATAGTTTATTTTCCACAAAAGCACGTACTACACCGGCTGTTCCCTCAGGACGTAGCGCAATGTGTCGATCTCCCTTGTCCTTAAAATCATACATTTCTTTTGTCACAACATCTGAAGTATCTCCAGCTGATCGTGCAAAAATATCAAAGTTCTCGAAAATTGGTGTGCGAACTTCTGCATACTGGTAGTCGCTGAATAATAATCTAGCTGTTTCTTCTACATAGTGCCACTTGATTGACTCAGCAGGTAGTAAATCAGCTGTCCCCTTTGGCTTTTGAAATAATTGCTTTGCCATAAAACTCTTCTCCTATTCATTTTCATAAAATAAAAAACACCCTTAACGATATCGCAAACATCGTCAAGGGTGCTTATCACAACAGCACGGTACCACCTTGTTTTTTGGCTAATAGCCGTAACGTGACTCCACGCACAAAAATTGTGACCTTAAAAGTGTCCCCTCAAAAACAACAACACGGACTTTCACCTATTTCCGCTCGCTTTGGTTATTCTTAATGAGTTTTCTTTCTCATCGGTTTTATTTATTACATCTTATTATCTTATAGTTCTAAAATGCCGTCAAGTAAACATCCTATTGCGCCGTTGTTGTTTGATTACTTAGATAATTTTGAATTCCCACTGGAATCGCCTTAGCAATCTTGTCTTGGTAAGACTTTGATTTAATTGACTTAAAATCATCTTTTGAATTCATATAGCCATTTTCAAGCAAAACTGCCGGTACGGAATTATCACGGATAACCAAGAAATCACCATATTCAACACCTTTATTAACCAACGGTAGTGATAACTCAGCATTAATGTTGCTAGCAAGGTCGTACGACCCATTATTTTTATGATAGTAATACGACGTATAACCTGTGGCTGAATTTGGTTCGGGTGACGAATCAAAATGGAACGAAATAAACATGTCTGCATGATTATCTTCTGCTACTTTAGGTATTTTAGCCAAATAAACTAATTTATCTGTATTACGAGTCATAATCACCCGAGCACCACGTTGACGTAATTGTTTAGCAACACGCTTTGCCAACTGTAACGTGTATGTTTTTTCGTATTTATTATTTGTCGATAACGAACCAACATCAGAACCGCCATGGCCTGGATCAAGAACAATAGTTGTTTCTGATAATGGGGTTACTGTCTTTAACGGTTTTTGCCTATGTAATAACCAGCCGGCCACCCAACCAGTTGATTCATCCTCCCGACGAATTTGATACCAACCTTCAGACTTTTTTAGAATTTGTAAATGTTCACCTTTTTTTAATACTGAAACTGGCGCACTTTGAACACCTTTTTGTTTTCGCAATGTCAAATTAGGAATTTGCACAGTCACTTGCTGTTTATGTAACAACACAACTGTCAACGAAATCGCCGTCCCAAGCATGACAATCACAATTGTTAACGGCACCCAGAATTTCATTAACCACTGTCGCAATAATTGTATTAAATCTTTCATGATTTGACCTCATATTCTGGTTATATACCAATTAGTTTACCCTTTTTTAGGTTAAATAGCGATACAAACTCATAAAAAAGAGCTAGACAAAAATTGTTTTTAGAACGCATATATGATTTAAATTTTTAAAATCACCAATAGTGAACTTTAACCATAAAGAGGATGGAACATTTTTTGTCCCATCCTCTAGTACATCATTGTAATCTAACTCAGTATAGACCGAAGTCTTTTAAAAAGCCTTACCCGTCCACTTACTTGCAGGTAATTCATCAAAATCATAGGTCGCAATATCCGCAACGTCTGTCACAACAGCATGCGCTGGTACAGACATCATCAAATTAATAGCACCTTCTTTTTCCTTGACTAAAATTACTGGTTTTTGAGTTGCCTCAGAATAACCAATTTCCCACGCTGTCCCTGGATCAACGTGCTCATTATCATAATCAATAACCGCCACAACCACATCAGCTGGATCTAAATGATCTTTATCACCTTTATAGATTGCCTCCGCCCATTCTGGCGAGCCAAATTCAAATTCATCATGCACTTCCGTACGGGGACTAAAAAACTCAGACACTGTCTGGTTATGTGTCAACGCCTCTTCTAACCGTTCAATACGATCAATTTGTTCATCATCAAAAAATGGTCCAGCAAGATAAACGCGCTTCATAGTACTATCCTCTTTTATCAATCATTTTAATGATATTATTTTATCGAATAAATGACGAACAATCAATTAAAAATAGCGTAATTTTTGATTAATTTGTGAACTTAATGAAACTTATTGACCATTTTATCAATTTTTAATTGCAGATATACTGACGTTGTTCATTTTTCAACCCATGAAGAACAAACTTGGCAGGATCACCTTTGAAGTCAAATTCCCGATCTGCTGCACCTTTTAACTGATTATTAAATATTTTTTCGTAATCAGCAATCGTTACATACTGTCGATTAGCTAATAGAGTATCAATTTGCCCAGTTACTAAACCAGCACTAAAGTGTGGACGCAAAGTCAGTGAATAAAACTCCCCCTCTGCACCAGATCCGTAAGAGAACATCCCAATACGATCACCAGCCTTGAGAGATTGTGAATTGTCTAGTAATGAATACAAACTTAGGTACAATGAACCCGTATATAGGTTACCAATTCGCTTATTGTACACACGGCTAGCTTCGAATTCATCCATTAATGCGACCTGTTGTTCATCAGTTGCTTCAGGCAATATATCCCGTAAGGCTTTCAAGCCCATTTTAGTAAACGGTAAGTGAAAGGCTAACGCTTTAAAATCGGCAATGTCACGCCCCGTTTTAGCTTTATACCGTGTCCAAACTGTTTTGAAAAAGTCTTGATAGACATTTGATGAATATTTACCATCGACCCTAGCAGTATCGGCATACACAGGGCGCCAAAAGTCCATGATATCGCGTGACAAGAATTGGCTATCTTGGTTGATTTCAGCAATCATGGGGTTAGCAGCTACCAACATGGCAACAGCACCACCGCCTTGAGTGACTTCACCACTTGTTTGTAAACCATAGCGGGCAATATCAGAGGCAACCACGAGCACTTTTTCGTCAGGATGTAAGGTTACATAATCGCGAGCTTGCATTAGTGCAAAAGTCCCTGCATAACAGGCTTGCTTCAACTCGATTGTTCGCGCATAAGGGTTGATACCAAGTAAGCGTTGTAAATAAACGGCACCGGATTTAGAATTATCAATTCCCGATTCCGTTGCAAACAGAATCATCGTAATTTTCTTACGATCTGAAGCTGTTAACATTTCATCAGCCGCATTTGCAGCCATCGTCACAACATCTTGTGTTGCTGGAATTACGGCTTGTTCCGTCTGACCGATACCAATTAGATACTTATTGGGTTCTTCACCACGTGCATTAGCTAATTCGACCATATCAATATATTGATGTGGTGAAAAGAAACTCATTTTATCAATTCCAATAATTGTCATTTTTCTACCTACCCATTGATTGCAACACTAATTTTTTTCATAATTTCACGAGCCAACGTGATTTTGCTCTGTAGTGGCAATAACTCAGGTTCATTATCCTTCGTCAAAATAGTTACTTGGTTTGTATCATACCCAAAGCCGACTTGATTTTTTGACACATCATTGGCAACTAACATGTCAGCATTTTTCTTCTTCAACTTATTTTGGGCATAAGTCATCAAATTTTGGGTTTCAGCTGCAAAGCCAACTAAATACTGATTAGTTTTTGCTGAACCTAATTGAGCTAAAATATCAGGGTTTTCAACTAAGGTCAAGTGTAGTTGACCTGAATCTTGCTTTTTGAGTTTGTTTTCAGCCGTCTGTGACATCCGGTAATCTGAAACGGCTGCAGCCATAATAACAGCATCCGCCTCTGGCAACATCGCAAACATTTGTTCCGATAATTCCTGCGCGGATTGGATATGAATCGTTGTGACTCCAACTGGATCAGGAAGCTGTGTCGTTGCTGATACCAAGGTAACATCAGCTCCCTGCTCAGCTGCCGCACGCGCTAGAGCATAGCCCATTTTACCTGACGAGCGATTTGAAATGTAACGCACCGGATCAATCGCTTCGACAGTACCACCTGCAGAAATAACAATTCGCTTATCTTTTAGCTGACCATGTTTTTGATAAACAGCAAGTTCGCTAAGCGTCAAGATTTCCTGAGGCTCCGGTAAACGGCCTTTCCCTGCATAACCCTCTGCTAACATGCCATCAACTGGTTCAACGACAATGTCTCCATCTAACTTAATTTGTTGTAGATTTCTTTGCACAGCAGGTTGTAAGTACATATTTTCGTTCATTGCCGGCGCAACGATCATGGGTGTATGTCTAGCTGCTAATACAGAACTAGCCGCATCATCTGCTACCCCATTAGCAATTTTCGCAATGATATTGGCTGTTGCTGGAACAACAAAAAAATAATCTGCCCAATCGGCCAAAGCAATATGGTCAATGGATTCTCCCGTCTTATCAGCAAATAAATCTGTCAAAACGGGCTGACTTGTTAATACAGCCATTGTTTTCGGTGTGATAAATTCGGTAGCTGTTGCCGTCATGACGACTTTCACTGTTGCATCTATTTTTACCAATAAACGTGCAAATGACGCAGCCTTATATGCTGCAACACCTCCACTAATGACTAATACTATGTTTTTTTGTGAAAACATACGCTGTTCTCCTTAGTTTAAAAATCCAGATACATTTAGTTTACCATGAACAACAAGCCTTAAATTAAAAACAAATTGCTACACGTTATTTTAAATGACAACCATGATAAATAACAATATTCAAGATTTTTTCAATAAGTCCTTGCATCGTTTCAATTCATCTGGTATATTATTATTTGTTGTTGAAGCAGAGGCAACATATTCAACATTTACATGGCTCATTGGTCAAGCGGTTAAGACTCCGGTTTTTCACACCGGCATCCAGGGTTCGACTCCCTGATGAGCTATTGGTTTCGACCAAAAAACTTTATATTTTTGGCTCATTGGTCAAGCGGTTAAGACTCCGGTTTTTCACACCGGCATCCAGGGTCCGACTCCCTGATGAGCTATTGATGTTACTAGGATATCTTTTATCCTAGTTTTTTTATACTTGAAACACACGTGTAATATCGGTATAATATTTAATTGTGATGGAGCTATGGCAGAGTGGTAATGCAGCGGACTCGAAATCCGCCGAACCGGTGTTGAACCGGCGCACGGGTTCAAATCCCGTTGGCTCCTTTTTGGGTTTTACGAGTACCTTTACATCGGCGTTAGTTGAACATCTTATTAGTCCTGTATCAATTATTAAAAGCGACCACTAATCTGACAGATTATATCAGATTAGTGGTCGCTTTTACTTTTTTCATACTATTTGGCATAGAGTCAAAAAAATATCTCGGTCACTCACAAAGTAAACTAACAGATCATATTTAGCTTTTACACGCTTAAATGTAATGATATTAAATGATAGATAAGACCTTCAGCACATTTTCCGCTCTGTTTATCTTTTTATTAAGTACAGATAATACTTATTTACAACTTGTTACTAGTTGATAAATCTATTTGTCAAATCAGTCTTCAATATTTTCAAATTTATCATATATCACTTCACCGTCTTCAACCTCTAACAGCTTTGTACTTTCATCTATTGAATCTATTATTTCAATCGTACTACCCTTTACCAGTTTTTCACGGCTTCTAACTTTGATAGACGGTATAACATTATTGCGCCAATTATGAATGAACGTTGCTCTTACACTATCGTCATCTCTATACTCTTCAGTGTTAGACTCTAAGATATCTTGCCAATCCGTTCCGTCTTTGGCAACATATTCGAAAATATGTTTTTTAGGACGGTAACGCACTTTGTAGTCGGTATCACTTGTTATCTCAGAGGCAAATTCCTTTTTATCGAGGATAATTCGATCATGTCTAATCCCCACTAAGATAGAAGCAAAGAAAATAGCAAACAATGAACAAACAACAATGACAGTAATCTTATTGTGATGTTTTTCTTCCTGTATCCGATTATATTCTTTGGTTTTCTGAACTTTAGCTTTAGGTGTTTCTTCAGTTGCAACTGGTATATCTAAAATTAATTTCTTTTGATTATCAAACTCCTTCTGAGTAATTAAATCATTGTCGAGCAATTCCTTCAATTTCTTAATGTCATCAAATTTACTCATAACACACCCATACCCCTATCTATTAATACCATGGAAAGATAAAGAAATTATTCTCTTGTTGTCCACTTCCCTGCATTGCTACACCAATTAACATACCCATAATGGCACATCCAATGCTTGCAATCATCAGAATGGTCCCCTTTTGCTTTGAGCTTTCAGACCTGCTAAGCAAATAGCCAAATATCACTCCTGCTGTACCAAAAAGGATCGGCACAAATCCAAGTGAGACAAGAGCTGACCCAAAACCAAGTACTGTGTATAATTGTTCATGGTCGTCAGAAGAATTAGTATTAACAGAGCTTTGTATACTTTCTTGCTCTTCCTTCTTCTTTAATGTTCTTTGAAAGTTTATGTCCATCGCTTGTTCAGTTAAAGCTCTTTGCTTAAGGACATTATAATCATCCTCATCAATTAGCCCATCATCTAGCATTTGCTTATAACTTTTCATTTTTTGTACAATATCATCACTCATAGAGCTTGCCCCTTACCTACTTAAAAATGTAGTATCCTAAAACACATCCAATTATAAAAACAATAATACACGTCAGTATGATTAAACAAACATTCTTAAAATGTCCTTTATTATGTGACTCCACCCTACTAATAATCTGGTTATTCGCTATCTCATCATCCGCTATAGGGTGTTTCTTAGCCGTCACCTCTTCTTCATCACTGGCTGTTTCTAACGGTTGATGGCTGGTGTTGTCATTACTACTACTCTTAGTCCCTAAATTTTCAACAGAATCCAGCTTTGGAATATTGGTCTCAGAACTTATGCTTTCATTATCCTTAGTTCCTTCACCACCATCATCTTTTTCAGATTTAACAGGTAAGCCTAAAATATGGGCTTTCTGAACTTTATACTCTTCTTCAGTAATTAAATTTTCATCTAACAACTCTTTCAAAGATTTTAAGTCATCATACTTCAATTTCCCATTCTCCTTTTACTTGCATAATTGCCGTATCTTAATTATCCCTTATTATTCATTTTACTTAATCAGTAAGATTCGTTTATTGTATAGAAAAGACAACTAAATATACCTAATCGTATAAATAAGTAACTGCCTCACAACCACATACCTTTAACAAAAGCTAATCCAATAATTATCTTCTCACACTTTAGCCAAAAGTGGGTTACAATAACATTAAAGAAAACTTAATTCACGAGAGGTTAAATATGAGTAAGAAAAAAATTTTGGGGTTAACCTGCTTAATTATTATTATGTTAGGTCTTGGTGTATCATCTGGGGCAATTATTGCTAACCACCATAGACCAGCAGTTGAAGAGCAATCAAATAATAAACAATCTTCTGAAACAGGTAAAAAACACCATAAAAAAGCAGAATCAAAGTCAGCAAGTAGTAGCTCCGCTAAAACAGCTAGTGAAAAATTTGATGACTTGCCACAAAAGACACAAATTGCCTTGTTGGTTAATCATCATGCAATTATCAATAACATGACACCACATACCAACACACATTACTCACTCTATGCGGGTGTACCAGACAAAATGGTAATCCATAATGACGGTGAAGGTGGCGGTGCTGCAGTTGACCCTGATCACACCATGCTGGTTAATGATAATCATGATGGATCATTCACCTATGCTACACCTAAAACATCAGAAACTAGTCTAATGATGGCTGATGCAAGTAACAGCTGGTGGGAAAATTATGCAACAACTCAGAAAGCTACTCTTTTAAAAGAGTACAGTAGCTCAAAAGACACTGTAGACGAAATAGCTTCCGAGGTGGACTTATCTATGTCGAGCGAGTCATTCCGTTATTACGTGTCTGTTAATCAAACAACAAAACCTGCAACTGCAGACGACGGTACTAATAATGATATAGACTCTGATGATTATGATAGTGATGATGACACTGACTATGATGATGACGCTGACTATGATGATGACGCTGACTATGATGATAGTGATGACGAAGAACAATCAGATGATGATTACTATGTAAGGAAAGCCCGAGAACCAAATGCAGATTACTACTTGCCAGATGGTACTCATATGCACAATGACGACCAAGGTAATAGTTATAATGTTGATACTGGAGATCTTATTGGTAAAGGTGGTTCAGCCGGTAACTAAATAGCAGACTAAAAGACCAGACTAACTGGTCTTTTTTCTTAATGATTTTATTTTATAGTTTAATCATCAAATACCAGTCATATCAGCCACCTGCATAGCCTTCTTAAACTACTTATCCCCCTCTGTTAAACGACTGCATCTAACTGTTTACCACCTGCTGAGAAAAGTACATGAGGGTTAGAAACAATATTCAACAAAAACACTGATAAGCCATAAAGGCCTAACACATCTAGAAAGATAAACCAGTAACATTATGCTAAAGTATTTTATGATACATCAAATTAGCAGCTCTCAATATGTGTTAGAATTGTCGTATATCATAACAAACAAATAGACATACACACTATGTTTTCATTCAGAAAGGACGATACTATGTACTGGAAAGGTTTATCTAAAACAAATGAAAAGCGCCTCTCAAAAGCCAGTGTCACACCACTTTCTCAAACTGAGACACCAACACTATCAGAAACCAATAAAGATGGCTTACAAGACTTGTTAACCACTCAAAATTAATCAATAGGTACACTTTCAATATACTTTAATAATCAATATGCAAAAATTAACTAGTCTGAACTTCCATCATACTAAAATAACGCTATCCAATTAATTGAATAGCGTATTTTTATTTAGCTAAAAAGGCTTTGATCAATAGCGGAATAATCTGTTTTTTACGCGAAACAACACCTGGCTGATAACACATATCATGCGCTGATTTAGTACTAAACGCTTGTTCAACAATTGCCCTTTCATCC
Source organism: Weissella thailandensis (assembly GCF_001932615.1). Lineage (NCBI taxonomy): Bacteria > Bacillati > Bacillota > Bacilli > Lactobacillales > Lactobacillaceae > Weissella > Weissella thailandensis. The sequence goes on from NZ_CP014332.1 coordinate 1,371,934, forward strand.
CCCAGTACCACTATCATAGAATTGATTTTTAGAATATCTGTCATAACAAACATAAATAAATCACAATAGTTTTTTGAAATGTGTTTATTCATTTCATTCTTAATGTCCGTTATTTTTTCTAAAACTGGTGCCATATCCGTGACGTATACTTGTGCTATGCGAATGCGTTTGCCTTGAATAAAATATTCTTTAACATCACCATTAATAAAATCTTCGGGCGTATTATTATTTATTACCGCACCTGCTTTTAACATTTCTGTACCATACCTATCAACATCAGCTACGCCACTAATATCAGCTAAATCTTGGTAGGCCACACAATCCTTCTCAGTTGTCGTTGGACCTTTTAATAGTAAAGTATCAGAAATGATAGCTGATAACATTAAGCCAGCTATTTTTGCAGGTATACTAATTCCTAATTCTTTATATTTAAAATAGATGATTGTTGCTGTTGCGCCAACGGGTTCGCTTAATAAATAGATTGGTTTATTGGTCTCAATTTCAAGCTTATGATGATCAATAATTGCTAATACTTCTGAGTTTTTAAAGTCAGCTAATGATTGTGCAATCTCATTATGATCAACTAATATAATTTGCTTATTAGCAACAGTTCTAACAACCGCTGGCGTTGGTATTTTAAAATAATCTAGGACATACCTTGTTTCTATATCTGGCTTTTGAGAGATAACCGGAATCGCTTTAAAATTGTATATTTCATTCAATAAATATGATAAGGACATAGCAGATCCAATTGCATCCGTATCTGGATGATTATGTCCTAATACATAAACTTCTGTCATATCTTTGCTCCGCCCCCCAATTATCTTTTGTTTCAGTATACCAGTCTATAAACACGCACTTCTATACCAAAACAGAAGCTTAATAAAAAGTCGATCAATAATATTAATAATTTGTAAGTTCTTTTTAAGTTATAAAGTGCTATAATTACTTATTAAATGTACGGATATTAAGTAAGCATTTAGATTTAATAAGGAACATGGAGTAGACAATGAATAAAATTTTTCAACACGGAACCCTAGAACTAATCATGGCCGGTTTATATGATGGTACCCTTAGCTTTTCAGAATGACTTGAAAATGGTGATGACGGCATTGGTACAACACATGGCTTAGATGGTGAAGTAACTATTCTTGACGGACATGCTTACCAAACAAAGTCCTCAGGTGAAACAGTTGAAATCACTGATTTGAATACAACCACCCCCTTTGCTTCAGCCCATAAGGCCTCAACTAATAATGTAAAAGTTAACGATACACCACTAACGTTTGAATTACTGGAAAAATTAGTCAACGAACAAAAGTTAAATAACACATTCCTATCAATCAAAGCCCACGGTACGATTAAAAATCTTCAAGTTCGGGTTGCTCCTAAACAGAAAAAGCCATATCCAGATTTCGGTAAGGTCGCTGCTAACCAACCCGTATTCAATTATGAAAATGTTACGGGTACCCTAGTTGGTGACTTTGGTAATGACCTATACACTGGCGTGATGGCCGGCGGATGGCATATTCACTTTATTAGTGATGATCGGACTGTCGGTGGCCATGTACTAAGTTTTGATACCGATAGTGTAGACTTAAAGATCGACATATTTGATACTCTGAACCTACACTTGCCAACGAACAATACCGACTTTACAAAACATGATGTCGACTTTGCTGGCTTGCATGCTGCTATCTCACAGGCAGAAAAGTAAAAGTATTTTACATAAGAAAACGACCAACCAATCATAACAATTCGTTATGGTCAGTTGGTCGTTTTTTAATTACCAGCCAATATGATGACGTCCACTTGGTTCAACTAATTCACCAGCTTGATAGCTAGTAAAGACCTTATGCATCACATCAAATGCTCGTTGTAATTCTTCCTCTTTAATCACTAGTGGTGGTTGGAAACGCAAAGTACTACCACGCAATGAAATCATCAACACACCTTGCTTAAATAGGTTATAGATAATTGTATTAGTGGCTTGTTCGTCCCCCAAACCAGTTTCTGGATCAATGATATCGATACCACCATTCAACCCATACAGGCGAACATCACCTATAAAATCAAATACGGCTTGTTCTTTTTCGAAAAACTCCTTGGCAAACTTACCAAGTTCGGCAGATCGTGAGACTAAGTTTTCAGATTTAATCACACCTAGCGTTGCTAACGCTGAAGCAGCACTGATAGGATTACCAGCCGTTGTGTATACATTAGCTGGCGCATCCAGGCTTTGCATAATCTCTCGTCTACCCAAGACAGCACTTAATGGTAAGCCAGAAGCCATCGACTTTCCCATGGCAATCAAATCTGGTTGTAAATCAAAGTTCTCAAAAGACCAGAACTTACCTGTGCGACCGTAACCTTGATTAACCTCATCAACTGCTAGCAGAATACCATGTTCGTGAGCAAAAGCCGCTACTTTTTGCCAGTAGCCTGCTGGTGGGGCCATAATGCCGCCATCCCCTTGGATTGCTTCAATCATAATAACCGCTGTCTCTTCAGCTGGTAAGTAATTTTCGAAAGGTTCTTTAAACTCTGCAAACAAGCGCTCTGAAAAATCTGCATCACTTTCACCAGGCAAACGCTTATCAGGTGATGGAAATGGCACCTTGTAAAAGCCAGGCAATAATGGTCCAATTTTACGAGTCATATTCAAGCTAACAGCCGACGCAGAAATTGAACCATAAGTTGACCCATGATAAGCGCCAACAAATGAGACGACATTCGTCCGTCCTGTATAACCACGCGCGAATTTAATTACTGCATCATTGGCATCTGATCCTGAATTTCCAAATACGACCATCCAGTCTTCTTCATCACCAGGAGCTAATTTTACCAACTCTGAAGCTAACTTAGCCTCAGTCGACGTTGCAAAATAAGCTGGCGTGTAATGAATCAATTTTTCTGCTTGTTCTTTAATAGCCTTAACAATCTTTGGGTGCGCATGACCTGTATTCGTTGCACTAGCACTTGCTAACAGATCAATGTACTCGTTACCAGCAACATCTTTTAAGATGGCCCCTTTTCCTGAATCGAGCACCACATCAAAATAATAAACGCGGCCCGCACCCGCAAAATTTTGTTCTTCTTGGTTTAAGATATCATTATTTTCAACCATATTTGATAACTTACTCCCCCCCTAATAAAAATAAATAACTACTTGTTTGATTTGTTTCTTAATACGGAATGCTTTGCGCCATAAAGGAAGTACACAATAATTCCGATAATGAACCAAATCAATGCGTAAAGCTTTGCTTCAGTACTCAAGCCCCAGAAGACCCAGATTGATAGTAATGCACCAATTGCAGGTGTAACTGGGTAACCTGGCATTTTAAAGCCAGCCTTAGGCAAATCTTTACCTTCACGCTTATGTAGTGAGTACATTGCTAATGAAACGAAGATAAACGCAATCAACGTACCAGCAGAGATTAGCTCAGACAAGAATGAGAATGGGAAGAATGATCCGACAATAACAGCGACAACTGTCAAAACGAGTAGACCACGGTTTGGCAATCCTTTATTTTCAGTAACTTCACCTACCCACTTTGGCAACATACCATCACGTCCGAATGAATAAAGCAAACGTGATCCAGCCATCATCATACCGATCAAGGCCGTTACCATTCCAACAACCGCAATCGTTGAAACTGTGGCTGCCACGATTGGATGACCAGCTTCACGCAAGGCCCAACCAACCGGTTCAGCGTTATCAACATACTTTGTATACTTAAACATTCCTACAAGGACAAGTGAAACACCAACGAACAAGACAACTGCAATCAATAATGAGCCCAAAATACCACGAGGCATTGTCTTTTGTGGGTTCACCGCTTCGGCAGAATTTGAAGCAATTGAATCAAATCCAATGTATGCCAAGAAAATACCAGACACACCGGCCCAAATTCCTTGGAAACCACCAATAGTTGTGCCATTAGGCGTGTAGGCAGGAATGAATGGTGAATAGTTTTCAGGGTGAATAGCTGTTAAACCAACCACAATAAATAGCAAAACGGCTAGCACTTTAATAACAACCAATACAACTTCAACACGAGATGCTTCATGTACACCGTGCGATAACAACCACGCAACGGCAATAATTGCGATAAAGGCAACAATATCGACAACGCCACCTTTAGGCCCACTAACCGATGATGCCCAACCAAATAGTGAATGGGTATCAAGTGCACCTGATATTGCTGGTGGCAAGTTAATACCAATTTGAGAAATCAATCCTCTAAAATTCGCTGATAACCCGGACCCAACAAAGGCAACCGCAATAATATATTCAGCCAATAAGGCCCAACCTGCAATCCAACCGAATCCCTCACCAAATAGTACATTGATCCATGAATAAGCTGATCCAGCGACTGGTAAAGTTGATGCCATTTCGGCATACGCTAAAGCAACAAAACCAGCAACGACCGCCGCCAAAAGGAATGAAAATACCACACTAGGTCCGGCATAGTTAGCCGCGACAACACCTGGTAAAGTAAAAATAGCTGTTGAAACAATAGTTCCAACACCTAATGCTAAAAAGTCCTTTGTATGTAGGATACGTGGCATATCCGCATCTTTACTAATATATGTTGAAGCATCCTCACGCTCCAAAAATTTTGACCATAGCCCCATATAAAAATTCTCCTAACTTGGGTGTCTTTATCAAGTATAATTTTAAGATTTAACGATCAGAAGGATAAAAAGATATCTGGTTTTAAATAAAAAAAACACCTGTTACAATACTTCTGATTGATTTTGGCATTACTATTCAATCACTAAAAATTTTAAAAATAATAGCTTTATAATGTAGTGATAGTAAAATATCAATCGATTATTTCAATGATACCGCGCTGATTATAAAAGTCAATATTTTTCTAATTTATTTATAATTTTACGATTAGACTTGCTATAAGACTAACCTTTTAAAATAAAAAACAGGATGGCATTTTTCAAAAATAATCGAAAAATACCATCCCACTTACCGTGCTCTACCAGTTAATAAGCGCAATTTTATTCACAGTTTATTTAACATCCTTTGTTGATCCACGATCAGCAAATCCATGTGGCAAAACAATATCATTAACCGCTAGTTCTTCATGGTTCATTAATTTCGTTAACATCCGCATAGCAACCGCACCAATATCATAAATTGGTTGTGTAATTGAAGATAACTGAGGACGTGTGATAACAGCCACCTTTGAATCATTACTAGTAATAATTTCGAAGTCTTCTGGCACATTAACACCTGCATCAGTTAAGCCATTAATGACACCCGCAGCCATTTCATCATTGGCAACGATTGCAGCAGTCGCCGCTGAATTTTTTATTTGATCAGCTAGTTGATAGCCTGATTGATAATCATATGTTCCTTCAAAAACCAAGTCCGCATCATAGGCAATATCATAAGCTGCCAAAGCATCTTGATACCCCAATAACTTATGTGCTTTGTTCATGTAATGATCCAAGTCACCACTTACAAACGCAATCTTTTTATGACCTGCTTTAAGTAGCCCTGTCGTCGCATCGCTCATTGCTGATCGGTAAGCAATATTAACTGAATGCTGTTCTTCAGCCTCGTCCAGTAAACCAGCTAAGACAACTGGTACATCGGCTTTTTTAAATTCATCACGGATGGCATCATTTAACGTATTACCCATAAAGATAATCCCGTCAACTTGTTTACCAAGCAGATTTTCCATCACTTGCACTTCTTTTGTATCAGATTCATCCGAATTTGCTAAAATAATTTGATAATGATACATTGCGGCAACATCATCAATTCCACGAGCTAGTTCCGCAAAATAATGATTGGTTACATCAGGAATCACCACCCCAATAGTTGTTGTTCGTCGTGAAGCTAATCCTCGAGCAACTGCATTTGGTCGATAACCTAACTTTGCTATCACTGCATTGACTTTTTCTTTTGTTTCGGCTTTAACATTTGCATTGCCGTTCACGACACGTGAAACTGTGGCCATTGAGACTTTGGCTTCTCGTGCCACATCATAAATTGTGACCGTTTGTTTATCCATTACTATTCTCCTAAAAAATACAAATTTTTAATTCAGCCTAAACATTAAATGAAAGTATTTCATATAATAGCTAAAGACTTTTTTATTTTACGGGAACGCTTACAATGTGATTGTAACATGTTTTCATGATTTGTTTCATTATTTAATAATAATTTCACACAACGGTTAATTGTAACATAACTTTTAATCATGGATAGGCATTTTTTTAAAATGAGCGTACAATTACCCATGTATTTCAATCAAAGGAGAATTTTTAATGACCGATAAACTTTCATCAATCCAAAGTTGGCTAGAAGAACAACAATTAGATGTTGCTTACTTCTCAGATTTTCATTCAATTGATTACTTAACAGGTTTCAATTCTGACCCAATCGAACGTGTGCTTGCTCTAGTGGTTTTCCCACAAGACGAACCATTCATCTTTGCGCCAGCACTTGAAGTCGAAGCCGTGAAAAGCGCAGGTTGGACACACCCTGTTTATGGTTACCAAGACCAAGAAAACCCATGGGATTTAATTAGTCAACACTTACATGCCCACACACAACATACAGAAAAATGGGCAGTTGAACAAGAGCAATTAACACTAAAGCGCGCTTCTCTTATTCAAACAGCCGTTCCAGAGGCAAAGTTTATTGGTAATCTATCACCATTAATGACCAAACTACATTTGATCAAAACTCCCGACGAAATTGCCAAATTACATAAAGCTGGTGAAGATGCCGATCGTGCATTCGAATTTGCCTTTAAGGCTTTGCAAGCTGGTGTTTCAGAACTACAAGTCATGGCAAAACTAGAATATGATCTAAAATCATCAGGCGTTGTTGGTATGTCATTTGATACCCTTGTTCAGTTCGGCGCCCACGCTGCCGAACCACATGGTGACACAAGCAACAATACGTTAAAGTCTGGTGACCTTGCGCTATTCGACCTTGGTACTATCTACGATGGCTACGTATCTGATGCCACACGTACCGTTGCCTTTCAATCAGTATCAGATCATCAACGTGAAGTCTACGATGTTGTCCTAGAAGCTGAGCTCACTGCTCAAGCAGCTGCAAAACCAGGTATGACGGCTGGTGAATTAGATGGTATTGCCCGAGACATTATCACTAAGGCCGGTTATGGTGAATACTTCGTTCACCGTCTTGGTCATGGTATTGGTTCATCTGTCCATGAATCAATTCAAATTGCTCAAGGAAATGATCTAGTCCTACAACCAGGTATGTCATTCTCAATTGAACCAGGTATTTACATTCCTGGTGACTTAGGTATCCGTATCGAAGATTCAGTAATTGTTACCGAATCTGGTGTTGATCCTTATACACACTCACCTAAGGAATTACGTATCATTGAATAATTTGTAAAAGTTAATACGTATAACTAAAAAACGCTAACTCGATTAACTAATTCGAGCTAGCGTTTTTTAATTTATATTGAATTATCCAAACATAAGCGGTTTACTTGTCAGCTTTTTCAGATAATCCTTCTTTATCAGTTTCTGACAAACCTGAAGTTGGTTCTAATACTTCTGATTCCACATCATCTTCAAAACTTTCAAAAGTTTCTGATGCAACTGCGTCATCAGCTGGTGAAAGAACAATATCTTCTTCAGTTTGTTCAGCAACATCGGCCTTAACTTGTTCTTTGAAATCGTCGGCCTTTGCCTTAGCTTGATCAGTCAAATCTTGTGCTTGGTCACGCAAGTCGTTTGCCTTTTCTTGTGCTGAAGCTACTAATTCATCAGCCTTTGCACGTAAGTCAGCTGACTTTTCCTCTGCTGAAGCTTTTAAATCAGTCACTTTCTCATCGAAAGCATAACTTTTATCAGATACAAAGTCATCCGCTTTGTCACGAACTGAAGCTACTGCATCAGTTGCAGCATAACTATAATCTACTACTTTATCACGAACGTCAGCTACTGTTTCATCAAACTTGTCTTTTAAGTCCTCTTGTTGTTCAACAGTTAACATCTTGTAATAACCATAACCTACCGCAGCAACTAAACTACCAAATGCGACACCTGCTAAAAATCCTTTTGTTTTTGACATGAACGTATCCTCCGTTTTGTTTTTTATTAACTAATGACTACTTTTCTGCAGCCGCAGCTTTTTTGGCACTTTTACGATTCTTGCGTGCCGCGTTAGCAGCAAATACTGCTGACGCTACCTTCGTTTTATTAGAGCTAGATGATGATCTAACCTTATCAGTTAAATTATGTGTTGCATCATTCAATTCTGATACTGAAGTCCCCAAATCAGCAATTGCTTGGAAGGCAGGATCAACTGTCGCCACCTTACCATTTACATCATTTAACAATACATCTACATTGGCCAATATGTCATTAGCCTCGCGTGCAATAATATCAACATCCTTCGTGACAACACCTAATGTTTGCGTTAACTTCACCAAGAATAGTCCAATAAATAGAACTAATAATAATACGGCAACAGCTAAAATTATTAGAGCAATTTGTCCACCTGTCATATTTTCCCTCCTAGCATCCTGTGTATATCCACTATTCTAACGTTTTATGTGCTTGCTGGCAATTGTAAGACTTTTATAGGTAAATGTATACCACCAGATATGATAACCATATCACCATTATTTTCTATCAATCACCAGACCTCTGCCTATTCGAAGTCTAACTCCTCTACCAACTGCTCAAATTCATTCAAGCGATTTTCAAATACTTTGAAAGTTTCTTGTAGATAATCTGGTTTCGTCATATCGACACCTGCTTTTTTCATGACATCGATTGGGAAGGCTGACGCACCTGCCTTCAAATATTCTTTATATGCATCAACTGCCGGCTGACCTTCATGTAAGATTTTATCTGCCAAAGCAGTTGCTGCCGCAAAACCAGTACTGTACTGGAAGACATAATAATTATAGTAAAAGTGCGGAATACGTTCCCACTCATGCGCAATTTCTTCATCTACAGTCAAAGCTGGTCCATAGTAGCGTTGGTTCAATTCGGCATAAGCATCATTAAGTACTTCAGCCGTTAACGGTGTCCCTGCAACGTCAGTCTCATGCATCCATTGTTCAAATTCAGCAAATTGTGTTTGTCGGAACAGGGTACCTTTGACACCATCCAAGTATTGATTTAATACGTATGCTTTTAATTTCTTATCAGTGATCGTATGTAACAGGTAATCGGTCAACAAATTTTCATTGGTTGTTGAGGCAATCTCAGCAAGAAAGATTGGGTAATCACCATATTGATATGGTTGATTTGTCCTCGTCAAATATGAATGAACGGTGTGTCCCATTTCGTGTACCAATGTACTCAAATTATTCAAATTATCTACCCAATTTAGTAAGATAAATGGATTTGTATCGTAAGAACCACCTGAGTAGGCACCTGATCGTTTACCTTTGTTTTCAATAACATCAATCCAACGACTATCAAAGGCCTTTTGTACAATAGCCAGATAATCCTCACCCAAAGGTGCTAATGCCTTTAATGCTTCAGCTTGTGCACGAGGATAGTCAATCGCATAATCCGGTTCACCAAGAATAGGTGTATAAAGGTCATAAGAGTGTAATTCTGATAGCTTTAACAAACGTTTACGTAACTTCATGTAGCGATGCAATAATGGCAACGCCTTATTTACTTCAGTAACTAACGTATCATAAACTGTTTCGGGAACATTATCAGCAGCTAAGGCAGCTTGACGAGCTGAATCATAATGATGAACACTTGCTAGGTAGTTGTGTCCCTTAACATGGCTACCAATTAATGAGGCAAACGTATTATCTAGTGCCATATAAGATGCGTAGAACGTTTTAAAGGCATTTCTACGTACATCGGGATTAACAGATTCTAGAAGTCGTGAATACACACCATCTGATAGTGTTTCTAATTCACCTTCATCATTCTCCACAGCGTCAAATTGGATATCAGCGTTATCTAACATACCAAACGCACGTTCTGAAGCACCAAACACATCCCCAGCAGCGGCCAATAATTTCTCTTCATTTTCAGGCAGAACATGTCCTTTTTGCGTCAAAATATCGTCAAAATAGTGTTTGTAGTCATTCAAACGCGGCTCAGCTGCAAAATACGCAGCTAATTGGTCTGACGATAGTGACAACACTGCTGGATCAAAGAATGAAATGGCTGCAGAAACTTTGGCTGCTAAGCTTTCAGCTTTGTTACTTAGGCCTTGGTAGAATCCATTAGCTGTATCCTGGTCAGATTTCATTGAAGCGTACACATATAACTTTTCTAAATCACGCATCAAGCCTAATCCATACTGTAACGCATTATATAATGCAGTTCCCGATTGCGTTGCATTAGCGGCAAAAAATTCTGCCGTATCAAGACGCTCCGCTACTTCATTATAAGTATCTTGCCAGTCTTCATCGCTTTGGAAAATCGTACTCAGATCCCATGTCGCAGACTCTGGTAAATCTTCACGTAAAGGTAATTCTTTAGCCATTGTTTTCCCTCATTTCAGTCTAATATAACCTTCATTCTACCATAGTTTACCTATCTCTTCAGGGTGAGTTCTAACGTTCAATATACTTTTCTCTTCAATTTTTTATCTATTTTCCTGAAATGCCTTTAATTTATCATGGTAATTATCAAACCAACTGACGGGACCTGCCAACTGAAATCGATCATTTATAAATTTAATTTTTTTCAACTTAATGGCATCGTTTAAGAAGCAATCAAGCCATAGCTTTTGTACATCTGCCAATTTTAAACAACCGAATTCGTGCCACTCTTGTGCAAATAATTGTTGATACATCTCATCTATGGCAATTGGTTTATGCTCTAATAACATAATGATTCGTACAGTTACCTGCCATTGCGGTATCTTAAGCCCCCCTGGTAATGAATAAGCTGGATGGCAAATCCAAGGTATACCGACAACGTTCCTATTCCGTGCATAGAGTTGTTTTTGTATTGTGCAAACTTGTGGTCTGGCCTGTATGATTGCTTGTTGTATTTTAAACAGTTGCTGTACTTGATTATCAACTTTTTTATGCTGGTTAACAGGTTTTCTATGATCAATTTGCCACCATGCCTTGTAATAAATCCCCTCCTGAGCATGCCAGAAAAATATTTTTAATTCTTTACAATGTAAAGTGGCAAATTTCGCCATTGTTGATGACTGTATTCGCTTTTTCTGATAAGGTTCTCCCAAAATCCAAATAACTTGCATCTGTAACTGCCGATAGCCAGCCATACGCTCCCGAATACGTTCAATTGTAATTGGCGCACATTGAAACTCAATGACGGTCCAAGTAGTCCCTTTTCTTACCATTAGGTCAGGGCGTTGTCTGATTTCACTGAGCCACGGCTCCAATTTAACCTCATCGTATTTATCATTAAAATATTGAAACAAGGCCAATTTCCCCTGAAGATGCGTAGCCGATTCACCTTCAGTACTCACACGACATTTCCCAAATTGCTGATGAGCGTAATGAGCTATTTTTATGTTTCCTTTTTTTAAACGTACCGGTTCACCACAACCTGGACATTCGTATTTATCTATTACATTGGCTGAATTAGCATCAATGTATGCCATTGTAGTTGTGTTCTTTGCAATAAACATTCACCAACCTCCTTAATAATAGACGCGCCTTGGTGTCTGCTTTACAAAAAAACTGAGACAGATTACTCTGTCCCAGTGCATTTATTTTTTAATTAAAGTAAGTTAGCACCTGCTCAAGTGCATCATTTGCAAAAATAACTTGACCATGTTCAATCAAAACTTCTGCCGATATTTCTGCTACCTTAGCAAATTCACGAGCAACAGCTGTTAAGTCTTTCATATCATAATTATCTTGCAGGGCTTGGCCATCGATTCCCAAGATATAATAAAACTTGCCATGGTACTTAATCAACTCTGTACTAAAAGCAAAATCCTGTTTCTGCATAATCAACGAAAACTGAATAATGTTTTCAAAGTCATCAAATTGCAGTACTAGTTCTTGGTCAGCCACATTATCTGAATCCAACAACTTGTCGACTAAATGGTTCTGCTTATCTGACGTCGTCACATCTTTTACCTCGGGTTGTTTAATAACGGGTTGTTCCGGCTTATTCTGAGTATCGGTACTATCACTATCTAGTAATTTGTCTAATAGATCATCAGAAACGTCATCATTAGCCTCACCAGCATCCCGCTTACCTAATACAGAATTTAGCATTCCCTCCATCATTGACTTATCATCGATATTCTTAGAAATAAATAGTTCTAACCCATTTCGATTTGGTAATACTTGGAAGGTGACTGCTTCATTATCTTCGAAATCGCCATCGACATCGACCTCTTCTAGAATATTATAGAAGAACTCTTCAATTTCATCTTGGTTGCCCAGCAAATCAACAATTGAAATACTACGCTCCGCTAAATCGTCATTTGTGACAACAACGCGAATGGTATCATCATTTATTCGTTCCATTTCCATAATGGGCACCCCTTTCTTCTCACTCAATCATGAGAAATCGTTTCAATAATACATTATAACAAATTCTTAGTTTGTTAGTCGAATACATTATACAAAAAAGTTGATGTCACAACAGAACATCAACTTCATAATAAACTATTTTCATAAAAAGACAGCTACTATAGGTCAACCATAGTAGTAACCCGTGCTAACTCTGCCTGACGCATTTCATGAGGCAAGAATCGACGAATTTCATCTTCATTATAACCGACCTGCATACGTTTCTCGTCCATTATTAATGGACGCTTCAACAATGCTGGCTGACTATGTAGTAAATCAATCAATGAACTTAATGACATATCATCTAATTTAATGTCTAGTTCTGTAAACAATTTTGACCTTGTTGAGATGATTTCTTCAGTACCATCCTCAGTCATACGCAAAATGTTCTTAATCTCTTCTCGAGTCAATGGTTCTTTAAATATATTTCGTTCTTGATAAGAAATCTCATTCTCCTCGAGCCATGCACGCGCTTTTCGGCATGAGGTACAACTTGGTGATGTATATAACGTTACCATAATGGGCCTCCTCTCGGCACTACAATGATACGACTATTCATACTACTGTTCCTTATAGTGTCCATTATAACGGTATCGTCCCAAACATGTAACCCTTTTTTGTCAAATAATTGTAATAAATTAAAAAAATCTCATTTAGCCGGATGACTATTGTTTATTATTTTCTTCTGTTGCCATTGAAAGTAATTTCTTTTTAAGTTCTACTTCCATTTCCTTCATTTGTTGTTCGGCTACTATGCGTTTCTCCCGACCTTCCTCTTGAATGGTCATGGTTTCTTCAATTGTTTTAATCAATTGGTCTTGTGTATGTTGCAACGTTTCAATATCAACAACACCACGTTCGTTTTCCTTAGCCGTCTCAATCGTATTTTGCTGCAACATATCTGAATTTGACTTAAGTAATTCATTCGTTGTATCAGCTACGGCACGTTGCGCTGTCACAGCCTTCTTTTGTTTTAATAATGTTAACGCAATAGTAACCTGATTTTTCCAAAGCGGAATAGACGTATTGATCGACGTTTGGATTTTTTCCGCCAACACCTGGTTAGTCGTTTGAATCAATCTAATTTGAGGTGCCTGCTGCAGAGTCATTTGTCGTGTTAATTTTAAATCATGCACACGTTTTTCAAGTCGTTGTTGAAATTGCACTAAATCTTGCACTTTTTGCGCCAATAATTGATTATCTGATTCCTGGGCACGTTTTTGTGCGGTTGGTAATTCTCTTTTTTCAATATCCGTTAATTTCATCTCTGCACCAACAATATGGACATTGAGTTGCTGGAAAAAAGCCATGTTTTCACTATACAAATCATCTAACATACGATTATCAGACATTAACTCTGCTTGATCATGTTGTAACTGTCCAGCCACCTGATCAACTTGAGCACCAATTTTTTGATATTTTGCTGTTAATTCATAGATGGATTTTTGCATATTTTTAAATAGTCGTGCAAAAAAACCCTGCTTGACAGGTGCTAATTCAGATGGATTGGCTTGCGACAAATTGCTCATTAATTCTGAGAGTGTATCACCAATTGGTCCAACATCCTGTGATTGCACCTTGTCTAACACCCCCTGAGAAAAATCAGTTAAATTTTGTTGTGTATCAGCACCATACGAAATAATTGAATCCATATGTTCCACATCAAGCTGTTGTGCTAGCTTCAAGGCCTCTGACCTTTCCTGTGCCGTTAAATCACCGACACTATCATGTTCATCAGTTGCTACATCATTTTTTGATTGTTGTTCTTCAATCATGATTGCCTCCCAGAGTATCTTTCGTTGTGCTCATCCGATCATTTAAATTATTCACATCTTTACGAATCACCAAGCGATAATCGTCATGGACAGCAGTTGCTAATTGTTTAATCAATTGTCGTGCTTCTTTTAATTGCTTCTTATCATTATCACTAATAACCGCATGGTGTGCAATTTCTACATAACTTACCAACAATTGTTCTAAGTTAGGTAATCGTCGGTATGCAAAGTCATCCACTACCGTAAGTTGGGTAGGATTCGCTGCCAGTTCCGCTAGCGTCGCATTAATATATGTGATGACTTTTGTTTCTACGTTAATGCGCCTTAGTCCAACTGTTTCCGCCAACAAAACTTCAATATGCGCCGCCGATATTCGCAATCGTTTAAACGTTTCCTTAAAAAAACGCACATCCCGCCGTGTTAAATCATTCGTATTGATTTTTAATCGTGACTGATGTTTTATTCGTTTATTATTTGCATGTGGAATAACTAATAATTCACGTAATCCGATGACAGTTAACACCAATATTCCTTGCGTCATCAATCCTAATTGTGGCGTACCGATAATTAACAAAACAAAAACAATTGGTAAAACCCAGCGAAAAATTTGTTTGATTGATACACCTAATACAGTAATCCCACCAATAAAAAGCCAGGTTGCTGCATTTGTATAGTTACTAAATAACATACCAAGTATAAATAGCCCCCAGAAAAAGCCCCATCTTATTTTGTACCAATATTGTTTTGGTATATTGTTTAGATCAAACATTTCTGTGCCCCCAACCTATTTTTCACTTTAGTTAACATGCAACCGTCAAGTACGTCATCATACCATACTTTGTCACGTTGACTATTTTTTATTCTCTAGTTGTTGTTTATGATGTTCTTCAGCAAATATCGCTTCTTTCCTAGCCTCTTCTTGTTCTAAATCCGCTAAGTAACGTCGTGACCAGCGATAAATAACTAGAACAAGTATCATAATGGCAATTGAGGCCGATTGAATCAGTATCCCCATCGTATCATCGTGATAAACCAATAAATTACGTAACATTGCCGTTACACCAATATACATGAAATTTTGCAATGAAATATGGTTTTGTAAAAAGTACTCTTGCGTTAATACGACAAACTCAAAGAATAGAAAGGTTTCCAAAATTAACTGTGCAATACTATAGAAATTTTTTTGCAGATCAACTTGCCAAATCATTTGCAATAAGACCCACAAATCTTTCACAAAGAAACCAAACATAATGATTCCTAAGATAAGCATGCCTACGCCTAAAAAAATATTATATCCTTTTTCAAGGTGCTTATATCCCATGTGATGTCCTCCGTTTATTTACTATCTCCATATTACCAAACCAAGATATGAAGCGATAGTTTTTTAAATATATGTGCTTACAAGAGTAAATAAATCTATGAATCAAATAAAAAAATTCATGAGTGCTACAAAAGTGCTACAAGTGCAAAAGAAAAGCTCCAAGAAACCTATAAATAAAGGTTTCTTAGAGCCATTTATATGCCTCGACAGCATTCACTTTCCTATTATATAGGTGTTTACGAGGTGTGTGTAGCAAACTTGTAGCAAATATGCTGTTTCAAATAATGCAAAAAGCCCCACCAGATAGAGTGACCGCTCTACCCAGTGAGGCTTTTTAAAATGTTCTATCCTAGTTACAAAAAACTAATAAGATGAGATAAAACAAAATGAAAACTGTAGTAAGTAAACAAAATCTAGAAGAATCTAATCAAGATAGTTAGTAGTCAATGTTGCCTACCAAATATCTATACAAATATTTTAACACGATGCTTTAAATAACTCATAAAAAAGCCACCAGTCGCATAAACTGGTGGCTTAAAACCGTGGCAAAGAGCAAGCATACAATGGTAAGATATCACGGTTTTAATAGTTACGCGACTCGATCAACACATAACTAATGTAGAGCAGCTGGAGAATAGCTTCGATAGATATCACGCTCTACAAGGTGATTATAACACATAATATTGTTTGATAGCGTAACATAAATTATTAAACATGTCGTTACATAAAAAAATTGTCAACTCAATGATTGAAAAATCAATAAGGCAATAAACATATTTTTCCCCATAATACTACGATACATATGGTATATTATAATATATATCCATTATTATCGAGGTTTATCATGAAAAAAAATATTCAACCAATTATCATATTTTTTATTATTGCAATATTTATTTCTAGTCCTATTATTCTTAATAAAACACCTGTATTAGGTGTTGATGGTTACTTCCATTATGGCAGAATATACGAAGCTGCAATGCAAATTAAGCATGCAAATTTTTCGATTTTAAATCTATATTCATTTCAACAATCTGGACGTGTTGTAAATGCACTGTATAGCCCATTTTTAACTTATTTACTTGGAATATTACTATTGATTTCTGGTTCTTGGCTTAGATTTCAGGTAGTCTTAAATATTTTAGTACTTTTTATTGCTGGTATCTCTACTTACTATGTCTCTAAAAGGGTTCATTTAAGCGAGAAAGTTAGCATCGCTTTAGGAATTATTTATTTAACTTCTAACGCCGTTGCTTCTTTTCTAATCGTTACTGGTTGGCGTTCAATAGGGTTAGCTTTCTTGCCACTAATGATATTACCTATATTCGACATGCTGCAAGGCAATTTAAAATTAAAAAATTCACTTATATTAGCATTAGCCGTAAGTTTACAAGTTCAGGGTCACTTACTAAGCGCTGCATTTGCAATTCCTGTCCTGATTGCTCCATTTATTATCGGGTTCATTCAAACACATAATAAATGGTTAATGGTCAGATACCTGATTATGGCTATTATAACTTCAGTTATATTATGTTTAAATTCCATTTTGCCATATCTACAGTTATCAAAACATAACATTTTAGTACCACCTACTAAAATTGATGTTACTAATGCTATCTTCAATCCATTTAATGTGTTCACAAATAACGATATTCCTTTTTTTGGTAATCGTGTTTCTTTTACAGATAATATTTTGGCTATACTAGTTATTCTAGGTATTACAATTGTCATCTTATACTGGAAAAATGTATCTAACCTCAGCAAAGTGCTTACTCTCTCTGGGTTTACCTATTTTTTTCTAGGTAGCAACTTGATGCCATGGCCTACTATTCAACATCACGTTCCAGTTATCTTGAATTTCTTACAGTTCTCCTTCAGATTCACTGTACTGGGAGATGCTTTTGTATTGATTGGTGCTCCATTAGCAGTAAATGAATTGATTAAAAATCTTCCTGATACATTCAAAAGAACAACAGAATTGCTTCTTGTAATGTTATCCATTACTAGCGTTATAAATCTAGCAGTAAGTGTATCAGATAATGTTATTTCAAATTACAGAAAAACTACTACTGTCGCACAAAGTGCCGCAATCAATCCAAAAGATTTGAGGCTTAATCCAATGGATGGTCATCCAGTGAATACAACAACTGATCTAAGAGCAGCTTGGAGTAATCGAGACTTAAGTCAACTTATAAATACAGTAGATCGGACAACGCCAGATTACTTGCCTATTACCAAAATTAATAATAACGAAGACTACTATGGACTATATACCGAACATGTTTTAGAAAAACATAGTTCATTTAATAAAGATGTACGATCACATGGAATTTTACATATTTCTTGGATTCAAAATAAAACTCACCGAATTGAGGTACCTGACTTTATATATAAAAATACAAGCGCCTACCTTAATGGAAAAAAATTAAATGCTACGCATATTTCTAAGACACCAATTGGAACAATAAATCTTAACGGTATTAAAGGTAAGAATTCACTTACACTACAGTATAAAGCTAGTAATATATTTAACCTTATGATAATAGTGTCTGATTTGAGCTGGTTAATTTTAATTTGTTATTTTATATTTATGAATATGTTAGTAAGATCTGATAAAAAATTATCTCAATCAATATCATAGTAAACAAAAAAGCCCACCAGTCGCAATGACCAGTGGGCTTTTAACTTGATAACTGTTTGTTCAATGAAACTAATTATCGCTTTTTAATTTCAGGAGATAAGCTATCAAGTTAATTAAATTATAGTTTATTAATAGTCGCTTTACAAATATTTATTTAATAGCGAATTGGCATTGTACCAAATCATGCCATATCGTCCTTCAACAATACCAGCACCATTTGAGGCGTTATCGTATCGGTCAATCGTGCCATGATTGTAACCAGCCTTGAATTTCACCATGTCCCCAACACGAGTAGCACGGTAATTACCACGAGTCACATTATCCAGCACGGCAAGTGGAATACCATTGGCAGTCCATGAGGCGTCCTTACCACCAGCAAGGTCGTAATTGATTGCTTGCCACATGCCGTTGACGTAAGCAATCTTGTCAACACGGAATGACTTGTAAGCCGTGAAACGATTACCAGCGTTCTTGAATTGTCTGGTTGCTGATGTATCTGGCTTGTTTACCACTGGCTTTGATGGGGTCACATTCGGCACCACAGCGCTCTTATCAGTACCAGCAGTAAAGAAATTGTCGTACAAAATTGAAGCGTCAAAACGTCCGTATGAGCTGGCAAATGTTTGGTTTGACGTCCATTGCCAAGCATGTTCAGTGCTGTAATGCTTCATGGCTGATGTGGGCACGTATGGATATTGCGCCAACCATGCCTTCTCCCCAGCAGGACTGACACTTGATGAGTAACCACCAGTGTAAGTCGTTGAGCGGTAACCATACGCCCGCACACGGTTTTCAAACGCTGTCGCCACTGGTTGCATACGTGAGCCCATTGACAATTGGTATGAGTTCTCAATATCCACAGCCAACACAGCACCAACAGGTAAGCCATCGGCCCTTGCCATTCGAACCGCATAATCAGCTTCAGCAATTGCCCCAGCTACTGTTGTTGATGACAAGAAATGATACCCATTGATGTACAAGCCAGCTCGCTTTGCAGAAGCAATGTTGCCTGGTGCCGTGTAATCGTGAAAGCCTGTGCCTTCTGAAATCTTGGTGGTAATTGCCTTCACACCGTAATTATTACGCATGTACACGAACTCAGGTGCGGTCATTTGTCCGTTGTGGTTAGATACGTCAACCATATCCACACGAGGTGTATCGGCATGGGCAGTATCAGATGATACATAGCCAACACCTGCGAATGCTAAAAAAGCACCTGCCAGAACAAGTGCTTGCTTTAATTTATTCATAACATCTCCCTTATTTTAATTGTTCAGTCGTATCGGGTACTTGAGTGACTTTGACTGGATCTTCTAACTTAACAGTTGTTGGTGCTTCAACCACACCACCACCAGACAGCACACCTAATGCTCCCAAGATGGTCAGCACGGTATTAACTACCGCAATAATAGCAGTCCAGTCACCAGTAAATTTGATACCAAACACTGCAAATACTTGTTGAACAAGTACAATTAACAAAGAAACCAGACCTGCAATTACTTTTCCTGAGTAACTACCGTCTGGGTTTTTAAGTGCGTTATTTATTTTTTGTAACATGTGTCAACCTTTCTGATTAATCACCAAACTTGTTATGTTTCCACACTTCAAGTCTAAGTAAACGTTCGCCATGGTCTTGAGCCACTTTATTAGCGTCCTTCAATTGCTCTTTAATTTCTTGTAAATCTTCACGCAATTCGTTAATTGACGCAACAATTGTGTTCTTTAACACCCACCAAAGCCCACCCAACAGTGTCGCTCCCGCTCCAATTACTCCGAATGATATTTCCAATACTTTAAAGACGTCCATTAAAGTACCTCGTTAATTTGCAGGTGCTTCTGATTGAGCAGGTTCGTCATCTTGTACAGGTTCTGGTTCTGGATCTGGAACAACAACTTGTGATTCAGCAATCAATTTCTTTGCCTTAGTAATTGCCAAAGTTGCTAAGTCTTCAGTGGTCGTTTGAAATGAGATACCGTCCTCTTCTGCAGTTAATCGAATTTGTCCACCAAAATAATTATCTGGTTCGACAAAATTAACCACCAAGTCAATAAAGTCGATGACCAGCCCTTTGTCTGAGTTTTTAAGACTGGTATTTGTGATTGATGTTGTTATGTTCATTGCGTCCTCCTTTAATCAATTGGGTAAGAAACTTCAAATGAGGCCTTTGTGCCTGAGTCAGTACCTGGTGTGGTTGATGACGCACGCGATACCTCACCATTGTCAACAATTAAAAAGTTTCCTGATTTATTAGCTGAAAAATATGACTCCCAAATCCAGTGTGGAGGCCTGTAACCAGCCGGCAACGTTGCGAACACTTTACCAACATCGGCAATAACATCCAGCACTTGAATGTAAACAACACCATTCAGTAAGCGGTAACGAGCAACAGTTGCTTTCACACCACTGGCAAGAGACATATTTTTCCAACCAGAATCGGTCATCAAGGTACCACCAATCGTGGTATTACCAGAAAACGTCTTGTTACCCGCAACGGTTTCATTACCTGTATTGTGAACAACAGATGAGTCTTGTGCCAGTACTCCAGATGTATTAGGGATTACGTTAATCCATTTACTTGAAGAGACATCATATCTATCCCAATAACCATTGCCATTTAATCGCCAGATATTATCATAACTGATACCAGATTGTTGGTTAGTCATAAAGTAAATTCCACCATCAGAGGCAGCAATTAAGTGCTCTGAATTCATGGTTGTGAAAGGTAGAGCAGTAGAATCAGATGTTCCATTTTGTATTGCTATAAATAGATTATTAATAGACTCACCACCACCAATACCTGTCAAACCATTTCCAGTAATCGTAACACCAGAACCGTCTGATTTCCCCGTAAAGTAAGTTCCTAATGAATGAGGTTTATTATCACCATAGCTGTCATCAATTACCTCTAGAAAATTAGCATAACTATTATTAGTTGCTACATGCTTGTGTAACCAGTCTGCCTTCAAAATATGGCTGACATTTACATCAGTAAAACTTTTTGTTCCTGTTGCCGATTGGTCTCCTGTGGTATTAACGGTCATATTGTAGTCCACAACCCCATCTTTACCAGCAGGACCAGTAGGACCAGTATCCCCTTTATCACCCTTAGGGCCTGTTGCCCCCGTGGTACCTTTTGGACCCTGTGGGCCAGTTGCTCCAGTGTCCCCTTTATCACCTTTTGGTCCTTGGATACCTTGTTTTCCCTGTATTCCTTGCGGACCTTGTGGACCAGTATCACCCTTATCATCTTTTGCAATCGTGCTGGTGTAATCGGCAACTTTTTTATCAACTGCCTTTTTGACATCTGCCAAGACAGTGTCAAAGGTTATTTGCGGGACTAACGCACCTTCTGTGGCATGTAAGTTCTTATTGATAGTGAATGTGGCATACCCTTCCGTTGGAAATACTGAGACATCACCATCTTTATCTGTAACTTTAATTTCAAGGAAATACGTATCAGGAGTTAACTTTTGCAATTGGCTGTCCTTAAAGTCCAAGTCAATTTCAGTTCCATTACTTACCAAATCAATGTCAAATAAAAAGCCACCTGCGTTCGCAATGGTAGCTGTAATCTGTTTATTGGTTAAGTCTTGGGCAACACCGTAATCCCATGCCTGTAATTTCATGATGCCATTGGTGTCGGCAACTTTATTTTGGTTATCATTTAACCGTTTTAATAATTTCGACATGTGTCCTCCTTCTTAAACGTAATACACGACTTCACCAGATACCCAGTAAAATGGATCGGCATTGTTAATGCTATCCCAGTTAATTCCAACACTGACTGATGCCTGATTAACGTAATTAGAATTTTGGTGGTCGATGTCGAATGATCCCAGTGTAATGTTTGAGGCGGTACGTAACACAGCAGGTGACCATACCTCGGAATTAGGACTTGCCCAGTCTGGAAGTTTGGCAATGATTGTGTGATGAGTTCGGTCACCACCATAAATGCTGAAACGTACCAAGATTTTACCTGGTGCAATCTCAGTCACGTATGAGTACAGTGATGTTTGACCTGAGTTGTTCTTCCAGCCATTTTGTAATGTCAATTCGGCGTATCGTAACTCACCAGATAGGCTGTTGGTTGTAATGAAATCAACGCCCATGGCTAACAATGTATCACGCTTTGAGTCATCTGCTGTCGTCCATGCCCCAACTTTTAAGCCAGCATCATGTGCCAATTGGACGTTGCGAGCATTAAAGTTTGAATTGGTATAATCAGCATCAATTCCTGAATTAACGCCCAAGGCAACTGCTTTATCAATTAAGTCTTGTGTGAAATCACTGGTTAAGTAAGAAACTTCCACCAATGGTAAGCGCTTCTTAATTTCAACCAATGAGTTGTAATCGAATGAAATGAACATCATTTCCTTTTCAACGTTAAATTTCTTGATGATTGCCACCAAACTGTCATAAGAAGCTGAGGTGTAATTATCGGTGCGGTCCTTTTTAATTTCGATAACAGGGGTTAACCGCTTGTCCTTGGCAACTGTCAAAGCCTCTTCCAATGGTGGAATAACCAATTCAGATGCCGTATAACGAGAAGCGGAATTTCCCTTACTGATTGGGATATTGCGTAATTGATCGAAGGTATAACTTGAAATAGCACCAGTTTTTGCGGTCATTCGGTTAATGTCTCCATCGTGCATAACCACCCAGCGTCCATCAGATGTTTGGTGGATGTCAATCTCGTATCCAGAATGATTGCTGATTTTCTTCAAAGCAGGCAATGAGTTCTCAGGGGCAATTGCTTGCGCACCTCGATGAGCAAAGAAACGAGCTCCTCGCCTAAATGCTTCATGACCCAATGCATCTGCGTATGAGTGTCCTGCAAAGTTATCACTGTTGCTTGCCGTCTTAGCTTTATCAGCTGTACCGTGCAAATCTGCTGTGATGCCACCCTTAACGGTTAATGACTTGTTGAATGTGTTATCACTGTTCAATAAAGCCGCTTGTTTATTGTTTACAGCGTCCGTTAAGGATTGAATTTTACCTTCCAGCGTATTGTAATAGGCTGATAAGTCGTCAATTTTTTTATCAACGTCTGCAATCATATTATCCACACTTGATAAGTAATCTTGTGACGCATTGGCTGAGATAATAACGCCATTCTCAAAGACTGTAAATGTAATGGGAATTGACGTAATTTTAACGCCTTTATTATCAACCACGGCAATGTAGGCCTCTTGTACGTCACCAGAAGCTTGGTACACTTCTGCTGGAATAATCAAGCTAAACAACCCACCTTCATCGGATACACGTTCGTTGATACCGTGAATAACTTTAATCTTTCCAGCTGAGTCTTTGACTTCCAATTGCACATCTTGACCAGTTAAATCGTGTGGTAATTGTCCATCCTTCAAAGCGAAGTATATAATACGTCCATTATCTCCTTGACGTCCACTTAACTCATCAATCAGCGTTGCATCAGTTTTTGCTAACGTTGTATCAAGAATAACGAAACGTCCTTGTTTATCTGCCATGTTATTTAGCCTCCATTAATCCATTTAGTTTCATGATTACTTTTATAGATTCAAAATTATGCGTTAGTAAATCTAAAGTTTGATTATATACAGATATTAATTCATTTAAGTCACTCCCCTTGTTATCATAGAATACGGCACTAACATGAATATCGCCAAATGGGTTTAAATTATAATGTACCAAAATATCCACCAACCGATTATGTTCATTAATTAAACGAAGTAAGCTAGTGATCAAAAATGAATAAGTATCTTCATTAAAAATAGTGATAATGAACGGCCCAACATGAGCAGGCATATAGTCAATTAATAAATAATAATTTAGGTCACTGTAAATACTTTGTAAGTCATCATCGACTTGCTGTAGTTTTGTTGTATCAATCATGCACTACTCCTTCTTAACCACAGTTAATTTACCAGTATCATCAACAGTTAGATCAAATTCAGTGCCATTCGGGCTTTCCAACCTGATTAATTTAGCTTTGCCCGCAATGGCCTCCCAATGAGTATAAG
The DNA here is from genome assembly GCF_001932615.1 of Weissella thailandensis. Lineage (NCBI taxonomy): Bacteria > Bacillati > Bacillota > Bacilli > Lactobacillales > Lactobacillaceae > Weissella > Weissella thailandensis. Next base: position 1,396,174 of record NZ_CP014332.1, read on the forward strand.
CGTACGTTTTATTACCATTATCATCGGAGTATTGAAAAATTGGTGTCTCCATCACTGGATTTGTCGTTGTCGTTGTTGTTGTCGTTTCATGTACTTGCTTATCTGATTGCAACAGCTTGTGCCAACTATCTGCGTCACCATAAAACAAATCTAAATCCAAGTTGCCCACATAACCAGCCAAACGTCCATATCCTGTGTATTGGCGGATAACAGGTTTACCAAAACTGCCCCAAGCTGTGCCATCTTCCCAGGGTTCTGATTGATAGCCTATATGGGCAGCCGAAGCATATTGTGCGCCCCACAAGTCGTACTCTTTTGATACTGCTGACCAGTCGTATTGGTTAATCACACTCTTCGATGTGTAAAGCAAAGGACGTATCCCTGTTGCTTGGTAAACCGTGTCCAGAAATGCCTTGGCATAAGTTGGACCACCTACAATTGCTTCACCTTCAAAGTCCAGTGCCAATAAGGCTTTACCTATGTAACCTTTGATGTTACTCAAAAAGAACTTGGCTTCGGCAATTGCTCCAGCTCCTGTTGCATAATGATAAACACCCACCAACTTATTCAGTTTCATGGATTGTTGAATTTGTGCATCTGCGACTGGTGAGACATAATCGGTGCCTTCGGTGGTTTTTACGATAACAAAATCACTGTCAACTTTTGATAAGTCAATATCAGGTTGCCAATTTGAAATATCTATACCATTTAATGTCATTCTTTTACCACACCTATCTTCCACATTTTACGGTTATTATTACTGTCGATAATAGACGTCACATTTTCTTGAATTTTTGACAATGTTTTACCTAAGCTCTCATTACTATTGCGAGCTTTTTGCAAAGCAGCATAGTTGTGTGCATAGTCAAATAGCTTGTTACCAAAAGTCACTGTATCATTTTGCTTAGCATCTTGCGGATGGAATGTCTTACCAATAATGCGTACATCAACTTCTACACCTAAACGATCCTTAATGAGTCCGGAATTTCCAATAACAACCTGATTAATATCGGACAATTTGGCATGATGTTCAAATTCAGCACGTTCCATCGTATATTGAACGATTGGATAATCTTGTAATTGTGATTTAATATAAGTTAGCAACGAATTTTTATCCGTAAAGCGATCATCTTGGATGGTTGCTGCTTGTTTAACACCCCAAATTTCTTGCGCTGGACTATTATATTCAGCTGTTGCTGCATAAGTACCATCGTCATTTTGTTTGCCAATTCCTTTAATCTTGGTGCGAATATTACTATAATCTTCGGTCCATTGAATTTTGCTGGCATTATAGCCGTCAATAAAAATGAATTGATCAGCTTTACCAAGCATTTTATAGATGTGAATCGTCCAGTTATCAAGATAAAATTCAAAACCAAAATTATTTTTTAAATTATTCATTAACAAGGAGTCAGCATAATCTGCGCCAAAACCGTCACTAAATGAATAATTAGAGAACGAATCATGTATTACATAATTGAATGAAGTTCCGTCCGTAATTAATTTCATACACTGATCTAAACTCTGTGTATTAGTTAATTTATTTTCAACATACTTGTCATGTAAATCTGTGCCAACATGTACAGCTGATACTTGATAAGTACGGACATCACCAGACGAAATGGGATTAACATTACTAAGCCTAAACCACTGGCCCGTTTCAGGAACAAGTACTCTGGTTTGAGGTATCATAGCTTCCGCAGCTATTTTATTACGATCATCAGCGGTAAAGCTAAATGATAATGTGCTGAACTCGTTTAATGTCTCTGTAATAGACAATCCAGTGACAATAACAGGTACTTCGTCAAGATGAGTTGTGTATGCATAAATTACATTTGCCATTAATAATAAAACCTCGTTTCAAATGAAATTGTGAAGCCACTAGCTCCTAAAATTTCTATGTCATTGTAGCCTCGTGCAAAATCCAAAAAACTACGACTTGAATAATCATTCCCTAATCTTTGAATACCATTAACAATTGGCACCAGCCCAATCAACTGAAAACTATCACTACTTGCAATCGCTTTTTTGTAATAAAAAGATTGATTGGTCGTATTATTTTTAATAGTCAACCCTTGTGGTGCACTACCTTTAAATGTAATTGTTACTGGCCTTTCATCTGCTAATAATGGAATGACCGATGGGTTATAAATCTTAAAATGTGACGTTGAAAACTCATATTGATAATCATCAAATGGCACACCCAAACTAGCATCATAAATTTTGCCATTAATCGTTGCTGTTTTTAAGGTAGTTGCAATACTTTCAGCAAAACCTTCATAGCAAATCAGACTAATGGCAATATTTTTCGCTTTCCAGTAGTTACCTAATCTAGGATAAGCAAAGGCATCAGCGACAACCTTCCACCTCATAAATGGTGTGCGTAAATTAATCACATAAATAGGCTCATCGCTACTAAAAATTTTTAGTACTTTGAGCCTTTGCAATTCATAATCAAAATTATCATGTGCGAACACATCAAATGTGATGGGAATGGTTGTCTGCGTAACCTGTGTACCAGTTAAGGTAGCTCCATAATCACTAGTCTGCGCATAAGTATGTGCATATGCCGGTGATGGTGGATCAAAAGTAACAACACGAATGCCTTCTGCCCCTAAATCATAGACAGTTCCATCTAACTTTTGAATTAAAATGTCACTCTTGAATTTAGTAGCCATACATATTACCTGTTGTTTGTCCTTTCAATTGAATGTCTTGATTTTGCAATATCTTAATCTTTGGATAAGTTGCCCGAGCAACTTCACCACTATCTAACTGAACCACCATATGAACATCACCACTTAGATCAATGCCGCCATTTGTTTGACCACTATTTTGAGTATGTGATACATGTGGTAATTGCGTAATCATATTAGACTGCGAACCAGTCTTAGCGGTGTTAATTACCTGTGATAACTTTGCAGCAAAACTATTCGGTTGTTTGTCAGCAGTTTCTTTAATTGAACCTAGGATGGTTTCATCAGCGCTATGACGATTTGGATTAATTACCCACTCATCTTCGCCATCAACTTCACCAACTAGACCAACACCGTTTGTACGACCACCATTAGCATACCAGTGATGACTACGCCAGAAATTGTAAGCATGATCAATACCACCATAACGGTCGTTAATATAACTCTTCATCCACTTTAATTGTGTAATGGGATTAGACATATAATCTGATCCAAATGACGCCATTTTTGATGGTGGTAGTGCTTGACCTATACCATAGGCACTTGAACCTGGGTTCTTAGCTCTAGGATTCCAACCAGATTCATGATTGATAATGTAGTTCCACTTATCAAAGTCGCCATGAATACCTGCTTGTTTTAACCAATGCTTATGTGAACCACTTGGCGCTGCATTGCTTCCAGCTTGGTCGCCACCACCGTTAAATGAACCAAGTAAGTTGCTCATCATGTCTGATACCCAATCAAACATACCACCTACTTGAGATCTAATTAATTTTTGTAATGGTGAGTCCGACTTATTTGAATCTGATTTAGAACGTGCCGCACTACGCCCAAAGTCCAAGAATGTTGTTGCATCACCAAACTTTAGACCGCTAGATTTGTAGTACTTTCCATTACCAGCATAGTTATAACCTTCTTCGCTATAACGGCCGTTATTAACGCCTGTAACAACTGAAACGTGATTACCATACTTAGAACCATTAGAATAAACCGCAATATCACCAACACTAGGCGTACTCTTATGCTTAACATGAGCACTGGTCCAATTAGAACCATTACCTAAGCCTGTGAACAAACTTGGTTTTACACCAACATTTGCCAAGCGACTGGCAACGAATGATACACATTCTCTAAAGAAGTAACCCCACGAATCACCACTTGGAGCACCTTCATCCTTGCTTTTATTCTTAAAACGGTAGTCATCACCTAAACCACCGCCGCCACTACCAGACATGGTATCTTTTAGCATGTTCCACAATTCATGCCACCAATTGTTTTGCTGTCCCTTAACACCATTATTACCACCGACAGCAGATCCTAATGAACTAATTGCTGAACCAGCTAAGTTACCAATTCCTTTGGTCATGGGACTAAATATTTTATCTTCAATGTACTTTACTGGGTGCATCGCAATTCCCAAAAAGTCCTTGGCTTTACCTGTTGCAGATGAAATAGCATCTCCAATGTCACCAGCTACGTCACCAAAGAAATGCTTAACGTCACCGAACCAATCATTTGTTCCATTTGCAAACATGTGACCGGCTAACATGGCCTGAGTAACACCGGCTGGCACAACAGTCTCGCCACCTTCAAAATTAACTAGTCGATTACGACCAGATAAGATTGTTCCGTTACCTTGATTGTCAATAATCAATTCTTGACCTGTTGGACTATCAAAACCGTCATTAACCATTGCCAAACCACTTGGCGCACCAGTCGTACCAGTAGCCAACTTCTTTAATGGTTTAATTGTTTGCTTTTTTCCACCAAAATCATGGATAACCCCATTAATACCGCCAACACCAGTATTAATAAAGCCAATGATACCGTTCATGCCATCTTTAGCTAAACCTTTAATATCTTTCCAAATATCACTAAAGAAATCTCGAATACCAGTCCACATGTTGGTCCATGTCTTAGAAATACCATCACCAAAATTACTTAATCCACCACTAAGCCAGTCCCAAGCCTTTGATGCTGTATTCTTGATACCATGCTTGCCATTCCAGATATCATCAAAGAAGTCTGCAATAGCCCCCCAAACCTTGTTCCAGGTTTTTGAAATACCACTCAACACTTTATCCATAACACTACTAATTGCATTAATAGCATCGTTGAACAATCGCTTAATACCATGTTTACCATTCCAAATATCGTCAAAAATGTCTGAAATTTTGTTCCATGTCTTTGACCATGTTTTTGAAATATCTTTTAGAACATCACCTAACACATCTGAAATCGCATTGATAGCGTCACTAAATAGCCGTTTGATGCCATGCTTTCCATTCCAAAGTTCATCAAAGAAATCGGCAATAGCATCCCAAACTTTAGTCCACGTTTTTTGAACGGGCTGCCATACTTTTCTTAAAAAATCTGTTAAACCGTTCCAAATTTTTTTAACATCTTTAACTAAACTATTAAAAATTTTCTTTAAAGGTTTAACTAGTGGCTTGGTAATTGCTATATCAATACCAATTGGTAGTGCTAAAGCGTAAAGCATTACTTTACCAAACCCAATAGCAATTTTCTTGACAGCTTTAATGAATTTGTCCCAACCTTTTTGGAAACCTTTAACAAGGCCACTAAACCAATCACCTATGGCATCAGCACCATTACCGATTGATTTACCAATACCTTTAAACCACTTACCAATATTTTTAACAAATTTATGGATGTTCTTACCGCCATTACTAAATGACTTACCGACACCCTTAAAGAAATCACCTATGGCATCAAAAGCATTGCCGAACCATTTACCAACACCTTTCGCAAAATCAACGGCTGCATCAACCAAACCATTCACAAAATTGCGGAATTTTTTACTATGCTTATATAGTTCAACTAATCCAACAGCTAGTCCAACAAGCGCAACGACAAGGATAGAAATCCAATTAGCCTTAGCCACAGCATTAAATATTGCTTGTGCTGCAGCTGCTAACTTCAAATTTTTAGTAACTAACATTAAGCCACCGACAAAGTCACTAATTTTCTTAACTGCAAATGCTGCAACCAATGCAGCTCCCAAAGACTTAATAGCACCCTTGTGATCAGCAATCGTCTTTAATACATGATTAACCGTCTTTAATGGGTCGTGTGCTTTCTTACTGTTCTTATTAATTAAACCAAACATATCAGCGATGGTTGTAAGTGTTGACTTAGCAGCATCCCACGCACCACCAATTAAATCAGCAGCAATATCTTTTACACTACCAAATATGCCAGATATATCCTTAGAATGGGCTGTAATATAACTGATTAAGCCATTAAGTTTATTCACCATCGGCTTGGTATCAAAATTATCAATTGATTTAGATATATTAGAAACCATCTTAATTCCGACTTTGCTAGAACTATCAAAAGCACTTTGCAATTTATTAGTTAAGCCTTCACGCAAACCATCAACGGCTTGTCCAACTGTCTTATAATTGGTTGCCATTTTTGTGAAGTTATCACTCGTTCCAGCCTTAGTAATTCCATCAAATAAATCTTGAGTAGCAACTTGACCATTTTGAACTTTTTGAGTTAGTTCACCTACAGACATACCCATAGATTTAGCAACAGCTGACATTCCAGCAGGTGATTGTTCAAGAATTAACTTAAAGTCTTCCCATGCGACCTTTGGCTTAGATACCATTTGAGTAGCTTGTTGGCTCAGTGTTTTCATTGCTTGCTTCGGATCTTCCGATGCAGCAGCTAGACCACCAAAACCTTTAACTAGTTCAGTAGTATTTTTAGTACCAACTGCAGCTAGTTGTGCATAAGTAGAAGCCATATCAGAAGCTGAATAAATAGATTTCTGTGCAAAATCTTGTAGTTCTTTCTTAACGTTTCTGATTTCTTTATCTGACTTACCAAATTCATGCATATTACCCCTAAAGGTTTGCCAAGCCTTGCTTGACTCATCTAAGTCCGAAATGATAGACTCAAAACCACCTGTTAGAGCAGTAACACCTTTGAAGACTACATTACCAGCAAATGTACCTAACATAACGTCTTTCAAATTAGAAAACTTATGTTTGGTTTTCTCAGCCTCTGACTGCAACTTTTGCAATTCAGGACTAGCATTATTATTTAACTGTAGTTGCGTGATGTACTTACTAGGTATCTTACGCAGTAATTGCTCAAAATTAATTACTTCACCTTTTTCAGCTCGTGTTTTTAAATCAGTGACTGTTTTCTTCGGTAATTTTTTGAGTAGTTTATCAAAGTTATCAATACCTGCATTTTTGGCTTGCGTTTCTAATGAGACAACCTTTTTCTTTGGCATATTTTGAATATACTTTTCAAAGTCGATTGCCTCTCCTTTTTCTGCTTTGGCGAGTAATTCAGTTCGCTTTTCTTCCGGCAATTCATTCAGCAAGCCTTTAAAATCAGCAATGCCTTCCTTGTTAGCCTTTGCCTCCAACTTTGCAATCAATGGTTCATCACCAAACGACTTTTTGAATGTCTCGTGGCCTTCTTTTCCCTGTTGTTCAGCCTTCGATTTGAATTCTGACCAAGTTTTATCTGTTTGGTCATTAAGAATTAAATCAATATTAACTGCACCATCTGCCATTTATATTCCTCCTTTCCTTAAAACTAATCACTGTTCGCAAATAAACCATCAAAAATATTAGATGCATTCCCACTAAAGGTGTCATCTGCCTTGTTTTTATCTAATTTATAGTACATTTGCGCTTCAGCTATCAGGCCTGCTTGTTGTGCATTGTCCTTGTAATTTGATAGATCATCATTACGAATCTGTCGAATACGATTGATGGGTGTTTTTTCACCAAGATTGTCAAACAACGCTTTAAAAGTATCCCAATGCATACGATCTATTTCATTATTCAAATCAATATGGTAATCACTCATAAATGAAGCATAGATAGCTGCAGCATCTTGTTCAAAATCATAGTCAGCTATATTTTGAATTGGTTCATTTTCTGTATCTGATACATCGCCATCTTCAAAGTTGCCATAAGGTGTTTCATTAATATAAGTAAATAAATTAGAAACGATACTTCCTTTAGTTGCTAAATCATTTGTCTGTAAATCAACTGAAAATAGATTAAAACATTGATTTATCTTATCAACATCACTTAATGTTTCATCGTCTAGCACACCAAACGCCTTGATCACTCGATTAAAAGCTAAATTGACATGATAGATATGTCCAGCTAAATCAATAGTTTGTTCAGGTCGTTTAGTGAATGAAAACATTAACCATTATCCTTTCCACGACGTTGCTTACGGTTTGACCCATACTTTTGCTTAAGTTCATCATCTTGACCAGCTTCAAAAATAGCTTGTGCGATCTTAGTAATAGTGACAGTACGGTTATCAGCATAATGTACAATTTCATCAGCTTCTTTCTGACCTAATGCAGCAACTAAATAATCTTTTGAAATAGACAACATTTCAGCATACCCATCATTGCTCCTATCCTAGTATTTGGTACATAAATTTCTGAACAGTTGTGCCATAATTAATAAAACAAGATAGGAGCATTCCAATGAAACGATATCAAGATGATTTTAAAGCCAGCATTGTGAAGATGCATCGTGAAGAGAAAAGATCTATTCGCTCGCTTTCCGAGGAATACGGTGTTTCTCCAGCCGCAATTCATAACTGGGTTAAAGGCGCTAAATCAGTTGAGCTAGAAGACGGTACTGAAGTAACGTCCAAAGAATTCAAACAACTTCAAAAGGAAAATCAGCGATTAAAGGAGGAACTTGAAATTTTAAAAGTTGCGGCGGTGTTACTGGGAAAGCATTAGGACGAATTAATTGCCTTGTCTTCATAGAAGATCAGTTATTGCGACACCGCTTATCAATTATTCTTTCGGCACTGAAATTACCGCGCAGCACCTATTACCATTGGAAAAGATATCAACCTAGTCAACACGAACGTGTTGATAATCAGCTCAAAGAAAAAATTAAATTAATTTGGGAAAATAATTATCGTGCCTATGGTTATCCACGAATAACGATGGTGCTTCGCAAGTCAGGCATCTGTGTTGGGTCAAAACGAATTTTACGATTAATGAGAGAAATGGAAATTCACTCTTTAATGAATCGGCGATTTAAAAAACCTGGCACTCATGTGGATCATTCACAACGCCCCAATTTAATCAAGCACCAGCCCAATGCAAGGATATGGCGTGCTGACATTACTTATTTGGAATTACGTCCAGGAACCTGGGTTTATCTCAGTTCTATTTACGAACCAAAGGTTCATCAAGTTCTTGCTTTCAAGATTGGTCGTCAGATGGAGGCGACGTTAGTTGTAGAAACGATTAATCAGGCGCTTGAATGTCATCAAAAGCCACAATATTTTCACTCTGACATGGGTTCACAGTACACCAGCAACGAAGTTGAAACTTTACTTGAACGGCACCAGATTAGCCACTCATACTCAAAACAAGGTTATCCTTATGATAATGGGCCAATTGAAGCTTTTCACTCATTGTTGAAGAGAGAGTTTGCCTTTCAAACAACTTTTTCCAATTTTGAGGACTTGGTAATCCGAACCTCAAATTACATCAGTTGGTTTAATTCCGACAGAATTAGAACGAGTGTTTAGAAAAAGATGTGCCATTTATTGACATAGGAGCATTAGCAATTGCTACACCATAATGTTGGTCAGCATTAAACTTTGTTAGCTTATGGTCAATATCTCGTGCTGATTCAGCCATCAAGTCACGCTTTAGATAAATCTTCAAAGCTCCTGGTTTAGCGGCAACAAATTGCCCTTTAGCTAATTTCTTAGAACGTACAATCTCCCATCCAAGTAACTCACCAAACGCTCCATTAACCAAGATGTTATCACCTAGTTCTGAAGAACGAGTCCAGTTATTGGTAGCTGCTTTACGTAAGTCAGCAGCATCCTTATATGACAAGAACAAAACACCTGTTTGGTCTGTTGTTTGTCCCTCAATAGCATCAGGAGCATCCACAAATGTTGCTTCAATCTTATCAATCAAATCTAAATCAATCGAAGCACCGACAAGCGTTAATGGTGCCGTTAAAGCAGTAGCTAAAACATCATTGTCAATCTTTGAAGCGATTGACATACGAATTTGGCGTTGTGCTTCACCAACTGGATCACCATATCCAGATAGAACAGCTTCATCAGTTAGTTCAACACCTTTTGCTGCTTTCTTAATACCAATCTTACGAGAGGTTGTTTCTAGCAAGTCGTAATCAATTGCAGCTCCTTCAGCTACATCTACCGCATCACCAATATACTTGTATGATGGTACAGTCACTTCATCTCCTGGGCGACCTTGTAACGTTGTATCAAGTTGCGCAATACCTGTAAACTTCAATGCTTGGGGTAGTTGCGCTTGAATCATAGCTCCCATTACCTCGGGATCAATCATATTTTTTAGTTGTGTAACTGGCATTATTTGTCTCCTCCTACTAATGCTTGATATTGTGATGGACTATCAGCTTTTAATGCTGATAGTTCTTGGTATGAATAGTCAGCTAAGGCTTTAGTCCCATTTCCACCATTCGGATTTGGATTACCTGCTGGTGTAATGTTTGGCTTGCCTGCGCCACTATCCTTTGTTTCTGCAAATAAGAAATCATTGTCCTTTTTAACTGCTTCAAGTTGTTCAGATAGTCCAATAAGCTTGCCGTTATCATCAAAGTTGACCTTTTCAGTGTCTAACAATGCCTTAACAGCCTTTTCATTCTTGGCTCCTGCCTGACTTAATGCTGCTGAAATTTCGTAATCCTTCTTAGTTGCTTGTAATTGCTTTTCAGCATTGGCTTTTGATTCATCAAACTGCTTTTGTAAGTCCTTGAGCTGGTTTTGTAGATCACTTCCCTTTTCTGCTTTCTTTTGCGCTTCTTTGAGCTGACCATTGACTTCATCAAGTTGTGTCTTAAGTGAGTCACGTTCCTGCTCAGCAATTGCTTTAGCTTGCTTCAATGGGTTGATTTCATTACCAAACTCAGCCATGACTGAACGAATTTGATCATCGTTTAAACCAATACCTTGTAGTGTTTCGGTCTTCATACGTCCTCCTAAGCTGTTGATTAGCGAGCCAGCTCTCGCACAGATTTATTGCATGAAAAAAGAACAGTTTAATGACATATTCAGGTCAATATTCTGTATCAAATTCAATTGTTGGTGGATTGTCTTATCCCTAATCGTCAGCGATTAATACCTTTTTATCATTATTTTTTTGTTTTACTTTGCATGTTTAGCTTGTAAATATCGACTAATTTCTTATTCTTGTATATTTTCTCTCGTGAATAATCACGATGTAAGAAATCATTATTATCAATTAACTTACGCAATCCTAACCTACGATTAGACAATAGCGATTGATACCGCTGTATAAGTTTATCGTCACCTAATTGTGTAGCTGCTTCTAACTTGTACTTTGCCTCTCTAATACCACGCTCAAACGACCGTTGACTAGCCTGTTTTTCACCGTTAGCAATCGCTTGCTTGGGTTCAGGAATATCAACGCCAGGTAGTCTATTCACACCAATAATGAATGGTGTCAAGGTATGATGACAATTGATTCCTAAGGTTCCGCCAGGTTCACCATAGCCATGATCATAAATTGAGGCAACGTAACCAATATCTTTATCATGACTATGAAAGCCATCAACTTGCTTAGTGACTATATGCCCTTGAATTGGTGCACAGGCAGGACGTGAAGCAGCATGCGAACTCATTAGAAAAGTATTAACGCCTAATCTATCAGCTGCACTAGTACGCATTTCATTGTAAACACGGTAAGTAGTTGATTGCATCACTGTATCTGCATATCGTTCAATGGACCATGTATGGCCACCTTTATCAACGAATCCTGATGGAATACCTTTGTCTATCCATTTCATGACTGTATCAGAAACAGCCTTATCAGGCGATTTAAGCCCTGTTGTAACCTCCGCAACTGATTGTTCAATAATCTTTTGGTAAACTCGCATGGTTGCATTATCGGACATATTAGTGGTTAATAACGTTTGATTAACTAAGTTATCAATATCCAAGAATGTTTGTTGTGCATAATTAGCTAATGTTTCTTGAACACTATTATAACTGGGTGTCTTTGTATTTAAGTCATCTGCGATTTGTTCAGCGGTATTTTGATAGACTTTTAGCCCTTCGTTTTGGATAATCTCATCAATCAGTTTACGAGCAACACCAGTCTGTTTAGCAACATATGCAATATTTTCTTCATTAAGCATATGCATATCATTCAGCTTTTCAAGTTGCCATAAATAGGGATTATCTTTTAAATCAGCAACTCCACGCTTTTTAATTCGTCTAATCATACGAATAAATAACTTTTGTGCCATATTGCTGTATATATCACCAACAACCGAAGCGCCTAACAACATTTGGTCATCGTTTACTTTAGCCATTATTCATCACCAACTACATTATCGTACATTGATTGATCCAAAGCGCTTGGAACTGGCTCAGATTCATCAGCAATTTCTTGTAATATCTCCATTGCTTCATCTTCTGGGACATCAAGGACTTTCATAATGGCACGTTTCTTTGAAATTAATCCAGCTGTTACGGCTTGCGTATAGTAAGCTAATTGCACGTTTTTATCAGTAAACACACCATCATCAAAATTAAATTGAATGTCACCAATTCTTGGAATATCCCCATGATAAAAGCCCTCTGCACTAGCTAATTCTAAGACAGTTACCACTAACTCTTGCAATGCCCGTTCAACATTGTTCAAATGTGAATTACGTGTTTGATAAGTCATAGAGTTTTCAGAAACAACTTCTGTGGCTGTTTTTAACCCATTAGCTGCATCAAATGAGAATGTACCAGCCGACAATCCGGTTTGCATTTCTAATGTTTTAATAAATTGATTAATGGATTGAATAAATTGATCCGCCCGAATTTCCGTTGATAAGTCGGTAATTTTACTATCATCCATATCACCATTTAAACCAACATAGACATTCTGATCAGTATCAAAAAATTGTACAAACTCGCCACGTTCATTAGTCATCTGTGTTAGATTTTCCGGTACCATGACACGTCTCTGACCCATTTTAACTTCTCAATGGAACTGGTCATATGCATCATTGATTTGGCGTAACGTACTGCGAGCGTTGTCAAAGATTGATAACCCTAACGGTGAAGTAATGTCTCGATTATTAAATCCAAATGGTTTTAAATAAACGAATAATGGACGGGTAAAGTTATCAAGTTCTGAATGGTCTGCTAAGTTGGCATATATTTCATTGGCTGATAATGTTTGTCGTACACCAACAGCATTATCGTCCATTGAGCGATACAGTTCATTATCGATAACATATTTAGTGCCATTCCATGAATGAAACTCTAATAACGTCCAGTAAACAGTATTCTGACCTTCAACTGTGGTTGTTTTCGTTGCAATCGCTGCTTCTGATATATCATTAGCATTTGATTGCAGTGGAAAGAACACAGGCGCTTGCACATAGGCAATCTTAATTTCGTCACCATCTACATAAGGTCGCATTGCTAAACCGCCCAATGCTAGTCCAGACTCCAAATAGCGTTCAAAGTTCTTAATGAAATCATTCTTGGAAAACACGTCATGAACATATTCATCAGCTGACTTATTATCAGCAATCGTAAATGTCATCTGCTCATTAACCAACAACGATGCCATTCGCCTAACCAATACTTGAGCCATGTTTAAGGACGTATATGGACGATGTCTGATCTCCCCATATGTGTTGCGGTAAGTCACGTCTTTGAATTTACCCTCAAAGTATTTTAAGTTCTCACGAATGCGGTCATATTCCGCCTCCGACACGCCAATTCTTGGGTGGTCAGTGATGTTAGTTAATGTATTTATAACGCCCATCTTAGCGCCTCCTCTGCGAAAAAAATTTAAAACGGAATCAACTAATTTCATGGTTCACTCCTTATATTTTTAGTCCTAATAGTCGTGCATTATCTAGTACGAAATACTTAAATGCATCAACCGTGTGGTCATCTACTTTAATTACCCTTGGATCGTCTGTTTCAACTGTCTTTTCATCCCAACGATAATTACGGTGTTGTTCAATGAATACTTTGTTAGATTGATTGTCTAGATAATAAAAACGACCACTTGCTAATAATGAGTAGACACTATCAATCATTGTTGTATTTTTCTTCTTAGCCACTGGATGCCAACCAATACGATAATCTCTGAAATACTGATTACGTAATGCTGCCTCAGCACTATCAATAGTACGTTTAACGATTGGTAATTTACCCCACGGTTTATCAGATTGATTTTTAATAAAATCATGTATCTTAATTGATAAATCACTGGGTGCCAACTTAATTGACTGGCCAGCTGGTGAATAATAATACGTATCTAATAAGATGACTTTTTTCTTAGCTGTCACACCGAATAGCACTACTGTTGTCGCTGAATTAGCATGTCCAGCATCTAACGCATAGGCAACTTGCGTTATTGGATCATCATTTGGTATTTCTTGTAATGGATGAAACATATCCATATTGTAGACGTTAGTTCCTAATCCAACAGCTTCACCTAAAAATTGCCAACGATAATAGTCTGGATCACTAACTTTTGATTGTTCAATTTCTTTTACATACTGGTCTGATAGAAACTTCATCTGATCATCCAGGTATGTTGAATGGTCAACTAGCCAACCATCTATTGTCTTGCGTTCCTCAGCCCATTGATTTACCCAATCATACGGATTTCTAGGTGGATTATACGAATAAAAGGTAACAACCTGCTTGTCGTTGGGTAATTTAGCACGAGTATAGGTTAGGCGGACTGTATCCACCTCTTCCCAGCTGTCGAATTCAGCTAACTCTTCAAACCACAATGAGCTAACATATCCCTTAGCTATTTTCTGTGATTTCTGTTTCATAGGATCATCAACCCCAAAGAAATAAAAGCCACTGCCTGTTACCCTATCAACAATCTTTAATGGTGAACGCATATATCGAAAACGTTTTTCAAATCCTAGCGTAAAGATGGCCCATTTAATTTGCTCATACACTGAACCAGCTAATGTATTACCAACTTTACGAAACACAGCAACATTTGCCATTTTATCTGCTAAAAAATCAGTCACGATTTTAATGGAGATGGCAGATGATTTAGTTGAAGCTCGACCACCTTTCAATACGAAATTTGAATACTCAGGACGAAAGAACAAATAATCAAAATGTGGATTACTTAAATTAGCAACATTAATCTTCATTATCATGTCCTTCCTTTTGCCTTTCCGCAAATACTAAGTGAATCTCATCATAGGCACTAGAATCTTCTATATACTCCTTAGCCTTAGCTTCTGCGATATCAGCTTCAGCAGTCAGCTTGCGCAATTGTTGTTCCATTACCTTGTCATTATCCGGACAACGTTTCAATATCTCTTTGGCTGCGCTTATCCGTGTTTTAACATCAGGTTCTTTTTTAACCTCTTCAGCGCCCATTGGCGTACCTATAACGACCGTTTCTTTAACATCACCTCTAACTACACTAGTTAGGAATTCAACGGCTTCCTTAGCGGTCATAATACGATTATCTTCGATCACTTTCATGCGTTCATCTATGTAATCTTTTATGACAAGTTTTGACAAGTTTTCAGGACCAATTCGATTAGCTGTTCTCTTGCTATAGCCTGCTTTAATCGCTGCCTGTGTCGCATTACCGGACTTGATGTATTCATCTGCAAACCGCTTTTGTTTCTCCGTCAGTTTCATTACATATCACCACCTCGCTTTTTCTTTTGCTCTTCTTCCTTGCGTTTCTTTATCTCTTTGTCAATTGAACCAATAATGTGGTTCTCCATTTGCCTGTACCATTCGTTACTAATCTTTGTTCAACCACCATAGCAACGTGAATATTGCAGCAAGAGCAATGATCCATGACAATATCGTACCAAGCACTACCGCCAACACTATTTTAATAAGCAAGCTAACCATTGCTACGCCCCTTTCATTGCAAAATAAAAAGGCAACAATCTTTTGATTGTCACCTTACATGCAGCTTACTTTTTATTCAATTTCTGCTTGATGTCGTCCATCACTTCTTCAACAACTTCTTTTGCATCAGAAAGTTTGTCCTTAGCTTTTTCAGATACTTCTTTAGCCTTTTCTTCTAGTGCCATAGCAATGCCCCCCTTGGTTAAAATTTTCGTAGCAACGTTACTAGATTATTGTAGGCATATGCATACTATTAATCAATAAATAGGTACTTTACTTTGAACGATATCCGAAAATTGCTGAAACAACCAATACAAGAATAACTGCACCGATGATAGATGGGATTAGTGCCATACCTGCCAGTGAAGGACCCCAAGTCCCAAGAAGACCTTGACCAATCCAAGCACCTAACAAGCCAGCTACGATATTAGCAATCCACCCCATCGCAGCCCCACGATTTGTAATCGCACCGGCAACTGCACCGATAATGGCTCCCACAATTAATGACCAAATCATAATAATTCCTCCATAATGAACATAATAAAATGAAGATTCAAGATAAATCTACGAAATTGATTATACCATATATATTTCACCTGTATACTTGTCCACTTTTGAAAAGTAAAAAGGCTACCCGATTGGATAACCTTTTATAATTATGTATCTGATGAGTATCGAACTCATTTCTTACTAAATCAGAATCTTTCACCTCACAGAATGGAGATAAATAATTTATTGCATTACCTAATATGCTACAAATACACGCCTATTCATTCAATCTAATTAATACATAGAAGAACCAACTTATAATGATTGAACATCATTAACGGTCTCTCTAAACGAATAAGTTCAATAGAATTAACTATACCATTATTATTCCCATTATGCAAAGTATTTTATAATAGATAAACTATGCAAGTGGTTAGGATTTGCACCTAACAATCTGATATTTTTCAGAGTTTCTAACCGAGTATTATTAGTAACACTCGGACTTTACCTATTCCGCCACACTTGCTATGAATATTAACCGCCAAATAGCTGCAACCACAAAGACACTAAATGCTACGGACGTTAATATTTACGTGTAACAGGAATGAGCAATCACAAAATTAAGAAATAAGAGGAATTCATATAACTATTTTTCATCTGTTCCACAATACATATTATGCGCTGTTTTTAGGCTTGTAACCGCCGTTTTCCCGCCATAATACTGACACCGTTTTCAACTGTTGAATATAAATGACCTGCAATACCGCTTTTGAAATCATCACGCCACCTTAAACAAGTCCGTTCCCCGATATGTTCATTCAGTGATATTTCAACCCAACTTTGCCCTTTGCCATAGTAGGCTTTCAACACTCGTTGTTGTTTTGCAATGGTAATGACGTAAAACGAGTCTATGATGTCTTTTTGCAATATCCATTGTTGCAGTTGCGTGTCTCTTTGCTCACGTATCATACGCAACTCTACTGGGTTGTTATAATCGTTTTGCTTACGTCCACCACCAATATTTTCGTCAGGTGTACGATCGCTATTAAATTGCAATTCCATTTTGCGCAAACGGATATTAGTTGCTAGTCTACCTGTAAAATAATCACTCAATAACTTATCTAACCTATCCGCCATTTGCACACCTCCCTAATGATATACGTCTATTGTTATTATACCATTTATAGTATTATAAGTTGTTTCAAAAATGTTAAAAACCGCTACATATCAGCATGTAACGGCATTTTATACACGAAAAAGTCGCCACATTTCTGCAACAACCTTCTTTATTATTTATTATCAATATTTTCTTTATTTGATTTGCCCTTGCTATAACCTAACTGATATAAAGAAACGCCTACAGCTATAAAACTCAATGATAGTGAAATCCAAGTGATCATGTTCATCTATTATCCTCCTAATTACTGAAATCTACTTTTGCATAATTTATGTTGTATAAATCTTTATGTTGTTTTAGTCCTTGCTCATCTTGGTTTAAAACATGTTTTAAATTCTTCATCGTTGCATCGAACTGTGGACGAGTCGATATATCTAAGTCCAATTCATCTTCATCACCAGCTACCTTAGTTCGATCTTTACGCATATTATTAGTTGCATCTTCAGACAGCTTAACAACAGTATTCAAGTCCTGACGATAGACTTGATAATTAATTGCGTCTATTTTTGGCAAAGTCGTCGGATCCACATCTTTAATAGTCTCTAAATTTTGTTTTAAACTATCTAATTGAATATTCAGTTCGCCATATCTCATATCAGCATCGCCTGATAACACCTTATAGTCTAATAATTTTAAATCATATTTTGCAAGCTCAGCAGAATTAATTAGTACTTGATGTGTATTACTACTATATCTTTTGCTCTCACTAAATTGGTAAACTGCTGAAACGCCTGCTAGTGCTAATGACAAGAACGATACTAACAATGGTATCCATAACCTAAACTTTTCACCCATATTTTCAGTTCCTTAATTTAATATATAACTATTATATCAACTTCTGATAGTGATCACGTTCCTCAACCAAATCTTGATATTCCATTTATTCCACCACCTTAATTGTTTCAGGGTGCAACCATGCTTGCATTAACTCATCCTCCCGTTCCGTTGCAATGAAATCACTGAAAGCCGGTACCTGACCTAATCCTTGCTTATACATGAACGTGCTAAACCCTGCATTAACTTCTTTGAATGACATCATTTGCTTCATTTGTATTTCAGTCATCTCAATCGTTGGTGCATAAGCTTCTTTTAAATGATAAATAAGTAATTCAATATCGCTTTGTTCCAAATGTCCCTTAACATGCATATAATCATCTAATTGTGGACCAAACCATGCATTAGCTCCCCTTTTACCTAGAGCTTTTGCTTTTTCTAATACATTATAAAATGTCATTACCATTCCTCCCGATCACTCAACGTCTTAACTTTCATAATCTGATACGCCTTGCCGTGATAAGCGCTTAACAGTTTCTCTAAATCGTTTCCGCTTGCCGTTACCAACGCTTTACCGTTAATATCTCTCGCAAGCGTGTTAAAAACGACATATTTTGGTGTTTCATAATTTTTGTGCATTTTTCTTTGTCCTCAATTAACATGTCAATATATTCACGTGCCTTTTTTAAATCTTCTAAGCCATTCTTTTTGTCAGCTCGTGCCACGTATTTAATCACGTTAGCAACTTTCCATGCAGACCGCCCTAGCATGTCCCCTACGATACTATTGATGTGGTCTTTAACTTCTTGTACCGTCACTCAATAAATAGTGCTTAGGGTGCTTTACAGCGTCATATATCATTACTCTTCCACCTCCAACAACTCTGGGTTCTCGTGGATATTACCGATTACAGTCATTTCATTGTCAAAATTTAAACTACCAAGTAACTCATCCGACATTATTTCTGAAGTATCATGGGCGTAATAACAACCATATTTGAATAAGACAGTGAAATTAATAAATTTTGAAGCCTTATGCTGTAAAATATCCCCTTCATAAATTTGAACGCCGTTTTTGTCTTTGAGTCCCGTGTACTGTTCAAGCACTGTACTGTCGTCATTGATCAAATTATCGGGTACTAAGGATACAAGCGCTAGATTTCTACCTTCATGCCAAAATTTATTGGTTTCGTTGTCCCACACCCTGAACTTAATCTCTCGCATTACTCTTCCACCTCAATAACTTCCTGATGCGCATTAGCCCAACTCTCGGCTTCTTCTTTGGTATCGAATTTGGTGGCAAGACGTAATTCAAACGTGGACGTCACTTCTAACACCCCACGTAAATTCAAAAGTTTCCAATAGTGCTTGTCACCGTCATCATTAACTTCTTTGCTCCGTACAATCCACTTCTTAGACTTCTCAACTTCAAACACGTCTTCGCCATTCATCCAACGAATGATTGCAATTAGGCGGTTGTTATTTTCGGTATCAGCGCCATTGACACCCCACCATGTTTCTATATGCATTGGCAATGTCTCAATATCATGAATATCCACAAAGCAATTTGATGCACGACTTAATGCACGTGTTGCCGTCCACTCTTCCAACTCATTCATAAACTCTTGTGACACAATATATTTCTCACTCATCTGCTCTTCCTTCCGCCCGTCATATACGATTATCCTGTCGACATCTAGGTCACCTAATTTGTCCCAAGAAATATATTTATCTCCGTTGCAATAAATAACATACGGAAATGCACGAAATGGGATAAAGTTAGTAGCATTTTCCCCGTTTCTCCACAATGCCCCTTTCTCTTCCAAATTTTCCAACACTTCACGCTCTTGTTTTTCATTCGCCACGATATATGCTTTATCTGTCATTAGTAGCCCCTATCAATCATCTTTCTTGCTTTTAATTTCATTCAATGCTGCAACGATGTATTCAACTTTGTCGGTAGTATCTACAGATATACCGTCGATAAAAATATTTTGATCTCCAATCCATTTAATTTGATTTAGATCATATGTGTTTGTTGGTCGGTAGTAAGTAACCAATGCGCCGTATCCATTTTCAAAACGATATTTTCGCTGTTCAATGTTTTCAGGTACTAAATATTTATCAAACTTACTATATTCGTCAGGACTGACTTGCCCTGGTCTAGGTATTGTTGTTGGTTTGATTCCTGGCGCTGATCTAAAATTTCCAAACATCTTCACACGGGCTCGCAGTCTTTCCACCCTTGGCTGTTTGTTCTAGTTGTTAGCGTGTACCACTTTACGCAGCTTCATCAGTTGCCTGTCGTCTTCTGGTATCTCATCAGTAAGCTTGCCATATCGGATTTCTAGCTCATGGACTAATGTCATCATTCTGTCGACATTAATTCTGCCAGGCTTTACACGTGGGTTTTCACGGTAATATCTACCCTTAAAATTCTTACCAGCTATCGTGAACTCTCTCAGATGCAACTTTTTAGCAATCTCTGCTACTGTATAGTCGTCTTCCCACATTTCAACGAATAGTTGGTACTTATATTCATGGTTGTTTTTAATCATGTGATTGGCTCCAATCTATTTCAACCCTTGGATTATCTTTATCAATACCTCTAAAATCGTCATACGTCGCCACCACGAAGTTTAAATTGTCGTTTGTCATAAATACCTGTCCACGAACTGAACTTGCCTGAAAGGCGTCAAAAATGAACTTATGCGTAAACGTCCAGTTGTCTAAGTCCGTGCGTCTGTCTGGCAAGTACCAGTCAAACTTAAATTTATTATTTGCTCCAATCGGAGCTAGTCCATCGACCATTGCTTGGTCAACTAGTGGCATGATTTTCGCTTGAATTTGATGCTTGCGTTTGTTGGCAATCATTCTTCCAGCACGCATACCATGGATCATAATCCAATTATTTAAGGTCATTTTGACTAACCGCATCTGGCCTTGCTTTTTCATTGGCAAAATAAATGCAGTTAGTGGAATGATTAACTTTGCCATTAAGCTACCCGCACAATCTTAAAATCACTGGGCTTCATGCCATAAACACTTGCTAGATATTCTTGTTGGTATGCCACCTGTTTCAAAGGAAATGCACCCCAATATCTATCTTCATTCAAAACATGGGCGTGTAGTTCATATTTTGGTTTTTCGTCCACCATTACACCTCCCTAACATCTGCCATATCGGTCATATCAATGACATGGTTTGGGTTGCTAGGAATTAACCTAGACAACGTTGCCATATCGTATTTTTTTGTTAAAGCTAACTCATTATCATTAGATGTGATAATCGTTGTTTTACCTTTTCTAGCGTCTGCTAGTCTAAATAACATGCCAGCCATTTTTTCTTTGGCTTCCCTTTGCGTATCTTTACCAAAATCATCAAGGATCAGTACGTCAACTTCTCGCATGTATTTCTCGACAACTGCTAGCTGTTGTTGCAATTTTTCATCATGAAATGATTGATACGTCATGTCCCGCCATTCAATCACTGATACAAACATATTCGTACACTTATCACTTAATCCGTCCATAATCGCCAAAGCTAATGAAGTTTTACCTGTGCCTGCTTCACCATTCAAAAATACATTAAATGGTTCTACTGCCAGTTGACGCATAATGCGATAAGCTTGATTACCAACTTCTTTTGCTCGTTGTTCATTAGCTTGTTTTTCGGGCAACCAGTCACTAAATTTAAATGACCGTGCCTTTTCCTCACCCCATAGACTTGCTTTAATATATTTTGTACGGTCTTGTTTCTCCCATTGTTGCGTAAACATAGCAGCTTCCTGTTTTTCTTTTTCTACTCGTTGTTCAGGCGTTAAATGAATAGGTTCAAGACCACGTTTTTTTAATTGGCGCACCCAATTTTCAGCTAGTGGCATGTTGCTCACGCTTTCTTTGGCGGTCAGCTAACCATTTAGCTTGCTCAGGGGTTAAATCACTTTCGGCTTGTCGATTAGACTGGTTGTCCTGCCAATTTTTTTCGTCTTTCTCATATTGTTCCAACGTCAGAATGTTTTTAGACAATTTATTATTTAAAATACCGTTGATATAACTAACGCTGTTTTTACCTGCTGCACTTGCTACTTCAATAGCTTTTAGTAAAATTTCTATTTCCATGCCATCTTGTTCATGAAATGCAATCAAATTATCAAAAGCGACTGAATTAGGACTGATAAAAATGCCGTTATCCTGTAATGAATTTAAAAGTTGCGTTTTGGCAGGAGTGACGACAGACGACTGCTTGTTATTTGTCTCTTGTTCTCTCTCTGTCTCTATATCTAACTCTTTATCTATCTCTTTCTCTACGTGACCCAACCGTGACCTAGGTGTGACAATGTCACGCTCGTTAGTTTTTGAACTAACTAATTGACGTTCTCTTTCACGTTGTCTGCGCTTTCGTTCAGTAGATGAGCTTTCAGATCCGACCATATTTTTCATAGATACTAATTCAACTTCATCTGTACCACTATCAACAAGAAGCCCTTTGTTATGCAGATAATTTACAGTCACTTGAACATTTTCATACTCTTCATCAATATCTAATGCAATTTCTTCAATGAAATTACTCGAAACATCTTCAAAGTATAATTTGCCATCAGTTTGTAAACTTTTGAGCAACATCTTTAAATAAATCACTGTGTAAGTGTCGCCTCCTGCAATTCTGCGCAAGGCTTTTATTTCTTTTCTGCTAAAAAAATTTTCTGGAAGCTTTAACCAAAAATATCGTTTATCACTCATTTTCAACCTCCTAGAACGGCAATTGGTCTTCAAAGTTATTGCCGTTGCCATACCCCTGTGATCCACCAAAATTATTTTGCTGTGGTTGTTGGCGTTGTTGATTGAAGTTTCCTTGCGGTGCTTGCTGTTGGTTGAAATTGTTTTGTCGCTGTGGCTGTTGATTAAAGTTATTTTGCTGTGGTTGACTAACCCCGCCTTGCTTACGTTGGTCAGTCACTTCCTTGCTTTCTAATAGCGAGAAGTTATTAACGACAACTTCGGTAACAAATACTTTTTGCCCTTGTTGGTTATCATAACTACGTGTTTGTAGTCGTCCTTCCAGTCCAATCAATGAACCTTTAGCGGTCATTTTAGCTAAATTTTCAGCCGCCTTACGCCAAATAACAAAGTTAATAAAGTCGCTACCTCGTTCACCATTACCGTCAGTAAATGAACGTTCAACTGCTACTGTTGCACTGGCTACGGCTGTACCTGACGTGGTATATTTCAACTCCATATCTTTAGTTAGTCTGCCAGTTAGTGTGACGTTGTTTATCATCGATTTCCTCCATTCGTTTGTAGGTCATAATGCCTATCTGATTTAATGTTTGTGGATCTAATAAAATTCCCTTAACGTGGTATTTTTCTTTGAATGTTGGCCAACCTAGTTTGTGGGCCTCTTGATGATGTTCACGACATAAAGCAATGAGATGCTTTTGCCGATGGTCAACTAAGTTACGGTCATTACCTATTCCTACACCATCTACGTGATGAATATCAGCGTGCTTACCACAAATAACACATGACCGATATTTCAACGATTGGTACATATACATATCCAAATCATCTTGATAAGTAAGTCCGCTATGTGACATTGGTATGTGGTTTCTTATCGCATAATCAAGTAAGAATGTGATAAATTCTCTTGCAGTTGTCATATCAGCATTTACAAAACTGAAATATGGTGTACCAGTTTCAGCAGTGAAATAGTATTTCAACCATTCCTTACACTCCTCTGGTACATAACCTGACCATCTAGCAATTTCGCCAATAATCGCATAAGCCTTTTTGCGTTGAACGTTGCTCAAATGTCGTTCATCTTGTACATTAACCACAACCTGTGGTTGGTCTTCGGTAGTAAACAGGGACAAGCTTGCCAGCTCTTCACGGCTTTCAAGCGTGACCGCTATTTGATTACCTTTAATCGCTGTAATTCGTCCCCAAAGTTCCATTACTTAATACCTGCGTCATTGATTGCGAATATTGCAGCACCAGCTAATACAGAAGCCTGTGCTGCTGTTAATTTATCCAAATCAGAATTATTATTATGTTTTTCTGTCATATTTGATGTGGCAAAAATTTGTGGTAATTTTTCCTTTGGTACTTCTTTCAATTTTTCCTTAAGCTTGGCAATAATTGCCTTGCGCATATTTTCTTGATTAATTTGTTCCTGCTTCAAAGCTGTGATTGCCTGTCCGTCGTCATCATCATCAGCCACTACTCCGAATGCGGCTGACAAGCTTCCACGTTTAGCATAAGTCAGGTTTGCTAGCGTTTGTGCTGGCGTAGATCCTTGCTCATACGTAACACCATCAATATGGAGCGTTTCTCCTGATGAGTGAATAATATTTGTAATAACCTGATGTGTAATTTTCCCATTTGCTGTTAACTCAGTACTAGTCGACTGATTATAGGTAAGTGGCACCTCCGCAGCTTTAATCGCTGACCTTACTGCACGGTCAATGTCATCAAGCCCTGCGTATGGTCCAAAGTGACCTTGCTTTGTTTTAGCGGGTTGAACCAAGCTCAACTGCATTTTTACTAAATCTTCATTTAATTCTGGTGTTGGTTGCCATTCTATTGATTTGTTCATTGTCGTTCCTCCGTATCAACTCGAATGCTGTTATCTTTGATGTAGCGTTCAAATTCCTCAGGTTTCAAATACCGTCCTGATTCAATTTCTCTCACATCAAGTTCGCCTAACTCGATCTCTTCGCCGTATATGGTGTATCCCCAGGGCAATTCGTCTTCTGGTGGGGCTATTAAATCATTTGGCATGTTGTACTCCTTGTGTTAAATTAGAAGGGTAATAGTAATTACCTTTTATTTACCTGAACGTCTGATCACTGCAATGGTTAGACGTTTTTTTATGTTCTTCCTGCCAACGCCCTTCACATTTCTTTGAATACATTCTGTCGTGTGATAGGTGCAACTTTTTAGCAATCACTTCTAAGTAATGACTGCGGTTGCTGTTTTTTATGTTTGGATATTTGTTGCGCATCTCAGCAAATTGTTGATAACGTTTCTCATATTCATCAGTTAACTCTTGATGTCTATTTGCCATTCACTACCTTCTTTACCTTGATACCGTCAGCTTTTGTCTTTCCATCAACTAGGCAAATAATTACCCAGCAGATGATGCGCAAAATGCCTTGTAAAATATCGAGTAGTTGCGATCTGTGCGTATAAATCAAATAGATCACGCACATTACACCAATCGTTGGCAAAATCGCTGCTAATGTTGCCATGCCTAGTAACTGAATGAACATTGCTATTTCTGCTAACATGTTATCCTCCCCATTCCTTTAATCGTTTTAAGCTATACCTGTTAGGCATTCGTTCAATATTCATTGCTGTAAATTCTTTGTCGTATCGAACTTTTTCATCGAAATAACTACGTGATACTGACAACAAACCAGCTGCTTCATCTGCCGTGACAAGTATCTTGTCTTTGATTTCAAATTTTGGAACTGGCTTTGCCATAATCAACCTCCTTTCTTTGTTGCTATAATTTAATTTGTGAGTGTCGCAATTCTTCCCTACATTGATGAAAGGAAAAGTAATGGATGTATAATAAATTTCTTTCTCTTCTGAAAGATAACGTGGTTTTATCTATCACTATGTCATCTGGCGTATTTTGCCTACTTTCGTTATTTTGTTATACTGTTCATAACAACATTAATGTTTTGTTATCTTGAAAGGAGCAATTATTTATGGGAATCACACCAAACAAGGAATTAGAGCTTCATGATCTTCGCCACCAATTAGGTACAGCACTGCGCAATACTGTTAAACATGTAGGCGGTCAAGCCAGCATTCGACTAGCTGACTATCCATCTTTAACTGCTGATGAAATAGTTTCTGAAGTTAAAAATAGTGGCCATACTGTTAAAAATATTGACAATACTTATTTAACTTTTAATTAATCATCTATTGAGAAAGTAACTTTTAGATATTTTTTCGATAGTTTCACTAACCTGTTCGCACTGCTTTGCTAGTGTTTCGGACAGGTTTTTTAGTTCAACTAAACCAGATGCATTTATTTGTGCAAGAACCATGTAATTTTCTGTTTGTGTCATGATTAAATCTCCTGTTCAATTGTTGGTAAAATGTCATCTACTTTTAGCAAGTTGTAAATGAATACACGTCCCTTTTGCGTCCATTTAGTATTCATTTTTACATCGCTGCTGCCATCTCTCTTAGTGATGTCAACCGTTGTGCTGAACGTATATCCTTTGTCTTGATACTTTGAATAAAGCACCCATTGACCACCAATTTTGTATTGCACGCCCAAGCTATGTAGCTTGTCATTCATTTGCTTTGCTGACCAACCATAGTCCTTTGCAATTTGTGTAATGGTTACCAGTGACTTTGATTGCATGATTTTGTCATAGTAATCAGCCTTAGGACGTGACTCTGAAACCTGTTGTGTGAGCAGTACATTCTTCTCTCGCTCATTTTTCAATTCCGTTGCTACCTTGATTAGTGTGTCAGGGCTTAATAAGATTTCTTCAATCTTTTCATTTGTTAGATAAGCACCATGCTTGCGAATGCTTGGCAACACTTCATGAGTTGTTCAATCTCTAAACTCACCAGCAACCCGTTTCATTTCAGAATTTCGTGATTGACGTGCTGCATCAAAAATCAAATCATACAAACCAGCTTCATTAATAACTGTCATTTGTTGTGTTCCAGAGGGGGTCGTAACTTGCGACCCCCTTCTATCTTTGCTATTAACATGTTTTTTTAAAGCGTCATTTGTATTGGAATAGCCCAAAATATTTGCAACATCTTTTCCTACGAACCAAGGTTCTTTATCAATTTCTACCGTTCGAACATTCATTTGTTCAAAATTGAATACTTGTACTTCATTTGCCATGTTTAAGCCTCCTTATGCTTCTTGTAATTGTTGTTGCTTGAATTTAATGTATTCGAGAGCTTTGTTCCAACGTTCTTCATCAAGCGGTGTTGCAGTCTTGCCTTCGCCCTGTATCATTTTTTTAACCAGACCACTCATTTGGCTTCTGCTAATTCCTAAGAACTCGCCCAGAACCGTTTGTGTTAGATGCGCTTTTGCAAGTTCCGCTTGCCAGTCCCAAGTATTTGCCATTTGCTCACCTCCTTTCTTTTTTATAAACAATGTTTATAAACATTGTTGACTTTGCCCCAATAGGGTACTACAATTACACACATAAAGAAGCGTTATAAAACGCCTAGTAATCCATTAAAAAATATTGTCTGTCAGCATTGTTTATTTATGGATTTGTGTTTTTGTACGCTGTTTAATAACTTGGTACATGAATTATTATGCCACCATAGGGTACGAATTGCAATAGTTTTGTGCCTCTTTATTATACTTTTTAGTATAGTAGAATGGAGAAACGTTGATATGACGCTATTTGAACGTATAAAAAAAGCTGCAAAAGAACGTGGTATTTCATTAACTGCGTTAAGTGTAAAATCCGGTTTGGGTGAAAAAACTATATATAAGTGGAAGGAGAAAGAACCTTCTGCAAACAGAATTAAAGCTGTTGCTGACGTCCTAGGCGTATCAGTCGACTACTTATTAGGTAACACAGATGATATGCACGCTAATAAAAAAGATGAAAGCACTGTTGATTTAATCGCTGCCCATTGGGGTATCGACCTAGACAACCTTTCTAAAGAAGAAAAAGCTATTGTCATGGCTCGTGCTCGTGATTACGTCAAGGGCCTTGTTGACGCTTTTGAAAGTAAATAAAAAAGCCACCCTTTGAGGTGGCATACATATACGTGCAACAACTGATCCACGTTAAAAGCTGTAGGAGAAGTAAATGGAGTCTATCAAATTTTTATTAAAAAGAACGCTACACCATCCCAATACTATGCCTTGGGCCTTCATCAGTACTAAGGTTGCAATAATGGCTAGTTATAACACAATCATTCGATATGGTTTTTCAGAAAAAATGCTTGAAAAAGTTTTCATCATTTACCCTTTGATCGTAATATTTATATATTGTTTGCGTACATACATTACCTTACCAATTGTTCTGAAGATACATAGCTACTTTCCAACTATATTAACTAATAATATTCCAAGACATATTAGTGTGCCTGTGCTCGTCATTACATTCAACGTTTCAATTATGATGGTTTTATTTACTGAAATGAATCGTCAACTATATCCACAATTTTTATCTGGCTATTTAGGCAATTGGGTGAAAACTTTTTTTGTCGCCATTCCCGTATTTTTCTTTGTCATTCGTCCTACTCTAGTTAACATATTCAAAAAATTAAAACAATCGTACCCTCTGTCATTGAAATAACAAAAGCCACCCTGCTGGTGGCATACATATACGTGCAGAAAGGATTCACGTTAAAAGCTGTTTAAGGAGTGGGCAAAATGGCTCGGGAAAAGAAACAAAAGAAACCATTTTTCAAAAGAATTTGGGTATGGGTAGTTATCATTATCATTGCTATTGCAGCATTTGGTTCATTGGGTGGAAACAAAAGCACAACGGCAAACAAAGAAGATACATCTAGTTCTTCTAATACAAGCAGTAAAAAATCAAGTAGCACGACAACAGTTGATACCAAAGGTGCTACAAAAAGCCAATTAGGTGCATTGCTAAAAGCTAAATCATACTCATCAATGATGCATATGTCTAAGCAAGGTATTTTTGCTCAATTAACAGCATCAGCTGGTGATCAATACAGTGATGAAGACGCACAATATGCAGTAGACCACTTGAAAGCTGACTATAATGCCAACGCTTTAAAGACAGCCAAGGCTTATTCAGACCAACAAAGCATGTCTAAAGAAGGCATTCGTCAACAACTAATCGCTACTGCTGGTGATAAGTTTACAGAATCTGAAGCGCAATACGCCGTTGATAATCTTAAAGCAGATTACAACAAAAACGCTCTGAATACTGCAAGAGACTACAAAAATCAACAAGGAATTTCTTCAGATGCAATTAGAGAGCAACTAACTTCATCATACGGTGAGCAATTCACGGCACAAGAAGCTGATTACGCAATTCAACATCTAGGAAATTAAAACAATAAAAAACACGTACACTCCCATCGCCAAACAGTAGTGTACGTGCATTCCCATATTAACAAAGCGAAGTTTCCTGCGCTTTTATTTAACGTATCTAGTATATCAGACCTGGATATGTCGGTAAACTATCTATATTTTTTACATGAAAGGTTAGGTTTAAACTAATATGGCAAGCATTTATAAACGTGGCAAAAGTTATACCGCCAGCGTTTCTGTTAAAGATGGACCAAAGTACCGTAAGAAATCTAAATCTGGTTTCAGAACTAAATCTGCTGCAAAAGCATGGGCCGTTGAAATGGAAAATTACAAAGCTAAGGGTTTTGTTTCTTTTGATGAAAGCCAACCGTTATCAGAATATTTTCATGACTGGTACACTACCTATAAATTAGATATGTCTCGTGCCACACAAATGTGGTATCACACAACTGAATTGTATATCGAAGAACATATGCAAAACGTTACGCTTGGTTCACTAAACCGCCCTACTTTTCAGCGATTTTTGAATACACTAGCTAAAAAATATTCAGATGAGACTGTTAATAAAGTACGTAATATCATGCACCAGGCTATTAAATCAGCCATATATGACGACATCATCTTTAAGGATCCGATTGATGGTATCTATGCCAAAGGTAAGCAAGGTAAATCTAGCGACCTTAAATATCTTGAAGAGCCACAGATGAAAGCATTAGTTGATTACATTCAATCTATTAACTTAACGGACCGAACCGATTCAGACATGATGATATTACTAGCCTTGAATACCGGTGTCCGATATGAAGAAGCTGCAGCCTTAACTTGGCAAGATATGAATCAAGGTGTTATTTCCATTAACAAAGCCTGGGAACAAGTTGAGCGTGCTATAAAAGAACCAAAGACTAAGTCATCAGTTAGAAAAATTTCGGTGCCTGCAACATTGCTTGAACAATTTTATACGTGGAAACGCCCAGAAAGAGCCACAGACTTCGTTTTTGGCATGCCGAGACCAATTACAAGTGCAGCAGTTAATAAACGCTTAAAAGTCGATTTACAAGCAATTCAATCACCTAAAATAATTACCTTTCACGGACTGCGCCACACACATGCAAGTTGGCTATTATCTCATGGCGTGGATATTCAATACGTATCTGCCAGATTGGGACACAAATCAGTTGGTATGACCTTACGAGTTTACACTCACATGCTGGATAATTTGAAGCGAGAAGAAGATGAAAAGTCAGTTAATCTGTTGGAAAATTTGTAGCAAATTTGTAGCAAATTGTAGCAAAAATGGTGGTAAATCATGGTATCTCATGGTAAAAGTAGATTATTTTTAAACACAAAGAAACCCTGTCATATCAACGGTTTAAGCCGATATAACAGGGTTCTTAGCGGTTTATTGAATTTTAACCTGAGTGCCGTCGACAGGAATCGAACCTGCACGAGATAAATCTCACACCGACCTGAACGGTGCGCGTCTGCCAGTTCCGCCACGACGGCATACCCATTACATAACAATGATAACTATAACAGAAATCAATGTCATTGGGTAGTATTTTTATAGCTTTTGCTTTGCTAAGGCTGCAAAACTAAGCTGTTTTCTGTATAAATTATATTGGGAATGCTCATAGCGATGTAATGGAAAATCAGTTGATTCTTGCCAATCGGACCAATTTTCCTTTAGGCGCCATGTCGACAAAATAACAAGTTCATGTGCATTCGTTGTTTTTTGTAAAATATACGAACTAATAAAGCCAGGTGTTTCAATATCTTGCTTACTTGCTTTATACCGCCGAATAAAATTGTCTCGTTCTAAATCATTCAGTCTAATAAAAGTAAAATTCATCCAACCTCTTAGTTCATCAGTCTCCCCATGGCTAGCAAGAATCTCATACGTTACCGGCATAGCGAATACTGACTTTTTATCAGTTGTTTTTTCCAATAATTCATACTTTTGCCGATCGGACTCATCACTCATCAGTAGAAGTCCGCGTTCTAAATTATTATTTCGCACATTTTGTAAAACATCCTTTGATCCAAACGTCACATGTAAATACTCAGTCATTATGTTTCCCCCATTCACATCGTACTTCGCGATATATCTACATCAATCATAATCTAAATCGATTAAAAAATATAGTTATACGAATTATTTTATTATGAACCAAATGCCATCCCAATTAAGCTAAGAGCGGCAATCCCATTGTTCAACATGTGTGTAGCTATTGAATACTGAATTTGCTTGGTCTTCTTATAAACAACTGCCAATGATATACCCATTAACGAATATTGAATAAGAGCAAAAATTTGGAAATCTTGATAAACGTGGAAGTAGCCAAATAAAACACCCGAAATAATGACATTAAACCACCAAGGTCCGTCTTTAAAAAAGTAGTTCAAAATAATGCCACGAAAAATTAGTTCTTCGACCAACGGTGCAACAAAGACGGCCAGGACAACGACAAAAACAAGTGCCGCGCCCCCTTTTTTAGCCATTTCCTCTAGTGCGACTTGATTACTAGCGATCATCTTTTGATGAGAAAAAACATACTGTAAGGCGACTGTTACCATACCAGCCCCAAGAATCATGGCATAACCATAGCCAACCCAAGCTAGTTTGTCACCACGAAACGGGTGTAAGTTTGTCTTGGGAGCCTTTCTTTTGACTGCATAAGATAATATCCAGACTGTTATCGCTGTTAATATAGCGGCAACAATTAACATCACCGCAATACCAATGGGATGATTTTTATCAACACCCAACCAGTTTACGACTCCCACTCTACTGTAAGTACTACCTAACTGAATAACAAAATCTAAAATAACCCCAACAACTACCCAAATGATTCCAGTTATCAAGCTGCCGACTTGATTAATCTTTTTCATGTTCATCCTCCTGATTTTTTGGTTGCAGCGCTAATGATAACACTGTTATCAAAATCGTGAATAGGACAAACAATACAAACAAGGCGACACCAATCACCCATGTTGGCCAATTTGCTATTTTTGCAAACCAGACAAAACCAATAAAAACAATAACAACGATAAAACTCGCACCAATTTGAATTGCAAAACGCATACTAGTCTTCACCTACCAATACAAATTGATCTAATATTTCGGCAATCGCACCTTCATTATTCGTGCGTTGCGTTACAAAATCTGCTGCTGCTTTAACTGATGTAATCCCATTAGCCACACTAACACCTAATCCTACGGCGTTAATCATCTTTAAATCATTATTATTATCACCAGCAGCCATTATTTCAGAAGGCTTGATATCTAGTCTCTTACCTAATAATAATGAAGCACTCCCCTTATCAACGCCTTGCAAGTTAAACTCAACATAACGTCCTGATGAATACGTTGCTTCAACACTGTCACTGCCTACTGTCTCAAGAACAGCATCATGTATTTGTTTTTGAATGGTAGCATCCTCATTTTCAAAAATCACTTTCATAATTGGCTGTTCATGGTCTAAAAATGATAAATCGAGTTGATTGATTTCTTCATATGTCACGCCGCGAGTTGCCATATAATGTTTATCTGACTCGTTAAGATCATAAATGAATAATTTATCCACTGTGTAAATATGAACGTCAATTTGGTTGCTCAAATAGCCC
This sequence comes from Weissella thailandensis, assembly GCF_001932615.1. Lineage (NCBI taxonomy): Bacteria > Bacillati > Bacillota > Bacilli > Lactobacillales > Lactobacillaceae > Weissella > Weissella thailandensis. The sequence goes on from NZ_CP014332.1 coordinate 1,428,870, forward strand.
GCAGCAACTATCTGCTTTGCTAGGGATACTGGCATATCTTGCGTGGCTATGACACGATTACCATGATTTTCAACAATCGCAGCGCCATTGTATGAGATAACATACTGGTCTGCTTGATCAAATAATCCTAACTCTTTTAACATATTTTGGACAGATTTAAATGATCGGCCGGTATTAGGAACAAACTTAAATCCTTTTGCCGTTGCTTGCTTAATTGCACGCATATTTTCTTTGTGAATCGTACCATCATCATTTAGAAATGTTTCGTCTAAATCGGATACCAACATTTTATAACTCATTGACTACTTCCTCTACGTCACATATTTTCTTTATTCTACCAGAAAAAATCCATTTACTTGTGGCGATCTTTAATATAAAAAGAAATAATTTAAAAAATTCTAGTATCTTTCACATATACTTTGACTTGCATAGTTCACTGTGCCATATTTAATGTTAGGTTAATAAAAGGAGACATTTTATGCGTAATTTTGTAAATGAATTTAAAGACTTTATCATGCGTGGTAACGTTTTGGACTTAGCCGTTGCCTTTATTATGGGTGCTGCTTTCCAAACAGTTGTGACATCAGTCGTTGATGACTTAGTTATGCCCTTAATTGGTATTATTACTGGTTCAATCTCATTTTCAACGATTGTTTGGCATGTCGGTTCAGCTAATATCAAGATTGGATCATTCATTGGTACATTGATTACATTCTTATTGACGAGTTTTGCCATCTTCTTGATTTTGAAGGCTATCCGCAAAGCGCAATCACTAGCTAAAAAAGATGAAGAGGAAGAAGAAACTGAATTGGTTGTTCTTCAAGAAATTCGTGACGCACTAGCAGAAAAGAAAGACTAATTTTTTATTTTCAAACAGGAACGCCCTTGATATATAGGCATTTGTCTATGCAAGGACGTTCTTTTTATTTTGTCAAGATGTTGAATTTATTTATTATATTGGCTAATATAGTTATCAGCTGATAAGCTCACTCATGTACTTTATAAGATGAGTATTTAGAGAAAATATAATCCTGAAGGAAGAAGGACTACCATGGTGATTATCACAGCTGGTATGATCGGTGTCGGGAAAACCACACTAACTGATTTGATTGCAAAACATCTTAATACACAGGCCTTTTTTGAGCCTGTAGGTGAAAATCCTGTTTTGCCTCTTTATTATGCAGATCCAAAACAATATGGATTTTTACTACAAATTTACTTTTTGAACAAGCGTTTCGCAATGATCAAGAAAGCTTTATCGGATGATAATAATGTCTTAGATCGTTCTATTTACGAAGATGCGCTATTCACCCAAGAAAATCATCGTGAAGGTAACATCTCTGATGCTGAGTTAAATGTTTATATGACATTACTTAAAAACATGATGGATGAAATCCAAACGATGAAAAAAGGTCGTCCAGACTTAATGGTATTTGCTGATGCCGACTTTGACACCATCCTTTACCGTATTAAAAAACGCGGTCGCGATTATGAGCAATTCGAAGACAATGCTGATTTACGACAGTACTACTTTAAAATGTGGTCAGCCTATCAGAAATGGTATGCAGATTATGATGCTTCACCAAAAATGAAAATTGATTTGCAAAAATATGATCTTGAAAATAAAGACAGTCAAAAAATTGTTTTACAACAAATTGACGACCGTCTAAAAGAATTAGAAACTGTTTAATTGATTACACAAAAGTAAGTGAAACCATAAATTTAAGGGACGTTAATCTACCAAGTTAAATTGGTCAGATTGACGTCCCTTTTAATCTCTAATATGCTTTTTACTTAATGAAAACTGTATGCCCCAACAAAATCAGGTAGAACATCTGTATCCGCTATGTTAGCAACTTGAACCTGTTGTCCAGGCTCAGAAGCAATAACATATTGCCCATCACCAACATAAATAGCGACTTGCCAAGTGGCACCATGACCACCCCAGAATAATAAATCACCTGGCTGTGCTTCAGACAAAATATCTGATTCACTTTGGACATCCTGTGTTGCAACATAGGCCTCTTCAGCGACCGTATATGCTGGAATCGAAACACCAGCCGTTCGATATGCTTTTGCTACTAATCCTGAACAATCTAATCCAGCAGCAGTCTTACCACCCCACACATAAGGAATATCTTGTGAGGCATATTTTAATGCTGCCGAAACAATATCATTTCTTTGGGTCTGTGTTAATGTGCCAGTTTCAGCATTCCGCGCACTCAGCGTCTGTACATTTGATGAACTAGCATCTTTAGTTACCGTATCTGCGCTACTTTGCTTAGTTGGTAAGGCATCTAGCACAACATCACCATTAGACATCACCTGGCTGCCACTTGTCGTTGTCTCATGACTTTGTTGATTCTCTATTGGTGCACTTTCCAAGGATTGTACATCAGCTTGCATATCTGATTGTAAGGTTGCCGATGTTGTAGTTGCAGTGAAATCACGCACAGATTGTGGTACTAATTCAGTATCAGTATAGGCTGACTGTTCCTGTGCATCGTCAACTACCGTTGTATCCGCTCCGTACGTTGCTGTATCTGCCGTTGCATCAGTTACATCATACTGTGTGTCATAATTAGCCGTTTGGGAAACCTCATCTGTGCCAGCAGTTGGCACAGAGATTGACTGCCCAATTTGTAACATGCTAGTATCAGCGTCTGGATTAGCCGCTTGTAGTTCAGCAATTGAAATTCCGGTAGCAGCTGCTACTTTTGCTAATGTATCACCATCTTTAATCGTATAAGCGCTCGTTGCATCCGACTGTGTACTATCACTATTTGCTTCAGAAACCACAGCATCTTCAGCTGGTGTCGTTGAAGCATCAGTTTCTGTTGTATCCGTTGTTGAATCATCATAATATGATGATGTTGTCTCATCAGCTTGACTAGAGGTAACTAGCGCTTCTGTCATTGCTTCAGATGCTACATTGTCCACATCATTTGTCGTTTTTTTATCAGCATGCTTGCTCGTATCCGTAAAGGTCGCAATTGCTGATTTTTTTGATCCCTTTTCTCGAAGAACATCTGACTTTGTTGTCACTTTACCATGATTCTGTCCAGATGCTACTTCTTGAATAAAGTTCGTCACACTCTGAAATTGCATCACATGTTCCGAATCAGGGGCTAAGTTCACAGCGCCCCTGACTGCAGCTTGTACATCCGGAACTTGTGTGGTTGCCACAACACCCAGTGCGCCAACAAGACCAGTTGTGATCACCTTTTTTGAAACCTGTACCATAGGCATAACTCCTCTCAAATCCTAATCGTTAAACCCAGGTTTAAATACACAGACACCAGCTTATATTTAAACTTTATTTAACATCTATATCATACCTTAATTTTCCTTAAATTTTTAGGGGAAACTTTGTTCGCCTTTGTTATAAGCAAAAAAGAGACATCAATTTAACCATCTTGGCACAATAAATCAATGTCTCTTAAACTTTTTGTATTTTCGTTTAACTCATATTAATCTATCGGAAAAAGACGTGTCGCTTCCACTGCACGTTGCCATCCCTTATAAGCATGTTGCACTTGATTTTGTCGTTCAGCAATAGGTTCTTTTAGCTGTAGATGGTTGGCAGCTGGTAAATTAGCTATATCTTCCCAAAAACCAACACCTAAACCAGCTAGATATGCTGCACCCAATGCAGTTGTCTCCAATTGCTCAGGTCGCTTAACCACTGTATTAATTAAGTCAGCTTGGAATTGGTGCAAGTAATCATTTGCAGCAGCCCCACCGTCAATAACCAAGTTTGTTATATCAATATTTGTATCGTCCTGCATAGCCTCTAATACATCTCGTGTTTGGTATGCAATTGATTCCAATGTGGCTCTCACAAGGTCTTCCTTAGTTGTCGCACGAGTTAGACCAAACATAGCTCCGCGTGCATTCTGATCCCAATAAGGTGCCCCTAAACCAGCAAAAGCAGGCACTAGGTAAATCGGATCAACGTGTTGTTCACGGGCAATTTCGGCCAATGCTGCAGTTTCTTTGGCACTCTTAACCAGTTGTAACCCATCACGTAACCACTGAATAGCCGCACCCGCTATAAAGACAGAGCCTTCTAGAGCATAAGTTACTTGCCCATTAATACTGTAGGCAATTGTCGATAGCAGTCCATTAGTTGACGTTGCAATTTCTTGGCCTGTATTCATCACAATAAATGAACCTGTGCCATATGTATTCTTAACATCCCCTTGCTGAAATGCTTGATGACCAATCAATGCCGACTGTTGATCACCTGCAATTCCCGCAATCGGTACTTGAATACCAAAGAAAGCATATTCGGCGGTATAACCAAATATTCCTGAGGAATCGCGAACTTCAGGCAACATCGTGACGGGAATATTGAATTTCTCGAGTAAATCTTGATCCCACTCTTTTAAATGTATGTTAAACAACATTGTACGCGATGCATTTGAATAGTCAGTCGCATGAACATGCCCATTAGTTAATTTGTATAACAACCATGAGTCAATTGTCCCAAATAACAACTCGCCTTTTTCAGCGCGTTCTCGTGCACCAGGTACATTATCTAACAGCCACATAATTTTTGTCGCTGAGAAATAGGCATCGACCCATAATCCTGTCTTCTGATAAATGTAGTCCGTCAATCCTTCAGCTTTTAACTCTTCAGCAATTTCAACACTTTGTTTTGATTGCCAAACAACTGCTGGCGCAATTGGTTCACCTGTTAAACGATCCCAAATAACCGTTGTTTCACGTTGATTGGTCAATCCAATACCCGCAATTTTATACGGCGGTATATTAGCTTTAATGACAACCTCAGCCATTACTTGGCGGGCATCTTCCCAAATACCATTCGCATCATGTTCTACCCAACCCGGATTATTAAAAATCTGGGGTAACTCTTTTTGCGCCGTGGCAACTACTTGCCCGTCGTTATCAAACAACATTGCTCGTGTACTTGTTGTACCTTGATCGAGCGCCAATATATATTGATCAGCCATCTATCTCTATAGCTCCTACTTTTATTTTTCAATAACCAATAATTGATTATGCCCCTCATGACAAAAAAAAGATGAAACACATAACGTGCTTCATCTTCCATTGTACGAAATTATTTCTCAGAACGCAAAACGCCACCATCCATGAAACGATCGGGTTGCATCTCGTTAACAACCACTTTAACATTTTCACGAGGCACACCAATGTGTTTCTCAAGAGCTGTTGTGACATCCGTCATCATCGCTTTTAACTGCTCATCACTACGTCCTGCAACCAAATCAATATGAACTAATGGCATTATATACGTCCCTCATTATCTTTCTTATTGTCTACGTCAATTTTATCAGCTTCTTCACTGATATTCAACGCATCCGTAATCTGTGCCTTAGCAGCCGTGCGCTCATGCCTAATTTGCGACTGTAGGTCTTCATTCCAGAAATTATTAGAAACTTCAACAGTACTAACAATATTCACAAATGCATCGACATCCACAGATTTAATCAAATTTTGCATTTCTGTCAGCTCATAACGTGATAGAACCATCATTAGTGTTGTATTAGGTTCTTGCGTAAATGCACCACGTGAAGGCATCACCGTAATACCACGAACTAATGCTTCCTGTAAGGCTTTGATGACCTCATCCGGATGGCTGGTAACGATAAACGCTGTTAACTTTTGATGACGTGTATGAATAGCATCTACGGCAACAGATGTGGCATAAATACCTATAATCGTATACATCGCATTTTGCCAACCAATAAAGGCACCAGCAACGATGACAATGAAACCATTAATAAACATATTAATCGAGCCAATTGATTTCCCAGTTGTCTTTTGGACAATCATGGCGACAATATCCATACCACCGGTAGAAAAGCCCATTTTAAATGTTAAACCAATTGAAATACCTAATAATAGGCCACCAAACAAACCTGCCAAAATTGGTTCTTGGGACACCAAAGAAGATTTAGGTAATACAATTTGCATAAACGAAGCAGCAAAATTATTTAAAAATGATAAAATTGTAAACTTTCGTCCTGCAAAGATCCAGCCAGCAATCGCTAGCGGGATATTTGACCCCATAATAATTGCCCCAACTTCAATATGTATCCCAACTACTGAATCAAAAAACAAACTAATTAATTGTGCCACACCATTGAAACCACCTGAAAAGATGTTGTTTGGGATGAAAAAACTATTCATTGAGATGGCTACAAGAACGGCTGCTAAAACAAATACAATCGTCTTCATACCATACTCACGTACACGTACCATTGTCACAACATCTGCCTCCTATCTTAAACAAAAATCATCTATCCATTATCACACAAAAAAAGGCATTATTCCATACACAAAGCCCATTTATCGCAGTTTTTTAACTTATAAACAAAACAACAGCTAGATATAACCGATTTGGCTATATCTAGCTGTTGCTACTTAGTTAATCATTAAAACTTGCTAAATACTTCATATTTTTCTCTTCATCAAAGTCCTTTTCAGACTTACCGATGACAATTGATGCCGTTGAATTTCCAACAACATTAACTGCCGTACGTCCCATATCGATCAAACGATCAACACCGGCAATAAAGGCTAATCCTGAAGGCGGTACACCGATTGATGATACCGTGGCCAAAAGTACCACGAACGATGCCCCTGGCACACCAGCCATTCCTTTTGAGGTAATCATTAGGACAACCAATAAGGTCAACTGTTGGACCAATGATAAATGAATATTATAGGCCTGTGCCATAAATAGCGCACCAATTGCTTGGTATATAGCGGAACCATCAAGATTAAATGTATAACCTGTTGGCACAACAAAGGAAACAATTCCTTGACTGACTCCGAACTTTTCCATCTTTGACACAATTCTTGGTAATGTTGCTTCTGAAGATGCGGTTGTAAAGGCTAAGATAATTTCATCACGCAATACCTTAAATAAGGTAAATACACGAACATTATAAATTTTCAACACAATACCCAAAATAACAACCATAAAGAAAATCATTGTCAGGTAAGAAACAAATATAAAGTATCCTAGTGACTCCAATGACTTTAGTCCCATCTGAGCAACTGTCGCACCAATCAAGGCACCAACACCAATAGGTGCTAACTGCATGACCCAATTTGTAACTTTAAACATGACCTCTGCCACTGCATCAAAAAGATCAATAATAACTTGCCCTTTTTGCCCAATTGCTGCAGTTCCTAGACCAAAGAACACCGAGAATAAGATAACTTGTAGCATGTTACTCTCTGATAATGATGCAAAGAAATTAGTTGGTACGATATCCATTATCGTTGCCCAAATACCACCATCACTGGCTGATTTTGCCGTCGACAAGTAATTACTAATATTGGTTGCTTGCAAGTTGTGCACGTTGACATTGGCACCTGGTTCGAAAACATTTCCTGCAATCATTCCTAATATAATTGCAATCGTTGATAGTACTTCAAAGTAAATCAACGTCTTCAATCCGACGCGACCTAATTTACGGATATCACCCATCTTTGCAATACCAACTGTTAAACTAGAAATCACGATTGGCAACACAATCATTTGAATTAGCCCAATAAACATTGTTCCAATATTTTGCATTGCCGTGATAGCCGTCTTATTCTTAAAGAAGATGACCCCCAGAATAATACCTACAATTAAGCCAATAACAATTCGCCAACCTAAACCAATACTACGTTTTTCTCTCTTAGTTTTTCTACCAACACTCACAAACTTAACCCCTCTAACGTATCATCTTATCTGCAAAAAAAACCAACCCACAGAGGTTGGCTTTTTACTAATAGTTTACCCTTATTAGTTGCGGCGTGCTTCTGGAATACGAGCAGCCTTTCCGTGCAATGCACGCAAGTAATACAACTTGGCACGACGTACACGTCCATGACGAATTACTTCAATTTTTTCAACACGTGGTGAGTGCAATGGGAATGTACGTTCCACACCAACACCACTTGAAATCTTACGAACAGTGTAAGTAGCTTGGATACCAGTACCCTTACGCTTGATAACAACACCCTCAAAAATTTGGATACGTTCGCGTGAACCTTCGACGATACGTGCGTGAACACGAACTGAATCTCCGGCACGGAACTCTGGGATATCTGTACGTAATTGGTCAGCAACCAACTTCTCTAACAAAGCGTTTTGACGCATAATTAAATCTCCTCTTCGACAATCATTGCACCACTCGGCCAGCGGATTATCGGGTTTTATTTTGTGCTATAAGCACTGATTAAAATAATACCACATTAATAATCTGTTAACAAGCCATGACTAGTTGATTTGTTCTTCTTGTTTGATTTCTTTTAGCAATTTTTGATCCGCTGGCGTTAATTCATAATCAGCCAGTAAGTCTGGTCGTCGTTGATAGGTACGACGTAACGCCTCTTTATGCTTCCATTTTGCAATATTGGCATGGTGACCAGATAGTAGCACATCTGGCACTTTCAAGCCTCTAAAATCAGCTGGCCGTGTGTATTGTGGATATTCAAGTAAGCCAGTTGAAAATGATTCATCGACAGCAGAACGTTCATCCCCAAGAGCCTCATCTAATAGACGTACCGTTGCGTCAACCACAGTCATCGCCCCTAGTTCACCACCAGTTAATACAAAATCTCCCAAAGAAATTTCATCATCAACTAACGTCCGGATACGTTCATCATAACCTTCATAATGACCTGCGATAATCGTTAGATGATCTTCTTGAGCTAGTTCCTCGGCAATGGATTGATTGAAAGTCTTACCAGCTGGATCCATCAAAATCACTCGACCACGATTGCCAGCTTCCTTTTCCACGGCATCCATTGCATCAAATAATGGCTGTGGCATTAATAACATGCCTTGCCCACCACCATAAATTTCATCATCAACCTTGTTGTGCTTATTTTCTGTATAATCTCTAAAATCAGTCACATTAAAATCAACCAAGCCCCGTTCAACTGTTTTACCAATAATAGATTCTCGCATTGGCGCAAACATATTTGGGAATAGGCTTAATATATCAATTCGCATTTTAAATTTCCTCTAACAAATTTACTTTGGCAGAACCATCATCTAGATCAATGTCAGTAACAACATCCGCAATAAATGGCAAGAATAGGTCTTCTTTACCTCGTGCACGAACAACCCAGACATCATTTGCTGGTAATGGCATGATTTCACTCACCTGACCAAGGTTTTCATTTGTTGCATTATCAATAACATTCAAGCCAATAATTTCATGATAATAATATTCATTATCAGGCAAGCCCTGTTGCAACTCGTCAGTCACAAAAACCTCGCACTCTTTGTATTGCTCAACGTCATTAATATTTGCCATATCAACGAAACTAACCAGCATAAATTGTTTATGCTGACGTGCTGTCGCAATTTGTACTGTTACATTACCTTGTTGTGCTTGAATAACCAAACTTTGGTTCTTTTTAAAGCGTTCTGCAGGAAAATCTGTCGTTGGCACAATGCGTACTTCACCACGAATACCGTGCGTATTAACAATTTTACCTACTTTATAAAGTGCCATGTTTTCTTCCTTTTCAATAGTCATATTAATTGTAGTATACCAGTAAAAGAAAACTAACTGAATAGGAAATCTTGAGAATTATCTGATAAAATCTAACTAATAACGGCATTTTAAGGAGAGCAATCAATGAGTATCAACCTTTATATCGTCAGGCATGGTGAAACGTACATCAATAAATACAATCGTATTCAAGGCTGGACTAATGCCCCACTCACCGAGAAAGGCATCCAAGATGGCCAAGCCGCCGGTGATCGCCTACAACACGTCATATTTGATCGCGCTTATTCTTCTGACTTGGAACGTGCAGTAACAACGGCTCAAATGGTTTTAGAACAAAATAACCATACTGATGCCTCATTATTGCAATCCTTACCTGAATTAAGAGAGCAATTTTTTGGTTATTTTGATGGTATTTCTAACAGCATTGCGGCGCAAGCGATTACCAAACAACATGGATTACCTACGACAACAACGTTTGCCCAGTTAACTCGTCAACTTGGTCCATTCGAAATAATAAATGCCATTCATGAAGCCGACCCGACTGGGGATGCCGAAACAGCTGCTATATTTTGGCAACGACTAATGAGTGGCTTTAAGCAAATTGCTGCCGAAAATCCTGAAAATGCAAATGTACTTTTAGTTTCACACGGCAGACTATTGAGTACATTAGGTCAACACTTTGCACAACTTGATGGTGACCATGCGGAACCCGATAATGGTGCGGTCAGTCTTTGGCAACTAACTGGTGATCATTTAACATTACGCGTCTTTAATGACTTAGAAACTATCTGGTAAATACGCAAAATAAGAGAATTTTGGATGCCAATTAAAACATATTAATAGTTAAAAGGCACAAAAAAAGGAATCCAAAAATGGATTCCTTTTTTGATGTATCAAATTACTTTGAATACTTTGCATCATGGTACTTTGCCATAATGCCTGCATTTGATAGCAAGTTCTTAACAGTATCTGATGGTTGTGCACCATTGTTCAACCATGACAAAACTAGCTCTTCGTCTAATTTAACTTCTGATGGTTGTACAAGTGGGTTGTAAGTACCCACTGTTTCAATAAAACGACCATCACGTGGTGAACGTGAATCAGCAACAACGATACGGTATACAGGGTGCTTCTTTGAACCCATGCGCTTTAAGCGAATTTTAACTGCCATATTTTGAATAATTCCTCCAATTGTTTTCTACATTTATAACTATAACAGACTTAGCAAATGCTGTAAAGTGATTTTCCTTTACACTTTAAAATTAACGACGCTTTTTCTTGTTCTTACGAATTTTACGTGCCATTTGTTTCATTGCGATGTCGGCCATCTTACCTTTCATACCGCCACCAGCTCCTGGGAATCCGGCACCATTGGCACCATCACCCATGGCGTTCATCATTTGTTCCATACCAGCCATGTTACCATTCATCACACCGCTCATCATCTTCTTCATCTGATTAAATTGTTTAACCATACGATTGACTTCGACCACTGGCCGACCAGCTCCTGCTGCTAAACGGCGCTTACGTGATGGATTCAAAACATCTGGATTTTCACGTTCTTCAGGTGTCATTGACATCACAATTGCGCGAATATGTGCCATATCTTTCGGATCAATTTTGGCATTCTTCAAGGCTGGATTATTCGCCATACCTGGGATCATTTTCATAATATCTTCCATTGAGCCCATATTTTGCAATTGATCCATTTGATCAATGAAATCATTGAAATCAAACGTATTTGATTTCATTTTTTCCATTGTTTCATTAGCTTGCTTCTCGTCGTAATCCTTTTGGGCCTTTTCAATCAAAGTTAATAAGTCACCCATACCAAGAATTCGACTAGCCATCCGGTCTGGATAGAAAATATCCAGATCGGTCATTTTTTCTCCTTGACCAACGAACTTAATTGGCTTACCAGTCACCGCACGAATTGACAACGCAGCTCCACCACGGGTATCACCGTCCAACTTCGTCAAAACAACACCAGTGATATCAAGGCGATTATTAAATCCTTCAGCTGTCTCAACCGCGTTCTGACCAGTCATCGCATCGACAACCAACATGATTTCATCAGGTTGCGCAATATCCTTAACATCAGCCAACTCTTGCATCAGTTCTTCGTCAATTTGTAAACGACCAGCCGCATCAATGAAAACATAGTCCGACTTTAACTCAGCCGCTTTTTCCATTCCTGCTTTAACAATGTCACGTGGATTAACATCTGTACCCATATCAAATACGGGCACATCAATTTGTTCACCTAATGACTTTAATTGATCAATGGCAGCTGGACGATAAACGTCGGCTGCAATCATTAATGGTCGTGCATTTTGTTCATTTTTTAATTTCAGTGCTAACTTACCAGCTGTCGTCGTTTTACCAGCACCTTGTAACCCAACCATCATAATCACTGTTGGTATCTTAGGTGACTTATTAAGTTCTACGGCTGACTCACCCATCATTGCCGTCAACTCATCATTAACAATTGAGACAATTTGTTGGGCTGGATTAAGTCCGTCTAAGACTTTAGCACCAGCTGCTTTTTCACGAACACTACGTACAAAGTCCTTAACAACTTTAAAGTTAACATCGGCTTCCAATAGTGCTAGCCGGATTTCACGCATCGTCTCGCGTAAGTCTGCGTCTGTAACTTTTCCTTTACGACGTAAGCCACTCAAGGCTTTCTGTAGTCGATCTGTTAAACCTTCAAAGGCCATTGCTTTACTCCTCTTCTAATGTCAATAATCTCGATGCTAAGCGAATCAATGCTTCATCATCAGGATAATTTTGTTGAATATAGTCATTCAAGTGGTCAGCTGCTTGTTGTCTATTTTGATAGTCACCATACAAATGTAATCTGTCTTCATAATTCTCTAGCAACTGGGTACTTCTTTTAATATTATCATAAACTGCTTGCCTAGAAACTTGATATTCTTCAGCAATTTCACCCAGAGAATAATCATCCGCATAATATAGTTGCAAATAATTATTTTGCTTTACTGTCAGTAAGGGCTGATAGAAGTCAAACAACATATTAAGCCGCATACTTTTTTCTAGTTCCATTATTTTGACTCCGTTAACAAACTACCAAATAGACTCTTGGCAAAGTCATTTGCCTCAAATGGTTGAATATCCGTAACCTTTTCACCTAATCCAACCCATTTAACTGGTAAGTGCAACTCATTTCGAATTGGTAGCACAATACCACCTTTAGCTGTTCCATCCAACTTTGTTAACACGATACCGGTCACATCAGTTGAATCCTTAAATAGTTTGGCTTGTTGTACAGCATTTTGACCAGTTGTTGCATCTAATGTCAATAATACTTCCTGTGGTTCATTTGGCAATTCACGTGTAATAATGCGCTTCATTTTTGATAATTCTTGCATCAAATTAACATTATTCTGTAAACGACCAGCTGTATCAACAAATAATATATCGGCCTGAGTATCAATAGCCGTTTTAACACCATCAAAAACAACTGACGCCGGATCAGCCTTCGATGATCCAGTCACAACAGGAATATCGTTACGCTCACCCCATGCGACTAATTGTTCAGTGGCACCAGCTCTAAATGTATCGGCAGCCGCCAAAACAACTTTTTTACCGGCCCGCTTATAATAAGCAGATAGTTTCCCAATTGTGGTCGTTTTACCAACACCATTAACACCGACCAACAAAATCACAGTTGGTCCTTCAGGTGCAAAGTGCATTGAGGCATCTTCATTAATTCCCTGGCTACGATATAGATCAACCAGCTTGTCAATAATTACCTCAGAAATTTCTTGCTTACTTTTAGCGTTTTGTAATTTAACTTCATCGCGTAATTCATCTGTTAATTGTAATGCTGTTTGCGCACCAACATCGGCACCAATTAGTGTTTCTTCTAAGTCGTCAAAGAAGTCTTCATCGACTGAGCGAAAATTGGCCATAAAGGCATTCCAACGTTCAGACCAAGTCTTCTTAGTCTTTTGTAGACCAGTATCTAGTTTTTCACTATCATCTTCTGTTTCTGTTTCTGTTTCTGTTTCTGTTTCTGTTTCTGTTTCTGTTTCTGTTTCTGTTTCTGTTTCTGTTTCTGTTTCTGTTTCTGTTTCTGTTTCTGTTTCTGTTTCTGTTTCTGTTTCTGTTTCCGTAGTATCGGCCTTGGGCAACTCAATGTCAATTGCTTCCCCAGGTGTTGGTTGTAATATTTCAACAGCGACAACTTTTACTGGTGGCATCCCATTTTCCCAATTACTGGGGTATAAGATTTCAACTTCAACTTGTTTGACTGGCTTCTTTTTAAAAAAATCAAATAATCCCATGATTATTCATATCCCCCTAGTTTTCTACCAGTGTTTCATCCAGATCAGTCAAATTAACTGAAACCATGGTTGAGACTCCTGGCTCTTGCATTGTTACACCGTAAAGCACATCTGCTTCCGTCATAGTTCCTTTTCGATGGGTGATGACAATAAACTGTGTACGATGGTTTACTTCATGAAGATAACGTGCAAATCTATCAACATTCGCCTCGTCTAACGCAGCTTCAGTTTCATCAAGAATTGCAAAAGGCACTGGCCTAACCGCAAGAATTGCGAATAATAAGCTAATTGCGGTTAGCGCTTTTTCACCGCCTGATAACAAGCTCATTTGTTGGAACTTTTTTCCAGGTGGTTGCGCCTTAATATCAATACCAGTGGTTAATAAATGTTCTGGGTCTGTTAGGACCAATGAGGCTTGCCCGCCACCAAACATCTTAACAAAGATTTTAGCAAACTGTTCTGCAATTGCATCAAATGTTGATTGGAATCGTGTAATCACTTCCGTATCCATCTCGGACATTGTCTCTTGTAAATTATCTTTAGCCGCAATTAGGTCTTGCTTTTGTTGTGTCAGAAAATCATACCGTTCTTTAACAGTTTTATACTCATCGATAGCATTCAAATTAACATGACCAATTTCATCCAAGCCTTGTTTTAACAATTTCAACTTTGTCCTAATTGTCGCAATGTCAAGATTTAACATCTCAGATTTTGCAAACTCAAATGACGTGTCATAAGTTGTTTCTAGCAACTGTTCATTAGTATTAATAGATGATCGGAGTTCACCCAAACGACCATTGTATTGCGAAATCTTCGTCAGCATTTCACTAACTGTATCTTGGATAATACTTAATTCACTGTTCGTTGTATCATATTGCTCCTGAACTTGCTGTAACTCAAATTTTAGCGTTTCCAAATCCTGTTCGGCGGTCATTTTCTGTTGTTGCACATCTTTTAGTTGTTGTGCCAAACGTTTTTGAACATCATTCTTATCTTGCTTCAAATCAGTAATTTGCCGCTGAATGGTTTTAACCTGATCTTGTTCAGCATTTTTCTGCTCAAGTAAGTCTTTTTTTCGAGTAGTCAATGAAGATAACGTTGCCTCAGCTTTAGCAAAAGCTGATTTGAAGTCACTGATTTGCTGATCTGCTTGTGCAATCTCAAATTCCAGGTCCGACCGTTGCCGCAAATAGTCATCCAAATTCTGTTGCAATTTTTGTTGTTGCGCAGACAACTCAGCAATAGACTGTTCGTTTTGATCAACAGATGCTTTCTTGTGCTGAGAATCAGCAGCCAACTGATAGTCATATTGTAACGCAGCCTGCTCCTTTTTGACTTGTTTGAGCGTTGATTTTGCTAATTGTAAATTAGCCTTATTATTTTGCCATTCTTCGTTAGCTGATAACACTCGTGCCTGCTGTTGATTGAACGCTTCTGTAACTTCCTTAAGCTGCTGATCGATTTGTTTAACTTGCTGTTCTAGAGCCAGCGTAGCCTGATGTAATTCAGACTCTTGTTTCGTTAATTGGTCGATTTCAGTTTTTTGCGAAAGTAAACCATTACCATGCTGACGCGTGGCTCCTCCGGTCATTGATCCACCAGCATTCATGATTTGTCCATCCAAAGTAACTAAACGGACACGATGTTTTAATTGCTTAGCCATCGGAATAGCTGCTGACATATCGGTAACAACCACTGTGGTTCCTAATAGGTTCGCAATAATATTTTGATAGGCCGCTGCTGTTGTCACTAAGCTTGATGCAACCCCCACAAATCCAGGTAGGTTCTGAACCGTTGCTATCTGATAATCAGGTAACTGACGTGCTTTAATGGTCGTTTGTGGCAAAAAAGTAACCCGCCCTAAACGATGTTTAGCCAAATATTGAATGGCCGACTTTCCAGCCTGTTCATTTTGAACAACAACATGTTGCAATGCTGATCCTAATGCTGTTTCAATGGCAACCCGGTGTTGATCATCAACCGAAATCAAGTTCGCAATAACATCTTGAATGCCTTCAAATTGCTGTTGCGCCTTCATCAAGTTCTTAACACCTTGATAATAACCATCGTAATTTTCTGATAAGTGTTGTAACGATTGCAAACGTGTACTTAACCGTTGTTCCTGCTCCATCTTTGTAAACCAAGCTTGTCGCTCAGTATTACGTTGTTGCTCCAACTCTTGGCCTTTTTTCTTAAGTTCTTCAAATGACCTTTGAGCCTCGGTTAATGTTTTCTCTGTCTGATCAACATGTTGATTTTGCTCTTCAACCAGACTGTTCGCATCAGCTAACCGTTGATCGATTTTCGCTTGGCGTTGGCGTAGTCGTAATGATTCTGCATCACTACGTTGGTTTTCTTGAGCTAAATAATTCTGCTCATTTTTAGCACTCGTTAAATCTTGCATAATAGCAACTAAATCATGACGAACTTGCTCAATAGTGGTATTGAGCTTTGCTAATTTAGTTCGCGGATGACTATCAGTTGCTTGCTGGATTGCTTGTTGATAATGCGTATACTTAGCCTGCTGATCCGTTAGCTCTTGTAAACATGTTTGATATGTTTCATCAAGTGAAGTTAAACGCTCAGTTGCTACTGTTAAACGATTATTTAAGTCAGTCATTGTTTCAGTTCGATTTTTAAGACGTTCTGACTGCAAATTTTGTTCACCAGTCAATTGTTCAACTTGCTTGATACTTTCTAACAAGACTTCTTGCAGTTTTTGTTGTTTTTCATTTAACGCAATTTGTTCTTGCCTAAATTTTTCCAGCCCTTTTTTCTTAGTATTCACAACCTTTTGTTGCGTATCATAGTCATCTTGAACTGTTGTTAATTTGGTCGTTAACTCATCTTTTTCTTGATACCAATCAAGTAACTCAAGCACAATTCGTGATTGATCCAACTGATCATAAGAGGCTTTGGTTGTTAAATAATCTTGCGCTTTTGCTGATTCTTGCGCCAATGGTTCAACGCGTCCTTGTAATTCATACAAAATATCTGTAATACGCGTTAAATTATCATGGACATCGCCTAGTTCTTTTTCTGCTTTATCTTTATTTTGTTTATATTTATAAACACCCGCAACATCTTCAATAATACTGCGTCGTTCAACTGGTTTCGCGCTAAAAATACTTTCAACACGCCCTTGTGAAATAATAGAAAAGCTTTCACGGCCTAGCCCTGAATCCATAAACAATTCATGAATGTCCTTCAGCCGTACCTGAACCCCATTGATTTGATAGTTTGAATCACCATTGCGGTATAACGTTCGTGTGATTGTGATTTCTGAATAATCTGAATTTAAATAATGGTCAGTATTATCAAAAGTTATCGCAACTTCAGCACGATTTAAAGGCGCCCTTTCTGACGTACCACCAAAAATAACATCGGCCATTTTATCACCGCGTAATCCCTTGGCAGACTGTTCACCCATTACCCAGCGAATTGCTTCAATAATATTTGATTTTCCTGATCCATTGGGGCCGACAACCCCGGTAATACCTGGCATAAATTCAATTTTAGTTCGTTCAGCAAACGACTTAAAACCAGTTATTTCCAAAGTTTTTAATTTCATTTCATAGTCCTAGTTGTTCATTAAAGTTTGGTAAGCTTTTCGGGCAGCCGCTTTTTCAGCGTCCTTGGTAGATTTACCTTCACCAGTTGCTAATGGTTTACCATCAACGGATACTTGTATCGTAAAGACTTGTTCATTATTAGAAATAGCTCGCTCATCAAGCTTTTCATAAGAAATTTTAACTGTTCCATGTCGTTGCAAAAATTCTTGTAATTTAGATTTATAATCTACAAATTGATCATAGAAACCTTCATCAATCTTGACAAACATAATTTCTTTCAAAAAGTCCATAACAACTTTTTGTCCTTGATCTAAGAACAAAGCACCGATGAATGCTTCCCATAAATCTTCTAACAATGAATCTCGATTTCGGGCCCCAGATAATTCTTCTCCACGACCTAATTGCACATAACGATCTAGATGCAACTCACGTGACAAAGCTGCGAACGCCCTTGTTTGGACCATTGAAATCCTCAACTCTGTCAATCGACCTTCATCCCAGTTTGGAAAACGTTTAAATAAGTAGACCGCCGTGGATTGTTGCATAATAGCGTCTCCTAAAAACTCAAGACGTTGATAATCGCCCCCAGTGTAACCCGGGTGCTCATTGATATAGTTTGCTTGTGTTAGCGCTTCTTCCAACAACTTTAAGTCATTAAAATGAATGTGGTGTTCTTTTGCTAAGTCTGCTTGTAATTGTTTAAACATAGTCCTACCTTCTTTTATATATACACCTTTCTATTATACCAGACATTAATTACCTATATTATTTTTTAGTAAAAAAACTGAGATAGAATTTCTTCTACCTCAGTTTATATGCTATTGCCTATTTTAATATGACAATTAACAAATTTACTTAGCGCGTGCTGCAATGTAATCAACAGTATTATTAACTGTAATTAACTTTTCGGCGTCCTCGTCTGAAATTTCAGCACCAAATTCGTCTTCCATTTCTAAGACTAATTCAACAAAGTCAATTGAGTCTGCATCAATATCTTTTGTTAAGTTAGTTTCACCAGTTATACTAGCTGGATCTAATTCAAAATGATCAGCAACTAATGTGATTACCTTATCTAAAATTTCCTGTCGTTCCATGATAACTACTTCCTATTCTTAAATCATTTATCCTAAGCGTATCTTATTTTTATCGCAACGTCTAATCTACTCAGCCGATTTTGACAAATCAGACTTATGCTCTGCAACAAATGCCTCTGTCTTTGAAACAAGGTCAGTTTCTAACATAGTATGTATCTGTCCCATTGTGTTGGCAACTGCACTAGGCCCAGCCGAACCGTGAGTTTTAACAACTGGTGCTTTAACTCCAATAACGACTGCTCCACCATGTTGCGAATAGTCTAACTGTGACTGAATGTCTTTCATGGCTGGTTTCAACATTAATCCAGCTAATTTAGTTTTGACATTACCGTCTAGAATAGCATGCTTAATTAAGCGTAGCATTGCAAGAGCTGTTCCTTCAGTTGCCTTCAAAGCTGCATTACCTGAAAATCCATCGGCAACCACAACATCTGCTGGACCTTGTAGCAGGTCACGAGATTCTACATTTCCTACGAAATTCAAATAAGACTGTGATGCACCATGCTTTAACAGTTGATGTGCTTCTTTATGAATTGGATCACCCTTATCTTCTTCGGCACCATTATTCAATAGTCCAACACGCGGATTATCATACCCTAGAACCTCTTGCGCATAGAATGAGCCTAAAATACCATATTGATATAAATGAGTTGAGCGGTTTTCAGCATTCGCACCAACGTCCATCATAGCAAAGGCATCATGTGGACCATCAAGCGCTGGTAAAACTGTCAATAGCGCTGGACGGTCAATGCCGCGTATCCGACCTACCGTGAAAATACCGACCGCTAGTAAGGCACCAGTATTTCCGGCTGAAAAGATCGCTTCTGCTTCCCCATCTTTAACAGCTTGTGCTGCCATAACTAAAGAGCTTTGCTTTTTACGACGAATGGCTTTAACTGGTTCTTCACCCATCTCTACGACTTCATCAGATTGTATTAACGTCAAACGTTCTTCATTTTTCACTAATGGCTTTACTTTATCTAATTGACCAAATAGCAAAAATTCTGTATCCGGCATTTTATCACGTGCTTGTTCAATACCAGCTACGATCGCTTCGGGTGCATTGTCTCCACCCATTGCATCAACAGCAATTTTATACATAATTGACTCCCTCACGGATTTATTTCTTTTTATAATTGCAATACTATAAAATGTAACACATTTTATCTTTCTGGTAAAAATATAAAGTAACTTTTAATCAAAATTACTATATCGACCCATTGTTTCTGATAACATTTCAGCTAATCCGGCCATCTCTGATGATTTATCCCAATCAGGCTGTGAAACAATTTCAATCGCTTCTTCCTGGGCAACGTTCATCATAGCCAAGTCAGCAATGGGGTCACCAACTCTAAACTCTGGTACACCTGATTGACGATTTCCTAAAACATCACCTGCACCACGTAATTCTAAGTCCTCTTGAGCTAAGACGAACCCGTCGGTCGTCTCAACCATCGCTTCCATACGATCAATACCATACTGAGTTTTGGGGTCGCTTACTAAGAAAGTATATGCTTGCCGTTCACCACGCCCAACTCGACCACGTAATTGATGCAGTTGCGATAAGCCAAATCGATCAGCATCCAGAATCAACATCATGGTTGCATTTGACACATCAACACCAACTTCAATCACGGTTGTTGCCACCAAAACCTGAAATTGGTTCGCTTTAAACGCTGCCATAATACTATCTTTTTCTTCATTCGATAACCGTCCGTGTAATAAACCAACGTTAAACTTAGGAGAAAAGTAGGCCGACAGTTCTTCATAAACCGCTTGCGCATTTTGAACATCCAACGTTTCAGATTCCTCAATTAAGGGTGTCACAACATAAGCTTGGGCACCCGTCGCTAGCTGCTCTTTAACAAACTGAATAGCCTTTTCGAATTTATTATGACGTAACCAATACGTTTTAATTGGTTTACGACCGGCTGGTAATTGATCAATAATCGACACATCCATTTCACCATATGCTGTAATAGCTAAAGTTCGTGGAATCGGTGTCGCAGTCATAGCCAAAATATCTGGGTTGACTCCTACTTTTCGCAGGGTTGCCCGTTGCTGCACACCAAAACGATGCTGTTCATCGATAACTGCCAGGCCAAGATTGTGAAACGCAATATCTGGTTGAATCAACGCATGTGTTCCAATCAAAATATCAATATCACCATCCGCTAAATCTGATAATATTTGTCGCCGAGCTGCCGCTTTAGTCGCCCCTGTTAATATTTCGACGCGAACTTCATTTGGATTAAAATAATTTCCTATCGTGCGCGCATGTTGTTGTGCCAGAATTTCAGTTGGAGCCATTAAAGTTGCCTGCATCCCAGCAGTAATCGTTGCGTACATCGCTAGTGCAGCAACAACTGTCTTTCCTGACCCGACATCACCTTGTAGCAAACGATTCATATGTACAGGTCTTCGCATATCACGCACAATTTCGTTGACGACCTTTTTTTGTGCAGTTGTTAATTCAAAGGGCAAAGTCTTAATAAACGCCTTTAACTTTTGGTTATCAAAGTCCACTGAACGTCCTTGATTTTGTCGATCCATCTGTTTGATAACTTGCAACCGCATTTGAAAAACAAAAAATTCCATAAACGATGCAGTACGACGCGCTTTTTCGGCCATGATTTCATCATCAGGTGCATGCATACCAAAAATGGTATCGTGATAATTCAATAAGCGGTATCTACGTCGAATATCTGCTGGCACAATTTCCTGTGTCAGTAAGTCACCATATTTACCTAAGGCCTGAAAGACTAAATCTTTAATCGTACCTGCCTTTATCTCCTTTGAAGAAGGATAAATAGCTTCTAACTCATTTTCGTTGTTTTTAGGCATGATTTTAATAGCCGATAAACTTTGATGAGTCTTACTATACGTGCCATAAACCGCAACTTCTTCACCAACCACAATATTTTTCTTTAACCAAGGCTGGTTAAAAAAAGAAATTTGAATCGTATCATGCGATACCGTTAGCCTAAAGGTTAAGCGTGTCTTTTTAAACCCCATCCGGCTAACAACTGGCGGGGACGTGACCAAGCCTTTAAACGTTACTTTTTCGCCATCCAGCGTTTCAGAAGGTAATTTTTGTGCTAAATCATTGTAACGCCTTGGATAATACGTTAATAAATCATCAATTGTAAACACACCCAATTTGTTAAGGGCTTGTTCACGTTTTGGACCAACACCTGACAATTCTGCAATACTATCCATTAAGCTTGGCATATTCCCCCTCCTTTCTGACTAAACGACTAAAAGGTCCTTAGTAACTTATGCACCAAAGACCTTTTAAATAAATTCTGACATGTTTTTTATTGTGCATTTAAACTGAATAACACATTAGATCACTATTCAACTGATAGCAAAATTGGGTATAGTGGTTGACCACCATCATGAATTTCAAATTCTAATTCATCATCTAGTGCTTCACCAGCTGTCTGTAGCGCTTCAGCTGCATTAGCTGTTGCATCCTGACCATAATAAATCGTAACCACTTCTGAATCTTCATCGACCATTTTTGCCAACAATTCTGACGCAGCTTGATCAACATTTGCATCGGGAACTGCAACAACGATTTCGCCGTCTAATAGACCAATGGCATCCCCAGCTTGGATAGATAACCCATTAATCGTTGTATCACGAACAGAAGTCGTCACCGATCCAGACTTAACTTCAGGAATCATTGCAGACATAGCTGCTTCGTTCTCATCAAGTGACTTCAATTGGTCATATCCTAGAACAAGCGCTGTCAATCCTTGTTGAATCGTCTTCGTTTTCACGACTTTAACAGGTACATCGGCTAGAGAAACAGCCTGTTCAGCTGCCATAAAGATATTACCATCATTAGGCAATATAATTGCACTTGCCGCATGACTATCTTTAATGGCCTGCAACAAATCTTGTGTTGCAGGTGCTTGTTTACTATCAATAATGACAGTTGCTCCTGCAGAAGCGAAAATTTCTTTGATACCTTCCCCTGCAGCAGTTGTAATAATTGCTATTTCAGGGCCATTTTCACTACCTTCATCAGCTGATTGAGACTTTTGTTCAGCTGCAACACTAGCTGCTTCAGCTTGCTGATTACGCATATTATCTACTTTAACTTTACGTAGTGACCCAAATTGGGTTCCCCAGTTAATAACATCACCTGGGTCCTCTGTATGAACGTGAACTTTGACAACATCATCATCGTTAATGACAAGTAATGAGTCACCCAAACCAGCAAGATGATTATAAAATGTATCATAATCAAATTTCTGATTATAGGTCGTTCCCTTAGCAATATCCACCATAATTTCAGTACAGTAACCATACTGGATATCTTCTGGATTCAATTCACCTTGCACACCAGCGTTGTGTAATGAAAGAACCATCGCATCAAGATTAGCATTGTCTAACTCGGTTTTTACTTCTTGACCAGACAATACGGCGTAAAAAGCACTCAAAACAATCACTAGTCCTTGACCACCAGAATCAACAACACCAACTTCTTTTAAAACTGGCAATAATTCTGGCGTTGAGGCAAGAGCTTTTTCAGCTGCCTCTAATGCATCACCCAAGACCTGGGTAGCATCATCAGTTTTTTTCGCTGTCTGATTTGCGGCTGAAGCGGCCTCACGAATAACTGTTAAAATAGTTCCTTCAGTTGGCTTCATAACAGCTTTATAAGCTGTTTCAGCACCACCCATCAAGGCATCCGCTAAATCACGAGCTGACAACGTTTGCTTATCAGCAATTTTAGCCGCAAAACCACGGAATATTTGAGACAAAATAACTCCCGAGTTTCCACGAGCTCCCATCAATAGACCTTTTGCCGTTGCTTGAGCTAACTTACCGAGATGGGTATCATTTTCATTACGTTCGTACTCGGCACCACTAGCCATCGACAAAGTCATATTGGTTCCTGTATCTCCGTCAGGAACGGGGAAAACATTCAATTTATTTATTTTTTCCGCATTATTTTTTAACGCATCCGCTGCTGCGTTAATCATTTTACCAAACTCATCGTTGGTAATTGTCGTTACAACTTCCACAGTATTTAACTCCTTATAACCAGGCTAATCCCCTAGCATACGTACGCCTTGAACCGTCACATTTACCTCACTAGCAACAATGCCTAACATAACGTTCAAATCATTTTTAACACGTGATTGTACACTCTTAGAAATTTCGGAAATTTTCATGCCATATCCAACAATAATATGAACATCTACCGTGACACCACCATCTTGTTGGCGAACAACAACACCCTTTGAGAAGTTATCACCGTTCAATATCTGATTCACACCATCACGCAACGGATTTTGACTAGCCATACCGACAACACCATAGTTATCAGTTGTTGCCCCACCTACAATCGTTGCAATGACGTCATTTTCAATTTCAATAGCACCTTGTGCTGTTTGGATCTTTACTGCCATTAGAATGACCTCCATATAAAGCTAATACTATTCTACCACAAGCTTGGCATTAGTACCGGCTAGTAATCGCCGCAATCATTTTTATGCCGTATAAAAGAAAAAAGCTACCAAACGGCAGCTTTTTATCTTATACACGCTCAATTGAACCGTTCTTCAAACCAGCCTTCAAAGTACGAGCTGATAGGTACACCTTCTTAGGTGCTGAACCGTTAATCTTAACCGTTACTTTTTGCAAGTTAGGCTTCCAGCTACGATTACTTGAGTTAAGGGCGTGTGAACGTTGCTTACTAAAACGAGTACGCTTTCCATTGACTACATCAACTGCCATATGTTTACCCTCCAATCTTAAGCTCTTTTAAATTCAGTGCTTTTATTTACTTGAATAATAATACCAAACCCTTACACAATAAGCAAGGGTTTTCTGTAAAGTATTTTTACTTTACAGTTTTTTTACTGATCAGCAGTTTGCCCAATTAAGTCTCGGCTTTGGATAACAGCCACGATACCACTTTTAAAAGAAAAATGGTTAACTGTACCGTCAAACTCATTTGAAGAAAACGAAAATGGATTTCCTGACCAGTTAGTTAATCGGTATTTTTCATCGTCTAACGTCAAACCACTAACTGGTGTTAATGGCATGAAACCAAGATACTTCATCGTTGGCTCTTTTTCAATCGTATGCTCACCTGGTAAAAAGAATGAAATGCGATTAATTCGATCGATTATCGTAATTTTTTCAACAATGGCTGAAAAACGTGGTTGCGTAAAAATCCAAATATTCGATAATAATTGATCTATACGACCACCCGTTGCACCATAAATTTCAATTTCGTCTGGTTGGTAATTTTTTTCAACCAGACTTAACAATAATTCGGTATCCGTGTCATCCTTTTCAGGCTTAACACTAACAATTTTAGGTAATTGATCAACTAACTTTTGTTGTTCTTCCGTAGTTACGGAGTCAAAATCGCCAACTGTTAAAATTGGAATTTGTCCCAAATTCAACAAGCGCAAGGACCCACGGTCTGCAGCCGCCCATGGTCCGGCAAGTCGCCCGCTTTTTAAATCATCTGGCCATTCTGTTACTGGTCCACCAATCAACAAACGTATTCGTTTCATTAGTCAGCCGTAACTTCCTTCAATTTTGCAATCTTGGCTGCAGGATCCACTTTATCATAAACATAAGAACCAGCTACTGCTACCGTTGCGCCGGCGTCATAAGCCATCTTAGTCGTTTCATCATTAGCACCACCATCAATTTCAATGTCGAAATCATAGCCCTTTTCACGTTTAATTTGATCCAAAGTAGCGATTTTCTCGATCATTTCAGGTAGGAACTTTTGACCACCAAACCCAGGGTTAACAGTCATTACCAATACTTGATCAACCATATACAAAACTGGTTCAATCAAAGAAACTGCTGTACCGGGGTTAATGACAACTTCTGCTTTGATACCATGGCCTTTAATTTGTTGCAATGCACGATGAATATGGTTCGTTGCTTCATAATGCACACCAATAATATCTGCACCAGCAGCCGCAAACTCATCAATATAGCGTTCAGGTTCAACGGCCATTAAGTGAACGTCCAGTGTCATATTACTTACTTTACGCAATGCTTTTACCCAATTTGGTCCATAGGCGATAGCTGGTACAAATGAACCGTCCATCACATCAATGTGTAATAACTCGGCCCCTGCATTTTCCACTAATGCTACATCATGGGCTAAATTCAAGTAATCCGCAGCTAAAATAGATGGTGCAACTTTAATTGTCATAATTTTTACCCTCTTTAAAAGTACTACTAATGTTTTTTATCATGTTTATTATAAACCGGGCGTCGACCCGCAATCAAATCATAAAATAATTTATAATTCTCATATCTGCTAGCCATAATTTTCCCTTCAGCCACAGCTTCTTTAACTGCACAACCAGGCTCATTCAAATGAACACAACCTCGAAATCGACAGTTACTTGAAAAATGGTTGAAGTCTCGAAAATACTGTCCCAATTCGCGGGCAGGCATATCAAAAACTTCAAAGGCTGAAAAACCTGGTGTATCGGCTACAAAGCCACCAAACAAATTAATTAATGCAACTTGGCGAGTCGTATGACGACCACGACTCAACGCCTGTGATACCTCACCAGTAGCTAAATTAAGCGCTGGTGAAATATGATTCAGTAGCGTACTTTTTCCAGCACCAGTTTGTCCCATTAAAACAGTTAATTTATCTGCTAGTAGCTGCTCAACCTGATCAAGACTCGTTTCATCAAAAGCCTCTTCTGGTAAGATAACTTGATAACCAATCTGACGGTAACCATCAGCAATCGTAGCAAACATCTTTTTTTCTTCACTATTCAGTAAATCAGTTTTCGTAAAATAGATAACTGGTTCTATACTTTTCTCTTCAAGTGCGACAAGTTGACGATCCAACAAATTACTTGACCAATCCGGCATTTTCACTGCCGTAACAATAATTACTTGATCAACATTAGCCACTGGCGGACGGACAATACTATTCTTTCGTTCGTCAATAGAAAGAATGTACCCTTCTGTAGCTGTTTCAGCACTAAAAGTGACCCAATCACCCACCAATGGTTTTAAGGATTTTTTACGAAAATTTCCCCGCGCACGGGTTCGAAAAGTTTTGCCCTCTGCTGTTAAGACATCATAAAAGCCCGCTAATGCTAGCTGAATTTGTCCATGATATTCTGCCATCTAAACTCCTATCTAATTTAACTAATCTGACTCTGATGATGAACTAGATGATTGCGAACTCTCTGATTCTGGTTCACTAGTTGAATCAGACGTCGTATCCTCAGACTCACTGCTTGATGAACTATTTTGCGATGAACTACTACTCTCGCGTCCACTATCACTATCACTTTCGCTCTCGCTACTGCTATCATCATTATTGCTTGATAATTTTGATTCGCTACTTGATGAATGAGATGCCTCATTTGGACCATTTGAAATCGTCACTAGCAAGACATCACTTTTAGTCAGCTTACTACCCGGTGTCATTGATTGCGAAACGGCATAGCCAGCTGGAATACTATTTGAATAAACACTATTAAAATCAACTGATACGCCATTACTTTGCGCCCAGGCACTAACTGTACTTTGGGCCTTACCAGTAAAATTAGGTACCGTATAGCTCTTTGGACCAGTTGAGACTTTGAATTTTACCTTAGTTTTGCTTGGTACCACACTGTCTTCTGCATCCACGTTTTGTGACACAATGTAGCCCTTTGGTACCGTGTCACTGGCTTCTTCCTTTTTCGTGACTGTAAAGCCTTTATCTTCTAGTCTGTCGCTAACTGTACTGTACTTTTCATTGACGTAATCACCAAAGCGTACTTTGGCTGGTCCGTTAGAAACAACTAAGTCAATCACTGAATTTGCTGCCACTGTTTTACCGACCTTTGGCTTAGTTTGAATGACCTTACCACGATCAACATCACTTGAATGCTTCGTCGTAATATCACCCATCTTTAACCCGTCTTCATCCAAAGTCTTTTCAGCATTCGCTTGTGTCATACCGCGTACATCAGAAACATGAACATTATCTGGTTGCATTGCACCATAGACACCAAAGCCACCAATTATAATCACCAGTGCTAGTAACGCTAACCATATATATCGGCGACGCCGTTTGTTTTTAGATTTAGCAGCAGATTGTTGCTTCTTTTTACTAGCGTCTACATGATTTTCTTTTACAAGTGGTTCAGGTTTTTTCGTTTCAGCTGGTCGTTGACTCGCCACTTCCTTAATTTGTGCCAACGGAATAACTTTGGTCTCAGTATCATCTTCCTCAGCATCATTAGGATCATGCCAAACTGGTTCATTGATTCGGTTTGGTGACAAGACAGTCTCTAAATCATCTGACATCGCTTGGGCTGAAGTATATCTGCTCATCGGGCTTTTAGCTGTTGCTTTGAAAATAACATTTTCCAACGCCTGTGGCACACGTGGATCGACCTCTCTTACCGATGGCATTGGATTTTGAGCGTGCTTAACGGCAATTGCAACCGCCGTTTCACCTTCAAATGGTACATGTCCGGTAATCATTTCATACAGCATAATTCCTAATGAATAAATATCACTACGATTAGAAGCAACTTCACCACGAACCTGTTCAGGCGCCATATAATGGACAGACCCAATTGCTGTATTTGTTTGCGTCATACCAAATGATGTCTGTGCTCTAGCAATTCCAAAATCTGAAATTTTTGCTTCGCCTTCATTACTGATTAAAATATTTTGCGGTTTTAAATCGCGATGAATAATCCCAGCTTGATGGGCAACTGCTATTCCAGCCAGAATCTCTTGCATAATATCAACGATCCGACTAACTGGAATCGGCCAATTTTCTGCAATATAGCGTTTTAAATCCATTCCTGAAACAAACTCAGTTACTAAATACTGTGAGCCACCTTCCTCACCATAATCGTATACTTGAATAATATTTGGGTGCAAGATAGCTGATGTCGCAGCAATTTCATTATTGAAACGACGACGAACAGCCTCATCATCTCGCATGTCCAAACGCATCAGCTTTAACGACACATCTCGATCTAAAATAATATCATGCGCACGATAAACGTTAGCCATACCACCTTCGCCAAGTGGTTCTACAATGCGATATCGTTCACCAATTAATTGATCTATTCGCATTTAGTAGTCCTCACTTTCTTGGTGACCAATAAGTACAGTCACATTGTCTGATCCGCCAGCATTATTTGTACTTGTAATTAACTTCGTAACCGCATCAGCAATATCATTAGCTGATAAAACCGTTTGTAAGATATTTTCGTCACTGACATGTTTCGGCATACCATCTGTCGTCATCAAAACATAGTCATCAGGATATAAATTAATTGCAAATAAATCTGGTTTTGAATCATCTGTTACACCTAGTTGACGTGTAATTAAATGCCGTCCAGGATGGGTCACTGCCTCATCTTCTGTAATTGCACCCTCTTGCAACAATTCATTTGCCAAATTATGATCTACTGTTAATTGTCTCATTTGACGTTGCCGAATGACGTAGGCTCTGGAATCACCAATATTAGCAATTATTAGTTGATTTGCCAATATTACCGCAATCACTAAAGTTGTTGCCATACCATTTAGCGTTCGATAACGTTGGGCCATCTTCACAATTGTGTCATTTTCATTATTCACCTGTTCAATTAGCCACTGCTTAGCTGTTTCGACTGTGTTAATCGTTGATTGTTGCCATTGATTACCAATGTGGGAAACAGCCATCGTCGCTGCAACATCCCCACCATTTTGGCCACCAACACCATCAGCAACAATAGCTAGCTGCGCACCTGATTGATTGATAAAAACACTGACATAATCTTGATTTTCGGCACGCATACGGCCAGTGTCAGATGCATATGCTATTTTCATATCTTATCATCCCTTCATCACTACAATCTATTATTGTTTAACTAATGTCGCTATAAAGAAACCATCTGACTGAAAATCATCAGGGTACACGTGTAACATGCCTTGATCATCCAAAACATCTAAGTTATTGACTGTTTTAGTAGGCACTAATTTAAACTCACTATGGCTTGCTAAAAAGTCATTGATAACATCTTCATTTTCAGTTTGCAAAATTGTACATGTACCGTAAACAAGACGGCCACCCTTTTTTAACTTACTTGCAACTGCTTCTAAAATGGCACGTTGAATTTTCTGTAATTGGTAACTATCTTGTAATGTTTTTTCATACCTAATTTCTGGCTTCCGTCGTAACAATCCAAAGCCTGAACAAGGCGCATCCACTAAGATGCGATCAAATGTCTCATCTTCATACTTTTCACTCACTTTGCGCGCATCCAAAACTTGTGTTTCTATGCGGTCTGCAACATGTAATCGATCGGCATTTTCTTTAATCAATTTAGCCTTGTGATCATGAATGTCTAACGCGACAACATGGCCACCTTGTGCTTGGTCCAGGTACGTTGCAATTTGTGTCGTTTTACCACCTGGTGCAGCAGCAGCATCAAGCACTTTACTATCTGGCATAATCTCCAGACTGGGAGCCATTAGCATTGCTGATTCATCCTGTAGGGTTAACAAACCATCTTGAAAAGCCTGTGAGCCAGCAACATGACCACCAGAAACCAATAATGCATCAGGAGTGACTTCAGAAGAGGCCACATGATACCCATCGTCTTCTAACAACTTCGTCACCGCTGCTGGTGAAGTCAGCTCATAGTTTACACGTACTGATTGCTTTGGCGCTTCATTAATTGCCGATGCAATAGCAACTGTCTTAGACCAACCAAGCTGTTTATTTAACGTTTCAATTAACCACAATGGTAGCGACGTTTCGATTGATAAACGTTGCGTTTCTTCTTCAATACCTTCAAAGTCGGCCAAACCTTGCCTTTGGATTGCATGCAAAACACCTGTAACAAACTTTCGCGTACCATCATGGCCACGACGTTTTGCAATATTAATGGCCTCATCAAAAATTGCATGGTCTGGAATTTTATCCAAATATTGCATCTGAAATAATGAAATATACAATAACTCACGCACCCAGGCATCCAGCTTCTGTGGTTGCTTAATAAATGGTGTTAGCCAGTACTCTAAAGTTAATCGATGTTGGATTACACCATAAACCATCGTTGTCAACAGATGAACGTTCTTCTCCGACAAATTGGCTTGCTTAATCATACTATCTAGTTGCAAATTAGAATATGCCCCATTGTGCACTTTTTCTAAAACACGAACCGATAAAGCACGAGGGTTAGTCAATTCCCAATTAGCAATTTTTTGGTTACTTTTTTTACTCATAAGTAATTACTTGATCTCCCTCTGCAAAATTTGCATGACCATTTAGATAGGCTGTGATTGTCATTTTAGGCTTACCAGCAGGCTGCAATTCATCAATTGCAATTACATGTCCATCGCCAGCCGCCAACCATAGTTCATGCTTTCCTTTTTTCACAACCGTGCCCGGCTTTGCATCTGTCGTCTCATCAATCAGATGTGTTTGTTGAATTTTCGTCCGCGTGCCGTTAATTGATGTGTGGGCAATTGGAAATGGAAACAAGCCTCTAACATGATTATGGATAACTTGAGCTGGTTTTGTAAAATCAAGAATCTCTTCCTCAGGTTGAATATTGGGTGAAAAGCTTACTTTATCAACATCTTGTGGTACAGGTGTCACATCCCCTGAAATTAATTTTGGCAAAGTAACTAATAATAAATCACGACCTAATAAACTTAATTTCTCAAACAGTGAACCAGTAGTGTCTTCAGGTAGAATTGGCAATTCTTCTTGCGCAATAATATCTCCCGCATCCATGGCTTTGATCATATACATGATTGTAACCCCAGTCTTTTCATCACCATTTAAAACAGCATAGTGAATTGGTGCCCCACCACGGTACTTAGGTAGTAATGATGCGTGGACATTAATAGCACCCATTTTAGCAGCAGCTAATAGCTTGGTTGGTAAAAATTGGCCATAAGCAGCTGTAATAATGAAATCGGGTGCTAATGAAATAATTTGTGCCATTTCTTCCGAACCAGATAATTTATTTGGTTGTAATACAGGAATATTAGCCGCCACTGCTACTTCTTTCACTGGTGTTGGTTTAAGCGTACGCTTACGTCCCACCGGCCGATCTGGTTGTGTCAAAACAGCCAGTACATCATAAGCTGAATCATCAATTAAACTTTGTAAAATAGGGGCCGCAAATTCCGGTGTACCCATGAAAACAATACTTGTCATTGCTTTTAACTCCTTTATTATATGTATGATAATATCAACCATTTAGGCAGTATTATCTGTAACTACATGAAATTAATGGGCTCACGATCAATCATGATTGTAACCCCTTTTTTTTGTAATTGCTGACCTTTTTGCATTAAACTTTCAAGCGCCTGCATTAACTTGTCATCATGCCGATATTTAATAACTAAACGATAATAATATTTATTTTTTATACGTGGAATCGTCCCTGTGGCCGGCCCTAGCATAATGGTTTCATTGTTCACAATATTCTGCAACCAATTAGCAACTTCATAGGCCGCTTTTGCTGATTCATCAACTTTTTCATGTTCAAATTTGATTTGAACCGTAAAATAATATGGCGTATAGCGCCAAGCATGTCTGAAAGTCATTTCTTGGTGGTAAAAAGCCTCGTAATCTTGCTGTCTAGCTAATTGAATCGCATAATGATCTGGATTGAAAGTCTGCATGATAACATTGCCGGCTTTATCCCCTCGACCAGCGCGACCAGAAACTTGCGTCAGTAATTGAAATGTACGTTCTGAGGCACGAAAATCAGGCAATGATAAGGTTGTATCAGCATTTAAAACACCAACCAAGGTAACATTGGCAAAGTCTAACCCTTTGGCAATCATTTGCGTTCCCAATAGGATATCAGCCTCCTGGTTACCAAAAGCAGTTAATAAACGATCAACTGATCCCTTTTTGCGCGTTGTATCAACATCCATACGTAGTACCCGTGCCTGTGGAATTTGTTGCTGCAACTGTTCAGCAACTTTCTGCGTCCCAGTCCCAAACTGGCGAATCCTTGTTGAACCACAATTTTTACATTTCGTTGGGATAGTCTCACTATAACCACAATAATGACAAACTAACCGCGAAATGTCTTTATGAACTGTCAATGCAACATCACAATTAACACAACGCGGTGTGTAACCACATTCACGACAAACTAAAAAATTAGCATAGCCACGACGGTTTAACATCAGGACAATTTGTTCCTTTTTAGCCAAACGATTTTTAACAGCCGCTAACAATTGTGGTGAAAAAACATCATCGCCACCTTGTTTAATAGCCTCTCTCATATCAACGACATTTGTTTCTGGTAATGTACTATTCGTAGCACGATGGTTTAATGTTAATAATTGATAAACACCTTTTTGCGCACGTGCACGGCTTTCTAATGATGGCGTTGCTGATCCCAAAACCAAGGTTGCATGATGGTATTTTGCACGCCATTGCGCAACATCTCGTGCGTGATATCTCGGATTTTCATCTTGCTTGTACGATGATTCATGTTCCTCATCAATGATAATAAGGCCAATGCTTTTAAGGGGTGCAAAAACTGCTGATCTTGCACCAACCACTACATGCACCTCTGACCGTTGTACACGTCGCCATTCATCATAGCGCTCGCCATCAGATAATCCCGAATGCATGACGGCAACATCATCACCGAAGCGACTTTTTACGCGACGCACCATTTGTGGTGTCAAAGTAATTTCAGGTACTAACATTAATGCTGTTTGTCCTACAGTCAATGCTTTTGCGATTGTCTGTAGATATATTTCCGTTTTTCCAGAACCTGTCACCCCTTCCAACAAGAAGGTTTTGGTATCATTTTGTGAAATATTATTTGCAATATTTGTATAGGCTTCCTGTTGCTCCGCATTTAAAGTTAAAGGTTGTGTTTTATTTACAGGGGTACTAAGTTTTGGAATTCGGTATGACTCCAGCGGTTTCTGAATGAGCCATCCCTTACTTTCTGCTTGTTTGACCGATGCATAATCTAATTGGTACGACTTGATCACTTCTTTAACTGGAACAAATAATCGTGGTGATTGTATCAGGTAAGAAAGTAGTCGCGCCTGTTTCACTGCAGATGGGCGTAATTGTGATCGTTGTTTTTCATAAAATTCTACTGATTTTATCGGCTTCAAAGCATTAATTTTTTTAACTTTTGCTCGATTTTTTACAACGTAACCAATTTCAAGCACGCGCTGTTTTTGTAATTTCAATAAAGTAGGCACTAGCGCCATATCAACATTATCAGTATCAAAAGGCACCTCATCACGATCAATGAACAAAGCTTTGATTTCTGGTAAGTCGTCCAAACCATCTGGTTCAACGAGTCGCAACACCTTGCTATATTTGGCACGCATCACGTTTGGCAACATCGTTTGCAACACACTGATACGAAACGCAAAGTTATAATTTGCAACCCAAATTGCTAACTGTAACAGCTCATCATTTAAGACTGGCTCTAATTCAACAATCTGCATGATATCTTTTAATTTGTCAGTTTTCTCTGCTTCATCAACAATTTCAGTCACAAAACCTTGTACTAATCGGTTACCCTTACCAAAGGGAACAACCACACGCATACCTCGTACAAGCACTTCTGAAAAAAGACTCGGAATTTGATAGGTATATGGCTGGTTGGTTTGCATTGTCGGTACATCAACAATTACTCGCGCGTACATAAACTTTCTCCTTCCTAATCTTTCGTCAAAGTAATTAGTCACTTAATTTATTTTACCAGAATTCATGCAATCGACCTAATGGTGGTTTAACTAATTACCAAATAAAAAGCCAGAACCACAATAGTTCCAGCTTTCATATATTATTATATTGAAATTATTTGTTATTGCTTAGCTTGCAATGCTTGAACATCGCGCGCAATCATAACTTCTTCGTCAGTAGCAACCTTCAAAACTGCTGCAGTTGAATCATTTGTTGACAAAATAACTTCGTCATCGCGTGATGCGTTCTTTTCTGCATTGATTTTGATACCCATGAATCCTAAACGCTTGATGATTTCTTCACGGACAGCTGCATCGTTCTCACCAATACCAGCAGTAAATGTCAATGCATCAACACCACCAAGTTCAACATAGTATTGACCGATGTAACGAACCACGCGATCGATAAAGATTTCCAATGCAAGTGCTGCATGGTCATTAGTATCTGAAACAGCTTCCAAGTCACGCATATCAGAAGAAATCGTTGATACTCCTAATAATCCTGACTTTTTGTTCAAAACGTCAAGCATCTCATCGTTTGACAAACCTTCACGATTTTGGATGTAGTAAACAAGAGAAGGATCAACATCCCCTGTACGAGTAGCCATCATGACACCAGCTAATGGTGAGAATCCCATTGACGTATCATATGACTTACCATCCTTGATAGCAGTAATTGATGCACCAGCACCTAAGTGCAAAGTAATCAACTTCATATCTTCTAATTTCTTACCAAGCATTGCTGCAGTACGTTGTGCAACATACAAGTGTGATGTTCCGTGTGCACCGTACTTACGTGCACCATACTTTGTGTAATACTCATATGGCAAAGCATATAGGTAATTCTTCTTAGGCATTGATTGGTGGAAAGCCGTATCAAATACAGCAACTGAAGTAGCATTTGGTAGCAACTTTTGGAATACTCGAATTCCCAATGCTTCTGATGCATTATGCAATGGTGCATATGCAGCTAAACGTTCTATCTTGTCAAGAGCCTCATCGTCAACAATAACTGACTTGTTGAACCACTCACCACCAGCAACAATACGGTGACCAACACCAGTAATTTCTGTAAGGTCTGCGATAACTTCATGTGCTTTTAATTGCTCAAGCAACAAGTTGATTGCTGCTTCATGATCAGCAATTTCTTGCACAAGCTCAGTTTTCTCCCCATTAAATTTCAAAGTAAAAATTGCATCGCTCATACCGATACGTTCTACTTGTCCCTTTGCAATTACTGTTTCTGCTGGCATTTCAAATAATTGAAACTTTAATGATGATGATCCAGCATTAATCGCCATTGTCTTAGCCATATACACTTATCTCCTCTTTCCATACGGAATTCATTATTAACTCAAAATAGTATATCACAAATAAACAACTTTCGTGTACCTAAAGCCATTAACAAGATACCGCTATCACTTAGTATATAAACGATTTGCCTTCATCCAAGCTGTCAATTCTGTCACAAACTTTTTGTTTTCAGGTCCATCAGTTAATTCTGGTGCCTTAGCTAACATGACAGGTTTTGCTTGTTCAGCATTGTCTCCAGAACGTTGTAATACCAAGATTACTTTTCCTAATTTAGGATCTTTGAATAATTTATCTGGTAGTTGAATGAGGGACTGAAAATATACCTCATCAGTTTGTATATAACTTAACAATTTTTTACTTTGATCACTCTCAAATAAGTTTGCTGGTACGGTTAAAATTGCCAGACCACCTGGCTTTAATGCAGCAATACTCTGCTCTATTAATAGATGATGTACAAATGTCAAGCCTTCTTCGACTTTTGTTGCGAAACTATCCGCAATATTTTGCGGATAGTAACCAATAGGTAAATCACCAATAACAACGTCAGCATCAGCGGTCATTGATGTTGTGACACTATCTGCTAATGAGATTTGCCATGATTCATCTAGTAGGGCTGCAACACCACTGGCAACCGTCAACATCGTATCATCATTCTCAAATCCTTGAATATGGACCGCTTTACCTGCAGATTGTAATACTTGACTCGTTGTTGCTAATAAGTTTCCCGTACCAAGAGTTATATCTTTAAGTTGCACAGCCTCTTTTCCTTCAGTAAAAGTATCAGCAATAAGGGCAATCCACATGCCAATTGCGTCAGGCGTTACCTGGTAATTAGCTTGTAAACCATCCTGATGAATCGTGCCAACTAGCAAAAATTGCAACACTTGGCGTCGATTAGCTACTTGTAAATCGGAAAACTTTGCTGATTGGACATCTGACTGAATAACTTGCCTTTGTTCATCAGATAATGACTCCCAGTCCTCATCAGTTTGTCCTAGCATCACTTCAAATAAAATAATTAAAGCTTCTATTGATGCAATATCCAGAAAATCTACTAATTTCTGTTGCGCTGCTTGTAGATTTTTAACACTGCTTTCAATTGATTCGTACATGTCGTTACCTCATCTTTCATTCTAGAGACTAGTTTAGCTAGTTTCTTGATAACTGACAAGCGCTATATCATTTATTTATTTGTGGTACCCTGACTGTTTGTAATTCCGTAACCTTTACAATGTAGTGTCCCCTGGCAATGCCAATGACACGTGGTAAAACAAATAATCGTTTATCAACTTTAATTTCCTTGCAATTTCGGATATAGTGCACAGCTTGATAACGGCCTAACCAATATTGATACTCTTGTTTTCTGACCTGTTGTTGTGTCATTTGTTTTCCTAACCAAACCGTTAATCCCATCAATAAGCAACAACTCAAGGTAACTGTCTGGACTAAAATGATTGCCTTACGTTTTCTGACCATTAATATATATTTCTTCCTTAAAAATTGCCCCATTTGTAAACTGCAAGGTCATGTCATATAAATGCGGCCTCAACTGTTTAAAATTCACTTTTTTCACTTGCAACATGTAAGATAAAAATTTGCCGTCTTGACGATATAGGCACAAACAGTGCCCCCATAATCCAAGATGATACGTCTTATCTGTTTTCAGATTTTTGATTGTTAAAACTTGTTCAGTAGCCTTAATAATTTGATAGTTCCAAGCATCATTTTCTAAGCGATCAATTAAACGTGTCACCTGTACCTTTTGGATTTCATAATTATGTTGCTGATTAACGAGTTTGAACCCTTGTGTTGCGATGGCAAAGGTAAACAATAGACCACTAAGAATCATTAACGCCACCATACACTCAATTAACGTAAATCCGTTCCTGTTAACCATGCTTTACGTTCCTTATAATATTTTTCCTTTATAACATTGATGGCATGTTCATCGGATCGATTGCGTTGACTAACAGATTCAATCGATTGCCAACCGATCAACAACGTGCTCAAAACAACCACCATACTCACTAAGGCCTCCATTAAAATAAACCCCTTACGTTGTGAACCGATAAGCGCCACCTCCTAATTGGAAGATTAATGCAACACGTTCATTGGTTATACGGTTGTAAAAACGAATTGTGCCAGCAGTTACAGTGGTTGGTCGCCAATTAATGTGCACATAATTACTAGTACACCACCCCTTGGGTAATTTAATTTCTTCATCACCTATACAAAGCGTATCGCCATCCCCATAAATATTAAAATCAAGCGCTCTTCCTAAAACAACCTTTTGCTGTTCTTTGATATACTTCTGGGCAAATTCCTGTTTTACATTTTGCCAATTTCGAGCATGTTCATACTTCGGTAATATTGCTGGTACAGTAAGTACAACACAGATAGCTAATACAATCATTGTTTCGAACAACATGATGCCTTTTCGGTTCATATCACTTGCCTTGAACTACCTTATCACCTTTAATTTCAAAATGTGCTTTCGTCATTTGCTGTACTTGTGCATTGGTTAAATAACCTGAATTCATTAAATTAGCTAGTGTAATTGCTTGGCCGTTACCATCCTCATGTGCAATATGGTACATATTGATTTGGCTTTGCAATGTATGCATCAGTGCCGTCCGTTGGCGATCTTCAGCTGCTTTACGAATACTAGCAACATTAGGATAAATCAATACGACTAACAGACCAATAATGAATAACGTCGTCACAACTTCAATTAAAGTAAAACCTCGACGACGTGAAAATTGCTTCTTTTTCATGACACGATTCCTCCCATATTTTTATACATTGGTACCAGCGTTAAGTAATATAACCCAATAACAATCAGACCGATAATAGCAAAACAGATTGGTTGAATTAGCGTGAGATACTTTTTGATGCGCTCATTTAACAATTCAAATTTACGACTCGCTAATATTTGGAAATTTTCACCAATTTGTTGTTGTGTGTGCCCAAGATTGAACAATAATGCACATTCCTTTGGTAGTAAATCGACAGATAACACAAAGTCACGAATATCTTCCCCGTTACTTAATGCTTGCCAAGCCTTATCACCAATATAAGAAAGCAATTCATTTTGTGAATTTTGGCGAATTCGCTCCACGATAGTCGCCAGCTGCACCCCACTAGATATTAAGAGACCTAATTGTAATGAAATATAATATTCGATACTAAGCCTTAATAGCGGGCCTAAAATAGGGCACCTCATCAGCAATCTCATTCGTATCGCCCACTGTTGCTTCGTAAACCACCAAAAACTAAGTGAGCAGCTAATTATAGGTAGTGCACAGCCTGTTATAATCCAACAAGTATTTAAACGTAAATTTAAAGTTGATAAATTCATACCTGCTTGCCTAAATTCAGGCAGCAAAACAGTCAAATAACCAACAATTAATATAAATAAAAGAATCATCAAAACCATTGGATATAACAGTATTTGGCGTAGTTTACTAAATTGTGCTAATCTTATTCGCTCGCGAGCACCTAATTCTTGAAGCAATAAGGTCAATCGGCCATGAATAATTGCAAAGTCAAGCTGTTGTACAATTTCACTCCTGACATAAGGTGTCATGACTGCCGCAAAAGTCTTGCCAGCCGTTAAGTCAGCCATAATATTCGCCATATCTTTTACTGGCAAATTAAGTAACACCTGTAACATCTGTAATGAATTCTCTAAATCAAAACCAACCTTTGATAAGTGACATAAGTTTTCAAAAAACTCAACTTGACGCTTGCGGCGCCATTGCATGTGTTTCTGCATTTTTTAAATCCACCAATAATTCGTTTAACTGTTTGCCACTAGCCATTTTTAAATTTACATACGATTGGTTGTCGCGAGTCATCATTTCCTGATAACCCAAACCAACCACCACCTGATTTAATAAATCTATCGGCACACCAAATGCTCGTAAGCGATACCAAATACCTTTGCTTGACATGGCATGCACAGTACTCAAAATCAAGTGACCGCTCAGCGCTGCTTGAACAACGATATGAGCAGTCTCGGCATCTCGAATTTCGCCAATAATCATAATATCGGGATGGTGCCGTAATGCTAACTTCAGTAGCTGTTCATATCCCATATGCGCAGCATTATTTACCTGTAATTGTAAAAATTCTGGTGCGACTAATTCGACAGGATCCTCAATTGTTAGCACCATTTGATTGTCTAAATGATTAGTTGCAACATGATAAAGCGTCGTTGTCTTGCCAGAGCCCATCTGCCCCGCCAATAAAATCAATCCTTGTTTTAATTTTAGGAGATTAGCTAATTCATTTAATTGATTCTTTGGTTGCCAATCTAAAATATTGTCCTGCATATCATAAATTAAGCGAATGACAATTGATTCACGATTTAAAAAATCTGCCACACTTGAAACTCGTAAGTGCAATGATTGTTGGCCTATCAAATAGTGCCAACGTCCGAGTTGCGGTCGACGAACTTCACTAATGTCCATATGAGCTGAAAATTTGATATGACGAATAAGCGCCTCACCGATTTTCGTATTAAAATGATGTACTTTTTCAATACCAATAGCCGAATAATAGATAACTTGAAACCCATCTGAATCTGGCCAAATATAAATATCACTTGCATGACGTTCTGAAGCAGCAACCATGAGCTTATAAAATGTTTTTTGCATTTGACTTTCACCTCCTAACATCAACAAAGACGTTGTTCCTCTCGAATTGTCCAATTTTAATAAAAAAGAAGTTGGAACAAATTAAATGTTCCAACTTCCTGACGCTTAAAATATTCTATTTTAAATTAATCAATAGCCATTACAACAAAATTCAAAACGAACAATAATGACACGATCCACAAAATAACACTAATTTCGCTAAACTTACGCTTTACACTCTTAATCAAGACATAGAAAATAAATCCAGCGGCAATTCCATATGAAATCGAGTATGACAAGGCCATGAATGCTGAGGTAAAGAAGGCCGGTATGGCAACTTCCACATCCTCCCAATCAATTGCCTTGAATTCATTCATCATTGTAATACCAACAACCACTAAAATAGGAGCCGTTGCAGCACTTGGAATCACATTAACTAATGGTGCCGCAATGATTGACAATAAGAAACCAATTGCAATCACAACCGAAGTTAATCCCGTACGACCACCGGCTTTAATTCCGGCTGAAGCTTCAATAAATGTGGTTGTATTTGAAGTTCCAAAAATTCCGGCAAACATAGTTGCAAAAGTATCGGCAACTAAACCACGATCCATTTTTGACTTGAATCCTTTATTTTCATAGAATTCTCGTTGATCTTCCTTTGAAAAGATACCACTTGTAATACCAGTTCCAATAAAGGTTCCAATCGCATCAAATAGACCTGAAAGCCCCATTGAAAAGACTGTTAAAATAACTACCAAAATGTTTTTGGGTGACGTAAACATTGACCATAACCCATCAGAACCTAATGCTTGTCCGAAAATTGAACCAAAATCATGGAATGTTGAAGTAAATGATGACAAACCACCAATATCAGTATTAGTAACTCCCATTGGAATACCAATTAAAGTTGTTACAAACACAGAAATCAAGAAGGCCCCTGGTACATTCGAAACGACTAATAATACTAAGATAATTAGCCCAATCAATGCTAAGATGACAGATGGATCAGTGAAGGTTGCAATCTCAGGGGTTGTACCACCATTACTCGTAAGGGTTTCAATAGTCTTAGCACCACCACCATTAAATGGTGTATTATTCAAAGAAATAATATTTTCTGCATTTACCAAATAATTGATAAAGCCAGCGTTCTTTAAACCAATGTAAGCAATAAATAAACCAATACCAGCAGCAATTGCATGTTTTAACTGGGCTGGTATTGACTTTACAATCAATGAACGAACTTTAGTCAAAGTAATAATGACATCAACTAAACCAACCAAAAACACCATTCCTAGCGCTTGTTGCCAAGTGTACCCTAACCCAAACACGATGGTATATGTAAACATAGCTTGCATACCAATCGACGGAGCAAGTGCATATGGTAAGTTAGCAAATAAACCCGTAATTAACGTACCAGTAACTGCCGTTAAAATCGTTGCCAAGAAAACACCTTGGCTTGGCATACCTGTCAATGAAAGGACTGAGGGGTTTAAAAAGATGATATAAGCCATGGCCACAAAGGTTGTAATACCCGCAATGACCTCGGTCCGTACTGTTGTATGGTTTTCCGATAGCTTAAAGAAACGCTCCAACATAATAAGTTCTTCTCCCTAAAAAAATCATGTTAACGTAAACTGCCAACATGACCAAAACACATTTGATATACCAAAAGCCATAGTAGTTTCAACAAAAGTTGGCCTAATCAAATGCTTAAGTCTGTGGCAGAACACGTTAACGACTCTATTCAAATAAATAATATTTTAACACTATCCCTAATTTAATTATTAGTCAATATTATTTTAAATAAAAAGAGAACTTGTCGACAAAACAAGTCCTCTTAATCGTTTTCGGAAAATAAAACGCCATTATTCAGCTGTTGTAAATACTGCTTGTACGTCTTCATTATCTTCCAATTCAGCAACTAGATTTGCCAATGATTCTTGCTTATCCTCAGGTACAGCCATTGGGTTTTGTGCAATCATTGTTACTTCATCCATACTGAATTCGTAACCCTTCTCTGCTAAAGCAGCACGTACTTCAGGGAATGCCTTAGGATCAGTGTAGATTTCAAATTGATCATCAAACGTCTTCATGTCATCTGCACCAGCATCTAACATATCTTCCAACAATTGATCCTCATCAATTTCCGTATCTTCATCACGTTCAATTTCAATATAACCCTTACGGTCGAATTGGAATGATACTGAACCTGATGTTCCAAGTTCACCACCAAAGTGCTTAAATGATGAACGTACAGAAGAAGCAGTACGGTTAGTATTATCTGTTAAAGCTTCCACTAAAATAGCAATACCTGCTGGTCCGTATCCTTCATAAGTTAATTCTTGATAATTGGCACCATTGGCTCCAGATGCCTTATCTAAGGCACGTTGGATATTATCCTTAGGCATGTTTGCTGCCTTAGCCTTATCAACAACTAGACGTAATCCTGAATTTGTTTCTGGATCTGCACCGCCTGCTTTAGCTGCCGTGTACAAATCACGAGCTAACTTTTGGAAAATCTTACCACGCTTTGCATCTTGGGCGTTCTTACGTCCTTGGATGTTATGCCATTTACTATGTCCTGACATTTCAGAAACCCCTTTTCTATCGAAAATTTATCGTCTTATTCTATCATATAATTGATGCAATGACTAGTTTATTTCACTCAGACAGACATAAAGTCTGCTGGTGTCAGT
Organism: Weissella thailandensis; assembly: GCF_001932615.1. Lineage (NCBI taxonomy): Bacteria > Bacillati > Bacillota > Bacilli > Lactobacillales > Lactobacillaceae > Weissella > Weissella thailandensis. The sequence continues at coordinate 1,471,719 of NZ_CP014332.1, forward strand.
CCATCTAACCCAATATTAGGATCAATTTGATGACTCTCAATTAATTCATTTGTGAGTAGATAATTATCATGTATTGACTTTGGTATTGTTTTTTTAACCTCATCATCGGATACTTCACGTTCTTTTTTCACATGCGAAACAGGCTGCTCAGCCACAGTCGTTGCAGTCACCTCTTGTGGTTTCCTTGGTACTGACTGTTGATTAGCATACTGCATAATCCGTGCCTGTAAGGTAGTCTGTCGATCAACACCAGTGGTTAGGACCGCTTGTTGGTAAGCACTCTCCTGGCCCAATAAGACTAGCGACTCACTTGCTCTGGTTAAACCAGTGTAAAGCAAGTTTCTTTGTAGCATACGCGAAAAAGCACTCACCAACGGCATAATAACCAACTTATATTCCGTTCCTTGTGATTTATGAATGGTCGTCGCATAAGCTAGCGTTAGATGTTGCCAGTTTTCACGGGTATAAATCACTTCACCAGTATCAAACGATACCGTAATCACATCTTTTTTATCTGTATTAGCTTTATCCTTTGCCAGTAGAATCGTCGAAATATAACCGATATCCCCATTAAAGACATTATTTTCTGGGTCATTTGTCGTCTGCATAACCTTATCGCCAACCCGGAAATTGAATGTGATCGCCCCATTTTTTACTGAAATAGTTTTCTTTTTACTCGACAAGGGATTAAATATATCTTGTGCAATTTCATTCAGGTGATTAACACCAGCCTGTGTGCGATACATCGGTGCCAATATTTGCATATCGGCCACAGAATGGCCTTTCTTTTGCCAACTCGTAGCAATTTTTTCTACTAGACTTGGCACCCGTCTTAAATCAGCTGCAAAAAATGATCGATCTAATTTTTGTTCTTTAAAGTCATCTGGTAAGTAACCATTTTTAACGTCATTCGCTAAAGAAATAATAGTTGAACCCTTACCTTGGCGATGAATCGTCTCAAGTTCACGATAATTTAGAATGCCACTTGCCAATAAATCATAAAAGACGCGTCCTGGTCCAACAGATGGTAGTTGATCTTTATCACCAACTAATATGACCTGCATATCAGGTCGTACTGCTGATAACAATGTTGCAAATAGCTGTGTATCGACCATCGACATTTCATCAACAACTAATAATCGCCCGGTCAATTCTTCAATATCAACATCATCTAAATTAGCCTCACGACCGGTTATCCCTAGTAAATGATGAATTGTGCTAGCAAGCATCCCCGTTGATTCTTGCAATCGCTTGGCTGCCCGGCCAGTTGGCGCGGCTAAATGAATTCCTTGATCGATTTCATCAGACTTCATACCATCTTGCCTGAGTAACTTTTTTAACGTCGCAACAACACCACTAATAATCGTCGTTTTACCGGTTCCTGGTCCACCAGTCAGAATAAATAATTGGTTAGTTAGAGCCGCGATAATCGCTTCACGTTGGGTTGTATCATATTTAAAATCATTGGTCGATTCAACTTCATCCAAATATTTAACAACTTGTTTTCTCGAATAAGTATGCTGTTTTCTTTCAGTTAAATCAACGAGTTGTTTGGCAATTTGATTTTCAGACTCATAAATTTCCCTAATATAGAGGTAACTACCATCTGCAACAACAATACCTTCTTTAGTCAATGCTAATAGTGCTTGTTTGATTAAATCATCATCCACTACTACCCGTTGTGCATGCTCAAGAATTTGCTTTGTGGTAGCTAATAAATCGGGTAATACCATATACGTATCACCAGACTCAAAAGTTTTTAAATTAATAGCAGCAATCACACCCGCATTAACTCGCCGTTCATCTAAAGCATCAATTCCTTGTTGTAACGCAAATTGGTCAATTCTTTTAAACGACACCCCATCAATATCAATAACTAATTGATAAGGGTTCTTTTTTAAAATAGTTAACGTTTCTTGTTGATATTTTTGGTAAATCGTTGTTGCTAAATTAGAACCAAAGCCAAAATCATTCAATGCAATTATCGCCCGTTCCATACCGTCAGATTTCGCTAGTTGGTTAATAATGACCTGTTGCGCTTTTTCTGAAATATTAATGTTTGCTAACACTTTTTCATTATCTAAAATTAGATCAATCGCATCCGTTCCTAAAGTATCAACAATCTTTGTTGCTGTTGCTTTACCAATGCCCGGAAATTTTTCACTAGAAAAGTAGGCGACTAAGCCTGATACTGAACTAGCTGCTTGTCGATGATAATTGTTTGCCACAAACTGCACACCATAGCGGGGATGTTCTTTCAGCTGACCTTTAAACTCATAACTGGCACCTATTTGAATATCGCCAAAGTTGCCAGTAACTGTCATTTCATCATCATCAAATTCAAAATTTTTTTCCACGATGGTAATCCGCAACACCTTATAAAAAGAATTTTGCGCCGAAAAAACGATATTCGCAACTTGACCGATAACAGTTGGTTCGGTCGTTTCATCCGCCAACAGATCAGTTTGAGTTTCGCTCATCACTTGTGCTCCCCAACATTACCTTGATTAAATCATCTAAACGACCTGCATCTGCTTGATATTGTTTTGGATTTATATTTTGAGCAGCCTGTAACCATTGATTATCCTGCTCATTCAAAGCTTCAGCCACGACACCTCGCCCAAAATTTGCTGAATAATTGGCTTGATTTATTGCAAGTGCTGCATCAAAAGCTTCTCTTGCTGCTTTACTGTCACCTAAACTCAACCAAATATTGCCCAACAAAACCTGTGCACTTAAATCTTGGTTATCTTGTTGAACAGCTGTTAGCGCGAAAGCAAGTGCCTGTTTAAATTTGTTTTGTGCGTAAAAACTTTGTGCCTGCATCATGATGGCATCATGCTTTAATTTTTCATCTGTAATCTTATTGAAAAAGCTGGTTGCACGCGTGTAATCAGCCGCCGTGTAGTAAACATTACCAGTTGCATAAAACAGCTCTTGTTGCGCATCTGCATTGTCTTTAAAAATAGACAAACTTTTTAACGCTAACTCTTCCGCTTCAACCAAGCTGTTAGTGACTGTTAAAACATTTACTAAATCCACATAAGCTTGCCAATGATCAGGATGCTCAGTGATATCCTTAACCAACCGTTTGATATCTTTTTGAACTTCATCATCTATTTTAGCCATTTTTCCCTACCTAATCTAAATTGTATTTGATACATTAGCGGATACATTCAAATAACTTGTGTCATTTCGAATTAATTCCTTAAACTTAACACCATCATTCGTCTCTAATACTGAAGTACTCGTATTTCCTAATCCGCCACGGTCACGTAGGTTCGCTAATGGAATGTCTAATAAGCCTCCCATTCCTGCCGTGAGGGCTGCGCCATGACTAAAGAATATTAAGTTTACATCAGGACCACCATATGCCTGAACAGCATAATAAACTGCCTTTCTAAAGCGTTCTTGAACATCCTCAAACGTTTCTGATCCTGGTACCTGACTAGCATCAAATTTTTCTGGGTGATGTCGTGATGCCTCATACATAGCTAGCCAATCCTGTTTAACTTCTTGAAACGTCAAACCTTCCCAAATGCCAAATGAAAACTCCTTTAACCCATCCAAAACGGTTAATTCTGGTTGGTCGTCCATATAAGCAATTGTTTGTTCGGCTGTATCCATCGCCCGTTTAATCGGGCTCGTAAAAGCATGGGCAAAACTAATATCACTGAGAAAGTCACCCAATTCAGCAATTTGAGCCACTGACTCAGGCAATAATGGTGAATCGCCGCCGGAACCTTGAAAACGCCCTTCAGCATTCCACACAGTCTTTCCGTGGCGGATAAAATATAATTTCGTCATGCAGTGATTCTCCAATCCATTTTAAGTAGTTACTATCCATTATAATCAAAAAAAGAGGTTGGGACAAAACAAATGTCCCAACCTCCATATGCTTAAAACGCATTAATGATACTTATTCTAAACCTTCTGTTAATGCTTCTGGGAAGTATTCACGGACGATTTCTGCCTCATGTGCTGATAACATTGGAAAATCTTTATCTGTTCCCAAGTCAGTATGGTACATTCTATCTCGTGGTGAAACCTCACCAACGGCATGTGCTACTTGAATCTTATAACCATCGTATTCAATAACATCTGCAGGCGCATCTGCCGCATTAGCGAGATGCAACTGAGATACGAGCAATAATACTCGGATATCTTGATTCAATGATGTCACTACTTGTTCCTGTTCAGGGGTCAAGTACAACGTTAAGGCAGCCTCAGCTGGCTTACCAATCAACTTAGCGTTACGAGCCTCTTCCAAAGCTTTATTCGTGGCATTACGTAATGCCTTAAACGAAGTCCAATTTTCGAATAAGGCTTTGGTATCACCCAAATCTTCTGTCTCTGGCATATCAGTTAAGTAAGCGAAGTCCTCTGTCTCATATGGCAAATACTCAAAGATTTCTTCCGCTGTATGTGGCAAAATTGGCAACATTAACTTGTCCAAGCCAACGACAATCTTGTACAAAACGGTTTGTAGCGAACGACGCAAATGTCCATCTGGTGATTCAACATACAAAATGTCTTTAGCAAAATCCAAATAAAAGGCTGACAAATCAACGTTAATAAAGTTAACTAATAATTTATGCACTGCTTGGAAATCATAGGCATCATAAGCTGCTTTTAGCTCCCCAATCAACTGATTAAAGCGTGCATAGAAGTATTGATCAACTGGTGTTAGATCTTCATATGCAATCGCATCTTCATTTGGATTAAAATCAGTTGTATTAGCTAACAAGAAACGCATCGTATTACGAATCTTACGGTAGGTTTCTGAGGTCTGTGACAAGATGTCCATTGACACACGTACGTCAGCAGACGTATCTACTGTTGATACCCATAGACGAATGATTTCAGCACCCATCTTCTTGATAACTTCATTTGGATCAATGGTATTACCAATTGATTTTGACATCTTTTCACCGTTACCGTCTAAGGTGAATCCTTGTGAAACAACTTCCTTATAAGGTGCCTTACCAGTGACCGCTACTGATGTAATCAATGAAGAGTTAAACCAACCACGATATTGATCAGAACCTTCCAAAACCATTGTTTCTGGGAATTCTAGCTCTGGTCGAGTTGCCATAACTCCTTGATGTGAACTACCAGAATCAAACCAAACATCCATGATATCAGTTTCCTTGGTAAATTCTCCATTAGGTGAATGTTCATTCGTATAACCTTCAGGCAACAAATCTTTGGCCTCACGCTCAAACCATACTGTTGAACCATGTTCAGCCACTAAATCAGCAACATGATCAATGACATCAACATCAATAATGGCCGTACCATCTTCAGCATAGAAAATTGGTAGTGGTACACCCCAGACACGTTGACGAGAAATAACCCAATCGCCACGATCACGAATCATGTTGTACAGACGCTTCTTACCCCATGCAGGCTTGAAAGTCACTTCATCTAATGCGTCCAAGATCTCTTGACGGAAACCATCAATTGATGCAAACCATTGTGGAACAGCTCGGAAAATAACAGGCTTCTTCGTACGCCAATCAAATGGATAGCTGTGTGTAATAGGCTCAGACTGCACGAGAGCATTAACATCTCTTAACTTCTGCAACGATACCTCATTAGCATCCTCATAGAATACACCATCAAAATCTTCACCAGCTTCGGCCGTTAAGTATCCACGATCATCAACATTCATAATTGGTTTGATACCGTAACGCTTACCAGTCATAAAGTCATCTTCACCAAATCCAGGAGCGGTATGAACCAAACCTGTTCCAGTGTCATCGGTTACATAATCAGCCAAAACAACCAAAACATCACGATCGATATAAGGGTGCTTCGTCACCATGTATTCAAGATCTTTACCTTCAAAAGTTGCCAAAATTTCTGGCTCTTCCCAACCAAACTTCTCTGACAATGTTGTTAGTAATGATTCAGCAACTAGATACTTCTTGTCTACATTCTTTGGTTGCACTTGAACATATTTAAAATCAGGATGAACAGCCAACGCCTGTGAAGCAGGTACTGTCCATGGTGTCGTTGTCCAAGCAACTAGATAAGTATCTTCACCTAGTAGTCCTTTACCATCTTTGACTTGTTCAGAGATAAATGCTGACTCTGACGTTACATCATGATATTCAATTTCAGCCATGGCCAAAGCTGATTCTGATGACCATGACCAAAAGACTGGTTTCTTACCACGGAAAATCAAATCGCGCTTTGCCATGCTACCAAACACACGAAGCTGTGCAGCTTCAAAAGAAGGTTGCAAAGTCAAATATGGGTTATCCCAATCACCAGATACTCCCAAGCGCTTGAAATCAGCCATTTGTTTCTTAACTTGCTTATGAGCAAACTCATCAGCCATCTTACGCCAAATAACTGGGCCAACCTTCTTACGATCTTTACCAGCCTTTGTTAATTGTTGCTCAATGGGCAATCCATGGGTATCCCATCCTGGAACATATGGTGCGTAATAGCCATTCATAGACTTATAACGTACAATGATATCCTTTGAAATCTTATTCATTGCATGACCAATATGAATATTACCATTGGCGTATGGTGGTCCATCATGTAGCATAAATGATGGCTTACCTTCATTTAACTTTTGACGACGTTCGTAGACTTTATTTTCAAACCAAATATTTTCGCATTGTAACTCTGTTTGTGGTAAATTACCACGCATTGGAAACTTGGTTTTACCAAGATTTAATGTTTTCTTGATTTTCATAAGTTTTTCCTTTCCTCAACCCATTGTTGATTACCAACAATAAGTTGGTAACAAAAAACCCGCATCAGTCATTTTTGACTAATGCGGGACGTTTTTAACCGTGGTACCACCCGAATTCACAATTTAACCTAATAAATTGCCTCTTCAAAATGTATGTGTACTGCTTTTCTGCTGATAGGTATAATTCGTTACTATCTTAGGCTCACACCATCTCCTAAGTCGCTGGTTAGAATAAACTATACTTTTTGGTCAGAAACTTTATGCTATCTATAATAACTAATTAGTTATCCTTATTCAAGAAATTTTCTGAATCTTCACTTGATTCTGGGAAAATAACAACTGTATCGGCATCATCTTCCGAAACAGCTTCAGAAGCAGGCTCAGGATCAGAACCAGCTACTGCTGATGGCTCTTGATATGAAGCAGGTTGTTGGAATGCGGCCCATTCGTCAGTTTGCACCATATCCAATTGCGCTTGTAGCATACCTTCAATTTTTGCCTTGAAAGCACCCATTTCCTTATCCAAGCCTTCTTTTTCAGCAACTAGTGCTTCATTCTTGTTTTGTGAATCAGTCAATAGCGCATTTGCCTTTGCATTTGCCTCCATCACAATCTTTTGTGCTTCAGTTTGTGCTTGTTGCAAAGTTGCTTCGGCCTCAGCCTCAGTTTGCTTCTTCAAACGGTCAGCAGCCTCTTGGGCAATTAAGATAGATGAGTTTACTGATTGTTTCATCTCCTCAACTTGCTTAGCATTGGCATCAGCTTCTGCCAATTGCGTCTTCAATGTCTGATTTTCTTGCATCAAAGCATCATAATCTGTCACAATTTGATCCAAAAAGTCAGAAACCTCTGCCTTGTCATACCATTTGCTGCGACTTGTCGTGAATTCTTTTGCATGTATTTCTTGTGGGGTCAATGCCATGAGATTTCTCCAATCTATTTTTTAATAACGGCCATTGTTATTCGCCATTTATTTTTTTTAGTTAAACCATTAAGTTCATCAATTTTCAAACGACCATACTGTCGTACCGAAACCAAATCGTTAACAGCTAGGACATAATCAGGCTTATTAATATCAGTCCAATTAACTCGTACTAAATCATGTTCAATCATCTGCTTCGCATGGTTCCTAGAAATATTATACCCATTTGCGACGATACTATCTAGTCGTAAAGAACTCACCGTTGTATTAATAATTGTCCATTCATTATCAACCACAGTAATGTGGTCACCCGTCACTTCTTTAAAACGGACTTTCGCCTTACCAATGTGATCTAGCTGTTGTAAAATAAATGTCCCTATCGCCTTAGTGGCGACAAAATACCACGTTTCATTCTCACCCTTAATAATATCACCAATACTTTGCCGTGCAATACCATTATGCATGAAAGTACCTAAAATTGTACTATGATGTAACGTTGTAAATTTTTCAGGATACTTAATTTGAATAACCTTTAAATCAAAGTCGTCTAATACTGGCACATAATAGTTTGGTGCAATCAATAATCGTTGATTTTCGGCATTCTGATATCCGCCATATTGAAATACTTTTAAATCGTCCTGCTGATTGACCAAAGTTGTTAGAATATAAATTTCTCTTGGGTTCAAAAAATTCGTCAAGACTGGACTATATTCATCCAATACCTGACGAACCAAGCCTTCCGCTGAATTAAGAAACGTGGCTTCATTAGGGCGGAAATGTTGTGCTACATTATCAACCATAATCTTCTCTATATCATTGTTCGAGCAATTGCTTGCAATCCCATTTCAGCTGCTTGCAATAGAATCAACCCAACTAAAGGCGTTAAATCGATAATACCAATGGTTGGTATGAATCGTCGCAATGGGTTCAAAATCAAACCTGATATTCGACCAAGTAATTGACCAAATGATGAATGTTGTGCCCCGGGTAACCAAGACATCAACACCCAAATAACGATGATGAATTCTAATGCTCGGAGTAGCAAATTTAATAATCCAAGGATTGTTAACATATTACCACCTATTAATTAAATTGTTGTCCGAGATTCTGGGAAATCGTCCCTGAAATCTCGAAATTATGCGGGGTCGCCAAAAATATGCGTTCACCAACTCGCTCAATCGTACCGTCAACTGCAAATGCCGTGCCACCAAGGTAATCTAAAATACGCTTACCCGTGTTTTCATCGATTGATCCTAAATTAACGATAACCGCTTCACCGCCAAGTAACTGGGTAGCAATCGTTTGGGCATCTGCATATGTACGTGGCTCATACAAAGCTATCTTAGCTGGATCATCTCTTGATCCATCCATTTTGAGAACATTTGCACGTCGCTCATTCGTTGGACGAGTGGCATTGTTATTTGATTCTGTGAAGTTTGCTGATTTTTGGTCTTCCTGACTATTTTCTGAATCATCGTCTTCATAATAATAGTTATCATCAACACCAAAAATGTAATCTTTAAACTTAAATGCCATGACCAGTCTCCTTACTTATCACCACGCTTCATCCAATTGAAATAAGCTGGGCGCTCGATTTCTTCTTCAGATGAACTTGGTTGAGATGGTGCTGATTGTTGTTGAGATGGTGCAGCTGATTGTGCTGGCGCACTTTGTTGTGGCGCTTTAGGCTGCTCAGAAGGTGTACCCCAATCTGCAAAGGGGTCATTATTAACAACAGGTTGTTGTGGCTGTGGTTGAACTGGTTGTTCTGAAACCGCCTGGAAAGGACTAGCTTGCTTGTTAGCCCCTAAGTTGATTTCTGGGCGTGGTGTTTCTGGACGGTCAATGCCAGTTGCAATAACTGTGACGACCAAGTCACCTTCCATTTCCATATCAATCGTTGTACCAAAGATAATGTCAACATCAGTGCCTGATGCTTGGGCAATTGTTTCAGAAGCTTCTTGCGCTTCAAACAATGACATATCAGCGCCACCCTTAACAGAAAGCAACACATTTGTTGCACCTTCGATTTTTGCTTCCAACAATGGTGATGCAATTGCCTTACGTGTTGCTTCGGCTGCACGGTTTTCTCCAGATGCAGAACCAATTCCCATCAAAGCAGTGCCTTGACTAGCCATCGCTGTCTTAACATCCGCAAAGTCCAGGTTAATAATTCCAGGCTTTGTAATCAAATCTGAAATTCCTGATACACCTTGTAGTAACACATCGTCGACCATCTTGAATGCTTCCATGATAGGTGCTTTCTTATCAACGATTTGTAACAAATTGTTATTAGCAATGACGATCAACGTATCGACATTGTCCTTTAACTTTGCTAATCCTTCTGCTGCAGACTTACCACGTCTTGGTCCTTCAAAAGAGAATGGGCGAGTCACAACACCAATTGTCAATGCACCAGAATCTTTAGCAATTTTAGCGATAACAGGAGCAGCACCAGTTCCAGTACCACCACCCATTCCGGCAGTGACGAAGACCATATCAGCACCTTGCAGTGCTTCAGTTAGTTCTTGTTCGCTCTCTTTAGCTGCTGCTTCACCAACTTCAGGACGAGCACCAGCTCCAAGGCCGCGCGTAGCTTTTGATCCAATTTGAATTTTATTCTCTGCTGAAGAACGATCAAGAGCTTGTGCGTCGGTGTTAGCAACGATAAACTCTACACCTTCTACACCATCAGTTACCATTTGGTTGACAGCATTTCCACCACCGCCACCAACTCCGATGACCTTTATTGTCGCACCGTATTCTTGGTTCATGTCCATTTGCAAATCCATATTGAGCTCCTTTTTTGTTAATTTATGAATTAGTCAAAGAACTCCGCAAAGAAATTCTTAATCCTATTTTTCTTCTTAGGTTGTTCTTCATCAGTTACTTCAGTCGACTCGGCCTTTTCAGGTTCAACTTGAGGGGCACGTTGTTGTTCGACTTTTTGCTTTTTCTTTTCACCACGCTTCTCACGTGGTAATTGTGCTCCCATACTAGGCTGTCCGAGAACAACAAGTGGTAGCCCATACAAAGCTTGCTTTACAACCAATTGAATTGGTGTTTGCTGTGCTGCATAGTGTACTAATGCCCATGCACCAGCGTAGCCAGGATGGCGTAAGCCAATATCATCTGGCGCAAACAATTTTGTCTGCACATTATAGGCGTCATGAATAGCTTCTGTCATACCACGTAAAGCGGCACCACCACCAGTCACAATCACGCCACCAGGCATTTGAAATGCACCAACCAAGTCTAGTTTTTCGCCAAGCTTTCCTAAGATTTGCATGACTCTGGCTTCAATAATCTGTGCCAGTAATGTTTCCGAAATTTGTTCAGGCTCTTCAGCACTAACTTTCTTGATAACAAGTTGATTTTCGTCTTGCGCTAACTTTGATAGTGCAAAACCAGAATCAAGCTTTAACATATCAGCATCATGTAGTCCTAATTCAAGAACTGTACTAATATCTCGAGAAATATTGTCGCTTCCTGCCGGGAATGATGACAAAAACTTGAGTTGGTGTTCATGGACAACGGTGGCTGAGGTTTGCCCAGCTCCCATGTCTAACAAAATTGTACCAAATTCTTGTTGGCCATCATCCAGCAATGTTTTACTATATGCTAATGGTGCCAAAACAAAATCACGAAGTTGTAGACCAGACTTACTAATAGCCATGCGTAAATTACCCATGACATTTCTTGGTGCTGTATAAGCAATACCATGCATTGCTAGTCGCATCCCCACCATATCATTTGGATCTTGGATGCCATCAAAATCATCGACTACAAATTCTGTCGGAATTAATTCAACTACTTCACGGTCTGAAGGCAATTGTATCTTAACTGCTTCCTGTACAGTATTAGCCACATCTTCATATGAAATATGTTGACTATCTTTAACTGTTACAGTTCCCTTCACGTGCTGAATTTGAATGTTGCTTGCAGGTAAACTTGCAACAACTTCTGTTATCGGTTGTTCAGTCTGCTCGTTTATTTGTGCTACTGCTTGACGAATATCAGTCGCTGTTGCATCAATATCAACAACAACGCCTTTCTTTACACCGTGTGCAACAGATCGACCAACCGCTACAATATTAGCCTGTTGATCTCTAACATCTGCTGCTAGCACTTTAATGGTGTTAGTCCCAACATCAAGACCAACAATTAATCCATGGTTGGCCATCTTAATTCCTCCTTTGACTACCATACAAAAAGTTTAAATAAATAAACAATTCTTTAAGAATAATACCATACTTTAGGGGCATTCTTCCAGACCTGCGCCTAGTTTTATTAATCATATGGTTTAAAATATGCTCCTACTTGCAAATCTGCTATCCCAGTTTTATTTAGTTGTGCAACCATCCCAGGATAGTACTTCATCTTCTTTGACATTTCGTCTGCACTAATCAACACTTGGTTACCATCATTCATGTAAATTAGTAATCGTTGATTATTTTGACTATTTGGTGACCAAACTATTTCTGATACTGCATGTCTTAATGGATCAGAAAGCTTGCCAAATTCTGACAATGTTTTTCGTAACTGTTTATCTGTCGTAAAACCATCATATATCGGCAAGCCACCAGCTTGTTGATTACTTAAACCGCGATCCAACATACTACCATTCTCTAATATCGGGTAGTATTTATTATCAGCCTTAACATAACCAACTTTGACGATTTCATCAACTTTGACTTGTAGCGTATTATCTGACTTCCTCGTCAATTTTAAATGACGGATCTGGGGATTTTTGCTTTTTGCCATGTGACTAAAATAGTCGCTTTGATTTAGCGTCGTTAGCAGTGGCTGCCCCGTTTTTAAGCCCGCAGCATGCAATACCGTTTTATCCGACAACTCATGTGTACCAACAATCTCATATTTTTGCACTTGATTTGCTGGTGAAATCAAGTAAATCAATCCAGCAGCCATAACCAATAAAACAATCAGCGTTTTAATCGCTGCCTTCTCGTGCGAAAACAAAAACCGTTTCCTTTTTGGACGTTTATGCTTTGTTGTCTTAGCCTCGTCATCATCGGACTTAATTGCCTCATCTGAGGTATCGGTATCATGATTGTCTTTGGTGCCTTGCTTAACATCCGCTTGTTTGGGATTGGATTGCGGCTCTTTTTTATCTGACTGCTTTGACCGTTTTGGTTTTGATGACTCAACCTTCCCTGATAATAAAGCATTTAAATGTGCCTGAATATCAGAGGAATTCGCATGGTCGTTTTTATTATGCGGATTTTCTTTTTTATCAGTCATCGTAACCTCCTACAGACTCCTCACAGAAATAATTTACTTTATAACGCTCTTAATCAATGCAATAAATTGATCTGCAGCATCAGGAACACCCATCTTCATCGCTGCTTCTGCCATTAGTTGACGTTGTTTCTCATCTGTCATCAATTGATCAATTGTACCAAATAGAGTTGTACCAGATAGCGATTCTTCTGTAATCATCTCAGCAGCCCCAGCATTTGCTAAACTACGCGCATTTTTCGTTTGATGATCGTTAGTCACATATGGGCTAGGAATAAGAATCATTGGTTTACCCAAAGCTGTTTGCTCCGCTAAACTTGTCGCACCAGCTCGGCCAACAACTAGGGAAACCCTTGGCATCAATTGCGGCATATTACTAATATATGGTACAACCGCTACATTTTCTGTCGTTTCAATCTTTTTCGTAGCCATCTCTTGCTTAACGTCATCGAAACGTTTTGATCCAGTAACAAAAATAACTTGGTATGGTTTATTGGCAAAACTTGATAAAGCATCAATCATTGACGCATTAATTTTAATAGCCCCTTGTGAACCACCAAAAACAAGCACTGATGGCTTATTAGGTGATAAACCTAAGCCTTCCCAATCAAAACTACCCTGACCATCAACAACTTCTTGTGCTCTAGGGTTACCAACAATCGTTGCTAAATTATCTTTAAAAGCTGGTAATGCTGCTGGAAAAGCCACACCGACTTTGGTTACCTTGCGGGCCAAAAATTTATTCGTCACTCCTACGACTGAATTTTGTTCGTGGATTACCGTTGGAATTCCCATTTGTTGCGCAGCGTACAAGACTGGACCAGAAACATAACCACCAGTACCAACAACCACATCTGGCTTAAATGTATCTAAATATTTTTTAGCTTCACGAGTTGCCTTCAAAAAAAGGTAGATCGTTTTAAAATTGTCTAGCGATAGTGAGCGATGGAAGCCTTGCACCTTCAATGATTTGAAGTTAAAGCCAGCTTTAGGTACGATACTACCCTCTAAACCGCGTTCACTACCAATATATAAAACCTCTGTATCAGGTTCCAATGCTTTCAAGCGCTGGACTGTTGCTAATGCTGGATAAATGTGACCACCTGTGCCACCACCAGATACAATAATACGCATGTCTAATCCCCTCTAATCTTTATTGTCTAATTTTTAAAATTTTTTACGGCTTCGACAAACAAGTTTCCTCTTGTTTCAAAATCTGGAAATTGATCCCAAGATGCAGCAGCGGGAGATAACAGAATAACCTCACCTGCTTCACTTAACTCAAAGGCTGGTTCTACCGCACTAGGTGCATCCTTGGCGTGAACAACTGGTATCCCAATCGTTTTACCGACTTCAGCTAACTTATCAGCCGTTTCTCCGAATACAATCAAGCCCTTAACATGCTTCTTTATCGCAGTTAGAAGTCGCATTTGATCATCTCCTCGATCTAATCCACCAGCTAATAATACTACTGGCACATTAAATCCAGATAAAGCCATTTCCGTTGCTTCAATATCAGTTGCTTTAGAATCATTATACACTTGACGATCGTAGAACTTACCAACAAATTGTAATCGATGCTCTACTCCCGAAAAGTTCTTTAATGCTTTCGCAATGCTCTCTGTGTCAATTCCCATTAGTTTACCAACAGCAATCGCAGCTAGCGCATTTTCTATATTATGTGTACCAGGAACTCCTAATTCGTCAGCAGCCATGATAACTTCTTCTTGATAATATAAGTTGCCTGCTTTCAAATAAGCACCTGCTTCGCTGAAACCTTCCCGTGAGAAAGGTATAATAGTTGCTTTTGTCTGTTCCGCTAAATGACGCCATTCTTCTTTATCATAATTAACAACAAAAAAATCATTTGCCGTTTGATGTTTTGTAATGTTCATTTTAGCAGCAACGTAGTTTGCCCGTGTCCCATGAAAATCCAAATGTGAACCAAAAATATTAGTTAACACAGCAATGTGTGGCTTGGGAGCTGGCATACCCGTTAACTGGAAAGATGATAGCTCAGTGACCAACACATCATCCGCTGTCATTTGAGGAGCAACTTCACTAACTGGGGTACCAATGTTACCCGCAACTAGCACGTGACCTTTTCCTGGCTGCGTCCGCAACACAGATGAAATCATCTCTGTTGTCGTTGTCTTACCATTAGATCCCGTTACAGCAACCCAGTTTTTTTGAATATACTGTTGGGCAAGAGCCACTTCAACAACAATTGGAATTTGTTGTTCTTGGGCAGCTACCAATATCGGAATTGTGTATGGAATACCTGGATTTTTGACGATTATATCAACATTCTTTAATAGTTCAACTGATTGGTCAGTGGTAAATTGCACATCATTTGCCTTCAATGCCTTTACTTTCTCATCCATAGTGTCTAGCTTAGGATCCGAAACAGTCACACGGGCGCCTTCACTTTGCAATAAATTGGCCGCTGCTGCACCTGAACGTGCAAATCCAATTATTAATACGTGTTTATTCATTATTAAGAGCCCCTTTTTTAAGATATGTATACGGGGAATCGCACCCCATGATTATTTTTATTTATGAGAACCAGAATACAAGATAAAGTACTGCCATAACTAGTCCAGTTCCCCAAAAGAATAGATTTACTTGCCATTCATTCCATGGTTTCTCCGTATTACCAGTTAGACCACCTTTTTCAAAACTATGATGAATAGGTGTCATTAAGAAAATACGTTTCTTGAAGAAATGAAAACTAGTGACCTGAATAATGACACTTAGCGTTTCAATCATAAAGACGAAACCAATGATCAATAATGACCATTCATGGTGTAATACCAATGAATTCATTGCTAATCCAGCTCCCAGGGCAAGGGATCCGGTATCACCCATAAAGATAGTTGCTGGATAATGATTAAAGAACAGGAAGCCAAGTAAAGCGCCAATTATTAATGCGTCCAACAAGACCATCGTCATATCACCTTGCACGATAGCAATCACTAGATATGCAACATACGCAATAATAGCTGTTCCTGATGCCAAACCATCTAACCCATCTGTTAAATTAGTTGCATTTGACCAACCAACTAGCCAGAAAATCGTAAACAAAGTGTAAGCAATCACACTATGCCATTCGCCTAACCCGAATGGTAAGTTTAAGAAGAAATCAAACTTACCTAAGGCTAGTACGATCACACCCAAAATAGCAGCCGCGATTTCAGCGAATAGCTTGGGTAAAAAGCGTAAGCCTTCATCACGATGGTTGAAGACTTTAATACTGTCATCAAAAGCACCAACAATTGCAAATACTACAATCGCAATCAGAGTTGCCCAACCCGTTGAAGCAGCATTTTTAGTGGCTAACGCTAAAATAATAAAACCGATAACAACAACTGGAATAAAACCAGCGCCACCCATTGTTGGTGTTCCTGCTTTAGCAGCATGATCCGGCTCATGTTCCCCAGTACGCATAACCATTTGAGCTACTTTAATTTTTTTAAACCAATCTCGTAGACGCGGCACTACCAGTACCGTAACAATTAGACTAAATAATAGTCCCACTAAAAAAGTCGACATTCGACTACTCCTCTCACTCACCTATATTCCTAGTTTGACGTCTTAGGCTCTTTAAATTCTACCGTAATTTCATGATAACCATCAGATAATTTTGAATCCGCCTTGACTGATTGGGTCGTCACAAATCCATTACCCTTGATGTTAACCTTGATATCTGCCAACTCTGCCCAAGCTAATACATCACTTTTTGCCCAACCGGCCATATTAGGCACAGCAATATTCTTACCTGTATTCAAGAAAATACGTTGACCAACAATTGATTTTTCACCACCAGTTATTGATTGACTTTTAATTGTTTTACCGTCACCCATGACAACCGGTGTTAGGCGATTGGACTTTATCTCTTTTGTAGATTCTTTCGTTACACCACCGACAACCGTTGGTACATTCACCTCTTGATTAGCACTAACAACCACCTTATTGTCGCTTTCAGACATATCCAAAGCTTGTGCCATCACCTTTTTGAAGACATCTGACATATTTTTTGCAATATTATCTGTATTTTTTTGTGGCTGCTTTGTCACAATATACATCATATAACGTGGATTGTTTGAGGGTGCCATCCCCATCCATGAGTGAATTTCATTAGTGTTGTCTCCTGGAGATGAATATCCAGAAGAAGTAGCCACCTGGGCTGTTCCAGACTTACCAGTTGTCCGAACATCCGGAATGGCATAATCTTTTCCTAATCCATGCTTAGAGTAGATAACATCTTCCAATTGTTTACGCGTCGCTTTCGCACTAGACTTACTAATTGGTTTAGAAACAGTCTTCGCCTTAGGTTGTGAAACGACTCGATTAGTATTTGGATCCACTACCTTCTCAATAATTTGTGGTTGTAATTCCTTCCCATTGTTAGCAATCGCTGAATAACCTTGCATCATCTGTAACGGTGTCACAGATATGGCTTGTCCAAAAGCAGTGTTTGCTTGCTCAATTGGATACTTAAATTGCATGCCACCTTTTGCTTCATCACTAAAGCCTGAGTTTGTTGATTTCAAAAACTTAAATTTATTCAGGTACTTACGCCAAGTTTGGGCACCCATTTTTTGCTCAGTTAGGGCCATCGCCACGTTAGAAGAGGCTGCAATTCCTCTTCCATACGTGATACGTCCCCATCCTTCACCATCATTCCAATCAGTAACCTTTTTGTCGCCAACCTTTAACGTACCTGATTCATAAGTATCATCTTCATCCCAGTTGTCAGAATCGATAGCCGCAGCCAGTGTGATTCCTTTCAAAACCGAACCAGGTTCGAACGCAGTCCCATATAACTGATTCGTCCATAGATCTCCAATTCCTTCACCTGTTGTGGCATTATAAGATGGACGTTGGGTCGTTGCAACAATTTTACTAGTTTTCGTATCCATGACTACTGCAAGTGCCGCCTTAGGTTTCATATCATCGGCGAGCGTTTGCATACTCTTTTCTAGAGTTGTTTGTAATTTTGTATTAATGGTCGTGTATATATCATAACCATTTTTAACAGCCAGATTTTTCTTTGAAACTGCACGATCATTGGTATCTGTTGAGGTTGTTTTGACACCATTGTGACCAGTCAATTGTTTATTCCAAGATTTTTCGATACCAGTTATTCCTGAAATGACTTTACCATCACTACTATTTTCATTTTTTGTTAAGCCAATTAGATCTGATGCAAAAGTCCCATTAGGATATAAGCGTGATTCGCTTGGTGTAAAAGTTAACCCTGGCACATTAAGTGCTTTAAGCTGCTTATACTTTTTAACATTCAAATTTGAACCATCTTGTCCAAACTGGACTTGCTTTAAGTTATTCTTACGACCGCTTTTAATTAGCTTTTCGTACGTCTTGGCTTTACCACCAATGACATTTGCAATTTTCTCACTAACAGCCTTATCCTGGCCCTTCTTAACATACATTGGCTTACCTTTAGAGGACTTTTGACTGCTATCTAGTACAGCCGCCAATGTATAAGTTGTTGAAGATTCTGCTAGTGGATTACCTACTGCATCAAAAATTTCACCTCTTTTAGCTTGAATTTCATTTTGACTACGGTAGATTAGCTGGGCTGCCTTGTCTAACTTATGCCCCCGAACATCTTTTGTGATAGCGACATAAGAAAAACGGACCCCCAACACAACCAGCACCAGCATCATTAATATAAGCAGAATTTTGCCTGTATTACGACTGTTTTTATCCGGTTGATCACGTTTTGGCATCCGTCGTTTTTTTACCATGCTACTTTACGTTCCTTATATTTTGATTATTAAGTGTTAGTCCATTCTTTTCAGCAATCTTATTCAACCGATCCGGATTAGATAAATCACTAACTTCCTGTTTCAAGTCATTATTCTTATCGCGAACCTGTTCCAACTGTGCTGATGTCGTCGACAACTGCGTATTCGCTGTTGCACTCTTATTGGCCATAAAAATGACTAAAAAGGCCATAACGATAACCGTTAGAACCGCTGCGCCAACCATCATGAAATCTACTGTATCCCACTTAGGTTTAACCATTTTCACATTTTTGACTGTTTTATGTCTCGCATTTGTCTTTGGACGACTAATTTGTTTTGTTACAACATTACTATCGTTGTATTTGGGCAATCCATCCATAGTGGGCTTCCTCCATCATTTTTACTTGATACGTTCTATAATTCGTAATTTGGCAGAATGTGCACGTCTATTAGTGGCTAGTTCTTCGTCTGATGGCAAAATTGGTTTTCGAACAACCAATTTGAAATCTGGTTGCATTTCTTCTGGAATAACTGGTAAGCCTGATGGTAAATCAGGTATTGTTACTTTTTCTTTAAACATCGTCTTAACAAGTCGATCTTCAAGTGAGTGGAATGTAATTACCGCAATCCGACCATGGACATTCAACATCTCCAATGCCTGTGCCAAAGACTCTTCTACCGCTCCTAATTCATCATTCACAGCAATTCTAATTGCTTGAAAAGTACGCTTTGCTGGATGTCCACCTTTTCTTCTCGCTGCTGCTGGAATAGCTTCCTTAATGATATTAACTAAATCAAATGTTGTTTCAATCGGCTTTATTTCTCGTTCACGTTCAATTTTTCTTGCAATCTGTTTTGCAAACTTCTCCTCACCATAACGTGAAAAGATACGCATCAACTCATGAAATGACCATTCATTAACAACAGTTCTTGCATTTAATGCTTGTGACTGATCCATACGCATATCTAACGGTGCATCATATTTATATGAAAAGCCACGTTGACCATCATCAAACTGTGGTGAAGAGACACCCAAATCATAAACGATACCATCAATTCCTGAGACATTCTGCTCCACTAGCGCATCATGTAAATGACGAAAGTTAGTCTGGATGAATGCGACTTTGTTAGCAGCTAATTCATCCGCTAGATGGGTTTCGTTATATTTAATAGCCGTGACATCTTGATCAAATGACCATAATTTACCATGATTCAACCGACTAGCTAATAATTTAGAGTGGCCACCACCGCCTAACGTTGCGTCAACATAAACACCATCTGGTTGGACATTTAAGCCATCAATGGCTTCTTCTAATAATACTGTTACGTGTTTAAACTCCGTCATCGGTATTTAAGTTCCTTTCAATTCATATGAAGCTATTAAAATCCTAGTTCTTCTAAACCATCCGCAATATCATCGAAGTTTTCTGCAGTTTCATCTTCATAAGCCTGCCACTTCTCAGTGCTCCATAATTCGAAGGTTGTGTCCCCAAGACCGAAAACAGTTACATTTTTTTCGATTTTTGCATAATCACGTAATGTTTGTGACAGGTTAATACGCCCTTGTTTATCAAATTCAACTTCAATCGCACCACCAAAAACAAAACGCTTAAATTGACGTGCTTTTGAGTTAGTTTCTGGCAATGCATTAATCTTTTTTGAAAAGTCTTGCCATCCCTCAAGGGTATAGGCACGCAATGAATGATCCATCCATCGGGTGATTACAAAAGACTCACCTAACTGGTTTCGAAATTTAGCCGGAATAATTAGCCGATTTTTTGTATCTAATGAATGTTGATACGTTCCCATGAACATCAGCTAATTCCTCCTCTCTAAATTTCGACATGTCACAATAACAATTCACCAATCTATTCGACAATTCAATACATTTAATTTACCACAATATCCCACTTTCAACCACCTTTCCCCACCCATTACCACCTTGTTTTTTAAAACATTTATTGTTAAGAATACCGACGTATCGGTACATAGTGACTTTTTTAACATAAAGTTTACAATTATGCGTAATTTTAACAACAAATTGAACACCAAATGATTCGTCCAAAAACGGTGGGGAAAAGTGGGCATTAAAAACGCACTTTAAACTATGCAATGCTGTTAAAGGCATTTGTGCATTGCAAAGTGGCAATAAAAGCAATAAAAAAGGAGTTTGGGATACTTTCCCAAACTCCTTTTACTTAAAGCATATTAATTATAGTTTTGTAGCTTCCGGCTATTTTAACAACTTCTTAATATAAATAACGCTCTTAAACTTCACTAAAGCCACCATCAACTGGAATTTGCTTATCAATATCAAGTTCTTCTTCTTGGCCACTAGTAAATGCGAAAACTTCTAAAATCAAATACAACAAAGCAAGGTAATAACCGTAGAACATCGAATTTATGTGTAGCCAAACCGAAATTAAAAATACGATTGGCCAAACCAATAACAACACCCAAAAAGCACCTGTATGACGTAGAAAACGACCAGCAATAACACTAAATATCATATTAACAATAAAAAGTAATACGATAATTTTGAAATTAGCGGTTAGTTTCGTCAAATTAATGACATATGGAAAAAGAATGCCAAAAATTGGCATTAAAATCCAAAAACGCCAATCAAAAGTTTTATTAAACCTTTTCATATAAAAACTCCTATTTCATGACTATATATTTAATTCTATAACATAACTCAAAGTACTCAAAGCATATAATGGTGCTGTCTCAGCTCTCAAAATACGAGGTCCTAATCCTACCGGCACAAATCCCCGTTTCACTAATTCATCAACTTCTTGTGAAGACAAACCACCTTCCGGTCCAAATAAGAAACTGACGGAATCATCAGGTCGTAAGCCATTTAATTGTTGAACCAATTGACTAGTTTCCCCTTGCTTAGCACTTTCTTCCCAAGCCACTAATTTTACTGTACTATCAACCACTAAATCTGCTAGTGATGCAACGTAACTGACATCAGGTATCCGTAGTCGATGAGCTTGTTCTGCTGCTGAAGTAGCTATTTTATTCAAACGGGTAATTTTCTTAGCCGCTTTCTGACCCCAATGAACAACCGACCACGCCGTCTCAACAATGATAATATGATGAACACCCAACTCTGTTGCCTTCTGTACAACCAATTCAGGCTTGTCACCTTTAGATAATCCAATAATAATTGTTGTATCAACTGGTAATTCAACGTGGGCCTCTTGTCGTGAGACGATCGCCATAATTGGACGATCTAGTTCAAATCTTACGACTTTAGCAATAATAATTTCTTGCCGATTTGGTAATACAAATTCCGCGTGAGAACCTTCGCGACTTCGCAAAACAGTTATAAAATGATGTGCGACTTTTTCTGGTAATTGAAATTCTTCACCCGTAGGCACCTCATCCAAAAAATATCTCTGCATTAATCATCCTCATTCTTAAACTTTGCAATAATACCGTACCAGTCGCCTAACTTCATTGATTGTTCAACAACTAGGCCTTGCGCTGTTAATGCACTAATCATCTGGTCACGTTTATCATAATAAATACCAGATAATAATAGATAACCATCAGGTTGCAAAATATTAGTAACATCTGGAATCAACATATCTAACACTTCTGCTAGCATATTAGCAATTACTATATCATATTTTTTATCAGGAACATCTTTTAACAAATCACTAACAATCAACTGCATGTCTGCAGCCTTTGGATTTAAATCAACATTACCTTGTGCTGATTTTACCGCAACTTCATCAATGTCTGTTCCGAGAATATCGTCAGCTCCTAATAAGCGGGCTGCAATTCCTAGCACGCCTGAACCAGTTCCCAGGTCAATGACAGATTCTCCACCACGTACAACAACTTCCAATGCTTGCATCATTAACTTTGTTGTCGGATGCGTTCCTGTACCAAAGGCCATCCCCGGATCTAAAACAATCACTTCCTCATCGGATTGCACTGGCTGATACTCTTCCCACTTAGGTACGACAGTTATATGACGTGTTACACGAACTGGATGATAATACTTTTGCCATTCAGTTGCCCAATCAGCATCAGCTACTGACTGTACACTAACTGTACCTGGATGTGCATCCAGTCCAAACTCGGCTAACTGATCAACTTCTGCTTGAATAGTCTCTGTCATCGGTTGTAAATCAATTTCATTTGCAAAATAGCCAGTCACAGCTGCGCCACTCAAACGATGAACGATATCATCTTCTTTTACCATCACGGTAGCATCAGCTGGTTGATAATGTGCCAATTCTGCAGAGTCATCAATTTCAACACCTTCTGCACCATGTGTCATTAATATATTACTGATTGCTTCAATCGCCTCAGTCTGTGTCTCTACAACAATTTTTTGCCAACTCATGAATATCCCTCATTTACTATTGCTTTGTTCTAATTACGTTTAGAATACCACAAAATAACGCAAACGCCCATCTTATACAAACAAACAAAAAATACACCTAACAATCAGCTATACCAATTATTAAGTGTATTCGTTTTATTTATATAATTTTAGTCAATTGTAACAATTGTCATCAAATTAGTCGTACCTGAAGTTGTTACAGGGATACCTGCAGTAACGATGATTGTATCACCCTTACTTGCAACACCGTTTTTAACAGCTTCGCGCTTTGCCAACTCAATCATTGCATCAGTGTCACCCACTGGTTCAGCAATTGTTGGTTGTACACCCCAGAAAATGTTCAACATACGTTGTACACCTTCTGTAAAGGTGATTGCCAAAATATCAGCATTTGGACGATACTTTGAAATCATCTTTGCCGTGTAACCTGAATTAGTTGCAGCAACAATTGCCTTAATATCCAAGTTACCAGCTGCGTTCGCAACAGCTGATGCGACTGACTCAGTGACGTCAGTTGTATCAAAGTGATCATCATCATGATGACCATTCATTGCCAATGAAGTTTCTGCCTTTTCGTCAATACGAGCCATAGTGGCAACAGCTTCAACTGGGTAAGCACCATTAGCAGATTCACCTGATAGCATCGTTGCATCAGTACCATCAAACACAGCGTTCGCAACGTCAGACGCTTCCGCACGTGTTGGACGAGGATTCTCTTGCATTGAATCAAGCATATCCGTAGCTGTAATAACTGGCTTAGCAGCTGCATTTAAGCGACGAATCAAGTTCTTTTGTACCAAAGGAACATTTTCTGCTGGAATTTCAACACCCATGTCTCCACGAGCAATCATTAGTCCATCAGAAACTTCCAAAATCTCATCAAAGTTATCAATTCCCTCTTGTGATTCAATCTTTGGGAAAATCATAACTTCTTCGTGATGTGATTCAGTTAACAATTCACGAATTTCAAGTACGTCAGCAGCCTTACGAACAAATGATGCAGCAATGTATTGAATACCATTCTTCAAACCGAAACGGATATCATCAGCATCCTTTTCAGTAATACCAGGTAGGTTAATTGCAACACCTGGGGCGTTAACACCCTTACGTGATCCCAAGATACCGTGGTTTTGTACTTCAGTTACCAATTCCTTGTTTGCATCATCTTTTTCAGTGATGACCATGTCAAGCTTACCATCATCAAACAAGACATGACCACCAACATGAACATCATTAAACAAACCAGGATAAGTTACAGCAATCTTCTCCTTCGTACCTTCAATAGAAGAATCCATTGAAATACGAACAACATCACCAATGTTAAATTCAATCTTACCAGGCTCTTGTACAGTGGTACGAATCTCAGCACCCTTGGTATCCAGCAAGAAACCAACTTTCTTGCCAGCTGCCTTCTCGGCCTCACGAACTGCATTCATTCGTCCCAAATGTTCCTCATGATCACCATGTGAAAAATTGAAACGGACAACATTTGCACCAGATTCGATTATCTTTGTAATCGTCTCTACATCAGAGCTGGCTGGTCCAAGCGTTGAAACAATCTTGGTCTTCTTCATGATTAAAAACTTCTCCTTAGTAAAAGATATTGCTATTTCTATCTATCTGCAATCATTGTACTATTTATCACTTTCTTTGTATACAAATTCAACTCGGCGTTTGTTTCATCAGTAGAACACTTTTTATCCCCTAAAATTAGGAACCTTTTTATATTAAGCAATAAAGCGCTACCACAATTTTAAATCTTTTTTTATTCTTTATATATAAAAAAAGATTAGGACAAGTTGTCCTAATCTTAGTGATTTATTTAATCTAATGATCGCGCATTAGTATCTAAATCAACGTCCGTTAGCTTACGTAACTTAGTATGATGCTTGATCTTATAACCAAAGTACAAAACTAAGAATAGCGGTATAGCTAAGTATGTCGTGATAATACCAGGCCAATTCCAGTCAGCAATCGAGCCTTTAAATGATGCTGTATCTTGTCCAACAACAACGATAATCGATAAGACCAAGGCAACGATTGGTCCAAATGGGAACCACTTTGCTTTATAACGTAATCTATTAACGTCTCTACCTTGCGCAATAAATGCTCGACGGAAACGGTAATGCGAAATGGCAACCCCAATCCAAGCAATAAAACCAGTCAAACCAGAAGCAGCAACTAAGTAATAGTACAATCCTTGACCAAATATCGATGTAACGTAGGTAAATAATCCTACAGCAACCGTAGCTAATAAGGCAGGAACTGGAATTCCAGTCCGGATATTAACCCGCTTGAAAATCTTAGGTGCCATCCCATCTATTGCCATTGAGTAAAGCATACGAGAAGATGCATAAAGTCCCGAATTGGCTGATGATACAACCGCTGTTAGAATAACTGCATTCATGATAGAAGCTGCCGCAGCTAGTCCAGCAGACTTAAATACCAAAGTAAATGGTGAGACAGCAATATTTGTTTCACTTGAGTGCAACAAGCTTGGATCCTTGTAATAGATAATTGCACCAATAATGAAAATAGATAAAATGTAAAATAGTAAAATACGCCAGAAAATCTGCTTTACAGCTGCAGGTACTGATTTTTCAGGTGTTTCTGATTCACCAGCTGTAATTCCGACCATCTCAGTCCCTTGGAATGAGAAACCAGCAACCATAAACACTGACAAAATACCACCAAAGCCACCAACAAACCCATGATTACCACCGGCTGACAGGTTATGCACCACATCAGGTTGCTTAAACATAATTCCTAAAATAGTTAGTAATCCAACAATTAAAAAGGCAACAACTGCAGTGACTTTAATCATAGCCATCCAAAACTCCGTCTCAGCATAAGCCTTAGCTGAGAACAAATTAATCACTGTAATTAACACCAAAACAATCGTCGACCAAATCCAACTAGGAACATTTGGTAACCAAAATCCCATGACAACTCCAACTGTTGCAGCTTCTACAGCTACTGTAATGGCCCAATTAAACCAGTAGTTCCAACCCATCGCAAAGCCAAATGCTGGATCAACGAAACGGTCAGCATAAACTGAAAATGAACCTGAAATAGGCATATAAGTTGCCATTTCTCCCAAGCTGGTCATTAAAAAGTAAACCATTACACCAATAACAGCATAAGCAGTCAACGCTCCAAATGGTCCTGCCTGAGAAATAGTTGCTCCCGATGCAACAAACAGTCCTGTTCCAATCGTCCCTCCCAATGCAATCATTGAGAGATGACGGGTTTTCATTGTTCTCTTTAAATGTCCCGTCTGTTGTTGATTATCCGCCATAATTCCTCCTAAAACAAAGGCCTAACGCATTTAAAAACAAAAAAATCCTAGTTTACACATCTATCGTATAAACTAGGAACTCATTAGTTTTTAGTATTGTCGATAGCTCTCCGCAGCCGACTATTTTGCCGCGACAGTCTGCACACTATTAATATACACACCAACGATGAATATCACCATATCCACCATTTCGGCAATCGCCCCTTTCGTCTAACATCCACACCCGTCGGCTCCTTTAGACTAATTATGTTGATTGCAACCTCTATATCCTATTTAATTTGTAATCTTAATATACATGAACCCATTTTACTTTGTCAAGTTATATTTTAAGTAAAGTAAAAGAGTCATTAAGCATTTTGGGCATACATGGGTTATTTGTAACAAACATGATAAAATCAGTGTAGTTAAACATTTGACAGATTAGATGAGCAAAGGAGTATGGGCTTATGATTATAGCTAGATCACACACACGTTTTCTGACGTTCCTGATTAGTTTGCTATTATTTATTGTAATTTCAATATTAACCTATAGACATCAAGGATTCTTGCACACACTCACACAAATAGACTATTCAATTGCTAGGGCCGTGGTACCTAATTGGCTAGAAAATCTTATTAAACCAGCTTATATTTTTAGTCATGGCATCCTGTCTGGTTTACTGATCTTTGTCATTGCTTTCTTTTTGTGGGGATTTAAGTTTAAAATTCCAGCGACCTGGATTTTATTAACCAGCTTAAGTGGTTGGTTATTAATCAACATTCTTTCACTATTTTTTAACTTAGAAGTCAATGGTACAAAAATAGTTTATCCCGCACATACAACCTTTTTTATGACCTTGTTAATCTCTTACATATTACTCATTATTATCCCTGAAATTAAACATGATTTGGGTCAATTTATCTGTCAAACCATTTTGTTATTAAGTTGGGTCGGAACATTTATGATGACTTTATTGTCTCCTAATTACAATCTGGTTTCCGCACTTGCCGGTTGGATTTTAGCTATTGCTTGGCTAAAGTTTTCCGAAAATTTTTACCGCGTTTATGCTGGTGAATTATATCGACGCAAAGGATTTAGCAATTCATGGTACTAATAAAAAGAGAGCGAGACAAAAGTTGCTTTGAAGCCGGTGTATAACGTGATTTGCGACATTTTTGGCCGGAGCAAAGCGCAGGACAGGAATGGCGTAAATTGCATTACATTGAGACTTCAGACTTTTGGAACGCGTTTAAGCTGTTAAATTTATAAGCTTATAATTAATTTATTGTTAACAAATAGAGGTTGGGACATTTCTTTTGTCCCAACCTCTTTTATTTTATTAATTTAATCCAGTAATGTGACCATCACTATCAATATCTATATCAAGAGCTGCTGGATGCTTAGGCAAGCCCGGCATCGTTAATATTGACCCAGTTAACGCAACCAGGAAACCAGCGCCTAATTTAGGCATAAATTCACGAATATGAATATCAAAGTCTGTCGGTGCCCCAAATCGTTTGGCATCATCTGTCAATGAATTTTGTGTTTTAGCCATAATGATGGGTAATTTATCCCAACCATATTGCTTAAAGTTTGCTAGCTGTTTTTCAGCCTTAGCAGACAATACCGCTTTATGACCACCATATATTTCTTGGACAATATGATTGATCTTTACCAATGCATCATCTTCTGGTTGATAAAGTGGTTTAAAATCCTGATAATCAGCTCGCTCGGTCGCCTGGACAACACCAGTAGCTAGTTCTTGAGCGCCTGAACCACCCTGTCCCCACACATCTGCTACATAAGCATCGACACCAAAACTTTTCGCATAATCACTGACTAAAGCAAGTTCCTCGGCTGTATCATGTGTAAATTGGTTAATCGCAACAACTACGGGCACACCATAGCGTTTCATACTTTTTAAATGCTGACCTAAATTGCCAAGGCCTTGCTTTAAAGCCGTCAAATTAGGAGTTGTTAAATGTTGTTTGTCCTCACCACCATGCATTTTTAGTGCACGCACAGTTGCAACGATTACAATGGTGTCTGGTACCTTTCCTAACAAAGGTGTTTTAAAGTCAAGAAACTTTTCACCACCTAAATCGGCTCCAAAACCAGCTTCCGTAACGGTATAATCAGATAATTGTAAGGCCGTTTTAGTGGCTAAAATTGAATTAGTTCCTTGTGCAATATTGGCAAATGGACCACCATGAATAAGTGCTGGCGTATGTGCCAATGTTTGCACCAGATTAGGTTTAATAGCATCCTTCAATAACGTCGTAATTGCACCCTCTACACCTAAATCGGCTACCGTTACTGGTTCTTTATCATAAGTATAGCCAATCATAATTCTTGAAATGCGCTGTTTCATATCATCCAAATTATGTGACAATGTCAAAATGGCCATTAGCTCAGAAGCCACTGTAATATCAAACCCATCTTCACGGGGGATTCCCGATGTCGGACCACCAAGACCAATCGTGGCGTGCCGTAATGCGCGATCGTTAACATCTAAAGCTCGTTTCCACAAAATACGACGTGGATCAAGGTGCAATGGATTTCCCTGATATAAACTATTATCGATCAAAGCGGCCAAGGTGTTGTGCGCACTAGTCAATGCATGAAAATCACCTGTAAAATGCATATTTATATCCGCCATTGGGATGACCTGTGAATAACCACCACCAGTTGCGCCACCTTTTAGTCCCATCACTGGTCCCAAAGAAGGTTCGCGCAAGGCAACCATTGTTTGACGCTTTTGTTGCATCAGTGCATCAGCTAAACCGACTGTAACCGTCGACTTACCTTCCCCTGCTGGTGTCGGATTGATTGACGTCACTAAAATTAGCTTTCCTAACTTGTTCTGCTGTGTTGATGAACTCAGCTGAACTTTTGCCTTATCACGACCATATGGCTCCCACTCATCGGCACTTAAGCCAATTTGATCAACTATTTTTTCAATTGGCCAAGTATCTGCCGACTGTGCAATCTCAATATCTGTTTTCATCCCCACTTTTACCTCTTTATATACTCAATATGATGTCTCTATAATTTATACCACTTAGTCTACTTGCTATTTCATATAATCTCAATACCTATTTTGATAAGCATTACCTGCTGATTATAATTTAAACATCAGTACCGATTATATTGTCGAACAAAAACTAATTAGCATCTTGTCAGACAAACTAAAAAGCCACCAATCTACCAACATAACTTGATGAGATTAGTGACTCTGGTGAATATTTATAAGAGATTACAGCTAGTTTAACTCATTAGCAACTAACTTTTACTTATTATCAGTACCAAAATACTTTTGTGATATTTTATCGATTGTACCATCCTTTTTGGCCTCAGCAAGGGCATCATTGACTTTATTACGCAATGTCACATCGCCCTTACGCATACCAACACCATAGGCATCAGTACCAAAATTAGTCTGAATCGTCTTAAATGCCTCTGGATCCTTCTCGTGCGCGATATAATATCCGGCATAATCAGCATCAATTAACACCGCATTCAAACGACCAACTTGCAAATCATTCAAAGCTTTATCAAAAGTATCATATTGCTGTGCGTCAGAACCAACCGTCTTTCGTAAGCTGTTTCCCTGCTCGTTATAAGTCAATAATCCAGATGATCCGGTTTGCGCTCCCAAACGCTTACCTTTTAGGTCATTTAACTTATTAATTTGTTGGTTCTTCATCGTAACAATAACCTGGTGATCATGGTGATATGAATCTGAGAAAGCAACCTTCTTCTTACGATCAGCATTCTTAGTATAACCATTCCAAATCATGTCAATATGACCGGTTTTTAATTCAGTTTCTTTCATTGACCAATCAATTGTCTGAAAATCAGCCTTTAGTCCCATTTTCTTCAAAGTTGCTCGCGCTAATTCAACATCGTAACCAACGAGATCACCCTGAGCATTACGGAACCCCATAGGAACAAAGGTATCATCAACACCGACAACAACGGTTTTATCAGCTGTTACTTGCCGCCAAGTATCTTGGCTATGAACGGTACGGTACCAAAAAAAACCACCAATTAAAGCTAAAACAATAATAACAATACCGTTACCGATAATTTGTCGCCGCCAATTAATTTTAGATTTAATCATAGGCTACCTCCTCGTGAAACATCAGTGCCAAAATCAAACGTCTGATCTGCGACTGCTTGGGCAAATGGTAAATCGTGGGTAACAATTAACTGTGTCACACCTTGTTCTTTCAAATGTTGAATCACATTAATCACACGATCTGTTGATCCCGCATCTAGTCCTGATGTTGGTTCATCATAGGCAAGAATGCCCGGTTTCATTGCCAATGCACGGGCAATCGCCACACGTTGCTTTTGTCCACCTGATAATTGGAATGGATATTGATTGGTCTGTTCTGCTAAGCCTAAATTATTTAGCAATTCTTCCGCATTGGCGTTTGCCTCTTTTTTAGTCATCTTCTTAACAAGTTGCGGTGCCAATGTAATATTTTCCTTCACAGTATATTGTGGAAATAGGTTAAAGTCTTGGAAGATAACACCAACCTGTGCTCCCTGGCGATCACCAGAGATGTCTAATGGTTCATTATTTAAAATCAATTCACCACGATCTGCCGGTAACAAACCAGCCAAAATACGTAAAAAAGTTGTCTTACCAATACCAGATGGTCCCACAATACTTAATACTTCCCCATCATTTATCGTTAAGTCCATATCTTTAAAAATGACACGTTCATCAAAAGCTTTGGCTAAATTTTTAATTTCTAACATAATACGTCCCCCTTAACGATAATAGTTCATTTTGCTTTCCATCCGGCGCTGAACAATTGTTGCAATAGCAATTAATACTAAGTACACCAATCCCACTAACAGATATGGCACCAATGTCACATCTCGGGAAGCCGCAATGTTTCCCGCACGCATCAAATCTCCTAGTCCAATAACATAAACCAATGATGAATCCTTAACCAAATTAACCACTTCGTTTCCGACTGATGGCATCACAATTTTTAATACTTGTGGCAAAACGATTTTACGCATCGTTTGCAACTTACTTAAGCCCAATACTTTCGCACCATCATATTGCCCATCAGGGATACTCTGAATACCACCACGGAATATTTCAGCAAAATAAGCCGTATAATTTAGAATAAAAGTTACCACTGCCGCTTCAAAACGTGGCAAAGTCATAATATTCGCTAGGCTTAAACCGTAATAAACGAAGACAATTTGTAGTAACAAGGGTGTACCACGCATTATCCATACGTACGCATTCATCACCCATTTCAACAAATAAATATCCGAACGTAATGCTAACGAAACTAAAATTCCTAGGGGTACCGAACCAATCAAGGTTAGGACAAACACACCCAAAGTCATTTTTAGACCCCCCAGTATACTTGGTAAAATCTGTACAATATAGTCCATACGCAATCTCCTTAATAAATAAAAAAAGCCCTCAAGCAATCACACGGATTGCTTGAGGACGATTACTCGCGGTTCCACCTCAGTTTAATCAACCATTGCTGGTCAATACTCTAATACCATTGATATCAAATGGTATTCATGGATAACATCATGACACGGGAACGATTAGGCTCCGATAATCTTGGGTGTGGTTCATCTAGTACCTTGGTTACTTTTCAGCTTCAGCGTAACTCTCTTTAACAAGATAACAAGACTACTCGTCCAATCAAATCTTTCTATAAATAACTGTTTACAATAATATAGTTTAAAACCAACCATAAGTCAATCTTATTTTGACATATTTCTTTGTGATCGCGAATCTAAGACTAAACGGCCATTCAAATCACGAGGTGTGACATCGTAAGATGAGATATCAGGTTTCTTCGTAGCATTATATAAATAAATAACTAACTCATACACAATAATAAGTAAAACTAAATTAATAATGATAGTTGGGAACAAATGAAACATGATAAAGTTAGGAATGTTTAAGTTCACCAAATTGATAATACCAAATGCCGCATAATCATATGCCATGTAGGCCGTCAATGTCACAAACCAAACAGCTAACGATGACGAAAAACTATAAGATAGATATCTCTGAATGAACTCTGCTAATTTAAGCATCAGCAAAAAGCCGATAATAGCTGGACCAACTATCCCCGTATAAAAAATATCAACAAGCATACCTGCAAAGAAAGCAATTGTGTATAACCACTTACGTTTAATCTGTTGTGCATGTCCAGTCATAACGGGCATAATCACAAGAATTAGCGATAACATAGGACTTGCCGACATTGGTTGTTTAAATAGTAATGGTGCCAAATATAATGATATCCCACCGTCAAGCATCACGGCGATGATAACTAAAATAAAATGAACCCATGTGGTACTTATATATTTCAGCATAATTATTCTCCATAATTGTTACAAAATTGGTAACTACATTATAGTAGCCTGATTTTCACTATCTCGTCAACCAATTTACATCAAAAAAATCCTGTAATAAAACATACTAGACTGCTACACTTAAATGAGTAGGTTAATAAGGAGAAATAGGATGCAAAAATTAGATTACTCAGCACAAGATAAATGGCCCCGTACTTCAGGTAATATGCAGTCACCAATCGCATTATCTGACGATTTAGCAATTAAAAATGATTTTCAAACATCATTATCTTTTGACTATGATTATACGGCTAATTATGTTCGCGACACTGGTGCAGGCATTGAAGTTGGTTTAAAAGGTCATGCCCAATTAGGAAATCGTCCCTTTACATTGAAACAATTCCACATTCATACGCCTAGTGAACATACAATAAACAAACAAGCATATGATGCTGAAATTCACTTCGTGCATGAAGCCAGTGATGGTCGTCTTGCTGTTGTTGCAGCAATGGTTGAGGCTGGTCATAAATCCGCAACTTATGAAGCCGTCTTACAACACATGAATGAAACAACGGACTTTGACATACCAGTAAATGATATTATGCCTGAAGGCAAAGAATATTATCACTATATTGGTTCATTAACGACGCCACCCCTAACTGAAAATGTTGAATGGTATGTATTAAAAACGCCCGTTACCCTCTCACAGGAGCAAATCACTCATTTAATGGCCTTCTATAGCCATAACAACCGTGATTTACAAGCACTAAACGAGCGTCCCATCGTTTCTTCAAATTAAACACATATTAATAAATATAATAAAAAGCTGGGGCATCACGCCTCAGCTTTTTTACATTATTTAAGGAATAGCAACACTAACAACAGGAATATTATTGAAGTCTGTTGCTGGTTTGATATAAATTTTCTTTGACAAACCGTAGTTATCACTACCAACCTTCTCAACTTTACCAACGTATAGTCCAGAAGGTGTGACACCACCCAGACCACTGGTTGTTACTAAGTCACCTTTTTTCACTGACACACTTGATGTAATCTGCCCCATCACAATGAGATTCTTAGACTGATTAAAACTAGTTACAATACCATCAACAGTCTCACCATCCCCATTTTGCACACGAATGGCAAATCGATCTGAAACTTGGCTATTGTCTGATATCAACTCAACCTTTGCATTAGTTGTATTCACCTGGGTGATACGACCAATCAGGCCACCCGATCCCATAACAGATAGCCCCTTTTTCAAGCCAGCATTGGTTCCTTTGTCAATAATCAACTGTGTTTGCCAACTGCTTGGCGACCGTGAAGTAACAACCGCATTAACAACTTTATAATCTGTTAATGTGTTACTGATTTTAAGTTGATCCTTCAAAGCACGATTTTCTTGTTGCAATACCTGCAATTGCACCTTTGTCTGTGCTAAGTCATCAACCTTCTTAGTTAAACGTCCATTTTCTTGGTAGGTATTCATCAATTCATCAATTGAATCAAACCCACCCTTAACCGCGCGTATTGGGGTATTCACAATATTAGAAGTCCAACCTGACACGTCAGAAATAACTCGAACCGGCAAAGAAGGTTCTTTTTCTGAATTGTGGGCACGTGCACCTAATGTAATGGCACCAATCGCCACAATAACAACTATGACACCAATCACTAGCCGACGTGATGTAAAGATATTCTTCATCTTAAACATGCCTTTCGTTTATCTTGCTTCACCATACTACATGAGCTAATGCCTAACAATTCTAGTACATATGAATAAACTACCCTGAAAATAACGGGGTAGTCATGACTTCACAAGTTTAGGCTTAATTATTTTTTAAAACATCAATCGACTTTAAAGCCTCACCAGTACCAATAACAACCGCATCCAATGGTTCAGGTGCAACAAATACTGGCACCTTAGTTGCTTCAGCAATCACCTCATCTAAATGAGCTAATTGCGCGCCACCACCAGTGAGGACAATACCACGATCAATGACATCAGCAGCAATTTCAGGAGACGTTTCTTCTAGTGTTTCCTTGATCGCAACAATCACATCAGCGACCACATCTTTAATCGCATCAGCAACATCACTTGCCTGAATCTCAATCGTCTTTGGTAATCCTGTTACCAAATCTCTTCCCCGGGCAGTAGTTCCTTCCATATCTTCAGCTGCCTCAACGTCAGCTGAACCAATCGCCATCTTCAAACGTTCTGAGGTCTGTTCACCAATTAATACAGAATACTTCTGACGAACATACGTCATAATTGCTTCATCGATTTTGTCACCAGCCATTCTGATAGAACGTGATGAAACAATGCCACCTAATGAGATGGTGGCAACATCAGTCGTTCCACCACCTAAATCAACAACCATTGACCCAGTTGGTTCCATCACCGGTAAACCAGCACCAACAGCAGCTGCAAAAGGTTCTTCAATAACATATGCATCACGAGCTCCTGCTACACGGGCAGCATCAATAACGGCACGTCTTTCAACAGCTGTTACACCTGAAGGCACGCCAATTGTGACGTATGGCTTTGCGCCACGACCACCCAAGGCTTTACCTAAATAATACTTCAACATAGCAACCGTTGTCTCATAATCCGCAATGACACCGTCACGCATTGGACGAATAGCTGTAATAGATCCTGGCGTTCGTCCTAGCATCTCTTTAGCAGCTGTACCAACTGCGACAACTTCATTGGTCTTTGTATTTCGAGCAACAACAGAAGGCTCACGAAGAATAATCCCCTTACCTTCAATGTATACTAATGTATTAGCTGTTCCTAAGTCTATTCCAACATTTCGAGTTCCAAATGAAAACACAGCACTTTCCCTTTTCTTTTTATATTTTTGATAATTCTCACCATGTACTTAAAACGTACCATGCAATTTCTTACTAAGTTTATCACATGTTGTCGACCTTAGTCCATAAATCGATTAGTGTTTCTAACGCAACTTTGGGTAATAAATCTTCCGTCCGATAGCTACGATAACCTTTGATTGAAATGATCATAAAATCTAAAAAATGGACCTGCATGATTTGGCTACACATCGCCATTTGTGACATTGCCAAACTGTCAGCAGCCGACGCTTTTAAATTACCACTAGGATGATTATGGCACAAAATAAAACCATAAGCATTCGTTGCAACTAAATGGCGAAAAACATCGCGTGGATGGATATTCACACTATCTAAAGTTCCTAACGCTACTTGCCAGACATCAATAATCGTCATTTGAGTCGTCACCGCCACTACCCAACAAGCTTCTTGTGGTGAATTTGCATAACGTTGTACTAATAAGTCGCCTAACTGCCTCACTGATGTAATTTTAATCGTCATAGATTGACCTCCAATAATAAAGACGTTAAATCTACGACTTTTGTCGTCACTGTTTTAATTCTAGGCGTATAATGGATAGTTGAGAAATTAAAAGACATTGAGGTATAACAAATGCGAGTTAGAAAATTCAGTCCATTACAAATTCCAGCAAAAATCGTCCCTAACACGGTGCGATTTTATCGTGAGGTATTTGACCTACCAACTGAATTTGGTATCAACGAATCACGGCATTTATTTTTTGATCAAAAAGCTATTGTATTTAACGAAGAGCCAGATGCCGACCCAATTACTGTTCAAGTTGTCGTGCGTGACCATCGTGAGGCCGTAGAGAACCACTTCATTAACTATGAAGTAAAAGAAAGCAAACCTGCCACGGAAAGTGATGATGGCCGTCATGTTATTTTTTATCTTGATGATATTGATGGTAATCATATTGAAGTTATTGCGAATAAATAATCCGCTCAGTTCAAGATAATAAGAACATAATTAAAAGCCGAAACTCTTATATAAAAGGAGTTTCGGCTTTTAATTAGCTCACACATTTCGTCGCCAAACACGCAATAAGTAGCGCCCATTTTCAGACATATCATGCATTTTCAATTGCTCAGCTATCTGTATACTTTCTTCTGCCTGTCCCCATTCATGCTGGACTAAGTGATCTACTAAACTAGACCACCAGGCAAAACTCATCGCATCACGTGGTTGTTCCACGATCCATGCTGCAACTTCATCAAATATTTCATGATGGTATTCCCCATTGTCCAAGAGCATGACTAAAAATTTGGCAGTCATTATATTAAGCATTTCCATTGTATGATGTGGCCAATGCTTAGACCAAATAATCGTTAAATAATCAGCGACTCTTTCAACTGGAACTTCCGTGATGATTGGTGCCAACAAGGCAACATCCATCTCCCGCCAAATCGTTACCGCTTCAAAAGAATCGATTAAAATTTTTTGGGCAATCTGGGCATGTTCGTCAGGAACAATCCGTGCATGTAAAACATCTGCTAAACTTGCAACACGCAAATAACCACGGGCCATTGTATTACGAAACAAATGATAACCACGTCGACTAATATCTTTAATATCATCAACCGCATGTTTTTGATTTGCTTCTTGTAAGGCAATGATTAATCCCTCAACAGTATCTAACCCATTGACCAATTCTGTATTTACTTCTGTTCCAGTTAATAATAAATGACTCATCAGCGAAATAAATCCCTCAGCTGGTAAGTCATTCTCATTATTCAAATACCGGTAATAGCGATTACGACTAATGCCAATATTTGCCAATTCACGAACAGGAATATCATTAGCTTGACGAATAGCATTAATTCGATTGCGATTAATTAAACTCATGTAGCTATCCCCTATTTTGCTATCTCTCATATCTCATCTTATTGAGTGTACCACCTGCGCAACAACCATTCAACAAAGATTAACCCAGAGAGCAAAATATTCTTGATTTTTACCACATCTTTATCCAATTTAACGTAATTGCTGGCCAATTTGCATACCAAGCCAAAAAATAATTAAACCACCTATAAAGGTCATGATAGTCTTAAAAATTAACATTTGATGGTGACCATGTGGTTTTTGTATCGCATCAGCAATATCTACAATTGGTGCCGAAAAGGTTGATAAACCACCTAAAACTCCTGGTGCTAAAATTGTATGCATCCAGCCTGGTAAGATTAAAGCGACCACAACCCCCATACATAGCGCAGCTAGTAAATTAATGCAAACAACCATTAATTCTGCCAATTTACCAAACCATCGCGGTGCAACTGTCAATAATCCAAAACGAATTAATGAACCCATCATGGCACCCAAACCTGTCAACATTATTTCTACCATGATGCCACCAGCTTATGACCAATTACACGACTGATAAGGACAACTGTCACACCACCAACAATGCTGATTCCTATATATCCTAGCGCTGGCAAAATTGATAATTGACTGATATCTACTAGTGCAGTTGAGTAAGTTGTATAGGCACCTAAAATACCAACCATGACAAAGTCTGCTGTTATTTGTTTTAACTTGGTTAGCTTACCAAGTAAAATGACCAACAAAGCAGAGATAAAAGTACCGCTCAAATTCACAATGATCGTTTCCCATGGAAAATGATTGCTGTGAAACAACATCATCATGACAGCTCGTAAGGTCCCACCTATAAAGCCACCAAACGCAACTGCAAGGCTATTCAATAGTAAACTTTTATTTTTCATTTTCTCTATTTTAGTAACGATTAAAGTAATTCAGCAAATCCGTCACCGTCATTTTCTCCTTTGCATCCCCACTAACGTCTAATGAAATTTTTCCGTCTGACATGATAATTAATCGATTACCATAGTCAAGGGCATCTTCCAAATGATGCGTAATCATCAAAGCTGTCAAATTTTCTTCATGAATCCGTTCATTTGTTACTTGCATTAATTGTGCACTAGTCTTAGGATCTAAAGCCGCTGTATGCTCATCTAACAACAACACTTCAGGCCTAATTTGGGTGGCCATTAAAAATGACAAGGCTTGCCGTTGTCCACCTGATAAATCACCTGCATCCATATCTAACCTGTCTGACAAGCCATTTCCCATTGTCTTCGTAACTGCCACAAAAGAAGCTTTCTTTTCATCAGTTAAGCCACGATTTTTTAGGCGACGACGTAAACCTCTTCGTTCAGCAAGCAATAAATTTTCCGCTACTGTCATTCGCGGCGCCGTACCAAGCTTTGGATCTTGGAAAACGCGAGCCAAAAAGTGCGTACGTTGTGCTTCATCTAATTTTGTGACATCACGTTCACCCAAAAAAATATGACCACTTGTTAATGGTAAAGAACCCGCAATAACATTGAACAACGTTGACTTACCAGCACCATTAGATCCCAAAACCGTCACAAAATCACCGTCGTGTAACGTTAATGATACATCATCTAATATTGTCTTTTCATTCGGTTGCCCTTGATTGACAACGACAGTGGCATGATCTAATCGTAATTTTTCTTTTAAAGCCATAGTTAATTAACCTCGTTTTAAAAATGAACTTAAACGCAGCTTAGCGCGTATTCCTGGCAACATCAGAGCCAGACCAAGTATAATGGCACTGACTAATTTTAAATCATCCGCGTTAAAGCCAATATATAGCACAACAACCAAGACAAATCGATAGAAAATCGATCCGATAATAATTGTAATCAGACGTTCAGTTAACGTTAATGTATCAGTAAAGACAACTTCACCAATAATGATTGAAGCTAACGCAACCACAATCGTGCCGACACCCATGT
The DNA here is from genome assembly GCF_001932615.1 of Weissella thailandensis. NCBI lineage: Bacteria > Bacillati > Bacillota > Bacilli > Lactobacillales > Lactobacillaceae > Weissella > Weissella thailandensis. Next base: position 1,511,022 of record NZ_CP014332.1, read on the forward strand.
TCACATCTGCGAAACCATTATTTTGTGCAACCAAAGCGCCACCCAGGCCAATCAAACCATTCGCAATCATTAAACCTAAAATCGTCATATTATCAGTATTGATACCTAACGAGCGCGCCATTTTTGGATTATCACCCGTAACAATAAAAGATTGTCCAAGTTCAGTTTTCAAAAAGCGTGCTAAAAAAATGGTTAATAATACAATAACAATTAATCCAATAACAATTACTGGAAAATTACGAGGCAAGACATGCAAAAAGTCATAAGAAAACAGACTATTCTTTCCTAGTAATGACCGATTGGCTTGCCCCATAATTCTTAAGTTAACTGAATAAGCAGCTGTCATCGTTAAAATACCAGCAAGTAATATTGGAATCTTACCCTTTGTGTACAATACACCTGTCACAAGACCTGCTAGACTTCCCACTAGCGCTGCACCGATGGTCGCTATAATTGGTGAGACGCCACTTGATATTAGGGTCACAGCAGTTGCGGCTCCTAACGGAAACGTCCCTTCTACGGTCATATCGGGAAAATCCAAAATACGGAAGGTTAAAAATAGCCCGAATCCCAGGGTTGCCCAAATTAACCCCTGACCAATTGCTGAAATTAAAAGATTCATAATTGCCTCACTTTACAAATTTTGCTTGTTTATATTTATCTGGTAATTGGATGCCCAATTTATCTAACTGTGAACGATTAATAATTAAATCACCCTTTTTGATAAAGCCAACTGGTATATCCTTTGGTTTTTTACCATTTAATATTTGGGCAACTTGCTTACCAGTTTTTACACCTAGCTTTTTCTGGTTAATTGACTCGGCAGCCAGGCCACCATCTCTAACCATCGTATCTACTGTTGGGAAAACCGGAATCTTCGCCGCATTAGTACTATCAATCAGCGTGGGCATCGCACCAGCAATTGTATTATCTGTTGGTACAAATACCGCATCGACCTGATGATTAGCAACCATTTGCTTAGATGTTTGATTTAAATCGTTAGAAGACGAAATCGTGTATGGTTTAGGTTCAATACCAGCCTTTTTTGCTAATTTCATCATCTGTTTTGCTTGTCTCGATGCTGAATCATCCGAAGAGGTATAGATAACACCCAGATTTTTCATATCCGGGACAAAAGTCTGTATCATCTTTAATTGCGATTGCAACGGTGCTTGGTCAGACACACCGGTGACATTACCACCCGGGTGTTGATAACTTTTAACAAGTTTTGAATGGACAGGTGTCGTTGATGCTGAAAAGACAACTGGTCTATCGGTAACTGTATTTGCTAAGGATACTGCTGCCGGAGTTGCGATTCCTACCGATACATCAGCCCCTGCATTATCGAACTTTGAAGCCATGGTTTTCAAATTTGATTGATCACCTTGCGCGTTTTCGTAAATTACTTTGACATTGCGCCCTTTATGAAATCCTTCACTCGCCAATCCCTTGTATATTCCTTCATTTATGGCATCCAATGCGGGATGTTTCATATATTGCAAGACCGCAACTGTTGGGATCGCCTTCTTTTGATTTTTAGCAACGGTTTCATAACCGCCGGCAAAAAGCGTAAATACAGTTAACACCCCAATTGTACCCAAAATTTTTTTGTTCATTCGTTTACTCACTTCCACTACTATTTAATTCGACAAAATAAAAAACACGAGCAGATACAATAGTACCTTCTCGTGTTTAACATGAAAAGGACTATACACTAAATCGTGTAACCCTTTCCAATAATTTTAGGAAAATTAGTTAGCACAGACTCAATACTTTCGTTCCCGAAGGAACCCACGTACCGAATCTATGCAATCATAGTTCGTACGCGTTATCTGCGCCACCAACCATTTAATTGGAATTTAAATTTACCCATAACTAATTTTCTCCTCAGCTATTTTTTATAATAATACCACGTCACTTGTACTTACGCAATACTATTCAATTTGATAATCATCATCTTCCATAGCTTCAACCTGACCAAGTCGATAACCATTACCCACTTGTGAGAAGAAATCATGATTTGAAGTCGTTGTTGAAATACCATTCATAACGATAGGATTAACATCTTCAGCACCATCTGGGAATAATGGATCTTGTCCTAAATTCATCAATGCTTTATTTGCATTGTAACGTAGAAAAGTTAATACCGATTCTGTCCAACCAATGTCATCATACAGTAACTTGGTATAATTCTCCTCATTACTGTACAAATCTAATAGCAAATCATATAACCAATTTTTTAACTCATTTTGTTCATCTTCGCTCAGTTCATTAAATCCCATTTGGAATTTATAACCAATATAAGTACCGTGAACTGACTCATCACGCAAAATTAATTTAATAATTTCAGCAACATTGTTTAACTTATTATGTCCTAAATACCAAAGTGGCGTATAGAATCCTGAATAGAATAAGAATGTTTCTAAAAATACCGAAGCAACTTTACGTTGTAATTGACTACCACTTTGATAAATTTGATTAATCCGATTGGCCTTATATTGCAAAAATTTATTACTATTTGTCCAATCAAATATTTCATCAATTTCAGCTGGCGTGTGTAACGTTTCAAAAATTGAAGAGTAAGATTTTGCATGAACAGATTCCATAAACTCAATGTTATTTAGAACAGCTAGCTCATGTTGTGTCCTAGTCGATTGCTTCAAAGATGCCATACCGTCTTGTGATTGTAATGTATCTAGTAAAGTTAATCCACCAAAAACATGGCCAACTAAATAATGTTCTTGTTCAGACATCTTACGCCAGTCATCCAAATCATTTGATAGAGGGATTCTTGTATCCAGCCAAAACTGCTCAGTCAACTTTTCCCATGTTGCTTTATCAACCTTGTCTTCAATAGCATTCCAGTTGATTGCTTCATATGCTACTGTCATTTGCTCACCTTATCTCTCATTTGTATAACACCTTAAATTGAACAGCTCTCACATTCATTGACACCAAATTCTTCCATATCGTCAGTATATGTACGAATATAGTAAATTGATTTGATGCCTTTCTGATAAGCATATAATCTTAGAATGTTTAAATCACGCGTCGTCATCTTCTCTGTATGTCCATCTTTCCAATCATATAGACCCTCAGGAATTGTTGAACGCATAAATAGTGTTAATGCCATTCCCTGGTCAATATGCTGCTGTGCAGCTGCATAGACATCAATCACCCGACGCATGTCCATGTTATAGGCAGATTCATAGTATGGTAGGGTATCTGTTCCCAAATAAGGTGCTGGATAGTAAATTTTTCCAATTTTCTTTTCTTGGCGTTCTTCAACACGATTAATAATGGGATGCAATGAAGCAGTTGCGTCGTTAACATATGAAATTGATCCAGTTGGTGCAACTGCCATGCGATAAGCATTATACAAACCATATTGCTTAACTGATGCTGCTAAAGCCTGCCAATCCTCTTGGGTTGGGAAATGGTGTACAGCAAATATTTCTTTAACTTTATCAGTTTTCGGTGACCAATCTTCGTTAATATACTTTTCAAAATATGCACCACTAGCGTAAGTTGATTCTTCAAACTCGTAAAAGCTAGTCTGTCGTTCTTTAGCAAGATTATTTGAAGCAACTAAACTATAGTAATTCAGCATTAGGAAGTAAGCATTCGTAAAGTCCAATGCTTCTTCATCCCCATAATACATATGATTTTTAGCAAAAAAGGCATGCAAGCCCATTGCACCTAAGCCAATCGCATGTGTCTGACGATTTCCCAATCTAACTGAAGGAACAATATCAAGATCTGTTTGATCCGAAACAAATGTCAATGCACGTACCATTGCATCTACTGACTTACCAAAATCATTTGTAGCCATCATATTAACAATATTTGTTGAACCCAGATTACATGATACATCTGTTCCTAACTCATCATACGTTTGCTCGTTATTAATTTGTGATGCTCGCTGAACCTGTAAAATTTCTGAACATAAATTAGATGAGATAACCTTACCCGCAATTGGGTTAGCAGCATTAACAGTATCTATATTAATAACATAAGGATAACCAGACTCCTGCTGTAATTTCGAAATTTCTGTTTCTAACTCACGAGCCCGAATTTTCTTCTTATGAATTTGCTTATTAGCTACCATTGCATCATATTCGGCTGTAATGTCGACATAGTTAAATGGCTTACCGTATACACGTTCAACGTCATACGGAGAGAATAAGAACATATCTGAATTACTTTTGATTAATTCATAAAACTTATCAGGAACAGTTAATCCAAGTGACAATGTTTTGACACGAATTTTTTCATCAGCATTTTCCTTTTTAGTAGCTAAAAAGTTCATGATATCTGGATGGAATACTGATAAATAGACAACTCCTGCCCCATTACGTTGACCCATTTGATTAGAATATGAAAATGAGTCCTCTAATAGTTTCATAACAGGAACAACACCTGATGCGGCATTATTAATGCCCTTGATAGGTGCGCCAGCCTCTCTAAGATTAGACAAAACGATACCAACACCACCACCAATTTTAGATAACTGTAATGCCGAATTGACAACCCGGCCAATGGCATTCATGTCATCCGTCGCCTGTAAAATAAAGCATGATACCAGCTCACCACGACGGGCACGACCAGCATTCAAAAACGAAGGCGTTGCCGGCTGATAACGTTGATGAATCATCTCATCAGCTAAATTCATAGCTAACGTCTCATCACCATTTGCATAGAATAGGACATTCATAACAATGCGATCATTGTAATTTTCGATGTAATAGTCACCATCATTTGTCTTTAATGCATACTGTGCATAAAACTTATAGGCAGCCATAAAAGACTTAAATTGAAAATGTTGTGAGTCTAAATACGCATACAACTTCTCAATAAAAGCCATCGTATACTTATCGACCATTTTTGGATCAACATAATCATTAGCGATCAAGTAATCAAAACGATCCGCTATTGAATCGAATTTCTTTGTGTTTGGCTCAACATTTTCTTTAATAAAAGCTTGTAATGCTTCGGTATCTTTCTGTAATTGAATACTATTATTCTTTGGAATATTCAACTGATTATTTAAATCAAAATAAGTAACCTTATCTAGATCCAGCGTTGCTAATGACATATAACTCCCCCGCGTAGTACCTAGTGTAAAGCGGAATCCTTTTGGTTGCACCGACACCTAGGTATCTTAACTAATTGATTAAGTGATTAAATTGCTTTGCTTAACTTGGCAAGCAGATCTGGACGGAAACCTTTAACTGGTTCCATGTCTTCTGAAAAGACAACAGGTACTGATTGATAACCTTTATCCTTCAAAAAAGTTAATGCATCTGCATCATTTTCAACGTTCTTTTCTGAGTAGCTAATACCATATTGTGTCAATGTCTTCTTAGTCATGAGACATTGAATGCAGTTATTCTTTGTATACACGGTCACGTTTTGCATATTTTCACCTAAACTTTCTTCTTCTATAAAACCTAACGGATTGTTAATATGTCATTGAGTATAAACCACTCAACTAACAGTTTGCAAGTTAATAATTTAACTAAAAAAAGGCTTGACATAGGCTTCATAGCACTGCATAAGCCTTTATAGTGATTATTACAAAAAGATTAAATAATAACTTTCCGTTACATATATGATTGCTAATTATTGTAAACTTTTTTAGACTAAATATTATAGAAAAATCTGGAGGAAAAGAATGCCAATCCATCTATTATATAGTTCAATTTCTGGCAATACACGTGCATTCGTTAAAAAGCTAACTGAATATGCCGAAACTCAAGGCCATTTCACTTTGATACCAATTGAAATTTCAGACGCGACTGCCGATATTATCGAGACAAGCCCTTTTTTTGCCCTTGTACCAACTTATTTGGATGGCGGTAATGGCATTGATAATGGCGTCTTTGAAATTTTAACAGACCCCTTACGAGAACAACTAGAAATCCCAGAAAATCAACAGAATTTACTGGGAATTATCGGATCTGGAAACAAAAATTTCAATGCACAATATATTCTAACTGCGCGTCGTTATGCCGTACAATTTAAAGTTCCCTTGATTGCTAATTATGAACTGCGCGGAACTTCAAATGATGTACAACGTGTTTATGAAGCAATACAACAACGACTAACCGAAGTACAATCGTCACATAATTAGGTAAAAGAAGAAGTAAATCATGCAAGTCACCAAACCAAAAACTAAGAAAGTCTCATTAACCAAACAACGACGTGCGGAAACTTGGCAACGATTAACCAAAGAACAGCAATCAGTTATCCAAAAGCATATTCATTATCAGCAAACTTCATTATTTATGAATCATGAGCTAATTGGTCATGGGCGGCACTGGTCCCTAGTCGCCTTTCATGAAAACATGAATTTCGACAGTCCTAGCAGTCCCCAACTATATTGTGACTGTGGTCGTCGCTTAAAGTATCAGTACGTCCTAACTAACAATCTTGGTGAAGAAATAAAACTTGGCATTACTCATTTTGCAGATCATATTGGCATTCCAGAGGCCGTTGCTCGTCAACTGCAAGCTGAAATTCACCAATTAAATTTTGGACTAGATGAGCTTTTACAACGCATTCGTCGTCATGCCGGTTTGAATCAGGAGATGCGTAATTGGTTCATCAGTCATCAAGATGGATTTGACGACTTACCACCTAACACCGTTGACTTTATCACTCAAAATTTACCACCTGAACGAGAAATACAAACTGACATCGTGCGCTCCTATAAAAAAGCAACTTATGTTAAAAAGGACCACGTGCACCGTAAAAAAACTAAGCTAAATAAAAAAGCTTGGCAGGAAATCTTTCGCGAGATTTAGAAATGGAGTCACTATGATTAAAATATACGTCGCCCCCACTGTAAAACCAAGATTTGCTTTATTGGTCGATGACAGGCGCGAGTTGGTGTCTCAAGTGTATACAATACCATCCCAAAATTTGCCAACGACAATAAGCCAAATAAAACTACCAAGTATGATGGCCCTTCATACAAAACAAACGCAACTACTAGCAAACGAGAATTATTGGTTGTGGCCAATTGACGAAACGACAAACCAATTTCCATCTATTACCGAAAAGCATTTAAATAATTAAAAACAAACTAAAAAGGCTACGTCTGACTGGGAAATTTCCCCAATTTTCAGACGTAGCCTTTTAGTTTTTATGAGTAAATAAAGTAACCTTTAACGGTTCGGCTTACCACCAACCATTAGCGGCACGGAAAGAAATTGCATTGTCGATTGAACCATAGCGTGAGTCTGCATAGTTCAACATACCCTTTGTTTGGTTTTCAACAGAACCTGAACCCCATGATTGGTTAGTTTGACCCAATCCATGGTATTGACCGTTTGATGCGTTGACATTTCCACCTGATTCAGGCATTACAACTGATTCCCACAATTCTGATGTTCCACCAGCAGCAATAAATTGGTCATAAGTTGAGCCTGAGGCTGAACTTGATGAAGCTGAATTAGAAGCTGTTGATGTCTTTGTTGTTGTCGCAGCACTTGATGCTGGCGCAGCGCTTGATGCTGGGGCAGCAGCTTGTGAAGGTGCTTGGCTAGCAGCAGGTGCTACTGAAGCTGCAACAGATTGTTGTGTTGTAGCGGCACTTGATGCTGGCGCAACAGCTTGCGTTTGTGCATTAGCTGCTTGGTCATCTAACTCAAATTGCTCACCCACAAAAATCATGTTAGAATCTGCAATCTTATTTACATTCAAAATACGATCAACTGTGGTGTTATGATCTGCGGCGATTGATGATAGGGTGTCCCCTGACTTAACAGTGTATGTATCAGCTGATACATCAGTGGCCATTGCAGCAGTTGCAACACCAGCGACAGTTAATGCAGTAAGTACTTTCTTATTCATGGTAAATTCTTCTCCTTGATATTTGCCTAAATGGCAATTAATCTACTCAATCCACTGCAACGCAGGTATATCACTGCGTTGGGGACTGAACCTTTACGACATGTATTAGTTTACCAAGCTCAACCCGATATTCGTTACAAGGATGCGACATTGCGTTACACATGTATCACAAACCAACTTTTTGTGAGAAATTAAACTGTAATATCATCACTGTAAAGGGCTCTAATGACTGTCACGCCAACTTTCTTAAAATACTAATTAACCGGTTAAATAAGAAAATTAAATTTGCTAAAAACCCTAAATTTCTTGCAAGATTTATTTTTATTCTAAATAAAAGTTTATTAATTACGACAATGTAACAGTAGTAAAGTTAATTTATTTTATTTTTATTTACTTATTGATAAAAAAACAGCTTGGTCTTCACTGACCAAACTGCTTTATAAATATTTTATGCTTTTTTGATAATTTCTCGCTCAACCAATTCATTCAAATAAAAACGATACAGTGATACTAAATCTTCATGATGATCATTTTTAAAAATATTCACCGTTGCATTACCACTTGGATTAACCGTTTTTATTTTAATACCAGTTAATTGTTTGTTCACGACAACTTTTAACTTAATCGCATTGTCTAAGCCTTTTTCTGGCTCTAATGACCTTTTCATCACATATGAACCCGCATTGTTCTTCACAAAACCTGTATCACCTAATGCATATTGCTTTAATTGTGGGTTGAATTGATAAACAACATCGTCTCCAGCCACTACCACAGTTGTTTCAAATGCCATGTTTATGATCCTCCTACTATTATTAAGCCTGTTCCTTAAAGAAATTAATTAGGACTTGTGCAGATTGTTTGCCGGCTTCGATAATAAATTCATCAAAAGTCATACCGGCATCCCCATTTGCGTTATCTGAAATCGCACGAACAACAGCGAAAGGTACATCAAAATAGCTAGCGACTTGCGCAATTGATGCTCCCTCCATCTCCGCTGATTGCGCCTCAGGAAAGTTCGACAAAATAGTCTGTTTTTGTTCATTACTTGCAATAAACGAATCGCTCGTCACAATTAATCCATTAACTAAACGGGCATCCGTTACTTCTTGATAGGCTTGTGATAAACCATTTGCTAAATCCTCATCTGCCTTGAATCGCGCTGGTTGTTGCGGAACTTGGCCATAAACATATCCAAAGGCCCGGGCATCCGCATCTGCATATGACAATTGGTCAGCAATGACAACATCACCAATTCGTAAATCAGTTCCCAAAGAACCTGCTGACCCTGAATTAATCACTGCATCAACACCGAAATTAGTAATGAGCAAGGTTGTCGTTAGCGCAGAAGCCACCTTTCCAATTCCGGATTCAACAACAACCACATCAACGTGCCCAATTTTCCCGTGATGAAATAATTTACCAGCAATAGTTGTCGTTTTCTCATCGACCATTGATTCAACCAATGCTGCTTTTTCCTCTGCCATTGCATTTATTACACCATATCGCATTAAAAAATATCTCCTTTATTTTATGATTTACTATAGAAAGAATAAAACTAGGTAAGTAATTACAATTAACACAATCAATACGATGATTGCCAAGTTTAGGCGGTGTCGTAATCTTGCCGTTTTGCCATTCTTTGTTAGTTTTCGTGTTTGTGAATCTAATTCATATCGGCCATGACGCGTTAGACGATGCTCTTCACGTGTCAATAATTCAGGGGTAACTGAACTAGTAGGCTCATTCTCAGACACTGTTTTAACATCCTCTGTACCAACGTTTGAGCGCTGCCGACGAGTTGTTTCTTGTGATTTTTTTTTAAATAACATCGTATTTACCTATTATTGTAAAGTACGCCAATAAAGGTATGCCATATTAGTTTTGGCATCCTCTAATTGCCCATTCTCAAATAATGCCGTTGCTTCTTCATAAGTGACATAAATTAGATCAATTTTTTCATCATCATCTTGAGGTAATTCTTGACCCACGGCAGATAAATCATTGGCTAAGTACAATGTCATATATTCATTTGAAAAACCAATTGAAGAATAAAATCCTGTTATTTTTTCTACATGGTTGGCTTGCAGTCTTGTTTCTTCATTTAATTCACGATTAACCGCATCAAGTGGTTTTTGATCTCGTGTATCGATTTTACCTGCAGGGATTTCCAACGTTAATTTCTTAACTGGGGCACGCCATTGTTTTTCTAGAATCATTTTATTGTCTTTCGTTAATGCTAGAATCGCAATTGCATCGGCATGATAGACAATATCACGTTTTGCCTGGCGACCATCAGGTAACGCAACAGTCTGTTCCGTTGCCCGAATGATGTGTCCCTTATACTTTTCTTCCTCATTTAAGATTGTTTCCTTAAATTCGTTCGTATCTACTGACAAATCTATCATGTCATCAACCTCCCATTAATTATTGATCCAGTACTTCAACCGCTGCTGCTTGAGGACCACGTACACCTGGCACAACAACTAATTTTACTTCTTGACCAACTATTAAATCACGTACTTTTGGTGTTTGAATAGCTGAAAAATGGACAAAAACATCATCTTCACCCTTCAATTCAATAAAACCAAATCCTTTATCTGATTGCCATGTTTTGACATAGCCACTAATTTTTTCCATCTGTTTGACTCCTTATTCTTAAGTACGAGTTATAAAATAGGCATAGGCGGTAATACCAATTAAAATGACATAACTTGCAAGTGTGCTGATACGCCACCAAATAGTCCAAAATCGACGAGTTACAAAGTTTTCACGGATAAATCCTTGGTATAAGGCCAGTGCAATCCCCCAAACAACAAACATCAATAGCATGGGAAACAACATCGTGATATGCCAAACTTCAAAAGTGGTGACAGCAATACTCCACCACGCAAAAACAACAGCAATATCTGTAATCTTTATGTTTTTTGGCCAATGATTCTGGAAAAATACTTGTTTGATAATCCAAAGAACAATTAGCAAAATTAAAGCAATGAAAACCGTAACTGGCCAATTAAATAATGTCAGCATCCTTGCCTCCTTAAATTCATTAATCTATTCATTATACCTTTAATTAATCTCTCTGTGGTACGTTATCCTATTTTTTTGATACAATAGACTAAATGAAAAATTAGAGGTACGGTAATGCAAAAAAATAACAAAAAGAAAAAATCAACAATGCAAAAGGTTATTCAAGGATTTGTCATCTTCATGCTTATTCTATCATTTGCCAGTGTATTTATTACATTGTTACAGATTTCTTTTTAATCAACTTAAAACAAAAGTGGTTGAGACAATACAAATGTCTCAACCACTTTTTGTTTTTAACATATACTAATTAGCAGCTGATAAATGTTAGGCATCTACGTATTTCAAAAGGTCACATCGTCAATGTAACATCTTGTGCTTTTTAATCTAATCATTAAATTGCCAAACCCCAGCAACATGTAACTGATTCAACAGCTGCTCAGAACTTGAGCCAACAGCCAGAACATGCCCCATTTGAGGTAATAAACTAGGTAACTGATACATTGAGATTTGCCAATGTGGTTGAATTTGCCAATGTCTATACAACTTATCCGCTTCTTTTTCAGTGATTGGCATATAAACAGCAGATTCTTCAAAAATAACTTCAGCTAGTCTTTGACCAGTAACTGCTCTTAAATGTTGCATGGTCACACTAATATTAACAGAAACATCGTACAAAACAGTTGTCTTGGACAAGCCAGGAATAACATTACGTAAATACAACGTGCCATTCTCAGATAATAAAAATGTCACATCATAGGCACCGATATAATTCAAGGCGTGACCTAATTTTTCAGTGACATGCTTAATTTCCGTAACAATTTCATCTGAAACGTCCCCCACTGTCCAAGCTCTTGTTAAACCTTGTTCAGGTGTTTCTACTTGTCGTAATGGATATAAGGTCGTGTCATCATGTGAGCCACGAACTGCCGTCATAACGAAAGATTTTGTATTTTCGAGCCAAGGTTCTACTAGCAATGTCCCACCATCAATTAACGGTGCAACTAACCCAAGATCCCAATCACCACGTAAAATGACTTGATCATCAATATGTTTATGCTTAAAGATAGGCTTTACGATAATTGGATAACCCAATCTAGCCCCTGCCTGTGCAATTTCATCCAATGAACTACCTGTTTCATATGGCAATATATTCAATGATTCATTTTCATAAAACGCTTTGGCTAAGGCATGATCATCAGTGATATCTAGGATTGTCGTTCCTTGTGGCACTGTTTGGTTAGCCAATTTATCTGTAATCTGTGTTGGTAGCCATGCTGATGTATAGGTAATCATGTCAGATAGTGCCGCGAAACTTTCAATTTCGTCATCATTATCTTTATCCCCCAAGAAACGATAGTCAGCATCCTTGAATACTGCGGATTCGGCAGTACTACTATATGCTGCAACTTGGTATCCCATATTATGAGCAGCTTGTGCCAAGTAACGACTAGTAATGCCTTCACCAATTATACCAATAGTTGCGCCCGGTAAAATTTCATAACTCATGTTCTCACCCTTTTCATCCATTTCTATTTATCATCATACTTATCCAAATGATAAGTTTCAATCATATGAATTATTTTATCCGCATAAGTAGGGTCTGTTGCGTAACCCCCAGTTACTAACCCATTTGCTGCTGTCTCATAATCTTTAGCTTGAATAACCGTTGCATATCGCTGTGGATTGTCTGACGTCCCATTAACGAGTAACTGCGCGTGCGCTGCCATTGAATCCTGCCAACTGCTATACACACGAAAAGAATCATTAATCGTAATCCACTGATTATTCTCATATTCTTTCGTTGCCAACTTCACACTTGGTTGTTCCGCCGAAGACTTTACACCAAAAAAGTTATTATACTTAGATGATAATTCAGATTGACCCCAATTTGATTCTAAAGCAGCTTGAGCGATACTAATAGATGCTAGTAGCCCATATTGCTTTTCGAGTTTTTGTGCTTCAGGGGCAATTTTTTCAATAAATGCTTCCCGAGAAACTGGCACCTGCGTCACCTCTTCTGTTGGCTTTTCCTTATGCAATTGTTGCCAATGTATGTCTGTTTGCCAAAAACCCAGTCCTAGTAAAATAATCACACAGATAAATACTCGGCCACGGTGCAATTGACCTTTTTCAACAAAGAAAGTCCTTATGAAACTTTTCTTTTTTTTCGTATGCCTTTTCTTTGTCTTAACCAGAAAATCACCCTCTTATATATCAGTTAAACTACCATGATCCATTTGTAATAACTTTTTAAATCTTGGTTCTGTCGTCATCAATTGTTCAGGCGCACCCTGCATCGATATTCTTTTATTTTCGATAAAAATGACATCATTAACAAATTCAATACCAGTTAGATGATGGGTTACCCAAATAATAGTCCGATCAGAAAGTGCGTCAAAAATAGTCTTTAATACATTCAACTCAGTAATTGGATCTAGAGCAACAGTTGGTTCATCAAGCACAACAATCGGCGTATCTTGCAATAACACACGTGCTAATGCGAAACGTTGCTGTTCACCACCAGAGAAACGATTTCCCATCTCAGTCATTGGCGTCTCCAAGCCTTCTGGTAAACTACCAACCAAATCAGATAAAGCAACTTGTTTTAACACATGCCATAATTCTTCATCAGTTGCTGCTAAGTTTCCTAAGCGCAAATTGTTAGCAACTGAACTAGCAAATAGGTGTGGCTGTTGATCCAAAACTGAAATAATAGATGAACGTTGTTGTTGCAATGTATTAATACTCTGATTATTAATCGTAATTGCACCACTATTAGGTTGTTCATCACCTAATAATAACTTTAAAAGAGTCGTTTTTCCAGCACCAGACTGACCCAAAATAGCTAGCTTTTCACCGTTTTTTATTGTTAGGTTTAGGTTCTCTAGAACCAATCTACTGTCATTATACCCAAAGTTAACTTGATTAAACTTAATTTCCGGATTTTTAATTTCTTCCGTTGATTGGTCGCTTGTTTGCTGCCCTTCATTTTTTGATTCAGCAGCCATATTGTTTAATCTTTCAATAGAATCTTGATATCGTGGCCATTCACCAATTCCTGTACTAATAGATGTTAAAGCATCTTCTGCTGGAAAAATAGCTAACACAAAAGCTGCAATCCAGTTAACGGCAAAGCTATCATCACCGAATTGACGGGTAGCAAAAATTAGCAAAATAACCGCAGTTGCACCAATAACCAATGCACTGAACATGTCACGCCACCAATTAAAATGAGCTTGCTTTGACTTAATTTTATTAATACCATCAAAATCATTTTGTTGGCGATCAAACAGTTCTTGTGTTCGACCAGCTAAAACCCAGTCTTGTAATCCCATTACCGAATCAGTTAAATCAGTATATAACTGACCCTCCAATTGTTGTTGCTTAAAATCACGAGCACCATTAACGGCCAAAGTAACCATAGGTGCAACAATTGTCGTCATACCCAACACGAGCAGGATAGCCAATGCAAAGCCCCAATTAAAGACACCAACACCGATTGCAATTAGTAAATAAACAACTAAGCCAATGACGGTCGGGAATAACGTTCGCAGGTAGAAGTTTTCTATTTTAAACAGGTCATTGTCGAGAACATTTAAAACTTCTCCCGTTTGTGATCTTGCATATACAGATTTTGTACCAGTTTCTACCAGTTCATAGAGACGTCGCCGAAATACCGAAACAATCTTTAATACCCAGTTATGCGAAACTAATCGTTCAGCGTAACGAAAACTTGGTCGTCCAATACCAAAAGCACGCGTTAACACAATTGGCACATACACCATCAAAATATTTTCAGGAATTTGTGCCGATCTTGAAATCAAGAACCCTGAAGTAAACATTAAGGCTGCCCCAGAAAAAGTAGTCATAAACCCTAAAAAGATAATCAGGACAAGTAGTTTCTTATATGACTTTAAATATGGAAATACCCATGTATCTTTTTTGATTAGTTCAAACATTTTATGCATTTTTGCCACCTCGCATCGCTGATTGCAAACTTACAAAGTAACCATTATGCGACTTCAAGTCTGCTAACGTCCCCTGTTCAACAATCTCACCTTCACGCATAACAATAATCCAGTCCATCTCAGTTAACCAGTGTAATCGATGCGTCGCAAAAATAACCAGTCTTTGTTCGAATAACGGAATCATCGTCTCTTTTAAACGCACTTCTGTTTCAATATCCAAATGGGCAGTTGGTTCATCCAATAATAACACTCGTCGATCCTGATCTAACAAAATTCTTGCCAAGCCAATTCGTTGCGCTTGACCACCAGAGGTTTTCATTGCCCCTTCACCAATTAATGTATCTAATCCACTTGCCAGACTATCATACCATTCACCTAGTCCAACCGTATGCAATGCTTTAATTAGCTCATCATCATTTTTTTCAGGCGAATAAAACGCTAAATTACCGCGTAATGTGTCATGGAAAATATATGGTTTTTGTGGCAACACTTGTAATTGATTTTGCCAATCTTTTTGTTGTAGATGAGGAATATTTTGATTATTTAACTGTACTTCACCATCACCAATTAAAAAACCGCCCAATAAATTCAAGAGCGTTGATTTACCAGATCCAGAAGTTCCAACAATGGCGACTCGCTGGTGGCCCTTAAATGATAGATCAATATCTTTCAAGGCTGGTTCGGTTGCTTCAGGATATTGATAGTTAACACCCTTAAGTTGCAGAGTGTCCTCGGCTTGCCATTGCTGTTGTTCACTATGATAAACATTTGTATCATCAGCCAGGTCTTTATCAAGTAAATCCATGATATCCGCAAACGAATTTTTTCCATTAAGCGTTGCGTGATAATCATTAGCAAAATTTCGAATTGGTAAAAAGTATTCTGGTGCTAAAACTAAAATTGTTAATGCTGGTAACAATGGCATCGTACCGTTCATTAAACCTAATCCCAAAAAGAGCGCCACGATAGCAATCGACAACGTTGTAAAGAAATCTAAGGCAAATGTTGATAAAATTGCAATTTTTAATGTACTCATCGTTGCTTTACGATGTTCTTCTGAGACATCATAAATGTTGTTAGCGTATTGCTTAGCTAATCCAAGTTGCTTCAAAGTAGTCAAACCACGTAATGAATCCACAAAATGATTAGACAGCCTATTAAACGTATCATATTCTCGATCCGCCTTAGCCTGGGCTGCATAACCTAAAATAATCATAAATAAGACAATTACTGGATAAATGAAAAATAAGAAAACAGCTTGTTGCCAATCTATCGTAAAAATGTATGCCAAAATCACCCATGGAATAATCATCATATCAAATAGTTTAACCAAGACTAATGTAAAGTAGTCATGTACTTGATCGATTCCCTCAACTGCTAGCGAAACTGATTTTCCAGTTCCTAAATCAGAAATGGCACTGGGACCTAATTTTGCGTACTTTTGGGTTAATTTACTTTGTAACATCCCCGTTGTTTTACCAGCAAATGGTTCCAAGGCATATTCTTTAAAAACCCCCATCAGTTGCCGTAAAACATATGAACCAATAAATATTAAAACCACCCAAAACACTGACTTTAGTGGATGTTGTTGCCAAAGCCTGGTCAATGCAATACTAATGGCGCGTCCCTGTCCAATAATGGCAAGGGCTTGAACAAAGGTCAGAATACACAACACACCTAACGCCTGCCGTGCTCCAGAAAATTTAAATAATCGTTTATCTAACATAAAAATAATTCCTTTCACTTCAAGAATAAAGCAAATATGTATAAAAAGGTTGGGACAAATATTGTTCCAACCTTTTTGGTCCTGTTAATCGTTAAGGCTAACAAGTACTTAATATGAAATCTTCTCAACCCGAATACGATCACGGAAAACGTAAAAACTCCAGATTTGATATGCCAACACAATTGGCAAAGCTGTAAATGAAATGATTGTCATCCACTTTAATGTATATGGTGTTGAAGTTGCATTCTTTAGCAAGAGTGACATACCTGATTCATTTCCAACAATGACACGTGGGAATAATCCTGTAAACAACAATGCCACGACTAAGATAATGACTAATCCTAGCGCGATAAATGCCCAGGTATTTTGTCTTTTAAGTGTAACTGTCCAAGCAACTAGTGTTAATACCACAATCGCTGCCAGCATAATAACTGTTATCAATGGCTTTTCCCTAAAGAAATCAGTAAAGGCAAATAACGTCACCGCAAATGCAACTTCACCAACCAAAAGTATCGGATATAGGACTCGCAATTGCTTTTGAATACGATCATGCAGTGAACCATCCGTAATCTTCAAACGTGCATAATTTAGACCATGCACGTATGAAAGTAACGACATAGCAACACCACCAACAATTGAGAAAATATTGAAGTAATCCCAGAAATTAGCTGACATATCACCACTAGCATCCAAAGGCATTCCCTGAGCAACGTCGGTAAATAGCACACCAAATAAGAAAGGTACAAACATCGATGTAATTGATGAAATAGTTGTCCATAAATCGCGGTATTTTGCTGTTTTCATTTGCTCACGGAACTCAAATGAAACACCACGATAAATCAATCCAATCAATATCGCAAATAGAATCAAATAGAAGCCTGAGAATAATGATGCATACCAGAATGGCATAGCAGCAAACATTGCCCCACCGGCTGTAATTAACCAAACTTCATTACCGTCCCAGTGTGGACCAATTGAACGAATCAACGCATCTTCTTCTTCATCATTCTTAGCTAGTGTCTTTAATGACATACCAATTCCAAAGTCAAATCCTTCAAGGAAGAAGAAACCTGAAAATAGTACAGCAATTAAAACAAACCATAAAATTTGATATCCTGTCATCGCTTAGGCCTCCTTTCCATTTTCAAATGCTTTAGGTGAAAATGGATCGACATCTTCTTCAGTTTCAGTTTCATCAACTGATTCTGGGCCAGCAATCATCACACGACGTGACAGCATAACCATGATTAGTCCTAATACTGTGAAAGTTGAAAAGTACAAAATATTTGATGTTAGCAATGATGCAGCAGAAACATTTGGTGATACAGCATCAGCCATCGTTAGTACTCCATAAACAACCCATGGTGCACGACCTAGCTCAGTAATTAACCAACCTGACGTAATAGCCACAAATGGCAAGTACGTTGCAATTCCAAATATCCAAAGAGCCCACTTGTACTTTGTAATATCAATTTTAGACTTCTTACGAGTGAACCAAAGTGCGACTACCGCCAACAATCCAAAGGCACCGGCTGATGCCGCCATGATTCGGAAACTATAGTACAACGTATTATTTGGTAAGTAATAATTCATATCATGGCCAAACTTTACATCGTACTTTTCATGAAGTTCCTTGTTAAGTTCATGCCAACCTTGACTACCACCAGTTAATGAATGGTGAGCTAGAATTGATAACATGTAAGGAACATCCAGTGACCACTTCACTTCATTGGTCTTTGGATCAGTGTAAGAGATAACAGACCATGGTGCCTGTTCATCATCGCCACCAACATTCTTATCAAGACCTTCTGTCGCAGCAAACTTCATTGGTTGATCTTCTTGTAGAGCCAATGAATGACTATCACCCGTGTAAGCTAACCCGACAACACCAACTAGTGCTACCACTGCAGATACCTGCACTGATTTTTTAAAGAAATTAACTTCATGGTGTGGTTTACGCAATAGTGAAAAGGCAGAAACTCCCATGACCACAAATGATCCTGCCATAAATGTGGCAAAAATAACGTGAGGGAATTCAAGCCATAATTGATGGTTTTGCAACAATGCTGGGAAATCTACCAAAACAGCTCGGTCAAATTTATGATCAACTTCGAAACCAACTGGATTCTGCATAAATGAATTAGCTGCTAAAATCCAAAGGGCTGAGAACGCCGAACCTAGTGTCGTTAACCAAATAAACAATAGGTGCAATTTTTTATTAAAACGATCCCATCCAAATGACCACAAGCCCAAGAAAGTTGATTCCAAGAAGAAAGCAACTAATGCCTCAACAGCCAGTGCTGGACCAAAGATATCACCCACATAACGAGAATATCTTGACCAATTCATACCAAATTGGAACTCTTGGATAATTCCAGTAACAACACCTACCGCAAAACTGAGCATAAAAATCTTACCCCAGAATTTTGTCATTCGTTTATACTGGTCATCCTTTTTTATAACGTACAAAGTTTCCATTACCGATACAATAATACCAAGCCCAATTGACAACGGTACAAAGAAAAAATGAAAAATTGTCGTCATTGCGAACTGGAATCTTGCCAGGTTTAAAATGGAAAGACCTGCTACCAAGTTCATACAACTAACCTCCTACTCAACAGATATGTTTTTAAGCGCAATAAGTGCTCATATAAGATTAATTGTACCTATTTTAGACATCTTTTACCACTTTATTAAACGTTTTTTTGCACATTTTTTTGCCAAAATATTATTTATTTGTGAATATTTTCATTAAAGTTTCAATTGACACACGCCGTTAATATTTCGTATCGCTTTCATCGTATTATTAAATGGACGTTTTCCGATATTTCGCTTAAAATAAACTAAAATAACCCATTTGGAGGAATAATTATGATGACGAAATTATTGGCACTGTCACCGTTAACCGATGAAAATATAGAAACATTAAAAAAATATCACATTACGGTTGTTACGCCAGAAACAATGATTCCTGACGAATATGCTGAAATTGATATTATTTATGGTTGGCGCTCTAAAGTTATCAGTAAAATACTAAAAACTCCCAATCATAGTTTAAAATGGATACAATCTTTTTCAGCTGGTGTCGATTTCATGCCCTTGGTCGATTTAGAAGAGCATCAAATTATCCTAACCAATGCCAGTGGACAAAAAGCAGTGCCAATTGCTGAAAGTGTGATGAGCTATATTTTACACTTTGCACGTGGTTTACACGTTTATCAAACACAGAATCATTGGGAACCCTTTGAAAAACAATTTACGCTAAAAGAATTGCCAGTTATCATATTTGGTACTGGACGTATTGGACAACAAATTGCTACCTATCTACAGGTATTTGGTACTAAAGTATACGGTGTCAATACAACAGGTCATCCAGTTGCTGGTTTTAAAGAAACTTTTGCTATCAATGATTTAAAACAAATACCAAATCATATCGCTATCGTTATTAACGCCTTACCTAGTACGCCTACGACAAATAATTTCTTTAATAAATCGCAACTGGAATTATTTAAAGAGCTATTCCTATTCATTAATATCGGGCGTGGTTCAACAGTCAATGAACAGGATTTATTGGCTAAACTTAATGACGGTAGTATTCAACACGCTGCTTTAGATGTAACTAAAGTAGAGCCAATCCCAAATGACTCGCAGTTGTGGCAGCAGGATAACTTGTTATTAACACAACACTCAACTTGGGCGGAAGAATCAGATTCGCTATTTAATATATTCATGAAAAACTTGCCAGACTTTCTGGCTGGTAAACCTCTATCTTACAACGTGGTTGATTATAAGCGCGGTTATTAGTATAAAACACCTATCACGATAGTTTAGTAAACTATTCTGATAGGTGTTTTATTAATTTATTTCAAGATCTTCTAGATACTGTTTAACATCATCTTGTAAGTTAATATCTTTAGAAAACTCTGCAGCTGCATACATGAGCATTTTTGCCTCTGATTTTTCTTTCAATAAAGATAACTGTTCACAACACTTTACTCGTAATTTTTGTAGTTTGACAATCTGATGAAAATGTTCACTCGTTGGTAAAATTGCCAATGCTTGTGTAATACGTTCCATTGCTTTTTGTGGATTATCAATCGTTAAATATAATTTGCTTTGATGATAATACGTGTGTGCAATGACCTTTCCTAATTCAGCACGCATGGTTGGTCGATAGCCTTTGATAATACCACAGGCACGTTCAAAATATTCTGATGCATATACGTACTCACCTTGTTTTGCCCACGTTGCCCCCATTTCTGTGTAAATTTCAATTAACAGCTCCGTTTGATGCTTTTCTGCATCACCAAGCGCAATTTGTAAAAACTGCATAGCAACGTTGGTCTGATTTTGAGACAACGCAATTCTAGCTCTTAATAGATTATATTCTGGCAATGCAAACACTGGTAATCGACGTAGTAAAGTTGAACTCTCTAATCGATTAGCGGCTTGTTCAAATTGACCAATATCAATAAAGTAACGGATAACCGTTAACGGCGTTACCGTCAACTCATTAATTTTAGCAACACTGGACACACGTAACTGTAAACGTGCGCAAAGTTGTTGTAAGACGGTGATATTTGAAATTTCATCAGTACGTTCTATTCGAGATAGCAAGGACTGATGACAGATACCCTCCGCAACATCAGCTTGTGAAATTCCTAATTGTTCGCGACGACGTTTTAAACTACCTTTTAATAATTTCATGTCTTTGATCTCCGAATCAAAAATATATTATTAGCATATATGTTAGTTAAATAATAAACAAGTCTTTTTATATTAGTTTTTGGAGTTAATGATAATTTAAATACATAGTTTATGATATTTTTCATAGGTAGAATCACGCTATACTACTCTTTTATTGCACTTTTAGTTTTAATGTCCTAACAGTGTTACATAAAATAATTAATTTTCACATATTTAAATATGCTAATTTTCACAGGCAATTTTTCATATATTTCAGGATAAGCAAATCAGTCAAAAGGTATTTCCAACCTGCTACCATAATAATTACCTGATTTAAGCCTACAAAGAAGAAAAAAATTATGCACTCATCGCTGCATTAAACTTTTAATCTTTGGAAACGTCTTACTATTTAAATCTAAATACGCTGGCAAAAATCCTATGCTTCCTTTTTGTCTATCTTATATAAAAGCTTAATTTAATCACTTATTTTTCTTGTTTATAAAAATAAAAAGTTAATCAATAATAAATGTGTACTATTTCTTCGTAGAACCTACGCAGTACGCCCTTACAAAGGTTCTCATACCCAACTCATCCAGCTGACTATCTCTACTCAAAACAATGTTAAGGTATACAAACGATCTTATCCAATTAATTCATTTTTTCTTTTAGAAACAAAAAAATTGCTCTCCCGAAGGAGAACAATTCTAGTTATCAATTAATGTTATTAAGTACGGAGACAGAGGGATTCGAACCCTCGCGCCGGTTTCCCGACCTACACCCTTAGCAGGGGCGCCTCTTCAGCCTCTTGAGTATGTCCCCATGTCAAAAGTAATCTTTTAACAAAATGGGACTGAGAGGACTCGAACCTCCGACCTCACCCTTATCAGGGGTGCGCTCTAAACCAGCTGAGCTACAGTCCCATACTACAAAGCGGACGACGGGAATCGAACCCGCATTCCCAGCTTGGAAGGCTGGAGCACTAGCCGTTGTACTACATCCGCATAACACTATTAATATAATGCTATGGCGCGGGGCGGAATCGAACCGTCGACACTACGAGCTTCAATCGTATGCTCTACCAACTGAGCTACCGCGCCAAAATAAAACGGTCACAACGGGATTCGAACCCGTGATCTTTCGCGTGACAGGCGAACGTCATAACCAACTAGACCATGCGACCAACAGATAAAAAAATCTGATTTAATTGCGGGTGTAGGATTTGAACCTACGACCTTCGGGTTATGGGCCCGACGAGCTACCAGACTGCTCCAACCCGCTATAATAAATAATAATCATCAAATGATGACGAAGGAGAATGTGGGATTCGAACCCACGCGCCGGTTTCCCGACCTGACGGTTTTCAAGACCGTTCCCTTCAGCCAGACTTGGGTAATTCTCCATAAATACCTAAGGCCTAAATGGACCTTGTTGGACTCGAACCAACGACCGGACGGTTATGAGCCGTCTGCTCTAACCAACTGAGCTAAAGGTCCAATTTCTATGAGCCAATCGCGGCGGGGGGAATCGAACCCTCGACCTCCCGGGTATGAACCGGACGCTCTAGCCAGCTGAGCTACACCGCGAAACATAACACTTAGTGTCATAATCGGGACGACAGGATTCGAACCTGCGACCCCCTGGTCCCAAACCAGGTGCTCTACCAAACTGAGCTACGTCCCGAACATGCTAACTAGCAATAATAAACAAACTAACGTTTGTAATGCACCTAGAAGGATTCGAACCTTCAACCTTCTGATTCGTAGTCAGACACTCTATCCAGTTGCGCTATAGGTGCAAATAATATGCCGGCTACCGGGATCGAACCGGTACGATGTCTCCATCGCAGGATTTTAAGTCCTGTGCGTCTGCCTATTCCGCCAAGCCGGCAAAGCGAACAACGGGATTCGGACCCGCGACCTCTACCATGGCAAGGTAGCGTTCTACCAGCTGAACTATGTTCGCATGATGCCGACTAAAGGGTTCGAACCTTCGACCTCCGCTTTACAAGAGCGATGCTCTACCAACTGAGCTAAGTCGGCAACAAATAAATAGTTACCAGTTTGACGAAATAGATACATATTATTAAAGTGGGTCGTCTGGGGCTCGAACCCAGGACCCATGGATTAAAAGTCCACTGCTCTGCCAACTGAGCTAACGACCCAATGGACGTTACAGGGATCGAACCTGTGACCCCCTGCTTGTAAGGCAGGTGCTCTCCCAGCTGAGCTAAACGTCCATTGATGCATCGCGATGTCCTATCCTCACAGGAGGCGATCCTCCAACTACTTTTGGCGCTACTGAGCTTAACTGCTGTGTTCGGTATGGGAACAGGTATGACCTCAGTGCCATCATCACGACACGATAGTTACTAAAAGCAACCACGAGATTAATTATCTCAAAACTGAATCATAATGTCAAGTCTTTTTTTCATTTTGCCTTACACCACTTGCTACTTGGTTAAGTCCTCGAACCATTAGTACTAGTCCGCTCCATGTGTCACCACACGTCCACTTCTAGCCTATCTACCTCATCATCTCTGAGGGGTCTTACTTCATTTCTGAATGGGAAATCTCATCTCGAGGCGAGTTTCACACTTAGATGCTTTCAGCGTTTATCTCATCCGTACATAGCTACTCAGCGATGCTCCTGGCGGAACAACTGATACACCAGTGGTACGTCCACCCCGGTCCTCTCGTACTAAGGGCAGCTCCTCTCAAATTTCCTACGCCCGCGACGGATAGGGACCGAACTGTCTCACGACGTTCTGAACCCAGCTCGCGTACCGCTTTAATGGGCGAACAGCCCAACCCTTGGGACCGACTACAGCCCCAGGATGCGATGAGCCGACATCGAGGTGCCAAACCTCCCCGTCGATGTGGACTCTTGGGGGAGATAAGCCTGTTATCCCCAGGGTAGCTTTTGTCCGTTGAGCGATGGCCCTTCCATGCGGAACCACCGGATCACTAAGCCCTACTTTCGTACCTGCTCGACTGGTAAGTCTCACAGTCAAGCTCCCTTGTGCCTTTACACTCTGCGAATGATTTCCAACCATTCTGAGGGAACCTTTGGGCGCCTCCGTTACTTTTTGGGAGGCGACCGCCCCAGTCAAACTGCCTGCCAGACACTGTCTTCCACCACGCTTAGTGGTGTGAGTTAGAGTGTTCATACAACGAGGGTAGTATCCCACGTTTGCCTCCATCGAAACTAGCGTCCCGATTTCTACGGCTCCTACCTATGCTGTACAAGCTGCACAAACACTCAATATCAAGCTACAGTAAAGCTCCATGGGGTCTTTCCGTCCTGTCGCGGGTAACCCGCATCTTCACGGGTCTTTAAATTTCACCGAGTCTCTCGTTGAGACAGCGCCCAGATCGTTACACCTTTCGTGCGGGTCGGAACTTACCCGACAAGGAATTTCGCTACCTTAGGACCGTTATAGTTACGGCCGCCGTTTACTGGGGCTTCAATTCGTACCTTCGTCGAAACTAAGTACTCCTTTTAACCTTCCAGCACCGGGCAGGTGTCAGCCCCTATACGTCATCTTACGATTTTGCAGAAACCTGTGTTTTTGATAAACAGTCGCCTGGGCCTATTCACTGCGGCTCAGCTTGCGCTGAGCACCCCTTCTCCCGAAGTTACGGGGTCATTTTGCCGAGTTCCTTAACGAGAGTTCACTCGCTCACCTTAGGATGCTCTCCTCGACTACCTGTGTCGGTTTGCGGTACGGGCAGGTAAACACTAACTAGAAGCTTTTCTCGGCAGCGTGACATCACAGACTTCCCTACTTTATTTCGGTCCCCATCACAACTTGTCCGTATAAGTGCAAGCATTTAACTCACACTAAGACTCATTGCTTGGCCCAGCATTTCCAGCAGCTGGGATCCGTTAGCCTTCTGCGTCCCTCCATCGTTCAAACATGTTCACCTGGTACAGGAATCTCAACCTGTTAGCCATCGACTACGCCTTTCGGCCTCGCCTTAGGTCCCGACTAACCCTGGGAGGACGAGCCTTCCCCAGGAAACCTTAGTCATATGGTGGACAGGATTCTCACCTGTCTTTCGCTACTCATACCGGCATTCTCACTTCTAAGCGCTCCACCAGTCCTCACGGTCTGACTTCATTGCGCTTAGAACGCTCTCCTATCGCGCCACTTACGTGGCACCCGTAGTTTCGGTGGTGTGTTTAGCCCCGGTACATTTTCGGCGCAAAATCACTCGACTAGTGAGCTATTACGCACTCTTTAAATGGTGGCTGCTTCTGAGCCAACATCCTAGTTGTCTATGCAACTTCACATCCTTTTCCACTTAACACACACTTAGGGACCTTAACTGACGATCTGGGCTGTTCCCCTTTCGACAATGGATCTTATCACTCACTGTCTGACTCCCGGACATACGTGATTGGCATTCGGAGTTTATCTTAGTTTAGTAACCCGAGATGGGCCCCGCACCAAAACAGTGCTCTACCTCCAACACGCTTTCTTCCGAGGCTAGCCCTAAAGCTATTTCGGAGAGAACCAGCTATCTCCAAGTTCGATTGGAATTTCACCGCTACCCACACCTCATCCCAACATTTTTCAACATGTATGGGTTCGGGCCTCCAGTGCGTTTTACCACACCTTCACCCTGGACATGGGTAGGTCACCTGGTTTCGGGTCTACAACAACATACTCAGTCGCCCATTTCAGACTCGCTTTCGCTACGGCTCCGGTCTTTCCACCTTAACCTTGCATGTTATCGTAACTCGCCGGTTCATTCTACAAAAGGCACGCTATCACCCATTAACGGGCTCTAACTTGTTGTAGGCACATGGTTTCAGGAACTTTTTCACTCCCCTTCCGGGGTGCTTTTCACCTTTCCCTCACGGTACTGGTTCACTATCGGTCACTAGGGAGTATTTAGCCTTACGAGATGGTCCTCGCAGTTTCCAACTGGATTTCACGTGTCCAGCCGTACTCAGGATCCTACACGGGAGTTTGCTTACTTTCGCATACGGGGCTATCACCCAGTGTCGCTCAGCTTCCCAGCTGATTCTGCTAATAAACAAATTTGTAACTCCACAACGGTAGTCCTACAACCCCAGAGTGCAAGCACTCTGGTTTGGGCTTCTCCGTGTTCGCTCGCCGCTACTGACGGAATCGATTTTTCTTTATTCTCCTGTTGCTAATGAGATGTTTCAGTTCACAACGTCTACCATCGTTTAACTATGTATTCATTAAAACGATAACTTGCATAACAAGTTGGGTTCCCCCATTCGGAAATCCCCGGATCAAAGCTTACTTACAGCTCCCCGAGGCATATCGGTGTTAGTCCCGTCCTTCATCGGCTCCTAGTGCCAAGGCATTCACCATGCGCCCTTAATAACTTAACCGATCAACTTACGTTGATGATTTCGTTTGAGTATTGTGACTCAATGGTCACAAGCGATTTTAAACTTATTTAAAAAACTCAAAAAATTACGCGGTGTATTTTTTCGGCTCAATTTAATTGATAAAAATCAATTTAAATGAATTTAAAAATTTACAATTATGATTCAGTTTTCAAAGAACTAATCAGAGAGATAAAACTCTCAAAACTAAATATCGTTTCGTTGAATGTGTAGGATTCCGATTTTCCTTAGAAAGGAGGTGATCCAGCCGCAGGTTCTCCTACGGCTACCTTGTTACGACTTCACCCTAATCATCTGTCCCACCTTAGACGGTTGGCTCCTAAAAGGTTACCGCACCGGCTTTGGGTGTTACAAACTCTCATGGTGTGACGGGCGGTGTGTACAAGACCCGGGAACGTATTCACCGCGGCGTGCTGATCCGCGATTACTAGCGATTCCGACTTCATGTAGGCGAGTTGCAGCCTACAATCCGAACTGAGACATACTTTAAGAGATTAGCGTACCCTCGCGGGTTAGCGACTCGTTGTATATGCCATTGTAGCACGTGTGTAGCCCAGGTCATAAGGGGCATGATGATTTGACGTCATCCCCACCTTCCTCCGGTTTGTCACCGGCAGTCTCACTAGAGTGCCCAACTAAATGCTGGCAACTAATAATAAGGGTTGCGCTCGTTGCGGGACTTAACCCAACATCTCACGACACGAGCTGACGACAACCATGCACCACCTGTCACCTTGTCCCCGAAGGGAACATCCTATTTCTAGGATTGACAAGGGATGTCAAGACCTGGTAAGGTTCTTCGCGTTGCTTCGAATTAAACCACATGCTCCACCGCTTGTGCGGGTCCCCGTCAATTCCTTTGAGTTTCAACCTTGCGGTCGTACTCCCCAGGCGGAGTGCTTAATGCGTTAGCTGCGACACTCAAGGGCGGAAACCCTCGAACATCTAGCACTCATCGTTTACGGTGTGGACTACCAGGGTATCTAATCCTGTTTGCTACCCACACTTTCGAGCCTCAACGTCAGTTACAGTCCAGAAAGCCGCTTTCGCCACCGGTGTTCTTCCATATATCTACGCATTTCACCGCTACACATGGAGTTCCACTTTCCTCTACTGCACTCAAGTTATCCAGTTTCCAAAGCCCTTCCTCAGTTGAGCTGAGGGCTTTCACTTCAGACTTAAATAACCGTCTGCGCTCGCTTTACGCCCAATAAATCCGGATAACGCTTGGAACATACGTATTACCGCGGCTGCTGGCACGTATTTAGCCGTTCCTTTCTGATAAGATACCGTCACACACTGAACAGTTACTCTCAATGTCGTTCTTCTCTTATAACAGTGTTTTACGAGCCGAAACCCTTCATCACACACGCGGCGTTGCTCCATCAGGCTTGCGCCCATTGTGGAAGATTCCCTACTGCTGCCTCCCGTAGGAGTATGGGCCGTGTCTCAGTCCCATTGTGGCCGATCAGTCTCTCAACTCGGCTACGCATCATCGCCTTGGTAAGCCATTACCTTACCAACTAGCTAATGCACCGCGGGTCCATCTCTTAGTGATAGCAGAACCATCTTTCAATTAACAGCCATGCGGTTGTTAGTATTATACGGTATTAGCACTTGTTTCCAAATGTTATCCCCTGCTAAGAGGTAGGTTACCCACGTGTTACTCACCCGTTCGCCACTCTTTGTCAGATAAAATCAAATCAGAGCAAGCTCTTCATATCAATTAAAGACAAAGCGTTCGACTTGCATGTATTAGGCACGCCGCCAGCGTTCATCCTGAGCCAGGATCAAACTCTCATTTTAAAAGTTTGAGTATAACTCAATTTGTTGTTATTTGTTTAACAGAAGTTAAACGAATTTATTAGTGAATTGACTTCACAAATGTTTTGTATCAAGTAAATTACTTGATGACCCTACACATTTGTTTCATCGAAACGATATTCAGTTTTCAAAGAACTATCTCGTTAGAAAGCGTTTACTCAACGCCAGCTATATTAGAATAACAACTTCGTGCAACATTGTCAAGAAATTCATCAACTAACAATTGTTGTTTGACATCCATTGCTCTAACACAACTTAATAATCATATCTTATTAAATCCTGATTGTCAACATTTAATTTCAATTGATTATTATTGAGTTTAAATGAATAATGTAATCTTTCCTCAAAACTCAACTTTTTAATAATACCTAATTTATGAAACAATTGCAAGTGTTTTTCAAAATAAAATTAATCTAATTGCATAACTCCTGTCATATCAACGTTTTTCAAAAAATCAACCACGTCCTTGGCATTCACGAACTGCAATCCAAGTAAGCTTAAGCGATCCAAATTCAAATTTTCTGAATCAACTGGTTCAAATGTGTATAGCGAAATCAAATCTTCTGGCGAATCCAAACCTTGCGTATGCCAAGCTGCTAACTCCCCAAAACGCAAGTTATCCATATTAATACCTAATTCATCTTGCATACCACTAACAAGTGATCCTAGAGCAGTGTCACCGTCATGTTTATGCATCTTAACTGTGTAGAACTTTGGTTCTGGTACTTCATCTGTTACTAAAAAATATGACTGTTCATTTCGCGTAAATATAATTGTTCCTGCAATAAGTGACATATTCGTCTCCTTGTACTTCTATTGATGCAAACGTTCAAGTGCTTCATTAATCATCGATTGCCCAGATTTAGAAATAGTATCAAAGCCTATCTCTAAATGTTGATTCGTCCAATAATGATGTTGAATATATTTATGCTCTTGTTTTACATTTTCAATATCAAGTGGCGCTTTATCATAACCATCAAGGACTGTCCGTCTAGAAAGAGATATCTTATGACTGTATAGATCAATATCTAGAATCATGACACGGATTGGCTCACCAACCTTTATTTCATCCCCAATCTCATGGATAAACGCTGAACGACACTCGGATATATGAATTAATCCTTGATGTTTTTCATCAAGCTGTACAAAAGCACCATAGGGTTGTATGCCAGTTACAACCCCTTCTAAGACCTGGCCGACATGAAACGTCATCATTATACCTCCTATATACAATATTAAAATATATGTATCCGAGAAAACATCCCGGCTTATTAATTAATCAGTTACTGTTGCTTTTAAAATTTTGATATCTGTCTTTGGCTTATCAGCAAAGTCAACTTTTTGATTTGCCATGTTATCAATAACATCCATTCCTTCGATAACTTGACCAAATACAGTATGGTGCTTATCTAACCATGGAGTTCCACCATTTTTACTATATGCTTGAATGATTTCATCAGGAACCATTCCTGCAAGTGATTGCAACATACGTTCTGGTACCTTATGTGCTTGGACAATAAAGAATTGTGAACCATTTGTATTTGGACCAGCATTTGCCATTGACAAAGCACCCCGCAAATTAAAGACCTCATCAGAAAACTCATCGGCAAATGATTTACCCCAAATAGATTCACCACCCATACCAGTACCGGTAGGATCACCACCTTGAATCATAAACTCATTAATAACACGATGAAAAATGATGCCATCATAATACCCTTGTTTAATTAATCCAACAAAATTTTCAACTGTTTTAGGCGCTTGTGTGGGGAACAATTGTACTTTGATGTCACCTAACGTTGTTGATAAAGTCGCGATTGGTCCTGACACTTCACTTATATTTAATTGTGGAAAAGCCATTATATTTCTCCTCTTAAGTTATGTTAAATATACTGGGGTTATTATAACATATAACGTACATGGGCTTAAAAAAGTGTTAAACTAGAAGCTAAGTAATTTTTAGTCAATTGACAAATATAGGAGTTTAAACACAAAATGGTTCAAATTATCGATATATTCCTCCATCTTGATGTTCATTTAAATAATCTAGTAAATACATGGGGTGGTTGGTCATATGCTGCTCTATTTGCCGTTATTTTTATCGAAACAGGTGCTGTTGTCCTGCCATTTCTACCGGGGGATTCGTTACTATTTGCAGCTGGATCAATCGCAGCTCTATCAGGTAACTCACTCAACCATTGGGTATTAATGTTACTATTTTGGATTGCTGCAGCCACTGGTGATTCGCTTAACTTTTGGTTAGGACGAACGGTTGGTTTGAAATTAGTCCGTCACCCTATTTTAGGACGCTTTATCAAGGAAAAGCACTTACAAGAGGCTAATGAGTTCTTTGTAAAGCACGGTAAAATGGCTGTTATTCTAGGTCGGTTCTTACCAATCATCCGAACATTGGTTCCTTTCACTGCTTCCATCTCAGGTTTTCGATACCGAAACTTTATCGGGTTAGAAATGATCGCAATTACCTTATGGGTCGTTATTGCTGTCGAAGCTGGTTATTACTTCGGTGGTAATGCGTTTGTCAGTGAACATTTCTCATTAGTTCTTATTGGTATTCTACTTGTTTCAGCATTACCAGCCATTATTAGTGCTGCTCGTCAAATGATTGTCTCAAAAAAGCAAAAACAGATTGAAAAATAATTATCGTCTATAAAAAAGAAGACGGACTCAACAAAGTCCGTCTTCTTTTTTATATATTAAACTTACTTATTTGTTTGTATCATCAATAACCACATTGCCAGCTTCTATTTCTTCAAAAGCTTGGCCAATTGGCTTAACTGAATCGAACTTTGACAAAGTAGGCAATTCACCTTGCTCCAATCCATGAGCTCGCTTTGCGCCTAAAGCAATTAGCTTATAACGTGAATCAACTTTCTCTAATAATTTATCAACAGATGGGTATAAAATCATGCCTCTAACTCCTCAATCATTTTAATATACTCTGGCAACACACGGTTAACGCGTAATCGCTCAACTTTAATAATATCTTTAATACGATTAACAGCCAATGAAACTTCATCATTAACAACTGCATAATCATAGTTCGCCATCATACGAATCTCAGCAGTTGCTGCTGATACACGGCGATCAATAACATCCATCGCCTCTGTACCACGACCAATCAATCGCTCTTTCAGGGCAGCTAAATCAGGTGGTGTTAAGAAAATATAAGCCCCTTCTGGCATTTTTTCTTTCACCTGTAGTGCACCCTGTACATCTATTTCCAATAGAACATCTCGCCCTGCTGCTAATGTTTGGTCAATAAACTTCTTAGGAGTACCATAATAGTTTCCTACATATTCAGCATATTCCAACATATCGCCATTTGCAATTTCTGTTTCAAATTCTTCGCGGGTCACAAAAAAGTAATCTTCACCGTTTACCTCACCATTTCTGGGCTGTCTAGTAGTCATTGAAATAGAATATTGAAAATCAATATCTGGTTCCTCGAATAAGGCCTTTCGTACAGTACCCTTTCCCACGCCAGACGGTCCAGATAGTACGATTAATACGCCACGTTTCATGGTATACTTGCTCCTAACTTTTTATTTAGCTATTTAAGTAGTCATTTTACTCGTTTTTTCTCTTTGAGACAACTTTATTCCTCTGAAATTTTATTATCATGGGCTCTTTTGAGTAAATCACGGGCATTTTCTTTCGCAGCAGGCGTTAATTCGTCACCTGATAACATCCGGGCTAATTCATCCGTTCGTTGTGCTTCTGGTAATTGTCGTACCACCGTCTCGGTACGTTCTCCCACCACTTGTTTCTCAATGAAAAAGTGGTGGTCAGCAATGGCGGCTACCTGAGGTAAATGAGTAATCGTAAGTACTTGCGAGTAACGGCCAATAACAGCTATTTTTTCAGCAATCGCCTGAGCAACACGGCCGGAAACACCCGTATCAACCTCATCAAAAATGATCGATGTTACCCCTTGTTCTCGCGAGAAGATGGTTTTCATAGCCAGCATCATTCGTGAAAGCTCACCACCAGATGCAATTTTGGCTAACGGCTTAGCACCTTCACCCAAGTTAGTTTGAATATAAAACTCAACAATATCTGATCCCGTCGCAGTTAAGCGCTGGTGCTCAAACTTTACCGAGAAAACAGCCTTATCCATGTACAAATCTTTCAATTGCTCATGAATTTGCTTTGCTAGCGACGTTGCCGCTTCACTTCGAATATCATGTAGCTGCTCAGCCAAGGTATTGGCTTCTTTTTTAGCAAGCTCTACCTCGTCAGCTAATGCTGCTGCACTCTGCTCGCTGCCACCCATTTGGGCTAATTCGGCATCTACTTTTTGTTGATGTTCTAACACGTCAGTAACTGTCGCACCATATTTCTTTTCCAATGACCGAATCAAATTTAAGCGTTCATCGACAAATTGCAAGCGTTCTTCATCAAACTCTAAACCATCACGAACCGTTAATATATCTGAACTTGCTTCTTGTAATTCATAATAGGCACCTCGCACAGCCTCAGCTAACCGCGCATAACGAGGTGATAGTTCTTCAATATCTTCTAACTCACCCATTGCCGTCGCAATAGTTTCTAAACCATTATGTTCCCATTCACCACTTAATGCTTCGTAAGCCTTTGACAAGGCAGTTAGAACGTCTTGAAAATTTGATAACTCTTGATATTCAGCTTCAAGACGTTCTTCTTCACCAGCTTCCAAGTTGGCTTCATTCAATTCATTACTTTGAAAACTTAGCATATCTAAACGCTGTGCCCAAGCTTGTTCATCCGCTTGTCGTTGACGATAAGCATCTTCTAAACGACGATACTTTTTATAAGCCTGACTGTAGGCTGCCATAACAGGTTGCAATCGGTTTTTAGCAAATTCATCTAACAAACTTAAGTGACGTTCAGGTTGCATTAAAGCCTGATGTTCATTTTGACCATGAATATCTACCAAGTGACTACCTAATAATTTTAAAGCTGTCGCATTGACTAAAGTATTATTAACTCGAATAACATTGCGTCCATTTCGATGCAATTCTCGATGAATCAGCAGTTGGCCATCTTCTAAAACAACGCCCAAATCATCGAGAATCTCTGATAACGCCGTATTTGGTTCAACATCGATCAATCCCTGCAAAATTGCTGTATTAGTACCTTCTCGTATATAATCTTGTGAACCTCGACCACCTGTTAGCAAACCAACCGCGTCAATAATAATAGATTTTCCAGCACCAGTCTCACCTGTCAATACCGTCATCCCCGGTTCGAAACTAATATTTAATTTTGGAATAATCGCAAAATTTTGAATTGATAGTTCTTGTAACATGCGTCCTCCTCAAGTATAGCCAATTTACTGTAATTGTTGCGTAACAAACTCACTTGCTTGTACATCTCTATTTAAAATGATCAGTACATCTGAATCATCACCTAACATACCAAACAGCTCGTCAAAATCGGCTTCTTCTAAGGCTGATTTCAAGGCCGGACCCGTACCGGGCAACACTGTAATCATCACAAAATTATCTTGTGTACGAATCGTCGTCGTTGGCTCTTGAATAATTCTCTTTATACGTACCAATGCATCGGTTTGTGCCACAATTGCATAAGCAAACCCTCCTGTTTCAAGAGGTACCTTAACTAATTGCATCTCTGAAATGTCACGTGAGATGGTCGCCTGGGTAACTTCCCAACCGACCCGGTTTAATTCAGCAACCAAATCCTCTTGCCGTTGAATATTTTTTTGTGCAATTAACTCACGAATTGCCAATTGTCTTTCTTTTTTAGTTTTTCTCATCTTCTTTACCCTCGCGATGGGCATTTAACTGGGAATGTGCTGATTGTACAACGGCCTCTCTGTCAGCCGCCGTCATTGTACTTCCCCCGCCATCCAATACCAGATGTGCAAGAAATTCAATATTTCCCGAACCACCCTTAATCGGTGAATAGTCTAACCCA
This sequence comes from Weissella thailandensis, assembly GCF_001932615.1. Lineage (NCBI taxonomy): Bacteria > Bacillati > Bacillota > Bacilli > Lactobacillales > Lactobacillaceae > Weissella > Weissella thailandensis. The sequence goes on from NZ_CP014332.1 coordinate 1,545,435, forward strand.
ATCATGCTGAATCCTGCTTGTTTGGCATAATCAGCAACTTTATCAATAACTTGGCTATGAATTGTCGCATCTTTTACAATACCGTGTTTACCAACAGCCTCACGTCCTGCTTCAAATTGCGGTTTAATCAATGTCGCAACCGAACCACCAGCTTCTAAAATCTTAGCCAATGGTGGCAAAATAAGGTTCAATGAAATGAATGAAACATCAATCGTTGCTATTTGCGGTTGTCCATCTTGGAAATCCGCCAACTGTGAGTAACGAAAATTAGTATTTTCCATCACGATAACGCGTTCATCAGAACGTAATGACCACACTAACTGATTCGTCCCCACATCTAACGCATAAACTAATTTTGCACCATTTTGCAATGAAACATCGGTAAAGCCACCCGTTGATGACCCAATATCCAATACCGTTTTATTTGCCATATCAATGTCAAATACATGTAATGCTTTTTCTAATTTAAAGCCTCCCCGTGATACATATGGCATGGGAGCGCCCTTCAGATGTAATTCCGTAGTAACTGGTATCTTTTCACCAGCTTTATCCATCCGTTGTTCATTAGCTCCTAAGATTTCACCAGCCATAATGGCTCGTTTAGCCTGTTCACGTGAAGTAAATAGTCCTTGCTGTACCGCTAAAACATCAACGCGTTCTTTTTCTATTCCCATGTTTGCTCCAATGTTTCTGTAAAATAATCTAAGAATGATGCCAATAATGTTGTATCTAATCCCGTAGCTTTTTCAAACTGTGAAAGTGCTGTGTTAGCATTGTTTACTTGTGTTTTTAATGCCAAAACCGTTTGGGGTAATCCCAGAATAGTTGGATAAGCTTGTGATTCCACCTTACCTGCTTGATAATCATCAATATCATCTTTGATCTGAAATGCTAAACCATACGCCATACCAAAATCACGCAAAATCTTTTGAACTTCTTTATCTGCATTAGCCATAATGGCACCAGCTTGTAGTGCGTATGCAATCAAGGCGCCTGTTTTATGATAATGAATCGCCTGTGTTTCAGATAATGTCACGGCAGCTTTCTGCATTGCTTCAATATCTAACACCTGTCCAGCTACCATACCGGCACCACCTGAATCCTTAGCTAAGGTTGCGACAAGTTGCACGCGCTGTGAATCATTCAATGGTTGATCTGCCGCAGTTAACCATTCAAAAGCTAATGGTTGTAAAGCATCCCCCGCCAAAATCGCCATATCCTCACCAAATGCACGATGAGTAGTAGGCTTGCCACGTCTTAATTCGTCATCATCCATTGCTGGCAGGTCATCATGAATCAAACTATACGTGTGTACCAATTCTAACGCGCTTGCTGCTTTAAGATAATTATCAACCGGTTGCCCATAAGTATGGAGAACCGCCAATGATAACATCGGCCGGAGACGTTTACCACCTGCCAATACTGCATACAACATGGCCTCCCGCAATGTTGATAATGACACATCATTTGTTAATTCAGTTTCTAAGGTTCGCTCAATTTTAGGTATCACAATCTTTGAAAATTCTTTTAACCGCATCAGCCTATTCTCCATCGCCAAAATCACTAATGCTGCCATCCTCGTTCACAATTTTGGCGAGGCTAGTTTCAGCATTTTGTAATGTTTTTTGTAAATCTTGACTAATTTTAATACCAATTTCGAATTGTTTGAGCGCTTCTTCTAGCGGAACGTCACCTTTTTCCAATTGGCTAACAATTTTTTCTAAGTTTGCTAGATTCTCTTCAAATGTTTTCTCTGCCATTTTACTTCTCTTTCTTTTCGGTAACCCGGGCAACGATTTCACCATCTGATATTTGAATCGTGATATCGTCATCCAACGCAACTTGTTTTAATTGCCGAACCACTTCAGTATCTTTTTTGGTCACACTATAACCACGACCCAACACAGCTAATGGACTCACCAATTGTAAGCCAGACGCAGCTTGACCAAAACGCTGTTTAGACTGGGCCATTTCATGTTGCATACTCATTTTTAATCGTGGCAATAATGTCTCTACTTGTTGCTTTTGCTGTGCAATTTGTCCTGTAACTGTTCGAATCAATTTATCTTGTGCAATATCCAAACGTTGTAAATATCCTTCATACAATCGTTCCGGATTCGTTAATACATAACTTTGTTGTATCCGTGTTAACTGGTCTTTACGTTGCGCAATTTCACGTTGTAACAACGTGACTAGCTTTTGTTGATTTTGTTGAATAGCCAACCATAAATCTGCTAAGGGCATTGGTGTCGCCAATTCCGCAGCAGCAGTCGGCGTTGCAGCACGTTTATCAGCAATGAAATCAGCAATAGTTGTATCCGTTTCATGTCCCACAGAACTAATTACCGGAATCTTGACCGTTAATAACTGTCGAGCAAGCTTTTCATCATTAAACGCCCATAAATCCTCGATTGATCCACCACCACGTCCAATGATCAACACATCATAATCCTGCGCTTGATTAACAGCTTCAATCTGTTGACATAAGGAAGGGACTGCGCCATCCCCCTGCACAACTGCCGGATATAAGACAATTTCAGCAATCGGATACCGTCGCTGCACGGTTGTCATAATATCGCGAATAACTGCACCACTTGGCGATGTGATGACTGCAATTTTCTTAGGAAACAAAGGTATCTTCGCTTGCCTAGCCTGAAACAAGCCTTCTTTATCTAATTTTTCTTTTAATTGTTCGTAGGCTTGATATAATGCACCGACACCATCAGGTGTAATCGTTTCAATAATCAAACTATATGACCCATTAGGTGCATAAAGATCCATATGACCACTAACATTAACTTTCATACCTGGTTCCAATTGGAATTTTAGACGGTTAAAAGCTGACTTAAACATCGTCACTGATAGGACTGCTTGATCATCTTTGATTTTAAAATATTGATGACCTGGTCGTTGACGATAATTGGAAATCTCTCCTGTTACATAGACTTTTTTTAAATATGGATCAGCTGTAAACTTACGCTTTAAGTAAGCAGTTAACGCTGAAACCGTTAAATATTCTGCCATCCTTGCTCCAATTCTATGTGGTGGTGCTTCGCGGCAAGTTCCACTGTGGTTTGTAGTAATGTTGCAATCGTCATCGGACCGACACCACCCGGAACAGGTGTAATGGCGCCAGCAACTTTTTCAGCTGACACAAAATTCACATCACCAACTAACTCATTATTTGGTAATCGATTCATTCCGACATCCATGACAACAGCCCCTGGCTTCAAGTCAGCGCCCATTACTAAGTCAGGAACCCCTGTGGCAACCACGACAATATCCGCTACAGCTAATAACTCGCGACGTAATGTCGCTGGCGTATATTGATGTAATAACGTCACACTAACATTAGCAGCTTGTAATAGTGCAAACATTGGTCGACCAACAAGAATTGAACGTCCAATAACAACCGCATGTTTATTTGATAAATCAATTTTTTCATGCTGTAACATGGTCATAATACCACGTGGTGTATTAGCAATTGGGTAATAACCCGCTTGACCAGCATAAAGACGGCCAATATTTTCGGGATGAAAACCATCAACATCTTTTTCCGGAATAATACCTTCTTGTACTTTTTGTTCATTAATTTGTGATGGTACCGGACTTTGCACAAGAATTGCATCAATCGTATCATCAACGTTTAATGCAGCTACTTTATCTAAAATTTCTGCTTCAGTGGCCGTGCTTGGATATTTAAACGTTTCAGCATGGACACCTACTTTATTAGCCGCACGTTCTTTATTACGAACATAGATTTCACTTGCCGGATCCTCACCCACTAAGATCACAGCTAAACCAGGAATTACCGATTGCTCTTTTAAAATAGCCGTCTGTTCTGAAACTGCGCCACGTAGTTTTTTAGCAATCGCTTTACCATCAATAATCTTCGCCATATTATCCTCACTTTTATTCATTCTTGTGCATAAATTTTATCACACAATCACGTTTTTAACCACGTATAGCTCAATATAAAAGGCGAATAAATCGCTTAATTTTAACGATTCATTCGCCTTCAACATTGCATACATAGCAACTATTTAACCATTAAATTATGTGCATAAATATTGGAACTAATTAACAGCAAAGTGCTGGTAAATCTTAAATAGCATTGTCCCAATAATTGCAATGGCTAATGTGTTGACCAAAACAATCAATGCGCCTTCTTTCATTGATTCTACCAGTGACAAATTGTAGACCCAGTGATCTCCTAAAGGTGCGATAATTAACCAGACAACAATATTCGCAAGTAATTGCCAAATATTAAACAAGACCAACTTTCTTGTTGTTAATTCACCAATAAAAATTGCTAAACGCCGGGTAATCAAACCAATAAATAGACCAAATAAACTATCGGCAATCGTCCAAGTCCACCACACAGTTGCCGTTGTACTATTAACCAATGCGTCACTTGTCGCATGACCAATAAAAGCCGTCACCGCACCTGAAATTGGTCCAAAAATGGCTGTTACCAACGATAACCAGGCTGGTGCCAAAGTAGCATTCTCCGTGGTATCACCGATTTGGACCGCTAAATATTTAAACAGAATTATGAAAACAATAATACTAATGATTGTACCAATCACTTTATGTGATGCGATAACATTATGTTTCATTATTTAATTCCTCCAATATAACTACCGACACCGTGTGCCCTAAACAACCAAACATTTTTCAACCAAGTTATGTATGCAAAGATTACTTTGTTTCATCTTCAGCAGCCTTTTCTGCTTCCTTTTCCTCTTCAAGTGCTTTTAACTTATTTTCATTGATTACTTCAATTTGTTCATTAAAAAAAGAGGCTATTTTTTCCTCAACAGATGTTGCATCATCCAAGAATGACTGTGCTGACGCTGCCTTTTTGATAATCAAATGTGATTTCGTCACTAATGGATGTTCCACGATCATATACAATGATACTTCTGTCTCTGGATCATTAATGATAATTTTACGAATTGCATTCGTATAACGAATTGGCAAATTGATGAGACTCGTTTCCAATCGTAAACTAATGGGCTCTTCCTCGTTAATTAACACTTCTGCACTAAATATTTGATTGTCAGCAACGTTCTTTTCAACAAAAGCAAACAACTCATCTAATGCAATCGTCTCTTGATCAGCAGCTTCAAATGTTTTTTGTTTATAATTTTCTTCAGTCAAGATTTCAATGAAATCATTTCCTGTCATTTCCATGGGTTAACCCCTCTTCTCTAACTTTATATATAAGTTTAGCACACGGGACACGTTTTACACTAGCCACTGTATCGAACAGAGTGTGAGCAAAAACGATTTGAATTTAGTTGTAACACGGTTAAACAAATTGTTGGGTGGTGCAACGCAACAAACAAAAAACCTTGTGCCAGATTTAATGGCTCTATACTTTCTAGCGTGAAACTAAAAATTTCACGCTTTTTATTTCGCCTTTTTCACAAACAAAAAGACACCAATAAGATACCGGCGTAAAATGTAATCGACGAAAAAAACAGATACGAGGTATTTATTGATGTCCATTAATGATTCTATCCTAAATTCAGTTGGTTTAACAGACAAAAATATTAAATTTATAATTTCTGAAGATGGTAATTTCAATGAGTTAGTCCCTTACGGGCATTATCATCATTTAGTTTTACTATATAAAGCCAGTCTAGCTACTCCTCCTGAATACTGCCCACAATGCGGTTTTAGTTTAACTGATCATTTATACTTATCGGGTACTGATAGCGCTAAGTATAAATTACCTACCACTAATGGTTATCAACAAATTTTATATTTAACGAAACAACGTTACCAATGTCGTCGTTGCCGGAGTACCTTTGTTGCACAATCACCAGATTTTATGGAAAGGTCATCAATCTCACGACCCTTACTACACCAAATCATTGATTTGGCTAAACGTGATATTTCCGAAAAAAATATTGCCTATATTTTACATTTATCAACAAGTAAAGTGAATCAGTTAATGCATCACGCAGCCAAGGCCTACCAAACAAATTACACTAAAAAATTACCAACGGTTATTTGTGTTGATGAATTTCATTACGCTAAGTATCAATATAGTTTTGAAATGATCGATGGTCGTACTAGTGAACTAATTGAGCTTTTCCCAAATAGAACAAGCACAAATATCCGAAAGTACTTGTCGAATTATGCTTTAACTAATCGACAACGAGTAGAGTACGTTGTCACAGACATGAACGCTAACTATAGTACTCCTCTAAGACAGATGTTTCCCAATGCTCAAATAATTATTGATCGTTTCCACATTATTCAACTGGCAATGAAAGCTGTGCAATCTACAAGAATCACTATCCAACGAGCCATTAACAATAAACACAGTCGTGTTTACAAATTACTGAAATCAAATTGGCAGTTCTTCATTACCAACCTTACCAAACTGGATTTAAACCAAACTCGTTGGTTCAAAGGCATTAATGAATACATGTACCCTCAGGATGCTTTACAACTAGTGTTTGGTTTATCGCATCACTTTAAGCAAGCTTATGAAGTTTATCAAGCAATATTAACATCCCAGCAGAATCATTCCTTTGATGACTTCTCCGCAATTGTAGCTCAGTATAAACCAAACCATTCTGCAATGGATCAGGTTATTTTAAGCTACAAGAAAAACTATAAAGGTATTAAGAATGCCTTTTCAAATCCTGCTTCCAATGGACGTATTGAAGGAACAAATCGTCGTATTAAACAGATTGGCCGGACGGCCTACGGCTATGGTAACCCACATAATTACTTTTTCAGAATTCGTCTACAACTATTTAATCGTCACCAAATTAAAGTAAACTTCATGAACTTATTAACACAAAAAACGACCATGAATCTGATATAATCTGTCAGATTCACAGTCGCTTTTCACAAACCTAATTAATCGATTTTACTGTTTTTCACGCTATTTGACACAGAGCCGATTTAATCTGACACAAGGTTTTATATAGACTTAAGCTATTGCTATTCTCGTTATTTCACAATAATATTTTCACGATTCTTGATTTTAGCAGCTGCTGCGTGATCCACAATCACTGTGACATCTGAATGTGTTTGTAAAGCACTGGCTGGCATATTTTCTGTAACAGGTCCCTCAACCATTGCTGCGACGGCGTCTGCTTTATTCTCACCATAGGCAACTAATAGAATTTTCTTAGACTTTAAGATACTACCAATTCCCATTGAAATAGCTCGGCGAGGCACATCATCTTCATTGGCAAAAAAACGTGCATTGGCTGCAATTGTTGATGGTGTTAAGTCGACAGCATGTGTTTGACTATCAAATGACGTTCCTGGTTCATTAAACCCAATATGCCCGTTTTGACCTAATCCCAATAATTGCAAATCAATGGGGTGGTTAGCGATGACTTTATCATAACGCACAGTTTCCGCCGCAATATCATCAGCTAACCCATTAGGAACATAACTTTCTTTAAATGGCTTCGCATTGAATAGATTTTGATTCATAAAGTAACGATAGCTCTGGTCATGTGTCCCTGCTAGTCCTTGATATTCATCTAAATTAATTGAAATTTTGTCTGAAAAATCAACATCGCTAGCTGTTAATGCTTGATAAATTGAAATGGGTGATGAACCGGTTGCTAACCCAAACACTTGTGCTTTATCTGCTAATGCTTGTTTGAAAATATCAAACCCAGCTTGACCACCTGCTTGTTGATCTTTTACTTCAATAATTTTCATGATTACACTCCATCTATAACGTTTTGGTATAGACCAATAATATACCATTCACAATAAAATTGCAATCAAAACGATTCATCACTATTCCTCAACACACGCATAATAAAAAAGCTGAGACAAAATAAACTGTCCCAACTTCATTATATTTAAAATTTATTCATGATGAATAATAGGTCTATTCACCCTTAACGGCTTTTTCAAGCGTATCCAATGCGCGTGAATGGTTAGCAATATCTGCAAGTAAGTCTTTCTCAAATTGATCAACAGACTTAACATTAGTATCACGTGAACCGAATCGACGAATCGTAACCGTATCATTTGAAACTTCCTCATCACCAATAACTAGCGTATATGGAATCTTCAATGATTGTGCGTTACGAATCAAGTAACCTAACTTCTCATTGCGGCCATCATATTCAGCACGAATACCTTGCTTAACCAAACGGTCCGTCAATTGTTGTGCGAACTCACCATGGGCCTCACGGTTAACTGGGATAATACGTACTTGATGAGGAGCTAACCATGTTGGGAAGGCTCCCTTATACATCTCAGTTAGGTAGGCAGTAAAGCGCTCCATCGTTGAAATAATACCACGGTGGATCATAACTGGACGGTGTAACTCACCATCTGAACCAACATAAGTCACATCAAAACGCTCTGGTAATAGGAAGTCCAGCTGAATGGTTGATAGTGTTTCTTCACCACCCAAGGCTGTCTTGATTTGTACATCCAACTTTGGACCGTAGAATGCCGCTTCACCTTCGGCCTCAAAGTATGCCAAGCCCATGTCATCCATGGCACCCTTCAACATGCGCTGTGCTTTCTCCCACATATCGTCATCATCAAAATACTTCTCAGTATTCTTAGGATCACGGTATGACAAACGGAAACGGTAATCAGTGATATCAAAGTCTTTGTAAACATCGACCATCAACTGCAAAATCTTCTTAAATTCATCCTCAATTTGGTCAAGCATCACAAAAGTGTGACCATCATTCAATGTCATTTCACGGACACGTGACAAACCAGTCAACGCTCCTGACTTTTCATAACGGTGCATCATACCAAGCTCAGCAACACGGAATGGCAAATCACGGTATGAACGTTGTTGGTGCTTGTAGACCATGATATGTGATGGACAGTTCATTGGACGCAATTCCAAGAATTCACCATCGCCCATATCCATTGGTGGGAACATATCATCACGATAATGATCCCAGTGACCAGATTGCTTATATAGGTTTAGATTTGACAAAACTGGCGTATAAACATGTTGATAACCGTCTTGTACTTCACGGTCAACAATATAACGCTCTAATGTACGACGAATGGCAGCACCATTAGGCATCCATACGGCTAAACCTGAACCAACTTCTTGTGAGGTAAAGAATAGGTCTTGATCGGCACCAATCTTACGATGGTCACGTTCTTTAGCTTCAGCACGGCGCTTCATTTCAGCATCCAACTCATCGGCATTCCAAAATGCGGTTCCGTAAATACGCTGTAGCATTGGATTAGATGACTTACCACGCCAGTAAGCACCAGCAACAGATGTCAACTTAAAGTGCTTGATCCAACCTGTTGATGGCACTAAACCACCACGGTCCAACTCAACATGTTCACCTTGAACAGCAATTGAAATGTGCTCATCAGCAGGTAAATCATTAATTAATTCAATTTTATATGGATCATTCTTGAACATATCCAAAGCTTCATCGCGGGTAATCTCGCGAGATACAATTGGTAAGTTCTCTTTAACGATCCGCTTCATCATCTTTTCAATTTCAGGAAATTGTTCAACTGAAATTTGGTTTCCTTCAACCTTATCAGTATCGTAATAGAAACCATTAGAAATAAATGGTCCGACCCCATAATGAATCTGGTCTGGGTAAAGACGATTCAAAGCTTGTGCCAATAAATGTGACACGGAATGACGAAGTAATTGTAGAGCTTCTTCATCATCTTTTGTAATTAATTCAAAATCACCACTCTCTTTGATTGCATCATGCATACCAACATATTCACCGTTTAACTTTCCAGAAACGGCCTTTTTAGCTAATGATGTTGAAATACTTTTTGCAATTTCTAATGGTGTCGTATCAACTGAAAATGTTTTTTCTGCACCATCTGGAAATGTAATTTGTACATCTGCCATAATTATTTCTCCTTAATATCTGTTGTCGATTAAATCACATCGGAATAAAACAAAAAGCGTCCCATTATCAGAATTTATCTGATAACGGGGCGCTTATACACGGTACCACCCGAATTTATAACAGTAAAACTGTTACACTCTCATCCCTTAACGCGGGAAACGTTGCCGTTTATATCACAGCACACTCGGAAATAGTACCGTCTGACCTATGTTACCAACTCACACCACCGTTGGCTCTCTATTAACATAACCTGTCAAACGACATGTTTTCTTCAACGTTTTTATATTCGACTATTATTATACCTGAAAAGTTTAAAAATAAAAGGGTTTTATTTTGCTTGCTCGTCAGCTGTTACAATGAGTTGCTTTGTAAAGGCCTGTAATGCCTTAGTAGCCGTTGCATCAGGACTCAAATTAACCTTCACACCCTCAGCACCTTTAACGGCACCAGTTTTTTCAAATTGTTGTTCAAATTTATCAATGGCAACCGCAAAATCATCACCATAGAAATCGTCACCTGATCCTGATACACCGTAAACGATGCCGCTAAGATCTGTATCAACTAAGTCTTCATAAAAATCCAATGCTTCATCAGGTAATGATCCCTTATCAAAGGTGTATGGTACCACGACAACAATATCTGTATCTGTGCTTGAAATATCCTGAGGATCAACTAATTGGATATCTTCCTTAGTGACTTCAACTGATTCATTTTGAAATGTCTCAACAATCACATCGGCCACATCTTCGTTATTACCCGTAATCGTTGCAAAATAAACTTTTGCTTGCATTTATCTTTCCCCTTACTTATCTATTAAATTAAAATGGATGATTATCGTATTCAACCCATGATTCATGAGAATCTTGAATTCGCTTAAACATTTTTTCCATATCTGTGTTCGTAAATGATACTAAGACCGGTCGACCATGTGGACAATTATAAGGATTTTTAGCCTGTGCCAGTTGCTTCAACAAGCCACGAGCTTCATAATCATTCAATGCCCAATTGGCTTTAATTGATCGTTTACATGACATCATAATGGCTGTTTTTTCACGAAAATCTTTTGTTGTAATATTACCATCACGAAGTAACCAATCAATCATTTCACGGATAGTCGCTTCTTCTTGACCCTTCACCATCCAACCTGGATGTTCACGGACAATTAAAGCATCCTCGCCAAATGATTCCAAATACAAACCGACCTGTTCCAATTGCGTTTCATGTGCCTGTATTTTTAAAATATCTATTTTGGGATAGTTCAATACAATCGGTACTAACAATTTTTGACTTTCCAGGCCGACCTGGCTAATCTCTTCACGATAATATTCATATTTAATTCGCTCTTGGGCAGCATGTTGGTCAACAATATAAAAACCATCTGGTGATTGAGCAAATAAAAAGGTACCATGCATTTGACCAATATATTGCAAATCAGGAAATGGTTTATCCTGCCGCTGGTCGTCAGCCACTTCCGTATCTGACCACGTTAACGTCACATCTTCTGCAGCTACCGGGTTAGCCATTTCCGTAAATGGCTGAACGTCTTGGCTATCCGAATACTTGGCCACAAAATCTTTTACAGATTTTTCTGATAAATCTGCCGATTTTGTGACAATAACTGGCACAACTTCATCATTTTTCGATTGCGTTAGCATTAAATCCGATTGATTAGCTGTTGGTGTTTCTAACACTTCATTGTTCTCATGGTGACTGTCCTGCGGCTGCTGATCAGCATCAGAATGAAAAGTTACTGAAGCTTCCCGTAACTGGGTCATAAATCGATCATTATCATGTTCTGGCTCAACGTGATTCGCTTGTTGGCCTTGCAGGTAATTCTCATAAGCATCCGGTATCAGATTTTCGTTAATAAAACGCTGCACAATCATTTCTTCAATCAAAGCCATTAACTGGGGCTCTTTTGATAGACGAACCTCGTGTTTTTGGGGATGAACATTCACATCAACTAATAGTGGATCCATTTTAATCTGTAAGACAGCAATTGGAAAACGTCCCACCATTAATTTCGATCCATAACCTTTAACAATGGCCTTACTCAAATTATAATTTTTGACAAAACGACCATTGATTAAGATTGAAATATATGAACGATTAGAACGTGTTAACTCTGGTAAAGAAACAAAGCCATTGATTTCAAAATCATTGTCATGCGTGTTAACAGCCAACATTTTACGGGCTTGCTGGACACCGTACACACTGGCAATAACTTGTTGTAAGTTACCATTACCCGCTGTCTGCAATAACTCTTTACCATTATGCACTAAGTGAAAAGCAACATCAGGGTAACTCATTGCTAAGCGGTTGATCACATCAACAATCTGCGATAATTCCGTTGCTTGAGATTTCAAATATTTTAAGCGCGCCGGCGTGTTAAAAAACAAATCTGACACAGTAATGTCTGTTCCTCGGCGTGCATTAGTCCCCGTTTCAGTAATTAGTTTCCCACCCTGATAGTGTACCTGGGCACCTTGTTGCGCATCATCAGTAGCTGTTTGTAACGTCACATCTGCCACAGACGCAATGGATGGCAAAGCCTCACCACGGAATCCTAATGAGTGCACACGAAATAAATCTTGTCGCGAACTAATTTTTGACGTTGCATGTCGTAAAAAAGCCTGAGCCACTTGATTAGTAGGAATACCTTCCCCATTATCAATAACCCGAATCGATTTAACACCTGCTTCTTCAACTAAAATATCAATTTGAGTGGCATGCGCATCCAAAGCGTTCTCTACCAATTCTTTGACAACAGAACCTGGCCGTTCAATTACCTCACCAGCCGCAATTTGATTGGCAAGGAGTTCCGATAATTCATGAATTTCAGCCATACATTCTACCTCACTTATTGTATTGTTTGTTGCCACTCATTTAGTTTCATCAACGCTTCTAATGGTGTCATACCTGCAACATTAGTATTCTTTAATTCCTCAACAACTTGTTTCGTCGCCGGATCGATTGGATCGGGTAAATCAAACAAAGATAATTGTGCATCCGCTTGTGTTTCTGTTACTTGTGCTTGCTCAATTGGTGTGTCGGTTGCTGACGTGTCAGTCGTTGCCATAGTGGTAACAGTATCAGCCAGTTGCGTCGCTTGCATCGGCGCTGTCTTTAATGATACATCTTGCGTTTCCAAATTTGCCAAAATCTTAGCTGCGCGATCAATTAAACTTTCTGGTAACCCGGCCAACTTGGCAACATTGATACCATAACTTTGGTCAGCTGGGCCTGGTAACACTTTATGTGAAAAAATCAATTCGCCGTTTTCTTCGTTTGCCCCAACATGTACATTACGTAGTGCGGTCAATTCATCTGCCAACGCTGTTAATTCATGATAATGGGTCGAGAATAACGTCTTCGCTTGCGTATGTTGATGAACATACTCAATAATTGCTTGCGCTAACGCCATCCCATCATACGTAGCGGTTCCACGTCCTAGTTCGTCAAACAAAATTAATGAATGCTTTGTTGCATTTTGTAGCGCCGTATTGGCCTCAGCCATTTCAACCATAAACGTTGAATTTCCTGAAATCAAATCATCAGCTGCTCCAATACGGGTAAAAATTTGATCAAAAACTGGTAAGGTAGCTTCTTCAGCTGGCACGAACGAACCAATTTGAGCCATGATAACGATCAAAGCTAGTTGCCGCATATAAGTAGACTTACCAGACATATTCGGACCAGTAATCAATAAAATCGTATCACTCGGTTGCATATCAACATCATTAGCCACGTAAGATTGGTGTCCTAACACTTTTTCCACCACCGGATGACGACCTTCTTTTATCGCAATCGTTTGTTCATCAGTCAATGTTGGCCGTACAAAATGATACTTTTCAGCGACAGTAGCTAACGATTGTAAGACATCTAATTGTGCTAAATGAGCTGCTAATCCTTGTATACGCTGAATATTCTCTTTGATAATACCGCGAACTTTAGCAAATAATTGATATTCCAGTTCACTTGACTTTGATTCTGCTTCTAGAATCAATTGTTCACGTTCTTTTAACTCAGGTGTAATAAAGCGTTCAGCATTAACTAACGTTTGTTTACGTGTATATCGTTCCGGATCCAGCTTTGAAATATTGGCTTTAGTGACTTCAATATAATAGCCAAAGACTTTGTTAAAACCAATCTTTAGTGAATTAATACCCGTCGCTTCACGTTCATGTGCTTCTAATTCAGCCAACCAGGTCTTACCGTTTGTCATAATATCTCGGTAGCTATCTAATTGCTCATCATAGCCCGCACGAATGACGCCACCATCAGTCACAGAAATTGGTGGCTCATCTGTAATGGCATCACTGATCAATGTTTCAATGTCAGCCACAGGATCAATTTGCGCATGGAGTTGGCCAAATATTGCGGGATCCAAGTCTCCTAGAATCGCTAATATTTCCGGAACCTGGCGTAATGAATTACGTAATTGCAATAAATCACGACCATTAGCAGTCCCATAAGCAACGCGACCTGCTAGTCGCTCTAAATCATATACGGCTTGTAGTGCTTCTTGTAGCGCTGCACGACCAAAGAAGTCCTTAATTAGTTCACCAATCTTATCATAACGTTGGGTCAATAAGTCAGCATCTAACAATGGTTGTTCCAACCATTGTTTGAGGGCTCGACCACCCATGGCGGTCTTCGTTTCGTCTAATAACCATAATAGTGTTCCTGACCGTTGTTGCGTCCGTAAATTAACGGTTAATTCCAAATTAGCACGTGAATGCCGATCCATTTTTAAATATTGCGCAACTTCGTATGCCGTCGCTTGCTGCAAATGATCCAATGAGCGCTTTTGCGTCTCAAACAAATATTTTAATAACGTATCGGCAGCCGTTTTATGGGCCGTTTTTGTCAGGTTCTGTATCAAAAAGGCAATTTCCGCATGTTCATCAGTTTGTTGATCAATTTTAGAAACCAAGATACCTAGGTTAGTTAAACTAGCCTGTAAATCACTTGGTAATTCATCTGCTGTGACAACTTCCTTTGTCTCTAAGCGACTAATTTCATTTAAAACACCATTCACACTTTGTAAATCAGTTACTTTAATTTCACCCGTCGATAAATCAGTATAAGCTAGCCCATAGTCATCGATATTTGTAGTGGCTAGACCAACTAAATAATTGTTTTCCTTGGCTGCATCAGCAGACGTTTTCATCCGTGTTCCTGGCG
Source organism: Weissella thailandensis (assembly GCF_001932615.1). Classification (NCBI taxonomy): domain Bacteria; kingdom Bacillati; phylum Bacillota; class Bacilli; order Lactobacillales; family Lactobacillaceae; genus Weissella; species Weissella thailandensis. The sequence goes on from NZ_CP014332.1 coordinate 1,560,482, forward strand.
TCACCAGCTGGACAACCTCACGCTTAACCATTCCTTCTGCATCAGCGGGGTTCTCCATTTGTTCAACCACCGCCACTTTATAGCCCTTATCAACCAAAATATCAATATAATTTTGGGCTGCATGATGGGGCACACCGGCCATTGGAATTGGCTTAGCAGAATTTTTATTACGTTGCGTTAATGTTAATTCGAGAATTTGTGACCCAACAACCGCATCCTCATTAAATAGCTCATAAAAGTCTCCCAGTCGATAAAATAAGAAAGCATCTGGATATTGTGCTTTGATTTCATTATATTGGGTCATCATGGGAGTCGTTTTTGGTTTAGCCATTCTAAGCAATCCTTTCTCTAACAAACAAGACCAGAACACGATTTGCTCTGGTCTTGTCCCTATTATATGTTTATCAACAAACAATTACCAAGATTTATTTTTCATCATCTTTCAATAGATCAGCTAAACCTGACAAAGGTGTATTTTGTTGTTTGGTCTCTTGCTTTTTCTTTTCAAACGTTTCTTCTGAAATCACTGACCAGTCTTCACCTGTGGGCATCGCTCCGTTGGTCATTTCTTCCTCGGTCAAAACTTGTAGTGGAATTGATAGCACGATGTATTCAAGGATAGCTTCATCAAAATTGATTTTACCATCATCAACGACAATCACTGATTCTTCATCACTGTAGCGATCTTCATGTTGCTTATCTTGAATATAAATTTCATCAATACCCAAATCAATTGGCAATGTAACTGGTTGTAATGATCTTGTCGAAGGTGTTACTAACTCTCCCGTTACGTGGGCATGAATAAGGACGTCATCATCGTCACTTTGTGCAAAACCAGAAACATTAACTGGTGTAATGTCCTTGATGACATCACCAAATTGCGTTAATAAGTCTTCCTTAAGCGTTACCGTTTCATTAAATGGTAGTGGTTCATCTTTATAAGTTTGTAATTCTGAAAATTGCCACTTCATATATTTACTCCCTTTCTCATTTAGTAAATAGCGGAATACGACCTGTATCCATCGCTTGTCGTACTGGTTGTTTTATCATTAATTCATACAGCTTGCCGGCACGATAATCCAATGTCAAGATGCCTGTCGTATCCTCATGGGTTACATGATTGACAACAGGTATTGATACATGCTTTCGTTGCTGTTTAATAAACGCTCGCCCTGTTTTACTTGCACCTAATAGTCGCAAATAAGGTTGATCTAATGCCTGTTGCATCTCTTGCTGACGAATATTAAGTAACGTGTACAACAATGTTCGTTGTAATCTTGACCAAGTATATCGCTTACTTTTAAACGACGTCATAAACGTTTGGTAGTCAGCATCTGTCTGACGTGTCATCTGTTCTTTTAGTCGATAGGCTAGCCCATCATTCAGCTGATAAATTGTTGATAAGTCTTCAACCGGTGTAGTCAATACCTTATATTGCAACAAATGATACCAATCCGTTGACCATTCTTTTGTTTGTGGTCCCTGACTAAGTAAACCTGCCGCCTGCGACGAAACAAATGCCTCGTATTCATGCGCTGATACTCGCCGTTGCATAAGGTCACGTAAGGCAGTTGCACTTGCAATCTGGCTATCCGTAATTGCAGTTTGGTGGTATGCTGCCCCGATTCGTTGAATTGGTAATAAACGGATTTCATCCGCTAAATCAAGTTCTAAAACCGCTGTCGCATATGCAAATCCTAGCAGATCATTAGGCTCAGAAAGCCGTTCACCAGTTGCCTGAGCCAACACATCATTAAACACAGTGGCATAAGTTTGTGTATAATCTGTCCGAAAAGCCTGATTACTCATTAATAAACTGCGCGCCTGCTTGGCCAAAGCAAGAAAATCTAATTGGGCATGTTCAGCACCGAAGACAATCGTATCTACACCAGCTCTAGCTAATAAGTTAACGGCACCACGCGCAAATAAATGCGCTGGTTGAACAGCAAATGCAAATGGTAATTCATAAACAACATCAGCCCCACCCTCAAGCGCAAGCGATGTGCGTTGCCATTTATCAAATACTGCTGGTACACCACGTTGTACAAAATTGCCTGACATCACGACAACAGCCGTTTCTGCACCGGTTAACATCTTGGCTTGCGCTAAATGATAAGCATGCCCATTATGAAACGGATTATATTCTGCAATAATACCAACTGCTGTCATAACACATCTTTCCTATCTTATGCCTTTGTAGCACTAAAGAACCAACGATCTGACTCTGGTGTCACTTCACTTCTACCAAAGTCTGCGGAAACCTGAATATCTTTGAATCCTGCTTTTTTTAGCAATCGTTGATATGTTTCAATGTCATAAGTGCGTTCTGTATGAATTTCTTGAATTTGTTGGTAGCCATCAATATCCTCGTTATAAACAAAGAAAGTTAATTCATGTTCAACGGTATGCGGCATATCTTCAATACCATACGTCGACCACATAAATGCCGTTTCTTCATCATGCCAGTTATACATATATCCCGGATAGTACACATCTGTCTGCCAAGGTGAAATCACATCAAATAAAAACTGACCATTGGGTTCAAGATGACTAGCAACTTGCTTAAACGTTGCTAAAACTTCTTTTGTGTTTGCTAAATAATTAAAAGAGTCGGCAAATGAAGTAATTGTGGTATATTTCTGTTTTAAATCCGACCATTCACGCATATCACCCTCGATTAAGGGAAGGTCAACTTGTGCTTCTTCAGCATGCTCAGCCGCCAACGATAGCATTTCCGGCGACAAGTCAAAGACGGATACATCTTCAAAACCGTGCTGCTTTAATAAAATAGCCAAACGACCAGCACCACCAGCCAGCTCAAGCAACTTGCCAGTTTTTGAATGAACATGTGTTTGTGCATATGATTGCCAGTCAGCATATGCATCTTCATCGAATAAATCGTCATACAATTTAGCAAACGTTTGATAATTCATTAGAAATCTTCCTTAATGATCCATTGATCAATTTCAACTTCTGGTGCAGCTTGCCAGCTTTTTTCTAGTTGATAGAATTCACGAGTTTCCGTTTTGAATACGTGAACAATCAAATCACCGAAGTCTAATAGTACCCATTGACCTTCAGTACGTCCCTCTTGATTGACCAAGTTAAAACCTGCTTCTGCCATTTTATCGATTATTTCATCAGCAATCGCGATAACTTGTCGTTCAGTTGGGGCGCTTAAAATCAAATAATCATCTGCAATGATACTCATTTCATGAATATCCAATGCGACTAAATCTTCTGCTCGCTTACTATCCGCTGCTTTAACAGCTACTGCCAACATGTCATTAACATTACTACTTATCATTTTTTATTTAACACTCCATGCATTATACGTTAGTAAAGTTCCCGGATAAATTTTTACTTGCTTATCCACAAGATAAGCTAAAGTATGGGCCGTTTGCCAGCCAACACTGGCTGCTAAATCCTTAAATGCCAGTGCTCGTACTTCATCGATACCTGGAAAATCACGAGCTTCTTCAATATAATCTGCCATGTATAGAACCTGACTTAATTTGGTCATGGTCACACCGCCAGTTGTATGCTGACGAATGGCGTTTAAAATATCTTCATGGTTAATACCTAATTCATCTTTAACCATTTCAGCGCCAACAACACCATGCCAAACATTATTTCCCCAATTTTTTAAATCGGTATCTAACTTTTTTTCACTGATTTTGTTCAAAAAATCGATGTCAGAACGCTCTTTAGCATAGTCGTGTGTTAGAGCGGTAATCGAAGCTAACTCTTTATCAACCTGCCATTGATCAGCTAATTTAATAGCCATCTCTTCAACCCGCAAAACATGCTGGAATCGCTTGTCTGATAAAGCTGCTTTAACTTTTTCTACCAACTCTTCTCGAGAACCATTATAAATATTTTTTGTATAAACTAGTTTATCTGTCATTTAAATATAACCCATTTTCTACAATATACGCAGCGACTAAATCAGGGACCAAGTAACGCACACTCTTATGGTGTGCAATTCGATGCCGAATATCTGTTGAACTGATCGCTAAGTTAGGCACATCGACCCATAGAACTGGATACGCAGCCTCCCGTGATTGCCCCGGTCGATTAACACCAACAAATTTTACTAATTTTAATAAATCATCAATGCGATACCAGGTATTGAGATAGGCCACTTCATCCCCACCAATAATAAAGTAATAATCATAGTTAGGATGTTCAATCGTTAATTGCAACATTGTGTTATAAGAATAACTTTTTCCACCCCGTTGTACTTCTAATAGCTCAATATCAAAATGACTATTACCCGCAATGGCGGCTTGAACCATGCGTGCACGGTCAATCGGATCGATTGCTTCCTTTGTATCAACGTGGGGTGGCTTTGCATTCGGCATAAAATATACTTTATCCAAGCCTAGTTTATCTGCAACCTGCTCGGCAATGATGAGATGACCAACATGTGGTGGATTAAATGTGCCACCAATAATCCCTATTTTTTTCTTTTTATCAGCGGACTCAGGCTCTACCTGAATCTGCGTAACAAATTGCTTTAATGTGGTTGCCATACGCCATCTCCCATTGCTTATTTCTTAAATTTTTTGAACAGCCACTGAATAGTGACGATTCTCCTTTTCTTGAGATTCGCCAAACAATACCAAGGTACGACCAATTGTTTGTACAACTTGAATAGACGAATTACTTTCAATAAATTGCTTTAATTCAGTTACGTCAACATCTGCATTTGCTAGAATGTTAACCTTAAAAAGTTCACGTTTATTAATAGCATCGACCAATTGGTTTAACCAATTTTCAGTCAACCCTTGCTTACCCACACTAAATAGTGGTCGCATATCATGTGCAGCTGCTCGTAAATAGCGTTTTTGTTTTCCTCGTAGTGATATCATGTTTAAATCATTGCCCTTCGTGTTAATACTGAAACACCCTTTGGTGCCCATCCTGCGACGACGGTATCAGCTGGTACAGTTATCCAACCCAAACCATCAATCACAATGTCCGTCTTTACTATCGTTTTAAATTCATGCCGTTGTAATGGTGGCAATTCATCTAGGCCTGCTGCCGTTGGTGGTGCCAATAGATCACCAGCATGCTTATCATAAAAATTATCGGCATTTGCCAACTTTGTTCTATGTATCAATAAGTTATTTTCAAAATAAGCTGTAATTCCTGCACGATCACCTTGAATGTAATCAAAGCGTGCTAGCGCTCCCATGAACAATGTTTGTCCAGCATTTAATTGGAACGTTGTCGGCTTAATTTCCTTTTGTGGTGAAACGTATTTCAAGTCAGCAGCACTTAGATAATGTGCCATTTGATCCTGATGAATAATTCCTGGCGTATCAACAATGTTACTTTCATCATCTAACGGAATCTCAATACGATCTAAAGTTGTTCCAGGGAAACGCGACGTTGTAATAACATCGTCACGATCACCAGTAACTTCTTTAATGATTTGGTTAATCAAAGTTGATTTTCCAACATTCGTTACGCCGACTACATAAACTGAACGGCCATGACGATATTTTTCAATTAAATCAAGTAAATGAGCAATTGCATCACCATTTTTTCCTGAAGTCAGGGCAACATCAAGCGGACGTAACCCAGCAATATTTGCTTGCTGTCTCATCCAATCCTTAATTTTTGTGCGCTTTAACGAACGTGGTAATACATCAACCTTGTTTCCTACTAACAACACATCATTATTACCAACAAAGCGGTGCAATCCTGGAATTAATGAACCAGAAAAGTCAAAGACATCCATTACATAAACAACTAATGAGTTCGTATCTGCAATTTGTTCTAACAAACGACGGAAATCATCATCGGTTAAATTAACTGGTTGAATTTCATTATAGTGTCGTAAACGGAAGCATCGTTGGCAAAACACCTCATCATTCTCAAAGCTCTTCAAAAGAGCTGAGATTGGTGTATAACCAATCTCATTTTTATTATCAGTTTGAATCAATGCACCACAGCCAATGCACCGTAATCCTTCATCAATGTACTGACGTACAGTCTCTTCGCTAGTCAAGCTCTTTCCTCCATTGCAATTGTGGGTTATCTTTTAGCATATTGCGCTTTACGCCTTTCTCAAAAAAGCGGTTAATTTTTGTATTCCATTGGTCTGTTTCAATCAGCGGCTTCACTAAAATACTTCGCATGCCAGCATTATGCGCTGACCAAACATCAGTTAACAACTGATCACCTACCATAACAACCTCACTTGGTTGTAATTGTAGAATAGTTGTTGCTTCTTTTAAACCACGTGTCATTGGTTTTAAAGCTCGAGAAACAAAGTTCAATTTGAGCGGATCAGCAACCCGCGCAATCCGGCTTGCTGAATTATTTGAAATAATCATCACTGGTATCTCTGCTTGTTGCATTTCTAACAGCCAATCATGCAACTCTTGTGTCCCATCCGGGTTATTCCAAGCCACTAATGTATTATCTAAATCCGTTAAAACTGCCTTGATATTATGCTGACGTAATTGTTCTGGCGTTACACAATAAATTGCATCAATCATCCAAGTTGGGGTAAATGAATTCGTCATTTTTCGTCCTTTTCCACTATTAATCTTATTATAAAGTATACGCTAAATGAGCAATTTTAGAAAGAACCCAACTACTGGCCTCTTATAACAAATTCCGCGCTCAAGCGTATCTATTTCACTGTCGACTGTCACGTTTATTTTACATTATAATTGTTACTTTTAAACAAAAAGAAACTGGAACACTTACTTATGTCCCAGTTTCATTTATATGTTTATTTAGCTACTTCAGCATTGTATTGCTTTTCACCCATTTGTTCCTCACCAAGAGACACAAAATCATATGATAACTTATTTTGACGATCAAATTCGGCAATTCCGTATGCAATCAATTCATCAATCAAGTTAGTATAACTAATACCAGAAACTTCCCACATTTGTGGATACAATGAAATATTAGTGAATCCTGGCAAAGTATTTGGCTCACCAAGATATGGTACACCATCGTTATCAATCATGAAGTCCATACGTGTCAAGCCAACTAATCCAAGTGCCTTATATGCCTTCAAGGCCATCTCAGTAATTTCATCTGTCAATGATTGATCTAACTCAACAGGCAATTCGAACACCATACCAGAGGCATCCACGAATTTGTTGTTGTAGTCGTACCACACATCGTCTTCTGGTAATACGATTCCCCCTAGACGAGAAGCACGTGGGTTTTCATTACCTAAGATTGAGATAAAGACTTCACGTGGCTTATCAAGAGCACCCTCAACCAAGATTTTATAATCATACTGGAATGAGTCCTTCAAAGCTGCCTTATATTCATCTTCATTGGTTACACGAGAAACACCAACAGAAGATCCTTGGCTAGATGCCTTAACAAACAACACGTTTGAATTTAGTTCTTTAACTAACTCTGCGTATGTGTAATCTTGATAATTTTGATCAGTCAATAGTACGTAATCCGTATTACGTACACCGGCTTGATTCAAAATACGCTTCGTCAAGTCCTTATCAAATGACATTGCAGAGGCTGCAATACCAGGTCCTAGATAAGGCTTTTGTAGCAAGCGGAATAATGCTTGTAATGTCCCATCTTCCCCTAAGTTTCCATGGACCACTGGGTAGAAGAAATCAATATCGGCCATTTCCCCCAAAACAGCAATTGGTGCTAGCGGATTAGACATGTCCATCTTGTCCTTAGCTGCTGCTACGATGGCATCTTCATCTTCGCCCTCGAAAACGCGCCATGAATCTTCAGCATTAATAATAATGCCGTCTTTTGAAATCAAAAAGACTGTGACATTATACTTCTCTTTATTCATCGCATCATAAATGTTATGCGCTGAACGTTTTGAAACATCGTGCTCTGATGAGTTACCACCAAACAACATTGCAATATTTAATTTTTCTGACATAATGGTTAATCTCCCCTTGTCTGTCAAACTGATTTGTGTAGAAACCTAAGTATAACACATAAATCCTGTTTTCGGGAACTTTATGCTAAAAAGTTCCGAGATTCATTTAAATAATCCGTGATTTCCTGTGGTAAATTGTCCCGCATTAGTAATGCTTGCAGGAAACGCTGTTGATTATATAGGCGATGCCAATCACTTTCTGAGTCAGGTTGCATTTGACGGGTCGCTTCTTGTCGCCACTGCTTTAATTGTTTCAAAAAGTACTGAGAATATAGTTCATTAGTCTTCACCAGCTCAGTAATGAATCCAATTAAACGCCGATTTTCTCCCATAATCAGAGGTGTATCCAGACGTTTTAATTTCTCAATCAAAATCGTTAACAAAAAGATTTTATCAGCACGTGGTAATGTCTCATCGTGAGCCAGTTCATCTAATAAATTACCGATGTGCATAAAAGCATGCGCCCAGCCTTTTTCTCCGACAAATCCTCTAGTATCACGCTCTAGGGCAATATAAGTTGCAAAATTTAAAAACAATGTCTCAGCTACTTCTTCGCTAATAAAGTGAACATTTCCTTTGCGATTAGCATAATGCAACATCGACAAAATAAAAATACTAAACGAACGATAGAATACACCATCATTTTCTGTTTCTGTTATGTGGTTAAACAAAACATTATCCTGCAATAAATAACGAACCATCAATAATAATTGATTAGGCTTAAACACATTATTCTGCAAACCATCGCTGATAAAGAAAAATGTCCCTTTATCACGCACTGCTGGATCTGTTTGGCGCAAACTATTCATTAAATCTAAAACATCTTGATTACTAATCGCAACGGGTTGGCCAGCATAAAGTGTTTGCTGCCAATTCAACACCCGTTCCTTAATATCAGTTGCTTCTTTTGCAGATAATTGCACGACTTCAGTTGGTGCATCATACTCAAATTCATCAAGTAATCGACCAATTTCACTACCTAACGAATCAAATAACGTCCCTGCATGGACACGTGATCGAATCATTTTTAGTTCTTCACGAACATCATCAGTCGTATATTCCATGTTTCGATCCTTTCTTTTATTATCTTAGTCTAACTTAGATTAACACAACAATATAGAATAAAAAACATACTAGTTCATTTACTCAAGATTTTGAGCATAAAAAACTAGTATGTCACTCTAAATTTACTAACTATTCCTTCAAATGGAAGTAATAAGTCGAGACCGTGATATCACGAGAAGCTAATGCCGTCCGTAGCTTCAAGCTATTTTGATTGTGTAAAGCGTTTTGCCAGCCATGACGTGGTACAAACTGTGGAATCAAAATCGTTAATGAATAATTACGCTCTTTCGTTCCTTTGGCAATTTCGTCTACAAAACGCATTGCCGGTTTTGTAATCGATCGGTAAGACGAGTGGATGTCCACATAACGCACTTCCGGAAATTCTCGTTTGAACTCAGTCCCCAGTCGATGCTCCTTTTGTGGATTTGAATCAAATGAGACATGCATCGCCAAGACTGTATTCCCAATTGATTTCGCATAATCAACCGCTTCTGCCGTAGCTCGCGTCAAATTTGATACTAAGACAATGACCGTTGCGCCATCATAACGATGCCGTTTGATTGGCTCTTCTGATAAAATCCGTAATTGTTTGGCGACTAACTTATAATGGCGATTGATGCCCCAGAACACGCGTAGCAACATTGGCATAATGATTAAATATGGCCATACTGAACTAAAATGAAGAACAAATAGCGTGACCACTAAAACACCTGATATGAAAGCACCGATAAAATTAATCAACGACTTCACTAACCAATGACCATCCCGCTCACGCCACCAGTGAATAATCATCCCCGATTGTGACAAGGTAAAGGGTACGAACACGCCAACAGCATAAAGTGGAATTAGCGACCCGGTCGATCCTTTGAAAATCACTAATAACACAATGGCACCCAAAGCGAGTGATAGAATCCCATTTGAATAACCTAGGCGGTCTCCTTTATCCATATAACTATGAGGCATAAACTTATCACGTGCCAAGTTATAGGCTAACTGCGGAAAGGCAGAAAAACCCGTATTGGCAGCAACCGCTAAAATCAACGCCGTCGCAATTTGTAAGATATAAAAGAAAACGCCGTGACCAAATACTTGCTGACCAATTTGTGCTAATACAGTCATATGTGCATCTGGTGTAATACCATAATTAAATGATAAGAAAGTGATGCCAATTAGGAAGAACGCCAAAATCAACGCCATAATAACGAGGGTCATCGAAGCATTTTTAGATTTTGGTTCCTTAAAGTTAGGCACAGCGTTCGAAATCGCCTCAACCCCAGTCAAAGATGATGAACCACTAGAAAAGGCCTTCAAAAACAACAGTACTGAGGCACTGCCTGTCGCCACATGTCCCGTAGTCGTTGGCTGATAATTGACCTGGCCAGTTAGAATATTAAACAAGCCCCAGACAATCATTACGACCATCACCACGATAAAGAGATAAACCGGCACCATTAAGGCTCCCGCAGATTCTCGTAAACCGCGTAGATTAATACCAGTTAACGCAAGGATAATGACAACGCCAATTGCGACACTGTATGGATAGAGGGCTGGAATAGCAGATATGATTGCTTCAGTCCCAGCCGCAACTGATACAGCAACAGTTAACATATAATCTACCAGTAGCGAACCACCCGCGACCAGCCCGGCATGCATACCCCAATTTTTAGAAGTGACTAAATAGGCACCCCCGCCCGCTGGGTATGCATGAATAATTTGTCGATATGATAAAGTAATGGCTCCCAAAAGAACCAATACTAATGCAACAACTGGCACCTGCAACCATAATGTTGCCAGACCACCAAATGCGAAAAGTATTGTAATAATTTGTTCTGTTCCATATGCAACAGATGATAATGCATCTGACGATAACAGAGCCAACGCTTTCGTTCGACTAAGATGACGAGCACCTTCGTCTAAGGTTTTTAACGGCTTACCTATTAAAAACCGTTTAAATAGTGGCCACATGTTTCCGCTCCTCAATAAAAAAATTTTTCAATAAATTTCAAAATAGTTTAAATTAGATTGCCCTATTTCTACAAGGGTTTATTCTAGTTCTCTGCCCATTGATTGTCTATCTTTTTGTGCTTTTTTTATTTTACTTTTTCATGACATGATACGCACAAAAGGTCGAGACACATAATGTCTCGACCTTCGTTTACTAAAATCAATTAATTATAAGGCTATAAATTTTATAGCCTAAACGCGTTCCAAAAGTCTGAAGCCTCAATGTAACGCGATTTACGACATTCTTGTCCTTCGCTTTGCTCCGGCCAAAAATGACGCAAATAACGTTACGCACCGGCTTCAAAACAACTTTTGTCTCGCGCTCTTTTTTAGCTTACATCATACCTGGCATGCCGCCTTGGGCTGGCATTTGGGCTGCTGCTGCATCATCCTTAGGTTGATCAGCGATAACGGCTTCCGTTGTTAGCAACAACGCTGAAACAGAAGCAGCGTTTTGCAAAGCTGAACGAGTAACCTTGGTTGGATCAACGATACCAGCCGCAATCATGTCAACCCATTCAGCTGTGGCAGCGTTATAGCCAATACCAATTTTTTCATTCTTTAGTTGGTTAACAACCACTGAACCTTCAACACCCGCATTTTCTGCAATTTGGCGAACGGGCTCCTCTAATGCGCGCTTAACAATGTTGATACCTGTTTGGACATCACCATCTTCAGAAAGCGCAGCAACAGCTGGAATAGCATTGACCAAGGCAGTTCCACCACCTGACACAAAGCCTTCTTCAACGGCTGCACGAGTGGCATTCAATGCATCTTCGATACGGTACTTACGTTCTTTAAGTTCAGTTTCCGTTGCCGCACCAACATTGACCACAGCAACACCACCAGTTAATTTAGCAAGGCGCTCTTGCAACTTTTCACGATCAAAGTCAGAGGTTGTCTCAGCAATTTGTCCTTTAATGACTTCCACGCGTTCTTTGATTGTTGCAGCATTACCACTACCTTCAACAATTGTTGTATTGTCTTTTGTGACAGTAACCTTAGCTGCTTGTCCTAATTGATCAATCGTTGTATCCTTCAAACTCAAGCCTAAATCATCAGTAATAACAGTTCCACCAGTTAGGATAGCAAGATCCTCAAGTTGGGCTTTACGACGATCACCGAATCCTGGTGCCTTAACAGAAACAACGTTGAACGTACCACGCATCTTGTTCAAAACAAGTGTTGGCAATGCTTCACCAGTAATATCATCAGCAACGATCAACAAAGCACGGCCTTGTTCAACAACACTTTGTAATACAGGCAATATGTCTTGAATATTTCCAATCTTCTTATCCGTAATCAAAATATATGGATTGTCCAATGAGGCTTCCATCTTATCATTGTCAGTAACCATATATTGTGACATGTAACCACGGTCAAATTGCATTCCCTCAACAACATCTAGCGTTGTTTCAATACCCTTTGACTCTTCGATAGTAATCACACCATCATTGCCGACTTTTTCCATGGCTTCAGCGATTAATTTACCGACTTCTTTGTTAGCAGCAGAAACTGAAGCAATTTGCGTAATTTCTTCTCTAGTTGAAACCGCCTTTGATAACTCATGCAATGACTTCACAGCCGCTGCTGTTGCTAATTCAATACCATGACGAACACCAACTGGATTAGCACCAGCAGTAACATTCTTCATACCTTCATTAATAATGGCTTGTGCCAAAACTGTTGCAGTCGTGGTCCCATCACCAGCAATATCATTAGTATTTGAAGCAACTTCGGCAACTAGCTTAGCGCCCATATCTTCAAAGTGATCTTCTAATTCAACTGCCTTAGCGATCGTCACACCATCGTTTGTAATAGTAGGTGCGCCATAACCTTGTTCAATCACAACATTGCGTCCCTTAGGACCAATTGTTGTTTTTACTGTATTGGCTAGCTTATCAACACCTGCTTGCATTTTTGCACGTGCATCTTCTGAAAATTCAATATCTTTTGCCATATTTACTACCCTCTATTTTATTAATTATTTTAATTACAACACTGCCACGATATCTTTTTCGTGGACAACCAAATAATCAACCCCATCGACACTAAGTTCATTACCAGCGAACTTATCAAAAATAACACTGTCGCCTTCTTTAACAGCGACTGGTGCTGTCAAGTCGCCAACCGTTTGCGTAGAAACAGCGACTACTTTTCCTGTAACTGACTTTTCTTGTGCATTAGAAGCTAATAAAATTCCCCCAACTGATTGCTCAGATGCTTCTGATACTTGCAATACAACACGATCTCCTAATGGTTTCAACATGTTATCTGACCTCCACAGGTTAATTTTTCTTTTATTAGCACTCTTTAAGTTAAAGTGCTAACTGACACTATTAATAATAACACATTACTAATCATTTGCAAACTTTTGTTAAAATCAGTTTGACGATTATTAACCTTATCCAAAAAAGCATAAAGGCCCGAAATCCGCCAATATTTTCACAGATTTCGAGCCTTACATGCTAACCATTTATTTTTCAGCGACAAATGTTTCCAAAGCCAAGGTTGCTTCAGTCCATTGGTCTTCAATTTCTGCTATTTGCGCATCAAGATCCGCAATTTTTTCAGAAATTTCAGTTAATTTTGTTAAATCAGAACCGTTCTCAGGGTCATTTAACGCTTGATTCAACGTATCATGTTCATCAGACAGAGTTGTCATTTTATCTTCTAATGCCGTTACTGCTCGTTCTAAACGACGTTGTTCACGTTGTTGATCTTTAAGCGCAGCTCTTGATAAAGTCTGTTTTGGCTTATTTGATGGCGCATCATTAGTTGCTTGCTCATCTGTTTTGCCCTTATCGTCCACTTCATCAGCAGTTTTTTCAAGATAATAATCATAATCACCATCAAAGAAACGCGTACCTGATGGTGACAGTTCAACTACTTCCGTCGCAACTTCATTAATAAAGTAACGATCATGCGAAACGAAAAAGATCGTACCATTATACTCATTCAATGCCGTTTCTAACACTTCACGTGAATCGATATCCAAATGATTAGTTGGCTCATCAAGAATCAAAAAATTTGCATGTTCCAATGCCAGCTTCGTCAATAACAAACGCGCACGCTCACCACCTGATAGCGCAGCAACTAACTTTTCTACTGATTCACCTGAAAACATAAATGAGCCAAGAATTGAACGGACATCCTTTTCAGGCATTTTGGGATGTTCATCCCAAATCGTATCAATCACTGACTTTTTATTATCTAACGTTTGTTGTTCTTGATCATAGTACCCAACCGTGACATTCGCACCAATTTTTATTTGACCGGCCAGCAAAGGAAGTTTACCCAAAATTGTCTTAATAAAGGTTGATTTACCAATTCCGTTTGGACCCACCAAGGCAACTGCATGTTGCTTATCGACAGCAACATTGACATTTTCAGCTAAAACATGAGTCATATCATAGCCCAATTTCACATCGTTGACTCTTAGCACTTCATTACCAGAATCTTCATCAGCCACAAATTGAATATGAGCGACGCCAGATTCATTTTTGGGTGCTTCAATACGATCCATACGGGCCAATTGTTTACGCCGTGATTGCGCGCGCTTCGTTGTTGACGCACGCACAATATTACGCTTCACAAAATCTTCTAGTTTTGCAATTTCAGCTTGTTGTTTATCATATGCTTTTTGTTCTTGCAGTACCTTAGCGGCTTTCTGCTCCATAAAATCACTATAATTACCTTTATAGTGGTCTAATTGACCAGAATGCATATCATAAATTTCTGTGACCACGCGATCCAAGAAATAACGATCATGGGATACGATCAACAAGGCCCCTTGATAATTTTTAAGATATTGCTCTAACCAGGCTAACGTTTGCATATCCAAATGATTGGTCGGCTCATCCAAAATCAACAAATCAGGTGTTTCTAACAGTTGCTTTGCAATCGCTAATCGTGTTCGTTGTCCACCAGACAACGCCGCAATTTTCTGATCATAAAAAGTTTCATCAAAACCAAAACCATGCAGAACTGATCTGATGGTTGCATCATAACCATAACCATTCTTTTCATTAAAGTCATGTTGTGCCTGGTCGTACGCTGTCAACAATTCTTGATAAGCATCGCTTTCATAATCCGTCATGGTCGCCATTTGAGTTTCCATTTGTCGCATACGTTCTTCCAACGCAATGACATCAGCAAAAGCCGTTAACATTTCATTATAAACTGACAAATCAGAATCCAAGCCAGAATTTTGTGCTAAATAAGCTAACCGAATGCCTTTTTTCATTGAAACTTCACCTTCATCAGGCGTTGTTTCACCAATTAACATCTTTAATAAAGTTGACTTTCCAGCACCATTACGTCCAACCAAGCCAACGCGACCTTTATTTTGAACTTGCATGGAAATATTATCAAAAAATGTGACCCCGTTAAAACGACGGGCAACATTACTTGCTTGCAAAATAATCATATCTATTACTCCATCTTAGGTCAGAAAATTCTATTCTGACCACTCTCATTCCTCTGTCTACTGTACCAAAACAATGCAACAGGTGCTAGTGCCCGCCAACATTTTCGTTCGCTGTCGCAAAGGCTTGCCGGACTTCAGAAACGAAATACAAGGAACCTGTAAATAAAATCAAATCATCTGGTTGGATCCCCGCACGTACCGTTTGATAGCCTTGCTGCCAGTTTTTATGCATCATTAAATCATCCATAGCTGTTTGTTCAAGTACCTCACTAGGATTGATTGGCTGACGATTATTAGGACCTTGAAAGCCAACGACATGTAACGCAACGTTTGGCAATTCAGCTAATAGTTGCAACATTTTCGGATAATTCTTGTCAGACAATGCCCCAAACAAAACATGAACTCGTCGGTGATTGAATCTTGTTCGTAAGGTCTCCACCAATGCCCTGACACCAGGTTCATTATGGGCGCCATCCAATATTACTTCTGGATTAGTAGCCACTTTTTCAAAACGTACCGGCCACGTAACTGACTCTAAGGCTGAGTCAATCATTGCTTCTGTTAAAGAACGCTTAAAATATTTGGCCACAAGCTGAGCCGTTTGGATGGCAACCGCCGCATTATCAATTTGATATTTACCGATTAAGTCCACAAATAAGTTTTGATAGTTAATTGATCCAGTAACCTGAAATCGTTCGCCCCATTCATCCCCTGCAGCTAAGCTCGTCGCTTGAAACTGTTGTCCCAATCGATAAATGGGTGCTCCCATAGCATTTGCGACAGTATTGAGAACTTGATTGGCATCTTTAGGCAATTGCCCCACAATCAACGGTCGTTGTCTTTGAATAATGCCAGCTTTCTGGGTAGCGATTTCAGTAATCGTGTTACCTAAAACATGCATATGATCTAATCCAACCGTCGTAATCACGGCAGCTATTTTATCTGGTATCACCGTTGTCGAATCCCAGGTACCGCCAACACCGACTTCCAACACAACCACATCCACTGGATGCTCTGTAAAATACATAAACATTAAAACTGTCAATGCTTCGAATTCCGTTAATCCAGTCGGTAACTCTACGTCTAACTGTTCAACAATCGGTGCTAATCTTTGTACCAAATCTAATAAATCAGCATCTTTGATATTGCCGCAATCATCTTGAATCCGTTCATTAAATTTTAAAATGTACGGTGACGTAAATAAGCCAACCTTTAACCCGCTTGCACGTAGTAATTGTGCAATCATCTTACTTGTTGATCCCTTACCGTTTGTCCCCGTTACATGAACATACTTTAATTGTTGTTCAGGGTGTCCTAAACGCGCTAGTATTTTGTTTAAACGTTCAAACGTTGGTGTTTTCGTCCATTTATGCCGACCATGAATATAGTCAATTGCATCACTAACCGTTTCAATTTTTGCCATTTTGGACCCCATTCACTCCATGATAAACAAAAGCGCCGTCTACAATGTAGATGGCGCTTCTGTTTGTGTAATTTACTGCATTGTAACGACGAACCGCTTAAATTCGTTATTCACAATATACGTAAGTATACACTTAAATAGTTTTAATCGCAAGTATTGATTAACTATGCTTTTGCTGCTTGCAATTGTGTCAAACGATCTTGCGTTGCTTGTAACTTGTTTTCCCAATCAGTTAGCTTCTCACGCTCAGCAGCGACAACTTTTTCAGGCGCATTGTTAACAAACTTTTCATTACCTAATTTACCATTAGCACGCTTAACTTCACCTTGGAATTTCTTGACTTCGTCTTGCAAACGTGAAATTTCTTCATCCAGGTCAATTAACTCAGCCAATGGTACATAAATTTCAGCACCAGAAATAATTTGAGTCATTGCTAAATCAGGCGCAACAATGTCGGCAGCAATTTGAAGATTCTTTGGCTTTACAAAACGATTAATATAATCGGCATTTTCCTTGAAAATACGTTGTAAGTTTCCATCAGCCGTCTTGATCAACACATCAATTGTCGTTGACATTGGTGCATTCGCCTCTGTACGAATTGTTCGAACTGCTTTGATTAAGTCAATTAAGCTATTAAAGTCCGTCTCAGCTTGCTGATTAGCTAGGTCTTCGTTAACTATTGGATAAGCTGCTGTCACGATTGATTCACCTTCGTGTGGCATTTCTTGCCAGATAGCTTCAGTAACGAAAGGCATAATTGGATGTAGCAGACGCAATGTATTATCTAATACGTAAGCCAAGATTGACTGTACCGTCGCTTGCGCCGCAACGTCATCCCCATTTAATGTTTCCTTGGTCATTTCGATATACCAATCTGCAAAATCATTCCAGATAAAGTTGTATAACGTCCGACCAGCTTCACCAAATTCAAATTTATCAAAGTTCTTAGTTACTGCGGTAATCGTTGCATTCAAACGTGATAAGATCCATTGGTCAGCTAATGACAATTTACTCTTATCGGCTGGTAATTCAGCCTTTGTATCATCTGCCAAATTCATTAATACATAACGAGATGCATTCCAAATCTTATTGATGAAGTTCCATGCTGAATCCATCTTTGTATATGAAAAACGCACATCTTGTCCTGGTGTTGAGCCAGTAGCTAGGAACCAACGCAAGGCATCAGCACCATATTTTTCAATCACATCCATTGGGTCAATACCATTTCCCAATGACTTTGACATCTTACGACCTTGCTCATCACGAATCAAACCATGAATCAAAACGTTCTTAAATGGACGGCGACCAGTAAATTCCTTTGATTGGAACATCATGCGGGCAACCCAGAAGAAAATAATGTCATATCCCGTAACCAACGTATCAGTTGGGAAGTAACGTTTGAAGTCCTCTGAATCTGTGTCAGGCCAACCCATTGTTGAAAATGGCCACAATGCTGATGAGAACCACGTATCTAACACATCAGAATCTTGTTCCCAGTTTTCAGCATCAGCTGGTGCTTCCATACCAACATACATCTCACCAGTTTTCTTGTGATACCATGCTGGAATTTGGTGTCCCCACCATAATTGACGTGAAATAACCCAATCATGGATATCATCCATCCAACGAGTAAAGGTACCTTCAAAACGTGGTGGGTAGAAGTCGACCCGATCATCTGACTTTTGCATGTCCAATGCTTGTTCAGCCAATGGCTTCATCTTAACAAACCACTGTGTTGATAAACGTGATTCAACTTGGACACCCGTACGTTCTGAATGACCAACGGCGTGAACAATTGGCTCTACTGATAGCATCCAACCACCAGCTTCCAAATCAGCAACCATTGCCTTACGAGCATCAAAACGGTCCATACCAGCATACTTGCCGGCACGTTCGTTCATCGTCGCATCTTCGTTCATTGTGTTGATGCGTTCCAAATCATGGCGATTACCAACCCCAAAGTCATTTGGATCATGGGCTGGTGTGATTTTAACCATTCCTGAACCAAATTCAGGATCAACGTATTCATCGGCTACAATCGGAACTTCACGGTTAACTAACGGTACAAGCACCTTTTTACCAACCAAGTCCTTATAACGTTCATCAGAAGGATGAACAGCTACGGCCACATCCCCAAACATTGTTTCTGGACGTGTTGTGGCAATCTCAATATAATGCTTACCTTGATAAGTGGTTTCTTTATCCACAAATGGATACTGCACATGATAGAAAGCACCTTCATCATCTTGGTGAATAACTTCGATATCTGACAAAGCCGTCCGAGCCTTTGGATCCCAGTTAATGATATATTCACCACGGTAAATCAAGCCCTTTTCATAAAGGGTCACGAACACCTTACGCACAGCTTCTGAAAGACCATCATCCAAAGTAAATCTTTCGCGATCATAGTCCAATGACAAACCTAACTTACCCCATTGTGACTTAATCGTTGACGCATATTCATTTTTCCAGTCCCAAACTTGGTCAACAAACTTTTCACGACCTAAATCATAGCGTGAGATACCTTCCCCTGCTAATCGTTGTTCAACCTTCGCTTGCGTGGCAATCCCAGCATGATCCATACCTGGTAACCATAATGTATCAAAACCTTGCATATGCTTTTGACGGATAATCATATCCTGTAAGGTTGTATCCCAAGCATGTCCTAAATGCAGCTTACCAGTAACATTTGGTGGTGGAATAACGATTGAATAAGGACGGGCTTTCTTATTCTCTGATGGTTTAAATCGTTTCTCCTGCACCCACTTATCATAACGTCCAGCCTCAACAGCTGATGGATTATACTTACCAGGCATATCAATTTCTCGCATAACCTTAACTCCTTGTTTAATCACTCTTTTTCGTTGTTATCCATTAAAAAAGCCCTGAACATACATTATCTGTATGTTCAGGGCGAAATTATCGCGGTACCACCTGAATTAGAGCTATTTCTCTATCTCATTTTGACTTAACGCGTCCTCACGTTACCGACTACTTCATCGTTCATCAGTAAAGCCCACTAGTTACCTTCTAAGTAATCGTCCTCAAAATCTCACACCAAAATGATTTTGTCGCTGTTAGTCACGTTACTTATACTCTCTAGTGCATTGCTATAAGGGCAATTTTACAATGATAAAGTAACAAAATCAACCCTGTACTCTGCCATATGACTGTTGCTATCCAATTATTTCATTTAGAAAATATCCAGTAATGCTTGTACTAATAGATAAGCACCATAAACTAATACAATTAATCCAGATACAATATTGACCCAAACCAATACTTTTTTAGGTAAACGTTCCTTTAGTAAATTCATGACGATCGTGATTGTATTAAACCAAATAAAAGTTGCGATAACCACCCCAATAATAAATGGCCAAACCGCATCTTTTGCCAACGTACCACGTAAGGCACCCAGCATCAAACTACCATCGATTAAAGCTTGTGGATTTGCCCATGAAACAATAAATGCTGACACAATCGCTTGTTTTACTGGCAGTTCATTTTTTTGTGTATTTAGTTGCACACTATCTGCACTACGAAGAATGCCCCAGCCAATCCATAGCACTAGTAGACCACCAACAATCATGACAACTAATCGCAACCAAGTCACTGAACTAATAATAGCGCCCATCCCAAAAAAGGCGGCTAATGAAAATAACGAGTCCGCAATCCACACAAACAACACGTACATCAACGAACGTCGAAAAGAATTTGTCAGTGCATTATTAAATACATACAAATTCTGCATGCCAATTGGTGCCACGAAAGCAAATCCAATCATCATCCCTTGTATTACCGTCATTAACATTTCTAAAACCTCACATATTTCCCACAACCGTTTTATTTAGTTTACAAAACTAGATGTAACGGTTATGATAATCATAATAATTAATTTAACAAAATCCCTACTATTTTTACTTGCGAAAGGAGAATCAATAACCCATGCCTACTTTAACCAATGAAAATCGGCGTTATCTCATTACATACGAAACTTTAAATGCTGTTACCCATGGCATTGGCGTCCTGGCTGCAATAGTTGGTGCAACTTTGCTAATGGTCAATAGTGTGCAACATCATTTTTCAGCTTTTACAATTGTTGCTTTAGCTATTTATGCGACATCAATCATTAGTTTTTTGCTTGCATCCACCTTATTTCATGCGCTTATTTTTACCAAAGCAGGTAAAATTTTCCAATTCCTTGATCATTCCGGCATTTACCTCGTCATCTTAGGTAGTTATACCCCTTATACCTGGTTATTTTTAGAACATAACGTTGGTTGGACCATCTGGGGAACCATTCTATTATGCACTATTTTAGGCTTTGTTTACGACTTATTTTTTGTTGGTCGTTGGCCCTGGTTATCGGTCATTATCTATGTTGTCATGGGTTGGTTGATCGTCCTTGCGTTCCCAGCCTTGCACATAGCCCTAACGCCTTTCGCATTTTACCTGTTATTGGCTGGTGGTATAACTTACACCCTTGGGGCACTCTTATACCTCATCCCTAATCTGCCACTTAGCCATGTTTATTGGCACATATTTGTCCTAGTTGGTGCCACACTCATGTATATTTCAATTTATTCAATACTATTCAGCTAAACCTGCCATTAACTACAAAAGGTCGAAGTCTTCCATAATTGGAATTGGCTTCGACCTTTTCATCTATTAAAAGTTTGCTAACATAGCTACTTTTAAATTATTTATTCTTTTCGATACCAGCTTGGACCCATTTGTTAAAGTCATTGTCGGTTGCTTCAACCTGACCATCTTGTTGGTGATTTTGGTAATCATTCTTCTGTTGTTGCGAAAATGCATCCCAAACAGAACCACCGATTGAATAATGACTAGCACTTAACAAGACATCCTTAATTGCTGGATCAACAGCCAATTTATTAACTGCTGTCAACTGATCCTTTTGCCACTTACCAGCTACAGCATATTCTAAACCATCCTCTAGCTTCACTTGGCGAGCAACTGTCACTGTACTAATTTTTGGTTGCTCATTAGCTGATTTTAAGACGAGGGTCGTTGCCTTAGCATAGGCCTTCATAAAATCATTAAGTGACTGTGTCCCATCATCCGCCAAAACAACCGTTAACTCATTGCCCTTTTGATTAACTGAAGCGACATCAGGTACATTACTTTGCCCTTTAAGCAATTTTTTGACATCCAGAGTTTTTTTTACATCAGTCGTACTTGAAGACTTGGCATCGTCTTTTTTCGATGCTACTTTTTGACTACTCTGGCTTGTTGATTGTTTTTTCTTATCAACCGTCTTAGAACTTTGTGATGAAGTGGCTGCGACCGCTTCTTTTTCATTTGGTGTACTATTAAACACGATTGCAAAAACAGCAACCAACGCTGCAACTGCCATAATCCCAATAATCATCGTAATTTGTCGTTTATGCATTATGATTTACCTTTCTTTTCCTCAAACCATAATATTCTATCACAGATAGCTTTGCGACTTTAATGACAATATCACAATTACATTAATAAATGTTAACTTTTTGTTAAACGATTGCGTTATGTTGTAATAATTAACCCTTCCGTCCAAAAAGACGAGCAAAAAAGCCTCTAATACCACCATGTTTACGACGTGCAACACGTGATTCAGTTGTTACATCATCAGCTTTTTCGACGGTTGCAGATTCAGTCTCCACTTGGACATTTTCTACAGGGGTTTTATCAGCTACTGTTTCTTCACTAGTTGCAGCTACTGATGTTGCATTGTCCGCTGTTTCATCAGTTTTTATCTCATTAGTTGCTTGTTGACTTGCTGCAAGTTTTGCCTCATGTTTAACTTCTTCATTATGCACATATTCGGCAATCATTTCATCTGTTAAGGCTGGCATAGCCACTGTTTTTGATGTCACACCTAGTCCAACAACTGTTCGTCCAGTCTTACCAGTTTGTTGGTTCGTTGCATGGACTTCAATCTGGCTTGGCAAAACTTCATCTGGTAAAACCAATTCGAACTCCAGACCATTGTCAACGGGTAATGAAATCACATGTTCATCGCCAACAAAATGCACGGAAATAGCGACATCGGCTTGATTAACGCGTCCCTCAAGTAGTCGCTGACCATTTTGCGTAGAAATAACCGCAGTGACCACTGGCGCTGGTTGGTCAATAGCTAATGCGATCTCTTCTTTTTCTGACCGGTCAGGAAGAGTGGCTGATAACGTCACTTCGCTATCCGTATTTTCGGTCGGTACCTTAACCATAAAACTACCACTTTTGTCTGAAGTCGTTGTATCAACATCATTGTTGGCATACTTAACAGTGATCACAACATTCTCTGACGCCACGTGACCAATAATTGTTGTTCCCAAACTATTTGTCAATGTCGATGCTACCAAATTTAGTTTTGATTCACTCATATTGCGCTCTCCATCCCTTATAAACTGTCAATAATACATTCATTGTACCAGATATTCATACTAACTAAAAATAATAGTCCTGCCACCATATTCTAAGCACAAAAAAAGGCTGAGATAGAAATTCTATCTCAGCCTTAATTACATATTAATTAAAATACTATTCGTCATCTTCTGATGTGTGACGAACGATTAACGTATCAAACGTTGAAACACGTGTAACGAACTCAGTAACAGAACCAATCAACAAACGCTCAATAGCATTTAGACCAGTAGCCCCAATCATAATCAAATCAATGGCATACTTTGCAGGTGCTTGTGTTGCAATCACGTCCTTAGGTGAACCATACTCAATTGAGTAATCAACATTCTCAACACCAGCATCCTTAGCCTTCTGCAAATAGGCATCTAATGTCTTCTTTGCAGTACCGGCAACTTGCTCAACCATTGTTGTTCTAAAGTCAGTGACATTTTGGAATGAACGTGTATCAATAACATGTAGAATGTGTAGATTTGTGTCTACACCATTCTGCTTAGCCACCTTAATTGCACGATCCAATGCAGCCTCAGCTTCTTTAGATCCATCAACTGGTACCAATATATTCTTGTAGTTTACTTTTACATCAGCCATAACAGTTCCCCCTGTCCGATTGACCATATGCGACTTTTTCTACACTTTTATTATAACGCATCTATCACATTTTTTCACATAAATTACGTTTCTTTTTATCTTTCGTGATATATATAAATTATTTAAATAAAAGACGAACTACCACAATTGCCAATACAGTTGTTAGCAAAGTTGCAATGATAACAAAAAGGCCTCCTGGTAAAGCCGCCCCATTTGTTAAAAAAGTACTTATTAATAATAAAACTGCATCAATCGTAAACAACCAACCAAACCATCGTGCGGGATGTTTAGCCTGCTGAGCAGAAATTCCCAGAAATCCTTGCTGATGCATCAGCAAATAAATGCCAAGTCCACCTACGATTACGGCAAACAATATATAAAGTCCAATAACCATCATTTTATTCCTTTTCTTAACTGATAAAAAAGCCGCTCATCTTCGATATACTTATCGAAAATGAACGACTGATGTCCCTCAAAATATAAAAATTTGAGAAACTATGAACACTTGATTGGCGCCGTTAGTAAATTCGACTGAGTTGGCTCCGATTAAAGGAAAGTGGGTGAATAAGTCCGCCTTGTACAACTACTGAGTGAAACAGCATGTTGTAGCGGCTTCCCGACATCCCCGAGCAAAAAGGTTGTAAAGCAACTACAGATGGTAGAATTACGCGTACGCCCAAGGAATTCATCTATATGTTTATTATACTAACAATTGCTTAAAATGAAAGTCTTGACACATAACTTATCCGATTAATCGTTTACTTTCCCTTTAGCCCATCATGTTGCGCTTTTCTCAATTTAGCGTATTGTTCCTTGTAAGCTCGTTCCACCTTAGAATTACCAGCAGGCTTAAAGTAACTTGATCCCATTAACTTATCAGGTAAGTATTGCTGGGGTACCCAGTCACCAGGATGACCATGAGGGTACACATAATCCACACCATGGCCTAATTGCTTAGCCCCTGAATAGTGTGAATCTTTTAGGTGTGCTGGCACATCGCCAGTCGCACCTTTTCTAACATCACTGATGGCCGCATCAACAGCTGTAATCGCCGCATTAGACTTAGGTGATAATGCCAGTTCAATGACGGCATTAGCTAACGGAATACGTGCCTCTGGAAAGCCAAGCTGTAAAGCAGCCTGAATAGCAGTCACAGTACGAGCAGCCACCGCTGGATTGGCCAAGCCAACATCCTCATAAGCAATCACCTGCAGCCGCCTAGCAATAATTGGTAAATCTCCCGCCTCAATCAACCGTGATAAATAATGTAACGCTGCATCTGCATCACTACCACGAATAGATTTTTGAAGGGCAGAAATAACATTATAATGTCCATCACCATTTTTGTCCGCTGTGATCGCTTTACGCTGAACAGTTTCTTCAATAATTGGCAACGTAATGTGTACGCGACCATTTTCATCTGGGTTGGTTGACTTAACAGCCAGTTCGAGTCCGTTCAAAGCTGATCGCAAATCACCATTCGTTGCGTAAATCAATTGTTGCCGCGCCTCTTCGTCTAAGTCAACCGCAAAGTCACCTAAGCCACGTTCTTTATCTGACAAGGCACGGTCAACAGCTAACTGCATATCCGCTTCAGATAATGGCTTCACTTCAAAAATCTGGGTTCGCGAACGAATAGCTGGCAAAATCGTTAAATAAGGATTTTCCGTCGTTGCACCTATCAGAACAATACGGCCACTTTCTAAGTGTGGCAGTAAGAAATCTTGTTTAGTTTTGTCTAATCGATGAATTTCATCTAGCAGCAACACGACCGTACCAGACATTTTGGCCTCATCTGCTACGATTTGTAAGTCCTTTTTGGTATCGGTTGCCGCATTTAAAATACGAAAAGCATACTTTGTTGAACCAGCAATCGCACTAGCAATGCTAGTCTTTCCTGTTCCAGGAGGTCCATATAAAATCATCGATGACAACATTTTAGCTGTCACCATCCGATTAATAATTTTCCCTTCACCTACCAGATGTTGCTGACCAACAACTTCACTGATATTGCGTGGGCGCATGCGGAAAGCCAATGGCTGTTGCATCCGAATTACCTCCTTTGATCAATGATTTAACTAGAATAGCTTTTTATACCAAGGTTTTTTAGGCTTGGTCTGATCATCACTATCCTGACTGTCTTTATCATCAGTAATCGTTTCCTCAATCGAAACTGGCTCCTGATGAACTGCTGAATGACCTGCTAGGACCACCACAATATCCGACTGATCATAAATCGCATCTGTTTTTAATGTAAATTTTGACTGATGTTTAGCAGCTAATTTCATATACTGATTTAATACATCACTATCGATATGTCCATTTAAATAAAGAACCGCATCAGGATGAGCCTCTAATTGCTCCTCCCACGCCTGTAGATAGCGACTATCACCAACAGTCGCACGTTTTTGTAATGCATAAACACGTTCGCGAAAGTTACCTAAGTATTGATGTTTTTCGTCGGGATTAATTTCAGGGGTACCATATAGTCCATTTTGAACATGGGGATCCATTTCTTGTTTAGCCATCAATGTCTCTCCTTTTTCATTATTAGGTTTATTTTAACATACTCATTGCATACCGACAATTTACCTCATTATACTAGCCCAGCCCCCAATAAAAAAGGATTGGAACAACTTGATTGTCCCAATCCTTTTACGTTCAATTTGTATTAATTTTGATGGTCCATAGACTACTCCGCCACATTCTCCTGAACTTGATGATATTTACGCATCATTTCTGCCATGTGTACTTCATGAACAACAAATTCATGAGTGCGACAAACGTAGTCATGTTCACGTCCTATTTTTGCAATATAGCCATTAATATAATCTACCTCAGTTGGACGTCCTTTTGAGAAATCCTGATACATTGAAGGATAATGGTATTTATATTCTTGACTAACCGTGATTACTGAATCAACTTGTTCCTGTCGTGTGGCAATCACATAGATACCAGCTCGTTCGCAGGCATCATAAGCCTCATCAAACAGTTGCTTAGACATTTCTCTAACACCATCATACTCAATGAATTGACCCATCTGCATTTCAAACATGGTACATAGCGTATTCGTCACCGCATTAAAGACAACCTTTGACATACACATACCCAACCATTCATCCACTACAACTGGGTTTAACTTTGCCTGTTTCAAGTCAGCGACCACGGCCTGAAATGTTTCGTCGTCTGCTTGTTGATCATATTTGGCGATGTGCATAACTTCAGTTCCTTCAGCACCCATAAAGTCCACGTTAGCCGGACCATCCAAGCGAGTAGCAATCATTGCTGTTCCACAGTAAATATGGTCTTTAGGAAAATATTGGGCAATCTTTTCAAAATGTCCCATACCATTCATCGCAGAAACAACATACTGATCATCATGAAAAATACCTGCCGCAGCATCACGTTTTAACTCTTCTGCCAGTTGCATCTGCTTTTTAAAAATAATCCAAACATCAGGATGACCTGTATATTCTTCGGGGTAAAAAATATTAATGGGTTCAATATGACGATTCTCATGATCACGGGCGACAGAAACACCGCCTTGTTCACGAACTGCTTCGACATTAGGTTCCCAAGTGTCAATAAAGTCAACGTCAACATCGGCGTTCTTTTGTAACATGATCCCAAACCTATACCCCATTGCGCCTGCACCGATAACTCCGTACTTCATATTGACCACCTCTTTTTCATTATTTTTAAACTTAACAACAAATCCACTCATACGAAACATGTTTTTAAATTTAAAGGTTGAATGCAGTTTAATCTTTTTAACTAGTAAATGTCAATAATATATTAGAAAAAATAACTTAACAATCTAATTTAAAACAAATAAAGTTCATTATTTTTTAATGATATAAATAACAAAAAACACCTGTGAGCATAAACGACCCAGCTAGCCGTTCGCTTATTGCTCACAAGTGTTTAAATTTTTAGCTAATTAACAAAGTTGCCACGCCAGCAACAATTAAATAAATTAAATACGCCCCAAACAACCAATGTAAGGCATTGAGTAATTTTGGAAACCGCCTTAACGCCGAATGACCAGCAAAATAAACTGCTGTAGGCATTAATAATACCACGGCAAACACCAATGCGCCCATCAGCCAATTAGTTGGCATAACAGGTAACATTAATGTCATAGTTTGGCCTCCAATTCAACATCCGGATACTTATTTGTAAACCAGCGCTCCGCAAATTGATTCTCAAATAAGAAGACTGGATTTTCATAGCGATCACGGACAAGTAAGTTTCGTGACGATGCCATTTTTGGATCTAACTGCTCTGGGTTTATCCAACGGGCAATCTTTGGTCCCATCGTTTCTAATGAAACCTCAGTATTGTATTCATTTTCCATACGGAATTGGAAAACTTCGAACTGCAAAGCACCAACGGCACCGATAATGTAATCACCCGAATCCCAAGCTGTATACATTTGAATCGTTCCTTCTTGAACCAATTGCGTCACACCCTTATGGAATGATTTTTGCTTCAAGACATTTTTAGCATGCACACGCATAAATAGTTCAGGTGTAAATGTTGGTAGCTCTTCGAAAGCGACTTCATGCTTACCAGCATAAATCGTGTCGCCAATTTGGAAATTCCCCGTATCATAAATACCAATAATATCACCTGGATAGGCAGTTTCAACATTCTCACGTGTATCAGCCATAAACTGAGTCACATTAGCAAGCCGAATTTTCTTTTTGGTTCGTTGCAACGTGACATCCATACCACGCTCAAATTTCCCTGAAGCAATCCGCAAAAAGGCAATGCGATCACGATGATTTGGATTCATATTTGCTTGAATTTTGAAAACAAAACCTGTAAATTGCTCATTTTCAGGTACAATTGCTTCACCAGTAGTGGTATTTTTCGCTCCTGGTGCTGGCGCAAATTGCATATAAGTTTGCAAAAATGTCTCGATTCCAAATCCACGTAGCGCTGAACCAAAGAAAACCGGTGTTAGCTTACCATTCATAACAGCTGCTTCATCAAATTGATTACCCGCATCTTGGAGCATCTCAATTTCATCACGTGTATCATCCCATAATGAATTCTCTTGAATAGCATTTGGCTTAGCTAGATCAACACCCTCATCATTAAGTGGCAAGAAGCGTTCTGATTCACTAGCTGGTCGATAGACTTCAACATTGTTATGGTAACGATCAAATAATCCAGCCAAAATTTGACCCGAACCAATTGGCCAATTCATTGGGTAGGCATTGATACCTAACGTAGTTTCCAATTCATCTACTAAATCCAATGGCTCCCGACCATCGCGGTCAAGCTTATTGAAGAAAGTAAAAATAGGAATGTGCCGCTTACTAACAATCTCAAACAATTTCTTAGTTTGTGGCTCAATTCCCTTTGCTGAATCGACTACCATGATAACTGAATCAACAGCCATCAATGTACGGTAAGTATCCTCAGAAAAATCCTCGTGTCCTGGGGTATCCAAAATATTAATTCGTTTACCGTCAAAATCAAATTGTAAAACAGATGATGTAACAGAAATACCACGCTTTTGCTCAATTTCCATCCAGTCAGATTTCGCAAAGTTTCCTTTACGTCCCTTAACCGTACCAGCCTCACGGACAACTCCTCCAAGCTTTAGTAACTGCTCTGTAATTGTCGTCTTACCAGCATCCGGATGCGAAATAATAGCAAATGTACGCCGGGTTTGCGTTGCTTCTTTTAATGATGCCATAATTAATCGCCTTTTTATTATTTTATATTATTTTTAAAATTCTTAACAATTTAGTATAACGAATATTAGCATTTGTTTCAATAGCTCAAGAATCAACGCTACCATTGTCAATGGCGACAAAAAAAGACTGGCACCATTTCATGACCCAGTCTTTTTATTTATATTATGACAACTATTGTTGACTATTTCGACGTTTAATTTCTAAATAACGCCGGTACCACAAGTCAATATAGGCATCGGAAAACGGCCCTTGCTGATTGTTGATCCAATCGACTAAGATTTTGACATGCTCACGCACAATATAATCAACATCTGCTGGATAACGCCAACGTGCTTTATGTAATTCATATTCGTCTGTATCTAACAAACGTTTCTCACCATTTGGAAAAACTTTCACATCCAAATCATAATCGACATACTTCAACGCTTCTTTATCCAACACAAATGGTGATGCCAGGTTACAATAGTACGACACACCATTCTCTCGTATCATAGCAACAATGTTAAACCAATACTTTCGATGAAAATAAACGATTGCCGGTTCCCGTGTCACCCATCGGCGACCGTCATCTTCGGTCACTAATGTATGATCATTTAAGCCAATAATTGCATTCTCACTGGTTTTCAACACCATTGTGTCACGCCAAGTCCGATGTAAACTCCCATCATGCTTGTAGCTCTTAATAGTTACGAAGTCGCCTTCACGTGGTAATCGACTATCTTTCATTATCTTGAGCTTTCTGTGAATTTCACCAAATTTTTTTCTATTTCATTGTATCACGCGAGCCGTCAAAAAACACTGTCAACTTAGTCTCTTTGCTTTAGCCATTGATCAACTAAATTCAAATTATAGCCTTTACGATACATTGCTGCTTTAACTTTTGTTTTAAATTCCCAGCCAGTAAAAGATGCATAACGATCAGCTGCAATTGTCGCATCTCGATCTAGATTTTCCCACTCTTGATCAGTATCAAACGCTTCATTTTCCCGGTACTCACTAATCGCTTGCTGAATCAAATGTTGATCAAAACCTTGTTGTAACAATTTTTGCTGTGTTTTCTGTTCCGCTAAAAATTTTGAGTGACGAGCGTTTTTCTCCAATAAAGACCCCACTCGTTCCGCCAATGCATCTATTTGATCATCAATTGTGTAAGCCACTAAAGCATCTTCAATGACAAATTGATCAATACCTGCTTGTTGTAATTTAAATTTAACACCTCGTGGTCCCAACTTACCGGCTGACTTAGCTTGATCAACATACGTTTCAGCATATGTCTCATCGTCAAGGACATGATCATTTTGCAAACGCTGTACCACATCCTTAATTATCACCCAGTCATAACCCTGGTCTTTCAGTTTACGAGATACTTGCTGGCTTGTCCGCATTTGACTAGTTGCATAAAGCAACGCCTTCGTATAAGCTTTTTGGCTAAATTCGGCTGTCTTAATTTCATCAATAGCCGTTTCATCTAGGGTCGTACCTTTAAATAAGTTATACGAGATTAATATTTTTTCATCAACTGCAAAGGCATACTCATCATCTAAGTAGACATTATAACGTCCCTTACGCCGTTGACGTGTCACCTTCGTTACTGTTTGCATCGTACCCTCCATTCATGTTCATTTTAACTGAAATAGTAAAAACAGTGAACCAAGATTTAGATCCACTGTTCCTTACTTTATAAGTCATTAAATAAATGAAGATGTCCCAGGATTTAGCTCAACGATTTTTCCTGTTCGCTTATAGATAATCCATTCGGCAATGTCAGTTACGTAGTCTGATGTACGCTTTAAATATCCAGCAACAACTAAGTAATCCGTTGCCGCAGTCACTTGTTCTGGGTCAGCTTTACTAGCTTCAATAGCCAGCTCACGGATATGTCTGGTCGTCTCTGAAACCCCCGAAGCAACTTCGGAAATACTTTCAGCAGCAACGGCGTCATCGTTAACATAATAATCCAAAACTTGTGAAACCATCTTGGCAACAACTGTTCCCGTATTACCGATAGTTTCTTCAATTTCTGCGACACGCTTGTTACCCTTAACGTGAATCGTTGATATGGCAATATTTCGCGCATTATCCCCAATACGCTCTAAAACAGATACTGCTTTTAGTACCGTCATAATTTCACGTAAGTCAGTTGTCACGGGTTGATACAAAGCAATCATTTCAAAGCTTTTCTTCTCAATAGCAATTTCACGTTGGTTAATTGCCTTGTCACGATCAATGATTTCTTGTGCGACACCGCGGTCATGATCTAAAAACGCTTGAACAGCTTCATCCAAAGTCTCAGATACAAGCAACCCCATTTCTTTAAAGGACGTATCCAAGTCTGCTAATTCATCATCAAAATACTGGCGCATATCAATATTTCCTTTCTATGTTTCCCTTATCATACCCTAAAAGTCAATTTATCCAAAGCGACCAGATATATAATCTTGTGTTTCCTGCCGATCCGGATCTAAGAAAACCTTCTTCGTATGATTAAATTCAACTAAATGACCATCCATAAAGAAAGCCGTTTTATCAGATATACGTGAAGCCTGCGCCATTGAATGGGTCACAATAATCATTGTTAACTGATTACGTAGTTGCATCATAGTATTTTCAACTTTACTTGCTGAGGCTGGATCTAGCGCAGCTGTTGGCTCATCCAACAATAAAATCTCAGGACTAGTGGCCAAAGCACGCGCAATTGAAATTCGTTGCTGCTGACCACCTGATAATGATAAGGCCGATTTGTGTAAATCATCTTTTACCTCATCCCAAATAGCAGCTTGCTTCAAAGACTTTTCAACAATTTCATCCAGTTCAGCTTTACTTTTCTTCTCAGCAGTGCGAACGCCAAATGCAACATTATCGTAGATTGAAAACGGAAATGGGTTAGGCTGCTGAAAGACCATGCCAATTTTTTGGCGTAAGGCAACTGTATCAGTATTGGGCGCATAAATGTCATGACCATTGAACATGAAAGTACCATTGACAGTCACAGAATCCGATAAATCATGCATGCGATTTAAAGCGCGTAAATAGGTCGACTTTCCTGAACCAGATGGACCAATCAAAGCTGTTATGTCATTTTTATTAAAGTCAAGATTTATCCCATGCAAGGCTTCTTTTTTACCGTAATAAAGATGCACATTCTCAGTTGTTAAAATTTTTTGTGTCATCTGTTAGCTCCCCTTTTAACCAAAGTTACCGTTCACATAATCAATTGTCATTTGGACCTTTGGCCGTGTAAATATTTTTCTGGTCAAGTCATATTCAAGTACTTGACCTGTGTGAAAGAATGCTGTGTAATCCGAAACACGACTTGCTTGTTGCATATTGTGCGTCACAATAATAATTGTAAATCGCTTCTTTAATTCCATCAGCGTGTCTTCTATTTTAGCAGATGAAATTGGATCCAATGCAGAAGCTGGCTCATCCAGTAACAAAATATCTGGCTGCATAGCAATTGCACGTGCAATCACTAGGCGTTGTTGCTGACCACCTGATAGCGATAAGGCTGACTTTTTCAAGTCATCTTTAACCTCATCCCAAAGGGCAGCTTGTTTTAAGGATGTCTCCACAATCTCTGCCAGTTTTGCTTTATCGTGTACACCATGTTGCTTTAAGGCAAAAGTGATGTTATCACTGATTGACTTAGCAAATGGGTTAGGACGCTGAAAGACCATACCAATATGTTTACGCATTTCATAAACATCGATATCGTGCGAATTAATGTCCAAACCACGGTACATAATGTTTCCCTTAACAGTCGCAACATCATCATTCATCCGATTCAATGAACGCAAAAATGTTGATTTCCCGGATCCAGATGCACCAATCAATGAAGTGATTTTAAATCTTTCAAAAGATAAATCAGCCCCCTGTAAAGCTAAGTGGTCGCCATAATAAACTTCTAAATTTTTGGTAGACAAAGCAATTTCATGCTTATTTTCGTCCATATGATAAATATGACGATCTGGTTGTTCATTTGTTAAATTTAAAGAACCTTGTGTTCCTGCTGCCATAAATGACCGTCCTCTTTTCTATTTTGTCGCTGTTAGACGTTTATACAAAACGTTACTCAAGAACCGTGCCAGGAAATTAAATAACAACACGGCAATAATCAAGACTGCAGAAGCACCGGCTGAAACAGCTGCTGCATCTGGCATAATGCCTTCTGAATTGACTTTCCAAATATGCACAGCCAAAGTTTCAGCTGGTCGCATAATATTTAGTGGGCTCGCCGTATTAAATGGATTCCAATCACCGAAATCTAAAGCCGGTGCAGATTGTCCAGCGGTATAGATCAATGCGGCGGCTTCACCAAAGACACGTCCGGCCGACAAAACAACTCCGGTTACAATCGATGGTACAGCGGCAGGTAAGATAATATGCCCAACTGTCTCCCACCGTGACAGGCCTAATGCCGCGCCAGCTTCTCTTTGTAAATCAGGAATACTACGGAGAGACTCTTCAACTGATCGTGTTAATAGCGGTAAGTTAAAGAATGTTAACGCAATGGCTCCTGATAAAATCGAGAAACCTAACTTGAATTGCACAACAAACAATAAGAAACCGAACAGTCCCACAACAACGGAAGGTAACGACGACAAAATTTCGATAGCTGTTCTAATGAGTTGAATCAAGCGGCTCTTTTGATTAGCATACTCGTGCAAGTAAACCCCTGCTCCCAAAGCAATTGGGAAAGAGATTAGCATCGTAATGATCAGTAAGTAGAATGAGTTGAACAATTGCACACCGATACCACCACCAGCAGTAAAGGCAGATGATGGTGACGTTAAGAAGTGCCATGATAAATGGGGAACACCTTGAACAAGAATGTAACCAACTAATGCCGCCAAAATCAATATAACCAAGCCAGCAATTGTATATAAGATGATGCTTGCTAATTTATCACTTTGTTTTGGGTTTAACATCTTACATTGCTCCCTTCTTCGCGATTGCTCTCATAATGATATTAAAGACTAATGACATCAATAGGAGGATCAAAGCCAAACTCCATAGGGCATTATTCTCTAACGAGCCCATCACCGTGTTTCCAATCCCTTGCGTCAGGATAGAGGTCAATGTTGATGAAGGTGACGTTAGTCCCTTTGGCATCAAAGGCGCATTTCCAATGACCATTTGAACAGCTAAAGCTTCACCAAACGCACGCGCCATACCGAATACCACCGCTGTTAAAATTCCCGGTGTTGCTGAACGCAAAATAACTTTATAAATCATTTGCCATCTAGTTGCCCCCAATGCCAATGCTGATTCACGATAGTGGCGTGGCACAGATTTCAAAGTATCGACGGTCATTGATGTCACTGTGGGCAGAATCATAATAAATAGCACCATGGCCCCTGCTATGATACCAAAACCAGAACCACCAAAAATATGACGCATAACTGGCACGATTACTGATAGTCCAATAAAACCATAAACCACTGATGGAATACCAACCAATAGTTCAGTAACCGGACCTAAAATTTTGGCACCGTGCTTAGGTGATATTTCTGTCATAAACACCGCCGTACCAATCGCAAATGGGGTCGCAACTAATGCTGCAATCAATGTTACCAAAAATGACCCAGTGATCATTGGCAAAGCACCAGTAAAGGGTTGTCCCTGCGCATTTGTTTGGCCAGGGGCCCACTTTTTACCAGACAAGAAATCCCAAAGATTGACCTTGTTGGTGAAAAATGTCGCCAAGCCTTTTGAAGCGACAAACAAAAAGATTGAGATAACAACGACAACGATCAATAACAGTGCCGAAAAAGTAATCACACGACCAAATCGATCTTTCTTAGTTGCCTTTGATTTCTTTAATAATGATTCACGAATTGAATCCATGGCCTAAACTCCTTAATCTACTGTACTTAACTTACCATTTTCATCACGAGATACCTTCATATCATGCACTGAGATATATCCTAATTTTGGTACCAGCGTTTTTTGAATATGTTCTGAATCAATATAAGCTAGGAATTGTTTAACTTCTCCGGTTGGTTGACCATTGGTATAAATATGCTCATAAGACCAAATTGGCCACTTACCTGAAATAACATGCTCATTAGTTGCGGTAACACCATCAATTTTTGGTGCAACCACTGAATCATTCAGATAACCAAATGAAGCATATGATATCGCGCCAGGAGTTGAACCTACCATTGACTGGACTGTTCCCGAAGATTCTTGTTCTTGAGAGTCAGATGATTTAGCGCCGTCAAGTCCCCATTTTTCAAACGTAGCCCGTGTTCCTGAGCCAGTCACACGATTAATAAGAATAATTGGCAAATCAGCACCCCCAACTTGGCGCCAATTTGTCACCTTTTTTGTAAAAATTGCAATCAATTGCTGTTTTGTTAAATGATCAACCTTGGCCTCTTTATTGATCATTGGTGAAATACCAACGACACTAACCTTATGATCGACCAATTTTTCATCATTGATAGCGTCTTTTTCACCAGCAAACATATCTGAATTGCCCAAGTCGACTGCACCTGACTGAATTTGTGCTAGACCGGTACCTGTACCCCCACCTTGCACGTTAACGTAAACACCCTTATTTTCACCAGCAAAGTCCTCTCCTGCTGCCTCTACTAGTGGTTGTAATGCTGTGGATCCCACTGCTGTGATATTCACGCCATTATCTTTTTGTCGCGTTGCGTAGCCAAACGTTAATAGGCAGACTGCAACAATCACGATTGCAGCACTTATCAACCAATTGCGTTTCATTAGTGAACGCCTCCTAAATTTATTTTGCTATGACCATACATTTATTATCCCTAATCTTTGTAAATGTGATACCTATTTTTTGTAAATTTTTCCTTTACATTAACCATTTTGCCAAATAACTGTCCAACATTGTCGTGGGCACAGTATTTGCCGTTGCTGACTGACAACACTTAAGGGCTTACTTGGCTGTACCGCCATTTGCCATTCAGTTAGTCTGATTTTGAATTTTTGCTGATCCAAATGGATTGTTAACTCACGCTTCCCCAGTAGCGGCAATTGCGGCCAATCGACAATCACTAATTGCCCGTCAATCATATGACCACCAATTAATTGTCGCCAGAATCCAGTCAACACTGGTTGCCAATCACATTGCCAAGCCAAACAAGCAAAATCTCCAGTAACATCTAATGGTGGTGCCCATAATAGGTCTTGGATTTCTTGAATTGATTTTCTGAGATAGATTTCATACATTAAGCGCTGATATAATCGTGCCCAACGATAGTCCTTTTCCCACGCAATCGCAAATAATTGCCAGTAATGGTGCCATAATCCCCGTTGCTGTTCAAGCTCTTCCTTAAATAAACGTGTTTCTAATACTAGTCTATCATGTGACACATAAAATGTTTGTTGACCAATTTGTCGTAATTGGCCATTACTCGTCCAATCTACTTGCTCAACTTGATTTGAAAGCGCCAATGCCATAGGCGTTGCTTGATTAGTGGTCATTGTAATTCGTTGTCCTAACCATTGTTGTGTCCCAACTGAACGTAACTTTAAAATAGTTAACTGACAATGATTGGTTAAGACATATGTCATCAGTTGACAGCCATACAGATATTCCTCACTTATACTCCAAATGGATTGCTCATCAACTGTCATATCTTGTTGATTGACAGCGATTTTCACCAAAGGTATTGGTATCCTGGCATCCATTTTGTCATTGAGACCGTAACAGCGCCGTTCGCACCATTGCGCACTGTCATTGATTTCTAACCACTGCGTTGCCTGTTTTATAGCAACCCGCCAAGACTTTGCCCAGTGATAAGCCCAAAGTTGTGTTAAGATGGTCCATTTTGTCTGATTATTTTCGGCAAGTCCCTCATCAATAATTTGTATATAACCATTTGCATCAAGTGTCTCACAGGCTAAAGTTAATTTATCATATATCTTTTGGTAATTGGCGTCTGTCCAATGCCCCAAAAAATGATTGTTACTATAAATTACCGTTGCCTTGAAACAAAATACTATTTTTTTCATCAATGTACCCTCAGCACAATTTACTATGCCATTGATTATATAAAAATAGTCTATAAAATAAAACGCCAGCACTAGCTAATTTTTATTAACCAGACTGACGATACGTCGATGTTATTTTTCAATGGTCCAATCATCTAATGAATCAACCCAATGTGTCGGTTGCTTGGCTTGCTGCGACACATCAGCTTTTTTCGAGACACCCGAATAAACTAATAATGTATCGATGTCCGCACTTAACCCGGCTTTGATATCTGTATTATAGTTATCTCCAACCATAATCGCTTCATCACGTTTAAGTTGTAGTTTTTCCAGGGCACCGTCCATAATAATGTGCTCTGGCTTGCCGATGACGACTGGGGCTGGTCTCACCGCAGTTGCCAAGAAGGCAACCACCGATCCGGCACCGGGTACCATCCCCCGCTCTGTTGGCAAATTAGTATCTGGATTCGTTGCAACAAACATTGCCCCTTGTTGAATCGCTAAGGTACCTTGCAGAATTTTTTCATAAGTAACTGATCGATCTAAACCAATGGCCACTGCATCTGCCGGTGCTTCAGTCACTAATTCAAATCCCTTGTCTAACAAAGCTTGTTCAAGGCCTTCCTCACCAATCATTAGTACTCGATGAATATGGTCAAACTTTGCTAAATAATCAGCCAACGCCATACCAGAAGTATAAACTTGCTCAGGAGTCGTTGGAATCTGATGATTATTAGTTAAATTTTCAGCGACAGCTTCCGGCGTTTTCGTTGAATTATTAGTAACAAACAGATATTTTGTATCATTAGCTGCTAGCCGACTGATAAAACGACGACCACTAGGAATTTTTTTGGTCCCTTGATAGATCGTACCATCTAAATCAATTAAATAACCATCATACTGTGTTGCCATGTTATTCTTTTCCCTTTGTCTTATTTTTTGACCGCTCTCTTACTTGGAAGTGACGACGTTTCT
Organism: Weissella thailandensis; assembly: GCF_001932615.1. Taxonomy (NCBI): domain Bacteria; kingdom Bacillati; phylum Bacillota; class Bacilli; order Lactobacillales; family Lactobacillaceae; genus Weissella; species Weissella thailandensis. The sequence continues at coordinate 1,598,971 of NZ_CP014332.1, forward strand.
TTGAACCAGAAGTCGCCACAGAATTTGAACGGTTAGCCACATGCTTTTCAGGATGATTTCCTGAGTTAACTTTTTCTTTCGTGGCTGGCGTGTTTTTATGCTTCTTATTGTCGCGATGCTGATTACCATGGTTGTGTTGCTTGTTACCACGTTTAGCTTTTGGACCACCGTTATTACCATTGCGATGTTGGCGACGACGGCGCTTAGGCTTGGCATTTTCCTTGTCTGCCGGGTCAACAACTTCGTGCGGCTCCAAATTCTCTAATACAAAATAGGGCGCCCCAAAGTTTGCTTCTTCATACAAAAAATCTTGTAATGATGACATTTGTTGGCTCCGGGCAATGCCCTTGGTCCCATCCTTGTAAAATCCCTGTAACCGTAATTGGTCTGCTGCAATATCACCCACAATAAAATCATACTTTTCTAGGAAATCACTAAAACGAGCTGCCATCTTTTGCTGATCATAAGCTTCTCGATAGTTTTTTAATAATCGATATGGCCGCTCATTGATAAAGATATCTTCTGGCGTATCTCCCGTTGTAATTGCTGTACTAGCTTGACGTTCAATAAATTGCGCATCAGCTAGTTCTTTCATGCGTTCTCGATTCATAGTTTTTCTTTCTATAATTATGGTGCAAATTCCTTATGTAGGTAGTTTGCAAAGTCTTCTCTTAATACAGTATCGTACGATAACGTATTTTGGCCCATAATTTCCAAGGTTGGGAAATATGGAATAAACAAATAGTGGTCCAAACCACCAATTGTATAATAGGTCTCCATTTCAAGTGGTTGGTCATGAATCCAGACATCGCCATTGTCATCAACAGTTAGACCTGACCAAACAACGCGACCCCACAAATTACCACGGAATCCCATGCCCTTTAAGCGATGGTTCTCCAAAAAACGTTGATTTTTCAACACTTCATGCACCAAACGCCATAATTCACGTCCTTGTAAAATCGTCCGCATCGGATGAACGGCATGCGGTAATAAAGCATGTAAATCATTAGCTGTCACCACACCAGCGGGTAAGTCATGTAAAAACATTCCCGTTGATAACATGGCAATGTCAGTTTTTGTACGGTCCATTAACGCCGCCAAGCCCAAGTCAATCAACTGATGATCAAATCCTAACTCCATATGATAATCAGCCGGCAAAGTAGCAACCACTCGTTTGGTCAATTGTTCTTCACCACTTGCCTGATAACCATTGATTTCTACTTCATCACCATAAACAGGTGGTAAATCATCCGTCACGATTGTACGAGCTTGCATATTAATCAACTTGCCATCGGCAAATTCGAGATCAATGCGACCAATATGATCACCATAACGGCCCGCTGCTGCAAGTAATGAGTTAGCATGCTTCTCACCATGCTCTAGTAAGTGATGAGTATGGGCACCAATAATCACTTGTATCTCACTATATCTTTCAGAAATATAACGGTCCACCGGTAGTCCCAAATGAGATAGTAAGATATTAAAATCTGTTTTACCAGCTAATTTCGGTAATATTTTGGCTAGCGCAGCATCAACTTGTTCTGGTGTCCATCCTAATAAGGGATAGGTCAACTCAAATGGTGCCGTAAAACCTAAAACACCGATACGAGTACCTTTATGAGTTGTAATAATGTGATATGGGATTGCCCAACTAGGTAATTCATCGGTCTGCCGATCACGTAAGTTGCCTAAAATGACCGGAAATTTAGCCTCATCATATAAATGATTGAGTTGATCATGATTTAGCCCTAATCCCTCATTATTACCAATGGTAACGCCATCGTAACCAATTTCATTCATTAAGCTAATATTCGCTTGCCCAAAGGTTGCTTCAGTTAATGGATGTTGTCGATCCATAAAATCACCAATATCAAAAGTTAAGACGCTACGACCATCTCTAATTAATTGACGTTTACGAGTCAACAAGTGACGGCGAATTTTTGGCCATCGTTCCAAATGAGAATGCAAGTCATTGGTATGGAGAATTGATATTTTATCCGACATTCTTTTACCTCCGTTTTGCAAAATCGTCTTTTTTACGCTGCATCATCATTTCAATCTCTTCTAAAGATAAAGGACTGCCCCAAGCTGGCTTTTCGCTGGTTGTTAAATAATCTAAATCAGCACTATCAACACCAACATTAATATTCTCGGGGACGGCGACCATTGTATGGTGAATGTGTCCATGTAAATTGATACTATTTTGCGTTTGCCCTAGAATCAACGGGTAATGTGTCAAAAAGAATTGATGATGATTGGCTTTCACGATACGACCAACATCCTCAAAATCAAACTTTGCACGACCATCTGCTAAAACAGGATTATGTGCCGTTAAGTACTTAAATAATGATCGTGAATCATGATTGCCTTTAATGAACACAATATGCCCCTGCAGTTGATTTAAAATGTCCGCCACCAGTTCATGAGCACGTCTTTCTGGACGGACATGATTCATCATGGCAATATCACCAAGATGATAGACCGTATCATTTTCATCAACCCGCTGATTCCAAACTTTAATCAATCCAGCATGTTCGTCCGCTAAATTGTCATATGGACGTGGTGAAAAATGTTGGCTTAATAATAATTTCTCATGATAGAAATGGGTATCTGCCGTAAAAAAGTCCATCATCAACCTCTTTTCTTAACGCAACTTACCACCAGCGTAACTATTTAACCACTGGACCAACTGAGAAAAATTCTCCGGATAATCATTATAACCAATGATTTGACGGGGCTTTTCTTCATCAGACCACTTCATCGTTAAGCCCCATTCTTTAACTGGCCCTGGGACTTGTTGCTTATATTCTGACTGCCAATCAGCCGTAATCATTGTCAGTTGACGCTCAATATTTGGCCACTGAAAAGTAATGTTCTGCCAAACTGATGAAAACTGACGCAAATCCTTATCAGTTAAAATTTTCAAATGATTCTCTTGTGAAAAATCAAAACTATCTGCTGTAATATCCATGATTGATGCACCAAGACTCGCTGGTGCATTCACATAAAATGCGTGATTTGCAACTTTCTTAGCATAGATGTAATCAAACCCTGTTGCTAAATTACCTTGATAAAAAGTTAAGTATTCTAATGCCATATTATTTATCAATCACAATCAAATCAGTTGTGATTCCCTCAGTCAAGTTTTCATAACCATCTGATGTTACGATAACATCATCTTCTATTCTAACGCCACCTTTGCCGCTAAGATAAATGCCCGGCTCAATCGTTAAAATCATGCCCGCTTTAACTTGGTCTTCTGCTGGTGCATGTCCAGAAAGAATTGGTCCTTCATGAATATCCAGTCCAACACCATGACCTGTCGAATGTGTGTATTGCTCACCATAACCAGCTTCGGTAATAATTTGACGAGCCACATCATCCAAGTGACTGACTGAAACCCCGTCCTTAGTAGCGGCAATGGTTGCTTTTTGTGCACGTAACACAACGTCATAAATCTTCTGTGACTCATCATCTAATTCACCAAAAGCAATCGTACGAGTAATATCAGAAGTATAGCCATCAACATAATAACCAAAATCAATTGTAACTAACTCGCCCTCAGCAATTGGCTTATCAGAATAAGTACCGTGTGGTAAAGCACCGCGATATCCCGACGCAACAATTGTATCGAATGATGGTTTATCAGCACCATGTTGTTTCATTTTATAATCTAATAAGTTAGCAACTTCACGCTCAGTCATACCAACGTGTAATTCTGATAATAAGTCATTAAAGCCGGCCACCGCAACATCAGCAGCATGGCGCAACTTGTCTAATTCGCTATCATCTTTAATTTCTCGTAGGGCTTCAATTAAATCAGGTACTGGCGCAATGTCAGTCCCAACGAAATTTTCATCAATATAATCAAAATCCCGGAAAGCCAGGGTATCTTCAAATCCTAATTTTTCAATTTTAAAACGACGTGCCGCAGCCATGGCGACACCCCAGTAATTACGGGTCACTAGTAATTCAACACCTACTGGTAATTGATCACGATAGGCATCTTCATACCGCGAATCTGTAATCAAAGCCGCCTTTTCAGGACCAACCAAGACAAGTCCATCCCCAGTACCACCAGTAAAGCCCGTCAAATATTGCATATTAGTACCATCAGCCACTAACACCCCATCAATTTTTAAGGGTGTAAATACTTGTCGTACATTTTCAATTCTCGTTGTCATAGTAGCCCTCATTTCTATATTACTTCTATTATATCAAATTGTAACACTTGCTTATTGGTAAATAATTGGTTCATGTACTAGATATTTGGCCACCGTTGGCCAATCAATTGACACACCGATACCATTTTCGGCAGGCAAAGGTAAGGTACCTTGTTGCACATACGGTAAATTTTCCCCAATATCAGCTTCAAAATAATGATCAAATTGGGCACTGTCAGCCGGCACTTGATTTGCTCCTGGTAAACTAGCTAACGCTAAATCCACTGCTCGTCCCAAACCACTGCCTAACATACCACCTATCCATGGATTCAAGTGGGCCTGAGTTGCTGACATAATTGCTTGGCTTGCTGATGCAATGCCGCCCAACTTACCTTGCTTAATGGTCAACGCCCGCGTTGTCTGATTTGCAATGGCATAGTTCACATCGGCTAAACTATTTAATGACTCATCTAAACTCAACTGTAACTGTGTCAATTGTTGTTGGGCAACTTGATGTTCAGTCCAGGCATTAGAGTGAAACGGCTGCTCAATCAAGGCTAAACCAGCCTGATCTAACGCTTTTAACCGCTCAATATCAGTTGTTGCCCATGAGGCATTGGCATCCAATGAAAACATTTGCTGTGGAAATTCTGACACCAATTGTCTAATAGCCATGATATCCGTCTGTTGATTAATTTTAATTTTTATCCGTTGATAACCTTGCTGATTCAGCTTGTTAACTAAATGGGATGTTTGTTGCCAATTGGTCTGCATACCGACAACCGAACTGACAGCAATTTGTTGTTGCTGCCCGCCCAGCATCGTCCATAGTGGTTGGTGTACCTGTTTACCATAGGCATCCCAAAACGCCATCTCAATAGCAGCCTTGGCAAATGATTGATTTGTCTGATTTGCTAACCATGTTGCAACCGCAAACGGTGTCTCAAAATGACGGGTTAGCAAATCCTTGCTCAAACGTTGCACCACTGCTAAAGACTGGGCATGCGTTTCAGGTGCATATTGATTATCCGCAAAAGACTGAATTTCACCATAACCCGTGATGCCATTCATTAAGGTGATCGCAACTAACGTCAGCGGTCGCTTTAAAGTCGTCCCATGAGCCGTTTTAAATGGCGATTTCATCATCAATGCTAGCGGATAAATCTTAATTTCTTTCACCTGCAAACCAAACACCTCCAAAGATGCAAATTAATTATTAATATTGTTCAAAATAGCAGTCACTTGACTGGGTTGTTCGAAATGAACATTGTGTCCTGCTTGAGGCACTTGCTGCCATTTGACGTTAGGTAATCGCTCCTGCATATTTTTATTGATACGAGTAAATTTATCATCACTCGTCCCAGTAATTAAAGTGACCGGTAATTTCACATACGCTAATTCAGGCCATAGATTAGGCATCGCTCCCGTACCAAAAAAGCGTAGTGAATTGGCAACATTTTGTGCATTTTGATTAATACGTTGCTCATGCATAAATGATTGTTGCTGTACCGACATATTCTGTTGGCTTTTAAAGAGTGGTAACTGTTCCCATTCATGAATAAATGTTGGCATACCTACCTGTACCACATGTTCTGCCTTATGCGTATCAGCAATAATACGCTGTTGACGCATTGGTTGCGTTGGTAACCCAGCCGTACCGCTTTCTAAGACCAAATGATTGATTCGCTCGGGCATCATAATCCCCATCGCAAGTGCTAATCGAGCCCCCATTGAATACCCCACTAAATTTACTTGGTGAATGGCCAGTTTATCTAGTAATTGGTGGATATCAGTCACTTGTTGCCGAACCATAAAGCGTTTTGGTTCCGCTACAGTCTGGGATTTAGTCCCAAATCCAAATAAGTTCAAATAGATACGCGTACCCGTAGGACCAATGCCTTGATAGTCTGCCAAACTCCCCATAAAGCCATGTAAAAATAACCAGGTGGGTTGACCAGTGCCTTGAATTTCTAGTTCGTACTCGTAACCATTGATTGAAACCTGCTTTTTCATGATAAAGCCTCGTTAATCGCCGTGGTCAAATCACGATGAGCGGTAACATTCTGTTGACGGTTACTCTGGATTTCAATGATACGCAAGCGAGTAGCTGGTTTGCGTATTAAGTCTGATAAGGCTGCAAGGTCGTCGACTAATTTATATTCGGCATCATACAAGCGGGCAATTCGTTCAATCACGATTGGTAATGGCGTCCCAAACATCGGTTCAAAGTAGGCTGCTGCCTCAGACTGTGGCAAAAATGAAAAAATGCCACCACCCTGATTGTTAACAACGACAATCGTCATGGGCACATGTGCCTGATGACTTAACATTAACCCATTCATATCATGGAATAATGTCAAATCACCCGTTAATAAAGTCGTTGGCTGACCAGACATTGCCATCCCAAATGCAGAAGAGACTGTGCCATCGATTCCATTAGCACCACGATTAGCAGCAATCTGCAGCCGTTGCTTAGGGACAAAGTAATTATCCATATCTCTGATTGGCATTGAATTTGCAATGAATAACTTGGCATTTTCAGGTAATTCTGCTAATGCCGTTGGCACTTGATATTCCACTGTGTTAGCTACTTCTGTTGTCACAACTGACATTAATTTGTCGGTCAAATCTTGCCACTTTTTCAAGAAAGTCGCATTTTTAACACCTGGTTCAGCTAATAAGTCAGATATGACGGTATCTGGGTCCGCAACCACCGTCGTATGCGTATGCCGGCCATGATCATGACCCGCATGTTCCTGACCAACTTGAATAACTGGAATTTCTTTCTCACGTAACCAGGTAATGACTTTTGCCGAAACCGGTGTACCACCAAAGCGGAGGACAACATCCGGTATTAGTGAATCATCAATGACATCAGCCGCTATTAAACTATCAATACCATTAACGGCATACTGACTTGGACGGAAATTGCTCAAAATATCAGCCAAAACAGGCAGTTGATAGTGAGCTGCTAGTTGTTCTATTTTTTCAGTCTGCCAACCAATTTCATCTGGTCCTAATAACATCATAGCCTTTGGCTTTCGTAACAATGCCGCAATGGCTTGAATATCTTGCCACCCTGCTTGACGTTGGCCAACTAAAATTCTTTGTGGTGTTACTTCCGGCCATGCTTCACCCAACTTGGGCATCAGTGGCTTTCGCAAGGGTAAGTTGATTTGGATGGGTCCCATTGGCTGAGTTAATGCACGACCAACTAATTCCTGTACGTGATAGTCAATATATGCCGTCACATCTGCATGATCATCTTGCATTTCAATAGCAGTATATGCCTTTGCATGCTCACCATATAAATGTTCTTGATGCACCGTTTGGGGTGCGCCGATTTGTTGTAATTCGGTTGGTCGATCAGTTGTCAACGCAATCAATGGAATGTGTGAAATACTAGCTTCCATAAAGGCTGGTAAATAATTACCAGTGGCCGTTCCTGAAGTAGCCAGTAAGACAACGGGCTGATGCGCAGTTTTAGCAATGCCTAGCGCAAAAAAAGCTGCCGAACGTTCATCGACATCAACTGTCACGCGCACGTCATCACGAACTTGTTGCATTTCTGCTAGTAATAATGCCACCGGGGTTGTTCTTGAACCCGGTGAAACCACAAAGTCGTGCACACCTTGTAAAACAAGGGACGTTAGTAAATGTTTAATGTTGCGTGTTAAGCTATCCGTCATTTTCTGTTTGCTCCTTCAATAAGTTCATCATTGGTAATAATTTTAATGCCGTTTCTTGGTACTCCATTTGCGCATCTGAATCAGCTAAAATACCTGCGCCAGCAAATAAAGTTGCCAGATTTTCACGGTACCACATCGATCTAATACCAACAATAAATTCGCCATCGCCATCAGGATCGATCATCCCAATCGGTCCACTGAATAGGCCTCTTGGTTGTTTTTCAATCTGGGCAATTTCTGCAAGTGCCCAATCACGTGGCTTACCACCTAATGCAGGTGTCGGATGTAGTGCTGACGCAATCTGTAATAGATTTGAGTCAGGGGCTAATTGACCAGTAATTGGCGTATACAAGTGCTGTACCTGTGGATTTTTCATAATTTGTGGTTCATCCGGTACCGTCAATGCTTGCACTTGCGCCGCTTGCAGGCGCTCCTTAATCGTGGCAACGACCGTTTCATGTTCAATCCGATTCTTTGCATCATGCCACAATGTATCAGCTAGTGCTTGATCACTCACCACATCGGTACCACGCTTAATCGTACCCGCAACAGCCGCTGTTGCTAGTTGACCATTAGTTATTTTAACTAATCGTTCTGGTGTTGCAGATACAAATAACTCGTCACAATGTTTTAAAACAAAGTGATAACTCGTCGATTGTGAACTTTGTAACTTTTCAAGCAATTGCTTTTCATCTAATGGATCTGATAAAGCAACTTGACACTGACGTCCCAACACAACTTTTGCATGTTGTTTATTTTGCTTCATATCATCAATCGCTTCTTGGATGCGTACTGGCCAATCGTTTTCGTCCGTCACTTGCTTAATAGTGGTATTAAAACTGGTTTGGTGGCGCACCAAATCAATTGGTTGGCCGATGCTTTTATGATTAACAACATCATAGACAATTGCTGGTTGCATGAAATAACCATTCATCAATTCTGAATCAGCGACTTGCTGGTCATCAAAGGCAAAACCACCAAATACTGGTTTTGGTTCATCCTTTTTAAGGGTGGTTAGCCACTCTTGTACCTGATCAAAAGAAGCACCAATTAATTCAGCCTGCTTTCCAAAACCATAATACTTCGTCTGCCCATCAGGTGTTGCAAAATAAACCGCATCACTAGCTAATGCAAAAGTATTTTGTAGCTCTTCTTCCGTCAAAAATCCCACTATGATACCTCACTTATTTTTAATAATTGTTTCACTATTGCAACGATTGCTTTGATATAATCTTGCAATTTGTTACCCATTGAGCAAAGTTTAGCGTATACTAAATTCATACGGGATAACAGTAGCGTAATACCCCTAACTGTTTTCCTGTATCCAAAGCATGGAGTGGTTGGTACAAGTAATGTCCTAACCACTTTTTGCGCTTCATAACCGCTCAAGACGTTGCCGTAGGTCGTCATCTGCTGCTGTTAAATATAAACCCCTGGTGCCACGCGTTAATAAAACATTCAAGACATGAAACATGACTGATTGTTTCATCTGCTGCATGGATTTTTCATCAGTAACATGCGGTGTTTTCTTATATATTTCACGATGGGTCACTTTATCTGTATCAATATATAATTGATCATTGTCCTCATCGTATTTAAAAGGTGGTCCTAAAATTACCCCCGCATAATTCAAATCAAATCCCTGAATCGTATAAATTGATCCAACCTCATGAATAGACTCTGGTCGTTCTGCCCAAGGCGTCGTTTGAACATCATATTCATCCCAAGGTAAGTCAAAATCGTCGAGGTAAACATTGTGTTCGTTTGCTGTTCGTTTAGTAAAACCCGTCGTTGCTAACATACGTGACAAACCAAACGACTCGTTTTTCTCCTTGATCAATTCATACATATCAGCTGCTCGCGAGAAAATTCTTAAATCATAGTCGTCCAAATCCTTTGGTAAGGCTGATAGCTGTCCCGCTGCCAATGCTTTTATCCAAGCTTGCACACTAGCTGGTGCTTGCATGCGATACTGCATTGTTAGATTAAATGTTTGATGCGGATACGGCGCTAGGCACTTTTCTAATAATGAACGATTCCAAAACATTTTTGATTGCATGACTTGTTGGAAATCAAACACAACAATCACCACTTTTGCCAGTTTAATTAATTCGCTCAACTGGTTATCCTGTGTAAATCGAATATAGGGTTCAGGTTTAGAAAGCAGTAAATGACCTTCATCAACAACGATGACATCATAACGTTGGTTATTTTTATGTGCCTGATTGATTAAAGACGTTGGTCGAATATAGTCGCCCTTTTTTAAACTAGGAATGGTTGTCGATAACTCTTGGTATACCTTCAGTAACTCTGGATGATTCACTGTAAACTTATTTTTTAATCCATAATATGGGCTGGTCGAACTTTTAGCCCCCGTCTGTAATTTTTCAAATAATTTTGTTAAGATGACACTTTTTCCAGTCCCAGCAGCTCCTTCAATGACAGCGATACTAGACTCAGATTGTTGCAATTGTTGTTGGACAAACCCTTCTATCTTAGTTAATTGCTGTCTTTGATTTTCTGTCAAATCGGTTACATTAAATTTTTCTACTGCAGAATTTTTCATAATTCTAGTATACAATATGCAAACAAAGATTCACGGACCATTTCACTGATTATGTAATCCAAAGCAACTAAAAAAAGCTGAAACATTATATCGTCTCAACCTTTTATCAAATTAAATATTTAAAAAGGGAAGCCACTTGCTAAGTAAATGCCAAATAATCCCAACAATAAAATTAGAATTATAACGCCGATCGCAAAGTTTCTGTTTAACCGTCGTTGCTTTTTCTTAGCAAAACTCATTTCGATAATGCCCATCAATAAGATAGCAAAAATGACTTTAACAATTGTTAATACTGGACTTGATTGATAAGCATATTGAAACAGTCCAATCCCTGTTATGATTGCCACGATGTAAGAAAGACGGGCAATCATCATACTAATGACACTAACCTTCTGATTCGAGCTAAAAATGGCAATTGCCGCAACGATAATTAAGACGATCCATGTCACAAAATGAACCCACATATTTACCATAACTATTCCCTCCTGAAGAAATACTCTCTCTATCGTACACCTATTATTAGAGAATGACTCCCCCTTTAAATAAATTATCAATAAATAACAAAAAGGTTGAAACGGGCAAAAACGTTTTGAACTGAACCCCAAAAATTGGAGAGAAGTTTAAGCAACTAGCTGGTCGGAAAGACTTCGGTATTGAACCGGAGTTTTTCCGGCCAGCTTTGTTTTAATGGCTCTGTGTCAAATAGCGTGAAAAACAGTAAAATCGATTAATTAGGTTTGTGAAAAGCGACTGTGAATCTGACAGATTATATCAGATTCATGGTCGTTTTTTGTGTTAATAAGTTCATGAAGTTTACTTTAATTTGGTGACGATTAAATAGTTGTAGACGAATTCTGAAAAAGTAATTATGTGGGTTACCATAGCCGTAGGCCGTCCGGCCAATCTGTTTAATACGACGATTTGTTCCTTCAATACGTCCATTGGAAGCAGGATTTGAAAAGGCATTCTTAATACCTTTATAGTTTTTCTTGTAGCTTAAAATAACCTGATCCATTGCAGAATGGTTTGGTTTATACTGAGCTACAATTGCGGAGAAGTCATCAAAGGAATGATTCTGCTGGGATGTTAATATTGCTTGATAAACTTCATAAGCTTGCTTAAAGTGATGCGATAAACCAAACACTAGTTGTAAAGCATCCTGAGGGTACATGTATTCATTAATGCCTTTGAACCAACGAGTTTGGTTTAAATCCAGTTTGGTAAGGTTGGTAATGAAGAACTGCCAATTTGATTTCAGTAATTTGTAAACACGACTGTGTTTATTGTTAATGGCTCGTTGGATAGTGATTCTTGTAGATTGCACAGCTTTCATTGCCAGTTGAATAATGTGGAAACGATCAATAATTATTTGAGCATTGGGAAACATCTGTCTTAGAGGAGTACTATAGTTAGCGTTCATGTCTGTGACAACGTACTCTACTCGTTGTCGATTAGTTAAAGCATAATTCGACAAGTACTTTCGGATATTTGTGCTTGTTCTATTTGGGAAAAGCTCAATTAGTTCACTAGTACGACCATCGATCATTTCAAAACTATATTGATACTTAGCGTAATGAAATTCATCAACACAAATAACCGTTGGTAATTTTTTAGTGTAATTTGTTTGGTAGGCCTTGGCTGCGTGATGCATTAACTGATTCACTTTACTTGTTGATAAATGTAAAATATAGGCAATATTTTTTTCGGAAATATCACGTTTAGCCAAATCAATGATTTGGTGTAGTAAGGGTCGTGAGATTGATGACCTTTCCATAAAATCTGGTGATTGTGCAACAAAGGTACTCCGGCAACGACGACATTGGTAACGTTGTTTCGTTAAATATAAAATTTGTTGATAACCATTAGTGGTAGGTAATTTATACTTAGCGCTATCAGTACCCGATAAGTATAAATGATCAGTTAAACTAAAACCGCATTGTGGGCAGTATTCAGGAGGAGTAGCTAGACTGGCTTTATATAGTAAAACTAAATGATGATAATGCCCGTAAGGGACTAACTCATTGAAATTACCATCTTCAGAAATTATAAATTTAATATTTTTGTCTGTTAAACCAACTGAATTTAGGATAGAATCATTAATGGACATCAATAAATACCTCGTATCTGTTTTTTTCGTCGATTACATTTTACGCCGGTATCTTATTGGTGTCTTTTTGTTTGTGAAAAAGGCGAAATAAAAAGCGTGAAATTTTTAGTTTCACGCTAGAAAGTATAGAGCCGTTTTAATCCGCTTATTGTTGTAGTAATAGATATAATTATTGACGGCAGACTTCAGCTCGTCATAGTTTTGATAATGGTTATTATGGACAGTTCCTACCTTCAAGATATGAAAGAAGCTCTCTGCCATAGCATTATCTAGACAGGTCGCTTTGCGACTCATACTTTGAAACACATGGTTGTTCTGCAAACGTGAGACATATTCATAATTTTGATACTGGAATCCCTGGTCAGAGTGAATCGTCAAACGGTAATTTAATTTGGGCCTAGTATTTAATAGTTCATCCAGTGGTTTCGTAACGAAATCAACGGTTGGATGAAGATCAATATTCCAAGTGAGAATCTCACCACTATAAACATCAATATAGGCCGTAAAATATGCTCGTTCAGATACTGTTCCAGAACCCCAACGCATTTCAGTAACATCTGTGAGCACTTTCTGATAAGGTCGGTCTGTTATAAATCGACGTTTAACACGATTTGGTGCAATACGACCAACTGTTCCGACATATGAATTGTACTTACGAGTTATTCGGTTAAATGCAGTACAAAGAATACCGTTCATTTTCATGATTTTCAATACAACCTTATGGTTGGTATTAAACCCTTGGTTATGCAATTCCTGAGTGACACGACGGTAACCATAATCGGGATTTTCATTACGAACTGCAGTAATGGCATTAATCAAATCACGAGGATATTCTTTATATGCTCGCTTGCAAGCATCATAGTAGCTACTACTAGACATTTCTGCTACTTGAAGAATTAATTTCAATTTACATTTCAATTCCTGCCTTAACACAGTAATTACTACCGCTTTGTCTTGGTTTGTAATTTCTTTTTCTCTTGTGCTAAGGCCTCGAGTTTTTCCAGATAGGCTACCTTAATACGCAGTAATTCATTCTCTTCTTCAAGTTTCTTAATTTTATTATCTTCTTGCTTAGTCATAATCTTTTTCCGCCTTTTCTTATTAGATTTCAGGCGCCCAGATTCCAGTGCTCTTTCCCATTGCCAAATGGTAGCTGGGGTACGAATATGAAATTTCTTAGCAGTTACCGGAAGCGAAGCTTTGTGCTCAAGGCGCCATTTAATTACCTTGATTTTAAAGGAATATTGATAATTTGTCTTACTTTGACTAGCGTTGTTTAACCCATAGATACCAAGCTCCTTGATGTTAGTAACCCAGTTACGAATGGTGTCTGTTCCTTTAATACCAAACTTTTTCCGTATTTTATAAGGCGGAATACCTTGTAGGTACATCGTGACTGCTTCAATTTGTACTTCTTTTGAAAACATAGTAAAACCCCGTAAGTTTTGGAAATTACTCCAACTTACGGGGTTCAGTTCATTTCAACCTTTTTGTGCTAAAGATGTATTCACTACAAGACTGTAAATTGACGATCTTTCAATTCTATTTGAACATCTGCTTCTTTGGCAATCTCGCGATCATGCGTAATTAAAATGACCGTTTTACCGTAATCATGGGCTAGCTCTTTAAACAAGTTAACAATGACTCTTGAATTCTCATGGTCTAAGTTTCCTGTCGCTTCATCAGCCGCAACAATTGGTGCATCAACAAGTAACGCCCGCACGATGGCAATACGTTGCTGTTCACCACCAGAAAGTTTATGAACATTTTTAAAGGCTTGCGCTTGGTTAATACCGACTCGAGCTAACTGCTCTAAAATATACTGGCGATCACCTTTATGTGACGAACGCGTTATTGCCAAAGCAGTTTCAATATTTTGGTAGGCTGTCATTGACGTTAATAAATTATACGATTGAAAAATCGTTGCCACATAACGTTGCCGGTATTTGGTTAAGCCAATTTTGTTAATTGATACCCCATCAATCGCTATTTCACCTGCGCGTGGGACATCTAAACCAGCTAAAAATGATAAAATCGTCGTCTTTCCTGAGCCAGACTCACCAATGATCGCATAAAACTTATTAGATCCAAATGTTAAATTGACATCACTGTAGAGCTTGCTGGACTCATCAGTATACCAATGCGCTAAATTTTTAGTGGTTAATATCATTTCATCTTCCTTCACTCTCTAGTTAATCAGCTTGTAAAATTTTCTTCGGTTTCAGTCGTAAAATGGTTATACCTGCACCACTAACTGATAACAAAGCAATCAAGATTGCGATACCACCTAACTCAGCGACTGCCATTGGCGTTAAGACAGTATTAATAGTCGTTGGTTTTGTCGTTGATTGGTCCATTGCACCATCAGTTATTTTGCCAGTAGCGGGCGCACCATTACCTTGGTGATCTGATTTATTTGTATTTCCACCGGGGGCACCTTGTTTCATCGCAGACTGTTGTGAATTTTGCTGTTGTGACACCAGACGATCGGAAATCGACCCAGAGACGGCAGTACCAGCAGCTGTCGCAATACCTAACGCCACAACCAAAACAATTAACAATTCAGTAAACAACTGAGCAACTACCTTAACCTTAGTCTCCCCCAACGCAACCAAAATACCAATTTCATGTCGACGTTCACGCGTCATTAAGAGAATAATCAAACCAAGTATCAACGCACCAGCAATCGCAACTACCCAAACAATCTTTGAAGCAAAGTTTGCAACATCTTTCATTTGCTTAGCTGCTGTCTTGTATGTCGCCGCATCACTTGTTAGCGTCATGTTTTAATCATTCAAAATCTGCTTAGCTACTTTGATGAAGGCTTTTGTCTTTGATGAATCGGCCATCGTGTAGGTCACATTTGAAACCTTTCCTTCAGTACCAGCCAATTCATTCGATAAAGTATACGAGGCATAAATCGTATTTAAGGGATCTTGGTGTGAAAAACCATTCGTAGTAGTTTTCGCGTTGTAAATACCGACAACCTTTACTGATGTTTTCTTTGATGCATCTGAAGTATTGGCAAACTTAATGCGATCGCCTACCTTTAAATTATTAGCACTGGCTAATTCCGATTCGATGACGACATTATTTTTATTTTCATCGCTTGCCTTGATACCTCGTCCGCTTATCATCTTAGCCGTACCAGCCGCAAAATTTGCTGAACCAGCTGTTGTACTAACACCATTAATTTGGATGCTCCCATTACTTGATGAGTTACCAAAGGGGCCGCCCATACCAGTTTGACTTGATGCAGACGAAGTCGAAACTGCATTGAAACCACTGGCGTTAACCGAGGCACTGGTTGATATATTGTATGATGCCACATTTGATAGTGCAGCAATCTTTTTAACTTTTGCAATTGTTGTTGTCGGCTGAGTGAAGGTTGGCTGCTGATCAGTTGTTGCCGAAGACGATGACATTTTTTTCTGCATCTTTTGCATCATCTTTTCTCGATTTTGTGACAAGGTAACGGTTGAACCAATTGAATTAGTAGCTGTTTTTGCCGACATTAAGGCGGCATTTTGAATAATTAATCCTGCCATCACAAACATCAAAACAACACTAGCAGTAATTACCAGCAAAACGGTCCGTCCTTTACGGGACCACAGGGTAATCCCTGCTCGTTTAATAAAATTCATGTCTATAACTCCACTTCCGAATAATTTATGAGGTTTGAATAATTTTATTCTATGTGGACGAACTTTCATAAATGTTAAACTAGGCTCAACTGAAACTTAAGTTGTGCGTTGTTATTTAATTTTAAAAATACCAAAAAAAGAACCCGACTAACTGAAATTAGTCAGGTTCTTTTTTATTATCAAATATTTTTATTCGCCAAATTTTGACAGATTACAGTTCAGCAAAAAGGTCATTCAACGCTTCAGTCATAGTGGGGTGCGTATAAATTTGATCTCGCAATGCTTCAGCTGGTAAATTGTTTTGCATAGCAAGACTGATAACATTGATTGTCTCATATGCTTCTTCCGCATAAATTGTTGCGCCAAGTACCTGGTGTGTTTTTTCATCTACAAGAACTTTATAACTACCACGTGGATTTCCAATGACTTGTGATTTGGGAACACCAGCAGTGAGCATCTTGAAAACTTGGTACGGACGCTCTTTCTTTTGCAACTGGGCTTCAGTTTGACCAACACTGCTAATTGCTGGATTTAAGAAAATCGTATTAGCAAAAACGGGGCGATTAGCACGTGTTCGCGTTTGGTCACCGAAAAATTGACTATTTAAAATACGCCAATCATCTAATGAGATATAAGTAAATTGTGGGCCACCTTTAACATCACCCATTGCAAAAATATTAGTGACATTGGTTTCTAATACGTCATTAACAAGAATTTCACCATGACTACCTGTTTGGATGTTAGTACGTTCAAGATGAAGGTCATCCGTGTTAGCACGCCGTCCTGTGGCAACCAACAAGGCATCGACATGTAAAGTTTGCCCGCCATTTGGCGTATTGACATCTAAGATAATGCCATTAGCCATATCAGTTACTTTTGTGAGTTGGCTGTTTAATAAAAATTGAACGCCATCTGTCGTCATATCTTCCTTGGCTGCATTGGCTATTTCTGGTTCAAGTTGATTTAGAATCATTTTATTTTGCCCAATTACCGTAACTTGGCTACCAAATCGGGCATACATTGCGGCAAATTCTAATCCAATTGGGCCATCACCTAAGATAGCAATATTTTTAGTTTGCTCTGTCTGGTCTAAAAGTGTCTTAGATGTAAAAACATGCTGACTATTTTTTAACCCTTGAACATCTGGCAAAACAGGAGTTGACCCTGTATTGATAAAAATTTTGTCGCCAATCACCGTCTCTTGTCCTGAATCATCACTAACTTCAATAGTGTAATCATCAATAAACGACACATCAGCCCTTAAAACTGTGGCATTTTCTTGATCAGCAACCTTATGATAGTTTTTATTTCTTAATTTATCAACCAGTCTATTTTTAGTGGCGATTGCTTCATCATAGTCCGTACCATGCTGTGCATTGATTATCATATTCTTAGAAGGTAGACAAGCAACATTAATACAAGTACCACCATACATTGCAGAATCTTTTTCAATCAGTAGAACTTCTTGCCCATTTTTTGTTAATGATCCCGCAAGTGTCTTACCGGCTTTACCGAAACCGATAATAATATTCTCAAAATGTTTCATAATCAATGACCCCTTGTCTTTTAGTAATTTTATCTATAGTATAATTACAGAGAGGAAAGTAAACAATTAGGAACTTTAAAGTAACTAGAGAAATAAGGTATTCTTCATGGTAAAAACATACTTAGCAAATCAACAATTATTTAGTTGTCCCGTCGAAACAACTACCAATTTGATTGGTAAAAAGTGGGTGCCAACTATCATGTTGACACTTGCTGATCATCCGTATCGTTTTGAAGAATTACACAAGACGATGTTAGCCAGCCGAAAAGTACTCAAGCAACAACTAGATAGATTAATTAGTAACGGTCTAGTATTTAATAATAAATATAGCAGTGATAACCAAGTGACCTCTTCATATTCCCTGACTGAAGAAGGTCGATCGCTCATGCCAATTATTTTTGCAATGAAAAAATGGGGAAATCAATATTTAGTCTGTGATTCTGACAGTAAATTAAATTGAGTGACACTTTAAATATAAAAACTAGTTTAAAAGCAGGTTATAGTAAGCTCACAAATTAAGAATAAGTTCTCTATAAAAACAAAATCCAGTTAAACATAAGCGTCAGAACGAAGAATCTTGCCTTCATTCTGATGCTTTTTAATTATAAAATGCTTGTGTTAACCTTTCTAAATCAACTTAAAAATATTGGTTCATACTCCAACACTTAGCATACAACTAATAATCATCCCCTCTATCAAACCAACAAAAAAGAACCCTACTAACCGAAATTAGTAAGGTTCTTTTAATTGCTAATTACTTAGCAATGATTTCTTTGTATTCTTCACGAGTTCTTTATCGGTGCTTATTAATTCAATGAAAACGTTGATAGCAAGCGACATACGAGCGACAAGTAGACTATTTCAAGTGCCATTTGTCGTCATTTTTGAAGTCAATTTTGAACAGTTTCCTACATATAATAGACCTATATTTTCAAAACCATAAAGTTGATCTATCATGAAACGTCACCCTAACAATCCTAACACCCCTTTTAATACAAATTTATAATTTTATCATTAACATTATTTCAGAATTCACATTAGTCCATGTCGTTTCATATGTTTGTCTTCTTTACCTTGAGTAATCACAGTCATTGCGGGTAACAATGTTAATGCTGCAATGAGAGCATATGCTGTATCCAAAACTGTAATTAGTCCAAACGAACTCAAAACTGGGAAACTAACAAAGATAATCGCAAAGAATCCACCAACAACGGTCAATCCAGAAACGGTAATCGCCGAACCAACAGACTTCACAGCGGTAATCATTGATTCCCTTACTGATAGACCATTAACAAGTTCCTCTCGATAACGTTCTAATATCAAAATTGTAAATTCGGTTCCAATACCCAAAACTAAGGCACTCAATCCTAGTGTTAGAGGATTATATGATTTTCCTAGTAAGAATAATGTCAACGGTGACATTCCCAACACAATGACGATAGGGAATGCTGGTAATAACGCATGACTTAAGCGATGGTAAATTAAGAATAATACAATAACTATTATTAGCACACCCGCAACCATCATCAATGTTCGATTAGAAGAAATATTATCCAATCCCACTAACATCATAACCTGTGCACCAGCTGGCGAAATCTTATAACTCTTACCTTTTGTTGCTTGTTTGATATCATGATTAATCTTTTTCATTAACTTGTTTTGATCAGCTGATGAAAGTTTATCATCAATTTTAAATTGAATGGTACTGTAATGATGATTCTTGCTTACCAGTTGTGCTCGCATAACATTTGGAATATTCTTTAAATCTGCATTAATTTTTGACTGTGATTTATCAGTAGATGCGCCACTCAACTGAGCAGATGATGATTCTAACGTTGTTACCGACAATACATCATCATACTTTTTATTAATTTGCTTAGCTAATTTATTAGTATCTACCAAAACCTGTTTATTTGTCACATCATCATCTTCAACCATATAATTTAGGTATGTTGTAGATCCCACTTGATCTTGAAGATAATTCGTGTTTTTTAGGCCCTGCATACTTTGTGGAATCATATGAGTCATATCTGTTTCGACTGGTACTTTACTTTCTACAGCAAAACCAGCAACACCTAACAGAATCCCAATAATGACAACGGGCCAAGCATGCTTTGTCACAAAGGTTGCATACCGACCTAAGAAACGGCCAATCATACTTTCTTTTTTAGCTGACTTTTTTAATTCAGGATTATGCCTATCAGCTATTGAAAGAGACGTAAACATCAACAATAGTTCAACAATATAGACCGCAAACACTCCGATTGCCAAAGTCAATCCAAATTGTTGCATCATTGGCGCCTTAGATAGGTACATTGTTAAGAATGCAAAGATCATGACAACTAACGCACTACCAACTGCTGGCCCCATTGCCATCAATGCATTGTGCACGGACAATTGATAATCTCTACTTTGTCGATATTCTTCTTCGTACCTATTTTGGAATTGGACTCCGAAATCTGTACCTAATCCAATGAGAATTGGCAAAGTTGCCATAGTTGCCAACGTTAATGAAATGTTCAACCATCCCATAATACCAAATGTCCAAACTAAACCAACCAAGACAAACAATAGTGAAAGTAGACGACGTCGAGCGGAAAAAACAATCGATAGGATAATAACCATCATTACGACAGCTAATCCAAGCATGATGGCCATGGTAGTCATAACCTCACCTGAAATTTCTCCCATAATTGCCGGTTGGCCGGCTAATCGCATTTTCACACCATCTATTTTATGATTTGATATCACTTTCTTCAAATCCTTTGAAACTGCGACATCGGTATCCATATCAGATTTATCAATCGTTAGATTAAGCATTAAATGACGCCCATTTTTAGGTAACAATGCTGAGAGTTGGCCAGTAACCTTACCATCTTTGAGTAACAAATCTTGCAATAGTGGGGTTGTCATTTTTTCAACACTTGGCAAAGCATTTAACATACTCTTAGCTAAATTTTGCTTTTGAGTTGTATCCAGTATTGTTTGCACATAACCCATAACTTGTTTTTGTTGATTTGCATTTAACAAACTATTCAAATTAGCCTGTGATCCTTGCGTGGCAAGTTGGCTCCTTTGTTCTGTTGTTAAAATAGCTTGTGTAAATTTTGAAACTTTACCCTTTTGCTCTGCTGACAAAGATGCCATTAATTGCTCTTGAATTTTCTGACTATCCTTCTTTGAAAGATTAGCCATTAAATCTTTTTGCAATTTTTCCTGTTTTTTCGCATCGGTATTGCTACTTTGATTCATTAATTGTTCAGCGCCTGAACTTTGTAATTCTTCATTTAGAAGTGATACAACGCTCGTTGTGCGAACGATATGATCCTTAGATTGCGCATCTTTTTCAATGGCAGCGACTTTAGCAAAGGTTTTATGATTAACTAACGAATCATTCTTATTATCCGCCGTTAATAAAAGGAAAGCATTATCACCACCGAATTGTTTTTGATAGGTTTCTGTATCTTTATAAATTGCTGAATTTGTATTAACAAAAACATCATTTCCCATTTTAATTTGAATATTGGGTAATCCAATAGCCAGGAATGCTGTTATAACTAGTACTAAAGCAATAATCCTTTTAGGTGCATGAATTACCTTATCTGATAACCAATTAAATGTTTTTCGAACCATACCTCTTCCTCTTCTCTACAATATGTTAGATATTCTAACAGGATTAACAACGCAAGAAAAGAAACAAAATGAGATGAATGTCTCATTTTTAAAAACTATGTTAAACTTTTAGTATGAAAAAATCGAAAATTACCCATCAAAAAATATTAACTGTCGCTGAAGAACTTTTTACCACTCATCAACTAAATAAAGTAACTGTCGAACAAATTTCGAAGTTATCTCACATCAATCGTAGTACCTTTTATCGCCATTTTCCGTCTTTTGAAGACTTAATTATTGAACTTGTGGAAGAAAAGATAACAACTATTAATAGGCCATTAAATATTAACCCTTATAATGAATTTCTTGTTTTGTTGCAAGTAATTGAAGACAATTTCTTACTTTTTCAACATATTATTACGCAATTAGATCAATTTCACTATCGTTTTCAACAATTGCTTAATGTACGATTACATGAAATTAAATTAACTGAATTTGCAAACATTGACATAAACAATCCGGCTAATGTAGAACTTTTTTATAATGTTGTTATTGCTATCTTTAGTAGTTGGCTTTTATCACCGAAAAAAATTAATAAACAGGACGTCAATAGCTTTGTAGTCAAGCATTTTTTTAATGTCTTTGAAAATAATAAAGACTAAAAACTTATTTTCTATAGATTATCAAAACTCTTTATTGATATTCATTAATTCAATGAAACGTCATCCTAACAACTCCTATATACAAAAAAACATGAAGCTTATCACTTCATGCTTTTTCATCATATTATATGACTACGCAATACCGTCTAATTGTTGAATCATGTTAGTAACTTCAGTATTAATAGTTTCTGGTATGACCTTGCGATAGAATTCATTGACCACTGCAATAGTGTCTCCCAAGATTTGGCTAACCACCTCCACACTCATGTTACCGAAATCTTTGGAAAGCATCACAGATGCAAATGTCCTTCGCAAACCGTGTGGGGCAATACAATCACTAGGATCCATTCCCAAAACGTCTTGTTGTATCTGTCGAAAATGGTAATTCAATGATGCCGAATCAGGTACACAACCATTGTCATTTCTAATGAGTAAGTGGTTATCATCATGAGTCTGATTATGGATATTATCCCAAGTCACTAACTTATTAAGTAGTGATTGTGGTATCTTGATTGTCCGATATGAATGCCTTGTTTTGGGCTCTTTTATCGAATGACTTGCCCGGGACCAGGCTTGTTTAACAGTTAGTGTCTGATTATCTAGGTCTAAGCAATCTGCAGTTAGAGCTTGTGCTTCCTGCGTACGTAGCCCCGTAGACAACATGACTAAAATCAGCATTTGCCAACAATCAAGTTTTGATACCTCTTTTTGATTAAGATAACTCACTAAACGCCTATATTGCGTAATTGATAGCACACTCATCTCTTTTGGCGGCCTATTTTTAGCAGCGCTTCGACAATCAACTAAGGCGACATAGTTTTTCAATAAGACACCATGTTGGACAAGCATGCTCAAAGCTGCGCTGATATTGCTCTTATGTTTCCGCAAACTACGATTTGATAGTCCAGATTTTCCTAATCTATTGAATAATTTTTGCATCATATCATGATTCAAATTACCCAACTTCAGATCCGGTACTTGTCTGGATAGCATTCGCAATGTACTCTCATACGACTTATACGTCGCTGCTGACAACCCAGGTCGCTTATACTTTAAGATAAATACTTCAAACGCTGAACAAAATGACACATTAGCATAGTTTATTGTGCGCGTTGTACTACGTAATAGCTGCATCTTACCTTCCCATGCTAACGCCTCCCTTTTAGTTGCAAAAGTCCGACTCTTTCTGACACGATTAGTACCACTACCTGAAGAAATGACAACCTTGTATTTGCCACTACTAATTTTTTGCATATCATCTATCCTTCTTATAATAGATCATCAAGTGGTAAAAACTCTTGATAGTTGGTTGCAACATAGTCTACCTTATCCAACAACCCCCGTTTTGGAAATTTAATAGCTCGACCTACCTTAATTCGTGGGAACTCATATAAGTCAGATAACTGTTTAAATGTTGCCCGTGATACTCCCAACATTTTGGCGGCTTGCGAGGCACTAATCAATGTCATACCGTCATCTTCCCTGATGATTTTTTTGACCCATAATCTCCTCCTTATCTTCTTGTTGCTTATTATAGCGCTTTCACATTATTCTATAAACCAAGCTTAAAATAAAAAGTTGGCACCTATTCGTTGGTCCCAACTTCATTTTCTAACGTTCTTTCAATATTCGATTAAAGCAACCCAGCTTCTTTCAACAACTCCGCTACCCAAGTATCATCAATTTTATGCAATGCTGTTTTTTGAACTAACTTTGGTATATGCAAGTCAATATCAGCTAGCTTCTTTTTATCATTCATATAGTAAATTGCACGCAGTAATGTTCGAATATCATATACTGAATTAAACACCTCCGGCACTGCCCGTTCAACATTTAGTAACGTATATACAGACTCCATTGCTGTTCGAATTGAGTACTCTGTTGTAAAGACCGTGTCACGTGTTGGTGATTCGGCAAAATTACCAATAAATGCCAAGTTCACTGATCCATCTGGTACAACTGCTGGTCGATCACCGGCAACTCTTGGCATAAAGTATGACGTAATAAATGGCATATAAACAGGAACTGTATTAATATTATCCTGTTTTGCCAGTGCTTTAATTTTTGTTTCCGGTACACCCAAATGATATAACCACTCCTGTGTAATTTCTTCACCTGTACTTTCAACAACTGTCTTATCAACAAAGTTTCCCTGTGTGTCGGAATACAAAGCATATAGCCAAACCACAATTTCATTTTCAGACTGTTGTTTAAAATGTGGTTGACGGTGGACTGCAAAGCTCATCAGCCAATTAGAGTCTGTAATCGTTACAATACCACCCGTATTGACTTTATGATCATGTAAATCACGATTCGTTAAACGCTCAATGTAAGGTTCCAGCTCACTATTCTTAATCGTTACTGTTGCTGCCACATGCCAGCTTTTTTCTGGTAAATTGTCATAAAATACTGCTGGATGACCAAATTCATTTGATTGTTCGGCAAGATTATTCCAAAGTGTCCAACTACCACCTAATTCATTGGTAACTGGTGCTGCTTCATAATGAGAACCATATGTGGTGCTCTCAGTAATCGAGCCATTTGTCACAAATATTAAATCATTCGGTGTTAATTGCTGCTCCTGTTGTTCACCATCTACATGCATGAATAACTTACGTGCCGTTTTCGTGCGATCATCATCATTAATATCAACATCAATATTGTCTACTGTCGTATTATATTGGAAGTCGACTCCAAATCCCTCAAGATACTTTATGATTGGTAAAACCATTGAATCATATTGATTGTATCGATTGAATTTCAATGCTTTAAAATCAGGTAACCCATCGATATGATGAATAAAACGCATTGTATAACGGCGCATTTCAATGGCTGAATGCCATTTTTCGAAAGCAAACATCGTTGCCCAATACATCCAGAAATTACTCTCAAAAAATTCAGGTGAGAAAAATTCTTCAATTGTTGTGCGCCCAAGTTTTGATTCCGGTGTCATGATTAACTTGATGAGCTCAACTGACTTCTCATCTAAGGTGTACTGACCATCAGTTGGCACGCGTTGTCCTCGTTTATAAATTAAACGCGTATTTGAAGAATTTGGATCATCTTTATCTAACCAATAAAATTCATCTAAATATGATGCCCCGGGAATCTCTAAAGATGGGATTGAACGATACATGTCCCACATCGTTTCAAAATGATTCTCCATTTCACGGCCACCCCGAGTGACCAACCCAATATTTGGTCGTTCAGTACCATCTAACGAACCACCAGGTACAGACAATTCTTCTAAAATATGAACTTGCTTACCTGGCATTTGACCATCACGAACCAAGAATACTGCTGCGGCCAAGCCTGCTAGACCACCACCGACAATATAAGCCGACTTTTGATCAACACCGACTGGCTTTCGTGGGTGTGCAAATGCTTCAAAATTACCACTACTGTAATTCATAAATTATTCCCCCCTCTTCAATGCAATAAACCATGGTCTTTCAAATCAAAATCTTTAAGAAATACTGCTTAATCCGTATTCCTTACCCCTAGAATACACATATTTAATTAAAATTACACTATACAGAAATGATGATTTTGTTTAACATATTGTTAAATAAAATAAGTAGTATTTTTGTGATTATTTGTATTGTTTTCACTTTACCTTTTTTGTCTTTTTTGATATGCTTTAAATGTTTAAATGTCAATAAATAATTTGGGGGAAATTACTATGAAAGCAGCCGTTGTCAGAGATAATTGTGATGGATATGTTGATATTAAAGATGTTCAACTACGGGATTTGAAATATGGTGAAGCACTTGTAAAAATGGAATATTGTGGTCTATGTCACACAGATTTACATGTCGCTGCTGGTGATTTTGGTAAAGTACCAGGTCGCATTATTGGTCACGAAGGCGTTGGTAAAGTAACTAAGATTGCTGACGGTGTAACCAGCTTAAAAATTGGTGATCGGGTATCAATTGCCTGGTTCTACAAAGGATGTGGTCATTGTGAGTATTGTACAACTGGCCGTGAAACCCTTTGTCGAAATGTAGAAAATTCAGGATTTAATGTTGATGGTGCCATGGCTGAAGAATGCATCGTCCCAGCGGACTATGCAGTTAAGGTTCCTGAGGGTCTTGATCCAATCGAAGCAACGTCATTGACCTGTGCTGGTGTGACCGTTTATAAAGGTCTGAAGACTGGTGATCTAAAGCCTGGCCAATGGGTTGAAGTTGTCGGTACTGGCGGTTTAGGTAATTTAGCGGTACAGTATGCTCATAATGTTTTTGGCGCTCACGTTGCTGCGGTAGATATTGATGATGCAAAACTAGCCGCTACTAAGGAATTAGGTGCTGATTTAACTATCAATTCTCGCAACGAAGATGCCTCACAACTGTTGCAAGATAAAGTTGGTGGTGTTCACAGTGCCATCATCACAGCAGTTAGTCCAGATTCATTTACAACAGCCGTTGACGCATTACGCCCTGATGGTACGTTGGTCGCTATCGCCTTACCTAAGGGAAATATGGGATTGAACATTTCAAAGACAGTGCTAGATGGTATTAAAGTTGCTGGATCACTAGTTGGTACTCGTCAAGATTTAGCAGAAACATTCCAATTTGGTGCTGAACATCGTGTGAAGCCAATGGTCCACACCCGTAAGCTATCTGAGATTAATGATATCATTGATGAAATGAAGAACAATCAAATTGTTGGTCGTATGGTCATTGATTTCACACACTAATTAACTAATTTATTTCTATCTATAACAGCAGAAGGCCGAGACGAAAATGTCCCGGCCTTCTGCTATCTATATCAATATATACCTTTCCTATTAATAGACAACAAACAATTTTTCTGATGCTAACACCCCTCGACCTAATCAAAAAGCTATGCCCAATGTACCCAATAACCCCAAATACAAAAAAATAAGCCGACCAGCAACATCACCATTTGCTGATCGACTTATTTGTTATTTGATTAGTTGGCTGAACTTACTCAATACTTGTTTAGTTTCGCGAATATTTGTCTCAGGCATTATCTCATGGTAAAAAGTTTCTACAACAGCTGGTGTATCACCAACAATTTTAGCAATACCATCAAGAGTCAATCCGCCAAAATCAGGTGAGAGCATCACACTAACGTAGGTTCTTCTGGCACCATGCGGTGAAATACATTCTCCCAGTGGAATGCCTAACACATCATGCAAAACTGCCTTGAAATGATAGTTATAAGTGGCCGAATCTGGCACCCTTTTTGCGTCATTCAAAATAACGTATGCCTCATTATCTGTGCCATTACTAATCTTGTGATAACGATGCCATTCCATCAGCTTAATAATAACCTTATGTGGGATTGGAACTACTCGATTTGAACGTTCCGTCTTAGTGACCTTCGTTGCATGCGATATACGGCAGTAAGCCTTGTTAACACGCACACAATTCTTTTCGAAGTCAATGTCACTAATTCTTATTTCTTGGGCCTCTTGCGTTCTAAGACCTGTTGTGAACATTAGCAACATCAAAGCGTGCCACCACCTCATCTCTGGTATTTTCAAATTACTTAGATACTCGATTAACTCTTGATATTGTTTGATGGAAAGTACTCGTGCCTTAGTATTCAGAGTGATTTTTCTGGGAATACGACAATCAACTAAATCAACATAATTATGTGCCAACATTTCTTCTTGCACAAGCATCGCAAAACATGCATGCAAATTGCTACGATGCTTCAACAGTGTTGGTTTTGATAAACCTTGCCGTTTCAGTTGATCAAATATCTTTTGTATTGTGCTATATGATACCTCACTCAACGTCAGATTAGGAATTGTTCTTTTCAGGAGTTTGCTTGTCGCTAAATATCCTTGATATGTCGCCGCTTCAACAGATTGAAATTTGTATTTCTCAATGTAAGCATCAAAGGCCACATGTACTAAAATATGATTAGCCTGCAATATCCTTGAATCACCCTTAATAAGTTTCATCTTTGATTCCCAATTTTGAGCATCAGTCAAAGTATCAAAGGTTTTACTTTTACGGCGTCTGAACTCACCACTTCCCACTGAAATCGTGGCCTTATACCGTCCATTAGCTAATTTCTGCATACCGCGCTCCTGATTATGCTAACAAATCTTCTAACGATAAATACTCTTGAAAATGAGTAGCGATGTGATTAATGCGCTCCAATAAAGCTTTTTTGGGATACTTAATTGCTTTATTTACTCGCAGTCTTGGCAAATCATATTGGTGGACCATATCCTTAAAAGTAGCTCTTGAGACTCCCAATAGCATCGCAGCCTCTGAAGCACTCAATAAAATTTCCATTTCATTATCGATCGTTTTAGTCATTTTTTAACCCCTATCATTTTATTCATTAACACTTGCATTTAATTCTTCAGTCGTTAAGACTGATAGCCCATCATATATACGAATACTATTGGACTTACGCGAAACGGGATTGTAACCCTTCTCACGCATTACCCGCTTAAATTCTTTCCAAAATAGTTGGTCAGAATGAAATTTACCCTTTTCAAGATTATTGACTTGAATATACTCATCAAAACAAGCCTTAATCTGCCTTGAATTAGCAAGCTTTCCAGCATCAATCGTGACCCGCTCATCAATAAATTCTGACACAATAGACATTGGACTATTACCATACTTATTAAAGAAGTCATTTTTCCAGGTCAACATACTTGCGGATTCAATTGGTTGAAAGCTCTTACGATCCCTCATCTTTCGAAGAATATGCAATAGCAATCCAGCCATATCATCCATTTCACCAATCATACGCTGTTCTATCGTGCTATCCTGTTCACTAGGTAAAATTCGCTTCGGAAAATATACCAATGCGAGTTTTCGAAAGGTACCGTAATTTGATTCACCGCCAATTCTCAAATCTAGAGAGTTAGTAGCAAAAGTCATTTTGATGGCTAGCGAACAGGTTATTGATTGACGATTTTTTATGTCAATTGTTAAATATGACGACGGATCAGCAACCTTTTTCAAGAAACTCATATCAAAGTCGTTAGGTGATTCATCAACCAAATTGGCGAGTTTCATGGTGTAGTCAGAACGCAGAAGCATGCTAGGACCAAAATTATGGCGAAATTTATCTGCAGTTACTGTCGCAACATTTTCCGGACCCAAAAGGCCATTCCTAACAACATTCATCCAAACTGTCTTACCACCCGAGCCATCATTATAAAATAGAACAAATTGACCTACCGATTGCGGTAGTATCTGCACAGCCGTCCATTCTAATAAGAAAATTTGTGTTTCAGCATCATCACCCCATTGTGTATTCAACCACTGCTGCCAAGCAGGTGTGATATTTATGTTCTTCTGATTAGGACTAACTGGCAAGCGATAAGTAATAAAATGTGAGGCTGAGCTAGCCACAATTTCAAATGAATCCAAGTCCAGATCCCCATTACCGACCCCAACAAAATTGCGATTAAACCGGCGAAAATCAAAACGTTCAGCAATTCTAACAAGCGAGGTTAAAATTTCATTTTCAATATTCTGATTAATATGAATGCCCAATATTCTTGTCATTAATACTGTCCAAAATGACCCAAAATGCTGTTCTAAAGGCTCATACAGCCCAGTATTTTCACAATAAATACGTGCATTATCAGTTGAAACAGTTTGGTTCGTATCAACGACAACTTGAACAATTGACCTGATGCCAAATGCAATTTTACTACCATCAGCAATGCTTCTTCGATTATTTTTTTGGATTGGTATACAGAGTTGGGCATACACAACCTTCTGTAAAAACAATCTGAGTTGTGCAACTAATTCATTTGAAACAACTTGTTCATTAGCGTCCACTAGCTCTACGTTTAACCCTTGCGAAAGGTATCTTTTTAGTAACAGCACCAGCTTAGGTCCATATGTTTCGGATAACTGCACTAAGCCATTGGATAGTTCTTGCGCGGCTAAATTAGTTATGAAACCAAGTTGTTGCTCTGACAAATGTAAATTCTCGAACTTTTGAATAGCTAGTATCTTATCTTGTGATAGGACTGGCGATACAAAATGTTCTATATCACTTTGCAGTGTCTGAGTTTTAATCATTGCCCGCCCCCATGAAACCAATACCATTAGTCCCGTTACTTTTATTTAATGCTGGAATTTCATTAATCTTGACCAACTCGAAGGAAGGTCGCAAATTTCGATCGTAGTTCACCTTCACAGTAAACTCTGCGTTAACCAAATACTTTGAATCATACCTATCTACACCATATTTCTTTAAAGCGAAGTTATTACACCTGTCAATAAATTGACGAAAATGCGGATTAATAGTTTGAAATGAATCATCCAAATTGTCAGTCAAATATTCCCTCACAGTAAAGGGTAAGATCATACCGTCCTTTGGTTTAAAGTCAAGTAAGTAGGCACGCCATCGGACCTCCCCATTGAACTCATTAAACTCCGTATGAGTATTAATACCTGTTAAAATTACATCTACCAGATCACCATTATTTGGTAGTCTCTTTGTAACACTTGTTCCAAGTTCCATTCTATGCACCTATCCCTTTCAAGGTTATTACCTTATCATCAAACGGAAAGCCTTCAAATTGGCAATCCGTAAGAGCCATCTTCAAACTTTTCCTTGCTATTACTAAAATATCTTCGTTTCTTTGCTGCTTTGGAACAGAAAGCCACAATGCATCCCGCGGAATTTCGTGAACCCACCAATCTGAGTGCATTTCGCTTAATCTGACTGCCCATCTTTTTACCAATGCGGCGACAATACTAGACGCGGCATACGATCTACGTTGGTTGCGGCGCTTATCAGACACATCAATATCTGTATACTGCCCCTGTAAGTATGCAAAATTTTTCAAGCTTACTGTCTGTAAAAACGTTGCCGACTTTGGAAATAACCCCTGAAGTTCTTGAAAAATTTGACGAGCACATCCAGCATCCAGCGAAATTTCTGCTAAAGTAGTAATAACCCCACCTAGGGACTGCCCGAAGAGGTATCCCATAAACAACCGCTTGACCATTTTACGAGGTAATTCAATGTCTGTATTTTTCAATAATGACATGCCAATGGACTCGTACAGGCCTTCAGAGATTGCGCTTCGCAATTTTTCATCATCAGCAACACCAGCTAACGCACGAGGCTCAGCAGAGCCAATGTCCAATGCAACAAATCGTCTTCCCGTAGGTGCAACTAAATAATCTCGGCACCATTTGGGGATAGCTTGCGTGTTTGGCGCACTACAATTTATCTGCATGGGAATATTCGCATATGCCTCGTGCCTACCAACAACATGTACAACTCCAGCAGTCTCGTCAATTACTCGACCCTGCATATTTAATAATCCAGTAGACCATCTTCGAAATTCAAATGTATCATCTATTATTAACTTGTCACTGAGATAATCCTGAATGATTTGATAATAATTAATGGTAAAACCTCTTGAATTAAGTTGAGGTAGTATAAGCTCATTAAACGATTCGTCCACTAAAAAATTTTTAACCATATTATCCTCCTGAATTTTTTTGTAAAATAAACATAACCCAGTGCTGATCAACAACTGTTCAATTTCTTGTACCTGGTACACTATTCAATATACAATCAGGTTGTGAAAGAATAAACGTTACGTATCTCCAGTAAAATCCTCAATACTTACAAATACTATAAATATATAAAAGGTAGCGAAAATGAATTTTATAACGTTTGAAAAGAAGCAAGTATTATTTTTAAGTCTTTATGTTGGTATGAAGGTAGATAGTCTTAACAATAAAAGTGGCTTAAAATCGGGCGACACTGAAAGCTTTGATAAGTACCAGCCTATAGTTAATATCTGTAATAATTCCAAAAAACATATGCCTCACGATATTAATCCCCACCTTTTTGCAAGTAACAGTGAAATACGCAATTATGTTCATGATGAACTAGATATTGGACATGATGATGATGATTCGTTTGAACTAAGTAGTATCTACAAGCGTGACTGGCATACCGCAATGAAAACACAAAAAAATTTTTACACTTTTTATGAACTAGATAAGAACAGTCCTGTCGATGCGCTATTAATTCCCTTATTCATATTTCACTCATTGCCTTCCCAATACGTTGAAGATATATTAGACAAGCGATTTTCTGAATGGAGGAAACTTTTGCCATCAAATCGTGAATCCATTCAAAGATTTAGGCGTGACTTTAATTATCATAACTTCAAGGAAACTACTTGGGATGATTTAAATGACTTGCATGCTCAAAAACAATTTGCAATCATAAACAATCAGCCGTTCTCTGAAGAAATTACGGATTTGCAGACCAAATTGAAAGAACCACTGTCATTATTAAACTCGATGGTTAAAATTTACAGCATGTTCTTATTGGCCTTGCCCTTGGACGTTTGCTTTAGCAGAGAGGATGCTGATAATGAGTTACATTTATCACAAATTTCAGTAACACAATCTAATCAATTTTTTATTACAAAAGCATTATTAGCTTTCTTGGACCTGTACCACCTGGACGTAACTGACCTACCAGAGCTAGCCTCTTTCAGTAACGATAAGCCAAATATCAATTCAATCAGTAAATTCAAATTTGCAGCAGCCACTATGTACCTGAATCATCAAATTAAAGCGGCCTCGATCCGTGATATTGAACAATTTTCTGCTATTTTAGATCAGTTGAATGACTTTATCCCTGGTGATTTGTCTGCGCTATTAGACCCATATAACTTTACTGATAATCACATAATTCAAGATTTCAACACTAAAATGCAGAATATTCGTTTGGGCATTAGAAAATTTAACTATACTTTTGACCTATTGCGTAATCAACCAGTACTTCTTAATTTGGCAAATGCTGATAGGTCAATTACCCGCGCCCCAATTGATACTTGGCTGCTTTACGCAACAACTAAAGAATGGTCATCCAAGCTGTTCATGTTCTTGCATGAATACAAGAACGTAAACTTTGGCATGCTTGCGAACTCTCGCGACCCGCTACTAACTGACCAAGATGGTATATTCCTTGAGCGTATGATGAATAGTCTTTTGAATACTGATGTTGTTATTACCGCCCAGGATATTTTAGATTTGATTGCACAAAAAAAAGAAAGCAATATGCTTTCTACTACTATTTCTTCAACTGAAGGCAATCCAAAGAAGCTGTCGGTTAAAAAAATTTACACAAAAGGTGATATGCACGACAATTAACCCATATTAAATAACTTCCAAAGCATCACGAACCACATTGGCTTGTGATGCTTTTTCTTCTGGCATCAAATGCGCATACACTTCTTGTACCATTGCTTGGGTATCACCTAATACATTAGCGACATACTGTAATGACTGATTACCACCCTCACGTGATAATAAATAACTTGCGTAAGTATGTCGAAGTGAATGCGTTGAGGTTGTTTGCCCCACTGGTATCTGGCAGATTGTATGTTCTAGCTTTTGCACATAGTAATTCACACTGCTTGCATCTGGCACATTACCAAACTTGGTGATGAATAAATGTTGCTCGTGATTTCGATGACCATTTAGCATTAACAAGCGATTCTGTTCAAACCGCCATTCTCTTAAGCGCTGCAATAAAAATTTGGGTATGGGTATGGTTCGATATGAATTTTTGGTCTTAGGTGCTTTACTATCGTGCACCGTTCGTGAATAACTTGAGTCAACGCGTAACGTCAGTTTGATTTCGTCAAGATCATCCTGTCGTAAGTCAATGGCCTCACTTACTCGCATACCGGTACACAAAATAACCAGTATAACCATCGTGTAAGGTGTCATCTGTGATATTGGTCGTTGTTTTAGTGTTTGCAACAATTGCTTGTACTGACCGATACTAATAAATTTTTGATTGGCATCCTTACCTAAGCGTGCGCCTCGAATGTCTATTTCTTGCATGGGATTTCGCTTGATAACCCCTTC
This sequence comes from Weissella thailandensis, assembly GCF_001932615.1. Classification (NCBI taxonomy): domain Bacteria; kingdom Bacillati; phylum Bacillota; class Bacilli; order Lactobacillales; family Lactobacillaceae; genus Weissella; species Weissella thailandensis. The sequence goes on from NZ_CP014332.1 coordinate 1,632,830, forward strand.
TGTAACCAAACTACGACAATACTTTCCGACATGTACCTTGATTTTCTTAATTGTATTTTTGGTATAGTTATCAGCGATTAATTGATTGAACAACTTTTGGCAGTGCCGCCTATCTAACGTTTTCACTAACCAACCTTCACAATACTTGGCAAGGATCTTTCCTGTAAAATAATAGCCTTTTTCAGTTGCTGGACTGACCTTACTAGTCACAAAAGTAGCCACCCATTCATTATAAGCATCCGTAATTTTGGCATCATCGCCAACATAGGTTGTCCCTGAATGCATATCGGCATTCATTTCTTGCATCCATATTTTTGCTTCACTCACTGTTGTAAAACTTTTCGATTTACGCTTACGTGTGTTACCTGACCCAATACTAGCCGTCGCCTTATATTTGCCACTGGGCATTAAATCAATTCCCTTAGGTAATTTCATTCTTATGACCTCCTTCTATAAATGATAAAAAAATAAAGCATCCCCATTTTTAGGATGCTTTATCTAACCAATTTTTGCGTCATTGCATGAAAAGTATAACCAATTCACTTAACGTAAACTGGCACTTACTTCAATTAATGCTTTGCCAACTGCAATCATCATTTCTTTCACAATAATTGAGATAATATCTACTGCCATGTGTTTTCAACCACTTTCTTTTCAAAGGCAACGTCTCCATGATACAAAGCTGCTTTACCAATATAATTACCATCCAAATCACAATAAACGACTACCAACAACTCTTCTTTTTGATTGATCGTACCAGCTAACATAAAACAATTGACTGTCTGCTGAGATAATAAAAAAGATGGCACCATAGTTGGTTCCATCTCATCAATATCCAGTCTGACATTATCCAATCCTGAAAAATCTATTCGTTGCACATTTTGCATGTCTAGCAAACTCACGGCCAAATATACGATATCTAATTCTATTTCTGGCACTATACGTGTAACATCCATATCTTCCTCCTATGCAAAAAAGAACCAACCTCATCTGGCTAGTTCTCATTACTTATACATCATTGTTATACAATGTCAAAATATGTGTCTATAAAATTTAGTATCCGCATAATAATCACAGATTTGTCGACCATTTTGTAATAATTAGCTTTTTTTGTACTTCTTGTGCTTGTTCAGCTGTTAGTCCGCTTGTATGCCCCACATCATCTGTACCTAACACAACTAACCCTGTTCCTACCTGTGGTAGCAAAGCCATCCCAAAATATTCTTGACCAAATTGCACGCGATAGGCACTTGCAATACCGGTCGCTAAGGCATCATCACGAACCCAAGCGTCATATCCTATTTTGTCATCTGTCGTTGGACGTAACGCGATGACATCAACTGCCCCTTCAAATGTTTTATACAGTTGGTCATTGGTTCCATCACCTGCCCATTTTGTAATTGTTGGCACAACATACTGCCCAACCATATCATATACCACTGCATATTCCATTGTCTGTTTCTCCAATACAAATTTTTTAACAGGTTATCCTGTCATAAATAAAATATGTATTTGATGCTTCAAAACAGTTCGGTTTTTGAAACGATTTTATTGCTTTCTATTATGCAACTCTGGATGATTAGGTTACCTCAGTATAAATAGTCAGGTAATACATTCAGGAGGTGACCTTATGTCACAAAATACGTTAGATTAGGTACATTGTAAATAAATCATGCAAAAAAGTACCACAGTTGTTATTTGTAGCACTTCTTTACCAGATTCAATGTCTATTATCTAATTTGCTTACTTATATGAACCTCTTCCCATCTCTATCATCTACAAACTCTCTATAAAAAGATTTTCATAGATCACAATTCTTCCAATTGGCGTTAATTGTATAATCCCGGTTTTTAATTCTTCAATTCTAGTGTCCATAACATTAATTACTCACATATAAATTTTTTATTAATAATTTCCACAATAGTTATATTTCATTCATTGCCATCTTTTCAGCCTGGGTAACAACCGTCTCAATTGCTTCTGCAGCAAAATCAGGTGGATATCCAAATTGACGTAGCAACCTTTTAACTGCTACGCGCATTTGTGCACGTGCCGATTCACGTCTAATCCAATCAGTCCCTGTATTCTTACGAACCTCTTCAACTAATTTGGCTGCTAATTGATGTAACTTTTCTTCTCCCATCTCCTCACGAGCTTTATCATGATCAGATAATGCATCATAAAATGCAACTTCCTCTGGTGATAGTCCAAGATCTTCACCTTCTTTTTGAGCCTTATTAATATCTTTCGCCATTTCAATTAATTGTCTAATCACAATTTCAGTAGTTAGACCACGAGCATTATATAATTCAATGGAATCAGCTAGCATTTCATCAAACTTTCTAGCCTTAACTAAATTAGTACGCGTTAATGCTTTTACCTGACCCTTTAGTAATCGTTCTAGCAAATCTAACGCTACATTCTTCTGAGGCATACTTTGTACTTCAGCTAAAAATTCATCAGATAACAAATCCAGTTCTGGACGCTCTAAGCCAAGCTGCTTATACAAGTCAACAACCTCACCAGGAATAATAGACTTATCCAACAGTTGACGCATTCGATAATCTATAGATTGCTCACCGCCACCTTCACCAGTTACTTGCATTTTAATCATGGCATTTTTTAATGCAACAAAGAATGCTAATTCTTCGGAAATTGCTTGTGCTTCAGTTGTTGTAGCCACTAGCGCAAATGCACGTTGTAATTGGGTGACAGTATCTCTAAATCCCTTTTGACGGTTATTTAACTTCTCTGGATCAATTGGTTCAGCAGGATCATATTGGTTTGCATTAGTAGCAAATTCTTCATCTGAGAGTAGATCATCTAATACATTTCTAAACGTTTCTAGCTTCAAAGATCGGTCAGAAGAATTAAAGTCAGTATAATCAACTCCATATAAATAATCACGTGTAATGATATTATACTTTTCTTGCATCACACTAATAGCTTTCTCAATATTAATGCCAGCTTGTTCCTGATCGGATGGCGAATACTGTTGTAAAGCTGCTCTCAAATTATCGGCAATACCAATATAATCAACAACTAGGCCAGAATCCTTATCCTTAAACACCCGATTGACACGAGCAATAGCCTGCATTAAATTATGCCCCTTCATCGGCTTATCAATATACATCGTATTTGTAGACGGAGCGTCGAATCCTGTTAGCCACATATCAACAACGATCACAATTTTTAATTCATCATCGTTATCCTTCATACGACGCTGTAATTGCTCTCGTTCTTTCTTGTTTGTATGATGTTTAGTTAGATACTCATCATCTGAAGCATTAGCCGTAAAAATAATTTTGATTTTTCCTTTATTCAAATCATCTGAATGCCAATCAGGTCTAAGATTAACAATCGCATCATAAATAGCAACCGCATTTCGACGTGACATAGCGACAATCATGCTTTTACCATTTTCTGCTTTTTGTCGTGTTTCAAAATGCTGGACAAAATGTTCAGCAAGTTTTCTTACTCGAGAAGCTGATCCAGCTACTGCTTCCAAACGAGCGTACTTTGCTGCAGCTGGATTCTCTTCTAAATCATTGTCTAAGAAATCCACGACTTCTTCTGTTAGTTCACTCTTATCTAGCTCCAAAGAAATAACATGGCCTTCATAGTAAATTTTTACTGTTGCATGATCTTCTACTGCTCGAGTCATATCGTAAACATCAATATAGTCCCCAAATACTGCTTTAGTTGATTTATCTGACTGATCAATTGGTGTACCCGTAAAGCCAATATACGATGCATTCGGTAATGCATCACGTAAATATTTTGCATAACCATATTTTGTCTCACCATCTTTTGAATACTTAGCACCTAATCCATACTGCGTTCGGTGAGCTTCATCAGCCATGACAATAACATTCTCACGATTGGTCAACACAGGCATTTCTGTCTCACCATTATCAAATTCCGGTGAAAATTTTTGCATCGTAGTAAAAACAATACCACCAGAGTTAACACTTAATAAACGTCGCATTTCCTCACGTGACTCTGCTTGCTTAGGTTCCTGTCCCAGAAATTCACTTGCCGCAGCAAATGTACCCGAAAGTTGGTTATCAAGATCATTGCGATCGTTAATAACTACGATTGTAGGATTTCCCAAGTCACGACTAACAATTCCTGAGAAAAATACCATCGATAACGATTTACCTGATCCCTGTGTATGCCATACTACCCCTATTTGATTATCACCAGGTGTTGTAACTGCATGTTTTGCTGATGCTACCGCCTTATTAACCATATAATATTGATGATATGCTGCTAAAATTTTAATCGTTTTATCACCATCAGTTTCGAAAATAATAAAATTTTTAATTATATTCAGCAACGTTACTGGGTTCATCATTCCTCTGATAAGACTCTCAAGCTGAAATAATGGTTTAACACTCCCGTTAATTTCTTCAGGCAAACGCCACTGCATAAACCGCGATTCATTTGCCGTTAAAGATCCAGCACGTGCCTGCACCATATCAGCAGTCACCAAAATTTCGTTATATTGCATAAAATTAGAAATATCACGCTTATAAGTTTGAAATTGATTGTATGCATTTGAAATACCAGCATCAACATTTGATAAATTTTTTAGTTCAAATGTTACTAAAGGCAAGCCATTGATATACAGTACAATATCAGGTCGCCGTTCACGAGTGCCCTGTATAACAGTCACTTGATTAGTTACAATAAAGTCATTATTGCCAACATTCCCAAAATCAAGTGGTCGCAAAGTTAATGTTCTATTTTCACCATTTACAGAACGTGAAATTTTTACACCTTCAATTAAAAACTTATGCATTTGATGATTATTAATCATCATATCCGGACTATCAGCTAATCGCTGCATTTGTCGCACCGCTTCATTATAATCCTCTGCCAAACATCCCGGATTCAATCGCTCAAAGGAAGTACGTAGCCGATCCGTCAACAGCACGTTGTGTTCATCATTTTCACGTTCCAATAATATTCCTTCATTGTGGCTCCCATTGCTAGTTGCACGCATATCCTGATAGCCTTGTTCAACTAACCAATCAATCGCTTGTTGCTCAATATCATCTTCCAAAGTAAATGAACTTTTGCCCATGACCTCACCTTCCCCATGCTCTATGTATCATATTGCATATCAATATGAAAAACTATAACTCTTATATGTATTATACCTTTTAAGCGTCCCCATTTGGGGAAATTCCTAAGCATAAATGATAATTTGGCTATTTAACTTAGCATCTTTTTTAACAAAACATCTCTTATTGTTGATAAAGTTGAAATTTCTTCTAAATTATTGGCAATTGTATTAAAAAAAGGCGTAATTAAATGATTAAATTCCAAAATATCTTTTGTACTAATTTCACGAATAGGCATTATTCCAATGTGTTTTGGATAGATATGTGGTTGAGCCGATCCCGTTTGCATGTCGAAAATTTCTTGCTGCCGACTTTTTAATAATACATACCAGAAATATACATTTTCGATAATTGTTGAATCAATAAACGAAGAATCTGATGACCAAACTGGTTCCAACCAGATATTAATATAACCTGCATTTGCTCCAGATGCCGAAATTGTAACCACAGGTGCCTTGGTATTAGCTATATCATGTTTAGTTGCAGGAGAAAGACCACCTGCAATTACTGGTATATTTCCAGGGCGAGCGTCTTTTGCTAATAATCCTTTGCCTCGCTTAGGTAACAAATAATCCTTAACACTTTTTTGCCCTTTTTCTATATTTGGAAACTTTTGCTTAAATATTGCTTCTGCTATATAAAGTAAATTATCATTTATACCTTTATGTCTAAATAAATATGCTAATCTAGCTTCAAATACAAAAAAGCAGGAAAAATTATGAACACAGAATTAACTAATCAACTTACCGAACTTGTTGGTGATCATTTTAGTGATCAAATTTCAGAAATCTTAAAAAAATATGACATAACACGCAAACTATTACCATCTGTCAACAGCAACAGTAAACTTCTAGATTCATTCCTTTCTGCCAAAAAAGTAGAAGGAAAATCAGTAAAGACCCTTAAATACTACAAAAGCACTCTTTCTAAACTACTGACCACTATTAAAAAGACTCTGAAAAAAATAACTACAGATGATCTTCGAAACTACTTATCAGATTTTCAAAGCCAAAAAAATTCTAGTAACGTAACTATTGACAATATACGTCGAATATTTTCAAGTTTTTTTTCATGGCTTGAAGACGAAGATTTTATCGTAAAATCTCCAGTTAGAAGAATACATAAGGTAAAGACCACGAAAGTTGTCAAAGAAACTCTAACTGACGAGGAGCTTGAACGATTGCGTGAATCTGCTTTGTCATATAGAGATAGAGCTATTGTAGAATTTTTGACGTCAACAGGAGTTCGTGTCGGCGAAATAGTCAACCTAAATATAGATGATATAAAACTTTATGATCGATCTGCTATAGTTCTTGGGAAAGGAAGTGCTGAACGCGAGGTATATTTTGACGCAAGAACTAAGATTCACTTACAGCGATATTTATCTACAAGATCAGATAAAAATTGTGCACTATTTGTCGCAAATAAATTACCATATAATCGTCTGACTATTGGTACAATAGAATCAATCATTAAAAAACTCGGCAAAAAATCTTCTGTGCATCATGTACATCCTCATAAATTTAGACGAACGTTAGCAACTCGGGCAATTGACAAAGGAATGCCTGTTGAACAAGTTCAAAAACTTCTAGGACATGTACGAATTGATACAACGATGCACTATGCCATGGTAAATCAAGCTAATGTTAAAATTTCACATAGGAAGTACATAGGATGACACTTGTTAAGTTCAGTGACGTGGTCACTATAAACCCAAAAGAAAAGCTACCTAAAGGCTCTCTTGCCCATAAGGTAGCTATGGAAGGTATCCAACCTTATACAAAATTTATACCAAATTATATAATCTGTAAGTATACAGGTGGCACTAAATTTCGGAATGATGACACTTTATTTGCTCGCATTACACCTTCATTAGAAAATGGGAAAACATCATTTGTAACAAAAATCCCCAAAGATTCAATTGGCTTTGGATCTACAGAGTTCTTAGTTTTTCGCCCAACAGATAAAATACTTCCAGATTATCTTTATTACCTAGCAACAACAAACACTTTTAGAGAAATGGCTATTAAATCAATGACTGGTACGAGTGGACGTCAACGTGTTCAAACAGATGTTGTAGCTAATTATGTCTTTGACCTGCCATCAATTGAAAAACAACAAACTATAGTATCAAAACTTAACCCTTTAGATCATAAAATCAATCTAAATGGCAAGATAAATGATAATTTATTCGAATTATCAAAGATTTTATTCGAAGCAGTTCTTGAGGATGATCGTAGTGAATTGACCAACTTGGCAAATTTAACTGACATTCAGAACGGATTTGCGTTCAAGAGTAGGGAATATATTGGATTTAGTGATACACCTATTGTTAGAACCTTGAATATCGGTGCCGACAATCTGTTTGATATGCAAAATTTGAAATATATTTCTGATGAATCCCGCACTAAATATCAAAAATTTGAATTTAAAACATTCGATACGGCATTAGTAATGGTTGGGGCTTCTATTGGTAAAACAGGATTTGTAACATCTCGCACCAATGGTGGTCTCCAAAATCAAAACATGTGGCGATTCAGGCCGTTGAACAGCGAGATGCCTGGGTTATATATCTATAACTTAGTGACATACGCCAATTCACAAATGCAGGGGTATAAAACTGGCAGCGCCCGTGAGTTTTATACAAAAGATGCTTTTAAGAACTTTGAGGTTCCTGTTGGGAATGCAGATATATACAAAGCGTTTTTTGCAATTCAAGATTTGCTTGATAACAATGCCTCTCAAACAACGACTTTAACCGCAATGCGAGATGAAATTCTTACACAGGTGATGGCTTAAGTTAGGCAGCTAAATTATCATTTATCTGATTATTAACGAGCATCTTACCGTCCAAGGATTGAAAAATATTAACAATCCGACGCTGCGTCTCTAAGTCAGGAACTTCTACTTCAAGATTAAGAATATCTCCCGGCCTAATACTTGGGTAGGCTGACGTAGATCCGCTGCCTACACTTTGGAGCGTCTCAGTCACCCATTCTTGATTCATGATTAAATAAAAGTAGTAAGGCAAGACTTTTTCTGGGTTAGGATGTAGTACAGCAAAGCCCGTGCTATAAATACGATTCGCCAACTTATTGGTAATAAATCCAAAATGTCGCTGATTTGGGCGAACAGTTGAATACACCGTATCTCCTGCCATCGCTACTCTTCTCGCACGACTAGGCGCTTGACGAAGCGATTCAAAATATTCGGCCGGTCCGAAAATTCCAGCGGTAACGCTGCCGGTATCTGCATATTCGACATCGAACACATCGTCCTTTGCTTTCAGCGTCTCCATGTTAACGGCCACTAAATCGGAAATTTTAAATCTCATAACCAATCTCCTTCAGAGCGACACGAATTTGTTCTTCAAGTTCTGCGCTCTTTTTGAATTGGTCTGATAATTCTGAGGTTAGCCGAGACATTTTCTCCTCGTATGATTCACCATCATCTTCTTGCTCCGCAAGTCCAACATAACGTCCTGGCGTTAATACATAGTCATTTTCACGAATTTCAGCAATGGTAGCTGACTTACTAAAGCCTGCTACATCGAGATAGTTTTGGTCATTAGTTCCCCGATAAGCATGATAAGTGTCAGCAATTTTATCGATGTCCTCACGAGTGAATTCCTTATGGGTTCGGTCAGCCATGTGTCCAAGTTCACGAGCATCAATAAATAATGTCTCTCCATTATGCTTGCGTTCGCCACTTGAAGCTTTATTCATATCAACAAACCACAATGATACCGGAATACCTATTGAGTAGAACATCTGTCCAGGAAGAGCAACAATTGCATCTATTTTGTCATCTTCAAGAATGGCTTTTCGGATAGCATACTCTTCCTTTGCACTCGTTGATAAAGCACCATTTGCTAAAACAAAACCAGCTTTACCATCCGGTGCTAATTTACTAATCATATGCTCGATCCATGCATAATTAGCGTTTCCCTTTGGTGGAACACCGTATGACCAACGTGAGTCCTCTTGAAGCTTATCAGCCCCCCATTCTTTCAAGTTAAATGGTGGGTTTGCCAAGACATAATCAAAGCGCTTTCCTTTGTGCAAGTCATTGGTGAAGGTATCGCCTTGGTGTGGACCAAAATCATTATCAATACCACGGATTGCAAGATTCATCTTTGCCAATTTCCAAGTTGTTGGATTAGCTTCCTGACCATAAACTGATAAGTCCGAAATAACACCTTGATGTTCCCGAACAAACTCTTCTGATTGTACAAACATACCACCAGATCCTGCAGCTGGGTCATAAATGCGTCCTTTATACGGCTCAAGCATTTCAACTAGCGTACGAACAATGGAACGTGGCGTATAGAATTCACCACCATTTTTACCTTCCTGTGCAGCAAAGTTACTCAAAAAATACTCATATACTCTTCCAAGAACATCATTCTTACGAGATTCTTCATCACCTACCTGAATGTTTGAAATAAGATCAATTACGCCACCTAATCTAACCTTATCTAAGTCAGGGGATGCATAATTTTTAGGAAGAACACCTTTGATTTGATTATTTTCACGCTCAATTGCTGTCATCGCCTTATCAATCGTTTCACCAATTTCAGGTGTCTTAGCTGAAGCAGCAATCACATCCCAACGTGCTTCCTTTGGCAACCAAAATATATTTTCGGCTGTATACATATCGCGATCCTCAGCATCCTCAGGATAATCTGATTGAATCAGTGACTCATATTTTTCATTAAAGGAATCCGAAACATATTTCAAAAAAATTAATCCTAATACAACATTCCGATACTGTGAGGCGTCCATACTCCCACGTAACTGATCTGCTGCAGACCACAATGCATCCTCTATCTTCAATTCTGCTGTTTTCTTAGCCATTCCGTCTATTCTCCATTTACTTATGAAATAAACTCGCATAGTATATTCCATGCGAACAATCTACAATACTTATTATACCAAACAATTAATTTACCCCCTGGCTCTTTCTGCTAAAGAGCCGATCCTTTATACCAAAAGTGCATACTTTAACTTGGGGGTCATTGGGATGATTGGGGTGGTATATTTTATTGGCCAAGAAAATATTGGGACCAACAATCTTCCTTGAACAAAAGCGGTGACAAACAAGTGACATTTGGTGACATTTTTGGAGTCAATTAAGGTCAATTTTGAACAAATTCATCTTATCCGTAATCACCCCTACTCAATAACAATATTACATGTCAATGACCACAAACCCTATCATAACAACAAAAAATGACCCTACTAACCGAAATTAGTAAGGCCATTTTATTAGCTAATTACTTAGCGATGATTTCTTTGTATTCTTCACGAGATACAACTGATACTTGGCGCTTGTCACGGCCCATACGAGCGAACTTTACAACACCATCAGTCAGTGCAAACAATGTATCATCGTTACCGCGACCAACGTTAACACCTGGGTAGATGTGAGTACCACGTTGGCGGTAAATGATTGATCCAGCTTTGATTTCTTGTCCGTCGGCACGCTTTGTACCTAGACGACGACCAGCTGAGTCACGACCGTTGGCTGATGAACCACCACCTTTGTGGTGAGCAAGCATCGTCAAGTTATTCAAATTTAATTGCATGATTTAAATCCTCCTATCCGATGGCTTAGGCAATTGAGTCAATGACAACCTTAGAATAAGGTTGACGGTGACCTTGCTTAGCATGTGAGTGCTTCTTTGGCTTGTACTTGAAAGTAACAACCTTCTTTTCCTTACCTTGCTTCTCAACAGTTCCTGAAACAGTAACACCTTCAACGTAAGGTGCACCTACTTTGCCATCAGCGAAGACAACTTTGTCAAAGACAACCTTGTCACCTTCTGCGGCATCCAACTTTTCGACGTAAATTACGTCGCCGGCAGAAACTTTGTATTGCTTTCCACCGTTCTCAATGATTGCATATGCTGCCATGAGTCTGTAGACCTCCATAAAAAATTTTTGTAAAAACTTAGACTCACCAATGCCCGCGAACTCAAAGAATTGCTTAATACAGGCCATGAGTGGTTGCAGTTTGTGAGATTCCACAAACACAACGTAAACTATTATAACCTAGTCAACACACAAATTCAATGGTAATGCGTTAGTTCAAGTAAATAAGTATTACAAATACAAAAATGACCTTAGGAGCGTCGATTTATCAACATTCCTAAGGTCATATTGATGCAACTGGTGGGACTCGAACCCACAACCGCTCGGGTAGAAACCGAGTGCACTATCCAGTTGTGCTACAGTTGCATATCAAATAGATGGAACGAATATGCATCCGCCTCATCTATTGTACGTTTATTTGCATAATGAATCAAGCATAGTTGTCATTAAAATTATTCTGGATTGCTTTATGGAGATCAGCTTGCGAAATACCTAACTCCACTAAACCTAATTTCAAGAATGACCGCCAAGCATGCGAAAAATCTGCTTGACGTTTTTGATGATAACTGTTTAACAACATCGTCTTAATGCCCATAAATTGATGGGCTAAATGCCGTTGTGGAAAACGACCAAATTGTGCAATATCTTCATCAGTCATAACCATTAAATGCGTCCACTGTTGTCGCAAACTAATCGTCAAAAACTGAACAAATGCTTGACTATACAAAGCTAACACTTCTTGTTCATCTTGCCGTGGCTGCTTACCAGGGACATTTAATAATACCGATTGTGTTTTGAATGTCAACTCACTTAAACTGACATCTAAGTTAAGATAGTCATTCAATAAAATTTGTTTCGGACCAATCGGTGTTTCCCATTGTACACTGACTTCATGCATCATGTCCCTAGTTTGTCGCAAATATTTTGCAATATCCAACTCCGTCATATGACTACGACTCCTCTGCAGATGCTACTGAGTGTGGTGACAAAACTTCTGGCTGCACAGCCGCTTCTTTAGCTTCAGCCTCACGGGCTTCAACTTCTTGTAAGTTCTGATCAAAAACCAATGGTTCACTTTCAACCTCGATGAATTGTCGTTCAACAAGATACCAAGCACCAATAAAATCATAATCCAACAATACATCTAACCACGATACGCTATCATTGCCATCAATGACTTGGAAATGCCACCGTTGCGCATCCGTTGCCGTTGCATCATTAACATAAAAGACACGTACTTCAACATTATTTTCCAAAACTAATCCGGCACCATTAGGAATTGCTTGTAAGAAATAATCTGAATCAGCAGATAAGACGAATAGCCGATCCAATATACCTGCGGGCATTTCCTTTTGGCGTAACGGATATAGGAAGTCATCTGTCGTTTCCAAAATATTGTAGTCAACTTGATAACCAAACGTGGCTTCCATATAACGGCCAAACTTAGTTAACAACGTAACCAATGGTCGAATACGGGCAACGGTAGTCTTCTTTCGAAAATTCTCAACTAACAAATCTGTAATTGATTCTGCATTAAAAAAGATTTGCTTACGAGTTAGTGACCAATAGAATAACCGCTTATTAGTTCCTAATTCTTTAAAGTATGCCCCACCATTTTGATCATGGTTTACCTCAAATTGGAAAGTTGCTGGTATATCTAACTCTGGAAATACCAATGTTAATTCTTCCCGTTCTGCTGGCGTCAAAATATCATAATCAGTAACGGCAGCAAAACTCAAGAAACGATCAAGCGCTAGCATATACCAGTCTGCCTGTGAGTATTGGCGTGGCACAACGACCCAATCTGTATCTAGAGTTGCTGTGGTTAATTGTTGCGCTAGCAAATGAACTTTTTTTGGATCCGTCGCATTCGCTAGTTCATTAACTTGCGCCAACAATTGTTGAATTCGTCCGATATCATCTGCCAAAATTTTGACATATGAATCAACACGCTTTTGTAGGTGCTCAGTCATCTTAAACACCCCCTTCTTCAGCTGCTGCAGCTAAACTACCAACATAATTTTCGTATAAACTACCAACTGCTTGTTGGAATTCATCAAATGTACCAAATGTATCGGTAATGGCTCGTTGCTCATAAATTAAAATCGTATCTTCTTTAGAATAATTCAAAATCTGCGTATTATTTTCGGCAATCAAAGCTGGCACTTTTTGCGACTTAGCATCAGCTGAATCGAGCTGCTTTAAGCGTTCCTTCAAGACTTCACGTTGTTCAGATTGACCACGATTACCAAATAACCCACCACGTTCTTCAGATGACGACAATTGCGCCAAAAGTTGTGTACGTTCAGCATCACGTTGATTTTGTTCATCAACGACTTTTTGCAAGGTTTCATTTGCACGCGTTGTATCTTCAATTACTTGTGAATTATACCGTTGACCATGTGCTGATAGTTCAACTGCTTTTTCTAATTTTTCATACTCATCATCATTAAAAATAAATTTAACTGCCAAGGGATCTAGAATACCAAAATGGCGGCGATCCCACCAGTTTCCAAAGTACAGCTGAAAAACGCCCAATTGGGTTTCTTCATAATAAAAGAAAGGAAATGTTTCAGACAAATAGTTGATTAACTTTTGTCCTAGATGATGACTTAATTCATCTTTCATATCGTCCACCAAAACTGCCAATGGGCGATTTGTTTCTGTTTCAGACTTTTGACGTACTTTTAAATCATACTTTTGGCTATCTAATAACTCATATATCTGTCGGTCGTCCCCCGCAACAACCGCCGATTGAATACTAGTTAAATAATCTAGTTTCGTCTGCAACTTTTGTTGTAACACGGATTGATTCGACGGTAAATCTGTCTGAATGTATGGCGTACTTTCCATCTCAACCCCTCCTATTTTTATAATAATTGATAAATTGATTCAATTTAGCTATTAAAATAATAGCCTACTACTATCATACAACCTAAACTTAAAAAACAGCGTAACTTGTGTACAAGTTAGCGCTGTTTTTATAAGTTTTTAACAATTTTAGTACTGTTCTAGATAAGTATCAATCTCCCACTGTGAAACTTCACGACGGTAGGCTTGATACTCAAGACGTTTAGCATCAATGAATGTACGTCCCATATGCTTACCAAGAGCTGCCATAACAACTTCATCTTCTTCTAGCTTATTAACTGCTTCGAATAGCGTATCAGGTAGGTCGGTAATACCAGCCCGACGGCGTTCCGCTTCATCCATCAAATAGATGTTACGGTCCACTGCATGCTTTGGTTCTAACTTATGCTCAATACCATCTAACCCTGCTCCCAAGATAGCAGCGAAGGTCAAATATGGATTTGCTGTTGGATCAACAGAACGTAATTCTAGACGGGTAGAATTACCACGTGATGATGGCACGCGAACCATAGGCGAACGATTTGAACCTGACCAAGCAATATAAACAGGTGCTTCATAACCAGGCGTTAGACGCTTATATGAATTAACCGTTGGATTAGTGATAGCCGTATAGTTAGCCGCATGTGCCAAGATACCACCCAAGAAGTGGTATGCCGTATCAGATAATTGCAACTCACCGTTTTCATCATAGAAAACATTACCATCATCAGTGAACAAAGACATGTTAACGTGCATACCATTACCATTGATACCTGAAATTGGCTTTGGCAAGAAGGTTGCATATAACCCATGCTTACGTGCAATGGTCTTAACAATCATCTTAAATGTTTGAATATTATCAGCAGCATCTAATGCATCAGCATATTTGAAGTCAACCTCATGCTGGCCTGGTGCAACTTCGTGGTGTGCAGCTTCTACTTCAAAGCCCATCTTTTCCATTTCAAGCACGATTTCACGACGAGTGTTTTCTCCCATGTCTAATGGTGCCAAATCAAAATAGCCACCCTTATCATTTAGGTTCATCGTTGGCTTACCGTTTTGATCCATCTTCAACAAGAAAAACTCAGGCTCAGTACCCAGGTTAAACTTTGTATAACCATCAGCTTCCATTTGCTTCAAAACACGCTTTAAGTTATTACGTGGATCTCCTGCAAATGGCTCACGATCTGCTGTATAAATATCGGCAATTAGACGAGCAACTTTACCACCATGTTCGTCAGTTGCCCATGGGAAAATCATAAATGTGTCTAAGTCAGGATAAAGGTACATATCTGATTCTTCAATACGCACAAACCCTTCGATGGATGAGCCATCAAACATTAGTTTGTTAGCTAAAACCTTCTCTAATTGAGACACTGGCACCTCAACGTTCTTGATGTTGCCAAATACGTCTGAAAATTGTAAACGCAAAAACTCAACTTTTTCATCAGCAATTTTCTGTCGAATATCATCTTTTGTGTATGCTCTACGTACCATCGTTCAATTCTCCTTTATACTATAAAAACACTCTTAAAACTTTTGTTTTCCGTTAAGCCGTCCGATATTTAACAACTCATCAGCTAACATATGACGTAAACTTTCTTCCGAAGGTTCTTTCGTATGCTTTCTTTGTTGCTTTTGGTCAACTTCATGAATCTCAGCAACGGTATACCCAGCATCCAAATACTCAGCAATTTGGAGCAAACGATCGACATCGTCCAATGAAAAACGACGCTGTTTACCTGCACCTCTTTGAGGCTCAATCAACCCTTGCTGGTCATAATAACGTACTTGACGATCTGACAAACCTGTTAATTCTCGCACAACGCTCATTGGTAAGACAGCTAAATCACGTCGTAATTCTCGTTCACTCATATCACTGACCTCCCTATGACTAGCATATTA
Organism: Weissella thailandensis; assembly: GCF_001932615.1. Classification (NCBI taxonomy): domain Bacteria; kingdom Bacillati; phylum Bacillota; class Bacilli; order Lactobacillales; family Lactobacillaceae; genus Weissella; species Weissella thailandensis. Next base: position 1,648,587 of record NZ_CP014332.1, read on the forward strand.
CCACGCTCGTGCGCGTTGGTGATCATCAATGTCACCTATTCTAACATGAAGTCAGTTAATTGGTCTATGATTTGGTCTAACTGCGCTGGTTGTTGTACTAAGTCATACCAGTGGATATCATGAAATTGGTTGTTAAACCAAGTCATTTGACGTTTCGCATAACGACGCGAGGCCCGTTTTAATTTTACCACTGCCTCGTCATAAGTGGCAGTCTCATTAAGATATCCAAATAATTCTTTATAACCAATGGCACGTTTAGCCGTACTCTCATCAGGTAGTTGGTAAACTAATTTCGCTTCATCCAAAATACCTGACACCATCATGTCATCGACCCGTTGATTGATGCGTTCATACAACAATGGACGATCTGTTGTTAAGCCGACAATCAAAGCGTCATATTGACGTTTGGGTTCTGGTTGTAATGATGAAAAGGGCTGTCCAGTATGGGTACTAACTAATAACGTTCGTACTAAACGCCGAATTTGTCCTGGTAAAATGCGCGCTTCACTTACTGAATCAACTTTTTTTAGAGCATCTCGGAGAACCTGTTCCCCCTCCGTATGGGCAATCGTTGTCCAATGTTGCACAAAATCTGGATCATCAATATCTGGCGTCTGTGCTAAAGGCCGGTCTCCCAGTAAAGCTTGTACGTAAAACCCGGTTCCCCCAACTAATATTGGTAGTTTTCCGCGAGCACTAATAGCCGCAATTGCATCTTGCGCTGCAGTCACAAACTTTGCTGCCGAATAGTTTTCATCGGAATCAGCAATGTCGATTAAGTGATGTGGGGCTGCTGCTTGCTCAACAGGTGTTGCCTTAGCTGTCCCAATATTTAAGTCACGATAAATTTGCATTGAATCACCGGATACAATTTCGCCATCAAACTTTTGAGCTAATTTAATGGACAATGCTGTCTTACCAACAGCAGTCGGACCGACAATAACAACAATTTTTTGCATAATTAATTTTATTTCCTTTTTCGATACTTCAGTGCTTGTTTGATATCATCAGTAATAACGGCCGCAACATTGAGGTGCATTAATAATCCCGTCACACTTGGACGATTAATCGTCCACCAATAGGTTGGCAACCACCATGGTGATAATAGCCGTAAAGGAGCATAACGATAATCTAAGTTGACTTGCTGAATAATTTTATCTTTTGCCAATCGCCAGCAAAGTCGGTTGGGATAATGTCGCAAATAGCCAATTGGTATGCGCTTGTCTAACGCCCGCCATTCACGCAATGGTTGTTCCCAAAATGATTGCAGCATCAGCTGATTCGATAATCCAGCAGCTTGCAATTGCTTGTATAGCTCTTTTGCCCCGTCACGACCTTTTAATTCAATCAACAAAAAGCCGTCGTAATGTGATGCTTTGATTAAAGCCAGAAAATCCTTAAAGGTTGGTAAATTCTTGGTTTCTTCTGCGTTTATATCGTGTTTCACAACTAACCGGTGGTTAGCCAGTTGGACATCAAGTTCTAATCCCTCGGCATCCATGTCGATTGCTCGTTGAAAAGCGGCCAAAGAATTTTCTTTTGTACCACGATCATGGACACCACGATGGGCAATGATAGTTCTTTTTGGTAAATGCATTTTAACACCTCTATTTTTTAAATACTGTTAAATATGTTAAAATAATCTTAGTAAAAATTTGGAGGATCATCGTATGAAAAAATTTGGGGTTGGCGTTCTTACCGGCGTTGCAAGTACCGTTGCAGCCGCAGCAACAGCTGCTGTTACTTTCCATAAGGTTGCCGTTAAACCGGTTATCGATGAAGAAGAAAAATTCGAAGAAACTGAGCGTAAGTCTGCTCGCAAGGCTGCCCAATCACACGGTAGCCGCTTCTAATAACTACATGATAACAAAAAACCAGCTAAATGGTGTATTAACCTTTGATTGATAAGATTAATGCATCATCGAGCTGGTTTTATTTTTATTGATTAGACTTTACTTTACCCTTGTAATCAGCAAAGCCATTTTTCAAGACATACACTTGATCGTAGCCATCTTTTTTCAAGGTATTTGCCATACGCGCAGCAAATTGCATATTTTCATCATACAAAAAGACAGGCTTGTCTTTACGAAGAGCTGCATGATTTTCCTTCAACATCATATATTGAATATTACGTGCGCCAAAAACATGCTTTGACTTAAATTTGGCTGGTTCACGGATATCAACGATGTCATGGCCGTGGCTTTGTGACTCGAAGTCCTCAGATGAAAGTACAGTTGCAGATTTCTTTAACAAACTGTTCGTCCACAACTTGTTACCAACATACCACAAGAACCAAAGTAAAATAATCGTAAATAGCGTTATCCACATGCTATAATTCCCCATTTCTTAACTCATACTTATAATATCATATCAAAAATTCCATCAGAAATCTTTTCTAAAAATATAATTAATACATTTTTACACAAAAAGCCTGAGACATTTACTTTTGTCCCAGGCTTTTCTACTTTAAATTACTGCTCATTTATTATTTAAGGGTAATAATTAATGGATGAATGTCAAACCTGAAGCAGAAATTGTACGTGTATGGTAAGCCATACCTGCAAAATTACCTTCAGAAATTGTAATTGAATCACCATTAACTGAGTCAACCACAGCAACGTGTCCCAAAGCGCCAGCACCTTGAGAACCAGCACCAAAGACAACTACTGAACCAGTTGATGGTTGACCATCAACTGTACGTCCAGCAGCAGCGGCAGATGCGCCCCATCCAGAAGCATTTCCCCAGTTGTTACCAACCCATGACAAGGCGTTCTTAACAAACCATGTGCATTGTCCGGCTGGGTATGAATTACCTGCTGTACTGTAAGTTGGTACAGCGTGTGTTGCTGTTGACATAGTAGTTGGCTGTGCTGTTGATGTTGTAGCAGTCTTTTCTACTTTTTGAGTTTGTGTATCTGCTTGTTGAGCTTGTGTATCTGCTTGTTGAGCTTGAGTGTCCGCACTCTCAGCAGTGGCTTCAGCATTGACCTTAGTATCATCAGCCTTAGGTGCAACATTTGTGTTAGTTGCTTTGGCTGCTGAAGCGTCTAACTTCAAGGTTTCGCCAACATGGATTGAATTAACGTCTGACACACCATTAGCAGCTGCAATCTCATCAACTGATAGATCTGTTGCAGAAGCAATTGTTGACAATGTATCACCTGATTGAACAGTGTATTCCTTACCAGCTGTTAGCAAAACAGACTTAACATCATCAACAGTCTTTGCACGCCATGAAGCATGCGTATCATTACTATCACTTGTTTCATCAGCAGAAACAGTTGTTGTTTGTGTCATAGGTAAAATTGCAGCGGCAGCAGCAGTTGCAGCGGCAATAAGCCAACCCTTGTTTGAACGTTGTACATTTGAAGTCATTTGTTTATTCCCCTTGATTTGTGATTGCTCTCTCAGCGATGTTTTTATAGTAGCAAATTGATTTAACATCCGAGTTACATTGATATAACAGTATTTTAATAAAAATTTAGGGTTTTCCTGTTAGTCACAAATTTACTTATTCACAAAAAAGGTTGATATATCAAGGTTTCCAAACAAAATTTAAAGACTTTATTAAGAAAAATATGTCTCCTTTACAAAAAAATAATTTGTAACAAAATGTTACAAATTATCCAAAGTTTTATTTTTAATTCTCAGCTTGTGCCTGCAATGCCAAAGAAGCAGCACCATATGCACCAGCATCATTGCCCAATTCGGCTAGTTTCAATTCAGTCACATGACGTGTCATCTTGAAAGCAAAGTCATTGAAATTCTTTTGTACTCGAGTAAGTAGGAAATCACCTGCTGCTGAAACACCACCGCCAATAACGATTGCTGATGGGTTCAACAAATTAGCAATATTTGCCGTTGCCAGGCCAAGATAAAATGCCACCTTATCAACGACTTCATTAGCTAGGTAATCACCTTCCTTAGCTAGGTCGAACACGATTTTTGATGTTATTTCTTCACCATTTGACACCATTGCTTTTAACTTTGAATCACCAGCATAAGCATCAGCATAATCATGTGCTAAGTGGACGACCCCTGTGGCAGATGCATATTGCTCTAAGCAACCATAGTTACCACAAGTACACTGGTAACCACCAGGCTCAACGATCATATGTCCCACTTCACCAGCAGCTCCCTTAGCCCCATGAATCATTTTTCCTTCATTGACTAAGCCACCACCAACGCCTGTGCCAAGCGTTACAAAGACAACTTCCGGTTGATTGTTACCAGCACCACGCCATTGCTCGCCTAATGCGGCTGCATTGGCATCATTATCAACTGCGACCGGGAACCCTAAGCCAGCCTCTAAATCGGCCTTAACATTTTGTGATTCTTTCCAATTTAGGTTAAAGGCACCTTGGACGGTACCGTCTTTTTCATTAACAGTTCCTGGCGTTCCCATACCAACACCAATAATACGTTCTTTATCTAATTGATACAGATCAAGATGATAGTTAATTGAATCAATAATATCAGGAACAATGTGACTACCCTCATCAAGGATATTGGTTTGAATAGACCATTTTTGTTGAATATCACCAGTTGCAGTCATAATTGCAAACTTAATTGTGGTACCACCTAAATCAATCCCGATTAATTTATCTTTCGCCATGACTTAAAACCTCTTTTTCAAAAAAATATTATAAAATCTCCAACGCTTTCAAGACCATTATACCGGTAACGCAGACATTATACAATAGATTTGTGGAACCGTTTACAAATTATTTTGTTGATTCAATCCCTTGGCGTCGTTCTTCCATCTCATGCTCATGGGTTAATACTAATTTCACTTGCGCATATCTTTTGTTTTCTAGTAAGCCCGCCTTATATAAATTATCAACTTCAATGGCGGCCAATTCAATGTCCCACAAACGGTTACCCAAGTGAATGTAAATATCGTATTTTTTCAATAATTGTAAAACATCTAAAAAGGTTTTCATGTTTCTTACTCCTCAATTTAGCGAATGCTTAAACCGACTGTTAGTAGAACGCCAATATAAACGACCAGCGCCAACGCAGCTACTAACACTTGTTTGCTTGATGCCTGACCTTTTTTCAACAAAAGTGGTGCAAGTAAAAAACCACCAGCTAAACCACCAATATGGGCACTAATTGCAATATTTGATCCACCAATAACAGGTATTAAGGACAGGATAACAAACAGGCCTAAGGTCTTCGCTTGCGCTAACCAAAACCCTTGTTTGTCCAATAATCCCATTAGAAAGATCATTCCAAACAAGCCAAAAATACCACCGGAAGCACCTGCAGATATTGCATTAGCGGATCCAAAAGCTAGTGAATTCAAACTACCAAGACCAACAGCAGCAATGTAGCCAATAAAATATCTAACACTGCCAAAATATTGTTCTAATAACCGACCAACATAATACAGTGTAATCATATTAAGTACCAAATGCATTAGGGTCACATGAAGAAAGCCTGCGGTAATCATCCGCCACCATTGGCCCATGTACACAACTGACGGTTTAAACATTGCCCCTAGTTGATAGAGTGCTGGGGTTGATACTGTCATTTGACCACTGATGATTACTTCGCCAATAAAAATGACGACCATTAATATAATTAGTGAAACAGTTATTGGCGCTTGTTGCCAACTTATTTTAAAATTTCTCATTTGGATTCCTTATCTAATACAATTACCTGATCAACACGCTGATCAGTTGCTTCAATTGACCAAGTTGGTTGTTCATATAAATTTTTTGTAATGGTTGTGGCAACCTTGGTTGCGGTAGTATTTGGTAGCCAACGGTCATAATAGCCCCCACCAAACCCAATCCGATCACCATTTGGAGTGAATGCAAGTCCAGGTACCAAAACAAAATCAATTTCATCTGGTGAAACTATTCGACCACCAACCGGTTCCAGCATACCAAATTTATGTCGAGCATAGACTGTATCTTGGTCAATTGTCGTAAATTCCATCTGTCGTTTTGGTAGCACCCGCGGTAACACGACTGTTTTGTTTTGTAGTAGCGCAATTTGAATTAATAGTTCAGTGGATAGTTCATCGTCCTGTGACATCGTTAGCGCCACCACTTGTGCTTGTTCCCAAGTTGGCAAAGCGGTCACTTTTTTGACCATATTTTGCATCAGGTACGTTTGCATCATTTCAGTCATCCCCGCCAAGTTAGCTAAGGCCAGTTCGCGAATTACTAGTTTTGTTGTCATATTCCCTCCATACAATAAAAGCACCAAATGTTTTCCCGCTCTTAATGATTGGTGTCATTTGGTGCTTCCATTATAAACTATTTTTTAGCTGATCCTGAATCTTGCACATCTTTCCAATATGCTTTATAAATATCTTTCGCAATCTTTTGGTTAACATTTTCATCTTCCTGATTAACACCTGGCACAACAATTGCCAGAGCAACATCAGAATTAGGAACAAATGAAATTAGTGAACTAGTTAATGTTGATTGGCCATTTGTAAAGGTTTCAGCCGTACCAGTTTTAGCAGAAACTCCTGGCTTGATATCCTTTAGACCAGTTCCAGTGGCATACTTTGAACTACTATGAACAACATCATTCATACCATCCCAAATCATTTGACGCTGTGCAGACGTCCAGTTAACCGTTCCCATCACTTCCGATGGAACAGTTGTCGTGATTTTGTTCTTATCACGGTCACGCGTTGTAATCGACTGGACGATATGTGGACGAATACGGTACCCACCATTAGCAATCGTTGCAACATACTGGGCAAGTTGCATCGTGGTATACGTGTCATATTGTCCGAATGACTCATCTAACGCTTTACCAATATCCGAACGAGAGGTCTCACCACGAATTCCAGTAATTTCACCGGGCAAATCAATCCCCGTTTTTACACCAAGACCAAAGCGTGAGAAACCATCACGCATTGTCTGGAAGACATTGGTTGGTAATGATGACAATGACATACCGTCAGAATAGTTTAAACCACCTAATTTCAACATCACTTGCATGACATACGTATTGGATGACATCATCAAGGCTTGATCAGCTGTTAGCGGCATATTACCACTACCATTTTGGTTCCACCACGACGTCTTAGGAGATGTCCCCGCAACCTTAATTGGCTGGTCAGTCAATGTACTATTTTGCGGTGTAATAACATTATTCATAAAACCAGTTGTTATCGTAGCAGGCTTAACGACCGAACCGACAACATTAGCTTGATTAACCGTTGATAAAGCATCTGATGTCACTGAACCCGTTGACGAATCACGGTTTACACCAGCACTGGCATAAACACCACCCGTTTTCGGATTCAACACGACTGCATAAGCACCAGTCGTATTACCACCAGGAATCTTATCCTTCAACACTTGCTCGACATCATTTTGGAATTTATTATTGATTGTCAAATTCAGGTTACCACCAGCTTGACCCGAGTAAAGTGTTTCTTCATTGGTCTTATCGTTATTACCTGATGTTACCTTGACGCGTCCCTTAGACCCTTTCAACGTATCTTCGTATTGCTTCTCTAGATATGATGTTCCAACAATATCATCTCGTGAATACCCCTTCGTTAATAGTTCATTAACTGAGTCAGATGGTAAGCCACTCTTTGAGGTTGACGTACCACCAACCAATGACTTAATACCTTCGCCCTCCGGATAATCACGCGTGTAGTAAATACCAACCCGCACACCTGGCATCTTAGACTGTCGTTCACCGATGTTAGCAATCTCCGACTGCTTCACATCATCTTCCTTAAGATAAACCGTTGATAATGAATAGGCATTAGACATCTTTTGGAAAATCAATGCCCGATTCTTTTGCGCATCTGTTAATGTGAACTTATCCTGATGCTTTTCAATATAATTTGTTAATGCATCCACATACGGATCAGTCCCTGGTGCTGCATCCGTACCAGAAGCCTTCGCAACTGCTTTCGCGTGCTTTGGCGACTGAATATAATATTTAGCAAAATTAGCAGCCGATAATTCTTCAGAACTGGTATCAATCGTGACATATTTACCAACTTGATTAGCAACTTTGTACATCTGCTTATCAGTAATTGTACGTGGCTTTGTATACGTAATGGCCTGTGAACCTTTGTTCGTCACCAATACTTTACCAGTACTATCGTAGATTAGCCCACGTTGCACATTGGTTTTTTCAATGCTGGATTCAGCGCTAGTTACCTCTGTTTTATATTTGGCACTATCCGTGATTTGTAAATCAACCAATCGCCATCCTAATGCTACTAGCATTAAAATCACGATACCCATTAAAACATTTAGCCGAACTGGTATCCGCGACATTGAACCTTTTCTAGTTTTACGACGGCCACCACGGCGCTTAGGAGATCGCATAATCTAAACCCTTTCCTTCATTCTCTAGTCTACCCATTGTAGCATAAATCACGACGACCAAGCCTTAATCGAGTAACCGGATTTTCAAAAACCCTCTAACAATTGATTATAAATCATAGTCGAGTGCCTGTCATTTTTATGTTTTAATAGTAGTAATTGAAATTAACTTGGAGAACTACTATGTTTAAAAATATTAATCCCCTCAAATGGCGGACATCAACTAAAGCTCTTTGGATGAGTTTTCTGTTGCCGATGGTGATTATGCTAACTTATTTTGCTAGCCGCCATATGGCACCGTTCGGATCAAGTTCCATTCTGACCGTCGATCTCGGCCAACAATATATTGACTTTTATGCTGGCTTTCGGCAAACAATTTTACACGATCCTTTACGTATCTTTTATGATTTTTCCAAAGGATTAGGTGGTGAGACATACGGTGATTGGGCCTACTATTTATTAAGCCCAACCAATTTTTTATTATTGCCCTTTTCAAACGTCCACTTGCCAGCCGCTATCCTACTGCTGACCGTATTAAAATATGGTCTGGCCGGCTGGAGTTTCGCCTTTGCTATTCGTAAAATGCATTGGCAAATTGGTTGGCGCCTACCCTTATTTGCCATTTCTTATGCTTTTATGGGCTGGTTTGTTGCTAATGATTTGAACTTACTCTGGTTAGATGCTGCCATTCTATTGCCATTAATTGTCACTGGTTTAGAAAACTATCTCACACATGAAAAAGGCTGGCCTTTCGTGGTAGCCTTAACGGCTGTCATCATTGTTAATTACTATATGGCCTACATGATAGGTGTTTTCCTTATTCTGTACTTTATTTGGCGATTGACTTGGCAACCCTACCGTTTCAAACAACGGTTAATAATGTTACGTCGTTTCCTGCTAGGCGGTATTGTCAGTATCGGTTTAGCAACTATTGTTTGGTTACCGACTGCTTACACTCTAATGAATAGTAAAGGGCAACACATGTTGGCCAACCTAAGTTGGAAATTTGAGTATCAACCAGCCGATATCCTAGGCAAACTTTTCCTCGGAACATTTAATTTTGAACAGATGCCCAGCGGCTTACCAAATATTTTCATTGGTAGTCTTCCAATCATCATTCTTTGGTTCTTCTTCACACTCAGGAATATTCGCTGGCAAACGCGTGTTGTCGCATTTGTTATTACTGCCATCCTAGTTATTTCAATGATGTATGCGCCATTAAATCTCTTATGGCATGGTTTTCAATTTCCAGTTTGGTATCCTTATCGTTTTTCTTATCTATTTAGTTTTTGGATTTTATGGTTGGTCGCTTCAATCTGGTCACCTTATTTACGACTTTCTTGGTACCAATTTTTAACCTTACTAATTCTTGCTAGCGGTGTCTTTATCTATCTGTTCTCTCGTATTGGCGATTTGAACTTTATTACGGCTGCACAATTATACATTGGTGGTGGCTTCTTTATTGTCCTACTACTATTGCATATTTTACCTGCGAAAATTAAGTTTTGGCTACCAGCTGTAACCTTAATTGTTATTGGGGAAATGACGACTAGTACGGTCTGGACACTCAATAACTTCAGCTATCTCACAAATACAGAATATCAGACCTATATTCGCAGCCTTAATAACATAACAAAGAATTTACCCAAGAGTAGTACTGACTTTTATCGTGTTGCCCAATCTTTCCAACGAACAAAGGGTGATCCATTGCAAGGTAACTATCACGGTGCCTCAACTTTCAGTTCTGCGTTAGAGCACCAACAAAGTGATATCATGGCAGCCTTCGGACAACCTGAGGGTGACAATTACATTGCCTATTCAAGCGGTACGTTAATGACCGACTCATTATTGGGGATGCGTTATCTACTACAGCCCACTGGCAATCAGCCAACCGTTAGTGGTACGCCAACAAATATGCAAACATATTCACGCTCTGATACAAATGGTAATTATCAACTGGTCAATCAAACAAAACAAGCAATTTTGTCTCAAAACCCCAATGCATTACCACTAGGGTTTGCTGCCAGTGATAATGTCCGCAATGTTAAGTTCAAAGAAAATGATCCTTTGCGAAATCAAAATACTTTATGGGGAAGCTTGAACGGCTATAATCAACAAGATATTTTTACAAGTGCTAACTTTTCTAAATCAAGTGCAAGTAATTTGAATGCACCTGCAACCATTACTGGTGCTTACTTAACTAAGCAAAACAATAACGAAGGTGCCTCATTAACGTTAACTTATGTGCCCACATCAAATAACCCATACTATCTAACCCTTGGTAATGCTGTGACGAATGACAACTTAGAAATCCAATTGAATGGACAAACATTGCCAGCTATTCCAAGCCACCGTCATACGATTATTGTGCCACTACCGGCGCACGCCAAGGGACAGTCGCAAGAAGTAACTTTTTCACTGAAGAAGAAAGACGTTTGGTTACAAAATGTTTCGCTATATCAAGGTAATCAACAACAAATAAATAAACAGGCCAAAGCGTTGCAACAGCATCCGTATAAGATCAAAAAACAATCGCCAATTAAAATTAGCGGTGAAATTACGATGCCCAAAAAGGATAGCATGATGATGACAACCATTCCTAAGTCGTCTGGTTGGCAAGTTTATGTCGATGGCAAGAAAACAAGTACCGTCACGGTCGGAAAATTCTTTATCGGTGTTCCCCTTGAATCTGGTAAACACCAAGTAACTTTTAAATTCAAAACACCGTTTTTTAAAATTGGCGCTATTGTCTCGCTTGGTTTTCTACTGATTATCCTTGGCTTTAAGTGGTCTGAGAGCCAGAAAAGGCGACACACACTGCTTTAAAACCTTGAAAGCTCTTTACACACGCATGTCTACGTGGTAATGTAAATCTTGAAACTTTGGGGATACCATTAGTCTAAATAAATAATTTAATACACAGGAGAACACAGTCATGGCTGAAGAAAAAACATTTCCGATGACTATCGAAGGAAAAGCCAAAATCGAAGAGGAATTAAACACACTAATTACAGAAACACGTGCCGAGATTACTGGCCGTATTCAATTAGCGCGTAGTTTTGGTGACTTATCGGAAAATTCAGAATACGCATCAGCAAAGGATGAACAAGCCTTTGTTGAGGGTCGTATTAAAACATTACAAAACATGCTTGATAATGCTGAAATCATTGATTCATCAGAAATTGCTGACGATGAAGTTGCCGTTGGTAAGAAAGTAACTTTTAAAGAGTTACCTGACGAAGAACCAGAATCATACAGCATCGTTGGTGCGGTTGAAGCTAACCCATCAGAAGGTAAGATTTCAAATGAATCACCAATTGCTGCTGCCTTAATTGGTCATAAAGTTGGTGATAAGGTTGCAGTTACATTGCCTAACGGCTTTGATATGGATGTTGAAATCCTATCTGTTGAAATTGCATAGTTTTAAAAAAGACGAACATGAATTTTTTCAATTCATGTTCGTCTTTTTTTATTGCTTAAAATCTATTCATTTGTTGCTACTTGAGCGATAGCTTGCAAAACTTCTTGACCATACTTATCTGCTTTGGCTTGACCAATCCCCGAAATATTAAGTAGTTCAGTTAATGATTTAGGTTGTTGGCGCGCTAGTTCGACTAAAGTTCGATCATTAAAAATGATAAATGAAGGTACTGATGTTTTCTTGGATAATTCTAAACGCCACTTGCGTAGTTCAGTAAATACTGCTTTTTCAGATTCATCTAAATCATCTTGTGTCAATGGCGAACCAGTCGTAACCCGATCATCAATCATTTGTTTTGACTGACGTCGCATCACTTGAAGTTCACCTTGCAAAACTTGTAACCCAGTTTTTGAAACCATTAAGCCACTATATTCACCAGTTATTTGCAAATAGCCAGAGGCCAACAAAAAGTCAATCAATGAAGCAATCTTAACTCTTGGTATCCCCTTCATTAAGCCAAAGGTCGGTAATTGATCAAAATGTGCCCACTTAAATTTTTCTGGTACATGACCACGCAAAGTATCTGCAGTCACAATTTTTCCAAATGCATCCTTATTGTGTCGAGCATTTCGCATACGCACAATATGGCTTAAAACTTTTTGTGCATCGGTTGTCACATCAATCGCTGTTCGTGTATCTAAGCAATTTGTACAATGCCCGCAAGGTAATGTTTCTTCCCCAAAATAACGTGTAATGTACTGTTGCAAACAAACCGTTGTGGCTCCATAGTTGGCCATTTCTTGCAATTTATTCTTTTGCAAACGTTGATACTCCGGCGTTTGATTATCACTATTTTCAATAAAGAATCGTTGCCTTTGTAAATCAGCCGCTGCATATAGCAAGATAGCCTCTGCTGGTAAATGATCACGACCGGCACGACCGATTTCTTGATAGTATGCCTCGATTGATCCGGGCATACTGTAATGAATAACAAAGCGGACATTAGACTTGTTGATTCCCATACCAAAAGCATTAGTCGCTACAACAACATTAGCGCGATCAAACAAAAAATCATCTTGTGCCTGATTACGTTCCTCATCAGTCATCCCCGCATGATAGCCAACGACCGATAAATGTCGGCTAGTTAAAAATGCCGTCAAACTCGTTACTAGTTTACGCGTTGGTACATAAATAATCCCAGCCTCGTCGGCATGTTTTTGCACATAACGTTGGACATAATCATCCTTATCTTTCTTTTTTAACCCCGTTTCCATCCGAATCGTTAAATTATCACGGACCACACTGGTACGCACTGTATGGTCAATAGCCAAGCGTTCTTCTAAATCCTTTTGAACGCGTTGCGTGGCCGTTGCCGTTAACGCCATAACCCGAGGAGCTGACATCAAATTATTGATTAGATGAACAGCTTCAAGATAACTTGGTCGAAAATCATGCCCCCATTGTGATAGCACATGGACCTCATCGATCACCACCAATGAGATGTCTAAACGATTCAATAAGGCGTAAGTCCCTTCATTTTTTAACCTTTCAGGTGCTAAATACAATAATTTTGCTTGGCCGTTTAACAGATGGTTCATCGCATGGTGATAAGTTTCTTCATCTTGTGTTGAGTTTAAAGTCACTGCATCGATGCCATTCGCAATCAGTTCATCAACCTGATTTTTCATCAATGAAATCAACGGTGAAATAACCACTGTAATTCCTGGCAGCATTAATGCTGGCACTTGATAAGTAATTGATTTTCCACCACCAGTTGGCATAATTCCTAGTGTCCGTTTACCAGCTAGGACCGCATCAATAATTTCAGCCTGTCCTTCACGAAAATCATCATAACCAAATGATTGTTGTAATGTCTCTAATGCTGATTGCATAACCCGCTCCTTTGTTGATTAATAAAACGACAATGGAAAAGCCACATGTTAGGCTTGTCGACGAAACATGTGGCTTTATCCTTATTCTTAAAGACCCAATGCTGATATTAAGTCTGTCATTCTAATTATCTGCTGCGTCTCCTACAGCAGTATTTCCTTCTTCTAAGTCACCAGATTTACCTAAGTGGTCATCGTAATTTGCAGAATAGTATACCTTACCATTCTTCAAATTAGCAACGAAGTATAGATAGTTTTTATCACGATCCTTAGGATTTAGCACCGCTTCAATCGATGATGCTGAAGGGTTGTTAAATGGTCCCGGACCATAACCAGAATACTTGTACAAATTATAAGGATTTGAACTTTGCACATCCTTATTAGATAAGTTGGTTTTCTTCGTCTTAAGGGCATATTTTGTGGCAATATCAGACTGCAATGGCATATCTTTATCAATACGGTTCAAGAAAACACCCGCAATCGTCTGACGACTATCCTGGTCAATTCCTTCACGCTCAACCAATGATGCTAACGTCAATGTTTCATGAACCGTCAAACCAGCATCTTTGATTGTATCAAACTGATTCTTTAACTGCGTGTACGATTGTGCAACCATCTGGTTGACCAATTCACGAGCGTTATTAGAATCCTTCCAATTATAAGTAGCTGGGTACAAGTAACCCTCTAATCGATAACGGATATCCTTCGCATTTTTACTTGATGCTTCTGAGTCAAGCAAACCTGGGTATGCTTCTTTCAATCGATTAAAGAATGCCTTATTGTTCACGGCCTTTAAAAACTCTGCTTTGGTAAACTTTGTTTTTTGACCAACTTCAGCGGCAATATCTTCAATGGTTTCACCCTCACGTACCGTAATCGTTTCTTGATTATTTAATGGTGATGAAGCGCCACCGTGACGCAAAGTTTTAACCATTTCATTGATTGAATCCGATGGTGCAAATAGATAATACCCTGACTTCAAATTAGAAACATCATGGGACGATACATAATGCACGAAAGCTTTTTTTGAACGAATTAGCTTTGCTTTGTCCAACTTATTAGCAACGTCTTCTGCATCGTCGCCATCTTTGACTTTAACTTGCTTATTTTTCTTATCCTGGCTATTTAAAGCAGAATAATCACGTTCGTCTTGATAATTCAATACAAAGGCAATACCACCAGCAATAAGTGCTACCAATACCAAGAAGAGAATAATCAACCGCCATTTCCCTTGTCGGCTACGTTTCTTACCTTGCCTACGTTTACCGTTGTTCATAATACGTTCTCCTAAAATCATCTTTAATAAATAACGAAAATAGTCGCCATTACCCAAGTATATCAGTAATAGCGGCTATTTATATATTCTTTAATTAAACTTTAACGAATTTCAGCACCAAATTGTTCAGCTAAAGCACCGGCAATGTGATCAACTGTTTGGTTTGTTTCTTCATCAAGCATGGTTTGTTCAGCATTAATAAATGTTAGACCAAAGGCAACTGACTTCATGTCACTTGGGACATTACCACCAGTATAAACATCAAAGATAACAATATCGTGTAGATGTTTACCACCTGCCTGCTGAATAGCTTCTTCAATCCGTGAAGCAGGTACGTCACGGGCAACCAAGATGGCTAAGTCACGTGACACTGCTGGATAGCGTGAAATTGCTTCATAGCGACCTTGGTGCTTTGGTAATGCAATAATTTCATCTAGGTTCAACTCAAAGGCAAACGTTTCATTGATACGGTATTCTTTGGCCGTCATTGGATGGATTTGTCCCACAAAACCAATCAACGTATTACCAACATAAATATCAGCCGTGCGTCCTGGGTGCATGTCCTCACGCACTGTGTTGGCCACAAAGTGAACTGGTTCAACAAAGTCATAATTCTTTAGTAATTGCTCAACAATACCCTTTAGCACATAAAAATCAGCAGCTTGTGCTTTTTGTACCCAGGTACGTTCCGTGATATTACCACTCAAAACACCTGCAAGATGTTCAATTTCTTGTGGACGCTTTGTCAAATCACCATCCGAAACAAAGACACGTCCTTGTTCGTACAAAGCCACATCAGTTTGCTTACGGGCCACGTTATAAGCGACATCATCCAAAAGTCCAGTTAACAAACTACTACGAGTCTGTTGACGATCTTGTGACATTGGGTAATCCAATTGAATTGGTTCACCCTCATGTAGCTTAAACCGGTCAGCCTTTTCTGGTGTTGTCAATACATAAGAAATGGCTTGATTTAAGCCTAGTCCTTCCAAGGCATGACAACTAGCACGAACTAATTGTTGCTTAGGTGTTAACTTTCCTGGCGTCGTTTCTCCAGTTGGCAATGTTGCTGGCAAATTATCAAAGCCGTACAAACGGGCAATTTCTTCAATCAAATCTGCAGCAATCGTAATATCCCAACGACGAGCTGGAATAGTTACGGAAAAGACATTGTCATTTTCTTCATAATCAAAGAACAAGCGATCAAAGACTGCAGCAATTTCAGCTGCCGTAATTGTTGTTCCAAGGACATGGTTCACCCGATCAACACTAACGTCAACAACTGGTGCTTCATAGGTATAATCTTGTGCAACGACACGACCAGCAGTCACTTGCCCATCGGCTAATTCAGCAACCAACGCCGCGGCATGATCTAAGGCAGTAAAAGTATCTTCTACATTGACCCCACGCTCAAAGCGCATTGATGCTTCTGAATGTAAGCTTTGGTCACGAGCAGTATGGCGAATTGACTTTGGTTCAAAAATGGCACCTTCTAGAACAATATCCGTTGTTGCATGTGTCACTTCAGTTGATTCACCACCCATGACACCGGCAAACATCAAAGCTTCATCCCCTGAAGCAATGACAATATCATCAGCTGAGGCTTCACGTGCAACGCCATCTAACGTCTTAATCGCTTCCTTATCATGAGCGCGACGAACATGCACTTCTGCTTCAGGCAAAGCATTCAAATCAAATGCATGCATTGGTTGACCGTACATCAACAACATGTAATTGGTGATATCGACAATATTTGAAATAGGACGTATACCCATTGTCCACAAACGACGTTGTAACCAAAGTGGTGAATCTTTAACTGTCACATTTTTAACAACACGAACGGCATACTTAGATGCCAATTCAGCAGGTGCAGTTGCTTCAATAACATCACTAGTTTGCTCATCTGTCTCGTTTAACTCAAAGGCAGGTAAAGTTGGCTCTTCTGAAAGAATTGCCGCAACTTCCCACGCTGTCCCATTCATTGAAAATAGGTCTGCGCGATTGGGTGTAATGCCTGTTTCCAACACATCATCATCCAAACCAAGTACAGTTAAAGCATCTTCACCAGGTTGTAGGTCTGCTGCATCAATATCGTTGAATACCCAGATACCGTCTTCAAAGTCCTTTGGCGCAACTTTATCTTCAAAGCCAAGTTCTTGTAAGGCAGCTAACATACCATTTGATAATTCGCCACGTAACTTACCCTTGCGAATCTTCTTGTTATCACCAATAACTGAACCATGCTTAGCCAAAACAACGGTCTGTCCCTCAGCCACATTTGGTGCCCCAGTAACGACCTGAATTGGCTCATCTTCACCGGCATCTAATTGCGTAATTACTAGGTGATCTGAATCAGGATGTGGGACAACTGATAATACTTTAGCAATAACAACCTTTTTCATATTTCCTTTAGGTTGATATTGCCCTTCTACTTCAACCGCGGTACGAGAAATTTTTTCTGCTAACTCTGAGGCTGGTAATGCAATTGGTAAATAATCGCGCAACCAATTTACTGAAACTTTCATTTTGTCTTATCCTTTCTGATCAAATTGCGTTAAGAAACGAACATCATTCAAATAGAAGTTACGGATATCTTCTACCCCATACTTAAGCATTGCGAAACGATCAGGGCCAAGACCAAAGGCAAAGCCACCATAAACTTCTGGATCAATACCAGACTTACGCAAAACGTTTGGATGTACCATACCAGCACCAAGAACTTCAATCCATTCAATATCTTCCGGATTCATGTCTGGCGTAACTGCATTCCATGAAATATCAACCTCTACTGATGGCTCAGTAAATGGGAAGTATGATGGTCGCAACCGGATATCGTGGGCTTCACCAAACAAATTGTGTGCAACAGCGAGTAAGGTTCCCTTTAAATCACCCATCGTAATGTGCTTGTCGATCACAAGTCCTTCCATTTGATGGAATTGATGCGAGTGAGTGGCATCATCAGTATCACGGCGGTAAACTCGACCTGGAGAAACCATCTTCAAAGGTCCCTGATTAAAATCGTGAGCTTCCATTGTTCGTGCTTGAACTGGTGAAGTTTGCGTACGCATCAAAATTTCCGGTGTAATATAGAAAGTATCTTGCATATCACGTGCTGGATGATCCTTAGGCAAATTCATGCGTTCGAAATTATACTGATCTTCTTCAACTTCTGGTCCTTCAATAACTTGGTAGCCCATACCAATAAATTGATCTTCCAAGTTCTCAATAATTTGTTGTAACACATGAGGCTGTCCTTGTTTAACAGAACGTCCTGGTAAAGTCACATCGATGGTTTCAGATGCTAATTGTGCATCCAAAGCAATTGATTCTAAGTGTGTTTGACGCTCAGAAATAGCTGTTGTCAACGCATCGCGCACTTCATTCGCCAATGCACCAACGACTGGGCGTTCCTCTGGTGACAAGTTTTTCATGCCCCGTAATACTTCAGTCAAAGGACCTTTCTTTCCTAGCCAATGTACGCGTACCTGATTTAATGCCTTAACATCCGCTGCGTCATTAATTTGAAACAATGCTTCATCGCGTAATGTCGTGAGCTCATCTTGTAAACTCATATCTCTTCTCCTTAATATTCATAAATTTTTACAAATAAAAAATCCCTTCGATAATTACTTATCGAAGGGACGCTAATTAACGTGGTACCACCCAAAAAATTCAGTAGTCTCATCAAGACTACCCTCGGTTATCTGTTAACGGTGATAAACCGCACCAACTTTTCACTGATGAACTCCTGACTGAAATTCAGTGTTCCAAAAGACAGGCTCTCACCACTTCCTGCTCGCTGATACTTAAGAAGACACCTACTAGGTCATTCATTGTTTCTTGCTTTATTGTACAACTTTATTTTAACTTTTCAAGTTCCTATTTTTCAGAACATTGCCACTGATCTGACCACTCATGAATAGCCGTCATCATATCACGCATTGATTCACCACGTGGTGTCAACGCATATTCAATCAAAGCTGAATCATCATACGTACGACGTTCAACAATATCTGCAGTTTCCAATTCCTTCAGACGTTCCACTAAGACACGATCAGAACACTTTGATACTGACTGCGCTAAGTCCTTAAAACGGCGTGGACCATTGACTAACAATGTTTCAATAATCATACCATTCCATTTACGACCCAAAATTTCAAAAGTTGCGACAAACTTATCACAAAGCTTGTTTTCACATAATTGTGTTGCATCGGTCGTCTTATCGGTTACAACTACCATATTTTTTCTCCTTAACTAGCTTAATTTCTCTTCTCGTATATTCATTCTATGCTTTACTTACAAAAAATGCACGGAATAACTTCTAACTCCCACATGGTGTATTATATCGTCATTTGTTAAGCACGAAAAGAGTTGATTTGACAGATGGTGTATACTTATTTAGAAAAAATTTTAGAAAGATAGGTATAGTATTACGTCAAACAGTGACTCCCCTAGCATTTTTAATGCAACTTTTATTCAATTATTTATTATTCAAATTCTCAGTATGATGACGTTTTATAGTCTGTTTGTCATCATTGGTCCCTATTCGGTTAATACCTATCATGTTAGTACAACAATGGCTGGCTTGATTACCGGTATGACGATTATTGGTACCATGGTTGCTCGTTTTGGCGCTGGCATTATGACGGCAAAGTTTCGTGCTAAAAATTTAACTATTTTAAGCATGGTGATTCTCGTGCCAATCCTTCTCGCTTATCAATATGAAGGTGGTATCATCTATCTGCTGATTATCCGCTTTATTCAAGGATTAGCAGTTGGTTTAACTGGAACAGTTACCAATACCGCAGTCATCAACGTGATTCCAGCGGCCCGACGCGCTGAAGGAATTGCTTATTTCTCATTAGCGACGATTTTAGGAACTGCCTTTGGTCCCTTCTTTGCCTTACTAATTGAACAACATTATTCTTACACCGTCTTATTTTGGTTAGAATTTTTTACAGGAATTATCGCACTGATTGCTTCATTGCTAATTGATGCCAACAAAGTAACGATTCAAGCAACACCAACTAGTAAAAAATTTAGCTTACGTACCTTGATTGAACCAAAAGTTCTCGGTATCTCACTGACCCTTGGTTTTGTAACATTTGGTTATGCAGCGCTGCAATCTGAACTAGACTTTTATGCCAGTGACTTAAACTTAGTCACCTTTGCATCGTACTTTTTCTTAGTCTATGCATTGGCAATTCTAGTTTCACGTCCAGTCGTGGGCCGTCTAATGGATAAGAAAAACGAAAATTACGTTGTCTATCCCGCATTAGTGGTCTTAGCTATCGGCTTATTCATCCTTGGAAAAATGTCAAATGGTTGGCTGATGCTATTAGCGGCTATCCTAATTGGGTTTGGATTTGGAAATTTCCAATCTGCAATTCAAACAACGACCACCCAAATGGTTCCTGCTGAACGATTGACTCAAACAACTGCTACTTACTTCATTTGCTATGAATTTGCATTAGGATTTGGGCCTTCTGTGATTGGCTTTGTCCAACCATTCCTTGGTTACCAAAACTTATTTATCGTAATGGCAGTCATTGCCCTAATCGGTATTGTCTTATATTACTTTATTCATGGTCGGAAAGTTAGCTTGCGATAATCCACATTTAAATAAAAAGGAGGTTGAGACTCAAATAAGTCTCAACCTCCTTTTTTATTTAGCTTGTAAGTTTTATAGCATAAACGCGTTCCAAAAGTCTGAAGCCTTTTGACTCGCGCTCTTTTTTATTAGTTTGTGTGAAATAAACGCTTCATTCTAGCAGAAGCTGGCGAGAAGAATTCAGCAATTGCCAAATAATCATCAACCAAGTCAACTAATAGACTTTCACGATAATGTGGTAACTCACTTGTAGCTCCCCACATATGCTTTAAAATAATATCTTTTTCCATTGGAGAAAGATTTGTTATTTTCTCGGCATTACGCAAGGCAACTCGTGGATGAATAAACGCATGTGATCCTAGTTCAAACTTTGTTTCACGCCAATCATAGAAAAACAAATCATGTAAGATTCCTGCACGCGCAACTGCGGTAGCATTTAAGCCAAAGCGTAAAGCTAAACGATAACTAACATAAGAAACCGTAATACAGTGTGTTAATCGATCTGAGTGGTGATGTTGTGTATAATTTGCCATTTCCTGTACTTGTGGATGTGACAATAAATCTTTCACAATATCACTATATACTTTATCTTTTTGCCAATCTAACATTGCTCTTCCCCCTCGCACAAACTTAGATTACTTTAAAAAACTTTAACGAGCCTTTAATGCAAACATCGCAACCCCTGCTGCAACTGCCACATTTAATGATTCTGCCTGACCAGATATCGGAATATATAGATTCTGAGTGGTCATTTGGGCCAATTCCGGTTGCATACCTTGCCCTTCGTTCCCCATAATCAAAGCAAATTGTGTTTGTGCCGGTACCGTAAAGACATCGGCAGCTTCCGGATCTAACTGGGTACCATAGACATTCATACCATTCTGTGTAAATGAAGCAGTCCAGTCTGTTAAATCACCAGTTGTTGTTGTTAAGTGAAATTGTGATCCTTGCATAGCGCGTAGTGCTTTAGGTGAATATGGATCAACCGACCCATGTCCAAAGACAACCCCAGCAAAACCAGCAGCATCCGCTGTTCTAACCATCGTACCAACATTACCTGGATCTTGAATTGCATCCAAAAACAACCAAGCACCATCATGAATAAACTGCGGTTCACGCGTTGCATTAGGTAATGAAACCTCGGCAAAAATACCTTGGGGCGTCACCAAGTCAGATAGTTTTTTCGCAATTTCTTCTGTAATTTCAAAAACGGGTACACCTAGTGGTAATTCCTCCTGGTGTTCTGCTAGTTGTTCTGCCGTTCCCATAACTGCGTGTAACTTACCATCATGTGTAATTGCTTCTTGTACTAAATGCCAACCATCAAGTAAATACGTACCACTTGCTAGGCGACCTTTTTTAGTCTGTAACTTCTGCCATGTTTTGACACGGCTATTCTTTGTTGATTTAATAGTTTCCATATATCTCATTATACGCTAAAAACTATTTTATTGCCTATGTTATAATTCATAAGGAGATCTAAATTAGCTATTTACTGAAGAAAGAAGGATAACATGCCCGTTTTAGATTTAAATGACACGGCAGCTGTCAAAAAATATGAAGAGTTTGTGCAACATTCACCCTATGGTCAAGTCGGACAAGATTTAGGTTGGGCAAAAATTAAAAATAATTGGGAACCCCGCTATGCATATGTGACCGATGAATCTGATAATATCATTGCCGCAATTTCAATGTTATTGACCCAAACAAAATTAGGTAAAAAATTTGCTTATGCTTCAAAAGGTCCTGTAATGGATATTACTAACCTTGATTTATTGGAAAAATTAATGGTTGAAGCAAAAAAGGCCATCGCTGATGATGATGCCTATGTGATCCGAATGGACCCAGAGGTTGTCTATTCAGATGAACTAAACGAACAACTACAAGCCCGCGGATTTGAAACTCGTAATCGTAATGTTGCTGATGAAGGGATGCATGCAACAATTCAACCACGACTAAACATGGTCTTGGACTTAAAGGCAAAGCCAGATGCCAAAGAAACTTTTGATTTGTATCCCTCAAAAACAAAATCAAAGTTAAAACGACCAATGCGTGATGGCGTAACCGTTCGTTATGGTAGTGATACCGCTGCAATGGATGCTTTTTATGAAACTTACGTCAACATGGCCAACCGTCATGGCATTACATATCGTCCAAAAGATTACTTTGAACGAATGCGCGATGCTTTTGGCGATAGCGATATCATGCGTGTTTATATTGCTGAACGTGAAGGTGAATTATTATCAACTGGTATCGGCTTTAAATACGGCCGTAAAATCTGGTATATGTATGCAGGATCAAATGATGGTCCTACTTACTACGCCCCTTACGCTGTACAAACTGCCATGATTCAATGGGCGCTTGATGAGGGCGTTGAATTATATGATATGGGTGGTATTGAATCACAATCAACCGATGACGGCCTTTATGTCTTTAAGCACACCTTTATTAAAGCTGATCCACTAGAATACATTGGTGAAATCGACTTGGTGCTTGATGAAGGTGCCTATACTGAATTAGTACGTAAATAAAAAATACGACAAAAAACGTTTATAATGTAAAAGTTACAAGCGTATACTTAAACTACTTTAAACATAAATAGACCGGGACACTTCATTGTCCCGGTCTATTTATGTTTTATGATATTATTCTGGATTTTGTTCTGCTAAACGCCAGCGTAAATAAGCATTAATAAATGGGTCTAAATCACCATCCATGACTCCTTGCGGGTTCCCCGACTCAAAACCATCGCGATGATCTTTAACCATCCGATATGGCTGGAAAACATACGAACGAATCTGTGATCCCCATCCATTTTCTAAATGGTCACCAGCAATTGCAGCGCGTTCTTGTTCCTTTTTATCCATTTCTAACTGATACAATTTTGCCCGCAACATGGCATACGCTGTATCTTTGTTTTGAAATTGCGAACGCTGTTGCTGCGAGGCAACCACAATTCCCGTTGGTATATGAGTTAAACGAACAGCTGAAGATGTCTTGTTAATGTGCTGACCACCTGCACCTGATGCTCGATAAACATCCATTTTTACGTCCGCTGGATTTATATCAACTTCGACTGAATCATCTAATTCTGGCATCACATCGATTGAAACGAATGATGTATGACGCCGACCAGCTGAATCAAATGGTGAAATACGTACAAAACGATGAACACCACGTTCAGAACGAAGATATCCATAGGCATTATGACCAGTAATCATTAAGGTTACCGAATCGACACCAGCGACATCCCCCGGATGATAATCCATAATATCAACTTTAAAACCATGCTGCTCAGCCCAACGTGTATACATACGTTGTAGATTAGCTCCCCAATCCGCTGACTCCGTACCACCTGAACCGGGATGAATTTCCAAAATCGCATTATTTTTATCATAAGGCTCATTGAGTAATTGCGTTAAACGATAGGCAGACAAATCGTCACTTAACTTTTCTAAATCATCTGCCATTTCTGTTGCCATATCCTCATCATAGCTTTCACTTAATAAGTCTATCGCCGCCTCGACATTTTCAGCACTGTTTGCAAGCTTTAAATAATTGTCGCGACGTCCTTTTAACACGTTATTCTCGTCAATAACTTTTTGTGCAGCAACATTATCTTGCCAAAAGTCAGGTTCAACCATTTTCGCTTCATTAGCCGCAATTTCATCATTCAATGCCTCTAAATCTAGCGAGTCACCAAACTTATCTATCTCTGCTGACATGTCAGTTAATCGGCGACGTGCTTCAGATATTTCCATTATTTCCTCCCTGCAAGAATTCACAAATGAATGTCAGGCCTACTTGGGGCAGAATTTAACGTCTGCCAACACATCAAAAGCCCGCAATCCAACAATTACTACCGTCAGATTCCGGGCTCGCCCAACCAAGACATTATTCATCAATCTTGATTGTAAGATTTTGTTTCAATAAATGTCTGCTTACCGCACATTTTGTCGGATTTCTGACTTCATAAATAGTCGCGTAACATCATATTCAACGCCCGCAATCATCTCATCGAACATACGGAAACCTTCGTTTTGGTACTCGATCAATGGGTTCAACTGTCCATAACCACGTAGCTGAATAGAATCACGTAATTGATTCATTGCTTCCATATGATCCGTCCATTGCGAATCAACCACACGTAAAATAACGACACGGGTAAATTGCAATAACCGTTCCTCATCATCCCCCAGGGCGTGACGCTTCTCGTCATACATTTCCTTGGCACGACGATAGATTTCATTCTCAATTTCCTGTGCTGACTTACCTTGTAAATCAGCAACTGTGATTGAATCAACAGGGACAATCGTTGATTGAGCAAATTCAACAATTGCATCAAGATGCCAGTCTTTTGGCTTACCATTTGTTTGGTTCTTAACTACCCGATGTATCGTACGCTCAACCATTGGTAATAGGACATCACGTAATGATGTTTCTTCGTCGATAACCTGGTTTCGGTTTGAATAGAAAGCGTTACGTTGTTGTGACATCACATCATCGTACTGCAACACGTGCTTACGAGAGTCATAGTTATTTCCCTCAACACGCTTTTGAGCAGATTCAACAGAACGAGTAATTAGACCGTTACGGATAACTGCATCCTCATCACCCATATTCATGCTTTCCATCAAATTCTTAATACGCTCACCACCAAAACGAATCATCAAATCATCTTCTAGTGACAAGAAGAATTGTGAGTATCCTCTGTCTCCTTGACGTCCAGAACGACCACGCAATTGGTTATCAATTCGACGAGATTCATGTCGTTCAGTACCAATAACTGCTAGTCCACCCATATCAGCAACACCAGGGCCTAATTTAATATCGGTACCACGACCAGCCATGTTGGTAGCAATTGTCACGGCGCCACGTTGGCCGGCATTTGCAATAATCTCAGCTTCACGCGCATGGTTCTTGGCATTCAACACATTATGTGGAATACCTGCTTTATCCAATAATTGCGATAACAATTCTGATGTTTCAACAGCCACTGTACCAATCAAAATAGGTTGGCCTTTTTCATGTAATTTAATCACCAAATCTAGTACCGCATTAAACTTTGAACGCAAGTTAGGGTACAACAAATCTGGTTCGTCAACACGTTGAATTGGCTCGTTAGTTGGAATCGTTGTGATTTCCATATTGTAAATCTCACGGAATTCGTCCGCCTCAGTCTTAGCGGTACCAGTCATACCAGATAACTTACTGTATTGACGGAACAAGTTTTGATAAGTAATTGATGCCATGGCACGATTATCTTCTTGAATTTGTACTTGCTCTTTAGCCTCCAAAGCCTGGTGCAAACCATCAGAAAAACGACGTCCTTCTTGAATACGACCAGAGAAAGCATCAACTAAGACAACTTCACCGTCACGGACAACGTAATCCTTGTTATTAAACATGGTGTAATTAGCACGCAAAGCTTGATCAATATGATGAGTCAACGCCACATTTCCTGTGCCGTAAAGGTTTTCTAGATTGAAGTACTTTTCACCTTTAGCAATTCCTGAATCATTCAACAAAACTGACTTTGATTCGTGGTCAACTTTAAAATCTTCATCTTCAGTTAATGACTTTGCAAAACGGTCGGCACGAATATACAATTGGGTACTCGTTTGGGCTGGTGCCCCAGAAATAATCAATGGTGTACGCGCCTCATCAATCAAAATTGAATCAGTCTCATCGACTAAGGCAAAATTCAAACCACGCTGCACACGATCTTCCTTACGTGCAACCATATTGTCACGTAGATAATCGAACCCAATCTCTGAATTTGTTGTATACGTAATATCAGAAAGATAAGCTGCTCGTTTTTCATCTGGTGATAACTCAGTTAAATTAACACCAACAGTAAGACCGAGCCACTTGTATAGTTGACCCATTTCTTCACCATCTCGTTGTGTTAGGTATTCGTTAACCGTCACAAC
Organism: Weissella thailandensis; assembly: GCF_001932615.1. NCBI lineage: Bacteria > Bacillati > Bacillota > Bacilli > Lactobacillales > Lactobacillaceae > Weissella > Weissella thailandensis. The sequence goes on from NZ_CP014332.1 coordinate 1,675,038, forward strand.
ATGAACACCCTTTTCAGGTAAGGCGTTCAAATAAACGGCCATGGTCGCAGTCAATGTCTTTCCTTCACCGGTCTTCATTTCGGCGATATTACCACCGTGTAGGACTGCAGAACCCATAATTTGGACACGGAATGGGTATAACCCCAAAACACGTTTTGCACCTTCACGTACAACCGCAAAGGCTTCTGGTAAAATATCGTCTAACGTTTGACCCTGCTTTAATAGGTCACGAAAATATGGCGTTTTTGCTTGTAATTCTTCATCAGATAAGGCTGCCATTTCGTCAGCATGGGCTTCCACTTTATCAGCCAAGCGACCCAAGCGACGTAATTTTCCTTTATCACTTTCAATAATTGTACGTAATGGATTAGCCATTTTTATCTTCCCTCTCATCGGTCATTATTAGCTATTTATCGCTAATTATACTAAGTAACATTCTAACATACTGACGAACATAGTTACATGACTTTTAAGCAAAAAGAGAGTGAGCCAAAAAGGGTTGGAACAATCATTTTGTCCCAACCCCTTTCAAAATTTTTATTATAAGAACTCACGAATATTTGCTAAGGTTCGTTCACGACCTAACAACTCAAGCAATTCTCCTAGATTAGGACCTTGCTCTTCACGAGTTGTCGCAATACGTAATGGATTCCATAGTGCGCGACCCTTAACATCCATTTCATGTTGAATTTCACGAACTGCATGTAAGATAGCAGTTGCTGTAAATACTGGCATCTTTTCAATCTTATCAATGAATAGTTTCAACATATCATCAACATTATCTGCCTTCATCCATTCCTTTGCTGAATCAGGAATATCATTAGCTGCTGGCATCTCAAAGAATACCGGTTTGATCAATGGCACGATTTGAGCAGTATAAGAAACACCATCCATATAGATGTTCATAACTGAACGTAACCATTGTAGTCTCTCAGCCGTCAACTCTGCTGGATCAACAAGCTTTGAGTAAACCAATTGTTCAACTAGCTTATCAAATACCATGTTTTGATCGGCAGTCTTAATCCATTGATTGTTGACCCACTCCAACTTTTTATTATCAAATTTAGCTGGTGACTTTGATAGACGGTTTTCATCGAAAATCTTAACCAATTGTTTTCTGTTAAAGATTTCCTTTTCACCAACTGGTGACCAACCAAGTAGAACGATAAAGTTCAACAAAGCTTCTGGTAAGTAACCTAATGCGCGATATTGTTCGATAAATTGCAAAACAGTTTCATCACGCTTTGACAACTTCTTACCAGTATCTGCATTGATGATCAAAGTCATGTGACCAAAGACTGGTGCTTCCCAATCAAATGCATCATAAATCATCAATTGCTTAGGTGTGTTTGACACATGATCATCCCCACGTAATACGTGAGAAATTTCCATCATGTGGTCATCAACAACAACGGCAAAGTTGTATGTTGGCATACCATCAGCCTTTTGAATGACCCAGTCACCACCAACAGTCGATGAATTAATCGAAATAGGTCCCTTAACAATGTCATCCCAAGCATAATCTTTATTCTCAGGAACACGGAAACGAACGACATATGGTAGTCCTTTAGCTTCGGCATCAGCTTGGAAGGCAGCAACTTCTTCATCAGTCATGCCTTCGTACTCATATACATAGTGTGGTGCTTCTTTGGCAGCAACTTGTGCTTCGCGTTCAGCAGCTAATTCTTCTGAGGTTTTAAATGAACGGTATGCTAAACCACGATCCAACAAATCTTGAATAAGTGGCTTGTAAATTGATAGACGCTCAGATTGACGATAAGGACCATACTTTCCTGGATTGGCTGGAGATTCATCCCAGTCCAAACCAAGCCAAGTCAAATTATCCAACTGTGACTTTTCACCATCTGCAATATTACGAGTCTGATCTGTATCCTCAATACGGATAATAAATTCACCATTGTGGTGACGGGCAAATAGCCAGTTAAATAATGCAGTACGGGCATTTCCAATATGTAAATGTCCAGTTGGTGACGGTGCGTAACGCACTCGAATTTTTTTCTCGGTAGTCTCAGCCATGCTAATCGACACTCCTCTTTATCTTGTATTTCTAAATATATACCGACTACTAATATACCGCGCTTTACCGTGCGTTTCAACGTGTTCTACGTAATAAATGACTAATTTTTGAAAATCGTCGGTTATTTTTCGATAACCGTCCCAAAAATCATCCGACCAGCATCAGTCTGCAAAGCCGATGTGACTTCAATAGTAACTGTTTGTTGTAGATACTTACGTCCCTCTTCGGCTACGACCATTGTACCATCATCCAAGTAACCAACAGCTTGTTGACGTTCGGTACCTTTCTTGACCAATAACACAGATAAGTTATCACCAACTGCAACGCGTGGTCGTAATGCACCCGCCAGTTCATTAATATTCAAAACTTGCACATTTTGAAACTTAGTGACCTTATTCAAGTTATAGTCGTTTGTTACCAAAATACCATTGATATCTTCTGCCAATCGAATCAGCTTTTCGTCGACCTCGGAAATATCCTCGTAATCACCTTCCCACATTTCAACCGGTACATAATTGCTTTCACGAAGTTCATTTAAGACATCGAGTCCACGCCGACCACGGACACGTTTCAACGATTCTCCGGCATCGGCAATATATTGTAATTCGTAAAGCACGAAATTAGGCACTAACAAAGTCCCCTCAACAAATCCGGTTTTAACAAGATCAAGAATACGACCATCGATCAAAATATTCGTATCTAAAATTTTATAATGGTGATAATTAGTCTCAGCGTCCGTTAAAACATCGCCGTGACCAGCTTCATCTGGACGAACTTTTTTCATACGTCCGGTCAGTGTTGGTAATAGCTTACGCCACTCGTCAATTCTGGTCGTTCCCAATCGGAATCCGAAATAGCCTAACAATGCCATAACAATAACTGGCACCACACCATTTAGGAAAAAGTTATCCATATGTTGTAGAGGAACTGTAATCACAACTGCAATGACTAACCCAATCAAAGTTGTCAATGAGCCAATTAATAATAGCAATGGTGATTGCTTGTTTAAATAATTTTCAATGCGGTGAATCATCTGATCAATTGGTCGCCATAGTGGCAAACTTAATAAATAAAAAATAATAGCACCTAGAATAAAATTGACAATAACATTATTAATCCATACCTGTTCCGCTAAATTAAAAATATCCCAGATTACTGGCAATAATGTGATTGCGATTGCCCCACCAGCAAGTAAGAAAACACCTTGAATAATTCGCTTTCGTAACATTTAGTTCTCCTTTCTGCATTATTCTAATGCGGTTTTTAATGCCCCCGACAAAGTCTTAGTGGCGATAATTTGAATTCCCTCAATGTCCGCTAATTGTTCTGCAACATGTTTAGGGACAAAGACGCGTTTGAAACCAAGTTTTTTAGCTTCGTTAACTCGTTCAACAACGTTAGGGACGCGTCTGATTTCACCCGTTAACCCAATTTCACCAATAAAAGCATCTGTTGATCGTGTTTGTATATCATTATAACTTGATGCAATCGCAATCGCGACTGCTAAGTCAATTGCTGGCTCATCAAGTCGGACACCCCCAGCAGCACGTACGTACGCATCTTGATTTTGTAGGAGCAAATTAGCTCGTTTTTCTAGTACTGCCATTAACAATGACACTCGATTTCGGTCAATACCGGAAGCCGTCCGCTGAGCATTACCAAATACAGTCGGCGTCACTAACGCCTGCACCTCAACTAAAATAGGTCGTGTTCCTTCCATGGCAACAACTACAGCTGAACCACTTGCGTCAGCTAATCGCTCTTCTAAAAATAAATCTGACGGGTTCGCAACTTCAACTAACCCACCATGTTGCATATCAAAAACGCCCAATTCATTTGTTGAACCAAAACGATTCTTTACAGCGCGGAGTAATCTGAAGCTCCGCTGGTTATCCCCTTCAAAATACAAAACGGTATCAACCATATGCTCAAGAATTTTAGGACCAGCAATGGCCCCTTCTTTAGTAACATGTCCAACAATGAAAATTGTAATATTATTGGTTTTAGCAATCTGCAATAGCTCTGCGGTAGTTTCGCGAATTTGTGAAACCGAACCAACTGATGAACTAATGTCAGGTTCCTGCATTGTTTGGATGGAATCGATCACAACAAATTCTGGTTGCGCCTCATCGATGGCTTGTCTAATTTGCTTCATATCCGTTTCTGGAAATAGCAAAAAGTCTGAATCGCCACGTACCCCTAATCTTTCGGCACGTAATTTTATTTGCGATGCGCTTTCCTCACCAGCAATATACAAAATTTTCTTACCTAGATTGGCTAACTGTCCCGAAATTTGTAGCAATAAAGTAGATTTACCAATTCCTGGGTCACCACCTATCAATACCATGGAACCCGGTACGATTCCACCACCAAGGACGCGATTAAACTCCTCATTGTCTGTTTTAATGCGTGGTGTCTCTTCAATGTTGACTTCATCTAAGCGTTCAACCTTCGCCACTTGGCCAGCTAAATTAACACGTGACTTGCGGTCAACCTTTTCTGGTTGCATGACCTCTTCAACAAATGTTCCCCAAGCACCACAATTGGCACACCGTCCCATATAACGTTGCGAGACAAAACCACAATTTGAGCAAACGAATTGGGTTTTCGTTTTTGCCATAATTCACCTCCTCTATTTAATCCCAGAGCTACCGAAACCACCCTGACGTGTTTTTTTTATTTGTTTCTGATCATCATCAGTTACTAGGAAAGGCATAAAAATCCCCTGGCCAATCCGTTCACCCTTTTTAATCGTCATATCATGAAGTCCCAAGTTGATCATTTGGATAAAAATCTCACCTTCATTTTTAGGATTATCAACGTAATCAGCATCAATAATCCCTACACCATTCGGCAAAATCAAATGGCGCTTTAATGGATTTGACGAACGATTAGCAATCATCAAATATTCGTCATCACCCATATAGGCTTTAATACCGGTTGGTATCAACAATGGCTTGATTATTTTTGATGCTTGTTCATCATCGGTAGTTGCTATGACATCATTATGTCTGATTTGCCATAAAACTTTCAAAAATGGCAAGCGCCAAATAGATGGCAACGTAAAATCCTCAGCTGCCTGGAAATCATAGCCAGCAGCGTGTTCTGTACTTCGACTTGGCAAACTTAAATTGGCGTTTGCATACTTCTTAACAACAGCAAATCCTCGTTTCATTTCAATCCCTCTCAAATAAATTCTCAAAACTAAGTATAACTTAATTTTAAGGAAATTAAAAAGCACTCGTCAAAATAACGGGTGCTTTCAAAACAAATTTAATCTTTATAAGCTATTTTTTTATATTCTGGGTTTCTGAAAAATGCTTGTCGCGCATAAGTACAGACTGGCTTTAGTTGTACACCTGCTTTCTCAGCACGCGCAACGACCTCTGCTAACAGTTGTCCAGCAATACCTTGTCCACGTAACTCTGGATCGACATACGTATGATCAATTGACCAGACCGCACCTCCTAGAATTTCGGGGAACAATATTTCTGCATCTACAATACCACCTGTTTCATGAAATAAGCGTCCGGGTTCATAAGTAAATTCCATATTGAAACCTCCTGACTCTATTATAACTAAATTACAACACCATTGTTGTTTAAACTACCTGATGGCACCCACAAAGTCTGGCAACCATTTTTGTGAAATAGTCTTAACGGTCACTTTTTCTGTAAATACATCAACCGTGACATATCTGCCGCCACCAATATAAATACCAGCGGTCGTTGGTAATAGTGCACTTCCCCAGACCAATAAATCACCCGGAATGGTTTCTGAAACATCGAATTGCGTGACAGTTTTCATTTGCTCACTAATTTCATGTGGAAAACCAACACCAGCAATTTTGTTGAACATATACTGAATCAAGCCACCCGTATCAAAACCGGTTTCTATGCTTTGACCATCCTTTAAATAAGGTACACCCACGACATCATCTAAAACTACTGTTAAACGCTCACAAATATCTTCCATTAGCATTTGTAACATCGTTCTTTGAATACGTGCCCCGGTTGTTTTACGAGCAAAATTTGATGCGGTAATTTGTACTGGTTTTTCCGCAAGTGGCGGTTCAAATAAAATTTCTGCATCTGCTTGATCGAAATCATTGAAATGCACAACACGCCCCGGTTCAATCTTAAATGGCATCCGTCAATCACTCCTTTTATTATACAAAAAAAGACCCGCTAGCGAGTCCTTCAAATAATTGCGTTTTATTGGTGAATAAATTGTACACCAGAAGTTGAAATAGTACGCTCGTTGAATGCTTTCCCTGCATAGTTTGCTTCTGAGATAGTAATTGTACCATCAGGGTTTACAGAATCAACAACAGCAACGTGACCGTATGAGCTAGCTCCACCAACACCTGGTGCAAATAATGCAACAGCTCCAACAGATGCTGAAGAATTTACAGTGTGACCTGCAGCAGTGGCTGATGCGCCCCATGCTGAAGCGTTACCCCAGTGATTACCAACCCAGCTCAAATCACCCTTAACAAACCATGTGCATTGTCCTGAAGGGTATGTGTTGCCGGCAGTATCTGCTGAAACAACTGACTTGTTTGCTGTAGAAGCTGTTGTGGCAAGCTTTTGTGGCTGAGCAGTTGCTTGTGATGCTTGCGCAGCTGATTGTGCGGCTGCTGAACTTGCTGCTGCAGCTGAGCTTGCAGCAGCTTGTGATGCTTGTGCTGCTGAGCTTGCTGCGGCTTCTGAGGCATTAGCAGCTGACGTTGCAGCTGATTGTGCGGCTGCTGACTTTGCTGCAGCTTCTGAAGCGTTAGCAGCTGATTGTGCGGCTGCTGACTTTGCTGCAGCTTCTGAAGCATTAGCAGCTGATGTTGCAGCTGATTGTGCGGCTGCTGACTTTGCTACAGCTTCTGAAGCGTTAGCAGTTGATGTTGCAGCTGATTGTGCGGCTGCTGACTTTGCTACAGCTTCTGAAGCGTTAGCAGTTGATGTTGCAGCTGATTGTGCGGCTGCTGACTTTGCTGCAGCTTCTGAAGCATTAGCAGCTGATGTTGCAGCTGATTGTGCGGCTGCTGACTTTGCTACAACTTCTGAAGCGTTAGCAGTTGATGTTGCAGCTGATTGTGCGGCTGCTGACTTTGCTGCAGCTTCTGAAGCATTAGCAGCTGATGTTGCAGCTGATTGTGCGGCTGCTGACTTTGCTGCAGCTTCTGAAGCGTTAGCAGTTGATGTTGCAGCTGATTGTGCGGCTGCTGACTTTGCTGCAGCTTCTGAGGCATTAGCAGTTGATGTTGCAGCTGATTGTGCGGCTGCTGACTTTGCTGCAGCTTCTGAGGCATTAGCAGTTGATGTTGCAACTGATTGTGCAGCTGCTGAACTTGCTGTTGCTTGTGAAGCGTTAGCAGTTGACGTTGCGGCTGGCTTTGCTGCAGCTGAACTTGCAGCTGGGGCACTACCAGTTGCCTTAGTTGCTGAAGCTGTAAGGTTAAGTGAATCACCAACAAAGATAGTTGATGAAGCTTGCAAACCTTCGTTAGCTGACAACAATTCTGACAAAGTCATACCATTAGCATTAGCGATTGCCCATAAAGTATCACCAGACTTTACAGTGTATGATGATCCCTTTGCAGCTTGCTTTTTTGGTGCTGCTGAAGATGCTGTTGATTCTGCTGATGTTGATGATGAACCTGGTAATTCAACCTTGTCACCAGTAATAATCATATTAGCGTCGGCAATTTTGTTTGCTGAAACTAATTCGTCAACAGATACATGATGAGCTGCTGCGATAGCATACAATGTATCTCCAGATTTAACAGTAACAGAATCGGCAGAAGCTACGACTGAGCTTCCAGCCAAGGCAGCTGCTGCTCCGGCAGTTGCTAATAGCGTATTTTTTACAGATGCGTGCATATTAAGTACCCCTTCGAACTTATTGTTTATATAAATTAGAAATTGCCCACCAGAACATTTCTTAAGATTTTCTTTATTTTTACTACAAGCACTATTGTACGTTAGAGACTTTTCAAAGAGTTTCATTTAATGTTTCATTTATGTTACACAGCACAAAAAACTTAATTTTTGCTTTATTTTATCCACATTTTGCTTAATTGAAAAATTCAACGACCTGATTATTGTACAAAAAAAGACAGCAATTGTAGTTGCTGTCTCGCTGATATTTATATTTTTTTAAACTTATTATGAATTTTGTACAGTACTCTTCATTTCTTCGATCACAATATCGTCATCTACTAACTTAGTGGTCAACTGTTTAACGTCCGGATTATCAAGATAAAAGTCTGCAATTTGATCTTCGAGTCGCTCTTGGATAACTCGACGCAATGGTCGTGCCCCCATTTCTGGATTATAACCCAGGTCAACAATCTTCTGCTTGACATCATCAGTAACAGTAAGATGTAGGTCTTTTTCTGCAATGGCGACATTCATATCAGCAATCATTAAGTCAACGATCTTTAACAAGTTATCCTTAGATAATGCATTGAATTCAACGATACCATCAAAACGATTCAAAAATTCAGGTTTGAAATATGGGGCCAAACGCTCTAGTAATCGTGAGGTACCACGTTCATGCTCTGGGTCAAAACCAACCTTCGTATCCTTGACACCAGTACCCGCATTTGAGGTCATAATAATAATTGTATCCTTAAATGAAACAATGTGACCTTGCGCATCGGTTAAACGCCCATCGTCAAGAATCTGCAGGAACATATTCATAACATCTGGATGGGCCTTTTCAACCTCATCTAGCAAAATTAGCGAATATGGGCGACGACGAACTGCTTCGGTTAATTGACCAGCTTCTTCATAACCAACATAACCTGCTGGGGCACCAATCAACTTTGAAACCGAATGCTTCTCCATGTATTCAGACATATCGAAACGTACCATGCTATCGGTTGTACCAAATAATTCTTTAGCTAATTGCTTAGCGGTCTCCGTCTTACCAACACCAGTTGGTCCTACAAATAAGAAACTTCCAATTGGACGTCCCGTTTTATTAAAACCAACTCGGTTACGACGAATTGCTCGGGCAATCTTTTCCGTAGCTTCATCTTGACCAATAACATGTTCAGCCAAATTGTCACCTAAATTGCGTAATTGCGTTTGCTCTGACTCAGCTAATTCTCCAACTGGAATACCAGTCTTTTCTTCAACAATCTTTTGGATGTCTTCAACTGTAACAGTTTGCGCCGCTTCATTCTGAGGTGCTTGTTGTTTAACAGCCTGTAATTGTAGTTCTAGATTATTAACCTGGTCACGTAGCTTGCTAGCCTTTTCATAATCCTCTTGCTCGATCGCCGATTGTTTTTGTGCTTCCGTTGAGTGAATCTTATTTTCCAGTTCCTTTGGGTCAGCAATTTTTACTGACAAGTTCTTTTTTGAACCGGCTTCATCAATTAAATCAATTGCCTTATCAGGTAAAAAGCGATCCGAAATGTATCGATTTGAAAGATTTACGGCAGCCTCCAAAGCTTCATCGGCATACTTGACCTTATGATAATCTTCATATCGTGAACGAATTCCCTGAATAATTTGTAGTGCTTCTTCAGTTGATGGCTCGTTAACCTGCACTGTTTGGAAACGACGGGCAATTGCTGCATCCTTTTCAATCTTACGATATTCATTAAGCGTTGTTGCTCCAATTAACTGAAACTCACCACGCGCTAGGGCAGGCTTCAAAATGTTACCGGCATCCATTGAACCTTCGCCAGCAGTTCCGGCTCCCATAATTTCATGAATTTCATCAATAAACAGGATAACGTCGTCCCGCTTTGAAACTTCGTCCATCAATTTCTGCATACGCTCTTCAAATTGACCACGGACACCTGTCCCTTGGACAAGAGAAACAACATCTAGACGAATAACTTCCTTACCTTGTAACTTTCCAGGTACTTTCGCGTTGACAATTGCTTGCGCTAATCCTTCGACAACGGCTGTTTTTCCAACACCGGCCTCACCAATCAACACTGGATTATTCTTCGTACGACGGTTAAGCACTTCAATAACACGTGCGATTTCATCGTCTCGTCCAATCACTGGATCAAACTTACCCTTGCGTGCCATTTCCGTCAGGTTAATACCATATTGATCAAGTAAACCATTTCCTTGACCACTATTATCATTCCCGCCACCTTGGCCCATCCGCGTACGTGGTCCTTGTTGTGAACGCTGTGCTTGTTGTGTCCTTGCAGCTTCATTATTCATCATACGAAAGATATCATCAAAACTTGAAAAACCAAATGGATCTTGTGCCATAATACGGCCTCCTTACATTCTTTTTTATATTCATTATTCCCAGTAGATTCAATATCCAGTCTTCTCTGACCTTTATTGACCTTGCTTACATTATCTATATTAGCACTCTACCATCGAGAGTGCAAATATTATTTCGTGCTTTTTTAGACAAAAAAAGAATGAATTTTAGTTTACATAAAAATCCATTCTCTATCATTCTTTTATTCATTAATTAATATTTAATTACTAGTTTTCCTAACATGTCACCAACAGAAACTTTTTGTTGCGCCTCCAATACCGCGGCGGCCGAGAAACCATCAACGGTTTGTGTAATCGTTGATTGCACATCCCCTGCACTCACTAATTCTGTAAGTAACGCTAAGGCCTCTCCTTGACTAGCAATATTCTGCCCAGCATTGGTCTTTGCAAACATAAATTCCCAATCTAATGAGGCTGCTTTGTTTTTAATAAGACCAACTGGCAACGGTTGTGTTGATTGCACGATTGCGCCGATATGACCATAGCTTCCTACTAACTTTGCTACCGCTTCAAAATGTTGGTCTAATGAATGTAGGACAGCAATATAAGGAATCTCAGAAAAACCAAGCTGCTTGACCTCAGACACATAATCTTCTCGGTGATTAACAACAAAATCAGCGCCTAATTGTTTGACCCATTCAATTGTTTCATCACGCGAAGCAGTGGCAATCACTGTCATACCCAGCCATTTTGCTAATTGGATCATAATCGATCCAACACCACCAGCACCATTAATAATCAACAAAGTCTTCCCTGACGCTGCACCAGCGGCCATTGAAATGCCAAATTTATCAGCAAGCATCTCATAAGCTGTTAAAAATGTTAACGGCAATGCTGCCGCTTCAACATCTGATAAATTATCAGGGGCCTTAGCAACTAAGTCTTCATTGACTGCTTCATACTCAGCGTTAGATCCTGTACGACCTAATTCGCCAGAGAAAAAGACGCGATCACCAACCTGATATTTTTTTACATCAGTACCAATTGAAACTACTTCACCAACACCATCAAAACCAAGGATACGTTCTTCCTTTGCCGCCACAGCTAATTCAAGCTGCTTAACATCCACAGGATTCATACCAGATGCAGTAATTTTTACAAGCACATCATGACTATCAACATTTGGCAACGGAATTTCTTTTTCTAACAACGGGTTGTCTTCATCAAGCGTCGTAACGACCGCTTTCATTAATTTTGTCATAATTCACTCCCTCAAATAATAGATACCAAGATTTCCTTACCTACATGATACTATGGTGGTAAAAAAATAGCGATAACAACACACTCAGGTGTTATTATCGCTAATTCATGATTAGTCTTGTGAACCTTCTGCTGCAGCAACGCCTTCTTTTAGGCCGTCCATATCAACATGATGCTCACGGAATTCTTGATTATCAATTGGCAAATGCAATTCATAATTATCGAAAATAGTTAAGTCCCCTTCAAGCTGATCAGCATCAAAGCCAAGGACATGTCCACCAAACGTCCGATCATCACTCAAGAAATGTACATGCCAACCAGCAGCGACAGTTCCTTGATACAACTCTGGTGAATAATAACCAACTAGTGTTCCAGTAACATCAGTCTGTTCAAACTCACGTTGTGTTTTCGTAATTTCAGACAATGATGGATATGGTCGTTCAGACTTTGGCGCAGACCTAACCTTCATAGATGAAAAGCTCCCGCGTAAGATAACACCAGAAAATGTGTTCTCTAATTCACGGTCGTCAATCAATGAAACCATTTCCGTCATATTGCCGGCACTAAACTTCACTGTTTCTGAAGGATCGTCTGCATGATGTACGGTTGCAAATGGTACCATTTTGCCCATATCGGTCACATGATGAATAACACCTTCACCATCCATATAGTAAACCTCACCATCAACCATGATCATCTCACCGTCAAGCCCATCGAACGTACCAATTCCTGTATCACCATGCTCTTTTAATTCAGCTAAAGTAGCTGATCCGCCAAGCACTTTGCCCATTAAAGCCGCTAATGTACTATGTTGATATACTGTTGACATATTTACTCTCCCTTTCCTTAACGCAAGAGGCTGAGACAAAAGAAAATGTTCCAGCCTCCTTGTACCTATAATTCGTCAATTTTTATTTGATAAATATTAGGCATAACCGTGATTCAAAACGTCTTTTGCCTCACAATTTTCTATTCACCATCATCTATTAATTGTGACATTAATTCATAATTATGTGAATAATCTACCGGAATCTCAACAACAACTGGTCCCTCGGTTGCAAAGGCCTCATCCAATACAGCATTCAATTGCTCAGGCTTATCAACACGCAATCCCTTAGCGCCAGCTGATTCAGCAAACTTCACAATATCAATATCAGAGAACTTTACCCCGGCTGACTCACCGTTGTACTTAACTTCTTCTTGGAATTTAACCATATCATAGTGATAATTATCTTGCCAAACGATGTGGACAGTATTCAAGTGCAATTGCACTGCAGTTGCTAACTCCATTCCTGAGAAGAAGAAACCACCATCACCTGAAACAGACACGGCTTTAGCATTTGGACGGACCATTGCGGCTGCCATAGCCCATGGCAAACCAACACCTAATGTTTGCATACCGTTTGAGATCAAGAAATGACGAGGAACGTATGACTTAAAGTGACGACCTAACCACAAGTAGTGAGAACCAATATCAGATGTTAACGTCATTTCATCTGTCATATGTGCTTGTAATGCTTTAATGATACTCAATGGGTGGTTCAAATCTGGTTGAGCAGGTGTATACGTTGGCTCAGCCGCCGCATGCAAATCAGCCTTCAATGCGGCTAATTTAGCTTGTGATTCGGAAGGCAACTCATAGCCGTTGATTTGCTCTTTCAAAGCGCTCAAAGTATCAGCCAATGTACCAACTAATTGACGTTCTGGCGTAAAGTGATTGTCGATTTGAACAGCCTGCGTATCCATTGCAACAATACGCAAATCGGCATTCTTGTTCCAATTACGTGGTTCATATTCGATTGCATCGTAGCCCACTGTAATCACTAAGTCAGATTGTGCCAATAGACGGTCACCAACTTGGTTACGGAAGAACCCAATTCGACCAAAGAATGTTTGCTCTTCTAGCTCACGTGAAATAACTCCCGCACCTTGATAAGTTTCAACCACCGGTAAAGTTGTTTGCTCTAGCAATGTATGCAATGCATCTGTTGTTGCATCATCTGAACCACGAGCACCAACCAACAAAACTGGTAACTTAGCGGCTTTAACTTGCTCAGCTAACCAATCAATATCGTCTGCAGCTGCTGCACCATACGTAGCTGGTTTAACAACTGGTAATGCGTCCATGTCAACTTCTGCTTCATCAACATCTTGTGGTAATGAAACAAAAGCAGCACCTGGTTTAGGTCCATTTGCGGCTGCAAACGCATTAGAAATAATTTCTGAAATATTATTTTGATCTTGAATTTCAACTGAATAATTTGTAATTGGCGCAAACAAAGTTGCCGATGGCGTACTTTGATGTGTCAAGCGATACAAATCCTTACGTTGTACCTGACCACCAATTGCCAAAACAGGATCATTTTCAGCAGTTGCTGTCATCAATCCTGAGGCCAAGTTACCCACACCTGGGCCTGAAGTAACAGCAACAACTCCGGTTTTACCAGTGATACGCGCGAATGCTTGGGCCATAAACACAGCGTTCTGTTCATGACGAGTAACAATTAACTTAGGTGCTTTTGTTCCTTCTGCTGGATGTTCAAGCTTTTCAAATAAGCGATCAATCTTAGCACCAGGAATTCCAAACACCAAATCAACACCATGGTTGTTTAGGCTGTCGACTACTAAGTCGGCACCGGTCTTCTTCTCTTCAGACATGTACTCTACCTCTTTAAAATATATTGCAAATAAGCGTCAATGCTTACATTGTAGCGCGTTCACACCCTATTTTGTAGTAAAAAGCAACGGGGCTTCTGGTTTAAAACATAGTACATTTTTTCACAAAGCTTATAATGTTCAGCACTATAACGCTTACACAATTTGTGAAATTTTATTTGAATTTTTTTATAACATGCAAAAAAGCGTTAGCTATTTCTCATCAAAATAACTAACGCTTTCCGCATCTGTAAAACTGGGCATACTGGATTCGAACCAGTGCATGATGGCACCAGAAACCATTGCCTTACCGCTTGGCTAATGCCCAAAAAACAACTATTCAATCATACAACATACCTTGGACAAATACAAGGGCAATAATATTAAAAAATATTTTTTAAATATAAATCATCTGATTGTTAGTCGTGTCATTTGCAACACCTTGCCAAGGATACCACGAATTTAGTGATCAGTCAGCACCTTATCATCAAATTTAAGCATGTATTTGAGAATTTCAGTTGCCCGTTCTTCACCCAAAGCAACTAACCAACCATCAAAGCGCAATTCAATATGTTGGGTCAACTCTCGTTCTACTTCTTGACCACGTTTCGTTAAGTGCAGCAACATCCGGCGACGGTCAGTCACATCTGCTTCCTGCCAGATATATTTTTTCCGCAATAGCATGCGAATTTGCCGTGATACGGCTGCCCGAGTGACTTGACGTTTGGCCACAATATCTGTCAATGTTAGGCCATCATGTTGTACCACGCCTTGCATAATCAAATATTGTTCAAATGATAAATCATACAATGACGCTGGTTCATCAACCATCTCATTCAAATACTTTATCGTCGATAGGTAAGCGTTGATATATTTCGCAACTAAATTCATTTTTCTTCTCCAAAAGAATATTTTCCTACTATAAAAACTATTTTATAAAATAAGCAATATTCTTTCAGACTAATTTTTTTAAAAAAAGAGATTAGCACGCTAATTGCTAAACTCTCATGGTATTTATCATTAACGAACAATCATAACTGTTACTGGCGCATTGTTTGCGACATAACTTGATTGCGAACCAAAGTACTTTTCCGTCCCTTGTTGTGAATGTGATCCAATAACGACCATATCTGGCTTAACGGCTGGAATAACATCCTTCACAATAACTTCTCCTGGCTCACCTTCAGCAATACGTGTATCAACATCAGATACACCATTTTCAATAGCCATTTCACGATAACGTTCTAACGCACGTTGCACATCCTCCTCAGCGGCACTACTACGTTCTTTTGAAAAGAAGTCAAAAACGTTTAACTGTTCTTTTTCAAAAATAGAAATAATTGTTAACTTAGCATTGTCCTCTTTTGCCTGATGAATCCCATTAACCAAGGCCATTTGTCCAAGGTTTGAATCATCAACTGCTACAAGAATATGTTTGAATTGTTTTCCTATTGCCATTTTTACTCTCCTCTACGTATATAGTCGTCATAACAATCAAGCATATTGACTATTATTACATTTACCGATAAATTCCCCGATTATCAACTTGTTTAATCCACCCAAATTACTAGCTGATACAACCGCCAAACTTGGACCATCACTTTGCTGTAACGGATCCTCTACTGAAAAAGTAACCTCAGTAAATATGCCTCCTTGTTTTTTGGTATACCTAATTATCTATCTAGCCTCATAAAAAGTAAAGTTATTACCAGACTTTTATTGCCTTAATAATTCTTTATAAAAAGGCGATAACTTGACAAAAAGCAAAAAATAATGTAATTTAGAACAGTTGAAAAAATAAGATTATTAAACACTGCCTTCTTTCTAACACGGCGGTGTAAGGGAGGATATTACTATGGCAGTTCCTGCACGTAAAGTTTCAAAGCACGCAAAGCGCACTCGTCGCGGCGGTCAAGGCGGATTGAAGACGCCAGCTATTCACATGAACGAAAATGGTGTGTACGTACGTAACCACCACGTTGCTGCTGATGGCACTTACAACGGTAAGCAAGTTGTTTCACCTAAGTAAGCTCATTTATTAATCTATTTTTGGATAGATAAAAATAAACGATTATTAAGACAGGGAATGGATTTGACCATTCCCTGTTTTTTTTATTTTACTGTGTTTTTAGCCCTTTTCACACCTTATTGTAAAATAATACCATCCTGATTCTAAAAGTGCTTAGAACGTGACTACAAGCCAGCTGTCAATGGTATTTAGAATAGATAGCGCCACGCAAATTAAACATCATTTCCAGGCTAGTAGATCACATATACTTGCAATATCTTTATAATAAAAAGACCGGAACAATTATTATGTTCCGGTCTTTTATCATATTAAATTTCTTGCTTAAAGTCTTCTGGCTTGTAAAGCTTGAATACCTTTGTAAATAATAGGTCAACAACAATTCCAGCGATAATTGGTACGATTGCCCAAACTAAGATAGCTGGCATAACACCAATTACATTTGATTGGAATACCTTATCAGCAGCATCACGTACAACTGACTGAATTGGTGATACAAATCCAATCCAACCAAATCCGGCTGAAGTTGGTGTTCCTTGAACGTTCAAGAAACTAATTGGCAATGCTGAAAGTGCAGCAGCAGCCATGAATGAGAATAACATGATTGGCTTCTTAAACACTGAAGGCATCATTCCCTTCATAGCTCCTAAGAAGATAGCAATTGTCGTTCCAACCTTGTTAACTCTAAGCGAGTTAATCAATAGGACAACTGTCGTTGCAACGATACCAACACCAGCAGCTGCTGATCCCAGTCCAGATAATGTAATTGCCAAAGCAATACCAACAGTTGAAACAGGTGTGACGATAATAACGGCGAATGCCATGGCAATAATAATTGTCATTGGCAATGGTTGCAAATCAGTTGCTAATTGCACCATCTTTCCAAGCCAAGTGGTTACTTCACCAACATAAGGTGCGATTTCTTTACCAATTAATCCAACACCCCCACCTACAACGATAGGACTTAGGATAATTGCTAATGAACCGAATCCCCATAGATATTTAGCAATCAACCAAATAACAAGGACACCGATTGCCGCAACAATCATGGCATTGATAACATCTCCAGCTCCAGATGCCATGTACACCGTACTAGGCGAGGTCGTTGTCACACCAGTAATTGGATTCTTAAATCCTGCTGGCACTGAAGCCCAATTAATCGAACCACAGGCAACTCCAACCGCAATGGCCATAACTCCAACATCTAGAGACTTCATGTTAAATTGCATGGCAATTGCCAAACCAATCAACATTGGGATAAATGACGAGAATAACGTCAAAATTGCACTTAGATCAACTGCCCAACCCATGCCGCTTTGTACAAACGGACGAATAACGTACTTCAAAACAGCAGATGGTAAAACACCAATCAAAATACCTTGAGCAGAACCAGACAATACTTTAAAGAAAAAATCTTTAAACTTTAGTTCGTAAGAACCGTCAAAAACTGCGCTAGCCATAATATTCAATTACCTTTCTAATCTAATGTGACAATGTCACATACCTACTCACAGTAATAAAATCCCACAATCATTACTGTAAAAAAATTAACTTTTAATACTTAACTTCGTTTGGTGTCTCTTCACCCTTAATAAAGGCTAATGAGGCATCCATTGATTGCGTAACCATCTCATAAACAGCCTTAGTTGTATAGAAAGCTGTGTGAGGTGTTACCAAAACGTTCTCACGAGCAATCAAGTCTGCAATCTTAGCATCTGGGAATTCTTTGTCTGACCAGTCACTGTTGAACAAGCCAACTTCCTTCTCGTAAACGTCCATTGCAAGACCAAAGATTTTACCTGAATCTAAACCATCGACAATGGCGTCAATATCCATCAAGTCACCACGAGAAACATTGATTAATACAACATCATCCTTCATCTTTGCAATTGATTCTGCATTAATCATGTGGTAATTTTCTGGCAAACTTGGGACGTGAAGTGAAATCACATCAGCTTGGGCGTACAATTCATCCAATGTGTCAACGTAAATACCTTCTGCTTCAAGCTCAGGGTTACGGTAAACATCATAAGCAACGATCTTAGCACCGAAGCCCTTCAAAATATTGATCAACACACGTCCAATGTGTCCTGTACCAATAATTCCGAATGTTTGCATGCGAACTTCACGACCAATTGTTGGTGCCCAACGCAAATCATGGTTAGCAATTTTGTTATCTAATGGCTTTGTCTGACGTAGCACACGTGCCCCTTGAATAGCTGCGTGCTCAGCAATTGCATTAGGTGAATAAACTGCAACATTTGAAATTGAAAAGTCGAAACGACGAGCTGTATCAAAATCAATGTTATCTGTACCAACGTTACGTAATGACATTTTGTTAATGCCTAATTCGTGCAAAGCGGTCAACGTTTCAGGTGTGTATGATAATTGTTGGTAAACATCAACTGCATCTGCGCCCTTAGCTAACTTAGCAGTTTCTGGATCCAATAACTTATCAGTAAAGTCTACTTCTACTTCTGGGTGGTTTGATTCCCACTCACGTAGTGCGGCTTGTTCATCTTGTCGAATACCATATGCAAAAATTTTCATTGTTCTATTTCCTCCAAAGCATGTCTTAACACTTTTAATTATAAATACATTTGTGAAATATTCAACACAATAACCACAAATAAACAAAACGTGTCGTTTCAATATGGGACAAATCACGTTACTTATAGCTAAAATAGAATATATATATTTATTTTAAAGCGCTTACACAATGTGTATAGATTCACAATAGGGAAGTATTAAATTTTATCTCCAAAGCACCTCCTCCACATAATGATAAGATGTAAACACCTATTCTGTCAACAAAGAAAGCGGTTACCGAAAAGTTTGTGAACATTCCATGCGCTGCAAGAAAAAAATTTACTTATTAATAAAAAACGACCATGAACTGACATTAGTTTGTCAGGCTCATCAGTCGCTTTCAAAAAACTTATTAAGTAATTGCTATTTGATTAATCTGCATTCTTTGTACTAATGTTTCGAATAGCTGGGAGGCTATACGCGAAAATAGCTAGTGCTACTTCAGCAATGCCACCCCACATAAACATTGGTAAAATGCCATACTGCTCTGCTAATGGCCCGATAAAAGCAAGGCCAACCGGTCCTGCTGCTGCTTGCAAAGGCATTGTAACTCCCATAACACGACCTAAATATTCTAGCGGATATGATTTTTGGATAATAGTCATTAAAAAGCTATTCATAATTGGAATAGCTAACCCAACAACAATATTAAAACCAAAGAATGACCAAAAGCCTAATTCATTGCCAGGCAATACACCAGAAAACATAAACATTGCGCCCATAAAAATTATCGCAATAAGCACAGGATGAATCAGCCGTGTAACTTTACTAAATAATCCAAGTATCAATCCACCGACCACCATGCCAACTGAAAAAATCGTTTCCACTAAATTGGCATGAAATAGACTCATTTTGAAATATTCGGTCGTAAAAAGCGGATACATTGAAGATATTGGCACAAAAGCCACCATTACCAGAGAAACAATAATGATTAATTGCAGTACACCACGCTGCCCAATCATCACCTTCCAACCAGCAATTAAATCACGAGATACTGTAATTTTTCCTTGTGACAGCTGATTAAAACTTGGTATCACAGATAACAATACTGTTGTTGAGCCAATAACCGCACCAACAATATCAATCCACATCACACCCACGAGTGGTAGATTACTGTATGTCAGAAACCCAAGGGTGGGTGCTAGTACCGTGCTAATAGCATTAAAACTGCCAATTTGCCCATTCGCTTTTACCAAAAAATCATCTGGCACTAATGTTGGTACAGTTGATTGAATAGTTGGTTGCTGAAGCGTTTGGGCAACTGAACGAATGAAAACGGCAGTATAGACAATATACAACGGCAATGTGCCTTCTCTATTACTAAATATTATTAGTAATGCAGCGGCAGCAACAATCAAGTCGCCACCAATAAGTAGCACCTTTTTATTTAATCGATCTACCAATGGCCCAACAATTGGTGCCAAAACAATTCCTGGAATTGTTGATAGCATTGTCGCAAAAGCTAAAACACTAGGAGACTTATAAGTCATGGTCATGAACCAAATAAGCGCGTACTGGACTGTCCAACTCGTTATCCCAGAAAGTAATTGACCGCCAAAAAGCCGATAAAAATTAAATTGCCAATTCTGTGGTAGTGATATTTTTTTGTTTTCCATTATTAATAAACCTCATTTTTTTAATGTTTGGGGTAAATCAATTTTGGTTATCTACTACAGCTATTTTGGTCATAATAAGCTCCTTATTTCATATGTATTTGGCGAAATAAAACGCGCTAACTAGCTTATCATACGTTAACAATGATTGCCATAATACTTATAACAAACAATCACAAAAAAAGTACCAATAACTAATTTTTTGAAATTAGCTATTGGTACCAAATATTAACGAATTTTATATTACAAAATCACTTTTATGACTTATCCTTAGCACTAGTCATAATCTTATCAATCAAGCCATACTCAAGTGATTCTTCAGCATCTAGCCAGTGATCACGCTCAGTATCCTTTTCAACTTCTTCAAATGGTCGACCAGTATTGTCTGCCAAAATTTGGTTCAACTTCTTACGAGTCTTCAAAATTTCTTTAGCAGCAATGGCAATTTCAGTTTGTTGTCCTTGAGCACCACCTGATGGTTGGTGAATCATGAACTGTGAATTAGGCAAAATGAATCGCTTACCCTTAGCACCTGAAGATGCTAAGACAGATGCCATTGATGCTGCCAGTCCAATTGTAATTGTTTGAACGTCAGCACTAATGAAATTCATCGTGTCATAAATAGCCATACCAGCATTAACTTCTCCACCTGGAGAGTTAATGTACATATAAATGTCCTTGTCTGGATCTTGGGCATCTAAGAATAGCAACTGTGCAATAATTGCTGTTGCCATTTGTGATTCAATTTCACCATTAACCATAATTATACGGTCAATTAATAAACGTGAAAAAATATCATATGAACGCTCACCATGTGATGATTGTTCAATAACATATGGAATTGGTGTCATTTTTTATTTCCTCCTAGTGTTCAAAATCAAGAACATATTACCATTTTATCATTTCGTCAAGAATGGTCAAACCCTATTTAACTAATTATCATTTCCTCGTTGCAGCTCTTTTGGGATTTGTCCTGTGTCTCTGATTTCATCAGCCATTTTTGTTAATTTTCGTAA
The DNA here is from genome assembly GCF_001932615.1 of Weissella thailandensis. NCBI lineage: Bacteria > Bacillati > Bacillota > Bacilli > Lactobacillales > Lactobacillaceae > Weissella > Weissella thailandensis. The sequence continues at coordinate 1,696,433 of NZ_CP014332.1, forward strand.
ACGATGATTAACACCGGATTTCGAAATTTCACCTGATGGCACATACCTTCCGAGTGCTGACAACGGATCCTCACGATGCGCTAAGCGAACTTCAGCAATTTCACGTAATTTTTCTGGAAAGCGTCCCAAACCAATTTCTTCGTCTAAAAACAAAATATCATCGATTTGTTTTTGGCTCGCATTAACGGTCTTATCTAAATTAGCATTTTCAGCATTGACCAACCGATTAACGGAATTACGCATATCACGAATAATGCGTATATCTTCCATACGAAACATTGCATTTGTTGCACCGATAACTTTCATCATGTCACCAATTTTTTCAGCTTCCTTCAAGTACACGATGAATCCTGAACGGCGTTCAACCACTTTAGCATTCAAATCAAATCGGTTCATTAAATTTGATAACTGCGTAGCTTGTTCTTCATATAAAGAATATATCTCTAAATGATAACGGCTAGTTTCTGGGTTATTCACCGAACCAGCAGCCAAAAAAGCCCCACGTAGATAAGAACGTGCTTTGCCTTCTGGCTCTAGCCACTCATCAGGAACAGTCGGTAGTAATTCGAATCCTTCAAAGATATGCAAATCATCAAGTAATTCGTTAACACCTTTCGTAATACGAACGACATACAAATTATTTTTCTTCAATTTCATTTGACGACGAACAGAAATTTCTGATGGCAAACGATAGAATTTTTGCAATAACCCTAAAATCCGTCGTGCCGTTGCCGCATTTTCGGTTTGCACATTAAGGGTGAAATGCTGATTCTTCAATCCCAATGAGCCATTCATCCGTAGCAAAGCAGATAATTCAGCCTTCGCATTATCTGGATTACTAATTTCTAAGGTGGTTAATTCTTTTTTAACATCACTCGCAAATGACATTAGTGCCACCTCCCACTATATTTATTTCAATTAATTTGTCGCCAATTGCATAATTAGTTGTGCGACGGCATCCCCATCATGGAACGCACCTTCATCTCGTAAGGCTAATAGGTCGCCCAAAACCGGTTCAGCTCCTAATTCTTGCACAGACTCTGGATCTGAATGTACTTGGTATGAAATTTCATTCCAACGTTGCCAATCAATATAATCGTCAGGCACCTTACCAGTATTCATAATCACAGCATCTACGATTCGCTCACCAACATGCTTATTGATTGCATTCACATGATCCGCATCCGTAAAATTGTCTGTTTCCCCTTTTTGGGTCATGATATTGGCAATATACACGACTTTAGCACGGGTTGAACGTAACGCCTCTGCTACATTGGGCACCATTAAATTAGGTAAAACACTCGTAAACAAGCTACCTGGGCCAAGGACAACCACATCTGCTTCTAAAATGGCGTTGATAACTTGGCTAGGTGACTGCACAATATGCGTAGCCGGTTGTTCTTGGGCAGTGACCCAGATATGATCAATAGTTTTATGAGCGGCCGTGATCTCAGCTTCGCCCGCTAATTCTGTCCCATCCGAGAAACTTGCATGCAATACCAGTGGTTCATTTGCCACCGGATAAACATGGCCACGAACTTGCATAATTTTCGTTAGTAATTGTATCCCATCAAAAATATCATGTTCTTTTTCTGCCATTGCCGCAATAATCAAATTTCCTAAAGAATGATGGGCAAGCATGTCATCTTCGGGTTTAAAACGATACTGGAAAATATCCAACAAACTGGTTGGTAACTCCGATAACGTTGCCACCACATTACGGATATCTCCAGGTGGTACCATTTTTAGATAATGGCGTAGTGTTCCCGAGGAACCCCCATCATCAGCGACCGTAATAATTGCTGTTAAATCGTTTTCATATTTTTTTAAGCCATTTAACACGACGGGTTGACCAGAGCCACCACCAATCACAACTATTTTCGGTACACGCTTAACTGTATATTTTTCTGTCATGACCGGTTAGTGCTCTCCTTTCGGCGTTCAATATCACGATGATTCTCATTGACCACCCAGTCTTCGGACAAGTCATGATGTAAACGATGGGCAAACGCAACCGAACGATGTTGACCACCTGTACAACCAAAAGCAATCGTCAAGGTACTTTTGCCCTCAGCCTTATACTTTGGTAATAGCCATTTAATTTGCTCACTAACTCGTTGATAGAACTCATTTGCATCATCGGTTTGCCAAACATAGTTAGCCACAGATTCATCCAACCCGGTTAGTTGGCGTAAATCTTCCTTGTAATATGGGTTAGGTAAGAAACGAACATCGAATACTAAATCAGCATCAACCGCAATACCATACTTAAACCCAAAACTCATGACCTGAATCGTAAACGTACCAGCTTGATCTTTATTTGAACCAAAATGTGCTTGAATATAATTTCGCAATTGTCTTGGTGCATAATCATCCGTATGAATAATCTCACTTGCTAAGTCACGAATCCCGGCTAGTTGTTCTCTTTCTAATTGAATACCATATAAAGTACCACCTTCACCAGCTAAAGGATGCGAACGTCGTGTTTCTTTATAACGGGCCACTAATTCACCATCAGAAGCATCAATGTAGACAATCTTCATATCGTACTTATCATAACTATTTTTTCTTAAGCGGCGCACCTCATGATCCAGGTCCTCAAAAAAACTTTGTGAACGTAGATCAATCATAACCGCTGCACGTTGAATCGTGTCTTCATCTGAAATCATTTGCCAAAACTTAGGTAACATGGCAGGTGGTAGATTCTGCACTGTGAAATACCCAAGGTCTTCAAATGCCTGAATGGCAACCGTTTTACCAGCGCCACTCATACCAGTGACAATAATTAATTCTTTTTTGCTCATCTGGCTGCCCTCCTCTTAATTTGTCTTATCCATTGTATCATCTTTAAGATACACCCGGGTATCTCATGAATGAAAAAGCGAATGTTATAGAATCCAGTATGCCCACCCATGCACATACCACTTTTAGCAAAAAGGCTGGAACATTTTCTCTTGTTCCAGCCTGCTAATATATTTACTTTTTAATTGTTTGGTGACTTGCTTCATGCAAAACTTTCAACGCACGCTTACGAGTCTTAATATTAGGACTCTTCATTTTACGTCGAGCTGATGCAACATCTAATTTTTCTGCCATCATTGTTACCTCTCAATACGCCAAATTCAACTTACAAAACATAAGTATACGCAACCTACTTTAAATTTGCAAACATACACTACTTTGTATCATTGGCGCGTTGTCGATCTCGTGCCATAATTGGTCCTAAATATTGGCCCGTATATGAACCTGACGTTGCAGCAATTTGTTCGGGTGTCCCAGTTACTAGGATGTTACCACCACCTTCACCACCTTCTGGTCCCATATCGATTAACCAGTCAGCAGTTTTGATAACGTCCAGATTGTGTTCAATAATCAAGACAGAGTTACCACCATCAACCAATCGCTGCAAGACCTCCAACAGTCTTGAAATATCAGCAACGTGTAACCCCGTCGTTGGCTCATCTAGGATATAAAATGTTTTACCAGTTGAACGACGTTGTAATTCAGAAGCTAACTTCATTCGTTGGGCTTCACCACCTGACAAAGTCGTCGCTGATTGTCCTAACTTCACATACCCTAAACCAACATCGACCATCGTTTGTAACTTACGACGAATCTTTGGAATTGCTGCGAAAAAATCAACCGCTTGTTCAGCTGTGAGATTTAAGACATCGGCAATGGTCAAACCACGATAAGTAACTTCAAGGGTTTCCGAATTATAACGTGTACCACCACACACTTCACAAGTGACGTACACATCAGGCAAAAAGTTCATTTCAATCTTAATGACCCCATCACCTTTACATGCTTCACAACGGCCACCCTTAGTATTGAACGAGAAGCGTCCCTTCTTATAACCACGCATTTTTGCTTCATTAGTCTGAGCAAACAGCGCCCGAATATCATCAAACACCCCTGTATAAGTGGCTGGATTTGAACGTGGTGTCCGGCCAATTGGGCTTTGGTCAATATCAACAATCTTATCAATATTTTCATAACCCGTTATACGGCGATACTTTCCTGGCTTTTCAGAATTGTGATTTAGCTCCATTTTCAGAGCACGTTTAAGAATTGTATTAACTAACGTTGACTTACCTGATCCTGAAACACCAGTCACTACGGTAAATTTACCGAGGGGAAAATCAACTTTGATATTCTTTAGATTGTTTTCTGCGGCCCCTGAAACTGTTATTTTTTGACCATTACCTTTACGACGAGTATCAGGAACGGGAATAAACTTTTTACCCGCAAGATATTGTCCGGTTAGTGATTGTGCATTTCCTTCAATTTCAGCTGGGGTACCTGTGGCCATGATTTCACCACCATGTTCACCAGCGCCTGGTCCAACATCAATAATATAATCAGCTGCCCGCATCGTATCTTCATCGTGTTCGACAACAATCAATGTGTTCCCTAAATCACGCATTTGCTGCAAAGAATGAATCAAACGGTCATTATCACGTTGGTGTAACCCAATCGATGGCTCATCTAACACATACATTACCCCAGACAGATTTGAACCAATCTGAGTTGCCAAACGAATTCGCTGCGCTTCACCACCAGACAACGTTCTAGCCGAACGTGATAGGGTCAAATACTCTAAGCCGACATTTTTCAAGAAACGTAGCCGATCTTTAATCTCCTTAACTATCGGCGCGGCAACTTCTTGATCTTGTTGCCCAAATGAAAGTTGTTCAAAGAATGTCAATTCATGGTCAATTGATTGTTCAGAAATCTGACCAATATTTTGGCCACCAACTTTAACGGACAAGGCCCCTTCATTTAAACGGTAACCATGACAAGCTTGGCAAGTTAACTCATCCATATAACTACGCATTTGTTCACGAGTAAAGTCAGAATTTGATTCTCGATAACGACGATTGATATTGTTCATAACACCTTCAAAGACAACATCAACATCACGTACACCACCAAAATCATTTTCATAGTGGAAATGGAAAGTCTTATCCCCAGAACCATACAGGATAGTTTCACGTTGCTCATCCGTTAGTTCTTCAAAAGGAACGTCCATCGGAATATCGACTGACTCTGCGAACTGTCGTAACATCTCTGGATAATATGACGATGAAATCGGATTCCAAGCGTCGATAGCACCTTCAGCCAATGTTTTCCTTTGGTCCGGCACGACACGGTCAATATCCACCTCTAATGTGATTCCTAACCCACCACAGACTGGACAAGCACCAAGTGGCGCATTAAATGAAAACAGTTGGGGTTCAAGCTTACCAACTGCAAAGTTTTTTAGCGGACCAGTATAGTGATCTGAATAAGTCAATTGTTGCCCTTCGCCTCTCACAACGTCGACTGTCACAAGTCCTTCCGCCAAACGCATGGCAGATTCAAAAGACTCAAAGAGACGTGCACGCGAACTATCGCGTAAGATAATGCGATCAACAACAATGGCAATATCATGATATTTATTTTTATTTAGTTCAATATCATCAGTAACCTCATGCATCTCACCATCAACAATGAAACGAACAAAACCTTCTTTTTGAATTCGCTCAAATGCCGTTGCATGTGAACCACGTTTATGGCGAATAATTGGTGCCAGGATTTGCAATCGACTACCTTCAGGCAAACGTTCTGACAGATCATTCAACATTTGATCAATAGATTTTTTAACAATCGTACCATCTGCAGCAGAATCCGGCTGACCAACACGGGCAAACAACAGACGGTAGTAATCATTAATTTCTGTAACCGTCCCCACCGTTGACCGCGGATTCTTGGAAGTCGTCTTTTGATCAATTGAAATAGCTGGACTCAAACCATCGATGGCATCAACATCTGGTTTATCCATTTGCCCTAAAAATTGACGAGCATACGCTGATAAACTTTCAACGTAACGTCTTTGTCCCTCGGCGTATAATGTATCGAATGCTAGTGAACTCTTCCCAGAACCCGATAGCCCTGTCATGACAATAAATTTGTCCCTTGGAATGTCTACATCTACGTTCTTTAAATTGTGAGCGCGCGCGCCATGAATTTTTATCCAATCATTGACCATAAAACGTCTCCTTTAATCTCAATTATGCTAATTGTATTATAACCCTTTTGACAACCACATTGTTAGTTAAAACTTAACGGAATGACAGAACATTAATTTTAACAAGATTTATCTTATAATTCAGCTTATTTTTTACCTTTTTTTGGTCACCTAATCTAATTTCACGTATAATGGAGCATAGTATTTAACTATTGGAGGTTGTCAACTCATGAATCACAAAGCTGCCAAAGCTTGGTCTTTACGCTGGATTGCGCAACACCTTGCATCACTCGTGTTATTGATTGGTGCTGTATTGGCTGCTGCAGCTGCTTTAACAATGCTAGTTATTGCGGTTGAGGAAGTTATCGCACTTGTTTTTGCACAACGATTCATCAACACTTATACCAATGTGTATGGTAATGCCTGGAAAACAATTGCCTGGCACTTTGTTATCGTATTTTCACTGGTCACTTTCTGGTCAGCTGTTGATACGTTTATTCCAGAACCGACAAAAAAATAATAACAAAGGAACGTGCGAAAAAAGCCTTAGTCTTCTCTCGCACGTTCTTTTTGTTATTAAAAAAATTGTGGTGTCGTTGTATGATGATTCATTTCAGAAATAAACAGCATATCAATCGCCTTTGGTGGTACAAAATTATTTCCTGCCAACAATGCCTGACCAACATTCTGGTGGGCAATTTGTTGACCATAATCTTGTAATACCGGCAACTGTGCCAGTTCACTGCTCGTATTTAATTGATGTACCAAGTAATGACCAAACTGCCCTAATAATGATGCTGGTAAATCAAGTGGGCTTTGCGTTGTTAACATTAAAAACAAGCCCGACTTGCGACCTTCACGAGCAATTCTAAAAATACCATTAGTTGTCAATTTATCAGCCATCACATAACGATGGGCTTCATCAATCAACAAAGTAACTGGGACACTATGCTTTAGTTGTTGTTTTTCACGTAACAAAGCCGTCGTTAATAATGACACAATGACTTTTCCCATCGCCAAATTATCCGCAAATAACGAGCAATCAATCACCAAAATCTTATGATCACTGCGATGACCAGCAAACAATCGCAATAAATACATCACATCCGTTTGCATATTGGCTGGTGCTGGTTCATCTTCCGGTAAAGGCATATGGTAGAGCTGCTGAAAACGCTGCTGGCTAGTCAAACGCTTAATACGTCGAATTAATGGCAGACATTTTGCAAAGCCACTTTCATCAATCTTCTGACCGATGACGTCAAAGTTATCAACTGGCATAGCATATTCTTGCCGGAGTTGTTCTGGCAACAAGCCTAGGTCAACTGGTTGTGGGTAGTGATACAGTTGGTGCATATCTTTTTCAAAATCATCCCATGTACGATTAATTTTCGTATAGACCCCTGGTTGTTTCACAATGTTTTTTTGAATTTTTAAACTATCGAGTGCATCTGATAATTTTTCCTGTACTTCAGAATCATCCACCCCAAACAGTAAGTTCAAATCCTGACCAGTTAACTTCTCATAATCAATGTAAGCATTGTAGCCTAACTTGGCAACAACGGCATTTGGTAGGTGTGTATATTCACCAGTTGGATCAACAATCATCGTTGTTTGATTTTGAGCCATCAAGCCATGCAAAATCGTCATGGCACTTGTCGATTTACCACTGCCAGTTGCTCCCACAATCAATAGATGTTGTTGCAACAGTTTATCTGCTGATACCGTTAGTTCTTCTGATAATGGTATTGAAATCATACTTTCCACCCCTCTTTGTCAACTTAAAATAAACGAATTAAGTCCCAACTAACATTGATCAGCCAAATGACTGCTGTTGTTAAATACAACCATCTTTCCTTTGTGCGGCTAATAAATCCAATGATGAGAAATAAAACAAGTAACGCCAAATGATACCAAATAACCTGATCGATAAACACATCAAATAATGAATAGATACCCAGGAATAGCATCATAATGGCAAATACAATTAATACCCACTTACCAAAGTGAAATCCTTTTTTCACGATCTTTGTTCCTCCAATAAAATCACTAATACTATGTTACCGTTAGTTATGAAATAATGCGATAGCCACCACTTGCAAATTATCATTTTAAATGCGAAAGTAAACTTAGATTAATAAGGAGGCTTTTTATGTCAATTCCAAGTATTACATTGAATGATGGTCATCAACTACCTAATTTAGGTCTTGGTACTTATCAACTTAAAGGTGGCGCAGGATTCCAACAAATTCTGGCAGCGATTAAAAGCGGTTATCGTCTCATTGATTCAGCTACTAATTACGACAATGAAGGAATTGTTGGTAAAGCAATCCGTTATTCTGGCGTTCCACGTTCAGAATTTTACATTACCTCAAAATTGCCTGGTAAATATCATGACTATGAAAGTGCCCGTAATGCTATCCAAGAATCATTAGCCCGTATGGGAATTGATTACTTTGATTTGTATATCATTCACTGGCCATTGCCAAAGCGCGGCTTATATGTTGAAGCTTGGCAAGCTTTAGTTGATGCACAAAAGCAAGGTTTGATCCGCTCAATTGGTGTATCTAACTTCGAGCCCGAACATCTAGATCGTATTATTGAAGAAACTGGTGTTAAGCCAGCAGTTAACCAAATTGAAATTCACCCTTACTGGGTACAAGAAGACAATGTCTTAGAAAATATGCGCCGTGGTATCAAGGTTGAAGCCTGGAGCCCACTTGGCCGTGGTAGTTCAGCACTAAAGGAGCCAGTTGTCAAAAAGATTGCCGATAAGTATGGCAAGTCAACAAGTCAAATTATTACACGTTGGCATATTGACCGTGGTATTGTGCCAGTTCTACGTTCAGCTAACCCTGCTCACCAACGTGAAAATCTTGATGTCTTCGATTTCGCATTAGAAAACAACGAAATCGCAGCAATCAATGAACTAAATCAAGAAGACGGTCGTATCGATGGCCAAGATCCAAATGAATACGAAGAGTTTGAGTAAAAGAGAGAGCTGATAAGTTACCGTTTTGAAATCCAAAATAAGTGATAAATTTGGCGCACCGCCGGAGCAACTGCGTAGGTGTGTGACATATTTATCGCTTATTTTTGATGGACTGGTAACTTATCGCGTTTATGAAAAAAGAGCTGATTAATTTTCGTTTTGGAGGTTAATATAACGCCACCTGTATCTGCTTCGCCGTAGCGACTGCGTAGGCATGCAGGTACAGGTGGCGTTATATTGGCCGGACTGAAAATTAATCGCGTTTATGAAAGAGTGTGATAACAAGCGTTTAGCATTCCGGTATAAGGCCTGTTTTGTGCCCTGACGCTACAAAGCGGCTGGGTCAAAATTGGACTTATATAAGGAATGCTGCTTGTTGGAGCACGTTTAAAGAGAGCTGAAAAGTTACTGTTTTGGACTCTAAAATCAACAAAAGCACAGATGCTTCGCGCATCTGTGCTTTTACTTTATAATTTTACTTTTCGTTCATTAACTCACGCACGCGTGCCTGTAGTCTAGGCACGACATCTGCCTCAAACCACGGATTCTTCCGTAACCAAATATTATTTCTTGGTGATGGATGTACGATAGGCATAAACTTTGGCTCAAATTCTTGTGAGCGTTTAATAACCGCTGTCATTGTCTCGGATTTTTTGATTGGCAAATAGTAACGTTGTGCATAAGCGCCAACCAAAATAATCAGCGATACTTTTGGCATATCAGCTAGCATTTTAGGATGCCATTTATCAGCAAATCCTTTACGTGGTGGTATATCACCACTCTTTCCTTTACCTGGAAAATAGAAATCTAATGGTAGATTACCAACTTTACCGCTATTGTAAAACTCATCAGCGGTAATCCCCATCCATTCTCGCAAACGATCACCACTTTTATCATTAAATGGTATCCCGGTTTGTTCTACTTTTGCACCAGGTGCCTGACCAATAATTAATATACGAACATCAGGGCCAACTTGATAAACTGGTCCAATGCCACGCGCAGTATATGCCTGATTCTGTTCATCAGCCATAATGGCTTGCTTGATATCCAAAAAATCACTCATTCATTTAACCTTCTTCTGGTTTATTTCCCAAAACAATTGCACTATATGCGCTCATTTTAACACGTTGCTTAGTTAGTTGCACTTCACCTACTTGTTCCAGAACACCCCCCGTCTGAACAAGACTAAAGCGTGCTGATTTTGGACTCAAATTAACTAGAACAGTCAGTACCTTTTGACCTAACCGACGTTGGTAGCCAACAACTGTTTCAGGTAATGACCGCATTGGCTGGAAATCACCGTTGACGATAACAGGCTCCCATTCGGCATCATGATGTAATTCACCTAATGCTTGGTAATAGTTTAGAACTGATTGTGAGTCATTTTCTTCAGCAGCAACATTGATACCTTCGCGATCAGTTCCCATAGCTAACCATGGCGTTGCATCTGAAAAGCCACCACACTCACTATCATCCCACTGCATTGGTGTACGGGCATTATCACGTGATTTCTGATTAACTGCAAGTAAGGCATCTTCAGATGAGTAACCATCTTGCAAGGCTGTTTCATAATTATTTATCGATGACACATCATTAAACTCATCGATACTCTTACGCTCAAAGTTCTTCATACCAATTTCTTGCCCTTGGTAAATAAATGGTACCCCTGGTAAGAAATAATACATCGTGCCTAATGCCTTAGCTGCTTGTGGTGTCTGGTACTGTGGATCAGTCACTAACTTTGATAATACTCTAGGTTGATCATGATTTTCCAAGACATTTGCTAGCGAACCATGGGCAGCTGCTGTTGCCTCCTGTGCATTAAAGAAAGCATTCCGTAAATCGACTGGTGTCCAGTCAGCACGACCACGATACCACTCATCACCGTTTTTTACCTCAATATTCATGTATGAAAAGTCAAATACCATTGAGAAGTAGCCGTCTTTGCCAACAAATTTTTCTAACTCAGAATCTGCTAGACCGTATGCTTCACCAACTGTAACTGCATCATATTTATCAAAGGTTTCTTGTTTTAATTCGGTCAAGAATTCTCCGACACCTGGACGATTACGCCCCTTCTTGACGACTGAAGCTAACCCATCCACATCATCGGCAGGAATACTTGCCCAATCCAAGTCCTTCTTAATATGCGTAATTGCATCAACTCGGAAACCGGCCACGCCAAGTTCTAACCACCAATTAATCATGTCATAAATAGCACGACGTAATTTTGGATTCTCCCAATTTAAATCGGGTTGTTGCTTAGCGAATGTATGGAAATAGTAGGTACCATCTTCGCCTGGTACTGGCTCCCATGTTGAGCCACCAAAAATACCACGCCAATTGTTGGGTGCTTCACCATTATTGGTCTTTTTAAAAATATAGAAATCACGGTATGGACTATCCGGATTAGCTAACGCATCTTGGAACCATTCATGTTGATCTGATGTGTGGTTCACAACCAAATCCATGATGATTTTAATATCTCTTTTTTTCGCCTCAGCTAACAATGTTTTGAAATCATCCAATGTACCGAATTGTGGATCAATTGCTTGATAATCAGCAATGTCATACCCCATATCAACCATTGGTGATTTATTGATTGGTGAAATCCAAATCATTGTGACACCCAGACTTTTAATATAATCTAACCGTGAAATAATTCCAGGAATATCCCCAATGCCATCATGATTGCTATCCTGAAATGATCTTGGATAAACTTGATAAACGACATCATTTTGCCACCATTTCGTTGCCATGAATTAATTTCCCCCGTTAATAATTGTTGTGATTTGTCATTAATTAAAAACTTCCTAACACTGTCATGATAACAATTATCGTAAACGTTTACAATGCCTATGGAACGGCATTTGTACCGAATTCCTAATAAAAAACATTTCCAAATATACTATAGGTTACAACGCCGCTAATTTCAGCGTATTTGTTATAATAAAGAACAAAATAATCGAAAGTAGGAAAGGTGCTATTATGACTGAGACAATGAATGATTGGATTGAAAAACTTCAGCTGGAACCACATTCTGAAGGTGGCTATTTTGTCGAAACATCTCGTAGCGATGAAACCATATCCTTACCAAGAGGGCGTCGTGCTCTTTTTACGTCAATCATTTTCTTATTAAATGCTGATAATCCATCGCACTTTCATCGGCTATCTTCCGATGAAACTTGGTTTTACCATGCTGGTTCAACACTCACTGTCCATTGCATTTTCCCAGATGGTCACTATGAAGCGATTAAAATTGGCCCAAATATTGCAAATGGTGAACGTCTCTCATACACGGTCCCAAAAAATACTATCTTTGGTTCAAGTGTCACTAATGATTTTAGTGTTGTTAGTTGTGTTGTAACGCCTGGTTTTGATTATCACGATTTTGAACTTTTCACACAAGCAACATTAATCGCGCAATACCCCGAACACGCATCTATTATTGAACAATTGGCCTATAGAGAATTACCGGAAAAATAAAAAAACAATCAGTAGTCCGATTGGATCACTGATTGTTTTTCATTATAAAGCATCACAACTTCGCTTCAATTGCTTCAAACACTTTCTGTGCCCCCATACCAGTTAATAAAGGAACACCATTAATGACCTTATCTTTAATTGCACTTGGTACCATCGTTGTCGAAACAATAATATCATAATCATCATTTTCAATGGCACTAACTTCATCAGCAATTTTAGATTGTAAGAACTTCACTTGATCAGTTTTTCCGACTGAAGCTAAGTACTCCTTCACTTTACCAGTTGCAATTGTTGATGTTGCAATACCCGTCCCACAAACGACCATTAATGACTTTGTCATGATTATATCTCCCCTTTTACTACAATTAATTTATTGTTGCTCTACTTTTTCTGTTTTCTTAAACTTATTTAGCCAAATCATTAGGCCAAGAACAATGACAAAGACAATCGCCATACCGCTCCACGACATGAGTTTTCCTAAGCCCACGATCAGTAAGGTTGTCCATGCACCACCATCTATCAAAACTGAAATTGATGTTGCGCCATCCATCGCAAAATTAGCTGATTTTGCTGCTGAGGTCAGTAATGGTGCAATCCATGACGCAATATACAATGACACAGCAATATCAATCACACCACCAATAACAATTCTGAATACATTACCACCAAATACAGCTGCCATCACGGCTATCATAAATGGTATCGTTGCTAAATCACCAAATGGTAAAACATGGTTTCCTGGTAGAATAACCGCGATTAGTAATGAAACCGGCACTAAAATCAATGAAGCAGAAAGAACCGCTTCTTGACCAACAGCCAAAGCTGAATCCATCCCAATATATAAGTTACGTCCTGGAAAGTGCTTTTGTACCATGGCGTTAGCCGCTTCAGATATCGGTGACAAACCTTCCATCAAAATGGCGACCATCCGTGGCATCAAAATCAAAACTGCTGCTGTAGTAATGCCTAAATTCAAAATTTTCGTCAAATCATATTGCGCCAAGCCACCAATGATAATTCCGATAATCAATCCCATCACAGCTGGATCACCAAAGATTCCTAACTTCTTTTGAATGGTTTCTGGTGTCCAATGGATATTCCTTATGCCGGGAATACGATCCAATAACCAGTTAATCGGCAAGGCAAGCACAAAACCGGGTGCTGAAATGCCATGTGGAAACGAAATGCCTTCTAAACCATAATGTTTCTGAATTGTCGGTGCAGATAAATCCGCTAAAAAGTAAAGCAACATCGCATGCACGATCATTGTGAACAGACCTAAACCAAAGTTATCGGTTGCTGCATAGACTAACGATCCTGAAAACGCAATGTGCCAATAGTTCCACAAATCAACATCCAACGTCTTAGTCAAACCAATCAGTAACAATATAACGTTCAAAGCTACACCAATTGGGATGGCTAAACTGCCTAGCGTTGTCCCATATGAGATGGCTGATGCGGCTGGCCAACCAACATCAATGACATCTAATGATAATCCAAAGTTTTTAACCATTGCCTGGGCAGCTGGCCCTAAGTTATCAGTTAACAAACCAAGAATTAAGTTCAAACCAGTGAATCCAATACCAATCATCAACGCAGACTTGAAAGCCTTACCTGGTTTAATTCGTAATACAATCCCAAAAATAAATAGTAATAACGGCAAGAACACTGTTGGACCAGCATCTAATAGCCATTTAATTACCCCCATAGTTTTCCCTCTCTACTCAATTCCCACATTATTTAACGTCTCAACAATCTCATCTGTTTTTTCAGCTAATAATAATTGCCGAATGCTTGCTTTATCTTGAATTAACGCAATTAACTTCTGTAACATTGCCAACTGTGTATGTGTTTCCTTTAATGCCAACATAAATACAAACTTTACTTGAATCCTTTCACCATCCCCCATTTGCAAAAATGATACCGGCTCACGTAAACGCAATACGCCAAGTTGATCATAATTAACATGTTCTGCATCTGTATGTGGCATGGCGATACCAATATTAACGGTTGCTAGACCAGTCGGAAAATCAATCTCACGTTTTAAAACTGCTGATTTATAAGAATCTTTAACTGCCCCGCTCCTAGTCATTTGATCAGCAATTTGTCCAAGTGCTTCTTGATTATCCGACGCAGCTTCATCTAGTAAAATAATTTTGTCTGATAGCACCTTATTCTCATCCCCACTAAAAATTTCTATAGCTGTTTCTGAAAACGTTCTCACTTTAGTTTAGCTAAATTATGGCACTTTAACAACTCAATTAATATTTTTATCAGTTGATTTACTTTACTCTGTCAATTATAAGTATTGTATCAAGATATTATTACTAATAATATTCCCAAAAATTAAAATAATTGACATGATTATTAAAATGTTCTAATATACAAAACAACAATTAATAATTCGTCCAAAATAAACCGATGATGTGGAGATCAAGATTATTGTGCACGCAAAGAGAATTGCTGTTGGTGAGAGTGCAATCGAACGCAGATAATTAAATGGACCACTGAGGGTTCTCCCGAAAGAATCTTTCAAGTACAGAGAAACGTGTTGGCATACGTCAGTTGCCGGAAGGATGTTGGTCCTTCGCTAAGCGTAATTAGTTGGGTATCGTCAATGACAAACACCTTTTTTTGGTGACCCAATTAATTAAATTAAGGTGGCACCGCGGAAAAATCCGTCCTTAACTTTTAGTAGTTATGGGCGGATTTTTTTATGTGTTATTGGAGGCTAATTATGTTAAGAACCCTTGAATTCAAACGATGGCAGGACAGCTATTTTAATTTCGCAATTAAAGATACTTAGTACACATTACTCGGAGGAAATTATTATGATCAAAGAAGCTGTCCAAAAAATTATGAATCACCAAAATCTGTCTTTTGAAGAAAGTCAGACTGTTTTAGATGAAATTATGAGTGGCCAAACTTCAGAAATCGAGACAACTAGTTTATTAACCGCGCTGTCTGCGAAAGGATCAACGATTGAAGAAATTGCCGGCGCTGCGACTGCTATGCAACACCATGCCAAACAATTTCCAGAGGTACAAAACGTTTTGGAAATCGTTGGTACCGGTGGTGACCATGCGAATACCTTTAACATTTCAACAACCAGTGCCATTATTGTCGCTGCAACGGGAACAAAAGTCGCTAAACATGGCAATCGTGCCGCCTCTTCAAAGAGTGGGGCAGCCGATGTTATTGAAGCGTTAGGACTAGACATTAATGAAAGTCCCGCCAAAAGTTTTGAAAGCCTTAACGAACACAATCTTGCCTTTCTCTTTGCACAAGAATATCACCAATCAATGAAATATGTTGCCAATGTCCGAAAACAATTAGGATTCCACACAATTTTTAATATTCTCGGTCCACTGTTAAATCCTGCCCACCCGACTTTTCAATTACTAGGTGTTTATGATGAAAAATTATTGGAACCATTAGCCAATGTCCTTCTAAAACTTGGTGTAAAAAATGCCATGGTTATTCACGGCAGAGATGGCTTAGACGAAATGACAACTGCCAATGAAACGGCCGTTATTGAACTCCAAGATGGTCAGTTAACCCATTATGTTTTAACACCTGAACAATTTGGCATGCCACGTAGTCAATCTGCAGACTTAGTTGGTGGCACGCCTGCAGAAAACGCTGAAATTACCCGTGACATTCTGACAGGAAAAACGGGCCCACAGCGTGACATCGTGCTTCTAAATGCTGGATCAGCCTTACATTTAGCCCATCCAGAGCTAAGCATTCAAGAGGGTATTACGCTCGCTGCTCAAACCATTGACAATGGTCAAGCCAACAAAGAGCTCGAACAACTAATTGCCTTCTCAAAAAAGAGTCAGGAAGTCGTCGCATGATTTTAGATGATTTAGTAACCGTCACCAAAAAACGTTTATTACGACATCAACAGGTACTATCTTTGGATGAATTAAAACAAACCGTTGCACAGCTCCCCAAAGATACGCAGCCTAATTTTCTTGCCATTTTAAAACAACCTGGTTTACACATTATTGCTGAAGTTAAACAAGCATCCCCTTCAAAGGGTACTATCGTGACAGATTTCCCCTATATGGAGATTGCAACCTCTTATGAAAAGGCTGGTGCCGATGCAATTTCAGTATTAACAGAACCTGATTATTTCAATGGTCATCTGCCCTACTTGAAGCATATAAATGATCACGTTTCAGTCCCCACACTTCGTAAAGACTTTACGATCGATCCTTATATGATCTATGAGGCCAAGGCAAATGGCGCTGGTATTATTCTGTTAATTGTTGCTATTTTAGATGATCAGCAGTTAATAAACTATCGTGAATTAGCTGAATCACTAGGGATGCAAGCAATTGTCGAAGTTCATACCGCACAAGAAGTTCAGCGTGCCCTAAAATCAGGTGCCAATATTATCGGTATCAATAACCGTAACTTGAAAACTTTTCAGGTCGATTTCAATAACAGCCTACGCTTACGTCATATGATACCGACAACAATTCCGGTTGTTGCTGAAAGTGGTATCAAAACCCAAGAAGATGTGGCAATTTTAGTAGATGCTGGATTCAATGCTATTTTAATGGGTGAAACTTTGATGCGTTCACAACAAAAAGCTACCCTAATAAAAGGATTTAAGGAGGCAGCATTATAACTCAAGTTAAAATTTGTGGTTTGATGACCCCCGACGATATCACCGCAGTTAATGTGGCGCAGCCTGATTTTGTGGGCTTTGTATTCGCACCAGGCCGTCATCAAATTGATCCACAGACTGCAAGAAATTTAAAAAGCTTGTTACAGTCATCTATTAAGACCGTCGGCGTTTTTGTCGAAGAATCAGTTACTGACATTTTAGAAATTTATAAAGCCGGTAGTATTGATATCGCCCAACTGCATCGACCAAGTACTGGCACTGAAATCAAACAACTTCAAAGAGCAGGACTCAAAGTCATCCAGGTTTTTGAACAGCGACCAATTGATAGTCAGTCACCCGCCGACTATCTCATGGCTGATAGTGGAAAAGGCAGTGGTCGGTTGCTGAGTTTAAACGATGTTCCCCATCTCAAGCGGCCTTTCATACTTGCTGGTGGCCTAAATCCTGATAATGTACAACAGGCAATTCAAACAGTACAACCAACCATTGTTGATGTTTCTAGTGGTGTCGAAACTAATCAGAAAAAAGACGTCCAAAAAATAATTCAATTCGTTAAACATGCAAAAGAGGAAACTTATAATGAAAACTTTATTAAATGAAGAAAAAATCGACACGCAACAAACTGGCCGCTATGGTAATAATTTTGGTGGCCAATATATCCCCGAAATTTTAATGTCAGAGCTTGAAAAAGTTAACCAATCTTTTCAAACTTTAAAAAATGATCCAACATTCAAAATGGAATTACAAGATTTACTGATTAATTATGCGAACCGTCCTTCCTTGTTATACTACGCAAAAAATATGACAGCGGATCTTGGTGGTGCAAAAATTTATCTCAAACGTGAAGACTTAAATCATACTGGTGCTCACAAAATTAACAATGTCATTGGCCAAGCCTTACTTGCAAAACACTTGGGTAAACAACGTCTGATTGCTGAGACTGGTGCTGGTCAGCATGGGGTGGCTACTGCGACGATTGCTGCTTTGTTGGGGATGTCTTGTGAGATTTTCATGGGTAAAGAAGACACTGAACGACAAAAATTAAATGTCTATCGAATGGAACTATTAGGCGCAAAGGTCCATGCTGTGACAAGTGGTTCAAAGGTATTAAAAGATGCTGTGAATGCTGCCTTACAAGAGTGGGCTAGTCGTAGTGACGACACATTCTACGTGCTAGGTTCAGCAGTTGGGCCGGCACCATTTCCAGAAATGGTCAAGTATTTCCAAAGTGTTATTTCACAAGAATCAAAGCAACAATTACAAGATCAAGAAAACCAGTTACCTGATATGGTCGTAGCCTGTGTAGGTGGCGGTAGCAATGCCATCGGTAGTTTTGCTAATTATCTTGATGATACTAACGTAAAATTAGTGGGAGTTGAAGCAGCAGGTAAAGGTATCGATACAGACCAGACAGCTGCAACGATCGAACGTGGTTCCGTCGGTGTCTTTCATGGTATGAAGTCATTATTTATGCAAAATAGTGATGGTCAAATCGATCCGGTCTATTCTATTTCAGCTGGATTAGACTATCCGGGTGTTGGTCCTGAGCACGCTGCCTTAGCAGAAGCCAAACGTGCTGAATATGTGGGTATCACAGATGATGAAGCGGTCCAAGCATTTGAATACATTGCTAAACAAGAAGGTATCGTGGCTGCTATTGAAAGTTGTCACGCGATTGCTTACGTTGAAAAGATTGCACCAACAATGTCTAAAGATCAAATTATTGTCTGCACCCTTTCAGGTCGTGGTGACAAAGACGTTGCCAGCATCGCAAAGTACAAAGGAGTTAACATTGATGAATAAATTAAGTGACGTATTTAAAGATCATAAGGCTTTTGTCCCCTTCGTCGTGGCTAATGATCCCGATTTTGATACAACGGTACAAAATATCATTGCTCTGGCCAAAAACGGTGCGGATATTGTTGAACTGGGCGTCCCTTTTTCGGACCCCGTTGCTGATGGTCCGGTTATTCAAGCAGCTGATTTACGAGCTTTTAAAGCAAATGTGCAGACGAAAACGATTTTTGAAATTGTATCGGCAGCCCGACAAGAAACTGATGTCCCCATCGTTCTGTTAACTTATCTAAACATCCCCTTCAAGTATGGCTATGATGCATTTTTAAAGAAATGTGCTGATCTAGATATTGGTGGTCTAGTTATACCAGATTTACCTTATGAAAGTCGTGATGAAATCGTGCCAACCGCAACGAAATACGATGTTGCCATTGTGCCTCTAATTTCTCCAACATCAGGTGATCGGATTGAAAAAATTGCTAGCGATGCAACTGGTTTTATTTATGTCGTTTCTTCAGTCGGCATTACCGGTGAACGAGATGATTTCTACCATGGTTTAGCGGAGTTGGTCAAAACTATCCGACAATATACTGACGTTCCTACTGCAATTGGTTTTGGTGTTCACACACCTGAACAAGCACAAAAATTAGCAGAAGTTGCCGACGGTGTCATTATCGGTAGTGCGATTGTTAATATTGTAGCAACAGAAAAACAAGATGACCCGCTGCAATTGCATCATTCACGAAAAGTATTCGGCAAAGTATTGATGCTGCGCAACAAGTTGTTCTTAAGTAAATCAAAAAAGATGTCTGACATAACTTGATAGTGTCAGACATCTTTTTTATTATTTTCTCCGCAAAGCTAACAAATCATGCGATAGCTCGGCTGTTTGTCCATAAATTTTCTTGTATAATTCGTAATATTCACGATATTGCGCAACATTTTCTGGTACTGGTTCATAAGTTTCACCAAAACTGGTAAATTTATTTGCGGCTTCTTGTACACTATCAAACCAGCCAAGACCAACAGCCGCTAAGATAGCTGCGCCCATACCGGGACCTTGTTCATTTTGAAGTGCTACCACTTTTGTATTAAAAATATCTGCCTGAATTTGTAACCATAACGATGACTTGGCACCACCACCAATGGCGACAACTGTATCAAAACTTGTACCAGCCGCTTCATAAATTTCAAACAAATCTTTAAATGAATAGATAATCCCTTCTAGAACCGATCGCACAAAGTCTGCACGGGTCTGTGTACCATCAACGCCAATAAATGCACCACGAATGTCTCCATCTCCTCGTTCACCAACAATGTATGGCGTAAATAGTAGACCATTAGCACCAATTGTTGACGACTTTGCAGAATCAACCATTTCATCAAACGATATCTCACTGGCAAAATTTTTCTTAAACCAAGACAATGAATAACCAGCTGCTAACGTCACACCCATTGAGTAAAATTTATTAGGAATGGCATGATTGAAGAACGTTACTTTACCCTGATAATTAACATCGGCTGTGTCCTCATACTTTAAGACAACTCCTGAAGTTCCTATCGATGACATGACCATATTTGGCTGCAAAATAGCTGAACCAACTGCTCCAGCCGCATTATCAGCTGCTCCACCAATAACCTGTGTCTCAGTGGTTAAACCTGAAAATTCGGCATAAGCATCTGAAATTGATCCAACGTTATCGATTGATTGAATAATCTCAGGAAACATATTTGCAGGTAAATCAAATACTTCCTGCACCCGTTTTGACCAAGTACCTGCTGCAACGTCTAAGGCGACTGTCCCTGCTGCATCAGATATCTCCATTTGTAATTTACCGGTCATACGATAGCGTAAATAATCCTTTGGTGTCACAATTTTATCAATTCGCGAAAATGTCTCTGGCTCATTTTCTTTTAGCCACAAAATAGCTGGGAGTGTGAAACCTTCTTGTGCACGGTTACGTGTAATATTAATGAACTCATCACCCATTTGCTCATTAATTTTACGAGTCTGTTTAGATACACGCGTATCATTCCATAAAATTGCTGGACGAATAATCTTACCTGCTTTATCCAATGTCACTAGTCCATGCATTTGTCCAGAAAATGAAATACCCTTAATTTGTTCCGCCTTTAAGTGGTCATTTAATATCAATCGTACGATAGCGACCGTTGTCCCACTAACCCATTCTTCTGGATTTTGTTCACTATATCCCGGTGCGGGTTGTGACAAGGGATAATCATATGCCTCCTGTGCAACGATTGTTCCTTGTCGATCAACAGCTGATACTTTAACTGCCGATGTTCCTAAATCGACGCCTAATACAACTTCTTTTGTCATAATTATTTCCTATCTTTTTTATATAAACAAAACGCTCCAATCAGTAATTAGATTGAGGCGTCTTGTGCTTGTATCCTGTCAAATTTAGTTAAAAGTTGGACCTAAAACAGAATAAATATAATTATTTAACGTTGCCTTAATTGCCTCAAGGTGTTGTGATTCAACTTTATCAAAGATTTCATCATTCGTCTTATGAAGAATATAATCTTCAAACGTCTTCAAAGAACCTTCACCATTTTCGAAATCTGCAAAGATACCTTTGTCAAATGATGCATAACGATCATGCTTAATCTTCTCTAAGAAGCCATCTTCATACATCTTCATCGCAACACGGAAACCAGCCGCATACGTATCCATTCCTGCCATGTGCGCATAGAACAAATCTTCTGGCTTAAATGATGCTCGACGTACTTTAGCGTCAAAGTTCAACCCACCCTTAGGTAGACCACCATTCAAAATAAATTCATACATAACCAGGCTTGATTCATAAATATCGTTAGGGAATTCATCGATATCCCAACCAGTTTGCTTATCACCCATGTTTGCATCAAGTGAACCTAACAATCCTGCTTCACGAGCAAAACGTGCTTCGTGCTCATACTTATGGCCAGCCAAGTATGCGTGGTTACCTTCAATATTTAACTTGAAATCCTTTTCCAAACCATATGTTTGTAGGAATGAAATAGTTGTTTGAACATCTGTATCATATTGGTGATCAGTTGGCTCCTTAGGCTTTGGTTCCAATAACAATTGACCAGTATAACCAATTTCCTTAGCATAATCACGTGCCATCTTAAAGAATGCGGCAATATGATCTAGTTCACGCTTTGTATCTGTATTTAATAGTGACTCATAACCTTCACGGCCACCCCAGAAGACATATGATTGTGACCCCAAGCGCTTGGCGATTTCTAGTGAATGCTTGATTTGAGCAGCTGAATAAGCAAAGACATCAGCGAATGGTGTGGTTGCACCACCAGCTAAGAAACGCTTATCCGTGAATAATGATGATGTGTTCCAAAGTAATTTCTTACCGGTTTCTTTCATCTTTTGTTCAATCTTATCAACCACTTTATCCAAATTAGCATTTGTTTCAGCTAATGTCCTTCCTTGTGGTGCCAAATCACGGTCATGGAAGGCAAAGTATTCTAGTCCTAACTTATCCATAAACTCAAATAAGTAGTCAACTTTTGCTAAAGCATGGTCCATGTCTTCCATGTCATCAACACCATCAACATCCCATGGACGAACAGCAGTACCTTCCCCAAACGGATCGACTAAACGCTGGTCCATGGTGTGCCAATAAGCAACTGAGAATTTCAGCCAATCCTTCATTGGTTTTGTTTCACCATTGATTGTAAATTCTTCATCAGGATTGTAATAGTTATATCCCTTAGTATCTAAGAAATCCAATCCTTTCTTTCCCCCAACATAATCTACTTTTGGAAAATCAAATAATTCAGTCATTTTTTTCACCCCTATAATGAATATCTAACTCTCGTTTGAGTTAGTCTGTTTTATGTACCAACCAACTTACAAGGACTATTTTAGACTGAAATATTAAATTTATCAACTGTTTTCTGTCAAAACAACAAACTTTTCTATCATTTAACGACCATGAAAAAATAACAATTGCTATAACCACAGGCTATAACAATTGTTATTTCTTATTTATTTTCTTGAGATGCAAATACCAAATTATATTCATCCAACCCCAGTACATGGTGGGTAATAATTGAACAAGCACCCAGTAACGTTGCACAATTTGATCGTTTTGTCATATACAGTTCTGGCACCATGTCTAAACTCTTTGTTGTTGTTTGAATGGCCGTAAAAATTCCAGGGATATCTTCCATCAATTTCGAATTAATAAATATTTTTTCTGGTGAAAATGACACTGATGCGTTGTAAATAACTCGCGAAATAGCGGCGATAAACAAGTCAACAACCCTTTGCGCATCCTTATCTTTTTCATGTAATAATTTTTCCAAGCCTTCACGATCCAAACCCGAAATTTTCTTTTGTTTTTGAATTCTTTCAATAATGGCATCTTCAGAGCAAAAGTTTTCAACTTTTTCAAAATTATATTGATTTTGTTCATCAATATTAGTAAACATCAACGAACTACCAATTTCACCGGCCGCTCCTTTCAATCCATGATATAAATTGCGGTTTAAAATAATTCCGGCTCCAATTCCTTTATGAATACTAATACTTAAAATATTATCATCACTTTGCGCCGCATTGAAATCTCGTTCGTATACAGCAGATAAATTAGCTTCATTTTCCAAGACAACTGGTACATGGTATTCGTCTTCAAATATTTGTTTCAAGTCAACATCTTTTATATCCCAGAATGGTGATTTCACAATTCTATTATCGTGTACCACACCATGTATAGAAAACGCAATGCCTAACAACCCCTTTTCTGTATCCATCTCCGCACCAATTGTCTGGATTTGCTTCTTAATAATATCAATAGTCTTATAAATATCACGATTGTTAATTTCAATTCGTTCATAGCTAACACTTTTGCCGTTAAGCAAATTAGACATAATATGTAAATGACGGTAACCTAAATCAACACTTACTGTATAACCAAAATTATCATTTATGGTTACCAAAGTTGGCTTACGTCCACCCATTTTAGATGCTTCACCACTACCAATTTCTTTTAAATAGCCCATCTCATCTACTTCATTATACAAGGTCGTAATAGATGATTTATTCATACCCAAATTTCTAGCAATCTCAATCCGTGAAATTGGTGCATTATTAATAACCTGTTGGAGCACCAATCTTAAATTTCCTTGGTGGAAAGACTCTTTTTTTGTTCCTTCATTCATTATATTTTCTCGTTTCTAACTATTTTAGTTCGCTTTATTATATAACTTTATCATATTTCCTAAAATGATAAGGCATCAAAAAAGCCAGTCACAGACTGGCCATAAATTTTTTAAATTTCTGATTGATGTCCCTGTTGAACCTTAGGAGTATTTATATGTGCACGCATTGACTCTTCAATATCTTCAAGACTACGGTTACGTGTTTCAAATACATACCTTTTCACGAACCAAATAGCTATGAAGCAAAGGATACCATAAATTAAGAATAGACTTCCGGTTCCAAAAAAGTCTAGCAATGATGGGAATGTTAGTGAAACCACTGTATTTGCTGTCCAATTGATAACACTGGCAAAAGAGTTTCCCAATCCACGGATATTTAATGGGAAAACCTCACCAATCATAACCCACATAACGGGTCCCCAAGTTCCTGAGAAAAATGCAATATAAATCGTTAGTGCAATAACACAAATGACTGCAGCAGTTTGTGATTCACCGGAAAACTTCATTGCAATACTCATAACAATTAATGAAATTCCCATTCCTATGGAACCCACATTCAACATTTTTTTACGATCAAACTTATCCATAATAGCCACGGCAACAGCGGTTACTATAACATTAAAAATTCCAATACCAATATGCGCTATTAAGGCTGCTGATACACCAAAACCAACGTCAGTGAAAATAGTAGGTGCATAATATAACACAGTGTTGCATCCCATTACTTGTTGGAAAATAGCTAATCCGATTCCAATAACCAAAGCTGGTCTGGTCATCTTACCAAACAGTTCTGACCAACCACCACTTTTAATATTAGCCGCCTCATGAATGTTTACAAGTTCCTTATCGACAGCTTTTTGATTCCCCTTATTCATATTTAGCAGAACGTCTTCAGCCTTATCAGCTTGGTTAATCTTAACCAAAAAACGAGGACTTTCAGGCAATAATAGTCCACCAAAGAAAAGAATCACCGCTGGAATTGCTGCAAATCCAAGCATCCAACGCCAACCTGTATAGAATCCAGAGAAACCATAGTTGGTTACGTATGCCACAAAAATACCAGTCATAACCATTAACTGGAACAAACTAGAAACTGTACCACGCTTATCAGCGGGTGCCAGCTCTGCCAGATACGTTGGAATCAATGCTGATGCCGCACCAACAGCCATTCCTAAAATAATTCTGGAAATAACTAGTGTCCAAAATTCTGGTGAGAATGCGGATCCAAGTGCTCCAACAAAGAAAATTATTGATGATAGAATCAACAATTTTTTTCGACCAAATTTATCTGAAGATGGTCCAATTATGGCTGCCCCAAGAATTGCACCGATCAATACAGCACTAACAACCCAACCTTGTTGCCAAGAATTTAATTCCATCTGCTTTTGAATAAATAAAATAGCTCCAGAAATAACTCCAGTATCATATCCAAACAATAGACCACCTAAGGCCCCAAAGAAATAGATAAAACCTGTAGAAATACGTCTCATATTTCTTTCCCCTCTTTTTACTACTAGCTAGCAACGTTTTATTTAATTTTTAAGTAAGTTGGTTTTGTATACCAACTATTATAACACAACAAAATATGGTTGCAAAAAACGTTTACAATAAGGAATCATTTTTATAAAACAAATTTCTTGTCACAGAGCTATGCTAAAAAGCAGCCGAATTTACAATAAATTCAGCTGCTTAATATACAAATTATTTAATTAGCAATAGTCTCGCTTTATAACACTATATCTTTTAAATTGAAAATGCCAAATCACCATCATAGGCAGCTTGGAATATTTTAACAATATCTTCTTTCGTACCAACGCGTGGATTTGATGCGGCATTACCATCCTTCAATGCATTTTCAGCCATTAGTTCAAAGTCATTTGGATCAGCACCAATTTCCTGAATGGTTTCTGGAATACCAACATCATCTGAGAGCTGCTTCATCCCCTTGATAGCAAGCTCTGCTGCATCACGTGTTGACAGTCCTTCTGTATTTTCTCCCATAAATTCAGCCAACTCTGCAAACCGCTGTGGGTCAGCAATGAGATTATATTTTTCAACGTAAGGTAGCAATAACGCACAGCATACACCATGAGGGGCATCATACTGGCCACCCAATTGATGCGCCATGGCATGGACGTAACCCAAGTTCGCATTATTAAATGCCATTCCTGCCAACATCTCTGCCTCTACCATCTTTGTTCGAGCATCTAAGTTGTGACCATTTGCAACGGCTTCTCGTAATGATGATTCAACCAGTTCAATTGCTTCAATACATTGTGAGTCAGTAATTGGATTGTGATCAACTGAGACATATGGTTCGATTGCCTGCACAAACGCATCCATTCCAGTAGCTGCTGTCAGACCTTTAGGAACATCTAACATTAACGTTGGATCATTAAATGAAACCAGTGGAATATTACGCCATGACACAACCACAAACTTCAAATGTGTTTCTTCGTTTGTAATAACCGCATGACGAGTCAATTCAGAACCAGTTCCGGCAGTTGTATTAACCGCAATTAATGGTGGCAAAGCGTTATCAAGCGTTTCTATACCAGCCAACTTCGTAATGTCGGAACCATTAGTTAAAATAATTCCGGCTCCCTTACCAGTATCATGAGCTGAACCACCACCAACCGTGATGATTGAATCAGCATGCTCCTTTTCATACAAAGCCTTCACAGCCTGAATGTTACGAATCTTTGGGTTGGGCTCAACTCCGTTATAAATAACGTAGTCCACGCCTGCTTCTTCTAATGATGCAATAGTTTGTTGCACTGCACCGCCTTCTAAGCCTTCCAAAAACTTATCCGTGACTAATACTGGCTTTTTCATTCCCAGAATTTTAGCACGTTCCCCAATTTTCCCAATAACATTGGGTCCAAAGAAGTTAACACTTGGCATTAAAAAATCATAACTATGCTCAGTCATTATAAAATTTCCCCCTTTTAATTTTACCTGACTTGAAAAAATTAATTCAACTCACCGTGGAAATATAGCTAATGTCCCCCAAAGATATCGCTAAATAAAAAATCCCACATACTAATTGTATCATGTATATATATTCATCTTCATTTTGACATACCTAAAATCAGCTATTAATTACTAATGAATAGTGTAGAATAGTCCTAACAACAATTGTTATAAATTGACGAAAGGCATAAGGTGTATCATGGGAAAATTACAAATTATTGGTAGATTAGCAAGAGTCGCAGCATCTGCAGTAACTCCTATGGCGCTAGATGAAGCAACTAAAATTATCAATAACCAGCTAGATAAAAGAAAACATTACGTCAAAATACCCGATGTCACATCACTACCTCTAGATGAAGCGGCCAAAGTTCTTGAACAATATGAATTTAACTATGCCCTAGTAAAGCTACCAGCCGATATTAAATATGCCGACAATGATAGCAACACTGTATTACGTATCTTGCCAAAAGGTGGCACAAGTGTTGATCCAACAACTTTCGTAAAGGTTTACTATGCAGATGCTGACACAATCGACAAGAGTAATACCTTATTTAAAGATATGGTTGATCAAAAAATTGATAAGCAAGAAAAGCACAGGCAAACCGTAAGAGAAGTTGCCAATAAGTCTAAGCAAGTTGCAGCTGATGTTGGTAATAAAATAACACCACGTAAAAGGAATTCTGATAAGTAATTTAATATCATTCGTGGGGTTGGAACAAAATAATTGTTCCAACCTTTTTTGTATATTATCTCTTGCAAACTAATTAACTTTATCTTGCTTAGTTATTTTCCTTAATGCTTGAGCTGGTTTTAAACTAAATAAAAAATAGTTGAAGGAACTGAACCAATGACATGCTCACGAATTAATCAGCTTCTTCAACTATTTCACGATTAAACTTTTTAAAATTAAATAACTCGCCAATTTTTTTAGATACTCTGCTGGTATTTCAACTTACTTTCTACAAAAGTTTTGTTGTAAATCTATCATTCACTAGTCAAAAACGGCGAACAAGCGGTACCTATTTTCTCATTATTTTAATTTCAAATATTCGTGGACTATCCTGACCATCCGAAAGAAAATCAAGCTTTAGTTGCGGTTCCTTCGGATTAATATGGAACTTCTTTGTATAAAAGCCAACTTCATCTACGGTTTCATCTGATGAAACAGATAAAATTTTATCGTCAGCTGGATTGTCATTTACCCTAAACTTTAACTGTTTACCAGCGTCTTCATTATTTAATAAGAATGATAATTCTAGGTTACTATCTTCTTTACCTTGTAAGTCAAATATATATCCAAACGAACCATTTTTATGTGCCATACGATACGTATGACCCCAGTGGTCGCCAACCTCGGAATTATCTTTTACCAACTGATATGTAAATTCAGCGTTATTATTATCAAAGTTAATCAAATCGGCAATCGTATTTTCTTTAATAACTCTTGCTTGCTCAAGTTTCATACGACGCCGTTTTGCTTCCCTTGAACCTGCCTTTTGCCATTCAAAATAAACGCCGTAACGAGATTTATACACTTGATAATATGGAATAAAATCATAATCTTCGGCTATATGAGGTAGTGTCACCTTAATCAGGTTATCAGAAGCAAAATCAATCTGTGCTTCATTTTCAACTTGCCTTTGCCAACTTGAAAAGTCCACTTCTGATGTGATAGTTCGTGGAAAGGTATCATCCCTAATTGCCATTCTAACTAGGACACCACCTGGATGATCCAAGTTTTGTTGCTCAATTTTCGAGTTCGCACGACCCGCTAATACATATGGTCCATACTGTAGCGCAACATATTTCTTATTATCTGGAGCATTCACAACATTCAAATTCATCGCAAAATTAATTTTCACTTCATCACCAGGTGCCAAATCAGAAATTTGCCAAAATCCATCAGTATTAACAGAACTCTCTAACTTTTGTCCATTGTGTAAGAGTGCCGAATCACTGCCAGCCCAATTTGGTTTTCTTAAGTATAATTGAATTGGGTTAGCGGGCTTATGGCTATCAAGTTTTGATACAGTTAAGTCGAACTGATTTCGTTGCTTATTTCCACGTAATTTGATGACCAAATTATTTTCTGTAATCTGTAATTCATTTGAGAAGTACAAATTAACATAGAGTTGATCATTTTTCTTAAAATAGCAACTATCACTTAGTTTTGTAAAGTTCTCAATACCTGTTCCCGTACAGCACCAAAATTCTGTAAATGGACGGTTATAGACTTTTGTATAACCTGCAGCCATCGGTTGAAAGTATGTCATCATACCAGTTTCTGGATTTTGTGAAGCCAAAATAGTATTAATATATGTTTTTTCATAATAATCCAAATATTTTTTATCACCCGAAATTGTAAACAACAACCTCGTTAGCTTCAACATATTATATGCATTACATGTTTCACAGGTTTGTCCGCCATCTAATTCTTCGGCATCATGATATAGCGCAGACGGTTCTCTAAAATGCTCCTCTTGGCTATTATCACCATTGATATAAGTATGATTATTAACGACAATGTCCCAAAAATTCTTTGCTGCTTGATAATACATCATAAGCTTTGTCTGTTGTTTAGTATCCAAAAACTTATTTTGTAATTCTTGATCTGTAAAAATAACATATCGGTGTAATGCACCAATCAATTTTGGAATAGTCGTATTAGCATGTTTACCCGACAAGATATCTTTATTTTCCGCTAATGATTCAAATAATGTCACTTCATCAAAATATTCTGCAGCCGTTAGGAAATGTGCATTCAAAGTTATTTCAAATAGTTGATACAAGGCATCATTCATACCACCATATTCGATTTTTAACATGTAATCACTATAGGTCAGTTGAATTAGTCGATTGTAAACATACTCACCAAACCTTTTAGCAATCGTTAGCGCTTTGCTACTAATTTCTGGGAGTTGTTCTTTTAAATTAGTATACGTTGCAAGTAATCCAGCTAAAATTTTATGGAGATCATACCATGGTACTAAAACATTTTCCTTATCCTCATCAGCAATATTTTTTCCTTCAACTTCATCAAGTGCAATTTCTTTAAAGGCTGATACATATCCTGCACTTTCTGGGTGTAATTTAGCATAATTTGTCTGAGCATCATATAATCCATTAACACTATCTTCCAATTTGCTTACCAATTTCTCACGTACAACTTTGTCATCAACCATTAAAATTGCTTGAGACAGTGCCAGAACATAATGTCCAAAAAAATGTCCTCTAAAATTAACCTTATCGCTGCGTTCCCAACCCGCATATCCAGTAACGTCTCCCGGGTCAATGCCTGATATCTTATCAAACTCATACAAAAACTTTTTAGGTTCCAATGATAGTAAATAACTGATTGTATTTTTTTGAAAATGTAATATTTCGTTGTCCAAAATTTTTATATTATTCATCCTAACTGGTTGTATCATTTCCCGCTCCCTCTAATTCATGTATAAAATATTTAATTGGTAAATAAAAGCGCCCCCAAATTTTTAGTTATCGCAGGGCAATTGTGACAACACTTTTATTGGGTACATTAATGACAAGGTCACCATTTAATAACTTGTACTCAGTTATTTTATCTTCATGAATTTGGTCTGGGTTATCAAAAGTATTATGAGCATCCATTGCATCGGCCATTAGGAGCTTTGCAGATAAAACGGTATTAAATTGATTTTCAAACGAAAATGTCAATTCTTCTGAATCTTCCAAATTGTAATTAACAATGGAAATTGTTAGCTTACCATCCTTCTTTGATGCCGTGTATGACACGTTTGCTGGCATCTTACCAAATCCTTCAACAAACTCAGCATCCATATGATTTTGATACATATCGAACACGTAGTAAGTGGGTGTCTTAATCATCTGATCACCATCAGTTAACAACATTGCTTGTAAGACATTTACTGTTTGTGCAATATTTGCCATATAAAGTCGCTTGGCATGTTTATGAAAAATATTTAAGTTAATCGCTGCCACCATAGCATCACGAATCGTATTTTGTTGGTACAAGAAACCAGGATTGGTACCTTTTTCAACGTCATACCAAGTTCCCCACTCATCTATGACCAAATTTTTTTCTTGTTCTGGATCATACTTATCCATGATTGCTGAATGTTTCGTAATAATTTCATCTATCTTCTTAGTACGGTCAATCGTCCGCCACCACAAATCTTCACTGAATCCAGTTGCAGATGTTTTACTAGATTGCCAATCTTCGCCAGCAGGTAACGTATAGTAATGCAAACTTAATCCGTCCAAAAATGGTCCGGCAATCTGCATCACCTTATCAGTCCATTCATAATCATCTTCACTTGGTCCGCAAGCAACCTTATACATGGGTTCATCCTCATACTGGGGAACAAAGCTTTGGTATCGTCGATATAGGTCCGAGTAAAACTCTGGCCGCATTTGGCCACCACCTCCCCAAGCTTCATTACCAATACCCAGAAAACGCAGTTTCCAAGGTTCTTGGCGGCCATTTTTTCTACGTAAATCAGCCATTGGTGATTGACCAGGCATCGTCACATACTCTACCCATTCAGCCATCTCACGAATACTACCGCTTCCCATATTGACGGCAATATAAGGCTCCGCTCCTATCTGGTCTAATAATTCAAAATACTCATGTGTACCAAAAGAATTATCTTCTGTGACATTTCCCCAATTAGTATTAACAATCTTTTTTCTTTGATCTTTTGGCCCGATACCATCGCGCCAGTTATACGTATCAGCAAATAATCCGCCGGGCCAACGTAAGACAGGCACATGAATGTCTTTTAGTGCATTAACAACATCGGTTCTCATCCCATTGACATTCGGTATATCCGAATTTTCACCAACATAGATACCTTCATAGATACCTCTCCCCAAGTGCTCAGAAAATTGGCCATACAAGTACTTACTAATTTTGGCTCCCTCTTTATTAACTAAAAGGTTAATCGTCATTTAAATCCCTCCCTTGTTTTTGTAACCGTTTACAACTGCTAGTATAACGCTACCCTTCTTTATAAAAAACAAGTAAGCTGCAACTAGACAGGAGTTAACTTGCCACCACATGCAACAATCCAGTTATTATATTATAATAGTCGTTAAATAATTAAACTTGATTGAACAGACACCACCACGAAATATTATCCCGAGGACATCATGACACAAGCAAAATACCGTAACATCGCCAATAAAATCCTGACCCGTATCCAAGACGGGACCTATCCTTTACATAGTTTTATTCCAAAAGAGATGGATTTAGTCGAACAATTCCAAGTCAGTCGGCCAACCATCCGCCAAGCTATTCAAGTATTAGTCAACGAGGGTTATTTAGCACGTCGCAAAAAACTTGGTACTTGGGTTAAAGCAACTAAAATTGAACAAGGTTTCACCCACGTGATTAAAAGTTATTCTGATGAAATGGGTGAGAAGGGCGTTATTCCTAAAACCAAGGTCATTAGTTTAACCAAAATGGCCGCCACGCCAGAAATTCAATCTGAATTACATCTCGCTGATAAGGACACTGTTTTTGCATTAACTCGCCTGCGTTATGCCGATGATAAACCCATTTTATTGACGACATCGTATATTCCCACGAAATATATTCCTGATTTTGATCAACACAATTTTGAAAAAGAATCGGTGTTACATATATTCGAAGCACATAATCTCTATATGACACATGCATCTCGGGAACTTGAATTACTACGAGCAGATGAAACAACGGCGGCATTATTAGGCATTTCGCTTAATGACCCTCTGTTTTACTTTCATACCATCACATATACTAACCAAGACGTACCAGTGGAATATGCCTTGTCTAAATATCGAGGTGATATTAGTTCCTTCAAAATAGAAATTAACCAATAAAAAGCCATGCTGAACTAAGTCTAAAAAATTAAAACATAGTTTTAGCAACCTCATTAAAAATTTAATAAAGCCCCGTAAATTTTAGAAATTACTCTAACTTACGGGGCTTTATTTATTTTTTAACTGGTGAACTTGATACCTATAATACCAATTAACA
The DNA here is from genome assembly GCF_001932615.1 of Weissella thailandensis. NCBI lineage: Bacteria > Bacillati > Bacillota > Bacilli > Lactobacillales > Lactobacillaceae > Weissella > Weissella thailandensis. The sequence continues at coordinate 1,729,527 of NZ_CP014332.1, forward strand.
ACAATAAAACGAAAAACCATGTTGCAATTGATAATTGATCCTTAAAAATTATCACGCCAATTATAATTGACCCCACTGCACCAATTCCTGTCCATACAGGATACGCAATACTTAAATTTAAATGTTTGGTTGCCTGCGATAAGAAGAAGAAGCTCAATACCATACCGAGAATGGTCAAAATAGAAAAACCAAGTTTACTAAAACCATTACTCATTTTCATAGTAGCAGCCCAAAAAACTTCAAAAAAGCCTGCAATAACCAAGTTAGTCCAACTCATTAAAAGAATTCCTTTCAAAAAAAAGAAGCAATTAACAACTCTCACATTGGCCTAAGAGAGTTGTTAATTGCTTGTTATGTCCGGCGACATTATTTAATTTACGTTCCTATTACTAGTATCTAATCATTTCCTACTACGAAATGCAAGATTTTACTTTTGAAAATAACGGTAACTTACGACATGCCATTCAGCGAACAAGGACTGAATATTTTTCTATTAAGCTTTAAATACTTCATCAATAGCGTTATATTCATCTTCCGTTATGTGAACATCAATTGACTTTGCTAAGTCAGTTGCTTGTTCACCATTACGTGCACCTGGAATAACTAGTCCGATATTTGGATTAGCCATGTACCATGCCAAAACTGTATGTGTCAAAGTTGCATCATGTGCATCAGCAACTTGCTTTAGAACATCAAGTCCTTTAATAATTTGATCAAACTTGGCATCATCTAAACGATCAAACTTATCACGATCATCAGCACCATAACGACCCGTTAGTAATCCTGATTCTAGTGGGAAGTAAGGGATAAAGCCAATACCGTTTTCACGCAAGTAATCAAAACGTTCTTGCTCCTGATCACGATGAGCTAAACTATAGTAATCCTCATCAAAGTCGACCTTACCAGTAGCATTGGCTTCCTTTAATTGATCAAAACTAAAGTTTGATACCCCAATAGCACGAATCTTACCCTCTTGCTTCAACTTATCAAGGGCTTCGACCGCTGCTAATTTGTCAGATGTGTCATCTGGGAAGTGAATATAGAAGATATCAATATAGTCTGTCTTCAAACGCTTCAAAGATTCCTCAACTGTTTTAACCAAAAACTCTGGGCTGTTATCTGGTTCATAATCCTTATCTGGATTTTGAGCACCCTTCGTTGCAATGATAATCTTGCTACGATCATAATCTTGGATAACATCCCCAATAATTTCTTCGGAACGTCCCAAACCATAAACAAAAGCTGTATCCAACACATTAATGCCTGCATCTAGTGCAGCACGTACTAAGTCATAACCATCTTGTTCATCTAGATTATCGAATAAGTTGTGACCACCGACTTTATTAGTCCCCAAGCCTAACTTGTGTGCAAATTCTAATGTCATTATTTGTACTCCCTCTATTATTTTTATTGTGTGATGAAGCAAGCGCTTCATTTCACTTATATGTTAACATACTTTTCTTAAGTTAGTAAAAGCAGAGTGTGACAAGAAATGCTTTGAGCCCGATTGTCATTTCTAACTAAAACGTTGCCTGCTCTAAATTCAACAAAGCTTTCTTGCGCGCAAGCCCCCCTGCATAACCGGTCAATGAACCATTACTACCAACAACACGATGGCAAGGAATAAAAATCATAAAGGGATTGGCACCAACAGCGTGACCAACCGCACGTGACAAATTTTTTGCCCGCTGTTCATCATCCGTTAGTAAATGACAAATCTGCTTGTAAGTGACCGTCTGACCATACGGTAATTGCTGTAACGCTTGTAACACCTGTTGCTGAAATGGACTGACCTTGAGCTTAAGGGGAATGGTCGCAACGTCTGGTGCTTTCCCAGCAAAATAATCAGTTAACCATTGTTGCGCTTTTTGTAACACCAACGTATTCGTCTCTTCCGCTTCAGTTAAATCATATTTACCACCGAAATGTTTTTGGTTTTCAAACCAACACCCTAACAATGCCTGACCATCACTTAACAAGGTCAACTTGCCTAAAGGCGTTTGCATGACTTGAAAATACTCCATTACTGTTACCTCCCTACCCTCTACTTATTTTCTTCAATCCGTTTCATTAAATAGGCGATAACACCCCGAATCATCTTTTTAGTTATCACATCCAATGAACATCTTAATAAACTTTCCAATTTAAGAATAACGATCCATTCTATCAAACGTAATCGATCAACATGTTGCGTCACTTGCTTTGGCCATCTCACACATGATAATAGCATTTTATCAAACCGGTCACCATGACCAAAAGTATATTGAGTCATCCATAAACTGACTACCTTGGTTGCTACCAACTGCTTAATGAACTTATCCTTGTGTTTGCCAATTTGGACCACTGATCCATCACGCAGTAGCACACTTGTCCGCATGCCTCGTGTCTGCACATCAACAATGTGGCGCGCATTAATCCAAGTTGTCGGGCCACTTTTATAACTTGTAACTGGTATGAAAGCATGATTTTGCATCACCCAACTACGCATCTGACCACGTAATTCTGTTGGCAATAAACAATAATAGGCTTCTACCTGATCACGCCGTTGGTACCCCGTCGCATTTTCCAATTGTTCCATTAATCGATTAGTAGACTGTAATGTATCCACAATCGTACCATCTGCATAATATACCCGTGACACCGACCGTTGATAACGATCATGGGCAGCGACAATTAGCATCGTTTCATGAGGACAAATATCACTTGTTTCTGTTAATTGCCCCAAAATTTCCTTTGAGTAACCCTTTTCTGAAATTATGATTGCATGTGTCATAATTATTCGTTCCTTTATTGGTATTTTATGCAATATGATTTTTATCAATCATTTGCTGTACTAATTTTAATTGTCGGTAATATGTCATTCGCTTAATTCCTAAGCGAATACACCTTTTTGTAACCAAATCGTCCGGATATTTCAACAAATCATATAATAGTTGCTGAACGATTGGCGTACGTGGTTGTTTATTTAAGAGACGTTCAATAGTTACTAGCAAGTCAACTTGTTCAAATGCATACTCAATCTGAATAACTTCAGGTGTTGTTAGCACAAAATCATGGCGCTCCTCATACTTTTGGTTACTGCGTTGAATATCACGTAGACGCCATAATAGCCAACGAAACAATTGAGAATTATTTGTCGGTGCTAACTGTTCTCCCGCCAACAAACGTTTCAAAATTAACAGGCGTAATTCTTGCCGATAATCATCAAAGTACATATTTCGCCAATCAATGTGCCCCGTCATTAATACACCACTAATGATTGGTTCGTATTGTTCCCAATGATGGATGAGTTCCTCAGACATATTAAACTCCCTTGGTTGTATTTTTTGTTACCATACCACCCCAACTATCGTAATATGACCAGAGGAATCCTTTAATTAGCCATAGTTCAGAATTATCCCTTGTATTAATAACCTTTATAACAGATCAGTCACCATACTTTTGGCCACTTTTTCTATCAAAAAGGGGTAGACAAATCAAAAGTTGCCAAATTTGATTAAAAAAATATGACGGATACACATTAAATGCCATCCGTCATATCATTTTTTATTTTTGCTTTAAACTAATTCTAAGACCGCTTCTATGCTGTAATTATCACTACCACTCAATAACTGCGACACACAACAACGGTTTTCAACCTCTGATACCAATACTCGTGTTTGCGATAGCGTCTGGCCTGGTACGGCAACTTGCGCATGAACTAAGAACTCATTCCGTCCCTTACCTTTAACATACGCAATCTTTGCATGCGCTTTTGGTTGCGCGTCAATCTTATGCTCTTTTAGAATAACTTCCATCGTACCAACTAAACAAGTACATAACGACATCCCCAACAATTGTTCCGGATTCGTACCGGGATTATCATTTAACGGACTACTAGTTTGTACCTCAATCCCCTCTTTGGCATAAGCATGGCCAGCCAAGCCTTCTTCATTATATGTATCAGTCGTATACAACGCCTTATCCCACCGCACATCATTTTTCATCTTATTCCCCCCTAACAATGTATATTACTATTGTAAGCGTTTTGTTCTCAGAAAACATCTTTCATCATATAAAAAGACAACCCCAAAACGGCGTTGCCTACTACTCATTTTATTTTATAGCTGAATTACTTCTTAGTTACATCACCATCGGCATTCTTAGTTACTTGCATATCATTCACTGGTATATAACCCAGTTTCTTAACCGTACTTTTCATGTCCTTTGATTTAACAAATTTGATGAATTTAGTCGTATTTTTATCAGGTTTCTTAGTTGTATACATGTGCTCGTATGCCCAAATTGACCACTTATTATTCTTAACATTCTTTTCAGTTGGCCTAACTTTGTCAATTGCAATTGGCTTTAGATCTTTTGCCTGATCGCCAGCTGTATATGAAAAGGCTAAGTATGAAATAGCCCCAGGTGTCTTAGAGACAATCTTTTGTACCGCGCCATTATCATCTTGTTCTTGTGATGTTTTTGTTTCCTGACCATCCATCACTTCTTTTTCAAAGGTGAAACGTGTTCCAGAACCTTGTGCACGGTTAATCAGCGAAATTTTTTTATTCTGGCCACCAACTTCTTGCCAATTAGTAATTTTACCAGCAAAAATATCACGTAGTTGATCCATGGTCAACGATGATACTTTAATATCAGCATTAACCACTGGTGTAATACCAACCACTGCAACTTTGTGATCCTTTAGTTTGTTAGATTCGATACCATCTTTTTGTTCAGCGAAAATATCTGAATTTCCAATAGTAACATTACCTTTACCGACCTGGCTTAGCCCGGCACCTGAGCCCCCTCCCTGTACGTTCACCGTTACACCGGGATGATTATTTCCAAATTCATCAGCGGCTTGTGCTGCCAAAGGTTGTAATGCAGTTGATCCAACAGCAGTTAACTGCTCTGATGAATCAGCATATATGTTACCGCCCGATAAGCCACCAGCAAAAGCCAGTCCTGCTACACTCATCAAAAATAGTCTTTTTTTCATCACAAACTCCTTCTACCGTGGTTGATGTCTGTCATAGTCGCAAAGAGCAGATTTTACTCACAATTGGCTGTTGGTCATAGCATTGGGATATTGCTCCTTACGACACCTATATTGTATAAAATGAATGTATCGATTTTACCGAGGCTTCGTAGTTATTCCATGTGTATTCCGTAAATAATAATGTTACAAACTCTTTTTTACGTAAAGATATTGTGGTTAAAAATCTCTAAATTTAATTTTTCAATCCCCATTTCTTAAGCACACATGGCATAATAGAATAGTTAATGAATAAATAAAATTTTGGGAGTATTAAATATGTTAAGTATGGACGAATTGATTCAACAATTAGAAGACATCCGCGATGCCGCCTCAGATGTTAAAAAAGTACCTGGTGCACGTACCATCTATTTGGGAGCCGGCTGGTTTTCAGATCGTCAAATAGAAACATTGCTTGCAGCATACAAAGCATTGAACAATAATCCAACCATTAGTTATGTCCACGTACCATTGTTAAACCAATTTGGTGGTCAAGCATTCGATGAAAATGGTGACTTCAATCCTGATTACACTTGGGCAGTAGCCACTTATAATGCTGATATCACCGCTATTCAAAATACAGATGTCACTTTAGGCGTTATTACTGCTGGTAACGAAGATAGTGGTACTGCATTTGAACTTGGCTACGCTGCTGCATTAGGTCGCCCATCAGTTGCTTTCTTTGACGGTGATTGGGAAGCTAAGCCAATCAATTTAATGCCTGCAATCGGACCAGCTTCATACGTTCGTTCAACTGATGAACTAGCAACCTTTAACTTTATGAGTATCGCAACTCGTATTTATGAAGGTAAGATTATTTAATTAAATACTAAATAAAATGGTTGGGACAAAACAATGTGCCAGCCATTTTTTATACTAAGATATCGTATCCAGACAAATTAAAACAGCCCCACGCAGATAGAATGACGTGGGGCTGTTTTTAGGAGAAGTATGTTTTATGTCTGTTTTACATTACTATGCGATCAATCACCTTCTTATTAGTGAACTATTGTTTACCATTGATAATTTGTTTGGTCTTGCCGACCTTTACCAGTTGCTTTATCCAGTAGTACTCGTTGTTCAAAATGAGCCACATTACGTTTCGTTGTTTTGACCATATCTGGGTTAACAGATACATAATCAATCCCTTGTTGAATTAAGAATTCAGTGAACTCTGGATATTGCGATGGTGCTTGGCCACAAATTGAAACAGTTTTACCATCTTTATGTGCGGCTGCAATCAAATGTGCAATGGCACGTTTAACGGTTAGATTGCGCTCGTCAAATAATGATGAAACCGTGTCATTGTTACGGTCTAATCCAAGTAACAACATTGTTAGATCATTTGATCCAATTGAATAACCATCAACAAATTGATTAAATTGATCCGCCAAAATAATATTAGCTGGAATTTCAGCCATCATATAGACCTTAAAGTCTGCTGAACGTACCAGACCAGCTGCGGCCATAATATCGGTTACTTTTTGCGCTTCCGTCACCGTTCTCACGAATGGCAACATCACGTTCAAGTTAGTTAAGCCAAATTCTTCACGGACCTTTTTCACTGCAGCTAATTCAAGTTTGAACGCTTCAATAAAATTAGGGTCATAATAACGTGATGCACCACGCCAACCTAATAGATCAGCTGGTTCGTGTGGCTCAAACTCTTCACCACCCTTTAGATTACGGTACTCACTAGACTTGAAATCTGATAAGCGGAGGACAACCGGGCGTGGGCTCATCGCACGCGCAACTTTGCTGATACCTTCAGCTAACATCTCAATAACCTTTTCAGACTTACCTTGCTTAATCAAATATAAAGGATGCTCATGAATGTAACTTGTCCAAATGAATTCTTCACGCATCAAACCAACCCCGTCAGCAGGCAAGTTGGCGTACTTTTCTGCCAATTCAGGATCACCTAAATTCATCATGACTTGGGTTGCTGTTGGTGCAAAGTATTCAGCTTGTTGAACCATCTCACCAGCAGCAGGAGCCTGTTTAGCTGGTGCTAAGATTGATTGCATCTCGCCATCATATACAACCCCATTTTTAGCATCAACCGTGATGACATCACCAGTTTTGAGTACGTCCAAAGCGGCAACGCCACGACTGATTGTACCTACCAAACAAGGAATTTGCATCTCACGTGACACAATTGCTGCGTGACAAGTCCGACCACCATTATTTGTAATAATAGCCTTGGCCTTCTTCATCACCGGAACCCAGTCAGGGGAGGTCATCGCCGTAACTAAGATTTCGCCAGCTTCGAATTGGTCGATATCTTCTGGATTTTCAATCACATGAACTTTACCAGCAGCAACACCAGGACTGGCTGGTAAACCTTTAACAAGCACTGTTTGATTTTCATTCGAAGTCATTGGCTGCTCCTCTTTCTCTGTTGATTGTTTTTTATTTTTTTGTGACCAAACTGTCTCTGGTCGTGCCTGCACTAACCACAACTTGTTTGTCTTTTCATCCAAGGCAAATTCCATATCCATGTAGCAACCGTAGTGTTTTTCAATGGCTTTCGCATACCCGGCCAATTCTTGTACTTGTTCGTCCGTCAATGAAGGTTTATTTGCTTGTTCTGCAGACAATTTTTGCTCTTCAACACCACCACCGGGTAATCGTTTCAAGGCAATGTTCTTAGTTGTTACATCTTTAGAAACAATTTTTAGGGTCTCTTTATCAACAATGAAGTCATCTGGTGTGACGGTTCCTTGGACAAGGTACTCACCTAGTCCCCAAACACTATCAACGATGATTTTCGTATCATCACCATTACCAACGTTAATTGAGAACATGACCCCTGCTGCCTTAGAAAAGACCATCATTTGAACTGTTGCTGATAACGCCACTTGATCATGTGGGAAGTTTTGCTTATGGCGGTAATAAGTTGCTCGTTCCGTAAATAGTGAGGCATAACATTCTTTAATTTTTTGGACAACATCATCGGCACCTCGAACATTAAGGTACGACTCTTGTTGACCAGCAAATGAGGCATCGGGCAGATCCTCAGCAGTTGCACTCGACCGAATTGCTACGAATGGCAACTTTTCACCAACTTTATCTGCCAAATTAGCATAAGAATACTTGATTTCAGCAACTAGGTCAGAAGGCATATCACTATCAGTAATAACCCGTCGAATTTTTACACAGGTCTCATGTAATTCTTTAGAATCTTCATAATCATCAATACTATCTAGGAGAGCTTCAATTTTGTCGTTTGCTCCAGTTCTAGTCATAAAATCTCGGTACGCATGGGTGGTCGTTGCAAAACCATAAGGTACCGGAATATCTGTTGCAGAAGTCAACTCACCTAGTGAAGAAGACTTGCCACCAACTAAATCAACATCAGAACGATGTAGCTGATCAAACCATAAAATATTAGCAGTTTTTCTGTTTTCCATGAAAATATCTCCTTAATAAATCGTGCTGAGTTGTTTGAGAAATTTACAAGCACCACCATGAATGATGGCTAAACGGCAGGTTTATTTTCTACATTAAATCTGCAAGCGCTTACTCGAAGTTGTAAATTAAAAGGCCGTTTTACCGACCGCATGTATGTACCTGATTGCAGTAGTTAATCAAGGCACCCGTTTAGGTACGTGACTGATAAGCGTTTTCAAAGTCGCTATCACTCATGAACAAATTTATTGTAGCTAAGCTTTGCACGAATGTAAACACCCATTTTGAACTTTTGTTCATTTGACTAAGAAAACCCGTCAAATTGTGATATAATTTACATAAATTCTACAGGGAGCGCCTAATCAATATGGTCAATATAGCAACTACCAACAAAACTCAGACAGCATTAGAAATTTGCCATTTGTACTATGAGGATGGCCTAAGCCAAAATGAAATTGCTGAAAAATTAAAAATTTCTCGTCCAACAATTTCCCGCCTATTAACCTTTGCAAAGGAAAATGGACTGGTCCAAATAAAGGTCATGGACCCCAAACAAGATTTGAGTTTGTTACAAATACAACTTAAAAAAAAATATCAGCTAAAAGACGTCTTGGTAGCCGAAAACTTCATCGATGACACCCAAATCATCAATGACAAGTTAGGAAAACTAACTGCCGAATATCTCAATCACATCGTAGAAGATAATCATATTATCGGTATCAGTTGGGGACGTACTTTAAACGCCGTTGCCGCCCATCTCATTCCAAACGAACATAACCACGTTAAAGTTGTGCAACTAAAAGGTGGGATGTCAGAGTCCGATTTGAGTGATTATGCCAATGATATTAACCGTAAATTTGCCCAAGCCTTTCATACAAACACGATCAACCTACCATTACCAACTTTCCTCGATAATGCCATTACCAAGGACATCGTCATTAAAGACAAGTTTATTCATGAAATTTATGAAACTGGGAAGCAAAGTAACATCGCCATTTATACAACGGGAACGATTCAAGACCACGAACAGCTATTTGGTCTTGGCTATCTAAACCCCGACGAAGTTGATGCCATTCATGAACGTGCCGTTGGTGATATTGTGTCACGTTTTATTGATGAAAATGGACACATCGTTAATCAAGATTTGGACAACCGCACTATCGGTATTGACCTGGACAACCTTCGTCAAAAGGATTATTCCATTTTAGTTGCTGGTGCCAAAAAGAAATTGATTTCGATTCATGGTGCTTTAACTGGTGGCTATGCGAATGTTCTGATTACGGACAAACAAACAGCGATTGATTTGTTGGAAAAATATTAAATACATTATGATAATTAACAAAAAGCGGTTGAGACATTGTTTCGTCTCAACCGTTTTTTATGAAAAAATATATTAAGTATCTAATCCAAATCCGCCACGTTATAGGTTACGTATCCTTCATAATAATATGACTGATCAATTCCCTTCAAGAAAACTTGACGGGCATTAATGTCATCTGTTAATGCATGACTAATTAAGTATTTTAGTTCTGTATCTTTAATTGGGCTTCGTGACATAGCGAGTAAATAATCTTCTTTTTCAATTTTTGACCAATCAATAACTTTTGCCAGCGTATGCCGTAATATCATGTCTAACCAGATTCGCATACTACGCCCATTACCTTCTCTAAATGGATGTGCGACATTCATTTCAACATACTTTTCAATAATTTCATGAAATGTACTTTGTGGTAATTGATCAATATATGCTAATGATGGCTGTAGATACATGACTGGTGCAAATGTAAAACTGCCTTTGGCCAAATTTACTTGACGAACTTCGCCAGCGAATTCATAAACATCTTGGAATAAGTATTTATGAATAGCCGCCAATCCTGCGAAAGTTCCAATCTCAATCTTATCTATGTCGCCGGTGTCATAAAGTTGCTTAGCTGCCTTTTTAGTCAACTTTTCCTCAACTCTGGCCAATTCAGCAGAAGTTGTAATACCTAACTTATTTTTCACTACCATAAAATTTTCCTGTCATTTTGGCATGCGCGCTACCTGTTCAATAAACCATTGATTAAACTTCTCGGCATCAATATCAACACCGACCTTCGCATTATGCGTACCCGGTTGATGCCATCTATTTTGGATATCAGCCACGGTCGCACCAATTGCTGGACCATCAGTTACCACATCAATATTCATTTCCTTGGTAACGACTAAAGCTGGCTCCAGTGCATACAGAATCGTATTCACATCATGCATGGGTTTACCGCCCGCATGAATATCCTCATATGCCGCAATAATTTTATACAGCATATCGCCTGACTTCCCCATGTCCTTGATTGTATTGAGGGTCGCAGGCGTGATCAAGGCTTTGAGCGTCACGTCCAAACCAATCATCGTCTTTTCAATTGGTGCTTCGAACACAATTTTCGCTGCATCCGGATCAGTAAAGACATTAAACTCAGCAACTGAACTACAATTGCCACCGGAAATACTACCACCCATTAAAATCAACTGTTCCACCTGATCTAAATCATTGGGATATTGTTGGATAAACTCAGCAATATTAGTGTACGAACCAGTTGCAATCAATGTTATTTTTTCGTCCGTTTGTGCAATCACTTGGTGAATAGCTTCAACTGCTGATAAATCAATAGGTTCCTTTTGGGGTTCAGGAAAATCATAACCCGGCATACCAGAACTACCATGGATGGCAGATGCATCCACAAATTCCTTTTTCAAGGGTGCCTTAGCGCCCATCGCTACCGGAATATTCTTATTAAAAAATGACAATAACTTCAACGTATTTTTAGTTGTCTTATCTACCGAAACATTGCCAGCAACCGTCGTAATTAACTTAACATCTAAATCCGGATGATTAACCGCCACCGCAATAGCGGCTGCATCATCAATACCAGGATCCATATCTAATATTACAGATGGCATGACATTCCTCCTTTAAATCGTTAACGACCCTAACTAATGTTTACCAAACGAACAGTCCAGCTGTTGCAGCTGAAAGCAATGAAACAAGGACACCAGATAATAGCATGTAACCGACACGTGAGCTGATATATTCATTTTTTTCCTTGTTGACCAAACCTTTAAAGGCACCAAGAATCATACCAATCGTTCCAAAGTTAGCAAAACTTGTTAGGAATACAGTCATGACAATTCGAGCGTGTTCACTAGAAAATAGTCCCTTGCTTGCCATAATTGACTTTGAGATATCTCCCATCACCACGAACTCATTGGTAACTAACTTGGTACCCATGTATTGGGCCATTTGAAAGGCATCCTGTACATTGAAACCCATCAACCAGGCAAATGGGAACATGATAACACCGAAGATGTTTTCAAGCGTCAACCAGTTGAAGCCAGTCAAACTGAATAGACGGTCAATTAATGCGGCCAAAGCAACGAAAGAAATAACCGTTGCGGTAATGATTAAGATCAATTTACCAGCACCAAGAATTGAATCACCTAAGAATGAGAAAAATGGTTCTTTCTTACCGTTTTGTGAATCAACCTTAACAATCACATCATCTTCAGGTTCAACCTTGGTTGGATTCAAAATTGCCGTAATGACGATCGCTCCCAAGATGTTCAGCGGTACGGCTGTCAAAACGTATTCTCCTGGCACCATTTGGGTATATGAACCGATAATAGCTGACGTCACACAACTCATCGACATCATTGCTAGGGTAAAATTACGTCTCGCTGACATCCGCTCTAACTGATTCTTAGAAACCGCCAATACCTCTGTGTTACCCAAGAACATCATTTCAATTGAAAAAAATGCCTCAAACTTAGGTTGTCCAGTAATGAAAGTCAATGCTTTCCCAATCCACTTAATAATCCATGGTAGAATACCAAAATAAGTTAAAATATCGAATAATGGCACAACTAGCAAAATTGGTAGCAAAGCCGAAGTTACGAAATTAGGTCCACCATTGTTGGCCGTTAACCAATCTGGTAAGGCAAATGCGATACCTTCTGATGCCACATCAACCAGCCAATTAAAGCCGTCAGCGGCTCCTTGCACAGCAATTTGACCGGCTTTGAACTGTGTAAAAAACCAAGCCAAAAATACCTCTAGTACCAGAACGATACCAACAGATTTCCATTGTACGTTCTTTTTATCATTCGAAAATAGATAAGCCACCCCGATAAATACCAGGATGCTTAATACATTAATAGCAATTAACATGTTGTCCCCTCTCACGAAATACCTTTTTTATACAAATACTGCTACTATTGTCGCACGGTTCGAATATTCACAACAAGCGCTTTTTCTTTTTTCTTACCTGTGCAAATTATAACATTTGCACCTTTGCAACTGGTTACATATGTCTCTTGAATTAAGAGACAATAAAAAGAGTTGGAACTGAAGAAATTGTTCCAACTCTTTGTCATTTATTTATTTTTCTAAAGGCGAACTCTTTGAAGTTTCAAGCATTCGGACATAAACTAACAAACTGACTAAAATCGCAAAGGAAACATAGAAGAAGAAAATATTTTCATGACCAATACTCTTAGTCCAAAGGGCGACATATTCAACCGTTCCACCAAAGAGTGCGACTGTTAAGCCGTATGGTAAGCCAACTCCTAAAGCTCTAATTTCAGTTGGAAACATTTCTGCCTTCACAATGGCATTAATAGATGTGTAACCACTGACAATCAATAATCCACCCAACATTAATAGAAAAGCCATCATGGGACTTGAGAAGTACTTCAAGCCGACAAATATTGGCACCGTTAGCAGCGTCCCCATAATACCAAACCAATACAACAACGGTTTACGTCCAATTCTATCGGAAACCGCACCAAACAATGGTTGGAAGACCATAAAAATAAATAGCGCCAAGAAATTAATCGCTGTGACAGTGCGATTAGGTAGCCCAAGCGTATTGATCATGTATTTTTGCATGTATGTCGTATACGTATAAAAGGCAATCGTTCCTCCAAAGGTCAAGCCAATCACTGTCAGTACTTGACCCGGATATTGCATCAGTGCCCGTAATGAGCCACGAGAAGATTTATCTTTTTGATTGGCAGTCGATTCAAACTGTTGCGTCTCATCCATTGATAAACGCAGATAAAGAACTAAAACAGCTCCCAACGCCCCGATGACAAATGGAATTCGCCATCCCCATGCGCGTAGTTCTGGTTCACTTAAGAAGAATTGCAAAATTCCCTGAATTGCTAAGGCAGCAAGTTGCCCACTAATCAACGTTACATATTGGAAGGATGCATAATAACCCCGACGATTAGGTGAAGCCATTTCTGATAGATAGGTCGCTGAGATACCATATTCACCACCTAGTGATAGTCCTTGAATCATTCGCACGAGAACTAAGATAGTTGGGGCAAAAATACCAATCGTTTGATAATTTGGTACCAACGCAATAATCATTGAACAAGTTGCCATAATCGTCACTGATAATGTCAAAGCAGCCCGTCGACCATGTATATCAGCAAATTTTCCCATAATCAGGCTACCCAAAGGTCGCATCAAAAAGCCAACCGCAAATACACCTGCCGCACTCAGTAGCTTCGTGGTCTGATCTGTGCTTGGAAAAAAAGAGGGTGCGAAATAAATCGTAAATGACGCATAAATGTACCAATCAAACCATTCAATCATATTTCCCAAAGAACCTTTGACAATGTTGGCAGTGATTTGCCGTTGACTAAAGCTTTGCATATCAGGACGCCCCCCCGTTTCTCATTGGATTATCTTATTTTTAATGATAGTCACATGAAACTGCTGCGTCAATTAATTTGTAAGCATTCATGACATTGCATTCTTTTAGTTGGGTACAAAAAACGCCATATAATATACGCTTTTTAAAGCCTATTATTATATGGCGTGTCGATTTATTCTATTTTAAGAACTCGCGTGCAATTTGTTGATACGTTTCAATCAATGACAAGTAACTACTAATCGTCGTGTATTCATTCAATTGGTGCGATGTGTTATCCCCATCTGCGCCTAGAATAACTGTTGGTAGTCCGGGATTATTCTTAACAAAGACGCTGGCATCTGTTGCACCATTCATTGTTGATAAGACAGCATCACGATCAGTAAATGTATCCTGAGCGGCCTGTTTAACGATTTGAATAAACTCATGGTCACTTGGTGTCTCAACTGGCTCAAAATTATGGATGATTTCTAATGTTAATTTAGCATCATATTGTTTGTTCAGCTGAGCCAAAGTCTCTTCAATCCGCGAAATGACATGTTGGTTATCAAATACTTCCGTTGGTCGAATATTCCCAAGTAATTCTGCTGTTGCTGGGATAGTATTGACCTGCTCACCACCGCGAATCACAGTCACACTATGTTGGACATTGCCTAAGTAAGGATCTTCAGGCGCATCAGCAAACAAATCCTTTTCCAAGTTAATGTAATTAACTAATCCTTGAATGGCGTTAATTCCTTGGGCTGGTCGTGAACTATGAGCGGCTTGTCCTTGACTGGTAATGCGGTAATTAAAGCTACCTGAGTGGGCATAAATAATTTTACCGTCAGTCGGCTCACCAATCACCAAGGCATCTGCATCATCAATAGCATGTTGCTCGTTTAACCGATAAGCACCTTGAGCACCTAATTCTTCGCCCGCCGTAGCAATCAAACGTAACGTCCCATTTAACGTCACCTCAGGATTTTCAGATAGCTCGATCAGGGCAATAATTTCAGCAGCTAACCCACTTTTCATATCTGCTGCGCCACGACCATAGAGCTTATCACCAACAATTTGCGCACCAAATGGTGGTTGTTGCCAAGCTGATTCATCATCAATTGACACCGTGTCTTGATGACCTGAGAAGACTAACACTTTGTGATCAGCATTGTCATTTCCAATAGTCGCTTGTAGATTAGCACGACCATCCCCAAACTCATCAATCGTCGCAGTAATGTTATGCTCGGCCAATACTTGTTGTATGTACGTTGCAATTGGCAACTCGTTACCATTAACGGTATTAATGGCAATTAAATCTTGTAAAATTTGAATTTTCTCTGCTTTTTCCATGATACTTCCCCCAATTGGTTTAACTATTTTAATGACTAAAACTTTGGCAAATAAAAAAGCCTTCGCCCCTTATCCAAGGACGAAAGCTTCGCGTTACCACCTTAATTTGTACCTTTTTTACAAAAAGTACCTCAATCACTTACTAATTTGTAAGCGAAACGTTAACGGGTCTAACCGTAATAAGTGCTTGCACAATTATTATTGCTCCGAGTTCATCTTCGTTTCTGTTCGCTTGTGGTCTTCTCAGCTTACGACCTTCTCTGGGCAAACTAATTAGAAATTACTCTTCTCTTCATCACATTTTCTCTAATAATTATCTAATAAAGAAGTTACACGCTTTGGCAAATGTTTGCAAGTGGTTTTTTAGAAATTTTTCCAAATTGATGCTCTACACAATCTCTAACGATAATCCGCCAAAATTTTCTGTAACTCAGCTTGGGCAGCTTGATCTTCTGACACCTTAAAACTATATGATGGGGTGTAATCACCGCGTTGTCCTTCATCTGTATATTCACCGAATCCAGAGGTTAAACTGGTATCACCTTTATCTAGTCTCAATTCATAAACTTTTCCATTATCACCAAGCATATATTTTGTAATGGGTTTATCCATATCGGCTTTATCCCCATATCCACCAGCAATGGACTCCACAACATCATCTTGTTGTCCGGTAGAACCATCTTTCATTGTTAAGAAGACACACCCACCGATTGCATGTACCAGAAATGCGGATGGTCCCGGGTTATTCTGGTCCTGAACTTGGACTTCACCATCAGCTGTATTTGCATACCAATCTCCACGACCAGCCGCACCATGATCAAAATACCAATCGGTTACTGCCATGTTACCAACCTCAGCTCGGTCTGATGCCCAACTCAGAAAAGCTTTATTAACGGCTTGTTTTTGTGCTGTTGTTAAATTAACTGGTTCATTGGGATTTGTTTCCTCAGAACTTGATGACGACGGTTCACTTACACTCGATGATGATTGTTGCGAACTCGACTTTTTCTCACTAGTCTCTTTCTGTTTATCTGAACTAGCTATTTTTTCGGATAATGAACTATTCTTAGCCTGTTCTTCTTTTAATTCTCTATCTTGCGATTGATGGTTAACGTATAGTACACCACCTGCCCCCAAACCAACGACTAATAACACAACAATGGTGCTGATCCATGCTCCCTTACTCATTTGAAATCCCCCCTTGATGTCAAAATTAGTATGTAAAAATTATAGCATTATTTATGCTAGCCTTTCGTTTGTACCACTTACAGTCGTTACTCTGTTTTCTTAGCAATGAAAAAGCTACCGAATTCATTGAAAAATTCAGTAGCTTCAGCTTTATTTTTTAATTCAACCGAAGCTATTCTGTCTCAGCTCGCTTACTATTTTGCACCTTTTACTTGTAAGGCTGTACTAGATTTACGATTTAAAATTAAATTCAAAACAATTGCAGTGATTGCCGCAACAGCAATCGGTGATCCAATCAAGTACTGTAGCATTTGTGGGGCAGCTTCTTTAAACTTATCAGGCAGCAAAGCCAAAGCCATTGTGACTGAAATTGGGATACCAATAATGTAGCTTTGATTACCAGCTGTTTTTAAATCACCAATAGTATTTAATCCGTTTAGCATAATAATAACTAGGACAACAGCTCCGATACCACCAATTACCGGAGACGGAATAGCAGCTAACAACGCAGCTAACTTACTAAACAATCCTAAAATCATGAACCAAAAGCCAGCAGCAACGAATACCTTACGACTAGCGACACCAGTAATTGAAACAATACCAGCATTGGTTGAGTAACCAGTCATAGGTACACTACCAATTAAGACGGAAACCAAACAACTAATCCCTTCACCAATCATACCGTGATTCCATTGTTTTCCCTTAATTTCCTTACCTGTGACCGCACTCATAGCGAACCAAGTACCCGTAGTTTCAGCCGTTAGAACCATATAAATGATAACAAATGTAATCGTAGCTGATAAATTAAAGTTAAACCCGTAGTGGAACATTGTAAACTTTGGAAAACTAAACCAAGCAGCTGAAGACAAGCTATTCCAGTCCATAAGTCCCATCATCATCGAAACAATAATACCAACTACCATAGTAATAATAATAGAGGATACTTTTAAGAAACGGTGTAATTTAGTAATATAAGTACCAATCGTGACAACAGCTAATAATGTTCCTACAGTGATACCAGCTAAAGCAATATTTTCAAAGTCATTTCCCGAAGCGTGGAAAATATTACTGTTCATCATATTGGGCAGATTTCCTAAACCAACGCAAGTTATAATCGTACCCCCAACAACAGGTGGCAACAAATGATTAATAATCTTTTCATACCAACCAGACAATCCCAATAGTATTAAGAATAGAGCACCAATTAAACATGAAGTTAGAACAACGGACATTCCCCCATTGCTACCACCATTGGCAAAGTAAATTCCAACGATGGCACTTGCCGGAACAAACGATGGTCCCTGTGAAAGTGGCATTTTCATGAAGATTGCTGTTTGAATAATTGTTCCAAAACCACAGGCTAGAAAAGCAGCTTGTAAAAATGACGAGGTTTGTGTTGCGCTTAACGCTAACATACTAGCAATTAATAACGGACCAACATAAGCATCCATCGCCAGCACGTGTTGAAGGCCTAAAACAGTCGCTTCGGAGGTTGGTAAAGTGTCATCGGGTCCTAAAATTAAATCATTTGACTTTTTGTTTTCAGCCATTACTTAAGTTCCCCTTTAGCCACAAGCCCTTGTGTTAAGACAACATCAATTTCATTAGGTGTTGTTTCATACATTAGTTTTTCAAAACGTGTATAAGGTGTTTGTTCAATAAATTCAGGATACTTTGAGTGAACGATTTGTAAATCGGCAAACGCACCCTCTTCAATAACCCCCGTATTAAGTTGCAAAGTTTTAGCACCACCAGCAGTTGCTAAGTAAAACGCAGTATCTGCTGTGATACGGGCATCACCAACACCACGCTTATCAGCCGCAATGCTGTTATCGACACCATCACTAAGCATTGCTGAAGCCATAGCTGCCTGACGTAATGTTTGATAAATACTTGGCTCATAACCACCACAAATATCAGTACCTAGGCCAACATTAATGTCCTTTTCAAGGGCTTTTTTAACAGGCAAAACGGCTGTTCCGTGGAAACCATTTGAAACTGGACAGTGTGCAATTGACGTACCACGTTCTTGGAAAAGATCTAAATCAAAATCGTTTAGCAGCGTACCATGTGCCATGATAGATTTATCTGTTAGCAAACCCGTTTCATCAAGCATTTCTGAATCGCGTTTGTTGTAATTATCCAAAGCGTAAGCATCTTCTGTATTATTTTCACTACAATGTGATTGAATCAATAGATCATATTTCTTAGCTAATTTTCCAAGGCCACGCATACCTTCTAATGTACATGATGTTAGATAACGTGGTGTTATAACGGCCTGCATTTTAATGAATTGACCTGCATTCATTTTATCAACGGTTTGGATAAATGATTCTGTATCAGTCAAGGCACTTTCAGTTGATTCATCATGATAATAATCAGGGCACTCAGCAGGATTATCCATAACAACCTTACCAATTAGACCACGTTGATGGAACTTTTGACATGACTTAACCAATTCAACATTCCCAGCATTATCAAGCGATCCGAAATACAAAACGGTTGTCGTACCATGATCAATTAACGTTTGAACAAGGTTATCGTATACCTTATGAGCAAATGCCGCATCTGAGAACTTAGCCTCTAATGGGAATGTGTAATTAAAGAACCAATCTTCTTCCAAACTATTCAAAGCTTGACTAATGTTTGGCCATTGTGGTGCATGTACGTGAGTATCAATAAAGCCTGGTAACAGGTACTGATTGTCTGCTAATGTCCATAAAACATTTTCTTTCTTAGCCTGATCTAAAACAAATTGATATGATGATTCTTCCTGTTGAACAATTTTTCCAATTTGGCCTTCATCATTTAAACACACTAAGCTGTTTTCATGGAAAGCAACTTTTTTTGAAGATACTGCCGAATAGTAATTACCTTGAATAACCTTTGTAAAATGCATGACTTATCACCTCATATTTATATTTCACCAATAACCTAACATTATAAAACATCTAAGTAAATAAAGTTCGATTTTTAACAATTGTACATTTTAATTATTTTTATTTTTTATTATATGAAGTATAAATAAATTAGTTCCTTTTTAAACATATAAAAAAGATTAAAATAAGCATTGTTGATAACTTTATCACATTTAATAAATGAATTATTTTTATGCATTATTATTTTAATGTTCGTTTTTAAAGAGAATCCAAATAAAAAAATAAACCATTAAAATTATTTAGATTAAATAAATTCTAATTAAAAACCTACATTTATAACTTTTCTTATTCGTTAAAAATTAAAAAATCTTACTTCTTATTTGGCGGATTACTCCAAAAAATTCTAATCTGTAGATTCCTAATACATCAAGATAAGCATATTAAAAAATCACTTCTTTTAATCAATATTTTTAGTTAGGCAATTCTCACTTATAAAATGCAATTAAAAGAACATCAAATATCAATAATCATATACATAGAAACAAGAGAATTTTTTACTATACCTCAAATTTTTCACTTTACCATATTGTATTAATCGGTGGTTATCGATCATTCAAGCTGATTTACTAAATGAGTTGCAGTCGTCATTTAGTAATTCTGATGATACTATTTTAATTATTTACAACGTTATTACCACGGAACATCCCATAAGCGAGGGCTAATTAAACACTAAAATTTTCAAAGATGATGTAGACGATATCATCAGATAGTAGATTTTTAACATTGATTCCTTAATTCATTTGACCAGAATTATTTTTTATAACCAATGATTTGACGTACCCACAGAGATGTACCTGCAATTGCAATTTATTATGCTCCATTTTTCAGCTCCTTTAACTCTTTTACTAAGCTCCGCCCTGTAGTTTAGCGCGTAAATAATATCATTTACATTACCTATATACAGCTAAAAGTTATATAATTCTACACAAAAAATACCGCAGAAGATTTTAACAAACTTTTGCGATATTTTTATAAATAATATTTTTTAATACAATTTTGATGTTAAAATTCGCAACAATCGTAATGATTCATTAACGCTGTTTTGTCTGGATAACTTTGTACATTTCTCGGTAACTTTAGCTTCAGACCATCATATTTTTTATAAACAGTGTTAACTAATCGTGGAGAAACCTCAACAATATAATCTTGATTGATTCTAATCATTTTTTTATCAAATAGTAAATGTAAATCACTGCTTAATAAAATCCCGTTATTTATAGTATTAGTTTCTTTCCCTTTGTATGGGAATATATGAGCAGCTTCCAATACTTCTTCGACATCATTTTCACTAATAGCACATTTATGATCGTATTCATCTAACACTTTTTTTCTAAAATCAGATTGCCCTTGTCGTATTACTATCGCACGTTCCTGTTTTTTTCTGGCATCAATAATATTATGAACATCAAATTTCCCATCATCATTAAAATTATTATTGTCAGCATCAGTTTTTTCAAACGATTTTTCTAATTGTTTTAAAGATTTTGTTGTATTAACTAATCCATCCTTATTCGCTATTTGGATTAAAAAGAACCCATCTTCCCAGCCTAACACCATACCAATAAAAAACTTATAAGTCTTTCGATTATTAATCTTCTTTTTTTGTTCAATTACAATTCCAATAGGTATTTCTAAATTCAAATTGGCTGTTAAGGCAATATGCTCCTATCCTAGTATTTGGTACATAAATTTCTGAACAGCCTGTCGTGTCACATTTAATCTATAGGCAACATCTTCTTGTGTTAGCCCAATTTTTTCTCTTTTTTCTTTTATTAATTTATGTAGTTCCATAACTTAATTATCGCAAAACGAAAAAGATTACAAAGCAACAATATGTTGCTTTGTAATCTTTTTATCATCGCGAATATTATTGAATAATTTTTTGAAATCAGTTCTTATTAATCCTATCTTCAAATGAAGACACTTTAATAGGCTGAAACTGTATATTCGATAATTTACCATTCTCAAGTAAATTAGGCCCAACATCTATAGCCTCACCTTTTTTTAACCCCTTAAGCAACGATTCTACTTCTGCACGTTGCTTATCATCAGACGTTAAACTTCTAGCTAAATTATGAACTTGAACTTCTGGTGGTAAAAAGTGAATTGATTCTGCAGTATTATATATAGCTTTTTGGCCATCACCTTTAATTGAATCAATTTGTTGGGTAGCAAAAATACCTGACCAACCAAATTTACGACCCTCTTGTAGTATTTTAACTGTTGGAGAATTTGAACCAAAATTCAAATTTTGGACCTCATCCAAAACAATAGGAATTGGCTTGTTTTTAGCATTATCGCCTCTACCTTGTGAATATCCCCATAAATCCCATAACATAAATTCAATAAGAATTTTTTGTATATTAGGTTGAAATCCCTTTAACTGGAAAATATGGACAGTACCTGTATTTGATAGCATGCTGTCCCAACTAAACTGACTGTCATACGAAAAAGGATCTCGGTTCAACAAAGATGATATTCGACCAATAAGTTTATCATGTGAAGTATCATCATCTGTTAATCTATTTTTTAATTTGGTAAAAGTAAATTGATCACCAAATGTTTGATATCCTTCCTTAATAGCTACAGACAATTCATTCTTTTGCTGTGGACCTAAGTTAAACACAAAGTCAATCACTTGAGTTATTCTATCAACCATATCTTGAATGTCCTCTGGGAATGTTAATCCATCTCCAAAATCAATTTCCCTCAATTTAAATGGATTTATTGGTAATTTTTCTTTGAATATAATTTTTTGATCAATTTTTCCCTCAAGTGATTTCAACAATAATTCTTCCAACTGATTAGGCAAAAATCCATCAGTATAATCTACAACTATAGAATCAATGTTACTTACTGATAGACTATGCAGTAAAGTTTGAATAAAATATGTCTTTCCTTGTCCGGATTTTCCAGTTATTAACAGATGTCTATTGGCCAACTCCTTATGGCCATATTCCCAATAAAAATGTTTATTAGTTGTAGTTCCTTGGCCTAGTAACAAACGGACATTTTCAAGATTTTCTTTGTCTTCAACTTTATTTTGTTGCACAACCTGATCATTATCAGACTGATATTCCGTCGACTTAGGTGTATTATCAACTGAATCCGGTAGAGGTACTGTATCTACGACATCTTGTTCTGTTTCGACAATATCATCTATTATCTTTGAACTTCTACCCAGCATATTTGATAATAACTTAGACTTTGGAAAATCAAATTGATCATTCTGTATCGTATCAGTTAACTGCGTAATGTCTTTATCTACAGAACTATAAGCATCTTGTTCAGGAACCTTTATCAAAGTGACATCTCTACTGTCATCAACATTAATGCTTCTATTTGTTATATGGCTCGTAAATTCAAATATAAGTCCTTTATGGTAGACATTTTGTATATCAAAGGACACGGTATAATGGTCCATAGACAACTCATCTAATATTATATCCATAGATTCTTTAAAATCTGTTGGTATATCAATCAGTTCACTACCAATTAGCTTTTGCATGTTAGTTACTAAGATAGATTTAAAGAAGTTTCTATAAAACATTCGTGAAAGATAATCAGAATTTTCGTCTGATAAAAAGCCTTCAAGAATTTTAGCAGTGTGTTTTAACTGATTAATAGCTTTATCTGTAACTCTATTATCATTATTACCAACTTTAACTTCCACCGGTACAAAGTGTAACTTTAAATCATCATTGAACTTATCAATTCCGATAAATAATAAATCATCACTTGTAACTCCACTTTGAGATAGATTTTTCGAACTAAACATTCCTTCAGATTTTTTAAGCCCAACCATCGTCGAAACACGTAGTATTTCTTCTAATGAAATTGGAACCCAAAGAATGTTTGGTTCATTCAATATTCCCATTGTTTCCTTAAAGGCAGAGATTAAACTTAACTTTTCCCGTATCACTGTTGTATTATGAGATTTCCACCCTTCAGACGCCAACCTCAGTAGCCATTCACCGTTCAAAATATTGAATGATTTAATAATATTTTCTGTATCAACATTATTTATATTTGATACCTTTTTAATCAATTTATTCTCTAGCACTGTTTTGTATTGTTCAATATTAGTAGTTATAGTAACAGCCTCATATTGAGAATTTGTGTTTTGATCCATGTAATGAATAACAAAAAAATCATTAGCGTTATTAGGCGAGAAGAAATAATTCAAATCCACATCTGGGTTTAACACTGTAACCCAATCACTATTATCCAAAAATTGTGGGATTGTATCATGATCTATTCTTCGGACATTGTTCGTCAGCATTTTATTTTCAAGATAATCATTTACATCATCATTTGCTGCCAAGATAAAACTATTCCATCGGGTCGCAAAATCAACTAATTCACTATTATCAACATTTCCACTACTTCCAATACCAAACCCACTTGTAAAGAAATCATCACTATCAGCAGTAAATTGTAATGAACTAATCAAACCATCAAGTGCATAATTCTTAGGAAGATTGGTAATTGTCTTTTGCGCTGAATTATTTGACTGGGTAAATTGGTAAAACGTTACATGATAATATACATCTTTATCAATATCAGTATATATATTTATTTCTTCATGTAACATACTTAATATTTCGTAATCCTCAAATTCAATATTGGATTTTTTTCGATATGCATTCACCAATAGTTCATTAAGTTCAGTTAAAGTGCTTACTTCATAAAACTGTTTAAATAATGAATTAATGGTATTCCCCATACCCTTGAAATATATATTCACTCCTGTCATCTCAGCAAGGTTAGCTTTAGGGCTAATCTTATTTAACATGAAGTGAATAATAGCATCAAAGAAATTTCGTTCATCTACTATATTAATCACCGCAACATTTATTGATAACTTGTCGTTTATACCAAATAGAAAATTATATTGTTGTTCATAATTTAATAGTCTCTGTTGAATAACTTTTGAAGTCATATCCGTTAGCATGCGCTTCTTTTGCTCTTGGTAACTTAGCCATCCTGGTTTTTCTAACGAATAATGCGCTTGTAACAAATGACCATCACGTTGAATATATGGCACTAAGTTTTCTGCATTTAAATGTTTCAACATAAACTTTGGGGGAACTTGTGATTTATTAAGAGCCTCCGAAAATTGCACTTGATACTGTAGTAATAAAGGGTTCAGAGGTGAAACATTTATTTCACCGTTTTCACCTTCAATAATTCCAATATTTCTCATGTTTTTCAACTCAATATCAGAAATTTTTTGTTCATTTGCTAAATCAACAAGCTCGTCTTTAATCGTCTTCAAAACTTCTTTAACAATTAAAATGTATTCATCACTTAAAATGGCTAAACTTGGTAAAGTCTCTTGGTTTTTATAATATTCAAATAATTTTTCATAAGCAGATTTGACTGCTGTAGGGATATTTAGTTCAATCCCTTGATATCTGTCAACATCTAAGCTACCATATAGTGATTTTTTTAAAATCATATCTTGTTCAATATTAAGCCATGTTTGGTAAGTGCTCATGACATTCCTAATAGAGCTACCAAACAAAATTTTCCCGTCGATATATTTCAATTCTTCTTCGGAACTTAGTCGCTCATATTCAATATCAATTGGTTTAGCCGGTACTGGCTTATCAATTCCCTGTAAAATTATCGGCAGTTTATCACTACCTATTTTAATTGGAATAACTGGATCAATATCATCTTCCAAAACTAAATTATCTAACTTTAACAAACAGTTTTCCAGATTTTTATTTTCTAATTCATTCAAGCTGGTTATATCGATAACTTCATTATTATAATATCCAAATTGTTTTTCTGGGTTATTAGTAGCTATTCCTAGACCATATTGGTTTTTTCTACCACCATGCTTTTTAAAAACCTCTACCTCATAGTTTGGTTTAAGTTTCTTAATCTTTTCTAACTCAAAAGGTACAATCATAAATTTTATTTTAAACGTTAATGTTGGTACCTTTTTATGACGATATGTGACTAACCCACCATATGTCTTACTGTTGTCATAATGCTTCAAAATAATATTTATTTTTTTACTAGAAACATCAACTATAAAATCATCAGTAGACAACTTATCTCCATCTAAATCACTAAATATGTACGTATTAGATTTGATAATTCCAGATTTTTGCACATTATTATCAAAATAAAGATTAAAAGAAAATGTATTGCTATCTATTTGACTTTGAGGTCGATTCACTGAAGAAAAAAGTATGTGAACTTTTCGTCGTTTACTTGATGATTCGCCATTTTTTTTAACCCATTTATCTGCAATATCATTTGCAAGGTTGCTATAATCTAGCTCCAATTGTATTTTTTTATTTTTTTCAAACTCATTTGATGCTCTGAGAACGTCCTTAAAAGGAACATCTCTCCATTCATCAGATGTCGATAATTTCTTTATTAAACTATTATCTGCATTTAAGAAGTTTTCTAAACGTTCTGATGTATTAATTGCCTCTTGGGATTTAGAAACTTTACTAAATAATTCTTTATTCTGAGTAATAC
This sequence comes from Weissella thailandensis, assembly GCF_001932615.1. Classification (NCBI taxonomy): domain Bacteria; kingdom Bacillati; phylum Bacillota; class Bacilli; order Lactobacillales; family Lactobacillaceae; genus Weissella; species Weissella thailandensis. Next base: position 1,755,611 of record NZ_CP014332.1, read on the forward strand.
GTTCTTTTATTATGTCAGAATCAGTTGTATTGTAACTGAAAGAATCTAATTGCGAGTCTGCAAACAAATGCATCGCCGAATATTGATCAGTCTTTATCTCCCCCTCCTCTATTACGGAAAAAATGGTGTCAAAGTCTTTTAGTATTGTTGTATTAACCCCCTGATCCATATCCTTCAAAAAATCATTAATTATCTGCTGTTCAAAAGGCTTTAAATTTGAAGTGCGTACCTCTTTATTAAGATCCTCTTTAATAGCATTTATATCAAATGGACCATTCTTTTGACCTACGTCAAAAGCTCCTCCTAAAATAGAATCCAAAGGATCTGTAACTATAAAAAATATTGCTGTATCTTTAAATTCGTCCGCCTGTGCACTAACACGATTTCTTAAAGTAACTAGGAAATCATTCGTTACTTTAGCTGATGCGCTGATAATTAGTAATTTCACATCATTTACCTGTAATCCATGAGTTGTGAAATTTAATATTGGCGATTTAAATTCAAATCTATCACTTAATTCGTCAGAACCAAATGCATTATATAAATTGTCTACTTCTTTTTGGTCGTCCAAAAGCGCAAAAAAACGATTACCTGATTGTATATTGTTGTTAGATTTTATCCACTTATTAAGCCTTGTTGTTAAAAATTTATAATATTGATTTGACATACTGTGCATCCCCACTGTCACTCATTTTTTCTAATAAATTGACTTCTTCATAAAATTTAATAATCTCGTTTTTACTTGTTTTATCAAAAAACAAGCCATGCTTCTCTAGTCCTTCGAAAACACGTCTTAACAATAAATGCTTATTATTACCTACTACAATGGCTGTAAATAATAAGATGATTTCTTGAGAGGCATTTAATACATTACCTAAGCTTCCCCTAGACTTTAAATAATTTAATTGTTTCATTTCATCATATGATTTACGATATCTTTTTTGAGTTTCTAATGATTCATCTTGCTTTAACCATCCCTTTAATTCATTAACTTCTTTAATCAGGTAATCCTTAATATTTTCATCATAAAAAACAACATTTTTTTTGATATACTCATGGTTTATTGTTTCTGCGTATACCTCTTTGAATTCTCGCAAATTTTCTAATAAAGTGAGTATCGTGTTCCTATCAGAAGATAGTAATTCTGCAATTGTTTTTTCATTCGAATATGTCTCAGGACTACTAATAACTAAATTACCAGATAAAACATTTAAATAGTGTGTAATATCTACATCTACCAAAATATTTGCTGATAATTCTTTTACCTCACGATAACCATCAGTCACTGCTTTCCTTGATCGTGAAATTCGCTCTTTTTCATAAGCAAAATAATAATGTCTATTACTAGTAGTATCATCTAAAATAGAACTTCCAGTATATATAATGTACATTAAATAATAAAAACTAAACAAAAGATGAATATTTAGTGATATAAAATCCACATTTCCGCTTTCCATCAATATATGAAAATCTTCGCTAAATAACGATGTATAATAATTTTTATTTACTAAGGCAAATTCTTCTCTTTTTATACTTTGGTTCTCTAAATCTGGCAACGCCCCTTTTAGAACTTGTGAATATAGATTATTTGCATTTTGACTAGATATATAATTTAGCCATTCCTGATTATTATCAAGGTCTAATAAGGTCACCAATAGTTCAGCAATTTGAATTTTACCCGTCTTATCTTTAGAGTCAGTAACCGGTACATAAGGCAATAATTGCGACCTCTTAGTATTCTTAAATGAAATTTGGAAAATTTCTAATAGTTGATTATCTGTTATATTGTTTGGAACTTCTATTTGTTCACGCAATTTTTCAACAAACTTTTGATTTAAATCAGATAATTCTGGTTTATTTCCTTTTGAAATTCTTGCCATAATACCAGTAATTTCGATAAATTCTTCATCGAATTTATATCTTTCGGGTTCTCTTGTAAAAAATGGTAATAACTTATAACCAATTTTATGTCCGTATTTTATAGATTGTTCCTTTGGATTTATCTTTAAAAATTCAATTAAATCTTTAACCGCATCGCTCATAATAAAACCTATTCTCCTAATTGACGTAGGGTAACTTTATCGTACGTCTTTTTTAGCTCAAACTCCTCATCTAAATTGGGGTTATACAATATATTAGTACGTTCGCCCTTAGTCGTCCTGGTAATTGAATTAACAAATTCGTCAAATTTCACTACCGTTTGAATATCTTCCCTTTTTAAAATATATCCCGCAACAACTTTCTTAAGTAATACATATGTTTTATAGTCAACTTCTACTTCCTGAATTTCTTTTGAAGCTACTGCGTTCTGATTTTCAACCTTTACAACCACACCAAAATTTTTGACTTCCCATGATATCGGCTCTAGCTCTAATTCAACTGCAATAGCAGTTGAATTTTTGGCACGCATTGTTACAACATATTCCCCTTTAGAAGTTGTCCCATTCCATAATCTTAAACTTCTATCAACCAATTTGAATAAGCTGATACTTTTTTTATTAGTAATAACATCCTGTAAGATTTCCACAAATTCTTGAAATTCTGAATTGTTTAATACGGAATTTCGTGCGTCAAGCAGGAATTTAACACGAAACATTGTGTTGACTAACATTCTAAAGTATTTTAAATCATCTTCCTTATTACGAAATTTATCAAACATGGGCTTAAATCTTTCATAATCATCTTGGAAGTATTCTTTAACAAAGTTAAAAACATCATTAGAATGAAAAAGTCTGACACTCAATTCATCAACTTCTCTATTTTGGTTATTAGTTGGATCCATAAAACTAATTGTTTTTAACAATTTTGAGGTTTCTGCATTATCAAATATCAAAAACGGTAAATATGAATCATAATTAATTTTTTCTTTATTTGATATCACAATGTCATACATAAAATTCATTAATGTTCTTGCGGAAATTATTTCTTTATATTCAACTTGTGCTCTAATTAAAAGATAAATCACACTATTCTTAATATCGGAATCTAATAACAACCTATAATTAGCGTGAAATGCTTGTGTATGATGCTCATTAATATCTTGTAAATAAGCTTCATAAAAAGGATTTCCTTTTTCCCTAGAAAACACCTTATTGAACATAGATAAGAAAAAATCAGATTCTATTTTAGAATTACTTACTTCAAACATTGTTTGGTTAACAAAAGAAACATTACTAAAAATTTCATGTTTGTGTTGGTTTATTTCCCCGTTAACTATTCCTGATTTTTCTAGATAATCAACTAATTCGTTAAAAATTTTACTTTGTTTAAGCCTAATCAATAAATTAGTAATAACACCCAAATTTATCGCAATAATTAATTTATCATTTCCATTTTGAATACTTTCATCATTAAACCCGTCCAATTTTTTAACAAGGGTCTCTATAGCTGTATGAGTGGGGCTATCGCTTTCAGTTGCATCATTAATAATTTCTACTTGTTGATCATTAAATTCTTTACCATACTTATCCTTCATATAGGCCAGTAAATGTGATTTCCCATCACCAACATTCCCCACTAAGAAAATGATACCTTTTCTTTTTTGTATTAGGTGCTGTATCTTTTGTTCTAAATTATCTTGAATTGGTCTTTTAACGTGCATGTATTTTTTTAAGTCGCTAAAAGAATCAGAGTCCACAACTGCTTCTTTTGAACGCATGGATAATTTCTCCAGTAGTGGGCCTAAGGCTGTTTGCTCCACATTCCCTGCTGCATTTCCATTTTCAATATCTACAATTAGAGAAGCTAGTTTCCTTCTTTGTTCGTCCAATTCCGCTTCAGATAATCTTAAATCGTTATTTTCCAAAACAGATGTAACATTTACAATTTCATCAAAAATAAAATCCGTAATTTTTTTATTTTTTCTCTGTTTCCAAGCTGCATCCCACAAATTATCTGCCGAAAAGGGAACTATTTTTGCTTTCTTTTCCCCAACAATTGCCTCATATAATCTTGATGCTTGTTTTTCGTACTCTGAATAATTACTCATAATATCTCCTTAGCAACCAACTCATCATTACTATTATTATATCAATTATACTAATTTTTATATTTCATAGCTTGTTTTTCAAATTTAACTTCAATTAAAAACTTCTTAATTGTTAAGGTTGCACTGCTCATCCAAGTATCTAACCCCATCAACCCTACTCTGCCGAGCCACAAACTCCGCAGCACACGATGCATCAACAAGCATAAAGTTAGCCGCCTCCCCAACAACAGGCCATTGACGATTACCTTTAGCATCCAAGGTAACCTTACCATCAGTAACTAAGCCTAATAGTTGAGTTAATCCGACTTGATCATTTACCGAGAACATTTCACCCAGCCGAGCGAGTTTATCTTGAACTGACCCATTCCCATAAGGTGACCAGCTATCATTAACGTTATCGTTACCAACATGCACCTGAACACCTGCATGAATCAGCTCCATAATGGGTGGAATAGTCCCTGCATCCAATGGCACACTCGTCACGATATGAATTTTCAATGCAGCTAGTTGATCAAAAACAGATTGTCGCTCTTCACCCACAAAATCATTCAAACCAAAGGCATGACTAATAAACACTTTATCCTGTAAATGATAATATTCAGTCAGTCGAATAATTTCCTTGATGGTTTTTGTACCGGCCTCGTTACGGTCATGCACGTGAATATCAACCCCTGCATGATATTTATCAGCCAATTCAAAAGTCTGTCCCAATGATTTTTTATAATCCTGATCTAACCCATATGGATCAACCCCACCAATAAAATCAGCGCCAGATTGTAGAGCCTCTGCGACTAAATCGTACGACTGACTACGCAACAGCCCATGTTGTGGAAACGCAACGATTTCTATTTTTATGTCACTGTTTTCTGCCACTTTCTTAATCACTTTGAAGTGTCGTAAATCAGTCATTGGTTCAATATCAACATGTGATCTAATTGTGGTAACACCATGTTGCTTTTCCAAGGCAATCATCTTTTCAGCACGTTCTTGCATACTAGAAGATAGGCGATTGATATCTGGAATTTCTTGTTCAAAACGTTCCACAATATTTTTCGCAGGCCTAATTGGCGTCCATGGTTCACCAATCTTTAGTTTATCTAGATGAACATGTTTGTCTGTTAAGCTTGGCAACATTAACAAACCATCCCCCGAGTACGTTGCTTGCATATGTTCTTTAACAAATTCATCCTGTGGGATAATTGCCGCAATTTTACCTGTAACAACATGAACCGCGACTAAATCAGTTTTTGATCCATTAACCCAATCATTATCATAAGTATAGCCATTTTCTATCCTGACATTATCAATCCAATAATCCATCATATATTTCTCCCCAAAATTCTATTGCATTATCTTCTTATGATTCATGGTAACATTTTTATCAATTTGCCCATATAGTGCTAAAAATTTAGATATAAAAAAACTCTCAAGTTGGATAAACCAACTTGAGAGTCATTTTTGTATTCGGATCTTTGACAATCCCACAAAGTGTAATAGTAAATATTAACGCTTTGAGAATTGTGAAGCCTTACGAGCTTTCTTAAGACCTGGCTTCTTACGTTCCTTCTTACGAGGGTCACGAGTAAGTAGACCGGCCTTCTTCAATGAAGCGCGGAAGTCAGGATCAACAGTCAATAGGGCACGGGCGATACCGTGACGAATTGCACCAGCTTGACCTGAGAAACCACCACCATCAACGTTTACCAAAACATCGTAGTTTCCTAGAGTTTCTGTAACGTTGAAGGGTTGCACCATAACCTCACGCAAGTTAGCGAAAGGAATGTATTGTTCTGATGAAAGACCATTGATCGTGATTGCACCGTTACCAGGTACCAAACGTACGCGGGCAACAGAGTTCTTACGACGGCCAGTTCCAGAGTATTGTACTTGAGCCATGATTAAACTATTCTCCTTTCGTTAAATTAAATAAGGTTGGTGATATCCAACACTTCAGGGTTTTGAGCTGCGTGTGTGTGCTCTGAACCAGCAAACACGTGTAGCTTCAAAGCTTGTTGGTGACCAAGAGTACCCTTTGGCAACATACCTTGAACTGAAAGTTCGATCAAACGTTGTGGGTTCTTCTCGCGCAAGTCACCTGCTTGACGCATCTTCAAACCACCTGGGTGATTTGAGTGGTGGTAATAAATCTTGTTAGAAGCCTTCTTACCAGTCAAAGCGACTTTACCAGCATTGATAACGATAACGTTATCACCAGTATCAATGTTTGGTGTGTAAGTTGGCTTGTTTTTACCACGTAAGATTGATGCTACGACAGTTGACAAACGTCCCAATGCAATATCAGTTGCATCAACGACGTACCACTTGCGATCGATCTCACCTGGCTTTGCCATATAAGTTGTACGCATGGAAAATTTCCTCCAGTTTTCTGTTTGTTTACTTTACCAATAATTAAAAAGTCGTACCAGGACATTCCCATTTGTGGTTGGTAAACAATACCGAGTTCTATATTATCCTGTTTTACGGGAATAGTCAATGAAATGTCCTTGGTAACTGCCTAATTTTTTAATATTTAACATCCATTAAATATAATCCTTGTGCCGGTGCCGTAAATTGGGCTTGTTGGCGATCTTTAACCTCAAACAAACGCTTGATATCATCGACTGGTCGCACACCATTACCGATTTCTAATAAGACCCCAACCATGATGCGAATTTGGTTATACAAAAAGCCATTACCAGAGAATTCAAACCAAATCTCTTCTTCTTCTGGCTTATACCACATTTTCGCAGAATAGACCGTCCGCACGGTTGTTTTTTGTTGGTAACCAGAAGCCACAAAACTCAACCAGTCATGTTCACCAACATAATCACCGATTGCTTGTTGCATTAATTCTGGATTTAAGCGACGGTGCCAATGCCCCGTATAATTACGCTTAAAGGGATCAATATATTCACTTGTTGAAAAGCGATAAAAATAGGTTTTATCGTGGGCATTAAATTGGGCATGAAAGTCATCACTGACCTTCTCTACCTTCTTAATCCCAATATCATAGGGCAACATCGTTGATAAGCCCTTACGAACCGCATCGGCTGGAATATCAAATGGCAAATCAAAATGGGCAACTTGACCCTTAGCGTGAACACGGGCATCGGTACGGCCAGAGCCTTGTACACGAATATGCTCCGCTGGGTTCTTCGCCATCTTGTTGACCACTAACTCCATTTCGGCTTGCACCGTTCGTTTATTCGGTTGTACTTGCCAGCCAAAAAAATCAGTCCCATCATAAGCAATGGTTGCTTTATAACGTGGCATGTTTTAAGTCCTTTCTACATCATCCAACGCGTTGCAATTAATGCAACCGTAAAGATAACAAATCCAATAATTGCGATAGTGTCTCGTGTATGCCAAGTCAAGACACGATATTTTGTGCGTTGATCACCACCACGGTAACCACGTGCTTCCATCGCATCCCCCAACTCAATGGCTCGTTTAATGGCGTTCACAAATAATGGAATCAATAATGGCACGAATGACTTGATACGGGCCATTAAACTACCTTCATTAAAACGCACACCACGTGCTCGTTGGGCATTCATAATACCTTGAGCTTCATCCATTAATGTTGGCACAAAGCGCAAAGCAATCGACAACATCAAGGCCAGTTCAGAAACGGGCAAACCGACTTTCTTAAATGGCTTTAGTAAACTTTCCATTCCATCAGCAACGGCTAAGGGTTGCGTGGTCAACGTTAAAATTGTTGAAAACATGATGATTAACATAAAGCGAACAAACACGATCACACTGTTAATAACCCCATCCGTGGTAATTTTGATAAATGCCCAATGAACTAAGACATCCCCAGTTTGCACAAAGAACAGCTGCAATAGCGTTGTGATCAACATCAATAAAACCAGTGGACGTAAGCCACGCAGAAATACACCGACACCGAGGCCAGTCATCATAATTGCTAACAACGTAAAAGCACCCGCTAATGCGTAACCAATCACGTTATTCGCAAAGAAAACCACAAAGATGAAGGCAATACTTAGGACTAGTTTTGTGCGGGCATCTAAACGATGAATCCACGAATCACCAGGCATATACCGCCCAATAATCATATTACTAAACATGGTCCACCTCCCCATTTAAACGGGCAGCTAATTGATCAGCCAATTGATCAATATCTAACACATTATGTAGTTGGACACCCTTTTCAGCTAAAGCGTCTGCAAACTGTTTAGCTGCTGGCACGTCTAATTGCTTCTCATGCAGCCATTCCTCATCCGCAAAAATTGTCGTTGGTGAACCTGACTTAACCACTGTCCCATGTTCAAATACCACAACATGATCTGCATATTGGGCAACGTACTCCATTTGGTGCGTAATCAATACCACCGTAATTTGGCGTTCTTTCTGCAAATCAGTAAACAAGGTCATTAATTCGCGTTGACCTTGTGGATCAAGACCAGCTGTTGGTTCATCCAAAATCAACAAATCTGGTTCCATGGCAATGACACCCGCAATGGCAACACGTCGCATCTGTCCACCAGACAATTCAAATGGCGACCGTTCATATAAGTCAGGTGAAATAGCTACCTTTTTCAAAGCCGTTTCAGCCGCCGCTTGCGCATCCTCTTCTGAAGCACCAAAGTTTTTAGGACCAAACATGACATCTTTTAGAACGGTTTGTTCAAAGAGTTGCGCCTCAGGGAACTGAAAAACTAGTCCAATGTGCGCACGCATCTCGTTAAGTTCTTTTAACTTCGTTTCAGCGGTCACCACTTGATCACCCATCGTCACTTTACCAGTCGTTGGCAAAACCAAACCATCAAGATGTTGGACCATCGTTGATTTACCAGAACCTGTATGCCCAATCACAGCAGTGAATTTCCCTTCAGGAATTTCAAATGACACATCATGTAAACCTGGTGTGGCAAACGGCGTATTGGGTTGATACGTAAACCCTACTTGGTCGAAATTGATTGCCATAACCATGTCACCAGCCCTTCTGTTGTCAAATATTCATTAGGGACATCAATTCCCCGTAGTCGTAATTGTTCCTTCAATTGCTCAGCAAATGGCACTGCTAATCCAAAGCGACGTAATTGATCCGCATTCGCAAAAATTTCCGCTGGTAACCCAGTTTCAACCAGTTCACCATCGTTGATCACCATGACGCGATCAGCACTGGCAGCTTCATCAATATCATGGGTAATCGAGATAACGGTTAAGTCATCCCCCATGCGAGCTTTCAATTCATGCACTAAGGCAATCATTTCGCGACGACCAGTTGGATCTAACATAGCGGTTGCTTCGTCTAGAATCAGAATCTTAGGTTGCAAGGCCAATACCGATGCAATAGCCACGCGTTGCTTTTGACCACCTGATAGACGCGCTGGCTCACGATCAGCAAACGGCATCATTTGTACTTCTTCTAACGCTGCATCCACACGCGTAATCATCTCATCGCGTGGGACACCACGATTTTCCATGCCAAAAGCCACATCATCAGCGACAGTAGCGCCGACAAATTGGTTATCAGGATTTTGGAAAACCATCCCAACCATGTCACGAATTGTCCACATATTTTCTGCAGTGGCAACGACATCATTGACGGTGATTTCACCCTCATCAGGTGCTAATAAATAGTTTAATAATTTTGCAAAAGTTGATTTACCGGACCCATTATGACCGATAATTGCGACCCATTCACCTTTGTTGATTGTTAATGATAAATCACGCAAGGCAGGGGCGTCACTATTTGGATATGCGTAAGTCACATGCGACAACGATATAATTGGCGTCATGTCCGCGCCTCCTTCTTATTTTCTCAATACCTTTAATCATACCAAATTAATAGTCAATATGCTTTGAATTGTTCAATTTGATCATATTTTATCAGTCACCACCTCGTTTGACACGTCGCACGCCCCCGGCTAGAATTAAATTATTATTTTATCGTTTAATGAGAGCGAGACAAAAGTTGTTTTGAAGCCGGTGTGTAACGTTATTTGCGCTATTTTTGGCCGTAGCGAAGCGCAGGACAGGAATGGTGTAAATGATGTTACATTGAGGCTTCAGACTTTTGGAACGCGTTTATGCTATTCAAATTACAAACTTACAATTAATATATTTTTAGCACAAAAAGATTGGTCCATTTTCTTTTGTCCCAACTTCTAATAAGGAGACTACTATGTCAGATATTGATTTAACGCGTTCGGCTGATTACCGAAACGTTACCGACTTTTATAAAGGGAAAACTGATGATGAAATTCGCGCATCATTAGATATGCATCGTGGTGAAATGATTTCCATCATGCAAAACCTCAGCCATGATTTTAATAAAGCATCGGCTGTCCGTAATAGTAATGCCTTTGGGATGCGCAAGCTAATTTTTTTGAATCCCGAAAACCCTGCCATTCCTGATGCAACTGAAGGCATCAAAAAATGGGACCGTCGTGGTTCATTAGGTACGCAAAACTATGAACACATTGAGCATCATCGTATTACTGATTATTCAACGATTTTTGCTCAACTACATGAAGCGGGTTACACGATCTATGCTGTAGATAACACCCCTGGTTATGATCCTCAGTCATTATATGACATGCAATTCCCAGCCAAATCGGCTTTCCTATTTGGTGAAGAAAAACTCGGCTTGGCCGATGATTTAATCGCTGCTGCCGATGCCATGGTATATATTCCACAATACGGTAGTGTCCGTTCAATTAATGTTGGTGTTGCACACGGTGTCATCGCTGCCTTCTACGCATCACAACATCAACCAAAGTAGAGCGTGACATAAATCGCTTTGAAGCTGGTGTGTAACGTGAGTTGCATCATTTTCGACCGTAGCAAAGCACAGGACGGGAATGGCGTAAATGGCGTTACGTTGAAGCTTCAGACTTTTGGAACGCGTTTATATATTAAACACAAAAAAGGTTGGGAAATTTATTTTTCCCAACCTTTTATGTTTAACATGTATTAATTATTTACGTAAATCATTGTAACGTGAGTTAGCCTTACCATACCATGATGCCCCTAGTGAGCGCTCTAGGAATGGGGTTACCCAGTAGTCCAAACCAATTGTACGTCCAGCACCGTTCATTAATGCCAATGAAGCAAATGGAATCAACAAGGCAGCTACGGTCACACCAGTACCGGCGAAGACCATTACCAAACCAAAGATAAAGCCGACGAAGGCAGCAATTGATGTTAGTAGTCCAAAGACAAGTAGCCAACCAACAATTGTTGCGATCATACCAGCACCACCACCAAGGGTTGCCCCTAGTGAAATCCAAGTGATTCCCATAACGATACGCAAAGGAACTGACCACAAAACATTACCAACACGTGATGTCCAACCGAAGAATGGGTTACGACCATTTGGTGTCCGGAAGAATTCATCCAATGTGTATTGGAACATGTGGTAACCACTAGTAATTTGCATAAAGAAGTAGAAGTTAATAATGTGCTTAAACATATTTGCAGTAAAGCCAGTGATTGACCAACCGTTCTTACCTAACTTCATGTTACCAATTTGTTGCACAACACCAACTGTGTAGTGTGAACCAATTGACACAGCATAACCTTGGTAGTGTCCCTTGAATTCACGACGTTCACCAGTTTGACCAGTGACATCATAAACAATGTTAGGCACAACCGTGTTGGCAGCTGATTCTCCACCTTCAACAGTTTGTGGTGTCCAACCAGCACGTGGGTTATCAGGATCTGCAAGTGCAGGTTCTTGATAAGCAGCCACATCACCAGCAACATAGATATCTTTTTCGCCTTGGGCACGTGAGTACTCATCAGCTAAGAAACGGCCACCAGGTCCTTGTTGCAAGCCCCACTGAGCACCTTGTGGCTTAGCCTTAACACCGGCTGTCCAAACCAAAGTTTCAGTTGGTACTTCTGTACCATCCTTCAATAGGGCAGCATGTTCCTTAACCTCAACCACACCAGCTGACTTACGTAGCTTGATGCCGTGGTTGATCATGTATTGCTCACCCTTGTCAGCTAGCTTACGATCTGACAACATGTTCAAAATCGTTGGCACAGCTTCGATAACTTCTAGGTGGATTTCTGATTCATCCAAGTTGTTGGCACGAGCCAATTCGCGACGTTGTTCGATCAATTCACCAGCTAATTCAACACCTGTAAATCCTGATCCAACAACAGCAATCGTCAATTTAGCTTGACGTAGTGCTGGATCTGATTCCATTGCACCTTCGCGGATAACTTCTTCGATGTGTGCTCGTAACTTAACAGCTTCCTCAAATGACCATAACGTGTAACCATATTCCTCAACACCTGGTGTACCGAACGTGTTGGTTGTTCCACCAGTTGCAAGAACCAACTTTTCGAACGTGAATTCACCTTCTGAAGTCTTGATTACTTTAGCTTCTTTATCGATATCCTCGACATTAGCTGTAACGATTTTCACATTTGATTGGTGCTTAAATAGCGTTCCCAAATCAAATTGCACGTGCTTTGGTTCAACACGCTTCGTTGCAACTTCATGTAGCTCCGTCATGTAAGTCATAAATGAGTGACGATCAATCAACACGATTTGATAGTCAGTGTTTTTTAGCTTTTTTGCTAATTTACGTGCAGTGAATACGCCGGAAAAGCCTGCCCCTACTACAACGATGTTTTTGCTAGCCATATTAAATCTCCTCAATAAAAAAATCCTACAAAACTAATAAAATTATAAGTCCAAAGATACATTGTATCCTTGAATATTATCTTTGTAAACCTAGTTACCTAGTTTGTTAACTACATTGAACTAAATAACTAAGATCCTCACAATTTCATTATACCAACTTTTAAGGAAAACAATCACAAATAAGTCACAAATATCGTACACTTATTTATTTCAGCAAAAAACACATTAATTAGATTAAAAACCTAAGTAATGTGTTACGAGATTATATATTTATTTTGCTAACATACCATCATGAATTTTGTCGATATTCCACTTAACCATGTCATAGTAAGTATCGCCTTGCGTACCCTTTTTAGCCAATGAATCCGTATAGATTTTTGCATAAATCGGTAGTTTTGTTTCCTTCGATACTTGTTTCATTGACTTAGGCGAAACAGAACTTTCAACAAATAATGACTTCACTTCTGATTGATCAATCTTAGCCAATACTTGTTTCATCTGTTCTGGTGTACCTTGCGCTTCAGTATTAATTTCCCAGATAAAGGCTGGCTTAATATCATATGCTTTTGAGAAGTACTTAAAGGCTCCTTCTGAGGTTACTAGCAAACGTTGCTTTTCTGGAATATCAGCAAACTTACTTTGCGCTTCCTTATGCAACTTTTCTAGCTTTTCTACGTAAGCATCCGTGCGCTTTTGATAGGCTTTCGCATGCTTAGGATCCTTATCTTGCAGGACACTACTAATCATCTTGACGTATTTCACACCATTGCTCAAATCAAGCCAGGCATGAGGATCAGTTTCGTTTTCTTTACCAGACTCTGTCAGATACATTGCTTTAACATGCTTTGAAGCGGCAAAAACTTCTTTTCCATCACGCTTATTAGCCGTCTTCGTCAACTTATTAAACCAACCGCTACCACCAGTTTCCAAGTTCAATCCATTATGGAAAAGGACATCAGCTTCGGTTGCCGCCGCAATATCATTTGTGGTGGGATCATATTCATGCGGATCTGTTCCACGTTTAACAATACTGTACACACGAACATCTTTACCACCAACTTGTTCAACCATATCTTCCAAAATAGAGTTTGTTGTCACAACACGCAACTTCTGGCTTCCGGTTGCTTTTTGCTCACCACGACCATTAACGAACCAGAAGATACCACCACCAACGACCAACAATGCAATAATAAGAATACTAAGCTTTTTTAACATTTTTAACTCCTAATTTAGCAAGGATGCCTTGCTTTGGGGCAATAACAAATGAAATCAAGAATATAATGGCTGCAACCAGTACGATTGCTGGACCAGATGCCCAATTCATCGTATATGAGAGGTACAAACCAACGATTGAGGCAACTGCACCAACACCTGATGACACAAACAACATGTATACCAAGCGGTTCGTCCATAAGAATGCTGTGGCTGCTGGCGTAATCAACATGGCAACGATCAGAATAATACCAACCGTTTGCAAAGCTGATACTGTTACCAACGTCAAAATAATCATCAAACCATAATGAATGATACTTGTGTTTAAACCGTATGACTTAGCAAATACTTCGTCAAAGGAAGTGATTTGAAGTTCTTTAAAGAGTGCAAAAACAAAAACGATTACAATAGCCAACACGACGAATGTTGAAAGCAGGTCAGAATCAGAAACAGCTAAAACATTTCCAAACAAGATATGATGCAAATTCGTTGATGATTCGGCCATTGAAATTAAAATAAATCCTAATGCAAAAAATGCTGAAAAGACAATACCAATTGCCGTATCATTTTTCAACTTACTGTTAGAAGCGACAAAACCAATCAATAACGCAGCAATAACCCCAAAGGTCGTTGCACCAATCATTAGATTAACACCCAACATATAGGCGACAGCAACTCCAGGTAAAACAGAATGTGAAATGGCGTCACCCATTAGTGACATCCCACGTAAAATAATAAAACTACCAATAATTCCTGACATAATCCCCACCATAATGGCGGCCATCAGTGCACTTTGTAAGAAATTATAATGTCCTAAAGCGTGCAAAAATTCTACAATACTTGTCATATTAAGCACCTGCTCCCTTATTGAACAGCACGGCACTTAAGTCAGCTGAAAAGGCGCGCGCCATGTTTTCCTGCGTATATACCGTTGCAACAGGACCATGATCAATGACGCCATGGTTCATGATTAGTAACTCATCAAAATAGGCAGCGACTTTATTTAAGTCGTGGTGCACAACAATAATTGTCTTCCCTGCATCACGCCAGCCACGTAGAACATTCATAATTTCTTCTTCAGATTTCATGTCAATTCCCACAAATGGCTCATCCAAAATAACGACATCCGCTTGTTGAACGATTGCGCGTGCAACAAAGACACGTTGCAATTGCCCACCAGATAGTTCGCCAATCTGACGATTCTTAAACTCAGATAAGTTCACTTGCTTTAAGGCATCAGTTGCAAGTTCCTTTTCTTTTCGACCAGGGCTTTTGAATAATCCTAACTTGCCATACGTACCCGTTAAAACCACCTCAAAAACACTGATGGGAAATGTTAAATCAAGGGCCGCACGCTGTTCGACATACGCAATTTTTTGACGAACACGATTAATGGCTGTCCCATTTAAAGTCGCATTACCCGATCGGCGCACCAATCCAAGTGTCCCCTTGATTAACGTTGACTTACCAGCACCATTGGGCCCGATGATCCCTGTAATCTTTCCCGGGGAAAAGTTGACAGACAAGTCCGTGAAAACTGGTACATTGCTGTAAGCGACAGTTAAGTCGTTGATTTGCAGCATAAATATATCTCCTGTATCATAAAATGTTTTTGTTGTTTTAAAAATATATTTTTTCTTAAAACAACTTATTCATCATAATAAATTTCATAAAACTAATCAATATATTTTCTTAAATGAAAAATAACTGTAATGACATCTCAATTGTGTAAAGGTTTAAAAAAAGAGCGCGACAAAAGTCGTTTTGAAGCTGGTGTGTAACACGTTTACGTCGAACGAGACAAAAAACGGTTGGAACCTTTGTCGTCCCAACCGTTTTTTACCAAATATATTTTTTATTTCGATAACTCGCGATATGCTTGTTTTGATAGTTTTTCAATTAACTTAATGCCGTCTTCTTCTGTCTCGTCACCATTAGTCAAAACAGCTATCACATAGTCTGCTTGTTTATTTTTAACATGGCCGATACTATTGACGACCCAGCCATCATCAAGTGGTAACCAACCATTCTTGACTGATGTTTCAGCATCAGATGGGACGCCGCCGGTAATTCCCCAGCTTTGATTAGATTCAACGTGACTCATTAATTCCTTAGCATATTGCCGTGAGTCATCATTCAACGTATCACTACTATAAAAAAGATTGCGTAACAAAGTGACTTGATCCGGTGCTGTTGTGGTTGAATTACCCCAGGCTGCTGCATCCATTTTTGAATCATTCATTGATAGTGTTTCAAACAACTCATTTGGCGCGGTATAACCACCCATTTGATATAACAGATTTGTTGTTGCATCATTATCACTTTGTTCGATCATCGCTGTCGCCAATGTTTTTTGATTATCTGTCAGTGGCTCATTCGTAGACTCATGTTTACTTAATAAGGTAGCCAGAACAGACACCTTCACAATACTAGCGGTAGAAAAAGTGTCTTGATTGCTTTGTCTTAAGGTGATTATCTTGTCATGTTTTTTATCATAAACGGCAACATCCACATTCGCATTTTCTTCTTTTAGTGTTTTTTGCCATGATTGGGACAGATTCTTTTTATAATTGCCCTGTGTTTTTTTAGGAGTAATCGTTCGCATTATCTCCTCGTGGTGTGGCCATACGATGGCGATAACACCAATGGTCACAATTAACGCGATGGCAATTGATAACCACTTCATCTTTTTCTTTTTTGGGTTTTCTTCACGTGAACGTAACCCGCGCATGTTTTTATTATTCATAATTAATAGTATACGACAAGTTTCTATAAACAGTATTAACTAATTTTCTTAATTTTTTTGCAATTATGACATAAATATTGCTAGATGTCATGTTGTTAGTTATATCAGCTCAAAATAAGTTTATTGTATACAAAAAAGCTACTTGCATATACAAGTAGCTTTCTTTTTATGGTCATCTCTGACCACTTAAACGAATTTAATTACTTAACAGTAACTGAAGCACCAGTTTCTTCAAGCTTTGCCTTCAATTCGTTAGCGTCGTCTTCTGAAAGACCTTCCTTGATAACTGAAGGTGCATCGTCAACAAGACCCTTAGCGTCCTTCAAGCCCAAGCCAGTTGCTTCACGAACTGCCTTGATAACCTTAACCTTAGCAGTACCTGCTGAAGTCAACTCAACGTCGAATTCAGTCTTAGCAGCGGCGTCACCACCAGCTGCACCAGCAGCTGCAACAGGGGCAGCAGCTGAAACACCAAATTCTTCTTCGATAGCTGAAACCAAGTCAGCCAAGTCCATGATCGTAGCTTCCTTTAATGAAGCAATGATTGAATCCTTATCAAATGCCATGATAAATAATCTCCTCTTTATATTTGCGTTTTTTGCAATTTTAATTTTGGGCAATGCCCGGGAATTTAAGACGCGAAACTAAGCGAATGCTTAGGCTTCAGCCTCTTCCTTTGCGTCTGATACAGCTTTAACTGCATAGGCAACGTTGCGGACAGGTGCTTGCAATGTTGACAACAACATTGATAGCAAACCGTCACGGTCTGGTAATGCAGCATACTTATTGATTTCTTCAATAGATGCCATGTTACCATCGATGAATCCACCCTTGATTTCCAAGGCATCGATATCATCAGCGTACTTCTTCAAAACACGGGCAGGTGCGATTGCATCGTCGTTTGAAAAGGCAACGGCTGAAGGACCAGCAAATAGGTCGTTCATATCTGACCAATCAGCAGCTTCAGCAGCGCGAACCAAGACTTTGTTCTTGATAACACGTAGTTCAACGCCTTCTCCACGTAATTCAGCACGCAACTTAGTTGACTCGTCAACAGTCAAGCCACGGACGTCAGCAACAACGGCAGACGTTGCGTTCTTGAACTTGTCGGCAACTTCGGCAACTTGTTGTGCTTTAACAGCAATGGTTGCTTCACTCATGGTATAATGTTCCTCCTGTTTAGATTTTGATTCTTACCAAAAGACCCTCAGTACAAACTGCACCGGGGGTCAAAAGTCGCTTTCGCGTTTTTTCACTTCCTCGGCGGGATATTGAGTCTTTCGACACCTGCGTCTTAGGTAGAATCGATATATTACTCTGACTACTTTAACAGGTAGTCGAGGAAGTGTCAACAAATACTTCTACTATATTTAGAAGGATCTAATTATAGTGAAGAAATGTCGATGTTCACAGCAGGACCAAATGTTGAAGCAATTGATACGTGTTGCACGTATGTTCCCTTAACAGCTGATGGGCGTGAACGCAAGATAACAGAAGCCAATGACTTGATGTTTCCTGCAAGCTTGTCAGCATCGAATGACACCTTACCAACTGGTACAGCAACGTTTCCGTCACGGTCAGTACGGTAAGTAACCTTTCCTGACTTAGCTTCTGAAACGGCCTTAGCTACGTCAAACGTAACAGTACCAGTCTTAGGGTTAGGCATCAAGCCCTTAGGTCCCAAGACACGACCAACACGTCCAACTTGTGCCATCATATCTGGTGTTGCAATAGCAACATCAAAGTCTAACCAGCCACCTTGGATACGTTGTACCAAGTCAGCGGCACCGACAACATCAGCACCAGCTTCTTCAGCTTCTTTAGCCTTATCACCTTGTGCAAAGACCACAACAGTTTGGTCCTTACCAGTACCGTTAGGCAAAACAACGGCACCACGCAATTGTTGATCAGCTTGACGCGTATCAACGTTTAGGTTAAATGCAATTTCAACAGTTGCATCAAACTTGGCAAAGTCAATATCCTTTACCAATGCAGCAGCTTCATCGACAGTGTAAACTTTGTTACTGTCAACCTTTTCAGCAGCTGCCAAATAATTCTTACCATACTTAGCCATGGTAGCTATTCCTCCTTGCAAACGCGGTCAAACGGTCATTGACCTCCCGCTTGATCTTGCTTAGTTTCCTATGCGATCCGTACGTTACTTGTTTAATTAACCTTCAACAGTGAAGCCCATTGAACGAGCAGTACCTTCGATCATGCGAACAGCTGCATCTACATCAGCTGCGTTTAGATCTTGCATCTTAGTTTCTGCAATTTCACGAACTTGTGCTGCAGTAACTGTAGCGACCTTCTTCGTGTTTGGCTCACCAGAACCCTTTTCAGTACCAGCGGCCTTCTTCAAAAGAACAGCTGCTGGAGGAGTCTTAGTGATGAACTCGAATGAACGATCTTCATACACAGTAATAACTACAGGGATCAACAAACCACCTTGATCGGCAGTACGAGCATTAAACTCCTTTGCGAATCCCATGATGTTAACACCAGCTTGACCCAAAGCAGGTCCAACTGGAGGTGCAGGTGTAGCCTTACCGGCTGGAATCTGCAACTTAACAATACTTGAAACTTTCTTAGCCACGATTGTTTCCTCCTTCGTGTTTGTGGTGTAAATGGCGCGTTTCGATTTACGCCTCCCACATATGTGCATAATAACAACACATACTAGATTATAATAACAAAACATCTAGCTTATAGCAAGCTAAGTGTTCAAATTTGTTATATTTATTTAACTGGCTTGATATCGTTAAATGAAATTTGCGTTGGTGTGTCACGACCAAAGATGTTGATCAAGATAGTAACTTCTTGACGTTCATCATCAATCGCTGTAATTTCACCGCCTTGGCCAGCAAAACTACCTGAAACAACATCAACTGAATCACCAACAACGACATCCAAATGTTCGACCTTGCGTTCAACTAAGTTCATGCGAGCAAGCATATCATCAACTTCTTCTGGTAGCAAAGGCACTGGCTTTGAACCACCACCGTGTGAACCTAAGAATCCAGTAACACCTGGTGTATTACGAACAACATACCAAGCTTCGTCAGTCATGATCATTTCAACCAAGGCATAACCTGGAAAATCATTTTCTTTAACAATCTTGGTCTCGCCATCTTTTTCAACTTCGACTTCTTGCTCTGGCACTAATACACGGAAAATATAATCCGTCATACCCATTGTTTCAATACGTGATTCCAAATTTGATTTCACGCGATTTTCATATCCTGCATATGTGTGCAAAACATACCATTGCTTATCGAATGACTCAGTTGCCATGATTGCCTCCTCAGACTGTTTGACGTAAATTTTTGTAAATTAAAAACCCTCTAAAATGAGGGTTTTATCTGCTAATTCATAGCTATAGTATAGCGCATTTTGTTTACTTAGACAACCAAGTAATTCCTTGTTCAAATACCCAGTCAGCGCCACCAAAAATAAGCGCAAAGGCTAATCCGGTAAACACAACGATGGTTGTATTATGGATATTTTCATTAAATGTTGGCCAAGTAACTGTATGCATTTCTTTCATAACACTTGATATAAACTTCATCTGTAAACCTCTGTTCGATGCTCTTACATTGTTTCCCGATGCAATGTGTGATTACCGCAATACTTACAATACTTTTTTACTTGTAAACGTTCAACACGGGTTGGCTTTTTAGCAACCATATAATTTCGTGAACCACAAACACTACATGCTAAAGCGACTTTTTTCTCTGCCATTTGGCGCCACCGCTATTCCTAACTTCTTTTTTAGTATAGTAAATTTTAACACTTTTACTCCCAAACGGCTAGTTGTTTTTCATTTCCAAGCGATAGATCTGACGCCATTTACGTCGAATACCATAGCACCACGAACGTGAACGGTGGATCAGTTGGGCAGCTTCCGCCATACCATAACCTTGCACGAGCAAAAACACCAGTTCGCGCTCTTTACCAGGTAATGTTGCGTACCATTCCATAATAAAAGCCACCAAATTTTGCTGATGAACGGCATACCGTTCGCAAGCGGTTTGAGTTTCATAAGGTGCAATATCATCTTGTAAAGCAGGTACTTGAAAAT
Organism: Weissella thailandensis; assembly: GCF_001932615.1. Classification (NCBI taxonomy): domain Bacteria; kingdom Bacillati; phylum Bacillota; class Bacilli; order Lactobacillales; family Lactobacillaceae; genus Weissella; species Weissella thailandensis. The sequence continues at coordinate 1,776,267 of NZ_CP014332.1, forward strand.
CTAGTACCTTGTATTCACTGCGCCAAAGCTGGACAACATGGGTTTGCAAGGACTGTTTATAATACAATGTCAATGCTGCCCAAGTTTGATTATGCAATAAGCGTAACGTTTTATGGAGCACGACCCGACATTCATGTTGCCAATCAATCGGCTGCGTGCGCACACGTTGTTGTTGGTAAGTCTTCCAAATCAAACCTTCAAATTCATGTAAGATGGCTTGAAAAGCTACCTCATCCCCCGCTTGGGCTGACAAAATTAAATCTGCTCGTTTATCACGCACCTGATTCACCCTTTCCTTACTAATGTAAGAAAAGCATACGTAAAGGCGAGCAATGTGTCACACTTATGTTAGTCACAGCAAATGCTGACCACCCAAATATGTTGCAAAAACATGGTTTCTTATGCCAATGGGTGACGACTATTATAACCTTGATAAATAAGCAAGCTTGCTGCTACCGAGGCGTTCAAACTTTGCACATGACCAATCATTGGAATGGCTAATGTTTCGTCAACAGACTTTTTCAATAGCGGCGAGATACCTTTACCTTCATTACCAATAATCAAGGCAGTTGCCCCATTAGCATCCCAGCGTCGATAATCCTTACCATTCATATCAGTACCAAATACCCAAACACCGCGTTCTTTCAATTGTTCAACGGTTTGTACCAGGTTGGTAACACGGGCAACGGGAACATGTTCAATTGCACCAGTTGACGTCTTGGCGACAACAGAGGTCAATTGTACCGCCCGGCGCTTAGGAATAATAATCCCGTGAACACCTGCTGCATCAGCAGTTCGCATGATTGACCCCAAGTTATGTGGATCTTCAATTGAATCTAATACCAAGAAAAAAGGCGCTTCATCTTTTTCAGCTGCTTTAGCAAATAACTCGTCAATCGTTGCATATGCATAAGCTGCAATTGATAACACGACTCCTTGATGGTTTTCACCATTAGTTAATTCATCAAGCTTTGCTTTTGGTGCATCTTGCATAACCAAGCCACGTTTTTTCGCTAAGTTCGTTAGTTCATGACGTGCTTTATCTGCCAATCCAGTCTGTAACCAAACTTTGTTGATTTCAGTCTTACCTTTCAACGCCTCGACAGCTGCATGATGTCCATAGACAAATTCAACTTGGTTATCTGCTGTCACCTCAGGTTTTTGTTGCTTGCTACCAACATGTTTTTTATTATTTCGTTGTCCCATGATTAACCGTTCGCCCACTTTCCACTTGTTTATAAATCCATGAAATTAATTCTTCTAAGCGTTCTGTCTGATCACTAGCACCTAAATAACCAAACACTGCTTCAAATCCGGTTGAAATGCGGTAGGTCACAACATCCGTATTTTTAGCCTTGGTATGTGAGTTAGCATTACGTCCACGTTTAAAGTATTTTTGTTCCGTTTCAGTATAAATTCCTTCTGCTTCGATTAACGCATATAATGCTGCATGTGCCTTGGCTGAGACATACTTCTTTGATTCACGTTGTAATTTTGCTGGCTTGGTAATGCCTTTCGCTAATAGGTGACGTCGAATATACACCTCATACACGGCATCGCCATAATAAGCTAAATCCAGCCCATTTAATTGTTCATAATTTATCTTCTCGTTCATGTTTCCTATCATACCATTTTATGCGTAAAAATTGGACATAAACTCATTGACAATTATGCCAGTGTTTGGTGCCAGTCAGCAATCATCGCTAACTCATCATGGGTAATTTCACCAGTTTCTTTTGCAACCTGAATTAAGCTAGAAAAATTAGTTAGCGATGAAAAAGTTGTCACCGCCTGTGAAAAGTTATCCGTGGCTGCTGGTAATTCATAAGAGAAAATAGCAGTGACCCCTAACACTTCACCACCAGCTGCCCGCGTTGCTTTAACAGCGCCCAAGACAGAACCACCGGTCGAAATCAAATCATCAATCAAAACAACCTTTTGACCACTTTGCAATGAACCTTCAATTTGTTTACCAGTCCCATGATCCTTGGGTTGTGCTCGTACATAAATTAATGGTAAGCCCAGTTTTTCAGCAACCCAGGCCGCATGCGGAATCCCCGCGGTCGCAACGCCCCCAATCACCTCAACATCTGGATATTGTTCTTTAATGAGAGTAACCAGACCGTCAATAATCGTTTTACGAGCTGTTGGAAATGAAATAACTTTACGGTTATCCGTATAAATTGGGCTTTTAATCCCTGATGCCCACGTGAATGGGTCATTTGGTTGTAATTTGACGGCATCAATATCTAATAATGCCTGTGCTACCGCTTGTTGATAATTTGTCATTTTTTACCCCTTATGAAATGCTGTCACAACTTGTTCGTATGTTGCTACTGGATCGACTGCTTGTGTAATGGAACGGCCGACAACAATCCCGTTCGCTCCCCTTTGTTGCGCCAGTGTCGGTGTCATCACACGACTCTGATCACCTTGCGCATCTCCTAATAAACGAATTCCTGGCGTAATCGACAAAAATTCGTCACTCGTTGCTTCATGAATAGCCTGCGATTCATAGGCTGAGGAAATAACGCCAGCTAAACCGGCCTGTTGCGCTAATTGTGCCAGATGGATCACAGAATCATTCAAAGAAACCGCAATCTGTTGCGTCGCTTGTAATTCGGCTTCCGTAAATGACGTGAGCTGCGTAATTGCCAAAAGCTTTGGTCCATGGGCAGCAGCCAGGGTCGCTTCTTTAGCTGCGGTCATCATGCGCACACCACCAGCAGCATGCAAGGTTAAATAATCAACGCCTAAACGAGCGATATTTTTTGTCGCCTGCCCGACAGTATGAGGAATGTCATACAATTTTAAGTCGAGAAAGACAATGTAGCCACGCTCTTTCAAGGCCGCTACAAAGGCTGGTCCTTCACGATAGAAAAGTTCCATCCCCACCTTAACCGCCAATTGCTGATCTGCTGGAAATTGATCTAGAAAACGCCAAGCAACTGTCGCTTCAGGAAAATCTAAGGCAATAAAAACTGGGTTCTGCACACTCATGCTTGCTCCTTCTTAATCGCTGTCCATTCATCTTCATTTTCAGGCAAGTCCCGTAAGGCACCAGTGACATCACTCACCTTATCAAAATGATACTTATCTAGTGCCGCTGGTAAAGCATCAATCAACTTAGGTAATCTCAGCTTATCGACGCTATTCATGACGCCGACTTGCACGGCAGAAGCACCGGCCAACATTAGTTCTAAGGCATCATCAATCGATGACACGCCACCAACACCGATGATTGGAATATGGACCACTGAGGCCGCTTCCCAAATCAACTCGACGGCAATTGGATGAATCGCTTCGCCCGACAAACCACCTTTACCACGATACAAACTTGCTGAACGACTTTGCAAATCTAAACTCATTCCCACTAAGGTGTTGACCATCGTCAAACCATCGGCACCTGCATTTTCAGCAGTCACTGCTAGTGGTTTAATGTCAGTCACGTTGGGGGACAACTTGGCATAAATCGGCTTTGACGTAGCTGCGCGCACAGCGCTCACCACTGCATGGATGCCAGTCTCCGTCACGCCAAAGGCCCGCCCGCCTTCATCCACATTGGGGCATGACAGATTCAACTCGATCGCATTAACAGTTGCTATATCGTCAATAATTTTCGCTAGTTGTACGAATTCATCAACGGTTGCCCCTGAAATTGACAACATCTTAGGTAAATCCGGTAATTTGTCGGCTAATTCCGGCAGAAAATCAGCGGTCACAGCATCAATTCCTGGATTAGCTAAACCAACCGAATTTAAGATACCGGCTTTGGTATTTACGATCCAAGGTTGTGGATTCCCTGTCCGTGGGGTCAACGTTGTCGTCTTTAACACCAAAGCCCCTAACTGATTAAGGTCAAAATCGTCCATATGATCGAGCCCGTAATAGAAGGCACCTGACGATGGCATAAATGGATTTTTAAGTGTTAAACCTGGTAAAGAAACGGCGTAGCGTTCATCATTCATGTGCGAATTCTCCTTTATTATTGCCAGTCTTATTGTTGTTATGCCGGGGTAACCGTAAAGGCTTGTGATTCAAGGACACTCAACAAGGCCTTCACGGTATCAAAGGCTGTAAAGAGTGGTACCGCATTCTCAATCGCGGCATTACGAATCAAGCGACTGTCGTTGACTGTGGCCACATCTTGGTGCGTTGAATTAATGACTAACTGTAAATCACCTTGGCTCAATGCCGTTACGGCATTATGCTTCGTTTCACTGATTTTATCTAGCACTTGGACGTTTAAACCATTGTGCATGAAATAATCACCCGTTCCAGCTGTTGCAAACAATTGGAACCCTAGTTCATTAAAACGCTTTGCTAATGCCAAAGCCTCAACCTTATCTTCATCAGCAATGGTAAACAACACATTTCCTTCATGTGGAATCTTAATATTTGAAGCGACAAAGGCTTTGTAAAGAGCCTTTTCGAAGGTCTTATCTGAACCCATGACTTCACCCGTTGATTTCATCTCAGGTCCTAATAGTGAATCTACCGCTGGTAACTTGGTGAATGAGAAGATTGGTGACTTGACGTGAACCATCTTTGACTCAGGAACCAAGCCAGTTTCAAAGCCCATGTCAGCCAACTTTTCCCCTAGCATGACGCGTGTGGCTAATTGTGCCAATTTCAAGTGCGTTACTTTTGAAATAAACGGTACTGTTCTTGATGCACGTGGGTTAACTTCGATCACATAAGCTGTGTCTTCATGAATCACAAATTGCACATTCATCAAGCCAATCGTATCCAAACTCTTAGCTAATGCGATTGATGCAGTGGTGATTTCTTGCTTCACTTTGTCAGACAATGTTTGCGTTGGATAAACCGACATTGAATCACCTGAATGGACCCCAGCACGCTCAATGTGTTCCGTAATTCCTGGAATAACCACCGTTTCACCATCAGAAAGTACATCGACTTCGGCTTCAGAGCCGACCAAATATGAGTCGATTAGTACGGGATGATCATGCGAAACTTGGACCGCCCGTCCCATATAATCTTGTAGTTCAACCTCATTATTCACGATTTCCATGGCACGACCACCTAAGACGTACGATGGACGGACCAACACTGGATAACCAACTTCTTCAGCAGCGTGCAAAGCTTCGCCAATCGTTGTTGCAGTTTTACCCATTGGTTGTGCTAGGGCTAATTGCTTGATCACTTGATCGAACTCTTCACGATCCTCGGCACGATTCAAGTTAGCCACACTAGTTCCTAAGATATTCACACCTGCATTAGCCAACGGTTCTGCTAAGTTAATGGCAGTTTGACCACCGAATTGCACAACGACCCCGATTGGTTGCTCCAAATTAATCACATTGCGCACATCTTCCAAAGTTAATGGCTCGAAATACAACTTATCTGAAACCGAGAAGTCCGTTGAAACCGTTTCAGGATTAGAATTCATAATAATTGCTTCATAACCAGCGGCTTGAATAGCCTTGACCGCATGGACAGTGGCATAGTCAAACTCGACACCTTGACCGATACGGATAGGTCCTGAACCAAGCACCAACACGCTTTGTTTATCAGTGACAACTGATTCACTCTGCTCTTCATAAGTTGCATAGTAGTAAGGTGTTTGTGACGCAAATTCGGCTGCCACCGTATCAACCATTTTATAAACGGGTTGAATGGCTGCATCTTCCCGTAACGATGTAACATCAGCAGCTGACCATTGCCAGATATCTGCGATGGTCTGATCGGCAAAACCATTTTGCTTGGCTTGTTGTAATGCTTGTTCCTCGCCAACATGTTGTGCCAGATTTTCTTCAATTTCAATGAGATGGAGCACCTTATCCAAGAAGAAGTAATCAATCTTCGTCCGGTTATGGATTTCATCTATTGAAACACCCCGACGTAGTAATTCACCAATCATGAACAAACGATCATCACGTGCGGGCATCAAGTCATTTAACAACTTTTCAGTTGAAATCTCGGCAAAGTTAAGATCACGCAGACCAATGGCGCCAATTTCTAATGAACGGACCGCCTTATTCATGGCTTCTTCAATATTGCGACCAATAGCCATGACTTCACCAGTGGCCTTCATTTGTGTACCTAAATGACGGTCAGCGGTTGCGAATTTGTCAAATGGCCAACGTGGAATTTTGACGACCACATAGTCCAAGGCTGGTTCAAAAGCCGCCTTCGTCGTCCCGGTAACCGGATTGATAATTTCGTCCAATGTCAAACCAACTGCTATTTTTGCCGCCATCTTGGCAATTGGGTAACCCGTTGCTTTTGAGGCCAAAGCAGATGAACGTGACACACGTGGATTAACTTCGATAATATCGTAGTTAAACGAATTTGGATCCAAGGCCATTTGAATGTTGACCCCACCTTCGATTTTCAAAGCTCGAATAATCTTCAAGGCTGCGTCACGCATCATTTGCAATTCACGGTCAGACAAAGTTTGGACTGGGGCCACCACAATTGAATCACCCGTGTGAACACCGACTGGGTCAAAGTTTTCCATTGAAGCCACAATCAAAGCATTGTCAGCTGCATCACGCATAACTTCAAATTCAATTTCCTTGTATCCGGCGATTGATTGCTCAATCAACACCTGGGTAACCGGTGACAGCTCTAAGCCATTTGCCGCGATTGCTTTTAATTCTTCTTCGTCATTGGCAATTCCGCCACCAGTACCACCTAAGGTATAAGCTGGTCGCACAATAACCGGGTAGCCACTTGTCTCAGCAAACGACAAAGCTTGTTCAACCGTAACTGCAATCATTGATTCAGGAACTGGTTCGTTTAGGCGAGTCATTAGGTTTTTAAAGGCTTCGCGATCCTCAGCCTCTTCAATCGCTGATAATTTTGTTCCTAATAAGATAATGCCTAATTCGTCCAAAATACCTGTTTCAGCCAGTTGCTTGGCCATGTTCAAACCAGTTTGACCACCCAAGGTTGGCAAGATGGCATCAGGACGTTCCTTGCGCAGAATTCGTGATAAAAACTCTAATGATAATGGCTCAATATAAACCTCATCGGCGATTTCACTATCTGTCATAATCGTGGCGGGATTTGAGTTCACCAAAACGACCTCGTAGCCCTCTTCTTTTAGTGACATCGCAGCTTGGGTACCTGAATAATCAAATTCAGCTGCTTGGCCGATAATAATCGGACCTGAACCAATTACTAAAATTTTATGAATATCTGTACGTTTAGGCATGTTGCATTTGTCCTTTCTTAGTGGCGACGATCATTTCTAGGAAGTCATCAAATAAATATTCAGCGTCATGGGGACCAGGTGCTGCATCCGGATGGAATTGCACTGAAAAAGCAGGTCGATTTTTTAATTGCAATCCTTCAACAGTGTGATCATTAATTTCCTCATGGGTAATTTCTAAATCGGTTCCAACGATTGATTCAGCCGCAACCGCATAACCATGATTTTGTGAGGTAAAATCAATTTGATCCTTCACTAAATTACGAACTGCATGATTGAAACCACGATGACCAAACTTTAATTTGTAGGTTTCAGCCCCGTTAGCCAGCGCGAATAATTGATGTCCCAAACAAATACCCATTAGAGGCAAAGTTTCTTGTAGTTCACGAATAACTGGTAAAATATGCGCCACTGCCTCTGGATTTCCTGGCCCATTTGACAGCATGACCCCATCTGGTGCCATGTCCAAAATCGTTTGTGCCTCAACATCAGCCGGGAAAACCATCACGTTAACACCACGTTTTGCTAATGAACGTAAAATCGAATTTTTCAAACCGAAGTCGATCAAAGCAATTGATAAACCTTCAGTAGGATTGACATAGGTTGTTTTCGTCGTCATTGCAGCCACTTCGTTGATATCTGCTTGAATATCTTGGAGCTTCGCAACCGTATCCGCCTGAATTTCGTCAACAAGGGCCGCCTTCATGACACCATGTTCACGAATTTCCTTAGTCAACGCACGCGTATCAACATTGGTAATCCCTGGTAAATCCATTTTTTCAGCCCATTCGGCAATCGACATTTGTTGGCGCCAATTTGATGGGCGCCGCGCAATTTCATGAGCCACAATTGCCGTTGCAGTTGGCTTTAGTGATTCATAATCATCACGATTAATTCCATAGTTACCAATTAGTGGATAAGTAAAGGTCAATATTTGACCAAAATAAGAAATGTCCGTCAATGATTCTTGATAACCGGTCATCCCTGTATTAAAAACAATCTCTCCTTCCACAACTTTCTCTGAACCAAAACCTTCACCGGTATAAATTGAACCATTTTCTAAAACAAGATAGCGTTGCATATTTACCCCCTTATGCTTCGTAAGCAACCTGACCGTTGACTAATGTTAATACTGTTTGTCCATAAACCGTCGCACCGATAAACGGTGTATTGACCCCCTTTGAAAGGAATTCATCTGCTGTAATCGTATGGGCATGAGCGATATCAAATAATGCTAAATCTGCTGGTGCCCCAACCGTTAACTCGCTTTGTCCGGGTAAGTTAAATGCCACTCGTGGTTGAACAACCATCCATTGTAGTAATTGTTCTAGTGTGGCAATACCTGATTTCACGAAATGCGTGTACATCAATTGGAAACTCGTCTCAATCCCCGTAATACCAAAGGCAGCACCAATGAATGAGCGTTGTTTTTCTGCCAAACTATGTGGCGCATGATCTGTTGCGACCATATCGATCGTGCCATCTAGCAAGCCTGCAATAACAGCTTGACGGTCGGTTGGCGTGCGCAATGGCGGATTCATCTTAAAGTAGGCATTATCACCAGTAATATCCGTTTCATCAAGTAACAAATGGTGTGGTGACACTTCAGCCGTTACCTGTACACCTTGAGACTTAGCAAATCGAACTAAGTCCACTGATTCCTTCGTTGAGATATGCGCCACATGATAGTGGACCCCAGTTGCTTTGGCAATTACCAAATCTCGTGCCAACTGCGATGACTCGGATAGTGGATCAATCCCTGGTAAGCCCAATTCTTTTGAGCGCTTGCCCAGATTCATCACACCACCATTCACAAGTGATTCATCTTCAACATGGGCAACTAATGGTCGCTTAACCTTAGCGGCTGCTTGCATGGCAGTTAACATCGTAGCGGCCGTTTGAACACCTTTACCATCATTCGTAAAGGCAATGGCGCCATCTGCAGCTAAGGTCTCCATGTCACTGACATCAGCTGATGTCAGTCCTTCTGAAATCGCTGCATACTGATAAATATGCACCCGGCCATTTGCTTCATTATTGGCTTTAATTTGTGTAAACGCAGCTGGCGTTGCTGGTACCGGATCAAGATTTGGCATTGCTAGCACCGTCGTAAACCCACCACGAGCTGCTGCCTGGGAACCAGTCGCCACCGTTTCTTTATAGGCAAACCCAGGCTCACGGAAATGCACATGGACATCCACCAACCCCGGTGTCAACAAAGCACCTTGCGCCTCAATTGTGCGTGTGGCTGGTGTTGTGATTTCGTCGGCAATTTCAACGATTTTTCCTTCACTGATTAAGACATCTTGCAGTTTCAATTCATTATCATGTACTAATAAATGCGCCTGTTTAATTAGTAATCGTGTCATAGCTTTTCTCCTCAATCATTGCACTTAAGATTGCCATTCTGGCGTACACCCCATTAGCCATTTGCGTGAATATCCGCGCTTTATCAGCTTCAACTAAGTCATCGGCGATTTCAACACCACGGTTCACTGGTGCGGGGTGCATAATAATCGCATCATCTTTTAACTGGTTATACCGTTCATGAGTCAAGCCAAACTGTTCGTGATATTCATCGATTGAAAATTTTTGATTTTCGTCGGCTGCCAAGCGTTCATGTTGTACGCGTAGTAACATCAGCACATCAATGTCGTTTAAATCTTCATCGATAGCTTGATAATTACCATATTGATCAAAATCTGTTGGATACCAGTCTGCCGGTCCGGCAAAACTAACCGTCGCTCCTAACCGGTTTAAAATTTCGGCATTTGAGCGTGCGACTCGTGAATGTGATAAATCACCGACGATTCGGATATGCAAGCCTTCAAAGTAACCAAACTGTTCATAAATCGTCATCAAATCCAAGAGACTCTGTGACGGATGCTGCCCATTACCATCCCCCGCATTGACTAGCTTTGGCATCAGTGGTGACTGTTCCTCAATAAGCGGCCGATACCAATCATTGATACTGTGGCGTAACACCACGACATCCACACCAATGGCGCCAAGCGTCTTTAACGTATCGCTTAAGCTTTCCCCCTTTTGTGTGGAACTCGTTGCTGGATTGATGTTAATTGTCGACCAGCCTAATTTACTTTCAGCCATTTGAAAGCTGCTAGCAGTACGTGTTGAATTTTCAAAAAATAGATTAGCGACATGTTGCGTCATTTGTGGTAAACCTTTCTCACCATTTTTATAGGCTAAACTAGCCACGATGAGTGAAGTAATTGCTTGTGTAGATAACTGATTCAAATTCACAAAGTTCCGCATGATAATCTCCTTATTGATTACACAAAAAAAGCCTTAGGAATCCAGTGGGTTCCTAAGGCTTGTCATTCAATTAATCATACAGTTATCCCTGTTAAGGTACTGTTTACCAATCAACGTCACCCTTGATAGTCTCACTGGACTACACTTAAAAGGTATTAATGATTGGTAATAATATAGCACGGTTACATACTTTAGTAAACAGTTTAACTATTTCCATTGTTTTATTAAAACGTTTAATGTATTGGCGTTAACGTATAAAATAATTTTAATTTATTTATTCATCAAGAACATCATGAATCGTAATAATCCCAACAACCTCACCTGCCTCTTCAACAACTAAGTTGGAGATATTATGTGACGCCATTTTCTTCCAAGCAGAACTATTACGCTTATTGGCATCGATGCTAACGAACCCTTCGGTCATATAATCTGCTGCCGTTGATTTTTTAACCATTGGTACCTGTAGCATTTTCTTACGGATATCGCCATCAGTCACGATACCAACCACATTGTCATCATCATCTTTGACCAACGTCATCCCAACACTAAAATCACTGATCCGATAAATCACATCATTGATTGGGGTATGGATGCGGACATACGGAATTTTTGTATGCATCACATTCTTAACGCGCTGCAACAACAACTTTCCAATCGAACCTCCCGGATGATACAAAGCAAAGTCATCACGTGTAAATTCTTTTTCTTTTTGAACAGCAATCAATAATGCATCACCAACCACTAAGGTTGCCGTCGTTGAACTAGTTGGGGCTAATTTCGTTGTGTCTGCTTCAACAGCCACATCAACAATTAGCGGATAACTGGAATTTTGGGCCAAAGTTGATTCAGGAGCTCCCGTTAGCGCCACCGTTTTTAATTCATCATCGAAAATCTGTCGCAGGGCAAAGAACGTCTGCAGCACCTCTTGGGTTTCACCACTATTAGAGACAAAGAAAACCAAATCATCTGCTGATACGCGTCCCAAATCACCGTGAAAGGCATTTCCCGCATCAATAAAGAAACTGGCAACCCCAATTGATGAAAACGAAGCTGCAATCTTTTCAGCAATAATCCCTGATTTTCCAATAGCAATAAAAATTAAACGACCAGTAGTCTCTAATACGGCGTCCACTACTTGGTCGAAACTTTCGTCCAGTTCATCACGTACCTTCTCTAAAGCCGTAATTTCAGTATTGAACGTCTCTTTTGCATCATTATAGTAAGTCTTCATCTGCATACACCGCCTTATTCTCAAGATGTTGATGGAATAATCGATTAGCTTCTTCTAAAATAGGTCGTGCCTTTGATAGATATAATTGACTATCCTGATCTGAGATAGCCTTGGGTGGATTTGGATGCACTTCGGCAAAGATACCATCAATCCCAATTGATAACGCTGCGCGCAATAATGGGAAAACATAGTCACGATTACCACCTGAATGATTACCATAACCACTTGGAATCTGTACTGAATGCGTTGCATCAAAGATAACTGGATAATCGGTTTGACGCATTTGAATCAAGCTCGTCATGTCAACAACTAGTTGATGATAACCGAACATCGTACCTCGTTCAGTCACCAGGATATGTTCATTCTGAGAAGCGACCTTGTTGACGGCACTTTGAATATCTTCGGGAGCCATAAACTGGGCCTTCTTAATATTAACGACCCGTCCCGTCTTAGCAGCCGCCAATAGCAAATCAGTTTGACGACTTAAAAATGCTGGAATCTGCAAAACATCTGCTACCTCAGCAACCGGTGCACATTGATATGATTCATGCACATCAGTCACGATGGGTACATGATAATTTTCCTTAATTTGACGTAAGACCTCAAGTCCTGCTTCCATACCAGATCCACGATCTGATGAAATCGAACTACGATTAGCCTTATCAAATGATGACTTAAAAACATAATTAATGCCTAATTCGTCAGTTATTTCTTTTAATCCCTCAACGACCTCGGCACAAGTTTCATAAGATTCTATGGCACATGGTCCTGCTAGTAAAGTTAAACGATCGTCCTTAAAGCCGTACTCATGAAATACATCACTAATTTTTGGCATATTCTTCTCCCCCGTTCTTAACTAGTGCATCTAAAATTAAAGAATTTTAATTTTTATGTATTATAGCCTGTCTTCATATTTTTTGCACCTCTTAACACTCAGCGGGAGCTTGTTACTAAAATCAAAAAACTGGTCAACCCTTATTAAATAAAGGGTTGACCAGTTTATAAATTTAATGACCACATCGTGGCATTTTTCACTTAGGCTTCGACGACATGACGTACATATGGATCATCTGAGAAACCTTGTTCAAGAATAATTTTTGACCATTCTTTAGCTGAATGTAGACTGTGATCCTTGTAGTTACCACATTCTTTAGCAACCGTTGCTGGGACATCATCCCAAGTGATGTCATCACGAATCTTACGCAAGACACGTGTAAAGGTTTCAGCAACCTGCGTTGGCGTGTAATCTACCCAGCTAATAATGTGGAATCCAGTACGACAACCAAATGGTGAAATATCAATAATACCATCTAGTTCATCACGTACCAGGCTGGCAAATAAGTGCTCTAATGTGTGAACCCCAGCCGTTTCCATAGCGGTCTCGTTTGGCTGTGTCAAACGCAAATCATAATTTACAATTTGTCCCCCATTTGGACCTTGTTGTGTCTCAATCTTACGCACGTAAGGTGCCTTTACCTTTGTATGATCCAATGTAAAGCTTTCAACTTCTGCCATGTTTAAATCCCTCCTATATGTTTCTTTTCCCTATATCTGCATTATAACAACTAACAAAAACGTCCCGCAATCATTTCTGATTACGGGACGTCACCACGTGTTACCACCCGAGTTCGATAAGCCGCCGCTTATCCTCTAAACGTTATAACGAGCGTCCCCGAATGACACTAGCGATTTTGTTCATGTCATTATGACTCCGAGACCATCTTCTAGCAACGTCATTACTAGTTTTCACCAACCACTAGCTCTCTCAAAACGACTAATCACTATACTCATCTCTTCTATGTCGATACGCTTATCCTAAATCTTCCAGTAAATTGTGTCAACAGTAAAATTAAAACTCTCTCATTTTAAATCGCTTCAGAATGCCTTACTGACGATGCCACCGTGTACCTTGTGGTGTATCTTCCAAAATAATACCTTGTTCAGCTAACAAATCACGAATCTCATCTGAACGCGCAAAATTCTTATTGGCACGTGCATCATCACGTTCTTTAATCAGCGTTTCAATATCATCATCCAATAATTCATCTTCTGATAAACTATCAACACCAAAAACACCCATTAATGTCGCAATTTTATCCAAGATAAAGTTAACGGTATCCTGATAAACGACTTCAGCAGACGTATACTGGTTGGCTAAATCAACTAAGCCATAGATAGCAGTTAATGCATTCGGCGCATTAAAATCATCATCCATTGCCGCATTGAATTGGTCAACTAATTCAGTGGCGGCTGCATCAACGGTCGTTTCATCCCCAGCAATCGCATCAGCCAGACGGAACTCTAGATTACGATAACCGGTACGAATCCGATCCAAATTATTGGCTGCCTGCGTCATATTATTATCTGAGTATGCAATAGACCGACGATATTGCGTGGTTGCCATAAAGAAACGCAAGACCGCTGGATCATCGATTTGTTGCAATAAATCATGGACAGTTACGAAATTACCCAAAGACTTCGACATCTTTTCGTTTTCATCACCAACCGTCACAAAACCATTGTGCAACCACTTATTAACAAATTGTTCACCCGTATGGACTTCACTTTGGGCAATTTCATTTGTATGGTGTGGAAACGCTAAATCAATCCCACCACCATGGATATCAAAGTGGTTACCTAAGTATTTCGTTGACATCACTGAGCATTCAATGTGCCAGCCGGGCCGACCTTTACCCCATGGTGAATCCCAAGCAATGGCCCCATCACCATGCTCACCTTTCCAGACTGCAAAGTCCATCGGATCCTCTTTGCGTGTTAGTTCTTCATCATCCAATCGGCCAGCTGCATTAGATGTCATTTCGTCTAGGTCCTGATGAGCTAGAGCACCATAATTTTTAAACTTTTTCGCACGATAATAAACATCCCCAGCTGATTCATACGCATAACCTTTTGCAATCAAATCGACGACAAAATCAATAATCTCTGGAATATGCTCCGTTGCCCGTGGGCGCACGGTTGCCGGCTTAATGTTTAATGCTGCCGTATCTTCATTGAAAGCAGCAATATATTTATCAGCTAACTCAGGAACCGTAATACCTTGTTCAGCCGCTGCCTTAATCATTTTGTCATCAACATCCGTAAAGTTGGAAACATAGTTCACTTGATAACCACGATACTCAAAATAACGGCGGATAGTATCAAACGCAATAGCAGAACGCGCATTACCAATATGAATATAGTTATAGACGGTGGGTCCACAGACGTACATATTGATTGTGTCATCATGTATTGGGTGGAATGGTTCTTTTTCCAACGTCATCGTATTGAACATTTTAATCATATTCGCGTCCCTCTCTCTTAAAAAAATATCATTTTCATATGGTCTACATAAATACTTCAACTACTATGCGAGCTCACACCCATATTTTACCATAAATTCATTACCTGCTTGAATACGGATTCAATAAGCCACGACAGCTATTTTTATGTCCCTAATTTGGATAAATAACCGATAACAGTTACAATTAGCTTTGAAAACTATTTCACGCACTACTAATAGGGGGAAGATGCAATATGTATCAAGCAAATGAACAGCGATATGACAACATGGTTTACAACCGTGTTGGTAAGAGTGGTTTGAAATTATCAGCATTTGGATTAGGCTTGTGGCACAACTTTGGTAGTGTCGATCCAATTGAAAGCCAACAAGCAATTATTCATCAAGCATTTGACTTGGGAATTACCTATTTTGACTTAGCAAATAATTACGGTCCCGTACCAGGTAGTGCTGAAAAAAATTTCGGTGAGATCATGGCCCACGATATGCATGCCTATCGTGATGAGCTCGTGATTGCTAGTAAAGCTGGTTACGAAATGTGGGATGGCCCATATGGTAACTGGGGATCAAAGAAGAGTATCATTGCCAGCGCTGACCAAAGTTTGCGTCGTCTTCAGCTAGACTATGTTGATATTTTTTATTCACATCGCCCAGATCCTGAGACACCAGTTGAAGAAACTGCTTTGGCCCTTGACCAGCTGGTTCGTTCAGGAAAAACATTATACATTGGTATTTCTAACTACTCAGGCGCACAAACTAAGGCAATCATTGACGTCTTCAAGGAACTAAAGACACCATTTATTGTGCATCAACCTCGTTACAATATGTTTAATCGCCAAATTGAGAGTGACTTACTCCCAGTACTACGTGAAGAAGGCAAAGCCGCCGCTGTGTTTAGTCCGCTTTCACAAGGATTATTAACGGATAAGTACCTAAATGGTGTCCCTAAAAATTCTCGTGCGGCCAAGTCTACGAGTCCTTTCTTACACCCACACCAAGTAGAAGCAACAATTAAAACAGTGCAACAATTAAACGAAGTTGCCCAGCAACGTGGACAAACTTTGGCTGAGATGGCCCTCGCTTGGAACTTACGCGAGCCAGAAATCGCTAGTGTGATTATTGGTGCCAGCCGACCACAACAATTGGTCGATAACGTCAAAGCACTAGACAATTTATCATTTAGTACTGAAGAATTAACGAAAATCGATGACATTTTGAATCAACAACCAGCTATTGATTGGAAAAAAGATTAGCGTGTGACAAAAGTTGTTTTGAAGCTAGTGTGTAACAATGGTTGTGTTATTTTGACTCGTAGCGAAGCGAAGAGGCGGAATTTCACAACTGTTGTTACATTGAAGCTTCAGACTTTTGGAGCACGTTTGGGAAGAGTGTGAACAAAAACGTTTTGAAGCTGGTGTGTCACGCAATATACACAAAAGGAGGATGGCACATTTCTTGTGCCATCCTCCTTTTTTAATTGATTTGAAGTCTTTCGTTAACGCCACCAACGATCAAACACCGTCACTGGTTGACGACGCTTGTGTTCTGTTGTTGTATATAGTCGTTCAATTTGATTAGCATCTGCTTCAGAAACTGTTTTACCTTCTAAGTAATCATCAATTGCATCATAAGTCACCCCTAGAGCAATTTCATCTGGTTGACCTGGGCGATCTTCTTCCAAATCGGCCGTTGGTACTTTTTCATAGAAACCAGCTGGTGCTCCCAAGTATTCCAAAAGCTGACGACCTTGACGTTTATTCAAACGGTACAATGGTGTGATATCAGCAGCCCCGTCACCAAACTTTGTATAAAAGCCAGCCAAGGCTTCAGCTGCATGATCGGTCCCCACAACAACTCCTTTATAGGCAGCTGCAACACCATATTGGGCAATCATTCGTTCACGGGCCTTGATATTACCCTTATTAAAATCGGTCACCGATACTCCGGCAGCTTCCAACTGATGCACAACACCGAGAACAGATTCTTCAATGTTAACCGTTACTGTTTTATCAGCCGCTTGCCATTTAATGGCTGCCAAAGCGTCTGTCTCATCAGCTTGTTCATTATATGGTAACCGCATAGCGATAAATTGATACTCGCCATCCCCGGTTTCCTCACGTAGTTCTTCAACTGCAAATTGAGCAAGCTTACCAGCTAATGTTGAATCTTGTCCACCAGAAATACCTAAAACAAGTGACTTCAATCCCGTCCGCTTCAGGTAATCTTTCAGTAAAGTGACTGAGCGTTTGATTTCGGATGCTGGATCAATGGTTGGCTGTACACCGAGCTTTTCAATAATTTCTGTTTGTAATGGTCGCATAACAGAGTCCTCCCTATTACTTATTCCTGTGTCTGATCAATCTGGTCCACATATTCACGAGTTGCCTTAATCAAGTTCATCTTATGATCCCAAGCCGCTTGCGATAGATCCACTGGATACTCTTGTGGATTCATGTCACGCCGGTATTCTGAATACAAAGAATTAACATGGTGCTTAGTAAATTCACGGACATCATCTAACGATGGCAATTCATAAACTAATTCACCATCCACAAAGATATCCTTCAAAATTGGTCGTGCCGTATAATCAACTACCGTCTTACTTAAGTAACTGTGGTTTGGATGGAACATATACAATCCGTTTGGTAAGTTTTGCGGATTTTCATCCCACAAAGCGACGTAATCCCCTTGTGACTTGCCGTCTGAATTACGAGTGATTCGCCAAACCTGCTTCTGACCGGGCGTTGAGATTTTCTCAGCCGTACCAGAAATTTTAATCGTATCGGTCATTTGACCATTTTCATCCTCAACCGAAACCACCTTATAAACACCACCTAAAGCAGCTTGATCATAGGCAGTAATTAACTTGGTTCCGATACCCCAAGTATCGATTTTGGCATCTTGGAATTTCAAACTTTTAATTGTTGTTTCATCGAGGTCATTTGATGCCACAATAGAAGCATCCTTAAAGCCTGCCTCATCAAGCATCTTACGAACACCCTTTGAAACATAGGCCAAATCACCTGAATCAATCCGCACGCCAACAAAATTGATTTTGTCACCCATCTCTTTTGCCACGCGGATGGCTGCAGGGACACCTGAACGCAAAGTATCGTAGGTATCTACCAAGAAGACAACATCACGATGCGTTTCAGCATACGCTTTGAATGCATCATAATCGTTACGATATACTTGTACTAGACTATGAGCATGAGTACCAGAAATCGGAATACCAAACAGCTTACCCGCACGAACATTAGATGTGGCATCAAAACCACCAATGTACGCTGCACGAGTTCCCCAAATAGCAGCATCCATTTCCTGAGCACGACGTGAACCAAACTCCATCAAACTTTGATCCCCAACCACTGAACGAATCCGTGATGCCTTCGTTGCAATCAAAGTTTGATAATTAACGATATTTAATAATGGCGTTTCAATCAATTGCGCATCAAATACTGTCGCTTCAACCTGCACGATTGGTTCATTATTAAAAACAATATCCCCTTCATGTGGTGTACGAACAGTTCCTTTAAAACGCCAATTTTTCAAATAGTTTAAAAATTCTTCATTAAATTGGCCTGTTGAACGTAAATACTCAAGGTCACTTTCAGAAAAATGTAAATCTTTTAAAACACCAACCAATCTCTCCAAGCCAGCAAAAACGGCGTAACCATTTTTGAAAGGCATTTTACGAAAATACATCTCATAAACTGCTTTACGCTCATGGATGCCCTTCATAAAGTAAGTTTGCATCATAGATAATTGGTATGCATCAGTGTGTAGTGCCAAGCTATCATCTGGATATGCTAAAGCCATAATAAATAACTCCTTGTTTTATTTAACTAATATTTTAACACAAAACCCAGGGTGTAAAGTCAGTCTTGTTTATCCCACTAGTGGTATACTAATTAGATATTTTCATCAAAATTACGGAAGGAACTCCTTTATGATTAACAATCAGCACTATTCCATCAAAGAATCACGACGAGCGGGGATGTTGCTTGCAGCAACTGCTGGATTTATTGATTCATATACTTTTTCAGTACATGATATGCGTTTTGCTAGTTTTCAAAGCGGTAATTTGCTCCAAGTTGGTTTGAATATTGCTGGGGGTAAGTGGCTCCATGCTGCCATCTATTTTTGGCCAGTCTTTGCTTTCCTACTTGGTTCAGCTTTTAACCAAATTTTAAAAGTGTATACTAACAAGTCACATCGATCACATACATTAGCCGCATTAATAGTTGAATGTTTGGGTCTCTTGTTAGTTGCTATCTTAGAATTGCAAAGCGTTTCAGCCAATATCATTCTGCCCTTATTAGCCTTTTTTATGGCAATTCAGGCTGATACATTTAATAAAATTCATGGCATGGCTTATATGACCATCTTAAGTACTGGAAACTTACGTACATTTAGTAGTGGTATGACAAATTGGCTGATATTCCATGATGAGATGGCTTTACGACGTGCTGTCCGAGTCGGACCAGTCATTCTTGCCTTTTTATTCTCAGCTATTATTGCTTACTTTGCGATGCAATTTTTACAACAAGCAGCCTTATTCATTGCCCCCCTATTTTTAATAGGTGTGATTATTTTAATTAACCGAGAAGGAAAATTTGCCAAAAGTGTTGACACAACGACTAACTTACACTAAAATACGTTTTAGTATTTCAGAAAGATAAACAAGTTGATCAGGGAAGTAAATTAACGGTGATTCGCTTAGAGAGACAACGTTTGGTGAAAGTTGTTCGAAAACACATTAATTGAAAATGGCCTGTGATTGGCATTAATGAGTAGCAAGTCTATAAATTAATGACGGAATGGTCTACGTTAACAGACACACGAATCGGCATAGCATCATATCGCTCACTGCCTGCTCGTTGCTAAGGTCTTAATTAGTAATGATTAAGGTGAAGTAGAATGGTAACACGAGACTCGTTTCTATCAGATTATGCAAATAATCAAGATAGGGACGAGTCTTTTTTTATCCCTATCAATCTGAAATAATATCAAACTATGTATCAATAATTAATAAGGAGAATTAGGATTATGCATAAAGGGTTAAGGATTGGTGCCGTATTAGCAGTCAGTGCATTTGCGGCTGGAACAATTGCTCCAGTTACTGCAAACGCAGCTTCAAAGAAAACAGTGACTGTTGGTATTGTTGGTACAAGCGATAAGAAACTATGGGATCAAATTAACAAAACAACACAAAAGAAGTACAACTTAAAGGTTAAAACAAAGGTCTTCACCGATTATAACCAACCAAATAAGGCTGTTGCTGATGGTTCACTTGATTTGAACTCTTTCCAACACCGTTATTTCTTAAACAATTGGAATAAGTCAAATGGTCACAAGGTTAAGGCCATTGGTAAGACATTTATTACCCCTATCCGTCTTTATTCTGAAAAGCACAAAGACGTCAAGGATTTCAAAAAAGGTGATACAATTGCCGTCCCTAACGATGGTACTAATGAAGGTCGTGCTTTGACTTTGCTACAAACAGCTGGTTTGATTAAGCTTAAGAAGGGTGTTGATTTGCCAACCCTTAAAGATATCAAGAAGAACAAGTTAGACTTGAACTTCAAGGAAGTTGCTGCTGACCAAGGTCCATCAGCATTGAAGTCTACTGATGGTGCAGTTATTAATACAAATTATGCGCAAGAGGCCAACCTTAAGTTGAGCTCAGCCATTTACGTTGAACCAATCAACAAGAACTCAAAGCAATGGATCAACGTCATCGCCGCACGTAAGAGTGATGCAAATAAGAAGGCTTACAAGCAAGTTGTTAAGACTTACCAAAGCAAGCAAACTAAGAAGTATTTGAGCGATACTTGGGGCAAGGCGGAAGTGCCAGCATGGGATATCAAGTTAAAGTAATTTGACCTAATGTGCACAACCATCCAGAGAGCGAGACAAAGGTCTGAAGTTACGTTACATTAAGGCTTTAGACTTTTGAAACGCGTTTATGCTATAAATTTATAATTAATGTATTTTTAGCACAAAAAGGCTGGAACATTTTCTGATGTTCCAGCCTCCTGATACATATCAAGAGTAGGAGAAGAATATGGCTGTCATTTCATTAAAAAATATCAATGTTACTTTTAAGCAAAAAAAGCGTGAAATTGTCGCTGTCCAAGACGAAACAATTGATGTTGAAAAAGGAGACATCTACGGAATTGTTGGATACTCAGGTGCTGGTAAATCAACCTTAGTTCGAACAATCAATTTACTACAACGCCCAACCAACGGTTCAGTACTTGTTAATGGTACCGATATGTTGCAATTATCACCTAAGGCATTACGTGATCAACGTAAGAAAATTGGTATGATTTTCCAACATTTCAATTTAATGAGCGAGTTAACTATTTTTGGTAATGTTGCCCAACCACTAAAGCATTCCAACTTATCAAAGTCTGATAAAAAAGCTAAAGTCAACAAACTGCTTAGCTTAGTTGGTCTAGCTGATCGTGCTGAAAACTTTCCAAGCCAATTATCTGGTGGTCAAAAGCAACGTGTTGCTATTGCTAGAGCCCTAGCTAACGATCCTGAAATTCTAATTTCTGATGAGGCAACGTCTGCCCTTGATCCACGGACAACAAATCAAATTCTAGCTTTGTTAAAAAAGTTAAACCAAGAATTAGGTCTTACAATCGTTTTGATTACCCACGAGATGCAAGCTATTAAAGAAATTGCCAATAAGGTTGCAGTGATGGAAGATGGTAAAATCATCGAACGTGGCTCATTGTTAGAGATTTTTACAAATCCACAACAACAATTAACAAAAGACTTTATCAACACTGCTACTAACTTGGATGAAGCCATTGTTAGAGTAAACGAATTGCTAGAAACACAACCACTAGCGGCCGATGAAGAGTTAGTTAAGATTAGTTACGTTGGGGCCGATACAGCCCAACCACTACTTTCAACAATTTTTGCAGACTTTGGTGTGACAACTAATATTCTCTATTCAAATATGGAAATTTTGACACAAACACCTGTTGGTATTGCCGTTGCTATATTCAAGGGAACTGATTCACAACGTGCTACTGCTAAAGCAAGCTTCACCGATCATGGCGTTGCAATCACTGAATTACAAGGAGGTGCCAAATAATGATGGGATGGATTGAAGAAAATATGCCAAATGCCTACGCGCTTGGCTGGTCAGGAGATTATGGCTGGGGTGTTGCCATTTGGCAAACCGTATACATGACAGCCGGTGCTGCAATTATTGGTGGTCTCATTGGGTTGCTATTTGGAATCGGTCTTGTATTAACGGCTGATGACGGAATTGCCCCTAATCGGACAACTTTCCAAATCTTGGATAAAGTTGTTTCAGTTGGACGGGCAATCCCCTTCATTATCATGGTGGTTGCTTTCTCACCATTAACACAATTAATTGTGGGAACGACTATTGGAACGACAGCTGCCCTAGTTCCTCTATCACTAGGAGTTTTCCCATTCTTTGCACGTCAAGTACAAGTTGCTTTGCTTGGTGTTGATAGTGGAAAAGTTGAAGCAGCCCGTTCTTTCGGTGCAACAAACTGGGACATCATTTCAGATGTTTATCTACGTGAAGGTCTTGCTGAACTCATTCGTGTTTCGACAGTTACGTTGATTAGTTTGGTAGGATTGACTGCCATGGCCGGTGCCATTGGTGCTGGTGGTCTTGGTACAACAGCCATCGTTACTGGTTACCAACGTTTCCAGAATGATGTGATGTGGTTAGCCACAATTATTATCTTGCTATTTATTGTTCTTATCCAATTCGTTGGTGATTTGCTAGCAAGACATGCTCGTCATAATTAAATCAAAAATAAAAGGCTGGAATTATATTCCAGCCTTTTTTGTGTTTAAAAATATGATTTTAAAGTTAAACAGTATAATATTTTTTCCCAGGCTGGCGTACTTTATCGACAATGAGGAAGTTCCCAACTTGTTGTCGAATACGTACTGTATCACCTAAGCTCAAATCAATTCCCCGATACTGAAAATGCTGGCCATTGATTAAAATACGATCTAACGTAAAATTACTTGGCGTTAAATGAACGGTCATGCCAGTTGTGTTTACATTGCGTTTTTCTTGCATTTTTTGTCCCCCCTCGGACTGGTCTTTCCTTAAGTATATACTAGCAATGCTAACACGACAATCAATTTATGCTCACTTTGTGCAATTTTACACAAATAATAATTTCTTAAAATAATCGTTGTTTTAAATCATCTCAAAACCAATAAGCCCTGTCTCATCAATATACTAATATCAGATGCAACAGGGCTTATTGTTTATTTTATAGTCATTTTCTACCGTTCTTAAACGACATTAAGCTGAATGAACTAGGTTTTATATATAAAAAACTGCACAAAAAAACCTCACACGTTATAGGCGCGACATAAATGCCTTTCAACCTAGACTTGGCTTTCGCCATCATCTTAACAGTTTATACCTTATAACATGAGAGATCTCATTGTTTTTATTAATTAACCAATGAAATTAGTCAACCAATTCCAAGATAACCATTGGAGCAGCGTCACCACGACGTTGAGTAGTCTTCAAAATGCGAGTGTAACCACCGGCACGACCCTCAAAACGAGGTGCAACATCGTTAAATAAGTGTTGCAAAGCTGTTTCAACTTGAACTTTGTTATCATCAGTTGTGTTTACGTCTGCAATAACGTTACGCAAGAAAGCAGCTGCCTTACGGCGTGATGATAAATCACCATGCTTACCCAACGTAATCATTTTATCAGCAGTACGACGAACTTCCTTAGCACGAGCTTCAGTAGTCGTGATACGACCGTTGATCAATAGATCAGTAGTCAAATCACTTAACAAAGCCTTACGTTGTGCACTGTTACGTCCCAACTTACGGTATCCCATGAGTGTGTCCTCCTTTTCTTGGTATTCTATCGTTTAATCTAATCTTCCTTGCGGAACCCTAAACCGAGCAATTTAAGCTTGTCCTGGATTTCGTCAAGTGATTTCCGACCGAGATTACGGACAGACATCATTTGAGTCTCCGTACGCTCAGTTAACTCTTGTACAGAGTTAATCCCGGCCCTTTTGAGACAATTATAAGAACGAACAGACAAATCCAATTCTTCAATTGGTGTATCTGCATGTTTCGTTGTTGGCTCTTCTTCCTTGTCTGCCATCACTTGTGCAGTAATTGCCCGTTCAGACATATCAATAAAAGCGTTCAAATGATCAGACATAATACGAGCAGCTAATGAAACAGCTTCAGTAGCTGACAATGAACCATCAGTCCAAACATCTAAAGTCAACTTATCAAAGTCGTCACGTTGACCAACACGAGTGTTTTCAACTTGATAGTTTACGCGTTCGATTGGGGTAAAGATTGAATCAATTGCTAGAACGCCAATAGGCATTTCGTCATGCAATTCCTTATTCTGGTCCCCTGAAATATAACCACGACCGCGAACAGCCGTCAAAGTCATATGCAAGGTAGCCCCAGCCGCAACAGTAGCGATGTGAAGATCATTATTCAAGATCTCAACATCACTATCACCAGCTATGTCACCGGCCGTCACATCAGCGGGACCGGTTACGTTAACTTCGAGTGTTTTTTCATCATCACTATCGATGCTCATTGAGACCTTTTTAAGGTTCAAAATGATTTGCGTAACATCTTCAACGACACCTTCGACCGTTGAAAATTCATGCAAAACGCCATCAATCTGTACTGAATTGATTGCCGCACCGGGCAATGAAGACAACAATACACGGCGTAGTGAGTTACCCAAAGTAGTTCCGTAACCACGTTCAAGCGGCTCAACCACAAACTTACCGTAATTGCTATCCTCTTCAACCAACATAATCTTAGGATTTTCGAATTCAAGCATACTGTTTGTTACCCCTTTCAAAGCATGTTGTGCACTATTTGCAACCGGCAATTAGACACGACGACGCTTTGGTGGACGTGAACCGTTGTGAGGCACTGGAGTAACATCCTTAATTGATGAAACATCCAAACCAGCAGCGGCTAACGCACGGATAGCAGACTCACGACCTGAACCAGGTCCCTTAACAGTTACCTCAACAGTCTTCATGCCATCTTCCATTGCACTCTTTGCAGCAGCTTCAGCAGCCATTTGCGCAGCAAATGGTGTAGACTTACGGCTACCCTTGAAACCAAGTGCCCCAGCTGATGACCAAGAAACGGCGTTTCCTTGAACGTCGGTGATCATTACGATCGTGTTGTTAAATGTTGCGTGGATGTGTGCTACACCAGATTCAACACTTTTACGTACACGACGCTTACGATTAGTACGACCTGCCATAATCAAGTTATCTCCTTTCCAATTAGTTTAAAATTACTTCTTCTTACCAGCAATTGAAACAGCTGGGCCCTTACGCGTACGAGCATTGTTCTTCGTGTGTTGTCCACGAACTGGCAACCCCTTACGGTGACGGATACCACGGTATGAATTGATTTCTTGCAATCCCTTGATGCTCATTGTAACTTCACGACGCAAGTCACCTTCTACCTTAATACCATCAACGACGGCACGGATAGCGTCTTCTTGGTCTGGAGTTAAGTCACGAACACGGACATCTTCAGAAACCTTTGCTTCTGCCAAAACTTTTTGTGCAGTAGAATTACCGATTCCATATACATATGTTAATGCGATCACGATACGCTTATCGCGAGGCAAATCAACACCAGCAATACGAGCCATTACGATTACCTCCTTCTTCTATATAATAATAAATAAATTTAAAACGTCAGTAAGAATTACTTACCTTGACGTTGCTTGTGCTTTGGGTTTGCAGAGCAAATCACCATTACACGACCATTACGCTTGACAACCTTGCAGCTGTCGCACATACGCTTAACTGATGGACGAACCTTCATGATATTTACCTCCTTGAATTTTTTGTATGACTTGCTTACTTAAACCGGTATGTAATACGGCCCTTCGTCAAATCATATGGCGACATCTCAACTGTTACACGATCTCCAGGCAAAATACGAATAAAATTCTTTCGAATCTTACCAGAAACGTGTGCTAAGATGTCTGCGCCGTTTTCCAGTTCAACGGTAAACATGGCATTAGGTAAAGTTTCCTTTACCACACCAGAAATTTCAATAACATCACTGGCCACGTTGCTGCCTCCTTAGTTGTGACATTGGAGAACGTAACAAGTTATTATAACACAATAGTTTTACCTTGAACAGCAAAATATGCACTATAATTAGTTGTTCTCCAAACTATCAAGTAACTTCTTTACATCTGCGAACACGGCGTCCAACTCATGAGCACCATCAATCTTATGCAGAATGCCTTTTTCAGCATAGAAATCTGCGATTGGCTCAGTAAGTTTTCCATTCACGTCCAAGCGATTCTTAATCACTTCAGGCGTGTCGTCCGCACGTCCACGCGCCATCATACGGTCAACTAACACTTGCGTATCAGCAGTAAAGTAAAGGACGGCGTCCAATGAACGACCTTCTTTACTTAACATATCTTCCAATGCATGTGCTTGCTCTAAGTTACGAGGGAATCCATCTAGGATGAATCCTGGCTTCGTATCTTCTTCATCTAAGCGCTCTGCAACGATACCGTTAGTAACTTCGTCAGGGACTAGGTCACCAGCATCCATGAAAGACTTTGCCTTCATACCAAGCTCAGTTTCGTTGGCCATTGCTGCACGGAACATATCCCCCGTACTGATGTGTGGCAAGTTGTACTTCTCTACGATCTTTGCAGCCTGGGTTCCTTTACCAACTCCTGGCAAACCCAACAACATGATGTTCAAACTCATTTTGCTTCGACTCCTTCTCGAATAAATCCAACATACTGCCGCTTCATCATCAATCCTTCAAGTTGGCGAATCAAGTCAATTGCCACTCCGATGACAATCAAGATTGACGTTCCTGACATAGCAAGGTTACTATCCAACCCAAAGACATGCGTCGCTAGGATTGGTGCTAAAGCGACAAATCCTAGGAACAAAGCGCCGACCACTGACAAACGCATCAGTAGACCTGACATCCACTTTTCAGTTGATGGCCCAGGCCAGACGCCCACAATATAACTACCTTGCTTTTGCAAATTCTCTTGCACCTTTTCAGGGTTGACCTGAACAAACGCATAGAAGAATGTAAACAAGACAATTAGTAATGTGTAAACAATACCACCTTGCATCGTTTCGATTGAAAGGTATTGCATAACTGTATTATACCAACTTGCATCCGCAAACTTACTTGCAAAAGCTTGCAAAATTGTTTGTGGCGTCACCAATAGAGATGACGCAAAGATAACTGGGATCACACCTGCAATATTAATACGCAATGGTAGGTAAGAAGAACTTCCTGATCCTACTGAACGACGTGTATATTGCATAGGAACTTTTCGAATAGCTTGGTTAAACCAAGTAACGAAAGCAATGACTACCACAAAGATAATCATCAAACCTACCAAGAATGCCCATCCACGCGCCGGATCGTCACCTTGTAGAATGTGTTCCTTAAATAATTGGTAAATACCCGCTGGCAAACGCGCAATTATACCAGCAAAAATCAACATTGAAACACCTTGACCAAGACCACGTTCAGTAATCATCTCACCCAACCAAACTGATAACATTGTACCAGCAGTTAAGATGAATCCAATCAATAAGTAAGTCTCTGTATTTGGTGTTTTTACCAGATTAACCTGGCTAAGTTGATTAAATCCAGCCGTTATTCCAATAGATTGGACAAAAGCTAGACCAATGGTCAACCACCTGGTGACTTGGTTCAACTTACGCCGTCCAACTTCACCTTGTTTCGACCATTCAACAAATCGTGGCACAATATCCATTTGTAGGAGCTGTACCACGATTTGTGCAGTAACGTATGGTGAAACCCCCATTGCAAACAATGAGTAATTTGTTAGTCCACCACCGCTAAACATATTCAAAATGCTGCCGAGCCCAGAATTTGCTACCTCAGTCAGTGCTGCCGTGTTAATACCCGGCACAGTAATGTAGGCACCTAATCGGTAAACAATTAAAATCCATAAAGTGAAAAATAATTTCTTACGAATGTCTTTTTCTTTTAATGAATTGAGCACGGTTTTCAGCATTAGATCACCTCAGCTTTACCACCAGCAGCTTCGATTGCTGCGGTTGCTGATGCTGAGAACTTGTTAGCCTTAACAGTCAATGACTTTTCTAATTGACCATTAGCCAAGATCTTAACGCCGTTCAACTCACTCTTAACGATACCAGCTTCAACCAACATTGCTGGTGAAACTTCAGTACCATTATCAAAGCGGTTTAACACATCAAGATTAACAACAGCATACTCTTTACGGTTAATGTTCGTGAATCCACGCTTTGGCATACGACGGAACAAAGGCATTTGTCCACCTTCGAATCCTAGACGTGTCTTACCACGAGCTTTTTGACCTTTTTGACCACGTCCCGCAGTCTTACCATTACCTGATGATTCACCACGTCCAACACGGTTGCGAACGTTACGTGAGCCTTCAGGAGTTTGAAGTTCATTTAGCTTCATTAGGGTTTTACCTCCTTCAATGCAATCTAATTATTGCGCTCTTACTTAACTACTTCAACCGTAACCAAGTGAGCAATCTTGAACACTGCACCACGCGTTGCTGCGTTGTCAGGCAATACAACTGATGAACGCACCTTGTTCAATCCAAGGGCTTCCACAATTGCACGTTGCTTTGGCAAACGGTGGGCAGCACTCTTTACAAGAGTAATTTTAACTTGTTCAGCCATGTTCTGCCTCCTTAATCTGCCAAGTGCTCTAATGAGACCTGACGCAAATCAGCAACTTCTTCAGCGTTCTTCAATGAGTTGATTGCATCGAAAGTTGCGCGTACAACGTTGATTGGCGTAGCTGAACCTAATGACTTTGCAGTCACATCAGCAACTCCGGCCAATTCCAAAACGGCACGAGCAGCACCACCTGCTGCTACCCCAGATCCTTCAACGGCGGGCTTCAATAAGATACGGCCACCCGAGTGGACACCCAAAATAGAGTGAGGAAGGGTTGTACCAACAGTAGGTACACTAATAATGTTGCGCTTTGCATCTTCAGCAGCCTTACGGATTGCTTCAGGAACTTCTTGCGCCTTACCAGTACCAAAACCAACATGTCCGTCACGGTCACCAACTACTACCAAAGCAGCGAAACGCAAACGGCGTCCACCTTTAACAACCTTGGTAACACGGTTGATGGCTACAACGTTTTCTTCAAGCTCACCGAGCTTATTTGCATCGATAAATGCCATGTTTTCTTTCCTCCTTCCCTTAGAACTTCAAGCCAGCTTCGCGAGCAGCCTCTGCCAAAGCTTGTACACGACCGTGGTACAAGTAACCACCACGATCAAATACAACAACTTCAACGTTAGCAGCCTTTGCGCGCTCTGCGATTAAAGCACCAACTTTAGCTGCCTGTTCTGTCTTTGGAGCAGCTTCGATTGACTTGTCCAATGTTGAGGCACTAGCAAGCGTCACACCCGCTACGTCATCAATTAATTGCGCGTAGATGTTCTTGTTAGAACGGTAAACGTTCAAGCGTGGGCGCTCAGCAGTACCAGAAATCTTGCCACGAACGCGAGTGTGTCGGTGTTGACGCACTTTGTTCTTGTCTGACTTCGTAATCATGTTCGTAACCTCTTTTTTATTATTTGAAAGATATACTCATAAGTAAATCGTAACGTTGTATACGACTTTAAGCACAGGGCTTAAGCTTACTTACCAGTCTTACCTTCCTTACGTACAACGTATTCATCTTCGTAACGAATACCCTTACCCTTGTATGGTTCAGGTGAACGTACGGCACGGATTTCAGCTGCGAAATCACCAACAAATTGCTTGCTGATTCCTTCAACTGTAACCGTAGTTGCGTCAGGAACTTCAACTGTTAAACCTTCACGAGCTTCAAATTCTACTGGGTGTGAGTAACCTACGTTCAAAACAAGCTTGTCGCCTTGCTTTGAAGCACGGTATCCAACACCGACTAGCTTCAATGTCTTCTTGAAACCATTTGAAACACCCTCGACCATGTTGTTAACAATGGCACGAGTAGTACCGTGAAGTGCCTTCATACGAACATCATCTGATGGACGAGTGAATGAAACCTTAGTTCCATCAACAGTCAAATTGATCTCATGGGCAAGTGAACGTGCTAATTCACCTTTAGGACCCTTGACAGTAACAACATCACCATCGCTTGTTACTTCAACATTTGCGGGTAATGTGATGGCCTTATAACCAATACGACTCATTGGTTGACACCTCCTTGTTTAAATTTTATTTTTACCAGACGTAAGCCAATACCTCGCCACCAATTTTCTTGGCGCGAGCTTCTTTATCGGTGATAACACCTTCAGAAGTTGAGATGATTGCAACACCCAAACCGTTTAATACCTTTGGTACATCATCTGACTTAACGTACGTACGCAAACCTGGCTTTGAAATACGCTTCAAGCCTGAGATTACGCGAGTTTTGTCAGCAGAATACTTAAGGAAAACGCGGATGACACCTTGCTTGTCATCTTCAATGTATTCAACGTCACGAACAAAGCCTTCACTCTTTAAGATCTCGGCGATGTCCTTCTTGATCTTTGATGCAGGTACTTCAACTGAGTCGTGGCGAACCATGTTCGCATTACGAATGCGAGTCAAGAAATCTGCAATTGGGTCAGTCATTGACATTGATATTTGCCTCCTATTATTAATTACTGTAAATCAGTGTTGATTACTTTGAGAAAGGCATACCCATTTGAGTAAGCAATTCACGAGCTTCTTCGTCGGTGTTTGAAGTCGTTACAAGAACGATATCCAAACCACGAACACGATTAACCTTATCATAATCGATTTCTGGGAAAATAAGTTGCTCACGTACTCCCAATGTGTAGTTTCCACGGCCATCAAAAGCCTTTGGTGAAACTCCACGGAAGTCACGAACACGTGGCAATGAAACGTTGATCAACTTATCTAAGAAGTCGTACATACGCTCACCACGCAAAGTAACCTTTGTACCGATTGCCATACCCTCACGCAAACGGAAGCCAGCGATTGACTTCTTTGCACGAGTGATAACTGGCTTTTGACCAGCAATCAATTCCAATTCAGCAACAGCTTCATCCAAGTTCTTTGAGTTTGAAACAGCGTCACCAACACCCATGTTAAGCACGATCTTTTCAATCTTAGGTGCTTGCATGATTGATGAATACTCAAACTTCTCAACCAATGAAGGCGTAACTTCATTGACGTACTTTTCTTTCAAGCGATTTGCCATGATAATGATTTCCTCCTTTCACCTAGAAAATTATGCCAAAGTCTTTCCAGACTTCTTAGCGAAACGTACCTTCTTACCATCTTCAACTTTGTAACCAACTTTGGTTGGTTCGTTAGTAGAAGGGTCAAGCAATTGTACGTTTGAAACGTGGATTGGAGCTTCAAGCTCAACAATACCACCTT
This sequence comes from Weissella thailandensis, assembly GCF_001932615.1. Taxonomy (NCBI): domain Bacteria; kingdom Bacillati; phylum Bacillota; class Bacilli; order Lactobacillales; family Lactobacillaceae; genus Weissella; species Weissella thailandensis. The sequence goes on from NZ_CP014332.1 coordinate 1,807,711, forward strand.
GTGGGTATTGGTTATTAGGCTTTTGGTGCTTCTTAACCTTATTGACACCTTCAACAACGACACGGTCTTGTGATGAAATAGTCTTTACAACTACGCCTTCCTTACCCTTGTCCTTGCCGGCGATAACCTTAACCTTGTCACCAGTCTTCACAAACATGCGAGGCTTCCTCCTTGATTTAATGATGGTAATTACAATACTTCAGGTGCCAATGACACAATACGCATGTAATCATTGCCACGCAATTCACGCGCAACAGGTCCGAAGATACGAGTACCTACAGGGCTCTTGTCATCTTTAACGATAACAGCGGCGTTTTCATCGAAACTGATGTATGAACCATCAGTACGGTGAGTACTAGCAGCAGTACGAACGATAACGGCTTTAACAACGTCACCCTTCTTAACATTTCCACCAGGAATAGCTTGCTTAACAGTTGCAACAACCATGTCACCGATTCCAGCGAACTTACGTCCAGATCCACCTAATACCTTGATAGTCAAGATTTCGCGTGCACCTGAGTTATCAGCAACCTTTAAACGACTTTCTTGTTGAATCACGATTTTGTCCTCCTTCCGTTATTGGTAATATTCGAGATTAAACGATTAGATAATAACGGCCTTCTCGACGATTTCTACCAAACGGAAGCGCTTTGTAGCTGACGTTGGGCGCGTCTCCATGATACGTACCAAATCACCTGTCTTAGCTTCGTTGTTCTCATCGTGAGCCTTAAACTTTTTCGTGTACTTAACACGCTTACCGTAAACTGGGTGGTTCTTGTAAGTGTTGATTGCAACAGTCACTGTCTTATCCATCTTATCTGAAACCACGCGGCCTTGGTAAGTCTTACGTGTGTTACGAGCTTCAGTCATAACGAACGGTCTCCTCTCTTAGTCTACTTGTTCAATTCTTGTTGACGAATGACCGTCTTGATACGGGCAATTTGCTTACGTACTTCTGACAATCGCGCCGTGTTCTCAAGTTGACCTGTAGCTAATTGGAAACGCAAATTAAATAACTCTTCCTTGTAGCTCTTTTCTTGGGCAACCAGCTCAGCTTGGCTGAGACCCTTGATTTCATTCTTTTGATCCTTGATCTTCATTATTCACCCTCCACTTGACGAGCCAAGACCTTAGTCTTAACTGGCAACTTGTTAGATGCAAGACGCAAGGCTTCACGGGCAACCTCTTCAGGAACACCACCGACTTCAAACATAACCTTGCCGCGTTTTACAGGTGCTACCCAGCCTTCTGGGGTACCTTTTCCGTTACCCATACGAACACCAACACCCTTTGAAGTGTATGACAAGTGTGGAAAAATCTTAATCCATACTTTACCACCACGCTTCATGTAACGCGTCATAGTAATACGAGCAGCCTCGATTTGACGGTTTGTAATCCAGTGTGACTCAGTAGCTTGTAAACCGAAATCTCCGAAAGCTACTGTCTTACCACCTTTAGCCTCACCACGCATCTTACCGCGGTGTGGTCGACGGTACTTTACACGCTTTGGAACTAGCATGTTACTCGCCTCCTTGCTTCTTTTCTGACTTTATCTCTGGCAAAATATCACCACGGTAAATCCAAGTCTTAACTCCGATTTGACCGTAAGTAGTCTCTGCCTCATTCCATGAGTAGTCAATGTCTGCACGCAATGTGTGCAAAGGCACTGTACCCTCTGTATATTGCTCAACACGAGACATATCTGCACCATTCAAACGTCCAGAAACTTGTGTCTTGATACCTTTGGCACCAGCACGAGTTGCACGTTGGATAGCACTACGCATTGCACGACGGAAAGCCACACGGCGAACCAAGTCTGCTGCAATTTGTGAGCCTACCAATTGGGCGTCCAAATCAGGCTTCTTAACCTCAATGATGTTGATGTGAACACGTTCACCCTTGGCAACAAGCTTTGCAAGCTCATTACGCAATGCATCAACTTCAGATCCACCTTTACCAATAACCATACCTGGCTTAGCAGTGTGGATTGAGATATTTACACGGTTAGCAGTACGCTCAATTTCAACACGTGAAACTGATGCTTCGGCCAACTTAGCTTCGATGTACTCACGCAACTTTAAATCTTCGTGCAAAGTTGTTGCGAAGTCCTTCTTATTTGCGTACCATTTGGCATCCCAGTCGCGGATGATACCGACACGCATACCAGCTGGGTTAATTTTGTGACCCATGACTCAACCCTCCTTACTTTTCTTTTACCACAATAGTAATGTGGCTTGTACGCTTGTTGATTGGTGAAGCTGATCCCTTAGCACGTGGACGGAAACGCTTTAGCGTTGGTCCTTCGTTTGCAAAGGCTTCAGCCACTACCAAATCTTCGCGATCTAATGAGAAGTTGTTCTCAGCGTTTGCTACTGCTGAGTTCAACACTTTGTATACATTTTCTGAGCTGTGGTTTGGCAAGAATTGCAAAATTGCAAATGCCTCAGCCACAGACTTACCACGAACTTGGTCAAGCACTTGGCGGACCTTACGTGGAGCGACACGAACGAGTTTGGCCGTGGCGCGTGCTGACGTGATTTGTTCAGCCATTGTATTGTCCTCCTAATTACTTACGAATAGTTGCTTTATCGTCTGCTGCGTGTCCGCGGAACGTACGCGTAGGAACGAACTCTCCAAGTTTGTGACCAACCATGTCTTCTTGTACCAAAACTGGCATGTGCTTACGACCATCGTAAACTGCAAAAGTTAATCCGATGAAACTTGGAAAAATCGTTGAGCGACGTGACCATGTCTTGATGACAGTATGCTTATCTGAAGCATTAGCCTCTTCGACCTTCTTTAACAAAGAAGCATCAGCAAATGGCCCCTTCTTTAGGCTACGACCCATTTTGAGGTCCTCCTCTCGTTTTTTAAAAACTTATAATAGCTGGAATCTATTTTTACTTGTTCTTACGGCTACGAACGATAAACTTTGATGAACGAGCCTTTTCGTTACGTGTCTTCTTACCAGCTGTCTTCTTACCCCATGGTGACAATGGTGATGGCATTCCAACAGGAGCCTTTCCTTCACCACCTCCATGAGGGTGATCGTTAGGATTCATTACAGATCCACGAACGTGTGGACGTTGACCCTTCCAACGACGGCGCCCAGCCTTACCCCAACTGATCAATGAGTGTTGTTCGTTTCCAACAACTCCAACTGTGGCACGATTTACTGCCAAGATCATACGAACTTCACCTGATTGTAGGCGAACTAGTACGTACTTTCCTTCTTTACCTAGCACTTGAGCTGATGCTCCAGCTGAACGGACGAGTTGTCCACCATGACCAGGCTTTAATTCGATATTGTGAATTTGAGTTCCATCAGGAATCTTTGATAATGGTAATGAGTTACCTAACTTAATATCAGCATCTTCTCCAGATTGAACTGTCATACCAACTTCCAAGCCCTTAGGTGCCAAGATATATGACTTAGTACCATCAGTGTATTGTAGCAAAGCGATGTTTGCAGTACGGTTTGGATCATATTCGATCGCAACAACCTTAGCTGGTACATCATCCTTAGTACGCTTGAAGTCGATAATACGGTATTGGCGCTTGTGTCCGCCACCACGATGGCGTACAGTCATGTGACCGTATGAGTTACGAGCACCAGTGTTTGACTTTGATTCCAACAAGCTCTTTTCAGGCGTCGTCTTAGTGATTTCAGAAAAATCTGAAGACGTCATATTACGACGACCGTTAGAGGTTGGCTTGTACTTCTTGATAGCCACGCTAATTTCCTCCTAATTAGTTTTCGTTGAACAATTGAATGTCCTTTGAAGCTTCAGACAACGTAACAGTTGCCTTCTTACGCTTCTTAGTGTAACCAGCAAAGCGTCCTTGACGCTTCAACTTACCACGTACGTTAGCGGTGTTGATCTTTTCAACTTTAACGTCGAAAACTTCTTCAACAGCACGCTTAACTTGTGGCTTAGTGGCGCGAACATCAACTTCAAACGTGTAACGCTTTTCATCCAAAACGCTCATCGTTTGTTCAGTGATGACCGGGCGCAAAATGATATCGCGTGCGTCCATTATGCCAAAACCTCCTCAACTTGTGCCAAAGCTGATTGAACTACAACCAACTTATCGTTGTTGATTACGTCAAGCACGTTAACACCCTTAGCAGTCATAACAGTCACGTTTTCTAAGTTACGTGCTGCTAGTGCTGCATTAGCATTATCATCGTCCAAGACAACCAACGTCTTTTCATTTACGTTTAAGTTGTTCAAAACTGCCTTAAATTCCTTAGTCTTTGGTGCGTCGAATGACAATGCATCAACAACAACCAATGAAGAATCCAAAACCTTTTGTGACAACACTGACTTCAATGCCAAACGGTAAGCCTTCTTAGGCATCTTGTAGGCATATGAACGTGGTGTAGGTCCGAAGACAATTCCACCGCCACGCCATTGTGGTGAACGGATTGAACCTTGACGGGCACGACCTGTACCCTTTTGACGCCAAGGCTTCTTTCCACCACCAGAAACCGCAGAACGGTTCTTTACAGCATGTGTACCTTGACGCATTGAAGCGCGTTGCATCAATACGGCATCCGTAATGACATTGTTGTTTGGCTCTACACCAAATACTGAATCGTTTAATTCAATATCACCGGCATTTGAACCATCTTGCTTAAACAAAGCAACCTTAGTCATGATTATTTCCTCCCTTCGTCCTTATTACTTAGCTTTTTTTGAGTACTTAACAGTAACAAGTGACTTGTTGGCACCAGGAACATTACCCTTAACCAAGATCACGTTGTTTTCTACATCAACGCGAACAACTTGCAAGTTTTGTACAGTACGCTTACGGTTACCCATGCGTCCAGGCAACTTCTTACCCTTGAAGACGCGGTTAATAATGGCACCCAATGAACCAGGACGACGGTGATAACGAGAACCGTGAGCCATAGGTCCACGAGCTTGGCCATCCTTCTTGATGTTACCTTGGTAACCATGACCCTTCGTAATTCCAGTTACGTCAACAGCTTCACCAGCGGCGAAGATATCAACCTTAACTTCATCCCCAACATTGAATTCTCCCTCAGCATCGCGGATTTCACGAATGTAGCGCTTAGGGGTCGTGTTTGCTTTGGCAACGTGACCTTGCTCAGGTTTGTTGCTCAAAACTTGGCGCTTATCTTGGTAACCCAATTGAAGTGCGTTGTAACCATCATTTTCCAAAGTCTTAACTTGAAGAACAACGTTTGGCGTAGCTTCAACAACTGTTACAGGGATAAGTTCACCAGTCTCAGTAAATACCTGAGTCATGCCGACTTTGCGGCCTAAGATACCCTTAGTAGTCATGACTATCTCCTTTTCAAATAGTAAATCTAATATTTTTGGTTAGTTAAATGCATAACCAGGCAAATTGATTATCTATAATCTAAGCTATAAGAATTACAACTTAATTTCGATATCAACACCACTTGGCAATTCCAACTTTGACAATGCGTCGACTGTCTTAGCAGTTGGGCTCATGATGTCGATCAAACGCTTGTGAGTACGCAATTCGAATTGCTCACGTGCATCTTTGTGCTTGTGAGGTGAACTCAAAACTGTGTAGACCGTGCGTTCCGTTGGCAATGGAATAGGACCTGAAATTTCAGCACCTGTACGCTTTGCCGTTTCAACGATCTTTTCAGCTGATGAATCCAAGATCTTGTGCTCGTAAGCCTTTAAACGGATACGAATTTTCTTATTTGCCATGATATAAATTCTCCCTTCGTCCATATTGGAATATGAAACTAACTCCGTGGAAACTACCGACACGCCCCACAAGGCTCCATGGCAATGGGCCTCGTGGCAATGCTGCCGGGTGTGTCGCAACCTCCCACATCATTGCTCGTCAATGGCACACTAATATGCGAGACACCTCTTCGTGTGTCCCACATTTCGCGTACTTGATCATGATACAGCAGTCATGCTTGATACGCAAGCATTTTGTTTATTTTTTTCAAACAATTTTTTATCTGCTTTTCGTATCACAACGATGTTTATCATACACAATTTAAAAACCAAATACCAATATAAACTCTCAAGATTGTTAATTATTTTTTATAGGGCGAATTTACACTTGAAGTGGAACACAAAGATAAATAAAAACTGATTCATTGCGAACCAGCGTAGAATGTAGTTTGTCTAGAACATACAGAATACGAGGTTTCGCAATGAATCATTACACACAGCTTACCGCATTTGATCGCGGACGTATAGAAGAAATGCTGCAAGAACATCTGTCAATGCGCCAGATTGCCTTGAAGTTAGACCGTTCTATCTCAACGATATCTAGAGAAATTCATCGATGCACAGTTATCAATTATCAAGCCGAGAAGGCTCATGCAGCCTATATTCGTAATCGGAAAAATTCACGCCGTAAGCGAAAGCTAGATGACGAGTCGCTGCGTCTGGAAATAATTAATGATATTCAAGAAAAGCACTGGTCACCAGAACAAATTGCTGGGAGGTTGTCTGTGGATGCAGGATACAAAGTTATCAGTTATAACACAATCTATAGAGGTATCTATCGAGACAATTTAATGATCAAGAAAAATCACGGTACTCGCGGAATAGCACGTCAATTGCGGCATCGTGGGAAAACCAGAAAACACAGTGGATTTCTTGACCGTCGCGGTCAATTGCCTATCCCGCACACTATTCATGAACGCCCAGTCGAGGCAGATGAACGTCTGCGTATCGGCGACTGGGAACTAGACACAATCGTTGGAAAGACTGGCGGGCAAGTGCTAGTTACTCTGACGGATCGTAAAACTAGAATTTTAAAAGCACATAAAGCTGCATCAAAACGGACGCAAGATGTCATGGATGTTATCGAACATATTTTTTTGCAGACTTCAAGTAAGGAAATTAAAACGGTTACCCCTGATCGTGGAAAAGAATTCGGCGCAAACAAACGGATTTCAGATGAATTTGACGTTGCATTTTATTTTCCTGATCCGCATGCGCCATGGCAACGAGGAACAAATGAAAATACGAATGGCTTAGTTAGGGAATATATTCCAAAAGGAATAGCGATGGAAAATTATTCAGATGACTACATTGAATTAATGGTAAAGCAAATAAATAGCCGACCACGTAAGCTCTTCGGCTGGCGGTCGGCTAATGAGTATTATTTATCACAGGTGTTCCACTTGGATTGACAATTTAAGAGATTAAAATTCGTCTGTCGATTCGCTTTTTTTCATATATAATAGATGATAGTTTAAAAGACGTTATGTCAATTGATGTTACACAATATAGTAGATTTAAGGAATTCCAAATTAATGAAACAATCACTTACGCAAATCCACGAAATGTGGGAAAGATTTCCATCAGTTCAAAAAGAACTCCAAGATGTGTTATTTATTATCCAGGACTCATTAAAGGCAAATGATAAAGAAGTTGAGAAAGCATTATTGGATATGTTCCGTGCTGGCGGCAAAATGTTGCGTCCAGCGTTCGTAATTATTATTGGGCAATTCTACCCCGGTAATGCTTCAAAACTAAAACATATTGCTGCCTCAATTGAAATGCTCCACACGGCAACGCTTGTCCACGATGATATTATCGATGATTCACCAGAGCGACGCCATGCGCCGAGCATACAATCAAAATTCGGCAAAGATATCGCAGCATACGCTGGTGACTACCTGTTTGCTGCGACCTTCAAAACACTAGCCTTTCATACTGACGACATGACAGTTGTTCGTCAGTCAACGAAATTACTAGAAAACATTTTAACTGGCGAGCTTACCCAGCGTACTAATCATTATGATCGTCATATGACATTAGCCGACTATAAAGAACAAATCGCTGGTAAGACAGCCGCTTTGTTTGTACTTTCTGCGCAATTAGGTGCGACAAATGGTGACGCTCCTGAAGAGTTCGTCAACTTAGTGACCGACTTTGCCTACAATGTTGGCATGGCTTTTCAAATTTTAGATGATATTTTAGATTACCAATCAACCACAAAAGACTTAGGCAAACCAACTCTACAAGATGTTCGCGAAGGAGTCTATTCTGCCCCATTGATCATTGCCATGCAAAATAAACCTGAGATTCAAAAGCTTTTGGCAAAAAAAGAAAGCATCACCAATGAAGAGGCTATCCAATTACGTGATATGGTTATTGCTTCTGGTGCGGTTGATGAAGCAACCGACCTAGCCAGCGAATACACTGAAAAAGCATTGGATTACTTATCGCAATTGCCAGAGGGTGAATCAAAGGATACGTTAGTGGCCATTAGCGAAGCACTATTAGAACGCGCAAATTAAAGACTATTATATAGTAGAAAAGTAATTATTTACACAAAACGACGCTCAGTCAATTGGCTGAACGTCGTTTTTTATTATTTAGTCATCTTCATATTCAAACTCAAGCGCAGGATTGGCATTTAACGTCCAATCGCCACGTTTACCATGACGGTAAGCAATATCAACAGCTGCACCAATCATCGCTGCATTATCACCAGCTAGTTTAATAGGTACCGGAATAAATGCAATGTTTGATCGTTGTGCCATCATTTCGGTCAACGCATCTCGCAAACCACGGTTAGCTGCGACCCCCCCAGCAACAATGAATGACTTTACCTGATAGTGGTCTAACGCCTGCGAGGTTTTACTTACTAGCACATCAACCACTGCTTCCTGGAAAGAAACTGCTAAATCATCATGATTAACAGTTTCACCACGTTGGTCAGCGTTATGCATCAAATTAATGACCGCACTTTTTAGCCCTGAGAAAGAAAAGTCATAAGCACCGTCATCAATCAGGGCACGTGGCAACTTATAGTTAGGCTTACCTCGATGAGCCATGTTATCCAAAGTCTTACCAGCTGGGTATTTTAGCCCCATTGTCCGGCCAACCTTGTCATAACTTTCACCAGCAGCATCATCACGTGTATCGCCAATAACAACGTAATCGTACTCTTCGCGCATCAAAACCAACTCTGTATGACCACCAGATACCATCAACGCAAGTGCAGGATATTGAATAGGTGCCACGAAATTAGCTGCACTAATATGACCAGCCAGGTGTAATACTGGCACTAGCGGCAATTGATGTGCCCAGGCAATTGTTTTTGCGGCTGTGACCCCAATCAACAAAGCACCTACTAATCCAGGCCCCTGTGTTACACCAATAGCGGTTAAATCACTGTATGTTAACTGAGCATCTTCCAGTGCTGCATCAGCTAAAATAGTTACCTGTTCGATATGATGACGACTCGCAACTTCAGGAACAATCCCCCCAAACCTTTGATGACTCTTGATTTGTGTCGCTGTCTCTAAACTAACGATTTCATCACCATTTTTTATTATTGCCACACTCGTTTCATCAGCACTTGACTCAAATGCCATGATATAACGTGTTTCTGTCATGCTCTACTCCTTTACCTGTATCGGTAGCTCTAACATCATCAGATCAGCATCCTCCACAGGGTGATTATAATATGCTTTTCGTTGACGGTAAGTCTTAAAACCTAAACGCTGATACAACTGCTGCGCTGCTTGATTACTTGCCCGAACCTCTAACAGTACCTTCGTACCATCAAAAAATTCATTAAACCAAGCACGCAATAAAATTTCTCCCAGATGTTTGCCTTGCTGCTCTTTTAAGATAGCAACATTGCTAATATCCAAAACATCATCTAAATAAATGCCACCGGCAAAGCCAATCAATTGATCATGAGCAACCATCCCCACATAATGTGAATACTCGTTCTCTAAATCTTGTTGAAAAGTTTTTAATTGCCATGGTGAACCAGCTGGATATGCTGCTTCAGCGAGCTGATATATCTGCTCGGCGGTCATGTCATGTTTATATAAGAAGTTCATTATCTATTTGATTTCCTAGTATTTGCGCCATATCAAATGCATCTCCACCATCTTCGCCATAGTAACGCGTTTTTCGCCGGACAATTTGGAATCCCAACCGTTCATACAGTTGCTGTGCCCGTTTGTTAGATACACGCACTTCTAAGGAAATACGGTGAAAATTAATTTGTTGTGCAATCGTCATCATGTACATTACTAGAAAGGTACCTACACCCCGACTTTGCCAATGTGGTGTAACCATAATATTGGTAATGTGGACCTCATGGATACCCGGACGAAAAGCCGCTCCAATCAGTGCCACCATTGAACCCGTTTCAGGCTGACGTACAATCACATATAACCGATCACGCGTTCGCCGTAATTCTTCAGAAAATGCTGACATCGGCCATAAAATTGTATCATTATAGGCAGCTTTCTCAAGCGCCATAATATCTTCTAAATCTGAATGCTTAGCTGGCATTAGATCAAATTCAAAATCTTTAATAACAATTTTTTGTCGAAATTCTCGCATCTCCTCTGATACAGGTTTATCCCACCAATGAACTAATTGATTAAACTTTTTCCACATAGGCGTGCCCACCTTGATCCTCTGGATGTGCCTTCGCCCAATCGGCCTCTGCCTGTGATAGGCGATGATAATTTGGCACAAATTGATGAATATCATCCATATCGGTCAACTTCGTACTGTCCTGCACTAAGCTCATCATATTAGCTGCATGTGGCAAGTTATCTTGCGCAAACGTTGCTACTGGGAATAGTTCACGTAATTGGTCTTCAAAACGTTGCCACTCACCAACAAAAATAATTGGTTGTTGCATCGTTTCTAATGCGGCATGCAGTTTATCAATATTCATATGTTTATCGGGCTGACGTACAACTAGACGTTCTGACTCCCATTGATACTGCGCAGCATAGATGTTTTGATTGCGAGCATCCATAATAGGTACAATGATGGCATTCCTATCTGTCACATTAGCTGCTAACAATGCCAAGCTTGAAATACCTGTTAATGAGATATTTAGTGTGAAGGCAAGTGTCTTAGCTGTTGTCACTGCAATACGTAACCCAGTATATGAACCTGGTCCTTGACTAACAATGACATTGTCTAAATCTTGTGGTGTCCAATTGGCTTGCTTTACCAACTCATCAATAAAAGGTAATAGTTGGGTTGAGTGGTTACGGTGTACATTAGTTTCACGTTGATCAATCAGATTATCATCTTCAAATAATGCAACGCTCAAAGGTTGATTGCTTGTATCAAAAGCAATGGTTTTCATATCAACTAGCTCCTCTACTTGTGAAATACTAATACCTATTTTACCGCAATTTTAACAGAACAACACTGCTAATCAAGCAAGAGTGTGAACAAAAACGGGTTGAATTCGGGTGTAAGGCTGTTTAGGATAATTTTGTTCGTAGCAAAGCGAAGAACAGGATTATTCTAAATTGACTTACAATGAGAATTCAGCTTTTGTGAGCACGTTTAAGCAAGAGTGTGACAAAAGGTGTTTTGAAGCCGGTATGTAACGACGGTGGCACTGTTTTTGATCGTAGCGCAGCGTAGATCAGGAATAGTGACATCTCGTTACATTGAGGCTTCAGCCTTTTGGAGCACGTTTATAGAGTGTGAACAAAAGCGGTTTGAATTAGGTTGCAAACCAATTCATATCACTTTTGTCGCCATTGCCGTACAAATAACCAAATCCCTAAGATAATAGCCACACAAACTAGAATAATATCCAAGAACTGTTTTACCCAAATCAAACTAATAAATTGAATTATAATAATAACTGGCAATAAATAAATAACATAGTTTGGTACTTGCCATGCAGATGAATCTGTCACATAATCCAATAATTTTTCACGATATAAAGGTTCAGATGAATGTGCCTGCTTATACGTCTTATATCGCCGATACATTTCTCGGCCAATTAATGCAAGATCCATGATAATCATCAATGGCAAAAAACAAATCAGAATCAAGAAAAAACCAATATGCATCTTTTCTTCCGACTGACCAAGCACAAGTAAATACATTAAACTAACACAAACCGTATATGCATACATCAGACCCGTCCGTCGTGTCGTCAAATACTCCAGCATTCCGCTACCTTTCTTAAATAAAAAAGACCAATGTCTCTGTACTTGAACGATGATTCAAGATACTTCATACATTGATCTACTGTTTACTACTTACCGATCACCATAACCATTTGGATGGGTTTGATGCCAGTTCCAAGCAGTACTAATAATTTCTTTCACATCATCATAATTAGGATCCCAACCAAGGACTTCCCGTGCCTTGTCTGATGAAGCAACCAATGAATCGGGATCACCAGCACGACGAGGAGCAACTTCAGCAGGAATTGGTTGACCAGTTGCTTCACGCGCAGCCTCAACCATTTGCTTAACTGAGAAGCCATTAGCAGATCCCAAGTTAAACTGATTTGACTCATTACCTTTAGCCAGGTAGTCCAAAGCCAACACATGCGCATCAGCCAAGTCCATCACATGTACATAGTCACGGACGTTAAATCCATCCGGCGTATTGTAATCATCACCAAACATCATAATCTTCTCACGTTGTCCCAAAGCTGTTTGCAAAATGATTGGTACCAAATGTGTCTCAGTTGGGTGATCTTCACCAATTGAACCATCAGCCTTGGCTCCCGCAACGTTAAAGTAACGCAAGGCAACCCACTTTAATCCATAAGCTTGATCAGCCCACTTCATAATGTGCTCCATTTGTAACTTTGATTCACCGTAAGGATTGATTGGATTTTGTGGTGTTGTTTCCTTAATAGGATTTTCCTTGGCCACACCATATGTTGCAGCTGTTGATGAGAAGACAATTTGCTTCACGTCAAAGTCCAACATCACTTCAAGTAAGTTAATCATACCGTACACATTGTTATCAAAGTACTTTAATGGCTTTTCAACAGACTCTGGTACGATTGAAGAAGCTGCAAAGTGAACAACTTGCTCAATATTTTCTTTTTCAAACACTTCAGTCAATGCTGCCTTATCACGAATATCAACTTCGTAAAATGGCACCCCCTCAGGTACTGAAGCACGATGCCCCGTTAACAAATTGTCAACAACGACAACATCACGATGGTCAGCTAGTAACGTAGCTACCATATGAGAACCAATGTAGCCAGCTCCCCCTAATACTAATACAGACATATCAACTCTCCTTATTGTCTTAATTACTTTTAGTTTAGCTTAATTATTGGCTGCCGTCCACTCGATTGTGGCTTCAGCTGAAAGCACATCCCCAAACCAAATCCGGTGCTTTGTGACATTATCAACAAGTTGCACTTCTGATTTAATTTTATTACCAGGTAAAACTTCGTGCTCATACTTAATGTTCATAGATGTTGGCTCATGACTTGTCAAAAATTCGACCGGTAACACATCGCTCATCCATTCAGCATATTTAGAATTATTCACATGATGATTAGAATCAATATCTAAGTACCGGACCACATATTCTTGCACATAATCAGCATCACGCGTTTCATCAAATGGTGTTACTTCAGGATCACGTGGAATTTTACGAACATGTTCTGGCTGATAAGCTTCTGCCATATCCTTTGGAATACGGGCTAACTTTCGCTTATTCATATCAATCATTGAAAATAAACCGTTCATAATCACAAGGTCATTACCGTCAGCATCAATTAATCGGTACTCACGTTTAGCAAAGAAAGGATTAAATTGCTTGGCTTTGGTAAATAAAGTGATGGTTTCACCATCTTTTGGTCGCCGTTTAATTGTGACGAGTTGTTGTAATACGACCCATCCCAATCCCTTGGCATGAGTATATTCCGGACCAATATCTAAATCAATCGCTTGTTGCGTTGAACTTAGAATTGCCAAATTATAAATCATTGGCAAACTCAATTTACCGGTGACATCTGCTTCATAGTAAACCACATCATGTGGCATACGGAATTCTACAGCCATTATTTATTCTCTCCTTGATATTTTAAATAAAGTGTTTGGCGATCAAGTGACCGTTGTTTGGCAATCTTTTTAATTGCAGCCGTTGGTTTCAAACCACTCGCTACCAATTCTTTAACCGCATCAACCGCTGACAGTTCAGCTAATGGATCTTCGTCTGATGCTTCAAGTACGTCATCATTCCCAGCAACAAGGACCACGAATTCACCACGCACCTCATTGTTGGTTGTCCAAGCAACCAATTCTGCGACCGTTCCGCGCAAAAACTCTTCATAACGTTTGGTAAGTTCGCGAGCTAATACAACTTGTCGCTCAGCACCAAATGCTTTTTCAATAGACTGCAAGGTCTTACCTAGACGGTGAGGAGCCTCATAAAAAATCATTGTTTCCCGATGTGCTTTGAGCGTTTCAAGCTCACGCAATTGTTCTTTTGGTTTCCGTGGTAAAAATCCATAGAACATAAACGGCTGTGGTGCCAAGCCAGATGCAATCAATGCTGTTATACCTGCACTGGCACCAGGAATAGGCACGACTGGTACATCAGCTAAAATAGCGGCTTTCACCAATTCATGACCAGGATCTGATATTGACGGCATCCCCGCATCTGACACCTGCGCGATACTCTCCCCTGCTTGAAGACGCGCAACTAATTCCGGGATACGTGTTTCTTTATTGTGTTCGTGAAAAGAGATTTGCTTCGTTGTAATTTCAAACTGATTCAGCAATTGTTGTGTATGCCGCGTATCTTCAGCAGCAATCACATCCGCCGCTTGCATGACTTGAATTGAACGGTTGGTCATATCTCCAAGATTCCCAATGGGTGTTGGTACTAGATATAAAGTACCAATCGTCTGTTTGCCAAAACTCTTCTGTTGTTTCATGATAAACCTGCTAACTTAAATTGACTTTCCAGTATCGTTGCTTCTAATGTTGTTTGAAAATTAATGTTCTTTTCTAAGCGCTGTGGAGCTGCTAATACGATGCTAATGACAGCCAATAACGTTTCTGTTTTAAAGTGCTGGGCAGCATTTGCCCACTCATCTGTAAAACGGCTATCCTGCACCCCTGTTTTTAACAATAGTATATCGCGCCAAGCTTGTCCCAACATCATCAATAAGGTCTTATTGTGTGCCGCATCCAATGCCAACGGGACATAAACCGTTTGCACTAAAGTAAAAGCTTGGTCGGAATTTTTTAATATCATTGATACTAAATCAATCGTTGCCTGAGTGGCATGTTCAAACCAATCGTCAGTCAACCATTCTTCAGCAACAACTGTACTATCCGTTAATGATTGTACCAAGGGGATCTGTTTTGCCGTATAACCCATCGCCAACAATTCTTCTTTAAACTGTTCATCGCTCACCGCTGAAAAATTAATCACTTGTGTTCGTGAAATAATTGTCGGTAAGATTTGCGACCGATTTTCAGCAATCAAAATAGCTGTTTGCCCTTGGGCTGGCTCTTCAATAAACTTCAATAAACCATTGGCAGCACTAGTCGTCATCGTATCAGCGCCTGCAACAATGAAAATTTTTTGTTGACCTTCTACAGCCGTTTTTGTAAATTCATCCTTCAAAAAACGCACTTGATCGACCTTAATACTTTTACCATCGGGCTGTACCTCAATGACATCGGGATGTTCATGTTGCATAATTCGCTGACATTGATCACATGTACCATCAGGTTGTCCATCAGGCGTAACATGTTGACACATCAAGCGCATGGCTAGCCAATCCGCAACCAGTTCTTGCCCCCGACCAGCTGGTCCAGTAAATAAAAAAGCGTGAGCAAGCTGTTGACTTGCTAACGCCTTTTGTAGTTGCGCAATCAATTGGGGCTGTAACGCCATAACGCGTGTAATTAATTCTTTGGCGTTCATGAGCACCTCTTAGAAGCGGTGGAATTGTTCAACATCTTGAACAAACACCGTCGCACCACCAACTTGAACTTCCATTGGTGTGGCAGCTGTTGATTCCATTGACACATCAAGACTAACTGCTGGTGTCATAAATTGCTTACGTGTATGTGATGTATCATGGATCAAATCCAATACCTCTTGTACGCGGTCATCTTCAATACCAATCATAAAAGTTGTGTTTCCAGAGCGAAGGAAACCACCGGATGTTGCTAGTCGTGTTGCGCGAACATTTGCCTTCACAAACTTGCCACCTAATTTATTAGCATCCTTGTCTTGTACAATTGCGATAATCATCTTCATAATGTGGAAACCTCCTAGTCATGCATACCAAGTATTGGCATCAATGCTGTCCATGTATCTGTTATAACATCAGCCAAGTCTTGCTCGGCATTAATAATTAGAAACCGTTCTGGATATTGCGCTGCCAACTGATGATAAGCATCCGTTACCCGTTGATGAAATGATAGTGCTTCAACATCTAAACGATTGATCTCATCTTGACGGTTTTCCTGAATTCTTTGTAGCCCAACTTCAGGACGAATATCTAAGTAAACAGTTGCTGTGGGCATTACGCCTTTGGTGGCAAACTGATTAATCGTTGTCACTGACTTAATCCCCAAATCACGACCACCACCTTGATAGGCAATGGAACTGTCGACGTAACGATCACTGACAACAACCTTGTCAGCTGCTAATGCTGGCAAGACCGTGTCAACTAAATGTTGCCGACGTGACGCTGCATAGAGTAAGGCTTCCGTCCAAGCGTCCATGCTGGGCAAATTAGGATCTAAAACCAAGTCACGAATCGCTTCAGCAACTTGGCTATCTTTGCCGCCTGGTTCTCTTGTTAAAACTAACCTATCACCTAGTAACGGCGTCAACCTTTGCACGATTGCTCGTAGCACCGATGTTTTCCCCGCGCCATCAGGACCCTCAAATGTGATAAATGTCCCTGACATGTATTCACCGCTTTCTAATTATTCTATATTTTTTATTATACCAAAAAGAAGCCGATACAAAATAGTTTCGACCCCTTATTTAGTAAATTACCCAAAAAAATAGTAATTTTATATACCCTTTGTTATCTTTTTACATTACTCAGGATGAACAAATGCAGTTGACCAATGACCCTTCATACCTCTTTGGCGGGCAGCACGTAGTAAAAAGAAATACTTTTGCTTTGCTTTGGCCGTCTCTGCTTTAATCATCCGTGGGGCAATATCGCTTTCAAACATAGCTGTCTCAGAATTACGCGCTTTTTCATACTCGTATTTCGCATGCTCGATAGCGTCTGACAACCGTTTATCATAGGCTTGTTGGTCAAATTTTGGACGCTTACTATGTAACTTAAATATCACAGCTGTGTCCTCCCTTCAACCGCCTTAATTAATGTAATTTGATCAGCATAATCAATATCACTACCAACTGATAGTCCCGTCGCTAATCTCGATACTTTGATTCCTGCCGGTTTTAGTAACCGCGACAGATACATGGCTGTTGCCTCTCCCTCAGCGTTAGCATTGGTTGCAACAATCACTTCTTGAATCGTTTCGTCTTTTTGCAAGCGGTTAACCAGCGTCTCAATATTGATATCATCTGGTCCCTTACCCTCAAGCGGTGATAAGACGCCATGTAAGACATGGTACAAGCCACGATATTCGCCCGTATTTTCAATCGCCATTAAATCTTTCACTTCGGCAACCACTAGTACTTGGCTCTGATCACGACTGTCATCTGAACAAATCACACACGGATCCGTTTCGGTTAAGTTACCACATACCGAACAGAATTGTAGATCGCGCTTTGCAGAAATCAACGATTGCGCAAAACTAGTAACATCTTCCTCTGGCATGTCGATTGTATAAAACGCTAATCGTGTTGCAGTCTTTATGCCAATACCTGGTAATTTTGTATAACTATCAATTAATTTTGCAATCGGCTCTGGATACTGCATACGTCCGCCTTCTTTCTACAGCCTTTTAGAACATACCCTTTGGTGCAAATTGTCCCAAACGCTTTTGTGAATCTTGATCAATTTGCTTCAACGCATCATTTACGGCAACAATGACCATGTCTGATAGGCTATCCACATCTTCTGGATCAACAACTTCTTCCTTGATTTGTAGATCCTTTAGTTCACGATCACCGTTAAATGTCGCTAAAACTAAATCTGATGGTGCATGACCGACATATTCAGTCTTAGCAATGTCAGCTTGCTCATCTTCCATTTGCTTTTGCATCTTCTTAGCTTGCTTCATCATTTGTTGCATATTTTGTCCACCGAACATTTATCATTTCCTCATTTCTTATATTTAATCATCAATTTCTTCGACAATTCCTGCATCAAAAATTGTTTTTGCTTCTGTTACTAGGTTATCTTCTGTCGTATCCGCTTCTTCAACATCTGGATTAACTGCTGGCGTTTGTTGCTTATGCTTTGGCAATTGCGCAACAAACTTTGAACGTAATACCGGCCAACTTTCCGTTGTAATAAAGACTAACTGACGCTCATGCTGTGCTTGTGTTAATTCACGAATTTGTGTGACCATTGTCTGCAATAAATCAGCCTTACGCATCGCATTGACCCGAATGACATCAAAATCAAAGGCAACAACTAGACCATTACTTGATGCTGCAATAGGGCGTGAAACATTTAGCATCGCCTGCTCAGGCACTGGCAACATATTAATCATGTCACCCCAAATCGCTGTTACCCGATCTAAATCGCCGCGAGTAGCTTCAGACAAAACGCTAAACACTGCCGCTTGGTCTTCACTAACATGTGGTGCAACTCGTGTCTTTTGGCTAGTCATTAGTGCTGATTCTGGCGCTGGCTGAGAACCTTCCTGATCAAGAGCCACTGATTGTGCTGGTTCAGCTGCTGAACTAGGTGTTGGTTGTTGCTTCGATGACTGACGGTCTGGTTCCACAGCCGCAGCAGTGTGATCGACTGTTGGCGAAGCTGACGGAACAGCTTGGCCTTGACCTTGACCAACCGGTTGACTCAATTTAACAGTCAACACTTCAAGATAAATAGCAGGCCGGTTCGTAAATCGTAATTGTTGCTGTGTATTATTCAGCGTATCAATCATGTTGTACCAGATATTTGCCGATTGCGTTTTTGCTAACTGCGTAAACGTCTCATCTGGTACCAGCGTCACCAACTCAGGCGCTTCAGTATACAGCAATAAATCACGCGCATAACTAATCAAATCTTCCACAAAACGATTGGCGTCTTTACCTTCATCCAAAACTTCAGACAACTTTGCTAACCCTTGCTTGGTATTTTGGTTAACGACGGCTTCAACGTACTTACCAAGTAACGTCTGGGTAACTGATCCGGTGACTAACAAGGCATTTTCCAATGTCACATGGCCGTCACCAAACGATAAGGCCTGATCTAAAATAGTTAATGCATCACGCATCCCCCCGTCAGCCGCATTGGCAATCACTTTCAACGCCGCTTCATCATACGTATTGCCACGTTGATCCAGGATATAAATCATCCGTTCATACGCTGATTGCGCGTTGATTCGCTTAAAATCAAAACGTTGCGTACGTGAAATGATAGTTGCCGGGATTTTCTGTGGCTCAGTCGTTGCCAAAATAAAAATAACGTTAGCAGGTGGCTCTTCCAGTGTTTTTAACAAGGCATTAAAGGCACCGGTCGACAGCATGTGCACCTCATCGATAATATATACTTTATATTTTGCCTGTGTTGGTGCATAAGTCACATCTTCACGAATTTCACGAATCTCATCGACACCATTATTTGATGCCGCATCCAGTTCAATAATGTCGCCAAGTGTACCATTATCAGCCGCCTGACAAATTTCACAAGTACCATCTGGTTCACCATCCACGGGGTGTAAACAATTAATCGCCTTCGCAAAAATCTTGGCCGCTGAGGTTTTACCCGTTCCCCTAGGGCCATTGAACAAATAAGCATGAGTTATTTGTCCAGTAATAATGGCATTTTTTAAAGTCTTGGTCACGATTTCCTGACCAATCATATCGCTAAATTTTTGTGGACGCCATGTCCGATATAACGCCTGATATGCCATGACTTGTGACCCCTTTCTCATCAGCTATTTTTCACTGACCTATTTGTAACTATCATTAATAATAATATCAGAAAACGCCTTGTGATAACAGTTGACTTTTAGACTTTTGACACGTGTTTATGCTAAAAATTTTTGGAACATAAACAACAAAATTTTAAACAAAAAGAGACCAGAACATTTTTAGTTCCAGTCTCTACTAAATTTCTTAAGAAGTGAAGCACAATACACGGTCTCCTTAGTGCTGCTGCCTTCCGACCCTGACACAATTCGAAGTGCGCATTTGCCCCACGAACTATATTATAGCAAGGAATTTCATTTTTGACCAGTATTTTCTGCAGCCAAATGTCGTGCCCGCTTCTCAGCCTTTTTTCGCTTTCTAACTGCCTTAAAAAATTGTTTTAGTAAGGCACTCGCTTCATCAGCGCGTACGCCTGCATGAACATTTACTTGATGATTTAGGCGTGTATCACTCAACAATTCATACATTGACGTGACACCACCAGCTTTAGGATCAGCTGCACCATAATAAACATCTGTAATTCTGGTTTGCTGAATCAAACCTGCGCACATAATACAAGGTTCTAATGTCACAAACAATTGTGTCTCCGGTAATCGCCATGAATGTAACTGCCGGTTAGCTTCTATAATTGCTTGGTATTCAGCATGTTGACTACCATCCTGCATATGCTCACGTAAATTAAATGCATGACTAACGACCTGACCATCTTGGACAACGATCGCCCCAATCGGAACTTCGCCGATAACAGCGGCCTTACGCGCCTCAGCTAATGCAAGACCCATAAAATAGTTAACTTGATCAGTTGTTAACGGTGCCGACATAGCTACTCTCCAAAATGTAATATCCTTTATCTTTGGCAATTGTTTTCACATTCCCAAACAATTCAGCCATTAGCTTTTTGGCAGATGGTGCGCCCTGTTTCTTTTGTAAGACAACCGTCAATGTCCCACCGGTAACCAGGTGGTCCACTGCACCACTAATCATGTCCGTCACAATTTCCTTACCAGCTCGAACTGGTGGGTTAGTCAAAATTGCGGCAAACTTTCCTGATACATGCTCATACCGATCAGACTGTATTGCGGTAATTTGTTGCCCAACCTGATTCTGTTCAGCATTACGGGCAACTAACTCCACGGCACGCTCATTAATTTCAGCAGCAACAAATTCACGATTTGGCATGACCTTCGCCAAACTAACTGCCACTGGTCCATAGCCGGCACCAAGATCCAAAATTTTTCCTGCTGGAATATTTTGATTAAATGCCGTCAACATTGTACGCGTCCCGTAGTCAACCGTTCCTTTTGAAAAAACACCTGCATCGGTCGTAAATGTTACTGGATCGTCAAACAACGAAAACGTCCAAGTATGTTCATCATGTGCTGTTGTTGGATTTGCTGTGTAATAGTGTTCAGCCATAATATTCCTTTCTTATTTAATTTTTCTCTATTTAAAGTACATATTCAAAAACTTCTGCACAGTTGCCTCATACTTTACTGGATCGGTGCGATATGATTCCACGTGCGCAGCGCCTGGTACCAAATATTTTTCTTTTGGCCCATTACTTGCTTCATAGACAGGCTTCAGAAACTTCGTTGGTACAAATTTATCATTATCACCATGAATAAAAAGCATTGGTCGCTTGTTTTGTGCCAATAACTTTTCTGCATCAGCTTCACCATAACTATAACCAGCTAATACTTTTGAATATCCTGAAACAACCGGGATAAGGATATTTGCTAACCAATCTGGCAGCCCATACATATTGCCGGCTTCATAATGTAACTCATCGGCCACAGATGTATACCCAGAGTCCTCAACATAAGCCTGAACCTGTTTTGGTGGGTTCATACCAGACAACATCATGGTGGTTGCGCCACCCATCGATGCACCCATCACAGTAATTTGACTTTGTTTACCATTTTTGGCAATTACTTCGTTGATCCACCCTTTGTAATCTTTCGCATCGAGATACCCATAACCAATATACTTACCTTCAGACTTACCGGCCGCACGGTTATCAGGCATCAACACATTATAACCCATGCGATGGAACATCTCACCATATGGTGCCATGGCTTTATGATCAACACCAAATCCATGAATCACAATCACTGTTTTATTAGTTGCTTGTGTCGCCGGTAAGTATGAGCCGACTAATTTTGTGCCATCTTTAGCTTTTAAATGCCATGTTTTTGTATCAGCAGCTAGCCATTTCTGTTGTTGCGGATACAACGGATTCTTCTTGCTAACCAAACCACTACCAACAAAATCCTTTTCTGCTCTTACTTCCGCCACGTGAAAGAAATAACCACCAGCGCCCAGGACAGCTGCACCAACAATCACTACTAATGTTGTTGCGACTGTCCATATTTTTCTTTTGCGAGACCATTTTTTATGTTGTTTTACCATTTTTAAATCCTTATCTTATACCTACGAAACTCACTCAACGTATTATATCATAAGGATTTAGCTGCTTTCTGCATCACTACAAAATTTACAATTTATATTTATTTCCCATGGAGTTTTATCACTTGTGTCGCGATATTATTTATAAAAGTTTTGTCATGCTCAATAATCAGCATCGTGGGTTTCACTAGTTTAATCACCTGCTCTAATTGCTCGTGATTAAAAACATCCAAATAGTTCAATGGTTCATCCCAAATAAACAATTCGGCTGGAGTTGCTAGTGATTTAGCCAACTCGACTCGCTTACGTTGTCCCATACTCATATCTTCAATTCGATTTTCAAACACCTGGCGCTCTAATCCTAATTTATGTAGGTTGTTTAGCAATTCTTCATAAACCAAATGATGCTCTTGGGCAAATTCAGGTAATGTCCCATGATTATCCTCATAATTTTGTCGAACATAACTAATCGGTATATTTTGAGCTAAATCAACGCTGCCTCTTGCCTGGCCACTAAACGTTCCCAATAAATAATGAATAATTGAGGATTTTCCCGAACCATTTGGTCCTTGCAGTGCAATTCGCTGCCCTGTCTCTAATTGAAAAGAAACCGGTTGAAATAATGCTTGATTGTCATAACCTAGCTGTAAATTTTCAACTACTAGTAGCCGCCTATGATAGCTCGATTTAACATTCATTATCAGCGAATCAGTCGTTTCGATTTCTTTAAGTAACTTTTCTTTTGATTCAATCCGTTGTTCCATATGGTTAACCAACGTTTTTGAACGTTTCATTGTCCGTGCAGCTCGTGCACCGATAGCCCCAGTGTCAAAAATCGCGCCACTCCCTTTTACATTCGGCTTGCCATATTTATCTCTTTCTCGTCCGCGTGACCATTCTGCTTTTTCAGCAGCTGT
Organism: Weissella thailandensis; assembly: GCF_001932615.1. Lineage (NCBI taxonomy): Bacteria > Bacillati > Bacillota > Bacilli > Lactobacillales > Lactobacillaceae > Weissella > Weissella thailandensis. The sequence continues at coordinate 1,830,842 of NZ_CP014332.1, forward strand.
TTGCTTTAACCGGCTAATCTCTGATTTTAACTTTTTATTCTGTTCTATTTCATAATTATCTCGAATAGCTTTCTGTTTTTCATAAACAGAAAAATTTCCTTGATATAGCATCAGTTGCTGCTTTTCAATGGCAACCACATGGTCAACGACCTCATCAACAAATGATCGATCATGACTCACTAATATAAAGCCCTGATTTTTTGCCTTCAAATACTTTGCTACCTGTTGTCTTGACCGTTGATCCAAATGATTTGTTGGTTCGTCAATCAATGGAAAGGGTTGATCATCACTGAAAAGCAGCGCTAGTAATGCCTTTGTTTGTTCACCACCCGAAAGACTATCAAATGGTCGCCACAAAATATTTGGATCTGCTTGTAATAAATTTAATTCTTTCTCTATCCGCCAGCTCTCAATATCATTCTGTTCAGTCAGAACAAAATAAGTCAGTTGCGTGCCATCTTTGATTGGTTGTGGAAAATAATTGAAAGCTGTTTGATGGACGATACTCCCCTGATAAGGGTATGCACCCATGATCAACTTTAGCAACGTTGTTTTACCACGACCATTACGACCAATCAAAGCTAATTTCCAATTTGTGTCAATGATTAAATTGGTTTGATCAAACAACAACTGAGTTTGATTACCAAAACCAAAAGTTAACTTTTTTAATTCAATTGTGCTCATATTGTTACCCCATTTAAATAAATCAGGTAGTAAAAATAACATAGAGCGCACAAAAAAAGCCGCCCATGAAGTCACCATACCACCTGAAAATGCCGACACTACCCCATTAAATATGGGATTAGTCGTTTTGCAATTTCAACCTGGTATTAATTCTTCAATGGACAGCCCTCACTTTTCGTATTTATGAGCTATAGATTAGCATATGTATCATGTAGAGTCAAAATATAAACCCGTGCCAACACAATCAACAGCTCTTTAACCTCCATATACTCATCCCCCTATTTATGCTAAAATAATTAAAATAATATGAGATTAACGGAGAGATAAAATGACATATTCATTAAACTGGGATTTAGATCCTATCTACCCTGGTGGTATCGAATCACCTGAATTTGCAGATAAATTATTACTACTAGCACATCAAATCACTGATTTAAAAAATAATGTTGCTACTTATGATGTCAAAGAAGACGATGATTTTTCAGGCTTTGCTAAGCTCGTTGATGACAACCAAGTTATCTTTTCCGGCCTACGCACAGCTGCTTTGTTCGTCAATGCCTTATCAGCAGCTGACTATACAAACCCCGCTTATCGTCCTTATCAAACAAAAGTTTCTGAGTTGGATGTTGCCTACCAGGCTGCCTTAAATGCATTTGCCAAGTTACTAACAACATTCTCAGACGCAGAATTTAAACAAGCTGTCGCTGAAAAAAGTGTCGCACCCGTTGCTTTTTATCTGAATGAATTACGCTCACAAGCTGACCGTTTATTAGATGATCAGACCGAAGAATTATTGAATACCTTGAAACTTGATAGTCTTAAGGCTTGGTCAGAGCACTACGATACCATCAGTGCTGGCTTGACCATGACTTATACCGATGAAAATGGTGAACAACAAGAATTGTCTGCTGGTCAAGCTTTGAACAGAATCGATGATTATCCTGACGATGAGACACGCGCCGAAATCATGCACCAATATGAGCAAATGTGGGGAAGCGCTGAGAACTTGGCTGCAGATACCCTCAACCATTTGGCAGGTTCTCGTTTAACAGAACAAAAAGCACATGGCTACAAGGATTTTCTTGAGGAACCGCTTGAATTAAATCGGATGTCTCGTGAAACCTTGGAGACGATGTGGCAAGTTGTCGATGATAACAAAGATATGTTTAAAGCTTACTTTGAACGTAAAGCAGAATTATTAGGATTAGACAAAATCGGTTGGCAAGACCAATCAGCACCCATTACAAAATTAGGTGACTATGAACCAACAACCATGACCTATGACGAAGCCGCTGACTTTATCATTAAGAATTTTGGTAAGTACTCTCCTAAAATGGCCGCTTTTGCGCAACATGCGTTTGAAAACCAATGGATTGAAGCTGAAAACCGTCAAGGTAAAACCCCTGGTGCTTGGATGGAAAGTGTTCCTGACATTCGTGAGTCTCGTATCATTACTACCTTTACCGGTTCTGTCAATGATTCGGCAACAATTGCTCACGAAATCGGTCATGGCTTCCACACCTCTGTATTAACTGATTTGCCTGTTTGGCGCGATTCTTATGCGATGAATGTTGCTGAAACCGCATCAACCTTTGCCGAAATGTTGATTGCTGATGCCAATGTACAAAATGCCAAGTCAGATGCCGAAAAAGTTGTTTTGCTTAATGCAAAGATGGATAATCCCATTGCGATGTTCTTAAACATCCGCACGCGTTTCTTATTCGAAAAGAGTTTCTACGAAGAACGTGGAGGTGGTTTTGTGCCGGCTTCACGATTAAACGAATTAATGGATGATGCACAAAAGCAAGCCTTTGGTGGTATTTTGGATGAACGTCACCCACACTTCTGGGCATCTAAGTTACACTTCTATATTGATGATGTCCCATTCTACAACTTCCCATATACCTTTGGTTACCTATTCAGCCAGGGAATTTATGCCTGGGCACAAACACAAGATAATTTTGAGGAAGCCTATATCTCACTATTACGTGATACAGCAAATATGACGACCGAAGAATTAGCTAAGAAGCACCTCGGTGTTGACCTAACAAAACCAGACTTTTGGCAGGCTGGCGCTGATTTAGTGAAAAAAGATATCGACGAGTTCCTGCGCCTGTCAGAACAATTTGTTTAATCAGAGTGTGAATCAAAGTGGTTTGAATTCGGTGTGTAACGTTGTTTGGGCTGTTTCTGGCCGAAGCAACGCGTAGGACGGGAAGAGTCCATACGGCGTTACATTGAGAATTCAGTTTTGTGAACACGTTTAATCAGAGTGTGACAAAAGATGCTTTGAAGCCGGTGTGTAACGACGGTGGCACGGTTTTTGATCGTAGCGCAGCGTAGATCAGGAACAGTGACATCTCGTTACATTGAGGCTTCAGTCTTTTGGAACACGTTTATGCAGAGTGTGAATCAAAGCGGTTTGAAGCCGAGTGTAACGTTGTTCCAATCACAAATTTAGAAAGCTTTTAACTAGTCGAAGAGACCCGGGTATTTTTACCCAAATCTCTTCGACTTTTTTCATTTATACTTTCATATCCGCACCACACATTTTTAATTTTCATTTAAGTTTCGTGTTATTACACTAATAAGTAGAAATTGTTAACTTCTGACAAGTATTGTCATACTTTCATCACTTGTTTAATACTTCATAACAATGGTTTATGTAATTATTTATTGAATGAATTTTTGAAAGGAAGTGTATTAATTTTGCATAAAGAGAAATCTGGTCCGAAAAAGAATAATCCGTTTTTGAGTTATACCTCATATGTGATTGCTTTGGGTGGTTTTCTATTTGGTTACGATACTGGGGTGATTAATGGGGCATTAACCTTCATTAATCGGCCTGATCAATTGGGGGCGTCACCAACTCTGCAAGGCTTAATTTCTAGTGCCCTCGTACTTGGCTGTATGTTTGGTGCATTAGCAAACACAACCCTTGCCGATAAGCTCGGACGTAAACGATTATTACAGTGGGTGGCCGCTATCTTTACGGTAGCAACCCTCGCTTGTGCTTTGTCCGTTAATGCATGGATGCTGATTATCTCGCGATTCATTCTTGGCTTATCTGTTGGTTGCGCATCCAGTTTATCGCCATTGTATCTAAATGAAGTTTCTCCAGAAACGTTAGAAGCTCAGAATGTTAACAAAAATGCCATTGGTATTGTTCTTGGGCAATTAGCCGCCTTTACTGTCAATGCCATTCTGGGAACTATTTGGCCTGATTGGCATCCAATCTGGCGAATTATGATGTTGGCGGCTGCCATCCCCGCAATTTTACTCTGGATAGCATCATCAAAAATACCAAACAGTCCATTTTGGTATTTGTTACAACAGAAGCGTGACCATGCGCGTCATATCTTCAAAGAACTTGGATTCTCCAAAAACGATATTCATGAAAATGTCATCGAAGCAAAGGAATCAGTAAAACAGGGTGACAAAGCCGATTGGCATCAGATTTTTTCATCAAAATCTGCTCTTTACTTACTAGGTGCTGGTATTACGGTTGGTTTTATTCAACAAGCATCTGGTATTAATACGGTCATGTACTACGGTTCTGTCATTCTTGAAAAAGTTGGTCTGGGATCTGGTGGCTCATTGTATGGAAACGTGCTAATTGGTGTCGTTTCTTCATTAGCCATTTTTGTTGGTAAACCAGTTGTAGAGCGTTTATCACCCTACCGTTTATTAACTATTGGCCTAATTGCCAACGTATTTAGTTTAGGACTATTGAGCTGGGTAATGAAAACATCACCACTAGCAGCATCAATGAATAATATATTAGTATTAATTATATTGTCATTCTTTTTGGCTACTCAACAAGGTTTAGTCAGTCCAACAACTTGGTTACTACTATCTGAAATGTTCCCACAGCAATTAAAAACAACTTTTAACGCCATTGGTACAGCCATGACTTGGTTGACAAACTTCGTCATTAGCTTGATTTTCCCAATGCTGATTGCGGCACAAGGAACAGCTGGCGTCTTTATCATATTCACATTTGCAAATCTAGGCTGCATTTTCTTAGCAACGTTATTTGCAAATTCACGACTGGTTAAACGTGCTGCTGCAAAATTTTAAAATAAACATTACTTAATCTACTAAAGCCCCATAGGTAAGAGTCAAATCACCCTATTTCTGTCATATTACGTTATACTTAGGGAAAGGCTTCACAAGGAGGGAATACAAATGAATCTATATCGTTCAAAAAATCATCGTATTTTTGCTGGTGTTATTGGCGGAATAGCTGAGCGTTTCGGTTGGAGCGTTGCTTTACTTCGTTTGATTTGGGTTCTATTGACCCTGACACCGGTGCCTGGTCTAATTATTTATCTTGTTCTTTGGATGGTTCTACCCGAAAGAGAAGACTAGTTAGTTAATTAAATTTATAATACTTAAAAAGTGGTTGCGACGGAACAAACGTCGCAACCACTTTTTTGTTAACAATCTATACTATTTTAAAATCCATTTTGATGAAGCACTAGCCAGAGCAACTGACAGCCCCATTGGCAACAGTGCTGAATAATCTAAATGACAAACCTCAAATAACATAAATAATGCCATTAGTGGCGCTTGCTGGGAAGCTGCTAAGAAGCCTGCGGCGCCAATGACACCTGCTTGGACAAGTGATGCGCTGGGTACAAACAATACATAGACAAAGCCAATCAACACACCAAGTGAACTACCAATAGCAATCGATGGTGTTAATGTCCCACCTGATGCCCCACCTTTTATTGTCATGATCGTCACAACTGCTTTTAATAATGCACCCACCAATAAGAAAAGTGCTAAATGATAATCTGTATTCACAAATGCAAACTCAGCTAATCCGCGACCATTTCCCATAATTTCGGGCATAAACATCGCAATTAAACCTGTTATTAAAGCTGCTAATGGTAATTGCCATAAAATTTGTGAGCTCAGTGCACTATGCTTACCTGCCCATTGGAATCCTCGCCGGAAATAGGCGCCTAATACACCCATTAATAAACCAACGACCAACACAAAAGGTAACATATTTAGTGTAAAGTCTTTTTTGGCGATTAAATAATAAGGAACAAAACCCTTTGAAATTGAACCAATCAACATTGCAATAACTGACATACTCAAACTAACGGCGACACTTTTCATATCTACCTTTTTTAATAATATCTCAACTGCAAATAACATCCCCGTGATTGGGGCAATATAAATTCCTGCGAAACCCGCACCAGCAGCGGCAGCAATCAATAAACGCTGATCATCTGTTGATAACTTTGCTAGGCCAACTCGTTTCATAATCATTTGCCATTGCTGAGCTAGCATGGCTCCTGCTTCTCGTGGCGCTAATTCACGGCCAATTGAACCACCTGTTCCAACATAAAAGATTTGCGTCATCACATGAACCGCGGTGGCTGCAAAGGGCATTTTTTCGCCCTGCAACGCCTGCTTAATGCTGACCGTTGATTGCGCATATCGCTTTAAAGTGTACCAAATAATTGCCACAATTAGACCACCCAGTGTGACAGACACAAGCCGATTAACGGCTGTTGTTTCTGTAGGCACTGGAACTGCGGCATTTTCCTCAAAATGTAAAAATAATCGCTCAACGACATCTAATAATTGACCAAGAAATAATGAACTAAGACCAACAACTAAGCCCAATACGATGGTCGAAATAACTAATGTCACCGTCTGCTGTTTTGTTTCCCTTGCTAACATACATATCCCTTTATTTATTCTACTTCAAAAACACGTTCATCAATCAAATCAAACGACTGATGATGGGTATTTAACAGTGGTTTTAATTTAGCCTCTGACCAGAAAGCCTTAGAATTCGTTGCCCCATTCTTTTCACCAATTACAATAAACTTCTTATCCGAATATTGCTCGCGGATAAGTTGCAATACCCGCAAATCATCTGCTGACGTATCAGGTGCCCAACTCATCAGAATAACAGCCACCCCATCACCATGCTTCTTTAACGCTGATAATGCTGACATCTTGTATACCGTTGTCACTGGTTGACGCAGATTCACATCTGGTTGATCATGCCATGCTTGGTTATCCGTAGCAATTATTGTTTGTTCCGGTTGACAAGCTCGTAGACCTGCCGATAAATAACCATGACCTGCCATTAATTCAAGGACTGGCTCACCAGCAATATAATCAGATAAATCTTTAACAAACGGCGTGGAAACAAAACCATACATACTGAAATATTCAATTAAAGCATCTCTTAAATGACGCACTAAAAAATCGACATTTTCTAATGCCTCTGCCAATTTTGCCCACAAAATATTTCCTTTATTTGATTGCTTAGGATATTTATTTAGAACAAAACGTTGCACATCTGCAATCATGGCATCCGTTACTTTTAATACTGGTAATTGTTCAGGCAGTAATCCAGCATTGATTGCCAAAACTGCTTGCTGAACTTGCTGTATTAAATTAGTCACTGAATGAATTTCTTCAAATAATGATTGATACGACAACAGCTCACTAAGATAATCAATCTCAGTGAGCTGTCGGCCTGTACCAAAATGAATAAGCTCTTCTTGGTTCATATTGGTTCCTTTTAAAATAGATTTTCTTGATGATTACTGCGCTCATCATTCTCAGCAGTATAAGATACTGGGTTTAGATATGAATTGACATATTGGAATATATCAAAACGCTGTTGATCCGTTAATGGCTTACCATTAAAATCAATTTCCTTACCAGACAAAAATAGCAGTGACAAGTCAGTCTTTTCAGACATCGCCCGACCTACTAAGAAATCCATTGATACATTAAAAAAGTCGGCTAATTTACGGACTTCAATGTAAGATGGTGAACGGTCGCCACGCTCCCAGTTTCCAATTTGAGCAGCCGTATTTGGCTTTTGGCCTGGCTCAAGATGTTTATTCATTTCTTCAGCAAGGTTCTCTAATGTGATATTACGACCTTTTCGTAATTCACGTAAGCGATCTGGAAACATACGCGCAAGACTCCGTTCATTAAATATCGTTGATGGGCTCTCACCCTAGTATATTCATTTTACCGAACTTTCACACATTTTTCCACAATTATTTGTGGAAAAGGTATTATTTTATCCACATTATGCACAATTAGTTCTGAACTGTCATAATAACAACATTCACAGTCACTTTGGATAGTGGTGTTTTTTCAGCCATCGCTTGTGTTTCTGGTCGAGCTCCCCAGTGCAATGGTGTCATATGTAACAAATCAACATATAGCTCGGTGGGAATTGTCCAATCATAAGAAATTTCCCGTTGTGTGGCTGTTGGATAATTTTCCATAAAACGCTGAACAACTTTATCATTTTGATACGTATGCTTAGGAGAATCAGCCGGGTATAGCATTTCACGTAATTGATGTAAATAACCCGACGCTGGTACAACCTTAACTAAAGTCCCACCAGGTTTTAAAACACGTTTAAATTCTTCATAGGCGCTCGGTGAAAAGAATTCAACAATACTATCAAAACTACTATCTGCAAAAGGTAAATTGGCTAAGTCAGCTACAGCAAAGAAAGCCTCCGTATCCAATTGCGTTGCTAAATTCACACCCGCCTTTGAAATATCAAAACCAATCGCCGTATCATTCTGTTGACGTAAATCTAATAAGCGCTTTAAGGGGGTTCCTTCCCCTGTACCGACATCTAAAATATGTTGGTTTCCAGTTGGCAACTCTGCATTCACCGCTTGCACAATACCATCAAACAGACCGGCTGTTAACACCTTACGCCTGGCAGCTAACATACTATCATCATATTCTGTATTGGCTGTTTTATTTAAAAAATTTATGGCACCTTTTTTATTTAAATCTAACTGATGACCTTGTGGACATACTAAACTATGCCCATCCACATGATCATATGGCTCATTGTCCACCAAACAACGAAACATTGAGACATTTTGCTTAATAAATGCAATACCTTTGTCGATTTTTTTCATTTTTAAATATAATCTTCCCTTTTATTTCCAATTGATAGCATATCACATCTAGCAAAAAATCGCAGTACGAGAGAGCGTGACTGAAAACGGTTTGAAGTCGGTGTGTAACAATAATGACGCTATTTTGGCTCGCAGCAGAGCGAAGAGACGGAATTGCGACATTGTTGCTACATTGAGACTTCAGTTTTTAGGAGCGCGTTTATTGATAGCGTGACTGAAAACGGTTTGAAACCATTTATAACAATAATGCTGATATTTTGACTTATAGCGTAGCAAGATAAAAAAGACTAGGATATTTTTTATCCTAGTCTTTTCTCAACCATCGGTAATTATTTTATTCAAAGCCATCCGTGGTTAATGAAGCTTGATATAAGTCAACAACATCATCAACCGTCAAATTAACATAACCACCTGCTTGGTCCAAACCACCAATGCGAACGGCTTCTTGCGCCATTTCAACAAAATTTTCATCTGTATTAATATCAACGTCACCAAGTGTCATTGGAATATCAAGTGACTTTATCCAATCGTAAGTTGCCTGAATAGCTTTTTCAGCAATCTCACGGTCAGTTTCTCCTGTTAAATGCCAAACTTCACGGCCAAACCGAGCAAACTTGGCTTCAGTCTCATCCGATAACACCCGTTTCATCCAACGCGGCGTCAAAATTCCTAACCCAACCCCGTGGGTAATATCATAATAAGCTGATAATTCATGTTCGATTGGATGGACAGTCCACCCATTAGCATTACCCGAACGCGCAATACCATTTAAGGCCATTGTTGCACCCCACATTAGGTTGGCACGGGCATCATAATTATCCGGTTCTTTCAGTGCAATTGGTGCCCATTTAATAACCGATCGCATCATACCTTCGATGATACCGGCTTTCACATCATTGGCCGTCGAACGATCAAAATATTGCTCAGTCAGATGTGAGAAAATATCAAACGAGCCAGCTGCTGTTTGCCACTTTGATACTGAATAAGTTAACTGAGGATCTAAGAATGACACTGCTGGCGTATTTGGGCCATTTGTCCCAAGTTTAATATTCAAATCCGGATTTGAAATAACAGATCCTGAATTCATTTCTGAACCCGTTGCTGACAGCGTTAAAATATCGACAACAGGTAATTGATTGATATTCGCACGCGACTTAGCACCACGATCAGCCACTAAGTCCCAAGCATCGCCATCATAATATTTAGCTGATGCAATCACTTTTGAAGCATCAAGAACTGAACCACCACCAACTGATAAAATAACGTCAATATCATGATCCTTCGTCAACTGTTGTCCATCACGAACAGATGCAATCTTAGGATTGGGTGCAATGCCAGATAATTCAACAACATGCAATCCAGCTAATGCTTTCATTACACGATCATACAGACCTGACTTTTTAATTGACCCACCACCATAAGTTAGTAAGACATTTTGACCAAATTGAGCAACGGCCTCATGCAATTCCTCATCAATATGATGCTTACCAAATCGAATATCTGTACTATTTTGAAAACGAAAATCTTCCATTTGAACCTCCTGTCATTTACGACGGTTGTTACTTTCTTCATTATTTTATAATTGGCTATACCGTTATATTAACAAAAAAATCTCATAGACAACAACCGAATGTCATCTATGAGATTTTAGTTAACTACAGGATAACTACCATAACGGTACTCATCTTCTGTTAGATTTTATTTTGTTAAATGCATGGCATTTTCAATATCAGCAATTGAAGTTGGGGTATCATCCTCTTCAGTTATTGGCTCAGCAACAACTTTGTCTTCAATTTCTTGATATTGCTTCATTCCAGTACCAGCTGGAATCAACTTACCAATAATAACATTTTCCTTCAAACCAACAAGTGGATCATTCTTACCGCGAATAGCAGCGTCAGTCAAGACACGTGTTGTCTCTTGGAATGATGCGGCAGACAAGAATGAGTTCGTCTCTAATGATGCCTTGGTAATACCAAGCAATACTGGACGACCCGTTGCAGGCAAACCACCCTTAAGCAATGTACCTTCGTTGGCATCACGGAATTGCGCAATATCCATCAAAGTACCTGGCAAAAGATCAGTCTCACCTGGATCCATGACACGAATCTTACGTAGCATTTGACGTGCCATAACCTCAATGTGCTTGTCAGAAATCTCAACACCTTGCATACGATAAACCTTTTGCACTTCACGCACAATATAGTTTTCAGTTGCAAGTGTATCACGTACTTGGATAATCTCCTTAGGATCAGCTGAACCTTCATTCAACGTTTCTCCACGGTGGATATGATCACCCTCACCAACACGCATACGTGAAGCCATTGGTAATGTGTAAGAACGAGTATCTGCCTCACCTTGGATAGTAACTTCCTTGGTACGATCAGCAGGATTTTCCTCGATTGAAGTAACTTCACCAGTTACTTCAGTAATCATCGCACGACCCTTAGGGTTACGTGCTTCGAAAATTTCTTGCACACGAGGAAGTCCTTGCGTGATATCGTTTCCAGCAACACCACCCGTGTGGAACGTACGCATAGTCAATTGCGTACCTGGCTCACCGACTGATTGTGCGGCAACAGTACCAACAGCTTCACCAACTTCAACAACATCACCAGTGGCCATGTTACGACCATAGCAACGAACACAAACTCCGTGTTCAGTGTTGCAAGTAAATGCTGAACGAATAGTTACTGTTGTAATACCTGCTTCATCAATACGCTTAGCAATATCCTCAGTAATCATTTCATTATGACCAACCAACTTCTCACCAGTTTCTGGATCAAAGACAGACTTTTGGGTATAACGACCTAGGATACGGTCATATAGTGGCTCAATGACTTCGTTACCGTTCAAAATAGCCGTAACATCCAAACCACGATCACTATGGCAGTCTTCTTCACGGATAATGACATCTTGCGCAACATCAACCAAACGACGCGTCATGTATCCTGAATCGGCAGTCTTCAAGGCCGTATCAGTCATTCCTTTACGAGCACCGTGAGTAGAGAAGAACATTTCCAAAACAGATAGTCCCTCACGGAAGTTAGCGATGATAGGTAGCTCCATGATACGACCATTAGGTGCGGCCATCAATCCACGCATACCAGCTAGTTGTGAGAAGTTAGAAATGTTACCACGAGCTCCAGAATCCGACATCATAAAGATATTGTTATCTGGCTCGAATTGTTCAATCAGCTTTTCAGTAATGTCATCTTTAGCCTTATTCCAAACAGCAATAACGCGTTCATAACGTTCTGAATCTGTAATCAAACCACGACGGAATTGCTTTGTTACAGTTGCAACTTGCTTGTGGGCATCAGCGATAAGTTCTGGCTTTTCTTTCAAGTCAGTAACATCGGAAACTCCCACTGTCAAACCAGACTTTGTTGACTCATCGTAACCCAAGTCCTTCATACGGTCCAACAACAATGATGTTTCAGTAACTTTATAAACCTTGTAGACCTCAGCAATGATGTCTGACAAGTAACCCTTCTTAAATGGTGGCAAGATTGGTGTCTCAGCGTAACGTGCCTTGATATCCTCACCTGGCTCCAAGAAGAAACGATTATCAATTTCGTGTAAGTTAGCTTCTGTTGGCTCATTCAAGTATGGGAAGTCTTCTGGCAGAATGTCGTTAAAGAACAACTTTCCAACAGAAGTCATCATAACACGTGAACGTTGCTCAGCTGTAAATGGCTTTGTGGCTGGCAATGAACTTGTTTGAATACCAATACGAGTATGCAAATGTACATACTTATTTTGGTAAGCTGTCCGGACCTCATTAAGATCCTTAAAGATCATACCTTCACCTTCACGACCTGCTTCTTCAGTTGTTAGGTAGTAGTTACCAATAACCATGTCCTGTGATGGTGCAACGATAGGTTGTCCATCCTTAGGTGCCAAAATGTGACCAGCAGCTAACATAAGCAAACGAGCTTCAGCTTGTGCTTCATCAGACAAAGGCACGTGGACGGCCATTTGGTCCCCATCGAAGTCGGCGTTGTAGGCCTCAGTTACCAATGGGTGCAAACGCATCGCTTTACCAGAAACTAGCACTGGTTCGAACGCTTGGATACCCAAACGGTGCAACGTTGGTGCACGGTTCAAAAGCACAGGATGCTCCTTGATAACATCTTCCAAAACATCCATCACATCTTCATCACGACGGTCAATCTTACGCTTTGCGGCACGAATGTTGCCAGCTAATTCGCGGTTAACCAATTCCTTCATGATAAATGGACGGAACAACTCCATAGCCATTGGGCGTGGTAGTCCCATTTGATTCATCTTCAAGAAAGGACCAACATCGATAACTGAACGACCAGAGTAATCAACACGCTTACCAAGCAAGTTTTGACGGAAACGTCCCTGCTTACCCTTAAGCATGTGTGACAATGACTTCAATGGACGGTTACCTGGACCGGTAACTGGACGACCACGACGACCATTATCAACCAAAGCATCAGCTGCTTCTTGCAACATACGCTTTTCGTTTTGCACGATAATTCCAGGTGCGTTTAACTCTAACAAACGCTTCAAACGGTTGTTACGGTTAATCACACGACGGTACAAATCGTTCAAATCTGAAGTGGCAAAACGGCCACCTTCAAGTTGAACCATTGGGCGCAAGTCAGGAGGAATAATTGGAATAACATCCATAACCATCCACTCTGGCTTGTTACCAGACTTAACAAACGCTTCAATGATGTCCAAACGACGAACAGCACGAACACGCTTTTGTCCAGTTGCTTCACGCAACTCAGCCTTTAGTTCAGTAACTTCTTCTTCCAAGTCAACTTGAGATAGCAAGGTTTGAATAGCCTCAGCTCCCATGCCGGCTTCAAAGGCATTACCATATTCGGCCTTTAGTTCACGATATTCACGTTCTGAGATCAATTGCTTTTCAGTTAGTGGTGTATCACCACCCTTTGTAACCACGTATGAAGCAAAGTAAATAACTTCTTCAAGTGAACGTGGTGACATATCCAAAACTAGTCCCATACGTGATGGGATACCCTTGAAGTACCAAATGTGTGATACTGGCGCAGCCAATTCAATATGACCCATGCGCTCACGACGAACCTTAGCTGACGTTACTTCAACACCACAACGATCACAAACGATTCCCTTATAACGGATTCGCTTATACTTACCGCAGGCACATTCGTAATCTTTTGTAGGTCCAAAGATACGTTCATCAAAAAGACCATCTTTTTCGGGTTTAAGTGTTCGGTAGTTGATTGTCTCAGGCTTTTTTACTTCACCATAAGACCAGCTGCGAATCTTATCTGGACTAGCCAGACCGATTTGCATGCTTTCAAACTTATTGACATCGATCAATGGTTCGACCCCTTTCATAGGTTCTTTATACAAGTCCGATCCATAACGCCACTAGATTTGTGCTTAGTATTATTGTCAATTCAGACCCTAACACTAAGCACAAACCTAGCAAACGCTAGGTCGGCTAACACTTTATTTAATTCGTATATTAATTAGCAGAATTATTAGTGTTTGTAACACTATCTGAATTTGCCGTCTTGCCAGCACCTTCAGCGTTAAATTCTTGTGCTAATTTGTCAGTTTTCTTATCTGCTGAATCGATGTTAAGAACTGTATCATCCTCATCCATATCACGTAATTCAATTTCACGTTCATCGGCATCTAAGACCTTCATATCCAAACCAAGTGCTTGCAATTCCTTAACTAACACACGGAATGACTCAGGCACACCTGGCTTAGGAATCTGTTCACCCTTAACGATAGCTTCGTATGTCTTAACACGTCCAACAACATCATCAGACTTGTAAGTCAAGATTTCCTGCAACGTGTGTGCAGCACCATAAGCTTCAAGGGCCCAAACTTCCATTTCACCGAAACGTTGACCACCGAATTGTGCTTTACCACCAAGTGGTTGTTGCGTAACTAATGAGTAAGGTCCGATTGAACGAGCGTGAATCTTGTCATCAACCATGTGGGCTAGCTTCATGTAGTGCATGATACCAACAGAAATACGCTTATCGAACGCTTCACCAGTACGACCATCATACAAGATTGACTTTCCATCGGCTGGTAAGCCAGCTTCTTGGATAGCATCCCAGATATCCGTGTCAAGGGCACCGTCAAAGACAGGTGATGCAACGTGGATACCAAGTTCACGTGCGGCCATACCTAAGTGTAATTCAAGCACTTGACCAATGTTCATACGTGAAGGCACACCCATTGGTGACAACATAATGTCAATTGGCGTTCCATCTGGCATGAATGGCATATCCTCAGAAGGAACAATCACTGAAACCGTTCCCTTGTTACCGTGACGTCCGGCCATCTTATCACCAACTTGAATCTTACGACGTTGTGCAATATAGACACGGACCATTAGGTTAACACCTGGTGACAACTCATCACCGTTTTCACGAGTGAAGATACGAACATCTTGAACAACACCGCCACCACCGTGAGGAACCTTCAATGAAGTATCACGTACTTCACGAGCCTTCTCACCGAAAATAGCATGTAGCAAACGCTCTTCGGCTGATAGTTCAGTTACACCCTTAGGCGTTACCTTACCAACCAAAATATCACCGTCTTCAACTTCAGCACCAATACGGATAATACCGCGTTCATCCAAATTCTTTAACTGATCTTCACCAGTATTTGGAATTTCACGAGTAAATTCTTCAGGGCCAAGCTTTGTATCACGTGCTTCTGATTCGTATTCCTCAATGTGGATTGATGTATAAACATCATCACGAATCAAACGCTCATTAATAATGATGGCATCCTCGAAGTTATATCCTTGCCAAGTCATAAAGGCAATCAATGGGTTTTGACCCAATGCCAATTCACCTTGCTCCATTGATGGACCATCAGCCAATACTTCATCGGCATCAATCTTATCACCAACTTTAACAATTGGACGTTGGTTGTAGTTCTTACCGGCGTTTGAACGACGGAACTTCATCAATGAATACTTGTCTAATGAACCATCTTCACGACGAACACGAATTTCGTTACCATCAACGTACTCAACAACACCAGGATATTGTGAAATAAGCGCAACACCCGCATCATGAGCAGCCTTATATTCGATACCAGTACCAATTAATGGTGCATGTGGATCAATCAAAGGAACCGCTTGACGTTGCATGTTCGCACCCATCAAAGCACGGTTTGAGTCATCGTTTTCCAAGAAAGGAATAGCGGCCGTAGCAACCGCAACGATTTGCTTAGGAGAAACGTCCATGTAATCAACTTGGTCAATTGGTACTTCAGTGTTCACATCACTATTACGCGCCAAAACAGTATCCGTAGCAAATGAGCCATCTTCGTTTAAGACAGAATTTCCTTGTGCAACCACAAAGTTATCCTCTTCATCGGCTGTTAAGTAATCGATTCGGTCAGTAACCTTATGCGTTGTCCAATCAACACGACGATATGGTGTTTCAATAAATCCATACTTATTAACACGTCCATACGTAGCCAATGAGTTAATCAAACCAATGTTAGGACCTTCGGGTGTTTCGATAGGGTCCATACGTCCATAGTGAGTATAGTGAACGTCTCGAACTTCATATCCGGCACGGTCACGAGTCAATCCACCAGGTCCTAAAGCTGACAAACGACGCTTGTTAGTTAACTCACCCAATGGGTTTGTTTGATCCATGAATTGTGACAATTGTGATGAACCAAAGAATTCCTTAACAGCGGCAACAACTGGACGAATGTTAATCAATTGTTGTGGTGTCACAGTATCTGGATCTTGAATTGACATACGCTCACGAACAACACGTTCCATACGGCTCAAACCAATACGGAATGTATTTTGTAGCAACTCACCAACACGGCGGATACGACGATTACCCAAGTGGTCAATATCGTCAGTAACACCAACGCCCAATGGCAAATTCAAGAAGTAGTTCATACCAGCGATAATATCAGCTGGCTTTACTGTACGAATAGCTGGATCGAATTGACCATTACCAATAATTGGTAGTGTCTTTTCAGGATCTTCTGGATTCTCAACCAAGATTGTTTGCAAAACCATTGGTTCAGTAACAACTGCATCATCAGAAGGTGTGAAAGTTGTCCGCTTGAAATCTTCACGATCCAAGTAAGGAGACAATGCTGACATAACCTTCTTGTCAATGACTGTACCCCTTTCGGCAATAATCTCACCTGTATCTGGATCAGCCAAAGTCTCACCCAAAGTCCAACCCATCAAGCGTGACTTTAGTGATAACTTTTTGTTGATCTTGTAACGACCAACTGGTGCCAAATCATAACGCTTTGGATCGAAGAAACGTGCAGTCAACAAGGCACGTGCTGAATCCGCTGTCTTAGGTTCTCCCGGACGTAAACGTTCGTAGATATCCTTCAAAGACTCTTCAACTCGTGAATCCTCGATGTCCTTATGCACATCTTTATCCAAGGTTAATGAAATAGAATCATATTGATCACCTAACATTTGTAGGATTTCTGAATCTGATCCGTAACCCAATGCACGTACCAACTCTGTGATTGGTAACTTACGAGTACGGTCAATACGAACATAGCTAAGACCCTTAGCATCTGTTTCAAATTCCAACCAAGCACCACGACTTGGGATGAATGTCGTACCGTAATTTGGGCGTCCGTTCTTATCTAATTCTTCATTGTAGTACACACCAGGAGAACGTACTAATTGTGAGACAATAACACGTTCAGCACCATTAATAATAAATGTTCCTGCTGGTGTCATTAATGGGAAATCACCAAAGAACACGTCTTGTGATTTGATTTCACCAGTTTCCTGATTGGTTAAGCGCAACGTAACGTGCAATGGTGCTGAATAATTAGCATCATGGTTACGAGCTTCTTCTACTGTGTACTTTGGCTCCATGAGCTTATAGTCCACAAATTCTAGAGACAACTTACCTTGGAAATCCTCAATTGGCAAAATGTCCATAAACATTTCACGTAATCCTTCATCCAAGAACCAGTTGTATGAGTCCGTTTGAATTTCGATCAAGTTAGGCAAATCAAGAACTTCCTTGATTCGTGCATAACTACGACGAACACGGTGTTTACCATACTTTACAAGCGTTCCTACCAAGTTTTCCACCTCGCTTTGAATTGGCCAACTGTGCACCCAGTTATATTACAGTTTGTTAACAATTTCTGATTTTTACTGGTTTTTAAGTGCAAAAAAGACAACAGCATCCCCATACCTGAAAACGCTCTTGTCGTTAATATGCAGGCTTCCAGGGACAATATTTCCTATCAGCCGTTGTCTTATACACAATTAAACTAATGATAAGTATACAAGAAAAAGTAAGCATTAGCAAGAAAAACAAATCTTGTCAACGCTTACTTTTTAATTATTTATCCAGTGACGGTTTCAACGTCTTTTTTGGGTTGTTTTACCGTGATATTGATCTCACCACTCTTAGCACCAATCGTCACTTGATCGTTAACCGTAACCTTACCAGTTAACAATTCTTCAGATAATGCATCTTCAATCTTCGACTGCAATGCTCGTCTAATTGGACGCGCACCATATTCTGGATCAAAGCCAGCTTTGGCAATCACATCAATTGCCGCTGGCGTAATTTTAACCTTGAATCCTTGTTCACCAATACGTTGCAGAACTGACTTTGACATCAACTTAACAATTTGGTGAAGTTCATCCTTATTCAATGAATGGAAGACCACAACTTCATCCAAACGGTTGATAAACTCAGGGCGGAAAGTTTCCTTAACTGTCTGCATAATCGTATCACGCATTGCATTATAGTCAGACATCTTATCAACAGCGCCGAATCCAACTGACTTTTCATCACGTAGACGAGTTGCACCAAGATTTGACGTCATGATAATAATCGTATTCCTAAAGTCGACCTTACGACCCTTAGAGTCCGTTAAGAAACCATCGTCAAAGACCTGCAGCATCAAATTGTAGATATCTGGATGTGCTTTTTCGGCCTCATCAAGCAATACGACTGAGTATGGTTGACGACGAACTTTTTCAGTTAGCTGGCCACCTTCCTCATAACCAACGTAGCCAGGTGCTGATCCAACCAAACGGCTAGCTGAATAAGCTTCACGGTATTCTGACATATCAACACGAATCATATTATCTTCTGAGCCAAACATTGCTTCAGCTAAAGCCTTCGCTAATTCAGTTTTACCAGTTCCGGTCGGTCCTAAGAACAAGAAGGTACCAATTGGTCGTTTAGGATCTTTCAAGCCTGAACGCGCCCGGCGAATTGAACGTGCGATGGCTGAAACTGCTTCATCTTGGCCAACAACGCGATCATGCAGCACCTTTTCCAAATTGATCAAGCGATCTTTTTCAGACTTTTCCATTTGTGTTACTGGCACACCAGTTTGCTCAGAAACGACCTCGGCAATATCATGCAACGAAAGTACCAAGTCATACTTTGCTTGAGTATCACCATCACTATCAGCCTGTGCATCTAGTTGTTTATCAATACGTCGCTTTTGACTCATCTCTTTCTTACGCAATTCTGCAGCTAACTCAAAGTCTAAGCGTTCAATGGCCGCATCTTTTTCTTGACGCAACGTCGCTAACTTCTCTTGCTGTTTTGCTAATGGTGTTTCATGACCAACTCGGTCAATTCGTACCTTAGCTGCTGCTTCATCCATAATATCAATGGCCTTATCAGGTAGGTAGCGTTCCGTGACATACCGCTCTGAAAGTTTAACCGCTTCAATAATCGTTTCATCAGGAATAGCTACTTGATGATGCTTTTCGTAACGATCCTTTAATCCCTTTAGAATTACGATAGCATCGGCCTGCGTTGGTTCATTAACGCCAACCTGGGCAAAACGACGCTCAAGGGCTGCATCTGTTTCGATATATTTTTGATACTCATTTAGTGTTGTTGCACCAATCGTTTGCAATTCACCACGAGCCAAAGCTGGTTTCAAAATATTCGATGCATCAATGGCACCTTCCGCACCACCTGCTCCAATCAGCGTATGTAACTCATCAATAAACAAGATAACTTGGCCATCGTGCTGAATTTCATCAATCACCTTTTTCAAACGATCTTCAAATTCACCACGGTATTTTGTACCCGCGACCAATGATCCCATATCCAGCATCATCAAGCGCTTTTGTGTCATATCTGATGGTACATCACCAGCAATAATTTTTTGTGCCAGTCCTTCAGCAATCGCTGTTTTACCAACACCTGGCTCACCAATCAAAACTGGGTTGTTTTTTGTACGGCGTGACAGAATTTGGATGACCCGCTTAACTTCGGTCTCACGGCCAACAACTGGATCCATTTTCTTATCACGCGCTAATTGGGTCAAGTCACGTGCTAAGGCATCCAAAGTTGGTGTTCCTTCAGTTTGCTGAGCTTGGTTGCTACGCTTACGACGAGGGTCACGTCGCTTAGGCGCTTCACTAACACCTAGTTTACGTAAAATAGCTCGGCGCATTTCTTGTGGGTTCACCCCTAAATTGATCAAAATACGCGATGAAAAAATCGTTTCATCCGATAATAAGGCCAATAGCAAATGCTCAGTTCCTGTACGCTCTTGATGCAATTTTACAGCACTCTCGTTTGCTAGACGTAGTATCTCAGCTGCCTTTGGTGAATAAGGTAAATAAGATTCTTTTTCAGCACGAGATAATGTACCATAACCCGTAAATTGTTCAATTTGACTTTTAATGTCATCATCAACCACATTGAATTGTTGCATAACCTTGCTAGCAATACCTTCTTTTTCGATTGCTAAAGCAAGTAACAAATGCTCAGTACCAACGGCTTGATGTTTAAAATATTTTGCTTGTTCCTGTGCAACGACTAAAACGTTTTTTGCACTCGGTGTATATTGATTATCCATATTAATCACGCTCACTTTCAAACCGTAAACGGTTCAATAATTGCTGTAATAATCTTGCTCGTAGTTGATCTTGTATCGCTACGTCACCAACGGCTAACGCTTCCTTCGATAACATTGTTAAAAGGAGCTCACCTTCACGTTGCGTCAAAATCTTTTCTCGATACAAGCTAGATATCACGGCTGTTGCTGTTCTAAAGCTAACAATCTCAGGGAGACTCTGTCTCATTTCGTCAATGAGATCAGGCTCTGTTCGTAATGCCATTTTTACAATACGAATATAGCCACCACCGCCACGCTTTGATTCTACCAAATAACCATTTTCAGCACCAAATCGTGTTTTAATAACATAATTAATCTGTGATGGCACGACGTTAAAGCGGCGGGCAATTTCAGCCCGACGAATTTCAACTTCATTCGCCTGCTGTAAAATTTGTTTCAAGTATGCCTCAATATTATCCGACATATTTGAATCAGCCATGTCCTTCACCCCCTTGACCAATATTGACATAATTATAAAACGCATTGCAAGTCAATGCCACTAAACATTCACATCTTTTTTAAAAAATGTGAATTTGGCATAAAAAGAGGTTGAGACAAGTCTTGTCTCAACCTCTTTAATTGATGCACCTAGAAGGATTCGAACCTTCAACCTTCTGATTCGTAGTCAGACACTCTATCCAGTTGCGCTATAGGTGCATATTATTTAAAACTTCCCAAATTGGAAGAAAGCGAACAACGGGATTCGGACCCGCGACCTCTACCATGGCAAGGTAGCGTTCTACCAGCTGAACTATGTTCGCATGGGATGCCGACTACTGGATTCGAACCAGCGACCTCTTCATTACTAGTGAAGCGCTCTGCCAGCTGAGCTAAGTCGGCTTCTGTATCGATAATCGATATACGGATGACAGGAATCGAACCTGCACGCCCTAGGGGCACTGGAACCTAAATCCAGCGCGTCTGCCAGTTCCGCCACATCCGCAACAGACGTCTAACGAGTGAAACACTCGAGACAACTTTTATAGTATATCCAATCTATGAACAAGTGTCAACACTTTTTCAGATCTTTTACACTTTGTGGTTAGTGCGCTATGACTAACAACAACTTACTACTTGATATATAATACTAGGTTTTATCACTTCTTGCAACTCTTTTTTAGTTATAATCTGTTATAACGCGTTTATGCTACATAATTTATAGAATTATTGTTAATGCATTTAAAAAAGAGATTGGGACATTTATTCTGTCTCAATCTCTCTACGTTCAACTGTTATTAATTACAAAGAATCTTCAGACACGATCTTATCAGCACCAAAGTATGGGCGCAAAACTTCTGGAATCGTCACTGTACCATCTTGATTTTGGTAGTTTTCTAAGATTGCAGCAACCGTACGACCAACGGCCAAACCAGATCCATTTAAGGTGTGGGCAAATTGCAGCTTACCGTTTTCATCACGATATTGAATACGTGCACGACGAGCCTGGAAAGCTTCCGTATTTGATACAGAAGAAATCTCACGATAAATATCTTGTTGTGGCATCCAAACTTCCACATCATATGTTTTAGCTGCTGAGAAGCCCATGTCTCCTGTTGATAGGGTAATAACGTGGTATGGTAAGTTCAACTTTTTCAACAAGCTTTCTGCATTGACCGTCATATCTTCTAATGCTTGATATGAATCTTCTTGCTTAGTGAATTTTACCATTTCAACTTTATTGAATTGGTGCATACGAATCAAACCACGCGTATCACGTCCAGCTGAACCAGCTTCTTGACGGAATGCTGGTGATAAAGCAGTCACGCTATAAGGTAATTTATCAGCGTCAATAACTTCTTCACGGAAATAGTTAGTCAAAGGCACTTCAGCCGTAGGAATCAAGGTCATATCGTCATTAGTACCGACACGATAAGCATCATCCATAAACTTTGGATATTGTCCCGTACCATACATTGCTTCATTTTTAACAAGGTAAGGCGTGATCATTTCCTTATAACCTTCTTTTTGATGTTCATCAAGCATAAAGTTATAAACTGCTCGCTCTAAACGGGCCCCTTGACCAACATAATAAACAAAGCGCGCACCAGATACTTTGGCACCACGTTCAAAATCCAAAATACCTAAGTCTTCACCAATTTCAAAATGGGCTTTTGGTGTAAAGTCAAAGCTAGGAATTTCACCCCACTTGCGCTCTTCACGGTTTGAGTCCTCATCTGGTCCAACGGGGATCGTCTCATTTGGCAAATTTGGGAAGTGCAAGGCACGATCTTTAATTTGCTTGTCTAACACTGTGACCTGTTCATCCAGTTCTTTAATTGTAGCTGAAACTTGTTGCATCTCAGCAATCACGTCACTAGCATCTTCCTTTTGGCGCTTCTTAAGACCAATTTGATCTGACACAGTATTACGACGTGCTTTTAGTTCTTCAGTTTGGACTAATAGCTCACGACGCTTCGCATCATCGGCTACCAATGCATCAACTTCTTCCGGAGCAACCCCACGCGTTGCTAAACGTTCTTTTACTTGTTCCGTCTCATGACGAATTAGCTTCATATCTAACATAACATTTACTCTCCTATTCACCCTGTAAGCCCAATTCACTAATTTTTTGGTCAATTAATGCTAATACTTTTTTTGCTGCTGACTCATCAGCCACAAAATCATATTGGTCACCATCAATACTTAACTTTGGGGACCGGTCATAAGCATCAAACCAAGCCACATAGCGTTCATTCAAACTCTTATAATAGTCGTACAATGATGGATCATTGGCTATTTGTTCATAATCACGTCCACGCTTTTTAATACGTTCTAGCATCGTATCAAAACTAACATGAATATAAATCAACAAATCCGGTGTTTTGACAATGGCTTCATCTGAAAAGTCGACTTGCTCCATAATGTTATTTAACAAATCACCATAAATTTGCACTTCAGTTTGCGTTGCTCTATCTAAGTCTGCATTTAACTTGAATAACAACAAATCTTCAAAGATAGATCGATCAATCACGTTTAATTGACTACCTTGTGCATCTTTGATGTTATCCAAACGCTTATTCAAAAAATAATTTTGCAACAAGAATCCGTAACGTTTTGGGTCCTCATAAAACAATGGCAGAATAGGATTGTCATCAACGGATTCGTATAAGGCTTCGCTTCCTAAATGTTCTGCGAGCATCGTTGTTAAGCTGGTCTTCCCAGCACCAATAGTTCCCGATAGTACGATCATCCTGTTGTCCTACTTTCTTTAATCAATATTAAGTCTATTTTATCAAATTTTACGACGACTAACACACCTAGTTTTATTAACTCGACATTTACACAAAAAATACGTCCGTACAGGAAAATTCCCACACGAACGTATTTTATTGATAAACGTTTATTCGTTCAACTAGTTACTTGTTACCAGTAACTGCATGAATACGATTAACCGCACGCATTAAAGCAGCTTGTGCACGCTCAACATCATCTGTATCACCGGCAGCTATATGCTTTTCAGCACGTTCCTTAGCTTGTTCAGCACGCTTGACGTCAATGTCTTGCGTACGCTCTGCACTGTCAGAAACGATCGATAATTGATTTTCAGAAAACTCTGCAAAACCACCACTAATTGTAACGGTTTCTTGTAAGCTTTCTTCTTCGTTAATGACCTTCACTTCGCCAATGTGCAACGATGTAATAATTGGTGCATGGTTCGCCATGATTCCTTCTTCACCATTGATTGTATCTAGTACAACCAACGATGCAGTTTCATGTCCAAACACCACACCATCTGGCGTTACCACCTTAACATGTAGGGTGTGTTCACTCATGGCACCGCCCCCTTTGTTTAGTTAGCCATCTGAGTAGCTTTTTCAGCTACCATTTCAACGGCACCAACGTTACGGAAGGCATCTTCAGGATATTGGTCATACTTACCATCCAAAATTTCCTTGAAGCTGCGAACAGTTTCATTAAGTGGTACGTATTGTCCTGGCAATCCCGTAAATGTCTCAGCAACTGAGAATGGTTGTGACAAGAAGAATTGAATACGACGAGCACGATTAACAATCGTCTTCTCTTCGTCTGACAATTCATCCATTCCTAAGATAGAAATGATGTCTTGCAACTCACGGTAACGTTGTAATGTATGTTGTACTTCAGTTGCGACATCATAATGCTCTTGTCCAACAATTTCTGGGGCCAAGGCAGTTGATGTTGAAGCCAACGGATCCACGGCTGGGTAGATTCCTTGTTGCGTCAATGAACGCTCCAAGTTAGTTGTCGCATCCAAGTGCGCGAATGTCGTCGCAGGAGCAGGGTCAGTATAATCATCGGCAGGCACGTAAACGGCTTGGATTGATGTAACTGAACCCTTCTTCGTTGAAGTGATTCGCTCTTGTAATTGACCCATTTCAGTAGCCAAAGTTGGTTGGTAACCAACGGCTGATGGAATACGCCCAAGCAAAGCAGAAACCTCTGAACCAGCTTGTGTGAAACGGTAAATATTATCGATGAACAATAGCACATCTTGACCGTTAACATCACGGAAATGCTCAGCAATCGTCAAACCAGTCAAGGCAACACGCATACGTGCACCAGGAGGCTCATTCATTTGACCATAGACCATGGCTGTTTGTTTCAAAACGCCAGATCCTTGCATTTCATAGTACATGTCGTTACCTTCACGGGTTCGCTCACCCACACCAGTAAAGACAGAAATACCATTGTGACCTTGTGCGATGTTGTGAATCAACTCTTGAATCAACACCGTCTTACCAACACCGGCACCACCGAATAGACCAATCTTACCACCACGAACATATGGTGCTAAGAGATCAATAACCTTGATACCAGTTTCTAGAATTTCTGTTGATGTTGACAATTCATCGTATGCTGGTGCATCACGGTGAATTGGGTCACGTTGTACGTCGTCTCCTAATGCTTCTCCGCCATCAACTGGCTCTCCTAGCACGTTAAACACACGTCCCAACGTCGCCTCACCAACAGGGACACTGATTGAACTTTCAGTGTCTGTTGCCGTCATTCCACGCCGCAATCCATCAGTTGAATCCATGGCAATCGTACGTACGACACCATCACCCAATGACAAAGAAACCTCAACTGTTAATGTGCTTTCATCATCTTTCTCAATAACCAAAGCATTGTTAATATCTGGAATCTTTGCATCTGATGGAAAGGCAACGTCAACAACGGGACCAATGACTTGAACAACTTGTCCGGTATTCATTGTCGTTTCCTTCCTTCATTTGTAATAAACCTGATGCTGGATACTTCTAATCCAAAGCGGCCATTCCACCAGTAATTTCTGTAATTTCAGTCGTAATTGCACCCTGACGCGCACGGTTGTACTGTAATCCAAGTGAATCAATGATTTCCTTGGCGTTATCAGTCGCTGAAGACATCGCATTTGCAGATGCCGCATGTTCAGCGGTTTTCGCATCAATAATGGCACCATAGACTAAACTCTCGGCATATTGTGGTAACACAACATCCAAAATCTTTTCAGCTGATGGCTCCATCTCATAGTCAGCCGTATACTTATTATCGTCTTTAGATTCTTCCAAGTTTTCTGTTGAAACGGGAAGCATCTTTTCTAGACGAACTTCATTTGAAATACGACTCAAGAAATGCTGATAACCCACGATTAATTCATCAAAGACTTCGTTATCATACATTGTCGTAGCTGTCTTAACGATTTCACGAACCTCTGTAAAGGTTGGCACATCAGACACACCACGGTATTCGTATGCAACATCAAATCCGCGCTTCTTAAAGAAGTCGGCACCATTACCACCAACTGCCAAGATGACAACCTGATCAGGTGTTAATTGGCGTTCATTGATTCGAGCCATTAATTCCTTTAATAGCGTTGAATTATAACCACCAACCAAGCCACGGTCAGATGATAGGACTAAAAATCCTACCTTTGACACGTGTCGTTGTTCAAGCAACGTACCTGCCACATTATCAATATGAGCAGTTGCTAGGTGTGCCACAACGTCATGAAGGGCATCGGCATAAACCGTATATGAACCACCATGACGTTGAATTTGACTTAATTTAGCAGTCGAGACCATTTGCATGGCACTCGTGATTTGACGCGTCTTTTTCGTTGAGGCAATTCGGCGTTGAATATCTTGTAAAGAAGCTGCCATTTATCGCCCCTCCTTTATTATTCTGCTGAGCCAGCAAATGTTGCTTTGAATTCCTTAATTGCTGCATCCATTGCATCTGTATCAGGCAAGTTCTTTGTCTCGACAATCGTCTTAAACAAATCATCATGTGATGCATGAACAGCAGAAATTAATTCTGACTCAAAACGTAGAATATCATCAACCGCAACATCATCCATAAAGCCATGTGTCAAAGCATATAATGCTAACACTTGTTCTTCAACTGGCAATGGTTGGTGTAATGGTTGCTTCAATAGTTCAACGGTACGACGACCACGGGCTAGCTTAACTTGCGTTGCTTCATCCAAATCTGAACCGAATTGGGCGAATGACTCAAGCTCCTTGTATGAAGCCAAGTCCAAACGTAGTGTACCAGCAACCTTCTTCATAGCTTTGATTTGTGCATCACCACCGACACGAGAAACAGAAGTTCCGGCATCAATGGCAGGACGAACACCAGCATAGAATTGGTCGGCATCCAAGAAAATTTGACCGTCAGTGATTGAGATAACGTTGGTTGGAATATATGCAGAAACATCACCAGCCTGTGTCTCAATAATTGGCAAGGCCGTCATTGACCCACCACCTAGCTCGTCGGATAACTTAGCCGCACGCTCTAACAAACGTGAGTGCAAGTAGAAGACATCACCAGGGTAGGCTTCACGTCCAGGTGGACGACGAAGAATTAATGACAGCTCACGGTATGCCGTTGCTTGCTTTGACAAATCATCATAAATGATTAGCACGTGCTTACCGTTGTACATGAATTTCTCACCCATAGCAGCCCCAGCATAAGGTGCTAAGTATAGCATTGGAGCTGGTTCAGAAGGGTTAGCAGTAACAACGATTGTGTAGTCCATAGCTCCCATACGACGCAAAGTTTCAACTTGTGTACGAACAGTTGAAGCTTTTTGACCAATAGCAACATAGACAACAATCATGTCTTGATCTTTTTGGTTCAAAATCGTGTCGATGGCAACTGATGTCTTACCAGTCTTACGATCACCGATAATTAACTCACGTTGACCACGTCCAATTGGTACCAAAGAATCCACAGCCTTTAGACCAGTTTGTAGTGGTTCAAACACAGATTTACGCTCCATAACACCTGGAGCTTTAACTTCAATAGGACGTGTCTTTTCTGTTTCAATTGGGCCCATACCATCAACAGGTTGTCCCAAAGCGTTAACAACACGACCAATCAGCTGCTCACCAACAGGCACTTCCATGATACGACCAGTACGCTTAACGGTATCACCTTCACGAATACTGTCATAACCACCTAGAATAATGATACCAACATCATTTGATTCCAGGTTTTGTGTCATACCATAAACACCATTCTCAAATTCGACAAGCTCACCGGCAAGGGCATTTTCCAACCCAGTTGCACGAGCGATACCATCACCAATATAGGTAACAGTTCCAGTTTCTTTAACTGTTAAGTCGTCTTGATAATTGGCTAATTGCTTTTTGATGAGTGAACTGATTTCTTCAGCTTTGATGCTCATTTCAGCAGTTCCTCTTTCTTTATAGTGTGTCTATTCATCACACACAACATCAATTTCGACTAGAATTTCGATTACTAGCGGATGATACTCTGACGAATAGCAGCTAACTTAGTTGCTAATGATCCATCCAAAATTTGGTCATTGGCTTTCACAATGGCCCCACCAAGTAAGTTCTCATCAACGCTTTGCGTCAAACGCACTTCGTTAGCCTGATAACGCTGAGCAAGTTTCTCTTTCAAACGTGAAACTTGTTCATCACTCAATGGCACCGCTGTTTGTACCTCTGCATTCACAATACCAGCAGCTTTATGAACAAGTTCTTCATACTTAGTAATAATCACTGGTAAGTTTTGGATACGGCGATAGTCATAGGTCATCTGAATTAGATTACCTACGACTTGGCTCGTTCCTTCAGATAAAGCCGCCAACATTTTTTGCTTAGCAGCTTCATCAATACGCAAAGATAGCAATGCTTTCGTAAATTCTGGATTTTGTTCTAATACATCACGAAGCGCTGTCAATTCAGCCAACGTTTCTGTATCAGTACCTTGATCATGGGTTAATTCGAACAAAGCAACGGCATATCGCTTAGCAATCGTTGCTTTATCTAATGCCATTACTTGTTACCTAACCCTTCAATATAAGCGTCAATAAGCGCTTTTTGATCATCTAACTTTAGTTCTTTTTGGATAATCTTTTGTGCGATGGTTACTGATAGGTCAGCAACTTCACCCTTGACGCCAGCCATTGCTTCAGAACGTTCTTGTGCAATTTGTGCACTTGCTTGTTCTTTTGTAGCTTGAGCATCTGCCTGGGCGTCAGCAACGATTTGATCACGTTGCTTGCCGGCTGCTGTCTTCGCATCGGCAACGATACCATTAGCTTCAGTACGTGCCGATTGTAACTGCGTTGACCGCTTAGAAGCCATCTCTTCGGCTTGTTGACGTGCTTCTTCAGCAGTGTCTAAGTCGTGAGCGACCTTCTCCGCACGTTTTTCCATCATTTTTACTACTGGACCCCAAGCGTACTTCTTTAATAGAAGCATCAAAACTAGGAATGCCACTAGCACAAACAACATGTTACCCAAAGCCAACCCTTCGCTAGCACCTGCTAGAACAATTTGATTTAACATAATTTAGTTGGCCTCCGTATCTCAATTAGCGTGCAAGCAACATAAATGCAAGCGCAATCGCAATAATTGGTACGGCCTCGACTAGTCCAACACCAATGAACATGTTGGTACGTAACTTACCTTCTAATTCAGGTTGACGTGCCATACCTGAAAGCATACTTGAAATAACAATACTGTTACCAATACCAGCACCGATAGCAGCGCCAGCAGCAGTAATTCCAACACCTATGGTTGCAACATCCATTTTTATAATCCTCCAATTAAATATAAACAGTTACTGTAGTTACTCTGTCTTTTCAGAAACATAGACAGTTGTCAAAGTGACGAAGACGAACGCCTGAATGGCCCCGATAAACAGTGAAAATCCTTGCCAAAGCATTGTTAGTAAAAATGCCGGTACAAACGAAACAACGCCAGCTGATTGTGCCAATTGCCACAATAGTGATAGCACCATTTCACCAGCAAAGATATTACCGAACAAACGCAATCCCAAAGTCAAAAAGCTTGTGAATTGCTCGATTAAATTGATTGGCAATAATGCACTGAATGGTGAAAAATAAACTGACTTAACATATCCTTTGAAGCCAAGCTTCTCAACTCCCAAGAAATGGGCAATGCTGATCGCAATCAATGCTAATGTCATCGTAACCAACGGATTAGCCGTTGGTGAGTTAAGGAATGTATCGCCACCAACACTTACGCTGAAAGCAACTCCTAACTGATTTGACATAAAGATGAACATAAACATCGAGAATGCAAAGAACTTTAAGTTATTACCAGTTTTATTTGGTAATGATCCATCAACAATATTATTTGTAAAATCAATGACCCATTCTAACATGTTCTGCTTGCTCTTACCGGATGGCTTGATTACTAACTTACGAGACATCCAAAACGCTAACAGAAAAACAACGAGCACTGAAATTGTTGTTGATATAATTACGCTCCAATCAAACGTCAACCCTGCAATGGTAAAGGTTGCGCTTTCCTCCACTGAAATTCACCTCTTTCCCTTTTGAAATATCATCAAGCGGTATACAAAATCATACAGCACCGTTTAACTTTTACCCCCTAATATTACCCCTTTTTTGAGCTAATTCAATCATTAACAATCACCCCTATTTGTCCCATTATCGAAACGCCATTTTATAAAGCTTGTTATAACACGATTTCTGTTATTCCAAAAAAGAATAGGACGAATTTAATATCCAAAAATGAAATATTCACTACAAAGAAATAGCCATAAATAAAATAAAAAAACAGCTTTTTTACAAAAACTGTTCTCAATTATTATTTTTCAGAAGCTGCTTTTTCAGGCAAAATCAAATTCAACACAATACCCAAAACTGTTGCAATAGCAACACCTGAGAACTGTACAATGTTATTTCCGTGACCAATTTGTAGGTAGGCATTTCCAATACCGATCACCAAAACTGATGAAGTGATCATCAAATTACGCTTTGAATTAAAGTCAAGTTGATTTTCAACAATGATGCGTAAACCAGATGCAGCGATAACACCAAATAACAGGAATGATACCCCACCAGTTACGGCGCCAGGGATACTTTGAATAACTGCTGATAACTTACCAACGAATGAAAATAGGACCGCAAATGTTGCTGCACCAATCAAAACGTACACTGAGTGAACTTTCGTGATTGCCATAACACCAATATTTTCACCATAAGATGTCACTGATGGTCCACCAACTAATCCAGCAAACAGAGAAGCAGCTCCGTCACCAGCTAAAGTACGGTGTAGACCAGGATTCTTAATATAATCACGTCCTGTTAAATCATCCAAAACCATCAAATGACCTAAATGCTCTGTGATCGTAACTAATGCAATTGGCGCCATGACTAATACTGCGCCCCAATGCATCACCGGTTTGTAATCAACAAATGGGATATCAAATTCTGGTAAGGCAAACCAAGCTGCATCTGAAACTGGCTTTAAATCAACTAAGCCAACCATAATTGCTAGAACATAACCAACGATAATACCCAATAGAATTGGAATCAAACCTAGAAAGCCACGCAGATACATATTAAAAAAGATCGTCACACCCAACGTAACCATAGCAACTAAAAATACGCGAATATCGTATTTACCATCTAATAAAGTTGCTGATTCTGCGGCTGATCCTGATAATGACAATCCGATAACCATGATAATTGGACCAACAACGATTGGTGGTAATATTTTTTCAATCCAGTCGGTACCAATTAATCCAACCATTGCTGCCACAATCAAATAAACAATACCAACAGATATAACCCCAGTGGCAACACCTGGATAACCAGTCGTTTTCATCAAAGCAACCATGGGAATAATAAAGGCAAAACTTGAACCCATGTAAGCAGGAATTTGACGTTTCGTAATTAAAATATGCAA
This sequence comes from Weissella thailandensis, assembly GCF_001932615.1. Lineage (NCBI taxonomy): Bacteria > Bacillati > Bacillota > Bacilli > Lactobacillales > Lactobacillaceae > Weissella > Weissella thailandensis. The sequence goes on from NZ_CP014332.1 coordinate 1,862,535, forward strand.
TAGTGTTCCAACACCAGAACTAAACAGGGCAATCCCTGGGTTCAATCCAACCAATAATGGGACAAGAACCGTTGATCCAAACATTGAGAACATATGCTGTAACGACAGCCCTACCCATTGCCAGAAACCTGGCTTTTCATCCACATCTAATACGACATCACGTTTAACTTCCATCGTGTTATTCCTTTCATATATAAACTTATAACCTGAAATAAAAAAGTTGAGGTATAAAAATACCCCAACTTGATAGTTTTCTCTAATATGATAGTTTCGCTTACCGCCAAATCAACACGACAGCACCAAAATAATCTTATTAGCCTCACAGGACCAAGTTAAAGTTATTTTCAACGGTTATAATTATATATCAGTTAACAAAATTAGTAAACAGAATTAAACAAAGGTTAAACGTTTAAATTATTATAATTTGGCAATGGCTGTCGCAATATCAGTTTCACCATCCCCCATTGGCAATAATTTGCCATAGGTATTTTCAGCATTCAAAATGCCGGCTAATACATCAGCAACATTTTCAATACTATTAGCAGTTGCTGACTTTGGGTTAAATTGCACCTTACCTGAACCAGTTTCTTCTAACAAAGCACCTGGTTGCAAAATCGTGTAATTTAATGTCGTATGATCCATCAACCAATTATCAGCAAAGAACCGTGCAATATAATAATCCCTTAATTCTTCACCCCAACCTTTAGGATTAGTTGATTGCCATGCACTCAACATGATAAATCGCTTAATGCCCGCTTTTTCGGTCGCATTTTCTAACTTAACAGCACCGAAAGCATCGACTTGTAATACGTTCTTACCGCGCGATCCGGCAACAAAATAAACAGCATCCAACTTTAAATCAGTTAATTGAGTTACTAGTTGCTCTTCATTGACTAATAGATCAATGTTAGCTAGCTCGACCTTGTCGCTATTAAACTTGTCGTCCAAGTGACGGGTACCTGCAATGACTTCATGCCCTGCAGCGGCCAATTTGTCGACTAATAAATGACCTACTCGTCCACTTGCACCAGATACTAAAATTCTCATAATTTCCCCTTTCCAAATAAAACAAAAAAAGGTTGGTAAAAAATTTACCAACCTCCCCAACATTTCAATAATGATAAAGTTTTGCTATTAATGAGTACCAAACAAACGATCACCCGCGTCACCTAGACCCGGAATAATATAACCATGTTCGTTAAGTTTCTCATCCAAACCAGCTGTATAAATATCAACATCTGGATGAGTTTTTTGCACCGTCTCAACACCAATTGGAGCTGAAACTAGTGTAATCAGCTTAATTCTTGTGGCTCCACGCTTCTTTAATGCATCAATCGCCATCACAGCAGATCCACCAGTTGCTAACATTGGATCAACAACCAAAACTTCACGTTGATCAATATCTTCAGGCAGCTTTACAAAGTATTCCACTGGCTCAAGTGATTCTTCATCACGATACATACCAATATGTCCAATTCGAGCGGCAGGAATTAACTTCATAATACCGTCAACCATTCCCAAACCAGCACGCAAAATTGGTACAATTGCTAGTTTCTTACCAGCAAGTGTTTTTTGTGTTGTCGTTGCAACAGGTGTTTCAATAACCACATCTTCAACTGGTAAATCACGTGTTACTTCATAAGCCATCAATGAAGCAATTTCGTCAACAATTTCACGAAATTCTTTTGTACCAACATCTTTATTACGAATAATCGTTAATTTGTGTTGAATTAGTGGGTGATCAAAAACCGTTAGCTTACTCATTTCAAAGCTCCATTTCATTTTTCTCTATTATACGCTTTTTTAATTTGCGTGTTCAATCCCCGATAATGGGAATCGACTTGTTAAGTCCAATACTGACTGTTCAACTGATGCAAGGGTTGCTTCATCTTCTGGATTAGCCAGCACCTGTAAAATCAACTCGGCAACTTCTTTAGCATCCGCTTCTTTGAAACCACGGGTGGTAATGGCAGGTGTTCCAATACGAATACCTGATGTCACAAATGGACTACGTGGTTCATTTGGAATAGCCTCTTTGTTCGTTGTAATATGCACACTATCTAAAATGTTTTGAGCCTTTTTACCAGAAATACCTGTCTTTGTCAGATCCAAGTTAAACAAGTGATTATCTGTACCACCTGAAACAACGCGTACAAGATCTGATTGTGCAAAAACATCAGCCATCGCTTTAGCATTAGCAACAACTTGTTGGCCATATGCCTTAAAACTTGGTTGCATTGCTTCATAGAAAGCTGTTGCTTTACCAGCAATCACATGTTCTAGTGGTCCACCTTGTGTCCCTGGGAAAATTGCTGAATTAATGGCCTTACCCAATTCTTTTTTGGCCAAAATCAAGCCACCACGTGGTCCACGTAATGTTTTATGCGTTGTTGATGTCACAACATCAGCAATCCCAACTGGTGATGGATGTACACCTGCAGCAACTAAACCAGCAATATGAGCCATATCAACCATTAAGTAGGCACCCACAGAATCAGCAATTTCACGGAATCGATCAAAATCAATAAAACGTGAATAAGCTGAAGCACCAGTAACAATTAGTTTTGGTTGGTACTCTGCTGCTAATGCAGCTACTTGGTCATAATCAATTCGCTCGTCATCATTTAATCCATAGGCATGGAATTGATAAGTTTTACCAGAAAAGTTAACTGCAGATCCGTGTGTTAAATGGCCCCCCGCATTAAGGTCAAGTCCTAAAACATGATCACCAGGTTCTAACAAGGCAGCATAAACAGCAGCATTTGATTGTGAACCAGAATGAGGTTGCACATTGGCATACTCTGCTCCGAATAATTCTTTTACACGATCAATCGCTAATTGTTCTACTTGATCAATATACTCCGTACCACCATAGTAACGCTTATTAGGATATCCTTCAGCGTACTTATTAGTTAGAACACTCCCTTGCGCAGCTCGTACACCTGCAGATGCAATGTTTTCTGAAGCAATCAACTCGATATTATGTTCTTGACGATTGGCTTCACGATCGATTGCAGACCATAGTTCGGGATCAAAATCACGGTAATTTGTCATTGGGGTTGACCTCCTTTAAGTCAAAAAAGCTTAAACATGTAACAACTCACTAATCCAGTGTCCACCTGATGCTTTACCTAAGCGGTTATTATAAGCGCCATTCACATCAACTTGTGGCATAGCAGCAACAAGAATCGTTTGCACATCCTTCTTATCATCAAAATAACGCAAACCGGCAAACAATTTTGCTGCAGCTGTGTCATTATTATCGCCTAATGACCAGATAAAATCCATCCCTGCTAGCTGATGCTTTTCAATTAGATCATTCGTCAACATCAGTCCAACTGGTTCTAATTGTGACTGCATCCAAATAATTGCTTGTGTCCAATCTTCTGGTGCAACCATATAAACTGCTTTATCAGGGGCATAGTGGCGATATTTCATTCCTGGTGCTTTGGGCGTTTCGTCATCAGCAACGTGATGAACTTCAGAATCAATAGCCATCCCAATGACCGCTTCTATTTGTGCTGGCGTAATTTTTCCAGGACGCAAAACTGCTGGCATATCCGATGATAAGTCTAACACCGTTGACTCAACACCAATCTTAGTTGGCCCATCATCTAAAATACCCGCAATTTTACCATGTAAATCATGGTAGACATGCTTGGCCAATGTTGGTGAAGGTTTTCCAGATGTATTGGCTGAAGGGCCAACAAGTGGCTTACCGCTCTCACGAATCAATTGGCGAGTAGCATCATTGTCAGGCAAACGAACGGCTACTGTATCTAGTCCACCAGTGACTGTCATTGATAATACGCCTGGCTTTACTGGTAAAATCATGGTCAATGGACCTGGCCAGTAAGCCGACATCAATTTTTGTGCGCGCTCATTAACAATTGCAAAATCAGACACTTGTTCTGGATCCGCAACGTGCACAATCAAAGGATTATCTGAAGGACGTCCTTTAGCTGCATATACTTTACCAACTGCCTTTTCGTTATAAGCGTCGGCACCAAGCCCATAAACAGTTTCTGTCGGAAAAGCGACTAACGAACCACGTTGAATCGCACGCGCCGCCGCGTCCATTTCGTTAACTGTCCATATTTTTGTTTCTGTCATTTCTACATCTCCCGCAATACTTTAATCATTCGATCATGACCACTTAAATCTTGATGTAACGTTACTGTGACCTGAGGTAATGTTCCAAATAAATCAACAAGTTTGCCCCCTTGTTGATAACCGATTTCAAAGTATGCAGCCCCACCTGGCTTCAAAAAAGCCAGCAGGTCTGTTGCCATTTTCTTATATAACGCCAATCCATCATCATCCGCGTAAAGGGCAACGTCTGGTTCAAACATAACCACTGATTCATCCATCACTGATTGTTCACCACGGCTAATGTAAGGTGGATTAGCAACAATAATGTCAAAAGTGCCTGTAACATCTGTAAACAGATCACTTTGCACCAACTGTACTGTTGGTGCGTATAACTGCGCATTTTCTTTCGCAACGGCCAAAGCATCTGTTGAGATATCAGTACCCGTAACATCCCAATTCGTACGTTCTGCATTTAGTGAAACAGCAATTGCACCAGAACCAGTACCAATGTCTAATACGCGTTGTTTGTCATTTGATGGATGGTCTTTGAGCACCCATTCCACTAGTTCTTCCGTCTCCTGTCGGGGAATCAACACACGACGATCAACTTGAAATTCACGTCCATAAAACGCAGCATGTCCAAGTGCGTATTGCACTGGTTGACCACCTTTAATGGCACGAACAGCGACCATAAATCGTAGTCGTTTTTCGTCTTCTAGAACTGTGTTTAAGTTGTTTCCTAATTGTGCGTAATTCCAATCCATCATTCCTGTTAACAAATAATCGATTTGAGCCATACGCTCTTCTTGATCATGAATGTAGGGTTCTAATTGCCAATCGCCCCATTCACGAACAGCTTGAATCGTCCATTGTTCATCAAACATACGTTTATTCTATCCTTGCTTCAAGGCTTCCAGCTTTGCTGTCTGATCAGCAATCAACAAAGCGTCGATGACATCTTCTAATTCACCATTCATAATACGATCCAACTTATTCAATGACAGACCAATACGATGATCAGTCACACGATTTTGTGGATAATTGTATGTACGAATACGTTCAGAACGATCACCAGTTCCAACAGCTGTCTTACGTTGTTCAGCATACTCAGCTTCATTCTGTGATGCGTAGTAATCGTAGACACGTGTCTTCAAGATTTCCATCGCCTTCGCACGGTTCTGTTGTTGTGAACGTTGATCTTGCATCGCAACAACAATACCAGTTGGCAAGTGGGTCATACGTACAGCTGATGATGTCTTGTTAATGTGTTGTCCACCAGCACCAGATGAACGGTAAACATCCACACGCAAATCCTTGTCTTCAATCTCAATATCGACATCTTCATATTCCGGCATCACACCAACAGTGGCTGTCGAAGTGTGCACACGACCAGCAGATTCAGTTTCGGGTACTCGTTGCACACGATGGGCACCATTTTCAAACTTTAACTTTGAATAAACATTATCCCCAGTGATCATCAAGACAATTTCTTTATAACCACCAATTTCGGTCTTGTTTTCATCAATGATTTCAACTGTCCAGCCTTCTTTTTCGGCATAGCGAAGATACATGTCATAAAGATCAGCCGCAAATAAAGCACCTTCATCGCCACCAGCTGCGCCGTGAATTTCCATGATAATGTTCTTGTCATCATTTGGATCCTTAGGCAGTAGTAAAATCTTGATTTGCTCTTCTAATGATTCTTTTTCAACACGTAAGTCTTTTAATTCTTCTTTGGCTAACTCTTCAAGTTCAGAATCATTGGCTTCTTCACGCAAAATCTCTTCATTTTCTTCGATACTTTCAACGACTTGCTTGTAGTGCTTGAAAGTTTCAACCGTCTCACGCAGACTACCCTCTTCTTTAGATAGCGCCAAAAAACGTTTTGTATCGGCAATAACGTCGGGATCAGAAATCATTTCGCTGACTTCGTCATATCGATCCACAACAGATTGCACTTTTTCAAAAATTTCATCCATGTGTTTTTTTATTCCTTTATTTTTATTTTGTATTTAATCCAGTCCGACGGGCTAATGCTTCTAAATCAGGATGATTATAATGGTTACGGCAGACCGGCATGTAGGTCTCATCCCCACCAATCTGAACTTGTTCACCTTCGTAGACCGGTTGTCCATTTGAAATGCGCAAGTTCATAACGGCTTTACGTCCACAAAATGAACAGAGAGTCTTCATCTCTTCAATTTTGTCAGCATAAATTAGTAATGCTTCTGAACCGGGGAATAACTCGTTAAACGCATCGTTTTTCAATCCAAAAGATAGTACTGGAATATTTAATTCATCGACTACCCTGGTTAATTGCAAAACTTGTTCTTTGGTCATAAACTGCGCTTCATCAATCAACACAGCGGCAATTGAATCACTTTCTGAAATCAATTTAAACAAGTCGTCTGTGGGATGAATCGCCTGTGCTGCACGCTGCATACCTATTCGTGAGGCAATTGCGCCCACTCCTGATCGGTCATCAAGCGCACTTGTTAGGAGCAAAACGCGTCTTTGTTGCACTTCATAATTATGTGCAACTTTCAAAATTTCAATGCTTTTACCACTGGCCATTGCACCATAACGAAAGAATAATTGCGCCATATTTTTCTGCCTTTCTCCTGTAAAAATCCAGTTTGCACTCCAGTCTAGTATAACAAAAATGTCAATAAAAAAAAGAGAATGGCGCTATCGTTCCATCCCCTTTTCGATTTTGCAAAATTGCTTAAAAAAATTCTGGCGTAATCGCTGCAATTTTATCTTGCCAATTAACATCTGGATATCGTCGCTCTAAAGCTAGTTGCAAGATGTGTAAGGCTAAATTACCATTACGCGTCAAGATAGGACCATGGAAATATGTCCCATAAACGTTGCGGTACACCAAACCTTCACCACCGTCTTCACCATTGTTACCATTACCCTTGATAACTTTACCAAGTGGGCGTTCATCATCTCCTAAGAAAGTACGTCCTTGATGGTTTTCAAATCCACGGTATTCCAAATCATTCACTTCATCATGAATGGTTATGTTACCGATGAAACGATTATCCGGTTGATTTAATGTATAGTGACTTAGCGCGCCGATACCATTTACTCTAGTACCATCAGCTAGCAAGAAATACTGTCCTAATAATTGAAAACCACCACAAACACCTAAAAATGGGCCATCAGTTTCAATATATTGTTTCAACGCAGGTGCTTTATCTGGCAAATCATCAGCCACAATCATTTGCTCGTAATCCTGACCACCACCAAATAGCACAAAATCATAAGTTGTCGGATCAAAATCATCGCCTAATGAGATAATTTTTTCATCCACTTCGGCTCCAATTTGATGCGCATAATATCTGAGAGCAACAATATTCCCAAAATCACCATACGTATTCATCAAATCACCGTACAAATGTGCTGTATGTAACTTATAATCAGCCATTGGATTATTCCCCCATTCCTGTATGAATATAACCTTGTTGCTTCAATTCAGTACGTAACTGTAACATTGCCGTATACGTTGCAAGTATATAAACGCGCTTGGTTGGCATTTTTTTAATTGCTGGCACAATCTGCTTTAAGTCTTGATAAACCGGATGATCGCCAAAGTTGGCCATCTTCAAGCGAACATACAAATCTTTATATCGTTCACCACCTGTTGCTACTGCTTGGATGCCAGTATCGTGTAATGACTCAAAATCTGCATCCCAAATCCAACTGGTATCAATACCATCAGCATAATTTGCATTAAGCAAGGCAATCATTGAGAAAGGTTGATCATCCGTTTTCATCATGTCAATGACCTGATTTGCACCCACCGGATTTTTGATCAAGACAATCGTGACTTCTTTATCATCGACTTTAACTGCTTCTTGACGTCCAAATATTTGCGCATTAGATGAAAATGCTTGCTGAATCTGGTCAGCTGATACACCCATAAAACGCCCGACAGCATATGCTGCTAGCGCATTATAAATATTGTACATACCACCAATTTCAATTTGGAAAGTTTTACCATCAATATCAAAATTCGATGAAATTGGTGTTAGTTTATTAAGCTTTGTGACTGCATAATCTAAGGCTGGACGCTTAAAATCATCAGTAACTGAGAAATAATCTCCTTGATTACCGAATGTCATAAAATGATAATGCAAAATTGAATGGTCTGTTGGCGATAACACACCGTCAGTATTATGCGGCGCTTTCATGTCACCAGTAGCTGGTACATGATTAAAGCCATAATAGACTTTTGGATTTGGTAAATCCCCCCGCATAAAAATTGGCGAATCCGCATTCGCAATAACAGTTGCTTCAGGAAATAAACGAATTCCCTTTAATATCTTTTCATATGTTGTGTAAATCTCACCGTAGCGATCCATCTGATCACGGAAAATGTTTGTTAACACAAAGGCTTTAGGTTTTAATTGTTTAGCAACTGCCTCCACGTTGGCTTCATCGACTTCTAGTAAAGCCACCGGGCGTTGTTGTTTATCTGTGACCTTTGATGTCAACATCGTTCCTGTAATACCCTGCATCATATTCGAACCCGAAGGATTAGTAATGACATCGGCATATTTTTCTCGTAAGACGCGCGTTGTTAACGTTGTTGTCAAAGTCTTACCATTCGTTCCCGTAATCAGAATAACATCATATTTTTCAGCATAGCTTTGCATAACATTGGGATCGATTTTTGTTGCTAACTTACCAGGCAATGATGTACCACCCCGACGTAAGATATCATGCAATACAGTATATGTTCCCTTCCCAACCAAAGTTGCTAATCCACTTTTAAGGCTCATGTTATCCTCCTAATTGTGCAAACAAATCACGCACGCCTTTATCTGCAATATCTTTTCAATAATCATCTATCAAATTTTACCATTTTGAAATAAAGAAAGACACCACTGTTTATGCAACAGTTAGCGCCTTTAACATAAATGTTACTATCCTATTTTTACAGTGACTTAGGGCCTGGTGTCGATGTAATTAGTGTGGCATGTCCATTGAGTTTCCATGTCTCAACATCATTCGGCAAAATAAAACTGGTTCCTTTTGCCAAGTGATAAGTCACACCAAAGACGGTTAATTCAACATCGCCATCAACCACTGTTGCCAATGTATAAGGAGCCGTTGCATCCACCGTTGCACGACCAGCAATTTGCCACTTCACCACATTAAAGTATGGGGCTGTAACTAACTCTGTGAGCGTTAAATCTTCAATATGTGAAACTTTTTGCGTTGGTTTATTAGGAATAAATGGCACAGTTGTCACATTTTTAGCATCAGCCAAATGCAAATCACGCTTAGCACCTGTCTTGGCATCAACCCGATCAAAATCATAGACCCGATAAGTCACATCTGAAGATTGCTGTGTTTCTAACGTCAAAACACCCTCACCAAGCGCATGCAACGTTCCAGCAGGCACATAAAAGAAATCGCCAGCCTTCACAGGAACTTTCTGTAACAAGTTATCCCAATCTGCATCATCAACTTCTTGATCAAATGTTTGTTTGTCTTGTGCTGTGTGACCATAGTAAATAGTGGCACCTGGCTCCGCAGACAAAATATACCATGATTCAGTTTTGCCTAACTCACCAGCATGTTCATTAGCATATTTATCATCTGGATGTACCTGTACTGATAAATCACGATGGGCATCTAAAATTTTTACCAATAAAGGAAATGGTCGATCCACATCTTGGTTAGCAAATAACGTTGGCTCATCATGCCATAATTCTGCCACGGTTTTACCCGCATGTTTACCATTAGTTACGGTAACTGGACCATTAGAATGTCCAGAAATTACCCACGCTTCACCAGTACTTTCTGATGGTATATCAAAATCATAAACGTCACGTAATGCGGTACCGCCCCAAATTTTTTCATGTAATGCTGGTTTTAATATCAATGGTTCTGTCATAATGTCCCCCGACTAATTACCATAATTAATTACTTATTCAACAACAAATAAATAGCCGATAACCATCCTTGCTGCGCAACATGGTACCATGTAACGCCTGAAGGATCGACGACTTGTTCCGTCACTTCTACCGAAGTACCATGCTGTATGCGACCTATTTCATGTCCATACGGCTGTGAATAAACGACCACTTCTTGACTAGGAATATAGTCGATTTTACCCTGAGCACTGATTGGCGTTGGCTGCCAAACTGTTGGTCGCTTCCATTCAGCAACCGGTTGATTATGCTGACCATCATTATCAGTGAGCTTCATAGTCTGCATATCATACTTGATCCATCTTGAATCAGCTAATTGATACCAAAAATCACCTGTTCGTGTCGCCATGCGTTGCGAAACCTTAACAACAGAGCCAGACCACAATTTCTGACCAGTTTCAGTTAAATCTTCCACATCAACAACAGGCTGTACATTTTCCAAAATACGTAAATATTTATGTGTCAGCTGCTCTGTTTCAGCAACATCCTCACGTTGATAGTAAAATGTCGCCGAATACATGGTTTGTTCATCAAAGGTTCCGGTTAACGTCCCCTCTGAAGACACAAAACGGTAACCTGATATTGATTCCGGATCAATTGAAAAAGTGTCACCAATATAACCTTCAATCAATCGTGCACGTGTCAGCGCACTTTTTGTATCAACATCTTTTGCATACACCCATACGGGCATCCCTTTTAGTTGAAAGTCAGCCATCTGCGCTGCCCCCTAATCGTCATTTATTAACTCTATCATACCAATTAAATGAATTTTTTTCTTGTTTTATTGACATCCTTTTACTTTTTATTTAATATTATTCTCGTTCCAGAATAATTATTAAATTTTATTCATTTATGTGGTTGACTTTTAATTTATCACAGTGTATATTTAATGTATTCGCTGGTTAATTATTGCTCTGTAGTTCAGTGGTAGAATAACTCACTGTTAATGAGGAGGTCGCTGGTTCGAACCCAGCCAGAGCAGTTATATAAAAGCAATACCAAGACTATCTCAAGGCATCACTTTTATATTCAGGTAAATTAAAGAAATTTCATTTACCTAGTTGACTTTTAATCATAAGCGTTGTATATTTATCACATTGCTTGATGCGATGATTGCTCTGTAGTTCAGTGGTAGAATAACTCACTGTTAATGAGGAGGTCGCTGGTTCGAACCCAGCCAGAGCAGTAATTAAGAAAGAAACCGAGACACAAGATGTTGTCTCGGTTTCTTTTTGCATAATATTTATTAATTGTAATTTAGTACATTTCATATCCGCATATCACATAATAAAAAACCTGTCACCGATCAACAAATCAGTAACAGGTTTAGCAATTAAAATTGTTTTAATGAACTAAATTTATTTTAAATTTATGTGAATTCATCATGGTCGTAATTCGTTTCACAAGACGAATGCGACACTAAAATGTTTTAATCTAATCATTTTCTAGAACATTGTCCGACTAATCAAAGTCCATTTGATTCTTATACAATTCAGCATAAAAGCCATTTTGTGCTAATAGTGTCTCATGGTTACCCTGCTCGATAATCCGACCGTCCTTCAACACAACAATCTTGTCAGCATTCAAAATCGTTTTCAAACGATGGGCAATAACAAAACTTGTCCGACCAGCAATGACATTATCCATCGCCCGTTGAATTTTTTCTTCGGTCACTGTATCCACGTTAGAAGTTGCTTCATCTAAAATCAACAAATCCGGTTGCGTCAAAATCGTACGGGCAATTGACAATAGCTGCTTTTGTCCCGTAGAGAACACTGAATTTTCATCAGAAACTTCTGTCTCATAACCATTTTCAAGGGTCATGATGAAGTCATGAATATTTGCTTGCTTGGCAGCATCAATGACTTCTTCATCCGTCGCATCAGTTTTTCCAAAGACGATATTATCACGCACTGTTCCCGTAAATAATACTGACTCTTGCAAAACAATTCCGACATTATCACGTAATGATTTAATATTCATATCACGAACATCAATGCCATCAAATAAGACCGCACCTGATGTCACATCATAAAAACGATTCAATAAATTCATGACCGTTGTTTTACCTGATCCGGTTGGACCAACTAGCGCAACCATCTCGCCCTTTTCAACATCAATATCAATGCCATGGATAATTTCACGTTCCTCATTGTAGCCAAAATGAACATCTTGTAACTGGATATTGTTTTTCACGCCATCAAATTGTACGCCGTCCTCAGGATTGACTTCTTCATCTTGGTCAAAGATAACATTCAAACGATGAACACCAGTCATCGCTTGTTGCATCATATTATATAATGAAGTAATTTGCGAAATGGGTTGAAAGTATTGTTGTGAGAATGAAACGAAAGTGACGATCAAACCTAAGCCAGCCGCACGTGAAGCTACATCCCCAGTTAACGCTAACTTGGCACCGAAGAAAATAACAATCGCCAAATTAAACAATCCTAGTCCCTGCATAATCGGATTAAGCACACCGGACCAAGCTTGTGAACGGACCATAGCTCGGCGAACTTTTTCATTATGTTCAACAAAGCCATTAATGGAATCTTCCTGTAGACCATTCGTAATAATCACTTTTTCACCATTAATTTGCTCATTAATGTAACCATTCAAGTGACCCACTTCAGCTTGTTGGATATCAACATATTTCTTCGCTTGAATCATAATGACAATCCCAACAATGATAACAAGTGGCGTTGTGGCCATCGTGGCCATCGCCATTTTAGGACTCTCATTAAACATCATCCAGATAACACCAATAAACATCACGACTTGTTGCAAAATTTGGAACAAGGCATTATTCATCGCATTAAAAATGTTATCCAAATCTGATGTAAAACGAGATAAAATCTCACCATCCTGATGGTTATCAAAATAACGTACGGTCATCCGTTGCAGTTTGGCAAACAAGCCGGTACGCATATCATTTACTGATTTAGGTGCCACAATAGCTTGTAGCAAACCATTCAGGAACAAGGCAATCAAAATCATTAAAGTAAACAGACCAAACAGCAATAACGCTTGGTGAAAATCACTTAAACTGGCTTGGCTTTTGGTTACCGGGTTAAGATAAGTCATCAAATACTTTGACAGCTCAGTGATTGAACGACCCATATAAACAGGTGCTTTAACTTGCAACCAAGTCGCTAAAATCGTTAATACAACAATAAAGAACAGCGCTACTTTAAAATGTTTCAAGTAATGGGCAAAGAATTTTGCAGACTCTTTAACATTATTCTTCATTATTCTTTGCCTCCTTTGCTTTTTGCGTTGCATAGATTTCTTGATAAACCGGTGAAGTCTGCATCAATTCTGAATGTGGTCCATAAGCGACCATTTCACCATTATCCAAAACCAAAATATTATCCGCATTAATCACTGAAGAAACTTTTTCTGCAATAATAAACGTCGTCGTATCACTTAATTTCTCATCCAATGCTTGCTTGACTAACTTTTCAGACCGTGCATCCAGTGCTGACGTTGAATCATCTAGAATCAATATCTTGGGTTGGCCAATCACACCACGGGCAATTGACAAACGTTGTTTTTGACCACCAGAAAAATTAGCTGAGCGTTCCTCAACAACATGTTCATATTGATCATCATATTGCTCCACAAATTCTGATGCTTGTGCAATATTGGCCGCACTTTTCATATCTGTCAATTGTGCAGTAGACATTCCTTGGCGCAAATTATCAGCAATTGTTCCAGAGAACAATGTCGCTTTTTGTAGTACAAAAGAAACGGTCTCACGTAAGGAATGTTCATTAACATGTTTCAAATCGACGCCACCGACCTTCACCGTTCCGGCGCTCGGATCATAAATACGTGGAATCAACTGTGCCAAGGTTGATTTACCAGAACCCGTGGCACCCACAATTCCAATCATTTCACCAGGCGCTGTTTTAAAGCTAATATGCTTTAGCGTTGGTTGATCGTCATCTTGATAAGTAAATGACACATCATCAAATTCAACGCGGCCATCTAAGTTTTGTTCGTTGTCGTTATCATAAGTAAAGGTTGGCTCAGTATCCATAATTGATTGAATACGACCCATCGATACAAACCCACGGGTTGCAAATGACATCATCATTCCACCAACAATAATAGCGTTCATAATAATCATAATATAATTGGTAAACCCGGTGATTTGCGCCAATAACTCTGGTTGCGTATTTACCATATTACCAACTGAGTAAATCGCAACAACCATTAGGCCTTGGCCAACAAACATAAAGGCTGGCATAATCAATGCAAAAAAGTAACCAATTTGAATGTTAACATCACGCAATTCATTCGAGACATTTGTGAAGCGCTGTTCTTCATTCGCTTCTTGATTGAATGATTTAACAACCCGCATCCCTTGCAGATTCTCTTTCGCCTTAGCATTAACTTTGTCCATCAACCATTGGATTTTTCCAAAACGTTTTCCCAAATTCTTAACAACAAAGTACGAAATACCGCCGACCAGAATGACCATCAAAATGATGATCCACCATAGTTGCGGAATTGATCGTACGGCTAAAATAAAGCCACCAATAAATAAGATTGGCATACGCATCAATGGCTGTAATACAAGCATTAATACGTTTTGAATTTGAGTCACATCATTCGTTAGTCGAACAACTAAGTTTCCAACTGAAAATTTTTCAATATTTGAAAATGAAAATGTTTGAATTTTACGATAGGCACTTTCACGGACATCTGCTGAAATCCCCTGTGATGCCCGAGCGGCAAAAATCGTATTCAAAATACCAGCAGCCAGTCCAATGATTGCTAGTACCAACAATTGCGCCCCAATCTTATTCACTTTCTCCATATTGTCATCTGTAATTGCTTGTACAATATTACTGAGTAATGTTGGTTGTAACAGCATCGCCACTGATGCAATAGCAACCATCAAAATAGCAACTGTCAAATCAAGTTTATAGCGCCCGATAAAAGGCTTGAGCAACTTCATTTGCTTTCCTCCCATTAACCTTATGTTTTATCCGCTTAGTACGCCATTGTATCACTTTTGCGCTGACAATTGTCAACCAACTTCACAAAGCGACAAAAATCGTTTTGAACCATAATAAAAAAAGGTTGAGACGTTTTCGTCCCAACCTTTTTGGATCTACAATTTTACTTTTTCACTTCATATTCTGAAAAACGAGCAGCTTGAATTGGTGTCAATGTCACTGTCAAAATCGTACCAGTTTCATCATAGTCTAACTCGTGCACCGCTGCCTGCTCATTCAATTCATTAACAACTTGTCCTTCATCAAATGGGACATGTAGTGTTAGCGTCACGTAATCAAAGAAAACATGTTCTTTGATCACATCTACCAATAAGTCTTGTGAGGCATCATCAGTTGCAGATAATATCAGCGTATCAGCTTCACGCTCAGGGTATGTTTGCTCAGGTATTTTGTCAGCCTTATTGTATACCGTAATCATTGGGACATCCCCAACACCGATTTCTTTTAGCGTTGCAGCCGTTGTCGCCATCATCTCTTGATAATGCGGATCTGAATAATCAACAACTTGCACTAGTAAATCAGCATCCGCTGCTTCGGCTAACGTTGCACGGAATGCTGCTACTAACCCATGCGGTAACTTCGAAACAAACCCAACGGTATCAGATAATAAGAAGTTCTGCTTGTCTGGCAATTGGATTTTGCGGACCGAAGTCTCTAAAGTTGCAAACAACATATCTGCTTGAAAAACCGTCTTATCTGGATTGTCACCGAAACGTTCAAGTAACCCATTCATAATAGTAGACTTACCGGCGTTAGTATAACCAACCAAGGCAACATTACGAATACTCTGTTTGGTTCGGTATGCGCGGCGCGTCTCATCGTCGGCCTCAATATTAGCCAATTCAGCTTGCAATAATGATATCTGATGTTGAATATGCCGACGATTAGTTTCCATTTTTGTTTCACCAGCACCACGACTCGTGAAACTACCACCGCCACCACCAGTTTGCTGATCAAGGCGCACATTCATCGATGTCCGCAAACGAGGCAGTTGATATTTTAATTGCGCAATTGCCACTTGTAACTTCGCCACTTTGGTCTTTGCTCGTGAAGCAAAAATATCTAAGATCAATGCGGTACGATCCATGATATCAGCAGATGTGCCGGCTTCTAAATTACGAAGCTGTGAAGGTGACAATTCATCATTAGTCACCACCATATCAGCGTCATAGTATGTCAAAGCTTCCTTTAATTCGACCACTTTACCCTTACCAAAATAGGTTGAGGCATTGGGCTTTTCTAACTTTTGAACAATCTGACCGACAACAGTCATATTATTAGCCGCAGCTAAATTAGCTAATTCAGTCATCTCATAATCAAAATTTTCATTTTGTTGATCGAGACCAGCCAAAATCACCTGACGAGTCGGTTGCTGTTCGTTTTCTATCATATTATTCTTACCATCTTGTTGTTGTGTCATTATATACCTTCAGTTTCAAATCATCATCGGTTACTTCCCAAACCGTAATCGATCCATTTAACGGTTTTTCAGCAGCTAATTCATGTGATGCATAATGGTCAACCAAATTACGAATCAATGTGCCGTGTGAAACAAGTAAAACATTTTGACCATCGCGCGTATTTCGACGTAGCATTT
This sequence comes from Weissella thailandensis, assembly GCF_001932615.1. Classification (NCBI taxonomy): domain Bacteria; kingdom Bacillati; phylum Bacillota; class Bacilli; order Lactobacillales; family Lactobacillaceae; genus Weissella; species Weissella thailandensis. The sequence continues at coordinate 1,879,199 of NZ_CP014332.1, forward strand.
CTAATCCCTTGTTAAGACGGGCCCAAAATGTTTGCGCATCTTCAGCATCATCAGTTGGGTCAGCTATATGCATCGCATCCATGACTTCATCTTGACTCAGATTTGCCATAATATCACTGTATGTATCAATATCCTTCAAACCGTTTTTTTCTGCAATTAATTGTGAACTTTTCGCACTTGGCAATCCTTCAAAAAAACCGAAAAATTGTTCACGAAATTGTTGTAGTTGCTCTGGCTCTGTTAAATCGCCACTTTGCTTGTTACGTGACAGGACGAACTCCGCTGTCTGAATCGCACGTTGTAAGTCAGAAGAATAGGCAGCATCAAAACGAATATTCTCTAGGCGGTCACCAGCAGCGTATCCATCTGCAATTCCCTTATCGGTTAGTGGTGCATTACTCCATCCTTGCATACGTTCGTAATGATTAAAAATTGTCTGTCCGTGACGTACAAGATATAAATTGAATGACATTGTTCTGACTCCTCTTCACTGTTCACATTTTATTTTGTAAGCTATCAATTAATATTGTAACATTAAGTCCTCTATTCCTCATTAACTTAACGACCACACTTGATTTAAAAAAATGCAAATAATACACAATATTTATTAAACAATCATATTGACAGAAAGCTTGTTTCACTGTATAGTTAATTATTGTTGTTAAGACAAGGATGATAGCATTGGCCCAATGGTCAAGTGGTTAAGACGTCGCGTTCTCAGCGCGGAATCCAGGGTCCGACTCCCTGTTGGGCTATTTTATTAGATAGCTTTGCTACAATTTATCATCATGGCCCAATGGTCAAGTGGTCAAGACGTCGCGTTCTCAGCGCGGAATCCAGGGTTCGACTCCCTGTTGGGCTATATATTAGAGATCACACCTAGTGATTACACGTTAAAAGGTTGGGACATTAAAAATGTTCCAACTTTTTTTGCGCTAAAAATGTCTTGCATATAAAAAACTAGCGGCCTGACATGACTTTATTTTGGTCATCTCAGTTCGCTAGTTTTTATTTTTATTATTACAAACTAAAGCCATCAGCCATTTCTAACTTGATTGGGGCGTGATCCTGCCGAGCACCTGTATCAATCACTGACAATTCACTGATTTGGTCAGCTAACCGGTTAGAAGTTAAATAGTAATCAATCCGCCAACCAGAGTTATTAATCTTTGATGTTTTTGAAATTTGTGCCCACCAAGTATAGACGCCTGTCTGATCAGGATGAAGATAACGGAATGTATCTGTGAAACCAGCGTCTAGTAACCGACTGAAATGCGTCCGTTCCTCATCAGTAAAACCAGCCTTCTTATGGTTAGACTTTGGGTTCTTTAAATCAATTTCTTGATGAGCAACGTTAAAGTCACCCGAAAAAATAACTGGCTTTTTAGCATCTAGCGTCTGGATATAGGCGCGATAAGCATCATCCCAGGCCTGCCGGTCGCCTAAACGTGCTAACCCACTACCAGAGTTTGGTGTGTACACAGTTGATACATAATTATTTTCAAACTCCAGAGTAATGACCCGTCCTTCAATGTCCATTTCACCAGGTGCACCAATCACTGGCATATCAACACTGAGTGGTTCATGGCGTGTCAACATCATGGTTCCTGAATAGCCTGAACGTCCAGTACTCATCCGTAAATACCGGTAGTAATTTGGAAATAATTCATCCAAGGCTGTTTCCTGCTTTTTAGTCAATCCAGTTGCTTTTAGTTTGGTTTCTTGAATCGCCAGCACATCAGGACGTTCTAAGGCAATGTTTTGCAACACTTCCCAGGTCATTTCACCACGTACTGACTTATGCTCAACAGCTGCATTGATACTATCAATATTCCATGATATAAAATTCATTTTGCCACCGTTCCTCTTTGAAAAATCATTTTTCTTCATTATAACAAAAAACAAGCCCAGACTAACGGACTGATTTGTTAGTCTAAGCTTGCTTCATATTACTTATTAAAATTGATCCTTCAACAAATGTTCGATCTCATTCAAACGTGGTTGACGGGGATTTCCTGGTGTCGTTTGATCATTGTAAATCAAGTCCATCAAACCTGAAAGCTCACGATCAAAGTCTTCCTTCTTCACACCATTACCAGAAAGTGTCAGATCCATATTCAACTTTGTAGCCAAATCCTTAATCTTATTGATCAATGCTTGTACCAATTCGGCATCATTCTTACCAGTCAAACCAATGTGACGAGCAATATCAGCATAATCCTTTTGCGCTGTATATGTCTCATAACGTGGGAACGGTGTCCGCTTCACATTACCTGTCACACCATTAAACTTAATAACATGTGTCATCGCAATTGAGATTGCTAATCCGTGAGGCAAACCGAAAGCACCACCAGTCTTGTGGGCAATCGCGTGGTTCAAACCTAAGAAGGCATTTCCAAATGACATACCAGCTAAGGTTGATGCATAATGCATCTTTGAACGAGCAAGTTCACCTTCCTTCGTTGGATTCTTTGCATCGTATTTGTATGATTCTTCTAGATAATCAAAGATTAACTTGATAGCTTGCAAAGCCCATGGACGAGTAAACTCTGAAGACATGACTGAAACATAAGATTCTAAGGCGTGTGACAAAGCATCCATACCTGAATAAGCAACTGTACGGCTAGGCACCGTCATGACAAATTCTGGGTCAACAATTGCAACTTGTGGTGTTAACTCATAGTCGGCCAACGGGTACTTAACATGGCTGTCATCATCAGTAATCACCGCAAATGGTGTTACTTCAGATCCAGTACCAGAAGTTGTTGGAATAGCAACCATCTGCGTTAAGCGTTGGTGCTCAAACTTAACAATACGCTTACGGATATCCATAAACTTTTGTGCTAATTCTTGGAACAACTTCTTTAGTCCTTCATCATCATACAAGATGTCAGGGTTAGTTGCTGAATACTCATATAAGAAGCGGGCAATCTTACCGGCATCAAGGGCTGAACCACCACCTAGAAGTACAACTGTATCTGGCTTAAAGTCTGCCATTTGGCGGGCGATTTCAATTGCTTGTGAGATAGTTGGATCAGGGCTTACTGAACCATAGAATGATGTCTTCACCTGATCTTCACGTAGTGCAAATTGATCCAAAATCTTATCAACAAAACCAAACTTTACCATACCAGGATCGGCCACGATAAAGGCACGGTCAACATCTGGCAATTCTTGCAGATAAGTAATCGCATTCGTTTCGTAGTAAATGTCCTTTGGCAAACGGACCCATTGTGGACGATTACGACGGCGAGCAACTGTCTTAACATTTAACAGATCATAAGTTGATAGATTATGCGACAATGAATTCTTCCCCCAAGTACCAGTTCCAAGTGTTAGTGATGGTCGCAAAGCGTCTGTATAAATGTCCCCGACACCACCAATTGAATCAGGTTGGTTTACTAGGATACGTGATACTTCAACGCGATCGGCATATTCTTTTACAAACGGATCGTCTTGTGCCCCAATTTGAATAGCCGCATTGTGACCAGCCCCCTGGTAGTTCAATAATGCGCGCACAATTTCAACTGCTTCATCACGATCCTGTGCCTTGTAAATTGACAATAATGGACTCAACTTCTCAGATGATAATGGCTCACCAATGCTACGCTTCTCAAGCTCGAATAGTAAGACATCTTTATCTTCTGGCAACTTCAAACCAGCTTGTTCGGCAATCCAACGACCTGAACGTCCAGCAACTGGTCCAGTTACACCATATCCCTCGCCAGTTGGCTTGAAAACAAAGTCAGAAATCTTTTGATAATCTTTCTTTGGTGTTAAGTAAGCCCCTTGCTCTTGCAGCTTCTGTACCATTTCATCATAAATTGATGCATCAATAACAACTGAATTTTCTGATGCACAAATCATTCCGTTATCAAAACGCTTTGATAGTAACAAGTCAGAAACAGCCCGATCAACATTAGCTGTTTTATCAACATAGACTGCACCATTTCCAGCACCAACCCCCATTGATGGATTTCCAGAATGCAATGCTGCGTTGACCATTGATGGACCACCGGTTGCCAAAATTGAAGCAATCTTCGGATTCTTAATCAATGCATTTGTCGCATCAATTGAAGGTGTTTCGATCCATTGAATGAAGTTTTTAGGTGCACCCGCTGCAACCGCTGCGTCATAGACGACCTTAGCCGCATGAACTGAAGAACGTTGTGCTTGTGGGTGAAAGGCAAAGACAATCGTGTTACGAGTCTTTGCTGTTAACATCGACTTAAAAATAGCCGTCGAAGTTGGATTCGTTGTTGGGACGATTCCGGCCAAGATACCAAGTGGTGCCACTAATTCGACCTTTCCACTAACCTTATCTTCTGAAATCACACCAACTGTTTTATCATTTTTAATCGCATTATAAACAGATTCTGATGCAAAACGGTTTTTAGTGTCTTTATCTTCAATAACACCACGTCCCGTTTCATCATAAGCTTCGTGAGCAAGTAGCAAAGCATTTTCAGAACCAGCTAAGGCCATGGCTGCGACAATCTTATCAACTTGCTCTTGCGTGTAAGTTTGAAATTTTTGTAGAGCAACTTCTGCCTGGTCGACTAACTTATTAGTCATTTCTTCAGCAGCTGCATAATGAGCTGCTTTTTCCTCAGGTGTCAGTGTCTTCTTTTTCTTAGTCGTAGTAGTCATTATATCTACCTCTCAAATTGTTTGGATTCGTTAACTTTGCTCAACTTTTAACAATGTTAATTATAGCAAATGCACCCTGTGTGTCAATAGATTAAAACGCATTTTATCAAGCTTTCATCGTAGTTTTCACTATTTTTCACAAACTTTATAAATATCAAAAACGTCGACTTTGCTCATTTATTAACAAATGAAGCGCTTACAAATTTTTGCGTTTTCAAATAGTAAACAAGCCAAATATTTAAAAAAAAATTGGAACAAAATAATTGTTCCAATCTCCTGATTGCTTAAAGCACATTATACACAAATTTGTAATTCTTACACATAAATATGTTCCAGCCAAATGCCAGACATCTTTTGCCTTACTCGCGACTCTATTAGCTAGTCGTCAGTTTTGACTGACCAAGTAGTACTGAACTAATCACAACAGACAACGAACTAAGTGCCATTGCAACACCTGCAATTTCTGGGCTCAAAATAAAGCCAAAACCATAAAATACACCGGCCGCAACTGGAATCCCCAGCACATTGTACACAAAGGCCCAGAAAAGATTTAATTTGATTCTGCTAAATGTCTTTTGACTCAAAGCTAAAGCAGTATCAACATCACGTAAATCATTTTTGACCAATACGATTCCACCAGCATCAATCGCAACATCTGTTCCTGCCCCCATGGCAATACCAACATCTGCCGTAGTCAAAGCTGGGGCATCATTAATACCATCCCCAACAAAGGCAACCGAATAATTTTCCTGTAATTTTTTAATTTCATCGGCCTTTTCTGCTGGCAACACATCGGCGATCACATCATCAATGCCGACTTCGTCAGCAATTGCTTGCGCAACTTGTTGGTTATCACCGGTTAACATAACCGTCTTTAAACCACGCGACTTTAACGCAGTAATGGCTTTTTCAGAGGTCTCTTTGGGTGTATCTTGAATGGCAATCAAGCCAATAACTTGTTGTTGTTGACCAACCAAGACAACGGTCTTGGCTTCTTTTTGCAGTTGCACCATCTGCTGTTGCAGCTGATCATCAATGGTTGCATCTTCTAATAGCCGACTATTACCGACAAAGGCACGTTGGCCATCTACAGAAGCCTGCACGCCTTTTCCGGACAATGCTTGAAAATCGGAAACTGTAGGCACATCAATTTTTTGTGCTTGCGCTTCCTCGTTAATTGCTAACGCCAATGGATGTTCAGAGCTAGCTTCTAATTGCGCAGCCAGTGTCAGGACTTGCTTTTTATCCCCAATAATATCTGTGACCTTAGGCTTACCGACAGTGATAGTACCAGTCTTATCGAACACCACTGTATCCACAGCATTAACTTTTTCAAGTACTTCACCATCTTTAATTAGAATACCCATTTTGGCACCACGACCAGTTCCCACCATTAAGGCGGTTGGAGTCGCTAAACCAAGGGCACATGGACAGGCAATCACGACAACTGAAACAGCAAAAATCAATGAATTTGCAACATCATGGCCAATAAAGACATACCAAATCAAAAAGGTTAAGATGGCAATCATCAACACAACGGGTACGAAAACATCAGACACACGATCCGTTAATTTTTGAATCGGCGCATGACTAGATTGTGCTTTTTTAACTAACGTAACGATTTGGGCTAACATTGTTTGGTCACCCACTTTTTCAGCACGAAAGACAAAAGTCCCGGTCATATTAATGGTCGACCCAATCACATCATCACCAACTTGTCTAGTAACTGGCATGCTTTCACCTGTTACCATCGACTCGTCCACGGTTGACGTTCCCTCAACAATTTTACCATCGACTGCGATTTTCTCTCCGGGACGTACCCGAATCAAATCATCAGCGACCACTTTATCTAATGATAAACGAACAAATTTCCCATCACGCTTCACTTCCGCATCTTTTGCTTGCAGATCCATCAACTTCTCAATCGCTGACGAAGCATTATCACGCATTCTCTCTTCAAGAACTTGTCCAAGCAAAACAAAGGTAATAACAAAGGCAGCACTTTCAAAAAAGACCGCTTTACCGGTAAACATCGCATAAATACTGTAAACATAGGCAGTACCTGTTCCAACAGCAATCAGCGTATCCATATTTGAGTGATGCTTTTGAAAAGACGACCAGGCACTCGACAAAAACGGCCGAGCGGAAATCAACATAATCACTGTCGTTAAGACCAGCATCGTCACTTCACCACCCGGTAGCATCCAATCCGTGAACGGCATGACAATCATGGCAATTAACATTGGCAATGACAGAATTAATGATATCCAAAAACGTGTGGTGATTTTCATATGACCACCTACTTTACAATAACTTTGCCATGGAACATATCCATCCCACAGCTAAAAGCAAATTCGCCAGCCTTCTCTGTATTAATTGTCACTGTTTTCGGTTCATCAATGGGCAAATCTTCTTCAAAACCCAATTCTTTAGAATGAACAACGTCTAAACAACCCTGTGTACTGGTACGAGTAAACGTCACTTCAGCTGGGACACCACGCTTTAAACTAACAACTTCTGGTTCATAACCACCAGCAACCGTTACATCTACTTTTTGTAATTCACTCATTCGTTTTTACCTCCTGGATATAAAACTTATTTAATGATGACTTTGCCGTGGAACATATCCATCCCACAAGCCCATTCATATTCACCTGGTTTATTTGTATCAATCGTGACCGTCTCTTCTTGATTTTGTGGTAAGGCTTGATTGATCCCAAAATCAGGGAAAACAACATGATCCAGACAGCTAGATGGATCAGTCCGCGTAAAATGTAATTTCGCCGGCACACCTTGCTTTAAGACCACTTGCTCAGGTGAATAACCACCCTTAACCAAGATATCGACATCCTGTTGATCTGATGCGACAGCTGCCGTTTCAGTTTTTGCCTCATGCTTACCAAAGAACCACCAAGTAATAAAGCCAATCATCAATATACCAATAATTAATACCATTATTCTTGCCATGCATGACTCCTTTCTAGACCATCATTGGATGATCTTCACAATTTTCACAACTCATTGGTGCAATACAATCACAAGCCACTTTTTCCGGTGCGGTCGTTACTTTTTCTGCCAAAATTTGCTGCAATTCTTGAATGTCAGTTTGGCTCAACGTTGTATCGGCGACTAACTTTGCAATGGCGTGTCCTCTTTTCATCCGACACAAACGATCAAAAGTTTCAGCCGTCATCTGATCCATTGCCTCCTCTTCACCAATCAAAGGTTGATAAATAAACTTTCGCCCAACTTTACGCGTTGTTAAGGCTTCTTTCTTTACCAAACGACGTAACAAAGTTTTGATAGTTGATTCAGTCCAATCCTTTTTACTCTGAATCACTCTAATAATGTCACTGCTACCGGCTTCATGCATTGTCCAAATAACTCGCATTAATTCCCATTCAGCAGTAGACATATCCTGTGCCTGTGCCATAACATCATCTCCTCATTCTCGTTTACATTTGTAACTATATTAAGTATATAATTTTTTGTTTACAACTGTCAACAAATACGCAAAAAGGAGGTCAGGGCTAATTAAATGCCCCAACCTCCTTGTGCTAATCATGTATTAAATTTTATAACACCGATGCGCTTTTCTCTTGGTATCGTATAAACACGTCCCAAAAGTCTGAAGCTTCGATGTAATACGTTTACCAAATCATTGTCCGATCACTTGGTGCCCGATACATCCCATCATTCTCTTTCACATCAAATGTCTTGTAGAAATCATTAAAGTTCGAAACAATGACATTAGTACGCGCTTTATTAGGTGCATGAACATCCACCGCGGCAAAGAACTTCATCAACTCTGGACGAGCCTTCATACGCCAAATCGTCGCCCAGCTCACAAAGAACTCTTTAGCCGAAAAGTCTGCTTCTCGTTTTGCCGCTGCCAACGCCGCAGCAAAGCCACCTAAATCAGCAACGTTTTCAGAAACCGTCAACTTACCGTTCACCTTAGCACCATATGAATCCAACCCGTCAAATTGGTCAATGATTTTTTGTGTCCGTTCCTTAAAGGCCGCAAAATCCTCATCAGTCCACCAATTATTTAGGCTACCATGTTCGTCAAACGATGACCCATTTGTGTCGAACGCGTGTGAAATTTCATGAGCAATCACTGCCCCAATCCCACCATAGTTTGCTGAATCAGATTGATCCAAACTGTAGAATGGTGCTTGTAAAATAGCCGCTGGGAAAACAATTTGGTTTTGCTGTGGATCATAATATGCGTTTACGATATGGGCTGGCATATGCCATTCATCACGATCGACTGGTTGATGCCATTTTGCCCATGTACGTGCAATACTTTGTTGCGTGAACTTTTGCATGGCTTCAAATAATGTTGCACCATCCGCAACCACTTTATCTTGATAATAATCCGGCAACTTTTCGGGATAACCAATATGTGGTTTGATAGCATTCAATTTAACCACTGCTTGATCGCGTGTCGCTTGTTGTAACCAAGTTGTTTGCTGCAAACGCTCTTTATAAACATCAATCATCGTGGCAACTTTATCCTCAACATCAGCCTTTGCCGCTGGTGAGAACTTTTTATGGGCATACCACAAACCTAATGCTTGGTTAAATGGTCCTTCAGCTAGATAATAAGCTGACTTTTGACGATTCTTTGGTTCTGGTATACCAGATAACGCCCGACCATAAGCACCCCCTAGTATCCGGACATCATCTGATAAGTAACCCGTATAGCTGTTAGCAATACTAATAATCAAAGTAGCCCGCAATAATGGCCAAGCCACTTCTGAGAAGAATTGGTCAGCTGCATGCCAGAAACGTTCTTCAGGCACAACGACCATGTCTGGTTCCTCACCAATCATCTCAGTCACAATTTCATTTAGTGGTAACGCTGGTGCCAAAGCAGTGAAGTCTGCCCATTTATAAGGTTTGTATAACTTCACAAACTCTGAAGACTCTTCCTGACTCAACACAACTTTAGCCACACGTGCATCAAATGCAATGGCTTTATCTAGCAAGTCTTTAATTTCACTTTCACTAAAGCCAAACTTAGGCAATAGTTGTTCTTGAGACTCACGCCACTTCTTCAACAACTCTGCCCCTTGTGGATGACCAGGTTCATAATAAGTTGTATCTGGCAAAATCGTGCCTAAGGCATCTGCCCATAAAACATAAGTTTGGGCATCTTTAAAATCAGGTGCAATTCCTAATGGTAAAGCATTAGGCAATCCTTCTTTTTCCAAAGTAGCAATGTTTTGCGCAAAATCTGCAAATGATTTAAATTGTTGATAACGTTTGATAATTGGCAAAACAGGCGCAGTACCGACCTGATTACGTGTTTCCCAATCTGCTGCTAATCGATGATATTTGATAAAGTTGCGTAACACCTTATCATCTGGAACATCTTCACCAGCTAACCACTTATCAGTTGTTGCTAACATTAAATCTTCAATTTCATCAGCTAAGTCAATGAAGCCACCAGTTCGTGACTTATCATTAGGAATCACAGCTTGTGCGACCCAATCTTCATTGATTGCTTCATAAAAATCGTCTTGTTGACGTGTCCCCATATTTTCACCTCAAAATTTCATTTTTCTTATAGAATAAGATACCACAAAGAACAGAGCGTGACAAAAGACGCCTTGCAGCCATTTTAAATATAAAACGGGGTTGGAACACTTATTTCTGTTCCAATCCCGCTTCGTTAAAATTATTAATATTAATTCTTTAAATGACCTATTGTTCTTGTTGCCATTTACTAATTTGATTAACGATATCTACCTTCAACTGCTTCTGTGAATCGCTAGTTACTTTCTTAACGATATCATCTTTCAATTTATTTTGACCGTCCTCATCATCAACAAAGTCTTCGTCCGCTTTAACCTTTTTAGCAACCTGCTTATTGATTTCATCACGAACTTTGTCTGAGATGTCAGATTCATTGTCCTGTACCATCTTTTGTAAATCATCAACCTTGTCCTTAGGCACAACATACCATCCCTCAGGAAGTGTTAACTTATAGGTTGTATCACCTTTTTCAACTGTTTTTTGTCCCAAAAGCAAGAATCGACGCCAGGTTGAATTGGCTTGATAAGTCATCACGGTTGTTTTCAAAGTTGGTTTTTGACCAGCAACCACTTTAGTTTTAGCTTGTTGCGTCAATGTTTGATATGTTTTGTCATTTGTTCGGTATGTATAACGCAAGCGTCCATTACTACCTTTTTCTGTTGTTATTAAATTGAAACCATCAATAGTAACAGCAGGCTGAATTTTTTGTGTCTTTGAGAAAGGAACTTCTGCCATTAAAAAATGCTGTTGTTGTGCACGTTGCACACCCAAACCCATAAAAATAGTCAATAAAAGACCAATCGTAATCGGTACCCATCGTACTTGATGATGCACAACCCCCTGGATAGCTGCATAGGCCAACAGCACAATTCCTAAAACAAATAAGACAATCATTAACTTTCTCCTTAAAAACATATTCAACCATTACAAATTATACCAAAAAAAGCTCATAACCGCCAATGTTTAGCGATTATGAGCTTTTATTTTATCGATTCAGCATTGATCTGAATAGTCGATTACTTGTTTAAAGCAGTCCACTTCCAGTCAGTAAACTCTTCGATATCGCGTCCCTCGTTACGAGTAACATCGAAGTGCTTTGCTAAGATAGCATCCATCTTCTTGTCAAAGGCTTCTGCTTCAGCAGCATCAATTACGCCCTTGTCAGCCAAAACGTTTGCAGCTTCCTTAGCTTGGTGGAAACGATCCAATTCTGAGTATACACGCATATCGTAAGTAGTTGTGATATCACCATCTTCACGGTAACCGTGAACGTGTGCACCTAAGTGTTGACGCTCGTAGAAGATTGACTCAATCAAGTCTTCGAATCCGTGGAAGCCGAACATAACTGGTGTTCCTGACTCACCGAACAATGCAGTAAACTTGTCATCTGACAAGGCACGTTCGTGGTTCATCTTACCATTCTTGTTTAGCAAACGGTGCAATTCAACAACGTTGACATAACGCATCTTAACAGCTGGGAATGCTTCGTTGATCAAGTGCAATGCAGCAAGTACTTCGATTGTTGGCTCAACACCAGCTGATGCAAAGACGATATCAGCATCTTCACCTTCAGCAACAGTTGAAGCCCAGTCAATGACCTTAACACCTTCAGTAGCTAGCTCTTGTGCTTCATCAACTGAGAACCATTGTTGACGTGGTTGCTTTGAAGCAACAATGTGGTTGATCTTGTGACGTTCAGTAAATGCACGACCAAAGACAGCCAACAAAGTGTTACCATCAGCTGGCAAGTATTGACGAATAAAGTCAGCCTTCTTCTCAGCCAAGTGTGACAAAATACCTGGATCTTGGTGAGTGTAACCGTTGTGGTCTTGTTGGAAAGCAGTTGATGTTGAAATCAAGTTCAATGATGGGTAATCATTACGCCATGGTTGTTCTGACGCATGACGCAACCACTTGAAGTGTTGTGTAATCATTGAATCAACAACGCGTAGGAATGACTCGTATGATGCGAACACACCAACACGACCAGTCAATGTGTAAGCTTCTAGCCAACCTTCAGCTTGGTGCTCTGACAATTGCGAATCCAAGATACGTCCTTCGTGAGCTTGGTGTTGATCATTAGGTTCTTTGACTTCTTCCATCCATTGACGGTCAGTAATCTTGAACATCTCCCACAAACGATTTGACATCGTTTCGTCAGGTCCGAAGATACGGAATGACGTTGGGTTCAACTTTGAAACTGCAGCGAAGTAAGTTGATAATAGGTTCATATCCATGTTACGGCCGCCTTCTGGCAATTCCGTTCCACGGTTATCAGCCGTCACTTCGTTAGCAAAGTCCTTCCAATTTGGCAATGTCAAATCAGTAGGCTCATCACCACGGCGACGTCCACCATTAGCAACTGGGTTAGCAGCCATACGCTTGTCACCCTTTGGTGCCATTTCAGCAATTTCTGCCTTCAATGAACCATCAGCGTTAAACAATTCAGTTGGCTTGTATGAATTCAACCATTCTTCGAATTCAGGCAAAGTTTCCAACTTTTGTTGTGCCAAAGGAAGTGGCACTTGGTGGGCACGGAATGAGTTCTCAATTGGCTCACCAGCAGCGTTATGAGTTGGTCCACCCCAACCCTTTGGCAAGCGAGCAATGATAACTGGCCATGCAGCAACTTCACCATCAATGTAGCGACCGTCTTCACGGGCAGCCTTTTGAATAGCATGAATATCTTCAATAGCCTTGTCGAATACATCAGCAGCCAACTCGTGGTATGCCATGTAGTCATGGATATCATCATTTTCAATGAAACGTGGTGAGTATCCCAAGCCTTCGAAGAACTTAGTAATTTCTTCATCACTCATACGTGAGAAGATTGTTGGGTTTGAAATCTTAAATCCGTTCAAGTCCAAAATTGGCAATACAGCACCATCGTTCTTAGGGTTCAAGAACTTGATTGAGTGCCATGCAGTCATTGCAGGACCAGTTTCGACTTCCCCGTCACCAACAACTGTGAAAGCAATTTGGTCAGGGTTGTCCAAAACTGCACCAGTTGCGTGTGATAGTGAGTAACCTAACTCACCACCTTCGTGCAATGAACCTGGTGTTTGTGCAGTCATGTGTGAACCAATTCCACCTGGGAATGAGAAACGCTTAAACAAACGGGCCATACCGTCAACATCTTGAGTGATTTCAGGATAGCTTTCAGTATAAGTACCGTCTAAGTATGAGTTCGTAACCATCACTTGGCCACCGTGACCGGGACCACCAATGTAGAACATGTTCAAATCAAACTTGTTGATCAAACGGTTTGCATGAGCGTATAGGAAAGTTTGTCCTGAGATAGTTCCCCAGTGACCGATAGGCTTAACCTTAACGTCGTCTGCTTGAATTGGTGTGTTAGTTACTGAAAACAATGGGTTGCTCTTCAAAAAGATCATACCTGCTGAAAGGTAGTTGGTAGCACGCCACCAAGCATCAACCTTTTCTAGATATGCTTTTGAATCAAAATCTACTGCCATTTTGATTAAATCTCCTTTTTACTTTTGAGAAAGGTTCCATCGCAGAAGTTATCTTCTGGATTACAACTATTATAATAACAGATTTACAAAAGGGGTACAATAAAAAACTACTAATTGGACCGTCCCAATTTGAGACATTGAAAATTTGATTATTCACCATCTAAACTAACGAAACTGTTATAGCGCATATAGCTATAATGAACGCGCATTTGCCCAACTTCAAAAGGTGTCCCATCATCTAAAAAGTACACACCAGACATTACGCCAACTGGTTCTGTCGGTGCCAAATTCAAATATTGTTGATCTTCGTCACTAGATGGTTCAGCTGTAACTGTCATGAATGATTTGGTAACTGCTTTGTTAGTTGTCTGTTCAGCATATTGAAACATAGAATGTGTCATATCTTCAGCCGTTAACATTGGCAACAATTTCACCGGAATAACCGCATTCTCGATCATAAACACTTTATCTTGCAATGTACGTAAACGTTTAATACGATAAACTTCATCGTCAGGCTCTAAAAACAATGCCTCACGATCTTCATCATTCGCAATTTCTTTTTCAAAAACTAATAGTTTGATTGCTGGCGTTTCACCCTTAAAACGAAAAGAATCAGAAACACCTAAATTTTGTCCCACAGCATTAAACATACCTTGGTTTTTTAAATACAGTGGATTAACAAACGTTCCTGAGCCACGTTTTTTAAAAATAATCCCTTGTTGCACCAAAACATTGAGGGCTCTTTTAATAGAACTTCGCGAAACATCATATGAGATAGCCAAAGACCGCTCATCTGGTAACTTTAAATTTGGGAATTCTTGCGCATTGATACGCCGGTTTAAGTCATTAAGCACTTTCATGTACAGTACTTCTCTAGCCATTTTGAACCTCCTGTTCACTTCAGGCTACTATCATAACATAAAAAGTGGTCCAACCAAAATAGGTCGGACCACTTTCTATTTAGTCATTTTCTTGATGAACATGACGATCTTCATCAATGTATTGCCGATCTCGTAATAATCTCGTTAATAGTAGCGCTGTAACAACCAAACCGGTCGCAATCCAAAAAGCGACATGAATTCCGCTTAAGTCAGCCATCACTTGGGTCTGCCCTGCCTTGACACCAGCAGATGTTAAGCCATATGCCGTAATTAAAGCAGCGGTCCCAAACGATGCCGCAACTTGACGAATAGTTGTATAAACCGCCGAGCCATCAGGTACCATTGCGATTGGCAATGAATTAAAAGCCTCTGTTTGAATTGGCATCGTTACCATGACCAAACCTAATTGGCGAATCAACTGACCAAGGGCTGGTAACCATAACGGTGAATCTAATCGCAAGTTCGCTAAAATAATCGTTCCGACGACAACGATTCCTAACCCAATTGGGGCTAATCGGCGGGCCCCAAACTGATCGTACCATTTACCTGAAGTTGGCGATAGAATTGCTGTAATCAACGCTCCTGGTAGTAGAACTAGTCCAGAAATCAGTGCTGATTCACCACGTACCGTTTGCATATATAAGGGTAGCATCAAGGCACCACCATATAAGGCACACATCAACACGACGTTAATAATTGTCGCAATCGTAAAGTTGTGGTATTTGAACACATTAAAGTTTAGCAACGGATTTTTCGCATGGGTTTGTTGGTAGACAAATAGCATAGTGACTAAGATACCCACCAGCAAAAAGCCCCAAACATTTGGACTTGACCATTGACCATCCCCCGCATTCGAGAAACCATACAACAGACTACCTAGCCCGATACTTGAAAGTAACACGCCTAAGAAATTAAAACGCAAGAACTTTTGTGTACCAATATTTTTTAATAGGAAAAAAGCTAATATTAAATCTAAAAAGATGAATGGCGCAATTCCCCAAAACAACCAGCGCCATGAATGACTTGAAACAATAAATCCAGATAACGTTGGTCCAATCGTCGGTGCAAAATTCAACGCTAACCCGATGATTCCCATCGCTTCACCACGTCGATTAGCCGCAAATATGTTCATTACGACAACATTCATCAAGGGACCAAAAATTCCTGCTCCAGCAGCCTGCACCATTCGTCCCAAAATTAAAACAAAGTAAGTTGGTGCAAAACCAGCAATTAAAGTCCCAATAGCAAAAATCAATAATGCGTTTAGATATAATGTTCGCGTTTTTAATCGCTGAATCAAAAAGGCTGTTAATGGCACCATAATACCATTCACTAACATATACCCATTTGTCATCCACTGACCAAGGGAAGTCGAAATTTTAAAATCCGCCATAACTTGTGGCAACGCTGTATTCATCAACGTTTGATTCAAAAATCCTAGAAAAACTCCCACCATCAATATTAACAGGACGCCACGTTCCTTTTTTGATATTGAATTCACACACTCACTCCCTTCTTATTAGATCAATAATCCTTTTGTTGCCATTCTAATTCAAACTGGGTCACAAAATCATGCATTAGCTGATCTCTTTTTTCGCCAATTCGTTTGCCCTCATTTGTGTTTAAATAATCTTTTAGTAAAAATAATTTTTCATAAAAATGATTCATAAGGGTTTCACCATCTGCCTGACGATACTCAGCTTTTGTCTTCGCCTGCCTTGGTTTGATGTCTGGGTTATACAATTCATGGCCATGAGCAACTCCATATTGAATCACTCGTGCAATGGCAATAGCACCAATCGCATCCAAGCGGTCCGCATCCTGAACAATTTGACCAGCTAATGATAATGGTTCTGGCTTGCCAAATCGTTGCTTACTCCATGACATATTATCAATAATTTTAAAAATTTCTAATTGCTTTTCCTCAGATACACCAATCGTTGTCAGCTTATTAGCCACCCGAGCCTTTGCCTGATCAACGTCATCAAACAATTTATCATCATAAGTATCATGTAGAAGCGCTGCCGCTTGTGCAACAAATGCGTCAGCAGTTGGTTCCGTCGTTAAAATATGCTTTGTCATATTTAGGACGCGCTGAATATGTGTCATATCATGCCCCGTTTGATCTGCAGATAATAGTTGTGTCGTAAAATCTGTCATGACCGCCAACTGATCATCTTCTTGTGAATTCATTTTTATTCCCCCATTCAAATTATCAATCTAGAATATGTGCGATTAGTAGCATTAAAACGCCAATACCAATATCAATTAGCCAAACAATACCCAGCCAGTAACCAACCGTTTCAAAAATCAGCCAGGGATCCGAAATAAAGACACCAACGATTAAACTTATCAACAACAGTACCACACTATAATAAGCCAATCCCTGCCAAACGTTTGACCAATCCGAACGACTCAGGTTCATAGCCAAGTTCAAATTGACCACAATGTATAGCCAAATAACTAACTGCCACCAAGGTACACTACTAAAAACTTGCCACTCAATGGTTTGCACAGCAAACAGTTCCGGCCATAATAACTGCGTCGTTAATCCCGTTAATAACGTAATCCCAATCACTGGTGCTAAACCAATAAAAAAATTACCAAACTGTTGGTAAATATTTTTGGGCTGCCATGAATGTGCAACATATCCTAATCGCTGTTCCCGATCTGAACGAAAGGGATTGGTTAAAAGCACCAAGCGATTGATTTTATGCCCAAACAAGATAGCCATACCAGCATGCGATAATTCATGAACAATAACTCCCAGCCAACCAAATAGTAAGGGGGCACGAGTCCCAAACCGATTTATCAAATGCTGATTTGTTTTGGCCGTAATTGCAGAGACACAGTAACTAACAACTAGTGGTCCAATTAGAAAAATGATAAAGAGATACAGTACTGTATGCCAAATAATTACCCCTGACATAATTAGTCAACCGACCGGATATCTGCAAATTGTGCATGGACAAATTCAGCTAAAGTCTCAGCATCAATACGAATTGAGCGACCCACTTCACCTGCCGAAACAGTGATTGTCCCCGCCTCTTTGGCACTATTGTCAAAATAAATCGGAAACTTTTTCGTTTGCCAAATACCGACAGGATTGTTCGCACCATGAATATAACCCGTTGTCTTTTGCAAGTTCTTAGTCGGAATCATATTAACCTTTTTATTACCAGACACAGCGGCTAATTTCTTTTCATTTAAATGATTATCAACCGGAACAACGCCAATAACTGGTCCAGTCACATTACCGTCCAAAGCTAACGTCTTATAAATGTCATGATCTGTTAACCCATAGGCATCCAGTTCTGCCTGGTTACGATTCATTCCTCCTGAAAATACAATCGTTTCATAGGGAATATCCGCCTTATCCAAGATTTGTTCGACAAGAATTTTTTTAATACGTGCTTTCTTTGACATCTTCCTTCTCCTTAATACTCTATGCTTTTTAATATACGCTATTCCTACTTTTTATAAAAGTTTCTGGCCCCTGAAAAATATGACAAAAAACAGGGTGCACATCGCTGTCCACCCTGTTTTGCTATATGACATTCAGGCCAATTAACCTAATGTCTTATCAGATTTACGTAATTTCTTTTCAAATAAGTTTAACAAGCGACTGATTCCAAATGTCAAAATGAAATAGATAATCGCTGTAATAATCAATGGGATAAATGGTTTGAAGGATGCTCCTTGAACCACCGATGTTTGGAAAGTCAACTCACCAACACCAATAACTGAAACAACCGAACCTTCCTTGATGACCGTAACAAATTCATTACCCAAAGCTGGCAAAATATTCTTGATTGCCTGTGGCAAAATCATATAACGCATCGTTTGATTCTTGGTAAAGCCAAGTGAACGCGCCGCCTCAGTTTGTCCGTCTGGCACTGCCTGAATACCTGAACGAATGATCTCTGCCACATAGGCTGCCGAATTCAAGAACATGGCAATTGCACCAGCTAAGAAACTTGAAATATGCAATCCAATGGCTTGTGTACCAAAGTAAACAATGAATACTTGAATCAACAAAGGCACACCACGGACTGCTTCAATGTAGGCTGAAGCCAACCACTTAAATACTTTGATTGAAGATAATTTCATTAAGGCAAATAAGATACCTAAGATAATTCCAAAGAAGACGCCGATGACCGCTAAACCAATCGTGTAAAGCGTTCCCTTAACGAAATAAGGTGAATATTTAGAAAAGAAAGATTCTTTTTTATTCATCAATGCAATGGCATCATCCTGCATCTTTTGCAGTGGTTCACCAATAATGTGGTCATCCAAAATCTTATTGACCTTTGACTGCAATACCGTAGCATTCTTATTCATCACCACTGAAGAACCATTAGAAATACCTGGTAATTTGGCTGGTGAGACAGCAAATTGATCACTTTGTTCTAAATAACTTTTTGCTGTTGTACTAGCAACCACGACACCATCAACCTTTTCTTGGTTTAATTGCGTCACTTCGTCAGTGATTTTCTTTAATGAGACAACCTTTTTATCGGTTATTTCATGTGCGATATCATCTTGCTTAGATGAGACTTGCGCTGCCAATTTTGCTTGACGAAGTTGCTTTAACGTTGACCACTTTTCTTTATTCTGCTTTAAAGTTAGCACAACATTTTTATCAACAAAGTAAGGCTTTGAAAAGTTAACTTCTTCGGAACGTTCTGGCGTTTCCGTCATACCTGCCACAACAACATCAACTTTTCCCGTTTTTACAGCACCCAATAAGGCATCAAAACTCATTTCTTGAATCTCAGTTTTTACACCTAATTGCTTACCAATCTCACGGGCAGCTTCGATATCAAAACCAACAATTTTGTCTTTACCGTGCTCGGTTGTATGGAACTCATAAGGCGCATAATCGGCTGAAGTTCCAACGACTAACTTACCAGATTTTTTAATACGCTCTAATGTTGGATCAGTTTCTTCAGCGTTGACTGTATGCATATTCAGCATACCCATACCGCTGCTCATCACTAGTCCAAATGCCATTACCAACATAATGAGCTTTTTTATCCATTTGTTCATGATTTAATTCCCTCTCTTACAACATCTTTGCTAAGAAATTCTGCGCACGTTCAGAATTAGGATTTTCAAAAAAGCTAACTGGATTATCGTAGGCCATCATGTCGCCGTCACTCATAAACCAAATTTTTGAAGCCACTTCGCGGGCGAATCCCATTTCGTGAGTCACGACTAACATCGTCATCCTCTCTTGGGCAAGCTCACGCATCGTCTTCAAAACTTCCCCAACCATCTCTGGATCCAGAGCTGACGTTGGTTCATCAAATAACATAATTTTTGGATTCATTGCCAAAGCACGGGCGATGGCCACACGTTGTTGTTGCCCACCAGATAGAGATGCTGGATACACATCAACCTTATCGACCACCCCAACTTTTTCCAAGAACTGCTTGGCAGTTGCTGTTGCTTCACCATCAGCAATGCCTTTTACCTTAGTTAGAGCAATTTTTACATTGTCTAAAACGGTCATATTTGGGAACAAATTAAAACTTTGGAAAACCATGCCTAATTCTTGACGAATCTTGTCCAAACCAGCTTCACTAGCTTTGGTAATGTCTTGATCCTCAAAAATCACCGCGCCTGAAGTTGGATATTCCAACATGTTCAATTCGCGTAATAGCGTTGATTTACCTGTACCTGAAGGTCCTAAAATCGCAATAACGTCACCCTCTTCTACTGTGGCATTAATTGACTTTAGAACAGTGTTTTTACCGTACTCTTTATGTAAGTTTTTAATTTCTAAAATTGCCATATTTCTACTCCCATTCATTACTGACCAGTAAATATTACCAGTAGTTGAAAGTATATGCAATAATTTATACTTAAAACCCTTAAACTTTCTCTTTTTATTCAAAAAAGCTGAATATATACACGTGATTTTGTGTATTTTCAGCTTTTTTGTCGGTATTTAATTTTTTATCAGATAGGTCTGTTATCCAAATGATTTATCAGATTTATGCAACTTCTTCTCAAACAAGTTCAACAAACGCGTAATTCCGAATGTCAAAATGAAGTAAATAACGGCTGTGACAATCAATGGTAAGAATGGTTTAAAGGATGCCCCTTGAACAACTGATGTTTGGAAAGTCAACTCACCAACTCCAATAACCGAGACAACTGAACCTTCCTTAATAACAGTCACAAATTCATTTCCTAAGGCTGGCAAAATATTTTTAATTGCCTGTGGCAAAATCATATACCGCATCGTTTGATTTTTAGTGAAGCCAAGCGAACGTGCTGCCTCAGTCTGACCGGCTGGCACTGCCTGAATTCCCGAACGAATAATTTCTGCCACATAAGCTGCTGAATTCAAGAACATGGCAATGGCACCTGCTAAGAAGCTCGAAACATCGAGCCCGATGACTTGTGTACCAAAGTAAACCAAAAATACTTGGATCAATAGTGGTACACCACGAACAGCTTCAATATAAGCAACTGCCAACCACTTCAATGGTTTAATTGTTGACATCTTCATCAGTGCAAACAAGACACCTAAAATAATTCCAAAGAAGACCCCAATTACTGCTAATCCGACTGAATATTCGGTACCCTTAATGAAGTAAGGCATGTATTTTTTAATAAATGAATCTTTTTGGACAGCTTCCTTAAACGCCTTATCTTGCCACTTCTGTAATGGCGCCCCAATAACGTGATCCTTCAGGATTTGATCAACTTTTTCCTTAAATACTGGTGAATTCTTGTTCATCACCGTAGAAACTGCATTTCCTGTTGTAATTGGTAACTTAGCTTTTGTAATGGCGAATTGGTCACTTTGTGTCAAATAACTTTTGGCACTGGTTTGGGCAAGTACAACCGCGTCAACTTTCTTTTGACTTAACTGCATGACCAAGTCAGTAATCTTTTTAACTTGAACAGTTTTCTTATCTGTTAAGCTACTAGCTAACTTTGATTGACTTGACGACACTTGTGCTCCTAATTTTGCCCCACGGATTTGGTCAAGCGTTGCCCATTTATTTTTGTTTTCTTTTAGTGTTAGAACAACATTTTTATCATTATAATAAGGCGTTGAAAAATTAACTTCTTTTGCACGTTCTGGCGTATAAGTCATCCCCGCAATCGCCATATCAATCTTTCCTGTCTTAACTGCACCTAGCAAAGAGTCGAAACTCATATCCTGCACTTCTAGTTTAACGCCTAAATGCTTAGCAAGCGTTCTAGCAACGTCCATATCAAAACCAAGAATTTTATCCTTGCCATTGACCGTCGCGTGAAATTCATAAGGTGCGTATTCGGCAGCCGTTCCAATAACTAATTTACCCGACTTTTTAACTCGTGATAACGTTGGATCAGTTTCAGCAGCACTAACATTTTTTACACTAAACACACCAGCACCACTGCTGATAAACATACCAATCGCCATTAATAATATGGCTACTTTTTTCATCCACTTTTTCATAAATCCATTCCCTCTTTTACAACATCTTTGCTAAGAAATTCTGCGCACGTTCTGAATTAGGATTTTCAAAAAAGCCTGCTGGATCGGTATACGCTGTCATTTCACCATCACTCATAAACCAAATTTTTGAAGCCACTTCACGAGCAAATCCCATTTCGTGGGTCACAACTAGCATGGTCATACCTTCTTGGGCCAGCTCACGCATGGTCTTCAAAACTTCCCCAACCATCTCTGGATCTAAGGCTGACGTTGGTTCATCAAACAACATAATCTTTGGATTCATGGCCAAAGCACGAGCAATCGCCACACGTTGTTGTTGACCACCAGATAGAGATGCTGGATACACGTCAACTTTATCTGCCACGCCAACCTTATCTAAAAACTTTTTGGCTGTCGCTGTCGCTTCATCATCAGCAACTCCCTTAACCTTAGTTAAAGCAATTTTTACATTATCCAAAACGGTCATATTTGGAAATAGATTAAAACTTTGGAAAACCATCCCCAAGTCTTGACGAATCTTATCCAACCCTGATTCATTAGCTTTAGTGACATCCTGATCGTCAAAAATAACTGCCCCAGAAGTGGGATGCTCTAACATATTTAATTCACGTAACAACGTTGACTTACCCGTTCCAGAAGGGCCAAGAATTGCAATCACATCCCCCTCTTCAACTTCAGCGTTAATTGATTTTAAAACCGTATTTTTACCGTACGCTTTATGTAAATCTTTAATCTCTAGAATTGCCATAAATCTACTCCCCGTTCTTGTTGATGAATAAATATTAACAGTTAATGATAATTTATGCAATAAAAAACTAATAATTCGCTTAAAAAACTTTTATATATACAAAAAATCCGAATATATGCATATAATTATGCGTATATCCAGCGTTACTTGTATAAATTATAATTTTTACATCATTTTTTGAGAATTATCAAAGATGATTTTTTTATTACTTGCAACTAACGTAGCCATATATGGCTCACCCAAAGTCATCGGTTCCCCTTTAGTATTTAATAAAAAATGAAATGATGCTAGTTTCACCATGGCTTGATAAACCGATTCACGGTCTAGTGTCATTGCTGGGTGCTTAATCTTGATCACTGATAATTTTTTGGTCGTATCCGTAGCCTGTTGTCCCGGTGCCAAAAATGATAGTTCCAGTACTTGGTTCATATTCAATTCTCCCTTAGTTAGTAATGGTATTTGGATTAAATAAATGCGCTTTTGTGTCCACTGTCGTTATCTTATCAATGGCAATTTCAGCACCTAGTTGTAACATTAACTGAGCTAACTGGTTTAGTTCAGTAATAGTTGTCCCCTGCTTCACATAAAATTGACGGCTTGTAACAACGTCTTCATTTGTCTTACCAATAATTTTGACCTTCAACATATTGTTGGGCAATTGCTTCTTTTCTACCATAACTTTCATCCTCAATTCTTTCGTTTTTTCGAACGGCCATTCGATTATCAGCCAAATGCTGACATCTATACTAACGAAACGGAGGAAGGAATATGTAACACTTTTTTTAGAGAGTGTGAGCGAAAGCGGTTTGAATTCAGGTGTAAGGCTGTTTAGGATAATTTTGTTCGTAGCAACGCGAAGAACAGGATTATTCTAAATTGCCTTACATTGAGAATTCAGCTTTAGTGAGCACGTTTATGAGAGAGTGTGAACCACAACGCTTTGAACTCGGGTGTACACAAAAAAGATTGGGACAACTGAAACTGTCCCAATCTCTTCATGATTTCAAATATTGTTTAGTGATGTGGATACTGACGTCCACGTTCATAGACTTGCTCAGGTTCTTGGCTAATTCGTGTATAAGTATCCAATGCATCAATCGCCGCAATCTCTTCCACCGTCAGTGAAAAATCATAAATATCAGCATTTTCAATCACACGTTGTGGGTGAACAGACTTTGGAATAATACTAGTACCATGTGCCAAATGCCATCTCAGGACAACCTGTGCTGGTGATTTGCCATATTTCTCAGCAATCGAAACAATGGTTGGTTCAGCTAAGACCGATCCACGTCCCAAAGGTGCCCAAGCTTGCGTCACAATATTATTTTCTTGCAAAAAGTCGCGCAATTCGGGTTGAACAAGATGGGGATGGTTTTCAATTTGGTTCACTACTGGCATCTCATTAGCTTGCGTAGCCAAATATTGTAAATGAATCATCCCAAAATTTGACGTTCCCAAAGATTTGACGATACCCTCTGCCTGTAAGCGCTCAAAAGCACGCCATGTATCAAAGAATTGTTCATGTAGTGGCCAGTGAACCATTAATAGATCAACATAATCCATCTGCAAGTCCTTCAAAGACTGTTCAACAGATGCCAAAGTTTTATCATATCCCTGGTTCGCCTCGGCTACTTTAGTCGTCACGAAATAATCCTCACGAGGCATTCCCAATGCACGCAAGCTTTGACCAACTTCGGCCTCATTTTTATACATTTGTGCCGTATCAAATAAACGGTATCCCGATTTCCATGCTGTTTTAATAACCTCAGTCAAGTTATCTTGGTCCGTTACTTTGTATAATCCCAAACCTTGTTGTGGCATTTGATAACCATCTGCTAATTGAAGCTGTGTTGTAATATCCATCTTATGAATTTTGCCCCTTTTGATTGAATTCTATCATTTGCTAATCTCAGTTTCCTCAATACTACATCATAACAGATAACGTAAAAAGTCAGCAATAATATGTCTTAGACCATATCATTACTGACAATTCACATGAGAGATTTTATTTTATATTGTTAACTTTTATATGAGATTTTAGGTTTTATTTTTTGATTTTATTATTAGGTTAGAAATTTTAGATTAATGAATAATTAGTCTTTGATATCAACGTATGTCAAGCCGAACATCTTTGACAAGTCTGACAATTGTTCTGAATCAACATCAAATGATAGAACAGTGTGGTGTCCACCACCAAGAGTCAACCAACCAACTGATCCGTCACGCAAACCTTGCTTTGGTGTCCACAATTGCTTAGCAACTGGTAGGTGTGGCATCTCAGCTTCAGGCTTGTTTCCAGTAACGTCATATGACATCAACTTGAACTCATCACCGTAGTCTGCAAGGGTTGCATCAACTGCATCACCTTCCATACCAGTAAATACCAAACGTGCAGGATCAGCCTTGTCACCAATGTCCAATGGGTGAACTTCAACACGTGGCTTGTCTGAGGCGATTGTTGGATCAACTTCAAGCATGTGTGATCCAAGGATAGCTTCGTGACCCTTACGCAAATCAAGTGTGTAATCTTCCATGAAGACTGTGTGCTTGTTGTGTGAAATGATCTTCATCAAACGATCCAAAGCAGCTGTCTTCCAGTCACCTTCACCAGCGAATCCATATCCTTCAGCCATCAATAGTTGTGATGCCAAACCTGGTAATTGTTCTAGACCGTACAAGTCCTCAAAGTTATCAGTGAAGGCTGTGTAACCATGCTCGTCCATGAAGTGCTTCAAACCGAAGTACTCACGGATTTGATACTTTACACTGTGCTCAAACTTCTCTGGTGTGTTGTCACCAACAACGAAGTCATATTCCTTTTGTAGTTCTTCATACTTAGCATCGATGTCTTCGTCACTAACAGCGTTAACTGCTTCAACCAAGTCACCCATTGCCCAGTAATCTACACGCCAACCAAACTTGATTTGTGCTTCGATCTTGTCACCATCAGTAACGGCAACGTTACGCATCTTATCAGCAAATGCAGCAACCTTGATCTTGAATGATTCGTTGTATGCAACAGCAACGTCCATCCACTTACCAATCTTGTCTTGAACATCCTTATCAGCCCAGTGACCATAAACAATCTTGTTGTTTAATTGCAAACGAGCATTGATAAATGCGTACTCACGGTCACCGTGAGCTGATTGGTTAGCATTCATGTAGTCGAAGTCGATGTCATCATATGGCAATTCTTCTAGGTATTGTGTTGCAAAGTGTAGCAAAGGCTTTTGTAGTAATTGAGTACCACGGATCCAGTTCTTTGCTGGAGAGAATGTGTGCATCCAAGTAATGACTCCGGCAACAGAATCATCATAGTTAGCTTCCTTCATAACATCAGCAATATTTTCTGAAGTTGTTGCAACCAACTTAAATTCTACTGGGTATGGCAAGTTTCCTGATTCATTCAACTTGTCAACAATATCCTTAGCGTCAGCTTCAACCTTATCTAATACTTCTGGACCATAAAGGAATTGTGATCCTGTGATAAACCAAAACTTGTAATTCTCTGTGTTAAACATGTTCTATTTCCCCCTGAAATATATAATATAACAACAACGACTAGTCCTTAGACTTTTGACCATAATATGCATTAGCACCGTGCTTACGCAAATAATGCTTATCCAACAACGTTTGTGAAACATGGATGCTGTGTGGGTTTAACATAATCGTGTGGTAAGCCATCTTAGCTGACTCTTCCAACACAACTGCGTTATATACTGCCTTATCAGCAGATTCTCCCCACGTGAATGGTCCATGATCCTGTGCCAATACAGCTGGCACAGCCATTGGATCAATACCACGCTCCTTGAACGTTTCGATAATTACATTACCTGTTTCAAGCTCGTACTCACCATTGATTTCCTCATCGGTCATCTGGCGAGCTACAGGCACATCACCGTAGAATGTATCTGCATGTGTCGTACCTGCAGCTGGTAGGTCAATCCCAGCTTGGGCAAATGACACTGCCCATGGTGAATGCGTATGCACGATTCCACCCATTTCTGGGAATTCCTTGTACAAAATACGGTGCGTTTCTGTATCACTTGAT
The DNA here is from genome assembly GCF_001932615.1 of Weissella thailandensis. NCBI lineage: Bacteria > Bacillati > Bacillota > Bacilli > Lactobacillales > Lactobacillaceae > Weissella > Weissella thailandensis. Next base: position 1,906,011 of record NZ_CP014332.1, read on the forward strand.
GGGTTAAGGTCACCCTCAACGATCTTGCCATCAAGATCAACAACAACCATATCTTCTGGCTTTAATTCATCATATGGAACCCCGGAAGGTTTAATGACGAACAAGCCACTTTCACGATCGATTTCAGAAACGTTTCCCCAAGTAAATTTAATCAAGCCATGCTTTGGCAAGGCCATGTTAGCGTCATAAACACGTTGCTTAACGTCTTCTAACATTATTAATTAATCCTCCTTAGATGTCTCAACTGGCATCTGATCAATTGCTGTTTGTTCAATTGATAGACCAGCTTTGTACTCTTCCATAAACTTACCAAATCCAGCAACATCTTCTGGGTCTGGTTCGATTGTCGTACTCTCTTGAGACTGGAATACTTCATCTTCTAGGTAATCAGCAAGTGATTGACCGTCCTTGTGGCTCACAACGAATTGTGACAAAACAGCCATTCCCCAAGGACCACCTTCACCGGCGTTCTTCATTAATGTTACGGGTGCATCCATAACCCCAGCTAAAATCTTTTGGGCAACAACTGGTGTTGTAAAGATACCACCTTGGGCAACAACTGAATCCATGGCAACCTTTTCTTTTGCCAATACATCCAAACCAATCTTCATTGCACCAAAGGCACTATACAAATGCATACGCATCAAGTTAGCTAATGTAAACTTAGCATTTGGTTTACGAACAAATAGTGGACGACCTTCATCCATACCAGTAATGTTCTCACCAGAATGATAACCATAACTTAGCAAACCACCAGCATCTGGATCTGACTTCAAAACACTGTTGAACAATGCGCTGAAGATTTCACCACCGGTAACCGTTGCACCGATTGCAGCGGCAAATTCAGTGAAGACACGCGCCCATGAATTAATCTCAGATGTACTGTTATTAATGTGAACCATGGCAACTGGTGAACCATCAGGTGTTGTTACCATATCGATGTTCTCATTAACTTGTGATAATTCTTTTTCTAAGACAACCATGGCAAATGCTGAAGTACCAGCAGATACGTTTGCGGTACGCTTCTTAACTGAGTTTGTTGATACCATTCCAGTACCAGCATCCCCTTCAGGAGCTGCAGCAACTGCGCCACTCTCCAAAGAACCAGATGGGTCAAGTAACTTTGCACCTTCTTCAGTCAAACGACCGGCTTCCTCACCAGCTAACTTAATTGTTGGCAAGATATCTCGTAACTGCCACAAGTATTGTTGCACTGACTTAAATGCATTGAACTTATCCATCATTGCTTGGTTATAATCATGAGTCTCTTCATCGATTGGGAAGACTCCTGAAGCATCCCCAATACCGATAACCTTTTCACCAGTCAAACGCCAGTGAACATAACCAGCCAAAGTAGTTAAGTAATTGATTTCCTTAACGTGTGTTTCTTGGTTCAAGATTGCTTGATACAAGTGAGCAATACTCCAACGTTGTGGAATATTGAAATCAAACAACTTTGTTAATGCTGCTGCAGACTCACCCGTAATTGCGTTACGCCATGTACGGAATGGTACCAATGACTTATCATTCTTATCAAAGACCAAGTAACCGTGCATCATAGCTGCAATTCCAAATGATGAAAGCTTGGTTACTTTAACATCATATTCGTCAGCAACGACATCTGTTAAATTCTTATACGCACTTTGTAGACCTGACCAGACATCTTCCAAAGAATATGTCCAGACACCATTTTCAAGTTTGTTCTCCCAATTGTGGCTACCAACTGCAATAACTGATGAATCAGTTGCAACTAGCACGGCCTTAATACGGGTAGAACCAAACTCAACACCAAGGGCCGCTTGCCCTGTAGTAATTTGTTCTTGAATTTGTTCTTTATTCATTAATCTATTCCCCTCAAATGAGAATCAAAGTTTTTGTAACCGTTTACAAGTATTATAGTAAATCATTTGTGCGGACAAATCAAGTGTTAAAGCAAAAATTTGTATGTACAATTCCATACATCATCAACAAACGCGATGATACCGCTATTTCTGGCAAAAAATTTTTTTGCCAATTTGCTCAACAAATCACGACATTGAAATACTGATTGATCGTTAACGTTAACATTAGCGTCATCCTCATCGCTAAAAATAATTCAAAACAACTATCTTGCCATTACTAACAATTAATAAATAGCTTTTTAACTATGTGAATTTTTTGTATAATAAATGTATTATATGTTTTGGAAATGGAGCTATCGAAATATGGATACGAAATATGACATCGTGAAGAAAGGGCTCCGCAACGACATTATTTCTGGAAAATTTGCGATTGGTGAAAAATTACCCACTGAAGCAAACTTAACTGAGCAATATAATGTGAGCCGTTACACAGTCAGGCGTGCCACAGCAGGATTGGAACAAGAAAATTACTTATACCGTATCCAAGGGGATGGTATGTACGTTAATGATTGGAAAAAAGTTCCCGCTGCTAAAACTGAAAACAAAGTCATTGGTGTCATTACAACCCATTTAGCTGACTACATTTTCCCAGAAATTATTAGTGGTATTGACCAAATAATTTCGGACGCTGGTTATGCTTTATTTATCAGTAATACACACAATACGTTCGACCGTGAACGACGCAGCCTATTACGGATTATTGAAACTGGCATTAGCGGCTTGATTATTGAACCCACAATGTCGGCACTGCCCAATCCCAATAAAGATTTGTACGATCAAATTAAGCAACTAAATATACCAACAGTCTTTATTAACTCAAAATATGAAAGTTTGGACTTCAATTACCTCGGCGTTAATGATGTTGACTCCGAAGCGCAATTGGTCCGTCACTTAATCGCTCAGGGACACAAAAGGATTCTAGGTGTCTTCAAGGTTGATGACATCCAAGGCGCCCACCGTATGCAGGGCTTTTACAAAGCTTTCCAAACACAACCGGATTACGCCTTAGACAGTAATATCATCATGTATCAATCTGATGATGAAGAAAATAACACCCTCATCTTAAATAAGATTGAAAGCTACTTAGAATCACCCCATCGCCCAACTGCCTTAGCGCTATATAATGACTCATTAGCTATTCAAGCCAGTGATTTAGTAAAGTCACTTGGCTTCCGAATCCCAGAAGACATTGCCATTGTTGGGTTTGATGATTACAGCCTCTCAACGTACATGACACCTAGTTTAACAACTAATCGTCATCCCAAACGTAAAATGGGACGTGATGCTGCCCAAATTCTACTCGATCTCATTGATGGGCAACCTGGTCATGATGTGATTTATGAACCCGATATGATTGTTCGTAACTCGACTGCTACGCCATTAGCTGCAGATGAAACACGAGAATAGTAAGGAAGAGCGAGACAAAAGTCGTTTTGAAGCCGGTGTGTAACAATGGTTGCGTTATTTTGGCTCGTAGCGTAGCGCAGAGACGGAATTGCGCAATCGTTGTTACATTGAGGCTTCAGACTTTTGGAACGCGTTTACGCTATAAAATTTACAGGTTGATAATTAATCCATTTTTAGTAAAAAATAGGTTGGAACAATGATTTTGTTCCAACCTATTTTTCATTATTCTAGCATACTTATTTCCTCTGGATTATGGAGTTTACGCAATCGCTTGACCATCCGTAACCATGCCGGGATCAAGAACAATAGCGAACCTAACCAAGCTAGTGGATTAGCTAAACTAGCTCCAAAGTAACCTAACCAGCCAACCAATGCGAAGGCTGTGACTGTACGCATCACCATTTCACCCATACCGGCATACGTTGGCGTTCGTACATCGCCAAGCCCTTGTAATGTATAACGTAATACGAACAAGGTACTTAAGATAAAGTAGAACGGTCCATTTGCCCAGAAATACTCTTGCGCTAAGTCCATCACGTGATGTTCACCAGCACCAACAAATAAACTAACCAATACACGACCAAAGATAACCTCAATGGCTCCTAATACAAAACTCATACTGATCAACATCTTCAAGGAACTCTTCACACCTTCTAAAATACGATCATATTTACCAGCACCGAAATTTTGCGCTGTATAAGTGGCCATAGCAACACCGACTGCCATCATTAATTGCGTACTAATTTGGTCAACTTTTGAAGCAGCTGTATTCGCAGCTACCGCATCGGTTCCCAAAGTATTCACAGCTGTTGCTAGTGTAACAGCTCCAATGGCAATAATTGATTGTTGAAAGCCCATTGGTAATCCAGCCAACAGATGTTTTCGCAGATCGCCTTTTTTGAGTTTAAAATCCGACCAACTTAACCGTAACGTATCCGTATACCGTGTAATATGTAAGTACGAAATCACAACCGTTACAAATTGTGCAAATACGGTTGCTGTGGCTGCTCCTTCAACTCCCCAATGGAATTTAATAATCAGTACCAACTCTAATGATACATTAACGATCATTCCAATAATTAAATAATACAACGGTGCTTTACTATTACCAACCGCTCGCAGCGCATTGGAAACCACATTATAACCCATCGTCATAATGGTTCCAGCTAAGATAATCCCAATGAATAACTTAGCTTCTCCATAAATCGCTGCCGGCATTTGCATAGCATCCAACAAATTATCAATAAAAACCAGGCTAGTAATTGTTAGGACAATCGATGTAATCAATGCCGCGACGATACTAGCAGCAAATGATTCACGGATACCACGAACATTGTGCGCACCATAACGTTGCGCCGTGATAATAGCCATTCCCGAACTAAAACCTTGCACGAAACCCATAACTAAAAATTGAATACTTCCAGTTGCCCCAACTGCAGCCAACGAGTTAACGCCTAAAGTTTGCCCAACAATCAATGTATCGGAAATATTGTACAGTTGCTGTACCATATTCGTGAGCATTAGAGGAATGGCAAACATTAGAATAACCTTTGCCGGCTTACCACTTGTTAGATCTTGCATGCTTACCGCTCCTTAACTAATTATATATGTATTAGAAACAAGTATAGAATAGCTTTTATTCTTTTGTCTATCGATAAGTTTGCTAGCAACTAAAAATAATAGGACAAAAAAAACGAGACATTTTCATGTCTCGGTTTCTTAATTTTATTTAATGAACAATCAACCAAGTAATATCATTACTTAGCTGCCTTGTCAGCACCAATCTTTTCGATTTCTTCAAGTGAACGACCACGTGTTTCTGGTACGCGGAACATAATGAATGCAACAGCAACCAAGCAAATAACACCGAAGATGGCAAACACAACTTCTTGTGACATTGAAGCAGTCATGATTGGGAAGACCAACGCAACAGCGAATGATCCAACCCAGTTCATTGATGATGCCAATCCTGAAGCACGTCCACGAATAGCTAGTGGGAAGACCTCACCAACTAGAACCCAAGTTAATGGGGCCCATGTAAAGGCATAGAATGCAACGAAGATGCACAAGAAGACAACGATCATCATAGGATTTGTATCCATAAATGAGTTAATAATCGCTGGTAGGATGAATGAAAGACCCATCACACTTCCACCAAGAATCAACAAGCCACGACGGTTAAACTTTTCAGCAATTGCCATGTAGAACAAAGCTCCTACAACCAAGATAATACCTTGAACAATAGGCCATAGCAATGCATCAGAGGCAGCTTGACCTGTAGCCTTTTCAACAATCAATGGGATGTAATAGAAGATTGCGTTAGCACCCATGAATTGTTGGAAGAAGGCAACCATCACACCAGCAATAACTAGGTAACGGTAACGACCATCTAACAATGAAGCCCATGACGTTGACTTCTCAGCTTTTTGCTCAATCTTAGCAGTTTCAGTAATACCTTGAATTTCAGCTTCAATTTCTTCAGGCTTACGAATCCAGCTCAACACTTTACGAGCTTCGTCCTTACGACCAGCCTTGATCAAGAAACGAGGTGACTCTGGCAAACGTAACACACCTAGGAACAAAACCAAGGCAGGAACAGCAGCCATAGCAAGCATCAAACGCCATGCAATATGCTCAGGCAATCCCTTTAGCAAGAAATCAACAACGTATGAAATCAACATTCCAGAAACAATCATCAATTGGTTGATTCCTGACAAACTACCACGCTTCTCAGCTGGTGACATTTCAGACAAGTATGCTGGCACCAAAGCAGAAGCAGCACCAACAGCAACACCCAAAAGAACACGGGTGAAAATCAAGTAGGCAACCCCATTATGAGGTGAAACACCGGCTAGCAATGCACCAATCATAAACAATGCGGCTGAATACAAAACCATCTTACGACGACCTAAACGATCGGACAATTGACCAGCAATCGCACCACCAAACACAGCTCCTAGCATCAATGATGATGTGATCCAACCGGTAACTCCACCACCAGATAGATTCCAATCACTTTGCAAGAATGGCAACGCACCGGTCATAACACCAATATCGTATCCGAATAGGATACCTCCAAAGGCTCCGAAGAAGTAAATAAATTTACTTGAAATTTTCTTCTCAGACATGAACTAATCCCTCCAAAATCATATCCTCTGATATGATCCTAAACTTAAAAAATTTTAAATTGAAAACGACTACGAGTTCCCCAAAATGAAGTTCAAAAATAAATACCTGCAATGATTTAAATTCAAATAAACCCCATGAAAATTTGTAACCGTTTTCATCAACAACATTATTATACATGTTGTGCGGACAAATTAAAAGAGTTTTGTGCAAAACATACAAATTTACGTACAAATATTTAATGATAAACTTCACAAGATGCCGTCATATTGCGTTTTCATCCGGTCAATTAATTAAATATTAAGTTTTTTTAAAGCAACAAAAAAACCACAAATACAGCCAGATAACCGGCTATATTTGTGGGCTTGTACAATACCACTAAAATTTGTTGCTATTTTACCGACATTGTCAGCTATTGCATTTTATAAGATGACATTCTTTGCAGCTAATTGTTTTTGCACTTCAGGGTGATCCATGAATTCATCATAAGTCGTTTCGGCACGATCAACCACTCCTTGATCAGAAACGACAATCACATGATCAGCAATTGTTTGTGCAAATGTGTGGTCATGCGACGTGAAAATCAAACCACCCTTAAAGTTAATTAAGCCATCATTCAATGACGTAATTGATTCCAAGTCTAAATGGTTAGTAGGATCATCAAGAATTAGCACATTAGCCTTCGTTAGCATTAGCTTTGAAAGCATTACGCGAACTTTTTCTCCTCCTGATAAGACATCCAATGTTTTATCAGCATCTTCACCCTTGAATAACATCCGACCTAACAAACCACGAAGGAAGGTATTATCGCTTTCTTCCTTTGAAGCAAAGTCACGCAAGTAATCTAGAATTGGGCGTTCTGGATTAGGGAAGTTAGTTCCCATATCCTTTGCCAAATAATCTTGAGTTGTTGTAACACCCCAAGTGACACTACCAGAATCAGGCTTTACCTTACCCGCAATAATGTCCAAAATCATCGTTGCCGCAACATCGTTATCAGACATAATCAACGCTTTTTCATTTGGACTAACTGTAAATGAAATGTTATCCAAAATTTTGACACCATCGACACTCTTTGAAACGCCTTCAACACGTAACATATCATTACCAATTTCACGTAACGTTTCAAAATTGATATATGGATACTTACGTGATGAAGGTTGGATATCATCCAGCGTAATCTTATCTAATTGCTTTTTACGCGATGTCGCTTGCTTTGACTTTGATGCATTAGCTGAGAAACGCGCAATAAAGTCTTGTAGTTCTTTAATTTGCTCTTCTTTCTTAGCATTAGCTTGTGATTGCAAACGTTGTGCAAGTTCTGATGATTGCTTCCAGAAATCATAGTTACCGACAAAGAGCTTGATTTTACCAAAATCAACATCAAGAATCATTGTTGCCACTGCATTTAAGAAGTGACGGTCGTGGGAAACAACTAGCACTGTATTTTGATAATCAGCCAAGAAATCTTCTAACCAGGCAATCGTCTTCGTATCCAAACCATTAGTTGGCTCATCCAAAATCAAAATATCAGGGTTGCCAAACAAAGCTTGTGCTAACAATACCTTAACCTTGCTTACTTCGGGCAAGTCTGACATCAATGCTTGATGCTTACTCTCAGGAATACCAATACTCTGCAAAAGTTGAACTGCTTCAGTCTCAGCTGTCCAGCCATCAAGTTCTTCAAAACGAGCAGATAGTTCACCAACACGAATACCATCTTCGTCTGTGAAAGGATCATGCATGTAAATGCCATCCATTTCAGTTTTTACATCATATAGTTCTTTATGACCCTTCAAAACAGTATCCAAAACTGTAAATTCATCAAACGCAAAGTGGTCTTGTACTAATGATGACATACGTTCATTTGGACCCATTGAGACATTTCCAGTAGTTGGTTGTAGTTTACCTTCCAATACCTTCAAAAAGGTTGACTTCCCGGCACCATTGGCACCAATAATACCGTATGTATTACCAGGGGTAAATTTTAAGTTAACATCGTCGTATAATTTTTTCCCAGTGAATGATACAGAAACATTCGAAACGGTTAGCATATTTTTATCTTCTCCTACAAAATAGTGTTTTATTTTTTACTCATTAATTACCACTTGCGAAATGCAAGCATACCACTAACAACTCTATCAAATGGCTTATTTATAAGCAAGTTAAATCACTCGAGAGCGTGAGAAAAGACGTTTTGAAGCCGGTTGTAACGATGATTGCGTTATTTTGGCTCGTAGCGCAGCGAAGAGACAGAATTTCGCAATCGTTGTTACATTAAGGCTTCAGTCTTTTAGAACGCGTTTATGCATAAAATAACCAGGACGTCTTTTGTCACGCTCTATCTTCTTTTAATCAAACTAATAAAGTAAACGCCTGCTTCGATAATGGCAATAAAGAATGAGACTGGCAAATCAAGCCAATATGATAGCACCAATGCCAGCCACACACCAAGAACAGAGAACATAATTGCTAACCCGATAATCTGCCAAACTGTCCGCCCCCACCGCATGGCAGAACTAGCTGGTAAAATCATCAAGATAAAAATTAATAACGAACCAACAATCTGTGCTGAAACGGCAACGGTTGTCGCCATCAATCCAAGAAATAAAACTTCAATCAATTGGATATTCTTTAAACTAAAACTAGCTGTTGTATAGTCAAATGCAAAATGACGCAAAGGTCGGAACATCATTAATGTAATTAGGATAACCAATGTGGCTAACACAACCACTTCCCAAACATCTGTTTGATTAATACTAAAAATCGAACCAAACAGAATACCGGTTGCGGCAGTCGCATTTTTATTAGATAGAGACAAGAAAGCAATTCCTAACCCAATTGCCACCGCACTAACTGCGGAAATCAACGATTCAGAACGCTGCTCCTTCATCCCAAGCTCACCAACACTCATTGACGCTACGACTGAAAATAGCAACATTCCTACCAATGGTGACCAACTCATGAACAAGGCGAAAGATGCCCCTGCAAAACCAATTTCACTTAGTGTATGTGCGAGAAATGACATGCGACGAGCAACAATAAATGGTCCAATCAGACCACTCATAATCGCAATCAATGTACCCGCAACAAAAGCGTGCTGCATAAAAGGAAAACTAAACAAAATTTTCGCCTCCTTCACGTAACTTAGCCACATCTAATTGATCAATATTACCGTACTCACTACCGTGTTTTGTTAGTAACAAATATTCATCTGCATACCGTTGCATAATATCAATATCATGACTAACCATAATAGTCGTTAGCTGATAATTTTCTTGATATGCAGCAACAACATCCATCAAGCCATATTTGGCAACATTATCCAAATTGGCTGTTGCTTCATCCAATATCAACACATTAGGTTTCTGAACCAAAGCTTGCGCCAAATAAGCTCGCTGTCGTTCACCACCCGATGCCCGATCAATTCGTTGATCAGCAATACTTGTCAAATTAGTGATTGCCAAAATATGTTGTAACCGATTTTTCTCTTCTTTCGATAGCCATGGTCGCAATCCCTGATCAAAAGTAAGACCAACAAAATCCCGAATACGTAGCGGAAAAGCTTGCATATCAGGCCGATACTGTGGCACATAAGCTATTTTATGTTGCCCATCGTCATACCATTTAAATTCACCTGTTGTTAAGGGAATTTTACCCAGCATGGCACGAATCATAGTTGTCTTACCAACACCATTATCGCCAATCAAAGCCAGATTATGTGCTTGATTTAACTGGAAATTCACTTTTTGATAGAGCCATCTATCATCAAATTTAATCCCAATATCTTTTCCATCTAAAATCTTCATTCTTGTAGTGCCTCGTTTAATGCGTTTAATTGTTTCAGCTGCCATGCAATATAAGACGTTTGTGCAGGTTTTGTTTCACGTGCTTGTACAATGGGTACATCATGAGCCTTAGCATAATCAACACCTTGCTTAGCCAATTTGCCCGTTGCTTGCGGATTATCAATGACAGCAGCAATCTGACCTTGCTTAATCAATTCTTGCCACTCACGGACATCACTCGGCGTTGGGTCATCACCTTCTTCAACAGCACGAGCAAATTGTTGATCCTGCATATCTGCACCTAAAGCCAACAAAGTATTATCAAAGACTGGTTCAGTTGCTAACAACTTTTTACCGTCCAATCGCGTTTTTACTTGATTTTGCAAATCGACTAACTTTTCAGCCTTTTTCTGGTAATTCTTCGCATTCTTCTCGAAATAAGTCTTTTTTGCTGGCATTAATTGGCTGTATTTTACGGCGAGCTGATTCGTTAGGCGGGTCGTGAGATCAGTTTTATACCAAAAATGTTCATTACCACCACTGGTACCGTCCTTATAGTTATAAAGATGAGCCAAATTAATTGTTTTAGCAGCTTTATTTTGTTTTGCGAAATTTAAACTCCAATTATCAAAACCACCACCATTAGAAACAATGACATCAGCTTTCTGGTATTGTTTCGCAACATTGGCAGTGGGTTCATACTCATGTGGATCCATATTCTGTTTATTAATGATGCTTGTTACCGTTCCTTGCTTACCTAGGACAGCCTCGGCCATCTCACCATAACTATCTAAACTAGCCACAACAGTAATCTTATTTTTACTTGTACTAACCTTAGTTTCCTGTCGTTGCCAAGCACTGTAGAAAATCATCCCCAGTAAGATAACCACTAGAATAGCTGGCACCCAAATGAATTTTGTTTGTTTATTACTCAATCTTCTCTCCTGTTAAGCATGCAGATAGTTGGGTCAAAAAGCGACTAATAACCGCTTGTTCGTCATCAGAAAATTTGGTCAATATCTTTTTATATTCATCAATCGTCTCACGATGTCGTTGTGTATGAGCAGTCGCTAGTGAGCCACCTAATGTTGTCAATGACCAACGACTAACTCGACCATCTTCTGGATCGGGGATGACATTAACCATAGGTTCATCACGAATATACAGACTTTTCATTGCCTTGGTGACGGCTGCACCAGACACATGCAGGGCACGTGACAACTCTGAATTAGTTTGCGGCCCATTCTGAGCTAACAACATCAGTAAATGACCTTGTGTGGTAGTAATATTAGTTTCATTTTCGCCAATTAATACTTCTCGTTGGTTTTCAGAAAGTAATTTTAGATGATTTAAAAATTGGTCGATTTGTCCGGCGTATGATTGTGTTGTCATCGTTTACATCTCCTTAACTGGTTAATTAACCAGTTAATAATAACACGTACAAAAAGTTAGTGCAACTTTCTATGAAATAAAAAAATCCGCGTACCCACCGAATAGTATCGGTAAATACGCGGATTAGAAAACAACAAAAATTTCTCTTACTTTTTCTGGCCCTGCTCGGCCATCGCTTTGGCAATCAAACTAGTATATTGTACAGAACCCGTCTGGTTTGGATGAACGTGATCGTCACCCAACCAGTTAGAATGGTCCTTAACAAGTGCTGCCCAATCAACAATATGTAAGTTTTTGTGTGTCTTAGTTTGCTCCGTTAAGAAGTTATTATTTTGTGATACCCAGTCACGATCAGCATAGCCATTGATCCAATAAACCTGGCGATCATGACCAATAATATCCATAATCTTTTTAAAGTCATTTTCACCAATCGCACCATTGGTACCAATTGAAATCACAACATTTTGTGATAATAGTCCTTGGCCATCATATGATTGTAAAATCTCTGGTACTGAATAAGGTTGTCGTCCAACTGTTGCATTCGCAACGGTATTGGGCATCAACTCTTGTAAATCAGGAGCGACATCGACCATAACTGAATCACCAACTGCCGTCACTCGATTATCACGGATTGTTGTAAACTGCTCCGCATTCAAACCATATTTGTCCATCAAATCGCGATCTTGTTGTGATAACGACTTAGGATCAACCTTTTGGCTAGATGATTTTGCACTACTTGATTCTTTCTGTGCCTTTTTAGCTTGAGAAACGGCTTTCTTATTAGCCTCATTAATGCGGTCTTTATTACTATCCAAGCGTTTTTCTAGATTATTCTTTGGTTTTGCATGGGCGGACTCATTAGCTGAAACCGCATACCCTGTCCCAGCCATCAGCATCACGGCAACTACCAACATCGCTTGTACTGAATGTGAACTAAAAAATGTTTGATACCATGAAGAACCAGTACCTAAGGCCGGTTTCTTAACCCTCCGGAAAACATTCTCAACATAACGATAGCTCAATTCCGACAAAATCAACACAATCATGATTTTCAAGATACCCATCAAAAATGTACTGTGATTGGTAACGACTTTATCAAAGAATACAAAGACTGGTAGTTGGTATAGATAAATACTATACGAACGCGTTCCTAAGTAATTCAAAAACTTATTATCTAATGCATGACTCAAAAATGATGCTGGGTGCGCAGTAATCGCAATCAAACTAGTAATGATCGCCGTTGCGACAAACATCAATCCCATATAGGTTGCACGCCATTCTCCATTTAATCCAAAAAATGTGATAAGGGTCAATGCCAAAGCAATCCCACCAAGGGTATTCAAATTCCGTTTCACACGTGGTGACAGAATATATTTCATACGTCTAGATGGCCAACCAAAGGCAAGGGCTGCTCCAAATAGCACCGCAAATATACGTGTATCTGAACCATAATAAGCCCGGTTGATATTCATTGGATCGTACAACACACCTAGCAAAATGGCAGACACGCCAGCCAATCCAATCAACGCAGCACCAATCGAAATTCTACGAATACGTAATCCTAGCAGAATCATCACAATAATGGGCCAAATTAAATAAAATTGTCCTTCAATAGACAATGACCACAAATGGGTAAACGGTGACGACCCACCCCATGAATCAAAATAAGAGTCACCGTGTTTGGTTGCCCAAATATTATACACATACAACATATTGCTAGTTAAAATTGACCGCAAATTATACAGCAAATCACGAGCAAAAAAAGCAATATACGTGGCTGTTGCAAATAGCATCATCAAAAGGGCCGGGTATAGCCGCTTCAGACGCCGCCGATAAAAGCTCAGCACATCAATATGACCATTACGATCATATTCCTGAATTAAAAGATCTGTAATTAAATAACCTGATAAAACAAAGAACAGTGGCACTCCCATCCAACCACCGGGTAAAGCCTTTGGCCATAAATGAAATACAATTACGCCAATAACTGCAATTGCTCTAAGTCCATCAAATCCAGTAATATAACGTGGCTTATTTGTTACATTTTGGTTCATGTCATCTCTTCCTAAATAAATATTCTACTCTAATAAACTAATAACTTAGATGGATTAATTCTGATTATTATTTAAATAATCGTACCTTACCAATTTTAGCGCTGTTTTGCAGTCACCACAAACAAAACGTGCCGTATTGATGCGCCGTTGCCGATATATTTTATGGCCTTTTTCGCAGACGTAAAGCCAATACTTTTTCTGATTTTGCATCTTCGAAATTCTTGGCGCATATCTCAATCCGTCAACTTGCTTTAATAACTGTTTAAATTCTTTATCGCGATGCATGTGCGGTAAATGACGTGTATGTAAATGATAATGAACCAGTTCATGTTTAATGATGCCAGTAAGATTATTTAAGTCGAACTGAGAAAACATTAAAGGATTGATTTCAATATCATGAGTCGCTAACAAGTATCTACCACCCGTTGTACGTAAACGTTTATTAAACCTTGTTTTATGTTGAAAAGGTTGACCAAATTGTTCAAGTGAAATTTGTTCAATCAGTTGCTGTAATTCTTGATTTGTCATTTTACTGCTTGTCAGTTACAGTTCATCATTCTCATCAAATCGCATGGTTGGGCGTCGTCCTGACTCACCTTTGCGAACGGCTAAATAAAACTGTGCTAATGTTGCCTGGTAGTATGGGACAACAAAAATTGCTGCAATACCATACGTGATGGCCACAAAAATCCACCATAAGATAAAACTAACTTGTAACCAAAATAGCTTCATCCGATAACCACGCATCATCTTTTCTGATTTTTTTAGGTAAGCCGTCAGTGATGAAATTTCACGACCAGCACGCACATCTTCAGCGTACAACAAAGGTGCTTGTGAATAAGAATAGGTTTTCATAATTCCGGGAATTATGAAGACAAATGTCCACAAAATTGTGAAGATAAACCGTAATCCCAGCAAGACAACGATATCAACGATTGTTCGCTTACTCCAAAATTTGAAACTAGCACGGACTGGTCTTTCAGGTGCTTCTTTCTGTCGATGCCACTGAACAAATGTCCAAGTCACTCCTAACGTAAAGACACCTAAAATGACTTCAGACAATAAACTTGTCGTAAAAATCTCCGTAAATATTGGTAGAGCATTTCCCGCTAATTCCGAAGAATACTGTATAGCAGCATTATCCGAATTATTAGCTGTCTGATCGATAGCGCCCGATATTGCTTCTCTATTTGATCGAATTGCTGTACCAATTTGATAAATAATTAAAATAATTGACAACTTTATCGCTGTGCCAAAATTATCACCGCGTACATAACTTTTCGCTTGTTTTTTTAAATCGTAATTAGTAAACATACGTCACCTTTCATTAATTAACTTCTATTAAGTTTACCATATCTTAGGGCTTATTTTATTCGTTTTCACCAAACATTGCACCTTATCATTATCACCATCGGTCACTTTTTTAAAAGAAAAAAGCACCTGTTCAACTGGACAGATGCTTTCACGAATAATTACTGGGATAGCTGGATTCGAACCAGCGAATACACGGTACCAAAAACCGATGCCTTACCGCTTGGCCATATCCCAATGTTTGCGACTTAACTATTTTAGTGCTTTTTATTTTTACTGTCAATAATTATTACATAAAATAAAAAGCCAACAAGCGTAATCGCTCATTGACTCTTTTTAGCTGGGATAGCTGGATTCGAACCAGCGAATACACGGTACCAAAAACCGATGCCTTACCACTTGGCCATATCCCAATAATATAATGGGGGCTATAGGATTCGAACCTATGAACCCGAAGGAATGGATTTACAGTCCACCGCGTTTAACCAGACTTCGCTAAACCCCCATGTTCGTATCAGGCATCTCTGCCCCGACAACTCTTATATCATACCAATTAAAAAAATAAATTGCAAGAGATTTTTTAAATCAATTTAGTAACCCATAAAAAAAGAGTTTGTATGTCATCACATACAAACTCTTTCATATAATTACCTATTGCACACCAGCCATCAATCGCTTGATACGTGGTACTAAGAATACTAATAGGATTCCTAGGGCAACTGAAGCTAGTCCAAACCATGTAAAGTAAGCAACTTCATTATCTGATGAATACAATTTTACTAGTTGGGCATTTAAGGCTGACCCAGCAGATGAGGCCAAGAACCACATTGACATCATTTGCGACATAAATGCCTTTGGTGCTAACTTTGTTGTGACTGATAGACCAACTGGTGAAATCAACATCTCACCAACAATAACTAGGGCCCATGAACCAACTAACCAAAGTGGTGACACATGACCTGAAGTACCAAACAAAGTACCTGGCAAGGCCATCAACAAGAATGAAGCTCCAGTGAACATTAGCCCAATTGCAAACTTCATTGGTGAAGAAGGTTGATTCTTCTGCCACTTTACCCATAACCAAGCAAAGAATGGCGTATATAGCATAATAAATAATGGGTTCAATGACTGGAACCAGGCAGCTGGGAACCATGACGTGTCAACACGTTCAGCAGCAAAGGTTGCCAAAACAATTGATCCTTGTTCCTCAATTGCCCAGAACAATACAGCAGCTAAGAATAGTGGAATATACGAGAAAACTCGTGAACGTTCTTCCTTAGTCACTTTAACCGATGTCGTCATTAACACAAAGTATGAAATCGGCAAAATAATCGCAACAATCGTCAACAAATTAACGTAATTTTGTAGACTATTCCAACCCATCAAGTTCATCAATACAACAATCAATGCAAAGAAAATAATTCCTAAGATGATTTTAACAATTAATGGCTTAACTTCTTCTTCTTGTAGAGGATCTGGCGCATACTTTGAATCTTCATGTAAATGCTTACCACCAAAGTGATACTGTACCAAACCAAAGAACATACCAATAGCAGCCAATGAGAATCCGGCATGGAAACCAACATTTTCTTGTGTCCAACCAACCAATAATGGCGAAATAAATGAACCTAAGTTAATTCCAAACACAAAAATTGAGAATCCTGAATCTCGTGAACTATTATCATCTTCATCATCATATAGTGATCCAACCATTGATGAAACATTTGGCTTTAGCAACCCCGTTCCAAGAACGATCAAAACCATTGAGACAAACATTGCTGTTGCTCCGAATGGTAGTGCCAACGCAATGTGTCCAAACATAATGAGCACACCACCCCAGAACACGGTACGTCGCTGTCCTAGAACACGATCGGCAATAAACCCACCAACAACCCCAGATAGATAAACCATCGAGGCATATATTGCCATGATTGATGCAGCAGTAGCCTTGGTAATATCTAAATCACCAGTACTAATTAAGTGCCACATATAGTAAAGCAAAATGGCTTTCATACCATAGTAACTGAAACGTTCCCACATTTCGGTCATAAATAATGTTTTAAGACCGAAGGGTTGTCCCAGGAATTTCTTTTCCGTTTTCATGATAAAAACTCCTCATTCAAATAAAGTGTTCTTCTACTCTGAACATTGTGACAAAACGTCACTTGTTAAATTTTACTTGAATTTATAACTATCTACAAGCGCAACCATCATTTTCTACTAATTTTTTTATCACTTTTGTTATAATCAGTCTATGAAATAGAGTAGACAAGGAGTTTGTATGACTAAAATTATCGTATCAAGTGATAATCACCTGGATGTTAACAAACAAGATATTTCGCAAGTACTTGTACAACAGGCAACTACACTACATCAATTACAACCTGATTATTACTTAATTGCTGGTGACCTATTTAACGATTTTGAAAAATCATTAAAGTACGTCCATGAATTACAGGATGCTTTATCAACAGATACAAAAGTCCTATTTATCGCTGGTAATCATGATATGGGACGTAATATTTCATTTGCTGAATTAGAGACCCCACTTGACCCACTCTATCTACATAATCAATATTTCGACATCCCCAATACCAACTGGCGCATTATTGGCCATAACGGTTGGTATGATTATAGTTTTACACCAGATATTGCCCACGAAAGCATTGCCCGTTTTCGGTCAGGATTTTACTACGACCGAGTGATTGATCAACCAATGAGCGATCCGGATCGCATGGCCTTAGGACTCTATCAAATGAAGCAACTGTTGGATGATGCAGTGCAACAACACAAACAAGTCATTTTCTTTACTCATTTTGCACCAATTAACGACGAAATTTTTTATCCCGAGCATAACTCACGATGGGCAATGGTCAACGGCGTACTGGGTTCAACCAAAACAGGTGAATTATTAGCGCAATATGATAACATCCAACATGTTTTCTACGGACATATCCATGTCACGGTCCCACCTCGTAAAAAGCACTTAATAACTTATTACAATCCTAGCGTCGGTTATAATCGTCATAAGCTACAAGAATGGACAGCTAATACTTTTTATCAGTCATGGTTAAACAAAATAATACAAATAGTGTTGACAAGTAATTAACTATTCTGTATAGTATATATTCGTTGAGGTGATAAGTTAATTATTACTCATCAGACATATGGGGGTTTAGCGAAGTCCGGTCAAACGCGGTGGACTGTAAATCCATTCCTTCGGGTTCATAGGTTCGAATCCTATAGCCCCCATTATATTATTGGGATATGGCCAAGCGGTAAGGCATCGGTTTTTGGTACCGTGTATTCGCTGGTTCGAATCCAGCTATCCCAGTTAAAAAGAGTCAATGAGCGATTACGCTTGTTGGCTTTTTATTTTGCTCAAAAATCGAAGGTATAATAAAAGAACTGGCTGGAACACACAAACGTTCCAGCCAGTTCTTAAACGATATTAATTAATGTTTCATAAACCTTATTGCATAGTTTCCGTCTTAAATTGCGCGGGCATTTTAGCTGCCTGAACAATGGTAACCATTGCAATTAATGTCCCAATCATTAAGACGCCTGCCATCCCCCAGTCATTCGTAAATTGTGATAGTGAAACCATCATACCAGAGATAATATTTCCCACTGGACGTGTTGCAGCAAACGCACCCGAATAAGCACCAATTTGTTCCGGATTCATCATATCGGCACGCATGGTCTGACTTGACGGCACATTAATGATTTCACCCAAGGTAAAGACCACTGCCACAATAACTAATGGCCAGAAATCACGCAACAAGAATGATAGCGCAAAGCCGAATCCTTGAATAAATGTACCAATAGCAAAGCTTTTAATTAATGGCCAACGATTAGTATAGCGGTTGATTAAATTCATCACCAATACAATCATGACCGTATTAATCACTAACATAAATGATAGCATTCGTTGACCGTAGAAATGAATCCCCATGAAGGTATAATCATGGAAGAATTGTGTTAAATGAGCGGCTAAATAAAAATCGGGCTGTGAGTAAATCACAACGGAGAAAATTGATCCGAACATGAATAATACATACCGCTTATCAGATAAAACGCGACCGTAAGACCGGACAGCACTCCAGACCGATGAATTTGCATGCACATTCTCCATATTAAGCGTCTCTGCCATCCCGAACTTGATGATTGATGCGTTGACAACACCCACAAAAACAGATCCTAACAACAGTTCAAATAGATAATCACGGAAGAACCACCCACCAATGGCTGCCCCTAACATGACACCAATATTGATTACCCAATAAATCAATGCGTAAACAAACTTTCTATTTTTGATTGTTGATGCATCAATCATCATCGCCTGTTCAGCTGGATCGGCTAACGACGACCCAATCGATGCCGTTAAAAAGCCAATAAAAGTGATATATGGATTTGTATACCATGGCGCATTCATTAACATTGCCAGCGTGTAGCCAGATATAATTAATGCTGATCCCGTCAACATTGTCCGTTTACGTCCCCACACATCCGATAAATGACCACCATAGAGTCCTGCAATAAATCCAGCCACGGAAACAACCATTAATAAAAATCCCGATACAAAAGCGCCAAAATATTGTACATAATAAATTGTCATATTGGGACCAATCGAACTACCAAGTAAGACCGTTAAAAAAACCGTTAACGTTCTTAATTTTAAGTTGCGATTTAATGCCATGAATTCTTGCATAACAATTACCCTTCCGTCCTAAAAAAATCAAATTGTAACCATACTATCACAAACCCGCACCACTTGTCCGAATTTTCTTCGGTCCTTTCGAGTCATGACACACCCAACTTTTTAGTCTAGACCCAACCATCATTTAGTTTCACAGTCTAGATGTGATATAATAACAATACAATCTACGATGATACGAGGTGATAAATCATGACTGTAAACAAGTTGAACAAAAATAACTTTGAAGACATCGTTTTCCCACACTGGGATGAACTACCAAATTTTGATCTCTATATGGATCAAGTCGTTGCATACATTAATCAAGTGTTAGCACCACTAGAGATGCCTACTGTAACTTCAACAATGATCAACAACTATGTTAAGAAAAAGATGATTCTAGCGCCCGTAAAAAAGAAGTATCAAACGCTACAAGTAGCTGACATTTTGATTATTTCATTACTAAAGCCCATCTTCTCATTGGACCAAATCCGGGCAGCAATCGATCAAATAACCATCGATAGTTACCCAAAGAAAGCTTATAATTCTTTTGTTGATACCCTTCTAGGGTTTTTCAAAAATCCCACGAATCAACCGCTTGAAGGCGTATCACTAGAAACACAGCTGATGCAATCGGCTGCTAGTGTCCTTTTCCATAAATTAGAAGCCGAAAAAATTTTGGGTACGTTGCAGGAACAACATCCTATTAAAGAAGTACCAACAACTAAATAATGCCATTAGAAAAAAGGTTGGAATGAACTGAACCCCAAAAATTGGAGAGAAGTTTAAGCAACTAGCTGGTCGGAAAGACTTCGGTATTGAACCGGAGTTTTTCCGGCCAGCTTTGTTTTAATCCGCTTATTGTTGTAGTAATAGATATAATTATTGACGGCAGACTTCAGCTCGTCATAGTTTTGATAATGGTTATTATGGACAGTTCCTACCTTCAAGATATGAAAGAAGCTCTCTGCCATAGCATTATCTAGACAGGTCGCTTTGCGACTCATACTTTGAAACACATGGTTGTTCTGCAAACGTGAGACATATTCATAATTTTGATACTGGAATCCCTGGTCAGAGTGAATCGTCAAACGGTAATTTAATTTGGGCCTAGTATTTAATAGTTCATCCAGTGGTTTCGTAACGAAATCAACGGTTGGATGAAGATCAATATTCCAAGTGAGAATCTCACCACTATAAACATCAATATAGGCCGTAAAATATGCTCGTTCAGATACTGTTCCAGAACCCCAACGCATTTCAGTAACATCTGTGAGCACTTTCTGATAAGGTCGGTCTGTTATAAATCGACGTTTAACACGATTTGGTGCAATACGACCAACTGTTCCGACATATGAATTGTACTTACGAGTTATTCGGTTAAATGCAGTACAAAGAATACCGTTCATTTTCATGATTTTCAATACAACCTTATGGTTGGTATTAAACCCTTGGTTATGCAATTCCTGAGTGACACGACGGTAACCATAATCGGGATTTTCATTACGAACTGCAGTAATGGCATTAATCAAATCACGAGGATATTCTTTATATGCTCGCTTGCAAGCATCATAGTAGCTACTACTAGACATTTCTGCTACTTGAAGAATTAATTTCAATTTACATTTCAATTCCTGCCTTAACACAGTAATTACTACCGCTTTGTCTTGGTTTGTAATTTCTTTTTCTCTTGTGCTAAGGCCTCGAGTTTTTCCAGATAGGCTACCTTAATACGCAGTAATTCATTCTCTTCTTCAAGTTTCTTAATTTTATTATCTTCTTGCTTAGTCATAATCTTTTTCCGCCTTTTCTTATTAGATTTCAGGCGCCCAGATTCCAGTGCTCTTTCCCATTGCCAAATGGTAGCTGGGGTACGAATATGAAATTTCTTAGCAGTTACCGGAAGCGAAGCTTTGTGCTCAAGGCGCCATTTAATTACCTTGATTTTAAAGGAATATTGATAATTTGTCTTACTTTGACTAGCGTTGTTTAACCCATAGATACCAAGCTCCTTGATGTTAGTAACCCAGTTACGAATGGTGTCTGTTCCTTTAATACCAAACTTTTTCCGTATTTTATAAGGCGGAATACCTTGTAGGTACATCGTGACTGCTTCAATTTGTACTTCTTTTGAAAACATAGTAAAACCCCGTAAGTTTTGGAAATTACTCCAACTTACGGGGTTCAGTTCAGAACAAAAGCAAATGTTCCAACCTTTTTGTATTAAAAATATTTTTTATTAATCCGGTAATTCGTCTTCTTCTGGCGTTAATGGCAAATTAATAATGAAGCTAGTAATGGCATCATCTGACTCAACTCGCACTTGTCCACCATGCGCATTAATTACGCCGTTAACGATTGCCAAACCAAGTCCTGTGCCACCAGTTTTCGTATTACGAGAGCCTTCTACCCGATAAAAGCGATCAAACAGACGTTTAATGGACTCATCAGGAATTTTAGCGCCATTATTCGTCACACGAATTTCTACCTGATTGTCATCTGGCATAACCTTTGCTGATAATCTAACAAAAGTTGCGCCTTCACCGTACTTAAAGGCATTATTGATTAGATTCATAAAGACACGCGCCAGTCGGTCAGGATCACCAACCATTTCAATAACCGTTGGATTTGAAACAGCCGAAATCACAACACCCTTTTCCTCAGCTTCAAGCTCATAATTCACTGCCAATTGCTGGAGTAACGCTGCTAAATCTAACGGTGCCCAATGAAGTTTGAAATCAACTTGATGAACTTGCGTGTAATCAAATAAATCTTCAACTAATGACTGCATTTGACCCGACTTATCAAAAGCCGTTTGGGCGTATTTCATAATCTCTTCACGTTGCAATTTTTGTTGCTCACTATCGTTAATGATTAATCCAAGGTATCCCAAAATCGACGTCAAAGGTGTCCGCAAATCATGAGAAACATTTGTGACCATTTCATCTTTAGACCGTTCAATTTCATGCTCTTCAACCATTGCTTGTTGCGCAGCTTCAAAAACTCCGTTAACATTCTCTGCTAATGGTTGCAAGCGACGGCCCCAGCGCTTAACCTGTAATCCCTGACTCTTTGTATCACCAACCTGTGGTACTAATTTATTCACTGCTACAATCAATTCTGATAACTTTGTTTGTTGATAAAACTGCCATAGCAATAGCAACCAGACAATTAATAAAATACCCCCGACAATACCGACAGTTGCTGGTGATTGCTGTGATATCCTAACTAATTCTGACCACAAATTATTTGTATCCCAATGTGGTTGAATCATGAGAACAATACCAATTCCCATGCATACAAAAAGCAGGGCGGAAACCACTGCCTTGACCGTTAATTTTAGCCAACTCAGTATTCTTAGTTTCATCCCCACTGCCTTTCTGTATTAAAGTACTTCGATTTTATAACCAACACCCCAAACAGTTTGCACAACCTGGTTACCACCAGTGGCTTCTTCTAATTTATCGCGTAAATGTGACACGTGAACCATCACTGTTTTTGCTGAAACAACAGATTCTTGTTGCCAAACACGTTCAAAAATATCATCAGCGCTAAATACTCTATTTGGATGTGATGCTAGTAGGTACAAAATGCCAAATTCCAAAGCTGTTAAATTAATATCAACACCGTCCGCTGTTCGCACTTCGTGACTATCTTTATTGATTGTCAATGGACCGACATCTAACACCTCTGGTGTTGCCTGTGCCAAGCCATTTTGCGCCCGACGTAGTAATGCACGTACACGCGCCATAACTTCCAATGGATTAAATGGCTTTGTCACGTAATCATCAGCACCCGTAATTAGGCCTTGAATTTTATCCATCGCACCTGACTTTGCCGACAATACTAAAATAGGTACTGAATTATCCTTACGAACTTCTTTTAAGACCTCAGTGCCACTCATTTCAGGCATCATAATATCTAAAATAATCAAACCAATATCGGGATTTGTCCGAATCTTAGACAGCGCCTCTCTACCATCGCTAGCAACAACTGGCTCATAGCCTTCATTTTTCACATAGATTTCTAGCAATTCCGCAATTTCTTGGTCATCATCAACAATCAAAATTTTCATCAATCTACCCTCACTGCTTCTTTGGCTATTTCTTTCGTGATTGCGCTTGTGCGTTTGCCCCAAGGAAACCACCCTTGATTCCTGTCTTTGAACGCCAGTAACGGAAACCAACAAAGGCAAGTGCTGCAATCACAAGATATACCCAACCTGGTAATAGTGGATTAATTACTGGTGGTAAGAAGGCAAAGCCTAGGTATGCCAAGAACCAAATAGCAAAGGCCCCTACTGTGACACTAGCCTTTTTCAAAAACGATACATGTTTACCATCGCGACGTGGTGCAAGGGTCAATGTAACAGCCGAGAAGAAAATACCACCTAAGACTGACGTCAAAATCAATGAAGTAATTCCGGCAGCACCTGCTGAACCATCCGCTGATGACTTCATGCCACTAAAGATCAATGTTAGTCCAAACATGAAACTAAACATCATAAAGAAGGCAATGGCGTTATCAACTGCAAGTGGCCAAAAACCATAACTTGCATAACCACGAGTATCATCGCTCTTTTCTGCCTCAGTCTTTAGCCCCATTGCTTCGGCTGGCGTATTATATAATTGCTTAGCTGTCACCCCTGTTTTTTGGGCAGTTAATAATTTTGCGCCAACTTCAGTAATCAATTGTGCTTTAGACTCATCACCATTAGCCAGGATGACCATTTGACGAATAAATTCTTGGTTACGTCTTGTTAATCCTGACGTTGCAAGTTCTTGGATGGTTGGCAACGTTGGCTTTGGCGCCTGTGATTGTGTTTGTTCCTTTGACTCTGTCATATTTCTCCCCAATTAAACGTTGAACAAGAATTCAATGATGTCTCCATCTTGTACAACGTATTCCTTTCCTTCTGAACGACGACGTCCAGCCTCTTTGATCGCCTTCATTGATACATAATTGTCCAAATCTTCAAATGACACTGTTTCAGCACGAATGAAACCACGTTCGAAGTCTGAATGAATAACACCGGCAACTTGAGGTGCCTTCATGCCAGCACGGAATGTCCAGGCACGTGTCTCTTTACCACCAGCAGTAAAGAATGTGCGCAAATCAAGCATATGATAAGCAGCACGAATCAAACGATTCAATCCGGGTTCAGTAATGCCCTGCAATTCCATGAACTCCGCTTTATCTTCATCATCCATTTCGGCAATTTCTTCCTCAGCACGTGCAGAAATACCGATAACACCGGCACCTTCTGATTCTGCGTATTGCTGAATCTGTTGATAATATTCTGATTCTGATGGATCAGCCATATCATCTTCTGAAACGTTGGCCACGTAAAGCACTGGCTTTGAAGTTAGCAAGAATAAATCATGAATGATTTTTTGCTCATCTTCATCCCAATCAATTGAGCGGGCTGGTTTACCAGCCTCTAATGCAGGCTTTAGTTGTTCTAGAACGGCAAGTTCAGCAATAGCATCTTTATCTTTAGCAGACTTTGCTGACTTTTCAACACGACTGTAACGCTTGTCAATTGATTCTAAATCAGCTAATACTAACTCTGTATTGATTGTTTCAATATCTTCTAATGGATCAATCTTACCTGACACATGGGTAATGTCATCATCATCAAATGCACGTACCACATGGACAATGGCGTTAACTTGTCGAATATTTTCCAAGAATTTATTTCCAAGTCCCTCACCTTGTGAAGCACCTTTCACGATTCCAGCAATATCAGTAAATTCAAAAGTTGTTGGTACAACTTTATCTGCCGGAATCAATTCTTGAATACGATCCAACCGATCATCAGGCACTTCAACCATACCAACATTTGGTTCAATGGTTGCAAATGGATAGTTTGCCATTTCTGCACCTGCTTTAGTAATTGCATTAAACAAAGTTGATTTACCGACGTTTGGCAAGCCAACAATTCCTGCTGTAAGAGCCATTTTATTTACCCATCTCTCTTTTCATTAATTAATCTTGTGCACTTTTTAGTACACGTTTAAAACGTTTATCAAAATCATGACGTGTCATGACAATTTGTCGCTGACAACCTTGACACACGATTTTCATATCAGCGCCAACACGCATAATCTGCCATTCATTTGCACCACATGCATGCGCCTTTTTCATTTCAACAATATCATGTAAATTATACATCACTGCCTCCACTATTCCGCGTCCAAGTCAATGTCTAGTGTTTCAAAAATCCGGTTTAAGTCTTCATCTGACAAATAGGTGATTTCAATTTTTCCAGCACCTTTATTGTTACGTGTCATATGGACTTTTGTCCCGAACTTGTTTTCCAATGCCGTTGTCGATGCTTTAATATAAGGAGACAAACTTGGTTGTTCCTTAGTAGGTGCTGACTGTTCATTTAATTTATTGACCAATTGTTCTAATTGCCGAACTGTCATGCCTTCAGCAACGGCACGCTTGGCAACAGGGACAATCCGACGCTTATTGTGTAATCCTAATAACGTACGAGCCTGCCCCATTGATAGCTGACCTGCATTTAACAATTCTTTGACTTCATCAGGTAGATTCAATAAACGCAAGAAATTAGCAACCACCGACCGAGCCTTACCCAATCGTTTAGCCACTTGTGCTTGTGTCAAATTAAGACCATCCATCATATCACGATAAGCCTGCGCTTCTTCTAATGGCGTCAAATCTTCACGTTGTAAGTTTTCCAGAATTGCCGCTTGCAACATTTGATCATCATCTAGCTTGCGCACGATTGCCGGAATAGTATCTATATTAGCAATCTGTGAAGCTCGCCAACGACGCTCACCAGCAAGGATTTCGTACTGACTACTGTCTTTGGGATTATGTCGAACAATAACTGGTTGTAAGACCCCATTTTGCTTAATTGATTCAGCTAATTCCTGCAGTTTATCCTGATTGAACACCCGTCGTGGTTGGAACGGATTGGCAACCATCTTTTCAATCGCGATTTCACGGACTTCATCACCATTAGAAGCTGAGTTATCAAGACCTTGATCAGCAAATAAGGCTCCTAGGCCACCGCCCTTTTTCCCAAAGCCACCTAATCCTGTTTTTTTAGATTTCACCATGAGATTCTAGGACCTCCTTCGCTAACTTTGTATAGACCTCAGCACCTCTTGATTTTGGATCATAATCAATAATTGACATTCCCCGAGATGGTGCTTCAGACAAACGAACATTGCGCGGAATAACGGTATCGTACACTTCACTACCAAAGTACTCACGCACATTATCAATAACATCAGCTGACAAATTTGTACGTGGATCGACCATGGTCATCAGGACACCTTCAACCTCTAAGTCAGGGTTGAAATGACGTTTGACCAATTTCATATTATTCATAAGTTGGCCAAGCCCTTCTAACGCATAATACTCAGCTTGAACCGGAATCAAAATTGAATCCGCGGCTGAAAATGTATTAATCGTCACTAATCCAAGTGAAGGTGGATTATCTATTAAAATGTAGTCGTATTGTTCGCGAATGTTACCCAGCGCATTTTTCAAGCGTAACTCGCGGGCCATTACTGGTGCTAATTCCAGTTCTGCACCGGCAAGTCGAATCGTTGCCGGTACAATATCAACGCCTTCATGAGAAGTTTGTAAAATGACGTCGGCTATGGGCACGTCATTAATCAAGACGTCATAAATATCTTGCTCAATATTTGATTTATGAACACCAGTTCCTGATGTTGCATTACCTTGCGCATCGGTATCAATAATTAATACTTTTTTGCCAAAAGATGCTATCGAAGCAGCCAAATTGACTGTTGTGGTTGTTTTACCAACACCACCTTTTTGGTTTGCTAATGCAATAATGTGTCCCATTATTTTCCCCTTCCTACAATGGTTTGCGTGCTGGGTCTCCTGGTTTACGAGGATAACGGTTAGGTGTTGAACTTACCTTATCAATGACAATAATCGTCCGAGGGTCACCGTTTGGTAAGTTGACTGGTACTTCTTCGCCAATCTTGCCACCCAACTTTGTAATTGCGCCTTGTGCTTCATGCAATTCTTCGCTGGCAGCACTACCTTTCATGGCCAATAGTGCCCCACCAACTTTAACAAGTGGTAGTGTCAATTCGCCCAAAACATTTAATCGAGCTAATGCCCTAGCAGTTGCTACATCAAATTGTTCGCGATTGGGGGCCTTTTTATGACCAAACTCTTCAGCTCGCGCATGGATGACCGTCACCCCTTCGAGGCCTAGTTCATTCACTAGATCCTGCAGAAAATTTATCCGCTTATTTAAAGCATCAATAATAGTAATCTGTAATTGTGGAAAGGCTATTTTTAGCGGCAACGATGGGAATCCAGCACCTGCACCAACATCAATCATACTAAGTTGGTCAGTTTGTAACTTAGGATAGGCCCATGCTAAAGTTAATGAATCATAAAAATGCTTTAAGTAAACCTCATCACGATCAGTAATGGCCGTTAAATTCATATGCTCATTAACTGCTACCAAACGATCATAATACGTTTGGTATTGCGTTAGTTGTTTATCGTCTAAAATGACGTTTTTATCGCGTAGTGCCGCCGCAAATTCTTCGGGGTTCATTATCTCTCTCCAAACTGATTCCAATACTAAAAGAATACCGCAAAATGCCCATCTATTCAATAGATGGACCGAGTTGAATCATAAAATCAAAAGGCTTATGTTTCACGTGGAACATTAATATTTGTTCTGCTGCCCAACAGAAATTATTATCATAAATCAAGTAATCAATTGCCTGATTTTAGCTTAAGCGACGCCAAATTTTTTCTTGAATTTTAGGTTGTGGATCCTCTTGCAGGTCATCAAATGATCGCCACATACCGCGAACTAACTGTTGTGGTGCTACTTCTGCCGTTAAAATTGTGACCGTCCACTTCAAATGCGTGTACACATGGGTTACTGGACGACCGGTTACCTTCTTTAAATCAGCCACCACACCATAATCAACGGCTAGTCTTTTCTGAGTAGCGGTAATCATTTCATCTTCAGTCCAGTTGGCATCACTATCTGTAATAAAATCTGTTAATGCATACAAGGGCATCGTCCAAAAGTTTCCTAATAAACCATTGGCTGGCCGTTGTTCCCATAAATAACCGGCTGGTGATTTCACAGCAATTGCAAAATAAGTAACTGGTTTAGGCTTAGGTGCTTTTGTTTTTACCGGGTAAAAATCCTCGGTCCCATCTAAGTATGCTGCATTAAATGCTTTGACTGGCGAGTGCTCACTATCATAATTTTTAGCACTCATATATGATGATCCTAAATCCATGATTGCTTGATTAAAATCACCAGGACGTTCTGGATCAATTAACTGTTCCCCTACTTCAAAGAAAACTTTCCTCGTTTTTGCTTGAGCAATATCGGCATCAATTTTGAACAACCGTGAAAATACCCGAAACGCATTCCCATCAATAGCTGGCACAGGTTCATTAAAAGATATACTAGCAATCGCTGCTGCCGTATATGGGCCAATTCCGGTTAATTTCTGCAAAGCGGCCATATTGTTTGGCCAAACACCTGCATAATCATTAACAACTTGTTGGGCAGCTTTTTGCATATTACGTACTCGTGAATAATAGCCGAGTCCCTCCCAGGTCTTCAATAAAACCTGTTCCGGAGCTTTTGCTAAGTCTGCTATTGTTGGAAAGGTCGCCATAAAGCGCTCAAAGTATGGGATGACTGTTTGCACCTGAGTCTGCTGTAACATAATTTCAGATACCCAAACATGGTAAGGTTCATGGTCTCTACGCCACGGTAAATCTGCGCGACCTTCTCTGTCATACCATTCAAGTAATGTTTGACGGAATGCCGCTATTTTATCTTCATGCCACATCTCAATCATGAATTTTGCCACCTTTTTTAAAAGTTATTTATCCAGTGTAACATTTTCTGATTTCAAATTTGCCTAAACCATATGTTATGAGCGATAATGGAAATAAGAAAAAATTAAGAAAGAGGCATTAACCTTATGGCAGACCAAACTGCACTAAAAAAGTTAGCCGGTTATCGTGCAGCTGAATTCGTTGAAGATGGTATGGTAGTTGGAATCGGTTCAGGTTCAACTATCGCCTTTGTTGTTGAAGCACTGGGGAAACGTGTTGCTGAAGAAGGATTAAAAATCAAAGGGGTTCCTACTTCAGATAAGACACGGCGTACAGCAGCAAAACTTGGTATTCCCATGCATAATGTTGATGATGTTGATCATATCGATATAACCATCGATGGTGCTGATCAAATTGATGAAAATTTTGCAGCAATTAAAGGTGGTGGAGCTGCCTTACTTTGGGAGAAAATTGTCGCTGTTAACTCACGACGCAATATTTGGGTCGTCGATGATACAAAAATAGCCCCTCACTTAACGCATTACTTACCTGTAGAGGTTATCCCTTACGGTGCTGAACAATTATTTAAGCGCTTAAAGCAAAAAGGTTATGAACCAACCTGGCGCTTAGACCAAAACGGTAACCCGGTTCGTACCGATTCGGCCAACTTTCTATTTGATTTGCATTTTGATAAAATGCCCGACCCATTCAAACTAGGTCGTGAACTAACTAGTATGGTTGGTGTCGTTGAACACGGTTTGTTCCTAAATATTGTTGACCAAGTAGTTGTTGGTCGTGATGATGAGACGATTGCGGTTTTTGATTCACATCCCCAGCCCTTAATCTAATTAAATAGCTGAGGAAACGTAAATTAAAAGACAGGTAAGAAAAATCCATGGATTTTTCTTACCTGTCTTTTTTCATAAATCACATTATGAGGCACTTTTTTGGCCTTTCGGAATTAACATCTTAAAAATCGTACCATGTGGTTTATTATCCAAAATTTCAATCGCTCCACGATGTCCTTGCACGACCCATTTGGCAATCGACAATCCTAGACCATGACCACCAGTTGAACGTGAACGAGCTTTGTCAATTCGATAGAAACGATCAAATAAGTGTTCCTTATCCTCTTCTGAAACGCCTTTACCAGTGTCCGCTACTGTTAACTTGACCCCACTACTTGTTGCAGCCGCAGTAATAGTGACACTGGCGCCTTCACCAGCATACTTTTGAGCATTATCAGTAAGAATCACCAACAGTTGACGTAGACGCTGAGCATCCCCAACAATCGGCAACGTTTCTGGGACATCAACTTGCAACGTTTGTTGTTTTTCATTGGCATTATATTCATAAATATCGCCAACTTCACGTACCGTCTTAGCCAAATCCATTTCTTCAAACTCAAACATTGGAATATCCGCATCAGCTTGTGAAAGGGTCAATAAATCTCCGGTTAGATGATTCAAATGTCTAACTTCGGTCAATGCATTGGCAACGCTTTCGACTTGATCCATTACCGTATCATTTGGATGTTCCAACATACGTTCCAAATTATTTTGAATAACAGTCATCGGTGTTTTAAATTCATGCGCAGCATCAGCGACGAATGTTCGCTGCTGATTCCATGAACGAATAATCGGACGCATATTAGCTCTCGTTAATGCCATTCCCATCAATAATAGCGCTAATTCAGATAGCACATAAATCCAAAACAAACGCGTCTGATATGATTCTACTAAATCATGCTCTGCCGTGACATCGACATAGGCCAACTCACTACCTTTACGATTGAAGAAATACCAGCTGCCCCGATATTCACGCAAATATACGTGGTTAGATTTAGGTAAATCCAACGTCTTTTGAAAGGCACCCACATAATCGGTAATCTGTGCCGTTTCATTTTGGACAACGGGCCGATCAAAACGATTCGCTTGTACATCAAAAGCACTTTCCACACGTGATTGGGCATTACCATACATCACTGTTCGGAATTGACTAATTGAAAAGGTACCGATCAAAACGAAAACTAAAGTAAAGCCAACCACCATTAAAATAGTCATTTTAACCTGTTGTGACAATGAAGCGCGGATTCTCTGTAGCCACTTTGGTAGTCTTAATTTGTTAAAACAATGGTGTTGCTTTTCAGCCAGTTTCGTTTTGGCCATTATTCCTCAGTCGTCGCGCTCAATGTGTATCCCACATTACGCAATGTTTTGATATTGACTTGGGCCTCCGCTTGACGCAAGTTCTTTCTCAAGTTAGACATGTAAACTTCGACAACCGTCAAAGATGTATCAGAATCAAATCCCCATAGTCGGTCAAAGATTTGATCCTTGGTAACTATTTGACCCACGTGTTGCACTAAGTATACTAACAGACCAAATTCACGACCTTGCAAACTAACTTCTGTATCATCAACTAGCACCTTGTGTTGGTCCACATAAATTTGTACATTACCAACTTCCAATGCGCCATCTTGTCCAAGCACACCTGTATGACGTAATAACGTCTTTAAACGTGCCAAAAGTTCTTCTTTATAGAAAGGCTTCGTAATATATTCATCAGCACCTAGGTCAAATCCTTGCATTTTATCAGCTATTTCACCCTTAGCCGTCAGCATCAGCACTGGCAAATTTGGAAACTGTTCTTTAGCCTTTTTCAAAATAGTGAAACCATCTTGTCCAGGTAACATCACATCCAAAACGACTGCATCATATACCCCTGACTCGATTTCGAACCAGCCTTCATCGCCATCGTGGACCTGAACAACTTCACCTAGGTCAGAAATTGTTTCTTTCACTGTATCATTCAACGCATAGTCATCTTCGACAATTAATAATTTAACCGTATTTTCTGCCATAATGTTACCGTCCCTCTTGCACTTGTTAGTTTTGTTATTTTCAATATAAACACTGAACCTTAAAAACTACCTATTTTCAACTTATTTATACCTTAAATATTTAAGGTTCCTATTTCATATTATAGAGCACTTTCTTGCACAAAAAAACAAACTGCTACCAAAGAAAATGGCACAGTTTGTTTAATGTTTAAAATTTATGAATTGATAAATAGCTACTTTTTCTTACCTGCAACATAACTAATTAATCCGATAATGACCCAAATACCCAAAATAACGTATTCGTAAGGCCAAACTAGGGAAACTGATGTACCCGGAATAATAGTCGATAATGCAATTAGAATAGCAATCACACCACCAATAACGGGCAGTGATAAATGCTTATTACGGAACCCACCCTTTAAATCAGGGTACTTCTTACGGATAGCTAACAAATTAAAGGCGTTGATTCCCCAGGCTAAAGCCATTAAGAAACCACCAATATCCAAGAAATACGTTAGCGCACCTTTTCCTAACCAGCCAAGAGATAATACCAATACTAAGGTCATTACGATAGCACGACTAGGCGTACCATACTTTGGATGTACATTAGCAAAGTAACTTGGCAAGATTTTTTGTTCAGCTAGTGAATAAATCAACCGTGGTGCTGCTGAGAACAATGCTAAGAAACTTGTTCCCAATCCTAAGAAAGAGATAACAAAGGCCGCTGTTCCCAAGATTGGGAAGCCTTCTGCCTTAAAGGCATCGATTGTTCCCATTTCCATGGTTGCAGTACTTTGCCATGGGTGAATCCAAGCTGATGCCAAGAGCACTAATAGATAATAAGCTGAGGCAATCATAATCGCAATCACAACGGTGCGCCCAATTTTTCGTGCTGGGGTCTTCACCTCTTCAGCCATCACACCGATTGATTCCCAACCCGTCAAAAACGTCATTGCTGGCAAAATAAAACGAAAGATTTCAGGTGTTTTAGCTTGATGATCATAGAATGCTGGCCAAAAATTACTTGGTTTCCCATGACTAAAGCCCACAACAACTAGGACCACTCCAATAACAACTAGTAGAATAAATAACACGATTTGCACATTACTTGTCAGGTTTGCACCACGATAATTAATCGCGAAGATAAATAATGTAATCAATACTCCCAAAATTAATTCTGTATAGTGAACTTTGACCCCTGCAAACGAGTAAGTTGGTCCAGTCGCAATTTTTGGAATGATTTGTGAAAGTAACATACTAGATGCTGTAACATAAAAGGCTAACGCACTTAGGTACGACCCCAGCAATGCCCAACCGGCAAACATACCACCTTTTTTCCCAAAGGCCTCATACCCATAAACAACTTCACCACCTGCTTTAGGATAAACCGTTGATAACTCGGCAAATGACAGCGAAACCAGAATCGCTAATACTGATGCCGCTAATAAACCAAAAATTTCTCCACCCGCACCATATTGGTGGAAAAATTGACTATTTGTATA
Organism: Weissella thailandensis; assembly: GCF_001932615.1. Lineage (NCBI taxonomy): Bacteria > Bacillati > Bacillota > Bacilli > Lactobacillales > Lactobacillaceae > Weissella > Weissella thailandensis. The sequence goes on from NZ_CP014332.1 coordinate 1,939,870, forward strand.
AATCCAACTACTACCAATTACGCCACCAGCACCTAAGGAAATAATTCCTAATGTGCTAATGCTAGGCTTAAGCCCATTCTGTGCCATAAATAATTCTACCTTTCTAAACCTACCTTGAAGTACATGTCTAGCAACCCATTTTCTGTCCTAATTTACCTACTATATTAAAACATATCGCCTTGGGCACATACCACTACTTATCGACCATAATATAATACATTTATTAAGACTTATTTTACCCTAAAAATCCATTAAACAGGACTTTCTTTAGAAAAAACAAAAAAATCCCGAAAACTTGCCAAACAATCTGGTCAGTTTTCGGGTCAATAAACATGCTAATTCTATTTTAATTTCCTATCCTCTACGGATAACTGCGTCAATTGACAATGTTTGCATAGCCTGCAAATACTCCGTTGCCGTAACATCTTCCGTAGTTGCTAGTAGGTGGAAGATACCACCAGAATTTTCAGAAAGCAATTGCTTGTCCTCGAATCCATTACGCTTGTAGAAGGCATAACGCTTAACACGTTGCTCTTCATTTTCTGCTTGGTGGCCAGTCTTTTCAGCTTCCAGAATCAAACCTTTTGGATAACGTTCTTTCAAAATAGCCAAGGCACGGCTACCATACCCCTTGCTTTGAACTTTTGCATCCATCGCGAAATATAGCACAAACGCTTTGTCTACACCAATTTCACACAAATACAAAACACCAATTACCTGATCTTCATCAGTAACCACTTGCATCCTTGTGCCACTCTGTTGATCAGACATTGCAACTAGATCCGCAATGGAACGTTGCTCATATTCTGGGAATGCTTCAAGGTAAATACGTTCCCAGGCTGCTTCAGTCTTTGGCGTAACATCAATGATTTCCATTTTTTAACACCTCATTCTATCGACATAAATTATAAACTATCTACGATTATAACATGGATAGACATTTATAAAAAAAGAGCGAGACAAAAAAATGGTTGGGACATCATTGTGACCCAACCATTCCGATTATGCTGTTATATTACAATCCGCATAATCTATTTAGTAGTTATCTACTAAATTATACAGAACGTATCGCCCTTGTTTCCTTTTACAAGGGCGATACGTTTCGTTGATTGTGTATATCTGCCAAAACGTATCACCCCCTTTCCTAGATTACCAACTATTATAGTAGCTCATTTAGAAAATTCAAGGATAATGCCTATTCTATTTCTGATGCGTTTGCAAGCAAATCGCGTAATTTATGTCGTTGCACTTTACCACTAGCTGTACGTGGGAAGTCTGTCGCCTTGTAAAAATGAGCAGGCACTTTATAATGGGCCAACATATCGCGACCAAAGTCACGTAATGCTTGTCGTGATAGTGTTTGGCCATCCTTAAAGGTAACAAAAGCTACCGGTACTGCGCCCCACTTTTTATCTGGGACACCAACCACCGCAATTTGCTTGATTTCATCTAACTTCGCATAAATTGATTCAATTTCATCTGGAAAGACATTTTCACCACCGGATGAAATCATATCGCCCTCACGACCATCAATAAATAAGAAGCCTTCATCATCCAACCAACCCATATCACCAGTATCGAACCAACCATCCTCAAATGTATTGGCATACTTTTCGGGTTGATTTAAGTACCCCACGGCCAATGTTGGTGATTTAATTTGAATACGTCCATGCTGTTGGTCATCTTGGTGGGCAACACGAATTGAGACAGGGAATAACGGCTTACCTGCTGAACCTAGTTTTCGTTGCGCATTCGCTGCATCCAAAGCAATGACTTGCGAAGCTGTTTCCGTCATACCATACGACTGCACAACTTCAATACCAGCTGCTTTTGCCCGTTGTAAAGTTGTTAAGTCCGTTGGTCCACCACCCAGCAACATCGTGCGGAAATTTTTATGATAACGCGTATTGGCTGGCAACTCAGCTAATAATTGCGTCAACATCATAGGAACCACAGAAATTGTTGTCACTTCACCATTCAATAATGCGTGATTAATCGCGTGAACATCAAACTTTTCGAATAAGCGTACCCCCATACCGTAAATAAGCGAACGCATCATAATTGACAAACCGCTAATATGAAAGATTGGGACTACTGCTAACCAAACATCATCTGCCATAATACCCAAATTTAATGCTGAACCGACGGCTGAGTAAAAGTGATTGCCAAAGGTCTGCATGACTCCTTTAGGATTACCAGTCGTTCCAGATGTATACATAATTGATGTCACTGCATCTAAATCAAACTCGGCAACTGGTTCAATGAGAGTGGTTACCGGTATTGCTAAGACTTCAGTAAAAGATACTTGTTGATCCACTGACAGCGTCAATGCAAAATCATCGTCTTGGACAACTACCTGAACCCCTGCATCCTGTAATTGAAAATTAATTTCTCTGGCGGATAGACGCCGATTAATCAGCACGACTGTTTTCCCTAGTTGTTGGACAGCCAAAATCATCAAATAGCCTTGAAGTTGATTTGACGTAATCACCGCAATGCGTTCTTCATTTTGTGCTAATTGCGCTAATTGGGTTGCAATGCGCTGCACCTTTTCTTTCATCTGTGCGAAAGTTAACTTTGTTTCCTGATACTGGACGGCTAGTCGATCAGGTGATAACTGGGCACGTTTTGTTAGCCAATTTTCCATAATATTCCTTCTATTAATTTTTTAAAGCAAACTAGAACAAAAAACTCGATAACTGACAATCATTTGTCACATACCGAGTCCTAATATTTTTTATGGGAATTTTGGATACTTGTTAAAGTCTGGTTGACGCTTTTCAAGGAAGGCGTTCTTACCTTCTTTTCCTTCGTCAGTTGTGTAGTACAACATTGTGGCATCACCAGCAAACTGTTGCAAACCAGCCAAACCATCTGTATCAGCATTCATGGCAGCCTTAATAAAGCGCAAGGCAGTTGGTGACTTTTGTAGAATGATATTTGCCCATTCTATGGTTGCATCCTCAACTTCAGCCAAAGGAACCACGCGATTGATCCAGTTCATATCATAAGCTTCTTGAGCAGTATAGAACTTGTTCAAGAACCAAACTTCCTTTGCGCGCTTATGACCAATAACACGTGCTAGGTAACCTGAACCATAGCCAGCATCGAATGAACCAACCTTGGGACCAGTTTGTCCAAACATGGCATTGTCAGCAGCAATCGTCAAATCACAAACTAATTGCAAAATGTTACCACCACCAACTGACCAACCCTTAACCATCGCAATGATTGGCTTAGGAATAATACGCATCAAGTGTTGTAAGTCCAAAACATTCAAACGGGCAATGTGATCATGTCCAACATAACCACCATTACCACGTACTGATTGATCACCACCAGATGAAAAGGCCTTGTCCCCTTCTCCAGTCAAAATAATCACACCAATTGACGCATCGTCACGCGCAATTGAAAAAGCGTCGATCATTTCTTGAACCATATCAGGTGTGAACGCATTGTGATGGCGCGGATTATTCATAGTAATCTTAGCAATCGCATCAGCACGTTCAAAGAAAATTTCTGAGTATTCTTTAACTGTTGACCATTCTACTGTCATATTTATTTTGCCACTTCCTATTTTTTATCTCTTATATGCTACTAATGCATTATAATCTTTTCTATTATTTTTTCCAAATTAATATTAAAATGATGGTTAATTATATTCTATATTTAAATGCGAGGTATTACCATGGATGCACTGAAATTTCTAAATGTTGCAAACGATCTGGTCACGGCTGAAAAAACAATCGTGCGTTTACCAATCACCGACAATATCAAGCAACCTTATGGCATCGTGCATGGTGGTATCAATGCTTTTCTTGCCGAAACTGCTGCCAGTTTAGGAGCCAAGGCTAGTTTGACTGATCCAAATCAAGTGCCAGTTGGTGTCGATATTCATACGCATCATTTAAACGCAGCAACAGAGGGCACCTTGCTTGCCACTGCAACCCCTATCAAATTAGGTCACCGTATCCAAACTTGGACAGTCACGACTTTAATTGAGGAAACACAACAGCAGACATCAACATCGATTGTGACAATGATGATAACGACGCAAGGTTGAGACTTGCTATCAAATTAATAATAACTAATCTATTTTCAGCATAAAAGGGTTGGGATACTTATTATATCCCAACCCTTTTTGAATCCTAATAGATTTAATTCTATAATATTCCAACCGTTTACTACTAGACGGTGTTAGTACAGGAAGAAGGCACTCGCTTACATCTCGTCTAGGCGACCCCACTTGGGTTTATCATCGTCCGTATTGTCTGGCTGAGTATCAACATCATCGTTACCCGTGACATCTGTTACAGGTGCATGTTCAGCTGCTAGTACTTTTGTTAACACATCATACAATGCAACGATTTCATCATGGGATAAGGTTAGTCCTTTTCCCATTTTGCTATTATCTGGTGACCATGATCGTAAATCAAATTTAGGTTTATTCTCACCCCATTGCACAAAGTTTAACTGTAGTTCCCAACCACTTTTACTGGTTGATAACGCACCGAACTTTTCTAAAATATCATACGATAGTTTTGCCATTTGAACCTCCTCTGCGACAATACCTACACAAATCCAATATCATGAGCTGTTTGTGTCTGAATCATTTTTGTAATCGTTTGTGGATCGTGGGTCTGATCTAGTACCCACATCAATTTTGCCACAACCGCCTCTGTATTCATATCACCCACAGTGACTCCACCAGCATCCGCCACGCGTTTACCAACTTCATACAAATTGATATCTTGACCCTCTTCCAGAATTTGCGTCGTAATAATCACCGGAATATTCGCAGCAATTAACTTCTCAATACCTGGAATTAAGTTACGTCGTTGGAATGGCAGACCACCATTGCCAAAACTTTCAATAATAACACCATGAGTATTTTCAACTAAATAATCAAATATATCTACAGAAAGACCCGGAAATGCTTTAACAACAAAGATATTTGGATCCAATGAAGTATGAGCTTTTAACAAATGCTCTTCTGGTTCTGGTTCATATAGTGACACCATTTCCCCAGCATTCACGCTCGCCAGGTATGGATAGTTGATACTTTCAAACGCATCGTAACTCTTTGTTTTTGTCTTAACCGCACGCGTTCCCATCATGACTAAACCGTTAAATACAAGATAAACACCGGTCAAATGCGTTTGACTAGCAAACGTAACAGCATCATCCAAATTACGAATAGCATCCGACTTTGTCTCACTGATTGGAATTTGCGAGCCAGTCAAAACGACGGGTCTTTTAATACCATACAATAAATACGACAATGCCGCCGCTGTGTAGCCCATTGTATCTGTCCCATGAGTTACCACAAACCCATCAAATTCATCCTGTTGTTCTAAAATACGTCCAGCAATAATCAGCCAATCCTCTGGTTGCATATTGGTTGAATCTTTCCCCATGATATTTTCAACAGATATCGTCACATTATCACGTGGCACAACATATGTCATCAGTTCATTAGCTGTCATCCCCGGCGCTAAGCCTTGGGCAGTTTTCGTTGAGGCAATGGTCCCTCCAGTAGTTAAAACCAATAATTTTTTCATCGGCTTTTCTCCCATCAATTTCAATGACTAGTATTTAATTATTATCGCATATTTTTATTGGCGAAATATAGTCATTTTGATTTTACTTAGCTGTGCCGACTACCATAAAATAGGTAAACTAGAACACCGAGACCTAACCAGCCCAATGTTAAGAAAATTGCAGAAATATTTAATGAGCATAGTAACAAGAACGCTGCTAAAGCTGCCAATATTGGTAGTATCGGATAATACGGCATCTTATACCCACTATGGTCGATATCTGAACGATGGCGGAGTTTCAAAACAGCTAATCCAGCCACAATAAAGGCAATCAATGTTCCCGCTGAAACTAGATTTGCCAACATACCGATTGGAAAAATACCACCTAGAACGATCGCAATAATCGTAATAACAATCGTGGCAACCTTAGGTAGTCCCGTCTGATCTAACCGTGCAAACCGACGGGGCATTAGGCCATCACGACTAAATGAGTATACCAACCGCGACCCACCAATCAACAAGGCAACCAAACCAGAAAACATTCCCACTAAGGCTACCACCGACAACAAGTTAGCTGTAAATAAATGACCTGATTCACGTAATGCCCATGCAGCTGGCTCGGCATTACCGGCAAATTTTTCATATGGATACATCCCCGTCAAAATTGCTGCGACGCCAACGAATAGGGCTGTCGCGATCACTAAAGTCCCCACAATTGCTTGTGGCATTGTTTTCTGCGGATTTTTGACCTCTGCTGAGTTAGCAGCAATCGTATCAAAACCAATATACGAAAAGAAAATTTGGGTGGCACCCGCTATGATTCCGGTTAGCCCACCAAAGTGCGTCCCTGCTTGATGATGAGGAATAAAGGGCAACCAGTTATTTACTTGTATTGCGGTGGCACCCACAACAATAAAAATAATGATGACCACAATTTTCCCAATAACTAGCCAATTTTCGATCCGCGCAATATTTCGCATCCCACGAGAAGCTAATATACCAACTGCTAAAATCGCTAGTGCGCCAAACAAGTCGAAGCCAGTACCTTGCGCTAAATTAAAAGATGCCTGGAAAAATTTGGGTAATTCAAAACCAAAGCTTGCTAAAAATCCTTGGAAATAAGATGACCATGCTGATGAAACTAACGCCAAAGCAATCAAATACTCTGCTAAAATGGCCCAGCCGGCAACCCAACCAACAAATTCACCAAAAATAACATTTGCCCAAGAATAGATCGAACCTGCAAAAGGCATCGCTGAGGCTAATTCGGAATATGCTAAAGCTGATAACCCAGCAATCAATGCTGCGATAATAAAAGAAATAACAACTGCCGGACCAGCATACTCGGCTGCCACAATACCGGGCATCGTAAATACACCAGCACCGACCACCGTACCAATCCCCATGGCAATCATTTCCTTTTTACCCAATATTGGCTGTAATTTACCATCCTTATCAGCATAATTACTGGGATTTTCACGTCGAATCATTTTTTGCCATAAATTCAATTGCGCCATAATAAACCTCTAATCTCTCATGTAATGTACTATTCATTGTTCGTCATGCCCGGCATGAATATAACTTGTAAAGTTTCTCATGATACTCAAGCTACCGCTGACTTATTATTATTATTTGGTAAATAAATACGTCATTCATGTTGATGAGATTTTAAATTAACTCTTGTCATCTCGGAATAATGGTGCTATTCTTCTAATTATTAATTAATGCACGGAGGGAAATCGTTATGTTAGTTCATGCAGTTAAAAACTTAATCTTGGCAGACCACCAAACGACCACCACCTCAACCACCATTTTGGCTGGTTGGGTTATTTAACATGCTGTTAGTAAATATCGATTATTAACAAACCGTCCAACCAGCTCGACACCCCCTTGCGGTGCAAGTTGATTGGGCGGTTTTTTGTATACTTTTTTAGTAGAAAGAGGAGTTTGGCAGATGAAAAGTGAACAGGGAAAACCTGAACGTCAGTTAAAACGTTCGTTAACGAGTGGGCAAATGCAGATGATCGCACTTGGTGGCACAATTGGTGTTGGTCTATTTATGGGGTCAACATCAACCATCCAATGGACTGGTCCATCAGTGCTATTAGCCTATGCTTTTGTTGGTATTTTGTTGTATCTAGTGATGCGAGCACTAGGGGAAATGATCTTTATTAACCCAACAACTGGCTCATTTGCTGATTATGCAACGAATTATATTCACCCTTTAGCTGGTTATCTAACAAAATGGAGTAACGTTTTTCAATACATCGTTGTTGGAATCAGTGAAGTTATTGCCGTTAGTACTTATCTAAATTATTGGTGGCCGAACTTACCCGGCTGGATTTCCGGCGTTGTCGTCATTGCTACACTAGCTTTTGCAAACCTAACTTCTGCTAAAGCTTACGGTACGATGGAATTTTATTTTGCCATGATCAAGGTGGTCACGATTATTATCATGATTGTGCTTGGTGTAATGGTCATTTTCTTAGGATTAGGTAATAATTGGCATGCGATCGGGCTGTCAAATTTGTGGTCACACGGCGGATTCTTCACAGGTGGCGTTAAGGGATTCATCTTTGCGCTATCAATTGTCGTTGGTTCTTACCAAGGAATTGAAGTATTAGGTATCACTGCTGGTGAAGCAGAACATCCAAAGCATGCCATCGTTGCATCAATTCGTTCAATCGTTTGGCGTATTTTGATTTTCTATATTGGTGCTATTTTTGTTATCGTCACAATCTATCCTTGGAATCAACTGGACGCTGTTGGCTCACCCTTCGTTGAAACATTTTCAAAAGTCGGTATTTCAGGAGCCGCTGGTATTATTAATTTCGTCGTACTAACAGCTGCAATGTCAGGTGCCAACTCTGGTATCTACAGTTCAAGCCGGATGTTGTTTAAGTTATCAAAAGATGGTGAAACAGCAAAATCATTATCAAAGTTGTCATCACATCAGGTACCTTATGTTTCAATTCTTGCTATTTCTGGTGGTATTCTACTTGGCTTGATTTTAAATACGGTCTTTTCTGCATTAAGTAAATCAACTGCCGATTTGTTCGTCCTAGTTTATAGTTCAAGTGTGTTACCTGGTATGGTGCCTTGGTTTATTATCCTGCTCTCAGAATTAAGATTCCGCGCATCTAATAAAGCCTTGATGAATGAACATCCTTTCAAAATGCCACTATATCCATTAACGAACTACTTTGCTCTGATATCACTAGTAATCATCGTTATTTTCATGTTTATTAATCCAGACACTCGTATTTCTGTCTGCATCGGTGCTGGCTTCCTAGTTCTGTTGTCAATTATCTTCTTTGCTCGAGAAAGAAAACAACAAAACTAGAGAGCGTGACAAAAAATGTTTTGAAGCCGGTGTGTAACGATGATTGTGTTATTTTGAATCGCAGCGCAGCGAAGAGTCGGAATTACGCAATCGTTGTTACATTGAGGCTTCAATTTTTTGGATCGCGTTTATAGAGAGCGTGACAAAAGACGTTTTGAAGCTGGTGTGTAACGTAGTTTGCGGCATTTTTGGCCGTAGCAAAGCGCAGGACAGGAATGGCGCAAACTGCGTTACATTGAAGCTTCAGTCTTTTGGAACGCGTTTATGTAGAGCGTGACAAAAAATGTTTTGAAGCCGATAGGTCATTTACCAAACTATAATTAATGCATTTTAAATAAACCAGGCTAGGTATAATCTCAATACCTAGCCTGGTTTTTTTATTTATCAGTAAATTATTTAGCCAACACTACCCACCATTTGGAATTTAATCAACCGGTTGAGTTCGACCGCATATTCCATTGGTAATTGTTTGGTAAATGGATCCAAAAAGCCCATCACAATTAGTTGCGTGGCTGTTTCTTCATCTAACCCACGGCTTTCCAAATAGTAGAGTTTTTCTTCAGAAACTTTAGAAACGCGTGCTTCATGCTCAATCGTGCCATCACTAGTGGCAATATCGTTCACTGGGAATGTATCACTACTACTTTGATTATCCATAAGAATCGTGTCACATTCAACATGCGAATGGGCTCTCGCTGCTCGTTTCGTATATTTTACCAAGCCACGATAATCAGCGCGTCCGCCATCATGACAAATAGCTTTCGATATAATCGTACTATGCGTATCTGGTGCCATGTGTATCATCTTCGCTCCAGTGTCTTGATGCATGTCTTTACCGGCAGCTGCAATTGACAACATTGAACCGGTGGCGCCACGACCAGCTAAAAAAATACTTGGGTACTTCATGGTAACTTTAGAACCTAAGTTACCATCGACCCACTCCATCGACGCTGCCTCTTCCGCACGCGCCCGTTTTGTCTCCAAACTATACACATTCGTTGACCAATTTTGAATCGTCGTATAGCGGCAATAGCCGCCTTGCTTCACAAACACTTCAACCACAGCAGCATGCAAGCTATCTTCTGAGTAATTCGGTGCGGTACATCCCTCAACATAATTCACTGAACCACCTTCATCCACAATGATCAAAGTCCGTTCAAATTGCCCAGTTCGGCCAGCATTAATTCGAAAATAGCTTTGAATCGGAACATCTGCATGAACCCCTTTTGGTACATACAAAAAAGTTCCCCCAGACCAAACTGCTGTATTCAATGCTGCAAATTTATTGTCACTTGCCGAAATCAGGGTACCAAAATATTGTTTCACTAAGTCAGGATGTTCACGCAATGCCGAATCAGTATCCATAAAAATAATCCCCTGTGATTCAAGATCATGTTTTAAGTTGCTATACACCGCTTCAGATTCATATTGTGCTGCAGACCCAGCAAGATATGCTCGTTCCGCCTCAGGTACACCGATTCGTTCAAAGGTTTCTTTGATGGTATCCGGCACATCTTCCCACTGCCGAGCTACATGATTGGTTGCTCGTTGAAAATACTTAATATTATCCAAGTCAATTGGGCTTAAATCAGGGCCAAAACTTGGCAAGGGCATGTTTAAATAAATCTGATATGCCTTTAAGCGTAAGGCTAACATCCACTCTGGTTCCTGTTTAGCGAGTGAAATTTTGCGAATTGTCTCCTCATTGATTCCAGCACCCGTCGAAAAAATGGGGTCAACATCATCTACATTGCCTCGCTCCTCATTGGTATTGTGTGTTTGCAATGATTTGGATTCTTCAACCATTAGCTGTCCTCCAATCATTAAGAATTGCTGCCATCGTATGCCAAGCTAACGCACCACATCGCACGCGCGTTGGAAATTCACTGAGCGTGCTAAATGCCACACTATCGCCTAACTCGCTCTCGTTAACCGGCTGCCCCATAATAAGGTATTGGAAATTTCGTATTGTATCATCTGCAACATCTATCGTCTGACCAATTAACAAATCTGTTAACATACTGGCAGATGCTTGGCTGATAATACACCCATTCCCGGTGAATGAGATGTCGACTATTTCATCGTCTACAATCGTTGCAAATACGGTAATTGTGTCACCACAATCTGGGTTACGGTAAGTTTTTGTGAAATTAGCTGATTGCAATTCACCATAGTGATGGGGATGATTAGCATGATCAACAATAATTCGTTGATACAATTGCCTAATATCACTCATGCAATAGCTCCTTTACTTGTTGGATACCTGTCAATAATTGGTCAATCTCACTTAGTTTATTCTCAAAACTGACACTAACCCGAACAACACTTTCTGTGCCTAGAAAAGTCATCAGAGGTTCTGCGCAATGATGACCGGCGCGAACAGCCACACCAGCTGCATCCAAAATGGTTGCAACATCATGGGCATGCACTTTGCCAACATTAAAGCTGACCACAGCCCGGTGATCAGTAGCTAGTGGCGAACCATAAATGGTCACTGCTGGTATTTGCGATAACCCTTTCATCAAATAATCAACCAATTCATGATCAATTTGGCTAATCTTTGGATAACCAATCTGAAGAATATAATCGATTGCCGCCCCTAAACCTAATACACCGGCTATGTTCGGCGTACCCGCCTCAAACTTTAAAGGTGCCGGCTGAAAGGTCGCCGTTTGTTGGGTAACTTGATCAATCATCTCGCCGCCAAATCTCGTTGGCGTCATGTCAGCCAATAAATCCGTACGTCCATACAGAACACCAATACCTGTCGGCCCAAACATTTTATGACCAGAAAAAGCTAAAAAGTCCGCGCCCATCGCTTGGACATCAATAGCCATCTGAGCCACCGCCTGAGCAGCATCCACCATCAACACTGCCCCAACCTTGTGCGCAGCTTCTGCAATGGGACGCATATCTGTATACGTCCCTAATACATTGGACACTAATGTTAGTGATACGATTTTTGTATGTTTGTTAAGCAGTTTTTGCAATGCAACCATATCAATTTGACCATCCGGGGTAATATCAACTACTCGTAATTTGCTTCCGGTCATCGCCGCAACCTGTTGCCAAGGCACTAAGTTCGCATGATGTTCCATGACGCTGATAATAATCTCGTCATCCGCATGAAGATGTGTCGTCCCATAACCAAATGCCACCAAATTGAGCGCATCAGTAGCACCACTAGTAAACACAACATCTGACGCATTAGGCGCATGAATAAACTGCGCAACTTGTTGACGGACATGTTCGTATTGTTGCGTCACTTCATTAGCCAACCGATACATCCCCCGATGAACGTTAACTTTTTGTGTCTGATAATAGTTATCAATAACCTGCAACACACTATCCGGCATCGGTGTTGTTGCTGCATTGTCTAAGTAAGCTAATTGATCATACTTTGTCATAGAGATCCTCACCTGCACCTTTCTCAACAGCAGCCACAACCATTTTTTGGAAATCATCATTTAGTTCGTGCACCACTGGTGCAATGAAATTATAGACTAAAATTTTCCTGGCTTGCTGTTTCGTAATGCCTCGACTTAACAAATAATAAAGTTCTTCTGGATCATACTGGCCAACACTAGCCGCATGCCCAGCATTCACATCGTTTTCATCAATAATTAGTAGTGGATTAACAGTTCCTTGTGCTTTTTTGCCAACCGTCATTAGGCGACCTTCTTGTTGTGAATCAGAGCCATAAGCACCATGGTTAATTTGCCCAATGCTCGTAAAATTGACCTTTGACTGACCAAACAACACCCCACGCATGTTAATGCGACTGGTTGTATGGGGGGCCCAATGGTTCACGCTTCCTTGCAGCCCACAATAATCTTGGTTTATGCCAATTTTGACTGCGTTAAGTTTTGCTGTACTTCCTTGGCCATTTAAGTTTATCGCCACATCCCCCAATAACTTGCCATAAACATCAGGCACCAATGACCAATTCGTCTGACAATCCCTGTCCACATCGAGCGTACCAAACAATGATAGTTTCATCGGTGTCTGATTCTTGATTGCCGTCGCCAATGTTAATTGGCTATTATTCGCTTGCTGGCCAATAATCACGCAGCTATCCTGGGTTGCTGCTCCATGCATATTAATTGTTTGCTGCAGTGTCAGTTGACTACCTTCACCCAGTAAGACAGCTATCGTAAAAGCACCTGGGTGTGAGTTCATCAAATCAATTATCAAATTTAAGGGCTGTTTGATCACAACGTTATCGGGAATAATAATTTTTAGACCACTTAGCTGTTGTTGAAAATGCTGCAAAATATATTTATTTGCTTGATGATTCCGAACAAATGCTGCTACTTGTTCAGGGAATTGGTTTTCATCTTCAAGACGCGAAACCGTTATACCATAATCAGCTATTGCCACCCTGGTTGTTTCATCAACTGACCATTGCCAATCCACAGCTTCGTCAGGAGTGACAAATTCGTAATCCTTGGGTTCATACTTAATTCCCATGTAATAGGGATGTTGGGCCTGTTGTAATACATCTGTTGTCATTAACTCATCTAAAGACATCCTGACTTACTCACCCCTTTACATCTTGTTCGAGCCCTTCATACCCATTTTTTTCAAGCTCCTTGGCTAATTCCGGACCCCCCGTTTTAATAATGCGGCCACCCATCATGACATGAACCACATCTGGCACCACATAATTTAGTAGTCGTTGGTAATGTGTCACCATTAAACAACTGAAAGATTGGCTGCGCATTTCATTAATACCACGAGCAACAATTTTTAATGCATCAATATCTAAACCGGAATCAATTTCATCTAGAATGGCCATCGAAGGTTGTAACATCATTAATTGTAAAATTTCATTACGTTTTTTTTCACCACCAGAAAAATCCTCATTTAACCCACGGTCAGCATAGTCTTCATCCATGTCTAAAAATGCCATATTCTGGTTTAATGCTTTTAAAAATTTTAATACGGGTACTGCTTCATGATGATCACGTGCATCCATTGCTGAGTGAATAAAATCGGCATTCGTAATACCCGCTACTTCAACTGGATATTGCATTGCCAAAAAGACACCTGCCCGAGCACGTTCATCTGTCGCCATCTCAGTAATATCCTCACCGTTTAGTAAAATCCGACCGCTCGTAATTTGATAGCGTGGATTTCCCATAATGGTTTCTGACAATGTTGACTTTCCAGTCCCATTTGGGCCCATAAGTGCATGAATTTCACCATCATTAATCGTTAAATTAACATCATTTAAGATGACCTTATCCGCCACTGCTACTTCTAAGTGATCAATAATTAATTCAGCCACTGTTATCCTCCAAGTTATCTAATTAATCTATCCCAAATCTTCACTTCATCAGCTGCTAATGATTTTGGCACGTCAATGATTCTTTGATTAGAACTACCACGAAACTGTAAAGTTAAATCTTTCTTTTCCTCTAAAAATCGACCATCTACCAAAATATCAATAATACTCAACAGCTGTAATTTATCATAGGACTCTTGCATCAATTCATCCCATGTATAACCTGTCCAAGACCAGATATCTTTGGTATGACCAAATTCCTGTCGAATTCGCCGACATAGTTTTAAACAAACTTGCGTATTTAAAAATGGTTCGCCGCCCAGCAAGGTCAATCCCTGGACATAACTATGCGACATGTCAGCAATAATTTTATCCTCTAACTCCTGCGAATACGGCCGACCGTAATGAAAATTTTGAGCAACACGGTTATAACAACCTGGGCAATTAAATAAACACCCTGATACGTAGAGGCTACAGCGAATGCCTTCACCATCGACCATATTAAATGGTTTGTAGCTGGCTACATATTGTAAACTGCGTTCAGATGCTAACCATTCTTGTGGTTGCGGGTCATTGGGTTTCCTCACATGTCGCGGCCGATTAGAACGCACCATCATCAAGTCCCCCTAACTGCATATGTTTAACACGGGATGTAATTTCCTTATGCCGCCCATGAACCATTGGCCGAATCATTGGGTTTCCTAAATAGCCACAAGTTCGCTTAACGACATCACACGTCTTCGGATCTCGATTACCACATTGTGGACACTCAAATCCTCTTGCCGTTGCTTTAAATTCACCATCGAAACCACATTCAAAGCAGTGATCAATTGAAGCATTCGTGCCTAAATAACCCACACGGTCATAAGCCCAATCCCACACTGCCTCTAATGCAGCAGGATTTTGCTTCAAATTTGGGTACTCACAGTAATGAATAAATCCTCCCGCTGCATACTGCGGATAATCTTGCTCAAAGGCTAGCTTCTCAAAAGGTGTTGGATTTTTGCGTACATCATAATGAAAACTATTTGTGTAATATTCCTTGCTGGTAATATCTGGAATCATACCGAAACGTTCAATATCATCTTCACAAAAAGTATCCGTTAATGACTCAGCTGGCGTTGAATAAACACTGAAATGATACCCGTATTGCTTTTCCCACTTCAAACAGTAATCATGTAAGTACTTAACAATCGACACAGTAAAATCGTGTGCTTCTTGATTGTGTTCCCAATCACTGCCATAAAAAGCTGCACCAACTTCGTATAAACCAATATAACCAAGTGAAATCGTTGCCCGACTATTTTTAAACAATTCATCAACTGAATCAGTGGGTTTTAATCGCTTACCAAAGGCACCATTTTCATATAAAATTGGGGCATTCTCCGGCTTAGTTTCCTTACAACGATTCAAACGATTCATTAATGCTTTTTTAGCAACATGAATCCGATCGTCCATAATTTCCCAAAATACCTCTTTGTCACCCTTAGCTTCAATAGCCACTCTGGGCAAATTAATTGTGACCACCCCTAAATTCATCCGGCCGCTATTAACTTCCTGGCCATTTTCATCGTGCCAACCTTGCAAAAAGCTCCGGCAACCCATCGGACATTTGAAACTACCAGTCAATGCAATGATTTTGTCGTACATCAAAATGTCTGGATACATCCGCTTGGTCGCGCATTCCACAGCCAATTGTTTAATATCATAATTTGGGTCAGTCTTTGCTAAATTCAAGCCACGTTTCACAGTAAAAATCAGTTTTGGAAAAATTGCGGTTTGATGTTGCTTACCCAATCCCTTAATTCTGACCTGCAAAATAGCTTTCTGAATTTCTCGTTCGATCCACGACGTCCCTAGCCCAAATCCAACCGTTGTAAATGGTGTTTGGCCATTAGATGAAAATAGCGTGTTGACCTCGTACTCGAGTGCTTGCATGGCATCATAAATATCTTTTTTTGTTTTCTCGCGCGCAAAGGTCTCGCGTTTTTCTGGCAAAACCCATTGCCCAGCTTCCGTGAGATGCTTTTTATAATTCAAAGCCGCATATGGCGCTAATACCTCATCCGTTCGATCTGATGAACAACCACCGTACTGACTTGATGCAACATTCGCAATGATTTGTGACATCTGAGCCGTTGCCGTTTGAATCGACCGTGGTGGTTCGACATCAGCATTACCAATCTTAAATCCATTTGCTAACATATCTTTAAAATCAATCAAACAACAATTAGTCATCGATGTTAGTGGTGAATAATCCAAATCATGGTAATGAATGTCACCACGTAAATGTGCTTTGGCGACAGTCTGTGGCATCATGGTTAATCCCAGTGACTTACCGACCATGCCGGCTGTCAAATCTCTTCGTGTACTAAAAATATTACTATCTTTATTAGCATTTTCATGAACAACCGTATCCTGACCATTAAATAACTGGTGCAATTTATTACCTGGATTAATAACCGATTGCCATTTTTCAACATCCCTAGCACGATAATCGACATATTGATTGGCTAATGTCGTTTCTCCCATTGAAGTCAATGCACTAACAAACATGTCTCGAATACTTGATGATGACAACTCATCGTCTACTCCATTAATTTGTGAAAAAATACGTTGACGCAATTCATCTTTTAACGTCTGATTTTCAGTCAATGCATCAATGACTAAATCAATTTTATATGCATAAAATGGCGTCTTTTCCCCATTACTTTTTTCGACGGTTATTTGTTTTAATGATCGCCAGTCAATTTTTTGTATGACTTCTATATTTGCCATAAGGCTATCTCCTTTCTATTTTTACCAAATGCCAAGTGTTGGTCCCACCATATAGATACCAAATGCCATCACAATCAGACAAGCACCGGTTACTAAGAAACGATATATGCCGTGCATCCGATACTCTTTTGGCAGTGCTTTAGCTTCTAACATTAGTAAAAATCCTAAAACAATTGGCAACAATAAAGCATTCATCACTTCGACCGAAACAGCAATATCAACTAAATCAATGTTCATTAATACGATAATTGCCCCAATCACGTGCGCTAAGCAGTAAATTGTATAAAAACCAATGTTTGATTTATTCAGTGATTCATTCAAACTGTGGCGCCAATTTAAAACTTCGGTAACCCCCAAGTACCAGCTAAAGCAACCACTAGTGCTGCCACTAATGATCCTCCCATCAAACTTAATCCGGTAACAATTTTTGCTGGTGCTGATCCGATATAGGGTGATATAGCGGCCGCTAAATCACTAACAGAGCTTAACGAAACGTGCTTCCCAGCAACACCAACCGTTGCTGCAAAGGTCACAACAAACATAATCATGATACCTTGGGTTAATAAGGTACCGATTAATGTGTCATGTTTTTCTTTTGGAATATCATCCTTACTAAGATTTTTATCAATAACCGCACCTTGTTGGTAGAAAATCATCCACGGCATAATTACCGCACCAACATTTGCTGCAACCAGATATAAATATGAAGAGTTTTTCCAGGGAACCGTGGTCAAACCTTGTAAAAAATCACTAGGTTGAGGTTTTGCCATGAACATAGCTACCAAAAAAGCCAGTTCAGCGAGACCAATCAACACACCAATTTTTTCAATGCGGTGATAACTACCGCAAAAAGCAATCCCAATTAATAAAATAGTGGCAGTAGGAATGGTTAACCACTTTGAAACACCAAATAGTTCACCAACCCCAGCGACACCAATAAATTCTGTTAATAAAGCACCGATGGCTGATATACCTAAAGTCCCCGCAGATAACCAAGCCCATCCTTTACCAAAATGCTGTCGAATCAATTCACCATGGCCTTGTCGCGTCACAATGCCTAAGCGAACCGTCATTTCCTGCGCTGCATATAGAATTGGAATAAGCAATAATTGTGGCAAAACCATCGCATATCCCCATTGAGCACCAGACTGCGCTGCTGTAATTAAACAACCAGCATCAGTATCCGCCAACATCACAATCAAACCAGGACCATACACTTTCAAAAAACGTCCCATCTTTAACTTAGCGTTTTGCTGATGTGCTACTTTTACATCACTGATGACTCCTGTCGTATCTTCTGCCATACATCATTCTCCCCCAACTAATCTGTTAGGTTATAAGTCTAATTTCATAAAAAGAATATATCGCAACGGTATTTTTTGTTTTTTGTGAATTTTTTGAAAATAAAAAATAATCGCTTTTATACCAACGTTTACAGCGCCCTTTAAT
Source organism: Weissella thailandensis (assembly GCF_001932615.1). Lineage (NCBI taxonomy): Bacteria > Bacillati > Bacillota > Bacilli > Lactobacillales > Lactobacillaceae > Weissella > Weissella thailandensis. Next base: position 1,958,267 of record NZ_CP014332.1, read on the forward strand.
TAGAAATAAAAAATAACATAGCGTTACCTATTAACATAATGATAGTGAACAAAAAAGGCCAACAAACCATGTTTACCATAGCTTGTTGACCTTTTTTCATTTTTAAATATTCTATTTAGGCTGTTCTGCGAAATACTGCGTCATACAGAATTTGAAATTATCCAGCAAAAAGCGATTAGCGTCCTGCGCAATCTCAGCACTTCCAATCAAATTAAACGCATGATAGGCTCCTGAATATGTTTTAAAGTAAGTTGGCACGCCACTGGCTGCTAATCGGTCAATAAACGTGACCGTCTCACTATAAAATGGATCTAAATCACCAACAAAGGAAATCATTGGTGGTAACCCCGTCAAGTCTTCAGCTCGAGCAGGTGCAGCATATGCTGGTATTGCATGGGTACCATACAAATCACCCAAATATAACTGCCAAGATATCTCATTAGATTTTGTATTCCAAATCGGTGCATCATTGTTTAACGAGGTCGCTGTTGGCCGATCATCTAACATTGGGTAAAATGCAATTTGAAAAGCAATCGCAATTTCACCCTTATCACGAGCATATAAATTTAACGCTGTGGTCAAGCCACCACCAGCACTACCACCTGCTACGACTAGTTGATCACTACGAATACCATAATCATCTGTATGATTACGCAACCACTTTAACGCTGCATAGCAATCCTCTAAAGCAGCTGGATATGGGCTATCTATTGAGCGACAGTAATCTGGTGAGACGATTACCGCACCAGTTTCATTTGCTAATTGTGCAAAGGCATTCGCCTCTAGCTCTGGCAATTCTAGTGCATAACCACCACCATGAATCCACAAAATACCAGGTACATTTTCCTGCGGTACTTGGGGCGAGTAGACACAAATTCGTAATTTTGTACCATCAGGACGAGTAATATAATGTTGCTCATAATTTAAGTTAGTTCGATTAACACCACGCAAAACATCTGTTGCTTTGTTGATTAACCTAATTTTGTTCGGTGTCAAAGACGACGTAACTTTTCGAATCACTTTGCCAGCTTGGCGTAATTCTGGATCTATCATTTCATTAGTAATGTGCATCATTAACCCTCCTGATTATTTTTCATTGCCTCATCCTTTGCATCAGCGGCAATAATCTGACGTTCAAAAGCATCATTACGATTTTTCGCAACCTTCAAAGTGATAAATAATAACAAATTACCAATTAAACTTAACAACAAAACACCTTTTTTCATATTTACCCCCTAAGTATGGCGACTTTCGACAAATAAACGAATTTATTAATGACGCTTACCAATTTTAGACGTTACCCCTTCGGCTACCATTAAATCCTCAATACGATCAACCATTGCTAAGACTTCATCATCCCCTATGCGCTGACGGGCACGGCTTAGCGTTGACGAACTAAATGGTCGTTGATAAGCATACCCTGACTGGCCAACGAAATATTGCAAATAAGGGTTCTCTTTGATTTGTTCCAAAGTTTCTTCATCGGTTAATTCAAGTAATTGTTGAATCATTAGAGCACCGAACACTAATCGGAACGGCAACGGTTTGGGACCACGATTACTTGTAAAAACTAATGCATATTGTTTTTCTAAATCATGCCATGGAATTTTATCTGCGCGCACAACCCAACGATTGTCACGATCGATCGGTAAACCTGATGGCTGATTAAAATCATCAAACGACATCTGTTCATAATTCGTCACATGATACTTTCCCATACTGACATACTCCCTTACTAATAAATACTTTTATACCTATTATCGCATATTTTCTTAGTAAGCAACCACTTTCTGATTGAATGACGGTTTAATTGCTATGAAATACTATTAGCTATTCATTCTTACGTTTGTAGTAATAATAAACAGGAACACCGATACCTACAAAGAAAAATGAAATCAGTACCATTGAGAAACTAGCAATTAAGGTGTTGATCAAAACAAACAAGGCGCCACCAATGGCAATGATGGGAATAATTGGATACAAAGGTACCTGGAATAATAACTCGTTGGGCTTCACACCGGCTTTTTTATCTCGTAAACGTAAGATAAAGACACCGAAAAATGTTGCTGCATAGAACAACCAAATAACAAAGACGGCCATATCTGACAACCAATCAGCTCCTGAGATTGCAATCAAAATAGCTGCTAAGCCGGCCGTTGTCCATAATGCTGTTACTGGCGCTTGCGCACGGTTGACCTTTTTTAGATAACGTGGGAGAACCCCTTCGTCTGCCATCGCATAAACCATACGGGGAAAGGCAAGCATCTTACCATTAAGCGTTCCGGCCATAGAAACCAGAATACCAAGTGCCAGAAGTTTACCACCCAAATCACCAAACGCTTGACGGGCTACTGTATAAGGCACCTCACTACCAAGAGAAACAATTTGATTGGCTGGCACAGCTTGATAGATACCATAAGTCACCCCAACATAAACCAAAATAACAACTAACAGACCACCAATAATTGCTCGAGGCAAGTTACGACGGGGATTCTTTATTTCACCACCTAAGTTAGCTAATGTTGCCCAACCATCATAAGCAAATAATGTCGCTAAAATTGCTAGCCCAAAATTACCAGATGTTGTTGATGTCATATGATGAACGGTTTGACCTAAAGCATCGGCTTTCCCAAAGAAAATACCAAAGGTAACCAAGGCGAAAATGGGAATTAATTTAATCGTTGTCGTCGTTACTTGGAAAGCACTTGCAATACGATTATCCAATGAATTCATGGCTGTAATCAGTAATAAAGTCACAATACCAATTGTTGGTGCCCACTGTGTTGGTATGTTAAAAAAATCTGCAAATAATTCCGCAAAATAAGCAGCAACCGATGCAATAATCGCAGGTGCATAAATGGCAACTTGCGTCCAACCGGTTAGAAAGCCCACGAACTTGCCATAAAGCTTTTCCATATAAATATACATACCACCAGTTTCCGGTATTCTTGATCCAATCTCTGATAGGGTCAACCCACCAGCCAAGGTGATCAAACCACCCACGATCCAGGCTGCTAATCCTGCTGTCGTACCACCAGCCGTTTCTAATACTTGTCCTTGCTTAAAGAAAATTCCCGAACCTACAACCGTACCAATAACTACTGAAATACCTGTCATCACGCCCATCGAGCGCTTTAAGCCACTTTTTTCTAACTCCATCTCTCTGCTCCTTAAGCCAAAATAAAAAAGCCGTCCAACCCAGGTAATACACAACACAATGCATTACCTAGGTTGAACGGTTTTCGTTAGCGACAAATTATTTAATCACTTCAAAACACTCAACTGCTTGGTAATACAGTTGAGTCAGAGGACGTAGAATTATTAATTTGCATGTTTTTTAAATTAGTCATTATCGACGCCCTCCTTTGATACGATTTAATATATATTAAACTACCACAGCAATTATAGCTTTGCAACTGTTTTTTAATTATATTTTCATTATCACTAATGAAATCATCTATTAAAATGATAAATCATTTTTCATAAACCGAAGCATTAGGATGGTCATTCTGGTACCATTCTTCAGCTTTTTTAGTAGCAATTGCAATAATACGTTGTTCATTATAGTTTTCTTCTCTTTGGAGCGCATTCATGATTTCAATGGCTTTGTTGCGCACAGTTGGCTTAAGGTTCTTTAATGAGTCCGGGTAATCTTCTTTTGTCCATGGCATGTTAAACATCTCCTTTGGCATAATTACTGGATTGTAAAAAATAATCAGACTGAAATCGCCTAACTATTTATAGCTATATTCTAACGTACAACCATGTTTGGGTGAATTAATTTGGACTTTTGTCTCACTTGCTAAACTAAGTTAGACTATACTTATGATAAAAGAACAAGGGGGAAATATTATGAAAGCTATTCAATTAGATAATTATGGTCCAGTTACTGGTTTAAACGAAATTGATACTGAGACACCAGCTTTATTAAAAAAGCAGGTGTTAGTTAAAAATCATGCCGTTACTATTGATCCTTATGATGTGAAATTTATTGCCGGAAAGATGGGTACTTCAGAAGAATTACCATTAATTCCCGGTTCAAGTGTTGTGGGTGAAGTTGTTGCTATCGGTTCAGACGTCACCGACTTTAAAGTTGGTGATCGTATCGCTGCCACTCGTCACCAAAAAACCTATGCTGAATTAGTACCAGTTGGCCAATCTGCCGCAACAAAAGTGCCCGATAACATCGATGATGTTCATGCCGTGGCAGCTGTTATCGGTGCAGCAACTGGTTATCAAATGATTCATCGTGATTTAAACGTCCAACCTGGACAAAAAGTTCTTGTTCAAGGTGGTGCCGGTGCTGTTGGTTCAGTTGCTGTGCAAGCCGCATTGAATATCGGTGCGCAAGTATACACAACCGCTAAACCAGCTGACTTTGACTATCTAAAATCATTTGGAGATGTCACACCGGTCGACTATCATACCGCCTATGAAAATGAATTATCTGATTTCGATGCCGTCTTAGATACCATTGGTGGCTCAGTTTCGGTCCAATCTGCAAAAATTCTAAAAACTGGTGGTATCCTACGCGGCATTGCTGGCCTTGATGAAAAAGCTCTGTCAGCATTTGATATTGATGCTGCTAACGCATTTCAGGATGGAAAACGTCCTAATCTTGAAGCATTATTTGCCGATATGGCAGCTGGTAAAATCACGTTCCGGATTGGTCAAGTGCTCCCATTTACATTAGCTAATCTGCGTGATATTCATGAACAAGCTCGTCAGCATTCCTTACAAGGGAAAGCTGTTTTAACATTCGATACGTTTTAAAAGGACCCGCTTTCTGATACAATAATGCCATTAAACGAGGGAGCGTAATGGGAAATGTTATTTACTGAGCGTGATTATTATGAAGATGTTATTAAAATGTTGCAGGACCGTGGTGTCCAATTACCTGAAATTGCTGAATTAGTCGTCAGTGGTCAAAAAGACCGTATTCCGGATTTGTCATTGGCAACAGCCGTTGATTCTGTGCAACACGTGTTACACAAAACTGAAGTACAAGATGCCGTAATGACTGGCTTAGCCCTAGATGAAGTAGCAGAGGCTAAACAACTACCAGAACCATTACAAGAACGTATTGGTGGCGACCATGCAACTTATGGTATCGATGAACAACTAGTCATGTCTATCTTGGGCGTCTACGGCACGATCTCATGGACCAATTTCGGTTACCTAGACCGCGTCAAGCCTGGTATCGTTGGTAAATTAAACGACGAACAACATAACGGCGGTCGCGTAAATACCTTCATCGATGATATCGTCGCAGCAATCGCAGCAGCAGCCGAAGCTAGAATCGCACATGATTAAAAAGAGCTGATAAGTTGCCGCTTTGGAGTCCAAAATAAGTGATAAATTTGGCACGCTGCCGTAGCGACTGCGTAGGCGTGTGACATATTTATTGCTTATTTTTGACGGACTGGCAGCTTATCGCGTTTAAAAAGAGCGTGAATCCAAGCGCTTAGCATTCCGGTATAAGGCCTGTTTTGCGCCCCGGCGCTGCAAGCGGCTGGGTCAAAATTGGACTTATATAAGGAATGCTGCTTGGTTGAACGCGTTTATGTGAGAGCTGATTAATTTTCGTTTTGAAGGTCAATATAACGTTAACAGTAGCTGCTTCGCCGTAGCGACTGCGTAGGCGTGTGACATATTTATTACTTATTTTTGACGGACTGGCAGCTTATCGTGTTTAAAGAGAGCGTGAATCCAAGCGCCTAGCATCCCGGTATAAGGCCTATTTTGTGCCCTGGCGCTGCAAGCGGCTGGGTCAAAACTAAATAAACCAAATAAAAAAGCCACTTGCTATCGCAAAACTTTGCGTAACAAGTGGTTTTTTAGTGTTATTTATTAAAAATTATTCTTCTGAACCAAGACCGTACTTAGCAACCAATGCTGCCAAAGCACCACCAACTAAAGGTCCGATGAAGTAAGCAGCAACGTGCGTCAATGAAGTTGCTGAACCAAACATTGCAAAGAACACAGCAGGTCCAAGTGAACGTGCAGGGTTCAATGAAGCTCCGGTTACTGAAATACCAACAATAATCAATACTGCCAATGTCAAACCAATGATCATTGGTGCAGCAACTGAAGAACCTTCAGCCTTCTTTGAAGTAACCATCAAAATAACTAGTACAAAGAAGAATGTCAAAATCAACTCGATAACAGTTGCACCGAAGAATGAAACTGGTGTTGTGTAATCAGTTTGACCAAAACCAACTTGCTTAATCATTGTCGCACTGGCACCAACACCCTTCATGATTGCCCAAACAACGGCTGAACCAGCTAGTCCACCAATCAATTGTGCAATAACATAACCAATAAAGTCTTTCCATGAGATACGACCATTCATGGCTGCTCCCAATGAAACGGCTGGGTTAAAGTGACCACCTGAGATTGGGCCAAAAGCGTAAGCACCAGCAGCCAAGGCAATACCAAAGGCCAAGGCAACAGGAAGTGGGCCAGTTTGTACACCAACCAAAACAACTGCACCAGTACCAACGGCAACTAATAGCATCGTTCCAAAGAACTCTGCTAAGTATTTACGTGTATTACTTTCCATAAACAATAATTGCTCCTTAAATAAATTTGACTTGTTTTCTATAACAAAAATAAATAACTAACTCTAACTATATAACACTATTGTACTTAAATTCAGCTTTATTAATAAATTTTTAACTTTAACGACCAATAATAGCCAATGCGTCTTTGTCTAAAACAAACCATGTATTCGTTGCATTAGTTTTAAATTGCTTGATAAAATCAGGACCATCCGCTTTTGGTTTTGCTGAACCAACCAACTCATTATCAATCCCAAGGACTTGCAAGTCATGAAAGGCTTCATCCCAACGGACGGTATAATAATTACCATCCATTTTCTCATCCACAATTGATTGAAAGCCTTTTTTCAATGCTTCTTTAATAACATCTTCTTCCGATACTGTGAAACCACGTCCTGCCATCAGGTCAACACGATCACGCACATCTTGCATATCTTCCGGAATCTTTTGCGTGTTCATTTTTATCCTCCTTACTAAATTCGTCTACTTAATGTAAAAAAACATTGTACTAGAAACATTTTAACAGTCAGTTGCGATATAATAAACACTGAACGTCATAATTGATTATTAAGATAGAAAAAGATTGAAGGAGGTTGCTTTTCATGATTGAATCAGTAACTGCACAAGAAATGCAACGGTTTAGTCACTACACCACTGATGAAATTGGTGTCCATCCCCTAGTTTTAATGGAACGAGCAGCCATCTCCGTGATGGAAGTACTTGGTGCAGGTACTTTTGACTTATCCAATGTTCTCGTTATTGCTGGCTTAGGTAACAATGGTGGTGATGGTATTGCCATTACTCGCATGTTAGCACAAAAAGGTGTTAATGTTGACTTATTGCTATTAGGTGATGCCCATCGCGCCACTCCTAATACAGCAAAACAACTAGACATCGCCCGCAAGTACGGTGTTACCCCACATAATCGTGTACGCGACTTCCGCCATTACACAGTTATTGTGGATGCCCTTTTTGGCGCCGGACTATCAAAACCAGTCCCTGTTAAACTAGGTGAAATCATTAAACGCGTTAATGCTGCTAATATTCCGGTTGTGTCAGTTGACATTCCATCCGGTCTAAATGCAACAACCGGTACTATTTTAGGCTCTGCCATCCGCGCATCTGCTACGGTTACTTTTGCATATCCTAAACAGGGATTACTACAAAATGAAGGTCTAAAACGTGCTGGTAATATCTACGTTAAAGATATTGGCGTTTATTCCCCAGAAGAACTATCAAATTTTAAGAAAGAGAGCAGCAACCAATGAAGATTGTATTAGTTGGTGCCGGACCACGCAACTTAACCCTATTAGAACGTCTGATGGCTTATGCCAAGGAAACAACAAAGCCTGTCGATATTACTTTGTACGACAGTTTCCCAATCGGTGGCCGTGTTTGGAATCCGGATCAAAGTCCACTTTTCCTAATGAACACAGTTACTCGTCAATTAACCTTATTCCCCGATCCTTCCATACCGAACCATGCAGCAACTGCTACCTATGGACCTAACTTTTATGAATGGGCAATTACATATGGTAAAGAGTATGTACAACGTCGCCATTTTGTTAACGGTGAACACTTTCTTGATGAAATTGCACGGATTAACCCTAATCGCTTTACTTCTCGTGCCCTATTTGGTGTTTATAGTCAATGGTTTTACGAACGTCTAGGTACTCAAATTCCTGGTAATGTCATGCTGTCTTATGAACGTAAACAAGTCTTAGATGTTACCCCTCAAGACGATCAATATGAAATCGTCTTAGATGATGGGACCAACTTCATGGCTGATAAAGTGGTCATGTCAACGGGGATGGTCGATAACCAGTTATCAGAAGAGCAACAAGCATTTACTGATGCTGCTAATGCCCATGAAAACATGCTATATATTGGACCAACTCATCCCGCAGAAGCTAATTTAGATGATATTCCAGCCCGTCAAAAGGTTGTCCTTCGTGGTCTAGGCCTAAGTTTTTTTGATTACCTAGCCAAATTGACAATTGGCCGTGGTGGTCGTTTTGCCCGTGATAACAATGGTGTGCTTTATTATCTACCATCAGGTAAAGAACCTCATATCATTGCTGGTTCTCGTCGCGGTTTGCCCTTGCATGCGCGTGGTATTAACCAAAAGACAACAGAAAGTTACCAACCATTGTTCTTTACAAACAAGAACCTTGATAAACTAGCTACCGAAAACGATGGTCAATTATCATATGCTGACTTTTTCAAATTATTGAAAAAGGAATTAGAATACAAGCATTATCGTAATACAATCAATGACTTTGGGATTACTTGGCCATTCAATGCCGATCACTTTATGACTGCACTTGCTGAAAGTGACGATTTGAATAAGACCGCCCGTCAATATGGTGTCGCCGAAGAATATATCATGGACTGGCAACGTATCTTAAACCCTGTCGCTGATGTTCCTGAGGAAGTCGAATATAGTGACTTCATGATGAACTACTTAACTTGGGATATTAGCGATGCATACAAAGGAAATAACGATGCGCCTTATGCTGGTGCTTTTGATATGTTACGTGATATTCGCTCAGTCATTCGCCACTACTTGGATGCTGGCTATCTAAATGCTGATGAATATGAAAAGTTTTTGCGCCACTTTAACCCACTGAACACTTTGATTTCTGTTGGTCCACCTATTTTACGTATTGAGCAGATGCGTGCCCTGATTGAAACCGGCTTGTTAACAATTGCCAGCCCCGGTCTCAGCGCAACCATCCAAGATAATCACTTTGTGGCTCGCGATAACCGTAACAACGAATGGACTGTTGATAATCTGGTTGAAGCACACCTATCAGCACCTTCGTTGTCACATACCATCAATCCATTGATGAGTAATTTACGTGAAAAAGGGATTCTAAGCGAAGCAACTTACACGAAATCTGATGGCACCACTTACTCTGCTGGTGGTACACGCATGAATAAACAGACGATGACGGCAATTGACCAACAAGATCAAGAAGTCCCTGGCTTATTCATTTGGGGTGTCCCAACAGAAGGCTGGTCATGGTTTACAACGTTCTCACCACGTCCAGGAATTACTGATAAAAACCTGAGCGATGCTGAAAATATTGCCCAAACAATTTTTGAATAAAGCAAAAAAATAGGTTGAGACATATTTTATGTCTCAACCTATTTTTACTTAGAATTTATTGTACAACACCTTGATCTTGGTGCTTTAAATTATATACAAATGCCAAAATCATGCAAATAACCGCAACAATAAAAATATTACGTAATCCAGTGTGATAAATATTATGCATCACTGGCACAATTTTATTTGGTAATTCATCAACCGTATGTGGATTGATCATTTTATTAAACATCCCCACTGTTAAGTTTTTATCTGGATGTTGCGCAATACCGTTTTGCAAGGACTGATTCATAACAATTCCAAAAATTGAAATGGAAATACTTTGTGCCAAACTACGAATCAATGTATTAAACGAAGTGGCCATCCCAATGTGTTCAAGTGATACCACACTTTGTGAAATAATCGTTGAGCCAGTCACAGTGATTCCAAAACCAGTTCCCAAAAATACACCGATAAGTAAGAATATAACAAATGGTGTATTGGTTGGTAAGAACGCTAGGACCGTTCCGCTAACCACCAAAAGTCCCATACTGATCATCAAAATCTTTTGTGGTCTTAATCGTGATAACATCTTACCCGCAATAAATGAACCAACAATCCAAAAAATAGAACTAGGCGTTGTTGCGAAGCCAGCAAAAGTTGCTGGTAATCCTAAAATTCCTTGCGTCCATGATGGCACGTATACTTCATAAGCAATTAAGAAGATTGCCATCATTCCTACTGCAAAATTCTGAATAACAAACGTCTTATTTTTAAATAAATCCAACAAAATAATCGGATCTGCTGCACGTTTTTCTCGTTTAATAAACAACAACAAACCAACAACTGCAACGATTGCAACAACTACAATCATCAGCCAGTTAATGTGTGCCTTATTAAGTAATTCAACGCCATACAAGATTCCAGAAATCGTCATTGATAGCCAAACGATACCCCAAATGTCCAAATGACCTTCAGTAGCACGTTTATCTTCCTTCAAAAACATTAAAGTCAAAATCATTGATAATAAGCCAAACGGCAAATTAATAAAAAATACCCAACGCCAAGTAAAATTATCAACAATCAAGCCACCCAGTAGTGGGGCAACCACAGAAGCAATTCCCCACGCTGAATTATTGATACCCATAATCTGCGCACGTTTTTCAGGTGGATAAATATCAGCAATAATTGTATTAGAAATTGGCAAAATCGCTCCTGCACCAATTCCTTGAATGGCACGCCAAATAATTAATTGTGGCATACTAGCCGAAAATCCACTTAATACCGATCCTGTTAAAAATATAATTAACCCAGCAATAAATACTGGCTTACGACCAATATTATCAGCTAATTTCCCATAGATTGGTGTAGTCAACGTACTCGTCAATAAGAAAATTGAGAATACCCAATTCATTATTGAAATACCCTCTAGGTCACCGACAATGGTAGGCATTGCTGTTGACACAATTGTCCCTTCGACCGCACTTAAAAAAGTCGCGATGAATAAGGCCAATGTCACCATACCTTTATTCGTTTTTTCCTTTTCCAAAACTACTACTCCTATTTCCTATAAATTCCGTGAACAATCAATCATAGCACATGCTAGACAATAACTACAAGCAACATCCAATTAACTTAAAGCTTGCAGAATGTTAAAATTAGGCTTATCCTAACGTTAAGTTAAAGTTAACCAGGAGGATATCTTATGCTTGATGTTTACAAAGACGAACCCAGACGAGCTATTTTTGTGATTGATTCCAAAAGTTTCTATGCCAGTGTCGAATGCGTTGACCGCGGTAAAAATCCATTACAGACAATGCTCATCGTGATGAGTCAGCAAGAAAATACAAATGGCGGTCTGGTGCTTGCTGCCTCACCAATGGCTAAAAAAAAACTGGGTATCAGTAACGTTATGCGGCAACGAGATGTGCCCTATCATCCTGATTTATTAATTGCTGAACCCCGAATGAATTATTATATCGAAAAAAATCAACAAATTAATGATATCTATCGTGAATTTGTGGCTGATGAAGATTTGCACATTTACTCAATTGACGAATCTATTCTGGATATTACCGATAGTTATCAATATATAATTTCAAAATTTGGTGATGGTCATGATTTAACACGCCAGCAAATCGCCCGTATCATTCAAAAAGAAATCAAGAAAAGAACTGGTATTTATACCTCAGTTGGTATTGGTGATAATCCAGCAATGGCTAAAATGGCGCTTGATCTAACTGCTAAACACGCTCCTAGTCTAATTGGTGAATGGCATTATGAAACAATCCAAAAATTTCTATGGCCAATTGAAACACTATCTGATGTTTGGCACATTGGCACACGTACAGCTAAGAAACTCAATCGTTTGGGCATCTTTTCAATGAAAGACTTAGCTTTGCATAATCCATACCACTTGATTGAAAAGTTTGGGGTTATTGGTGGTGAACTTTATGCACTCGCTTGGGGGATTGATCGCAGCATCGTTAGACAAAAGTATCATGCAAAAAGTCGTGCACTAAGCAACAGCCAAGTCCTACCACGAGATTATGATAATCCCACTGAAATTGCCGTAATCATTAGGGAAATTGGCGAACAAATTGCCAGTCGACTACGGGCCAAACATTTAGTTACCAATCAAGTCTCGCTTGGCTTAGGAGTAGGCTATCATAACCCGACTGATAGCCAAGGCTTTCATGCGCAAATGACGCTTCCCTCAACAAACTCAAATGCCCAAATTACACAAGCGCTTCAACAACTATTTACTACTCATTATCACGGTGAAGTCATTCGACATATCGCCGTTAGTGCTGGTAATTTAGAGGCTGCGGGTGAAGAACAACTGGACCTTTTTATACCACCAGCTACTATGCAACAAAATCATCAGTTAGATGAAACAATCGATATGATCCGCCAAAAATTTGGTATTGATGCCATTTTTAAAAGTTCTAGTTTGGCTGGAGGTACAATGCTTGATCGCGTTGGCCTGGTCGGCGGACACAATGGCGGTAATGCTTATGGATATAAATAACGAAGAAATCGATAACATCACCCTCAAACAAGCCAGTCAATTTTTTAAGTATGACTATCATGATCGCGGGATGATTAAGTGGCAAGGTTACTATTTATCTGACCATACTGAGCACGTGAATAAAATTGCCCATGAAGTGAAACATGCCAATCAACGCGTCCGCAAACCCGAAATGGCTCCCGAATTAATTGCCAAAATTTTATTTGAAGCATATGCCCAACAAGACACGGTAACCATTCAATTAAGCACGCAGTCAGAACAAGGTATTATTCCCCCTATGATAACTGGCGTAGTCAAAGGCTATACTGATAAAGCCATCGTTATCGGTACACAATTTATTCCGCAGACTAATTTATGGTGGGTCAGTAAAACGCCACCCACCACTCCGTAATTTTTGAGCAAAAAGAGGTTGAGACAGAAACATGTCTCAACCCCTTTTTACTTAAAATTATTTAATTATGATTCAGAAAATTTAACGCCATTACTGATTCATTCTTGAGTGACGTACACCATACGTTAAGTACAAAATAAGACCAAGAACAAACCAAACACCTGCGGCAATCAATGTTTCAGCATGTAATTGTGTAATCAAGAATCCTGTCAACAGTGCTGAAATAATTGGCATCACTGGATAACCTGGCATTTTGTAACCATCATGGTTAACGTCTTGACGACGACGTAATGGCAAGATACCTAATGACACAACCACGAACGCCAACAAAGTACCGACATTAACCAAATCAACTAAGGCGTCCAATGGTACTAACCCACTAAATAGGGCAATAACAACTGTTGCAACAGTTAACGCACGATTAGGATTTCCTTGTTTATTTAACTTACCAACACCACCTGGCAACAGGCCATCTCGACCAACAGCATAAATTAACCGTGATGCCGCATACGTCATTGTATACATCATCGTTGCCATTCCAATCAACGCTCCAATTGTAATAATCAATGATGCCCAATTTTGACCAACTTGTTGCAAGGCAAAAGCGGCTGGATCCGCAACATTCAACTTAGAATAATGTACCATACCAGTTAGCACAAATCCCATTAAGCCATACAAGATAGCCGCAATAATTAGCGTACCGATAATTCCAATTGGCATATTACGCTTGGGATTTTTTACTTCGGCTGCTGATGATGACAAGGCATCGAAACCAAGAAAGGCGAAGAAGACCATTGATGTTCCAGTAATGACTCCTCGCCATCCAAATGCACCATTAACACGTTCAGGAATCAGAGGACTGTAGTTACTGCTCTTAATAAAGAAGAAGCCAATCACAATGAAAGCCAAAATAATAATTATTTTGAACAAGACCATCGCATTTTCAACACGTTTTGACTGACGTAAGCCACCGCGTAATAGCAGACCAATTAATAGAACAATGACAACGGCCACAATATCAATATACGTCCCATTTGCTGGGTTATAAGCCCCTGATAAGGCCGTTGGGATTTTGACCAAAGGAGATATCAGATTGGCAAAGTAAGCTGACCATCCCGTCGAAACGGCTGAAACACTTAACATGTATTCCAAAATTAGCGCCCAACCTAATACCCAACCGATCACTTCACCAAAAATAACATTTCCATATGAATAAGCAGATCCAGCCACCGGCATAGCAGTTGACATTTCAGAATAAGCCATCGCTACTAAACTCGATACTAAGGCCGCCAAAATAAAACTAAAAATAATCGCTGGCCCGGTTGTCGTTGCTGCCACAGTTCCAGGTAAAACGAAAATTCCTGAACCAATCACCGCACCAATTCCTAAAGCAACTAAATCTTTTGCATTTAGTGACTTTTCAAAATGGCCATCACTACTCATATAGGTGTCTAATGACTCCTTTTTAAATATTCTCTGCCACATTCCCATATATATAACTTCCTTTCACGGAACATCATGCTACAACCCATTTGTCATTTGAAAAATACCAAGACAATAAAAAACACGTATTGGATAACATCATTGTATCCAATACGTGTATGCAGATAATGCATTACAAGTTGCTCACTTGCTTTCACACATTTGGATACTTTACCGTCATCCAAATGTTCAGCGCAAACAACCTTACGCAGAATTCGGATGACTACCCGAAATACGTAAAGTAACTAAACGCTGATGTTACTGACAAATAAGTTTGCATATCTACATTTCCTTTTCTTTTAGCTTACCTGTAGATATTAAGCCCATTTACGTACAAAGTCAATTGTTTTATGAAAAAAATCTCATAAATGTATTAATCTACTAATAATTGGTAACCTAGTCGATCACCAAATTCAAATGGGACCATGCCTCTATATGTAAAATCAGTTTTCGTAATAACATTCTGCATAATGATATTTTCTGGGAATGTATCAATGCGAATATCACGATAACCACGCGCGCGGGCTAAATTAACCAAATCGCGTGTTAATGTCTTACCAACACCCTTACCACGAATGTGTGAATTAATCGTCACTCGGTGAATGGCAACGTATTCTGGCTCTTCACCAACCCATTCGCCTTGTAAAATTTCATATTCTTCTTCTGGTCCTGGCACTAATGAGCCATAACCGGCTACTTGACCATCGTAGATCAGAACGATTCCCCAGCCATTAGCAATATCCTTTTCAAATAAAGCCCTGTCTGGTGCACCTTCGCCCTGCCATTGCGATGCGCCCTGCTCACCCAAGTATGCAACGCCATCTTGAAACGCAGCCCAAATTGCTGGAAAGTCTTCTGGCTGGGCTGGTCTTGTGTACATCAACATAATCGTATCCTCCGCGTCTACATTATTAAATTGTCTAATCGTAGAACGTTTCTTATTTAATATCTACTAATTATTAAATAGCAGAACATTATATTAACAAATTAAAAACAAAAACCCAACCTTTTTTATTAAAATAATTGATTTATTTTTTGGGCTATTCAGCACTACCTTGGAACCCTCGTTGCATTCATCAAACCAACCAAGAATCTTAGATATTGGCTAAATACGTAGATAATCATCAGTGTTGCTGCAAACCATTCAACTTTTGCTACAACCATCACCCCACTAGCTAGATTTAAACGATTTGATAAGACCGTTATTGCTGTGGATGCAATGACCAACGGGAAAGTAAAGGCTGCAAAGCTTGGATAAAATCGTAACAATGAATGTTTAGCAGAAACATAAATTTTTATCATTAAAAATAACGTAGCAAAATAAAGCCCTTGCGCAAAAATAGCCATGCCAATAGCAAAGGCATGATTAAATTGGCCAAAGATATTTAAATAACCAGTTAAACACAGTGACGCCGGCGCCGCCATAATCGTCAACAACGGCAACGCTCCTTCACCCATTGCTCGTAGACGTATCAATCGGAAAATAACAATTGGAAAAACAATGACGT
This sequence comes from Weissella thailandensis, assembly GCF_001932615.1. NCBI lineage: Bacteria > Bacillati > Bacillota > Bacilli > Lactobacillales > Lactobacillaceae > Weissella > Weissella thailandensis. The sequence goes on from NZ_CP014332.1 coordinate 1,974,330, forward strand.
ACAACACCATTGCTAACCAAAAAAAGAGTTGACCAATAGTTGTACTAAACATGGGTGCACTCACTGGAATAACACCAATACCAACAAACATGACAAACCAACTTGGATAAACTGCTTGTAATCGTGGCTTGGTCTGAATTAAGTTAAACCAACAAAAGGCTACCATGATACCAAGATGAACAATAATTGCAGCCAGCCACAAAAAATTGGCAAAACGCGTCATCCCCCATCGATACCAATACATGGCCATCAGCATCAACGCCATTGTAAACGTTGGTAGCGTCCCCGCAGTTACAGGGTTCAGCATTTCACTGTGGACACTACCATATGCAAACAACAATTTTGCAAATACAAACAACATTAAGATCATTCCCACTATGCCAATTATATTGCCCGTCATGAAAAAGCCATTCATAATAAATAAATTTCCTAATGATTCGATACCTAAAATCAAACCACATAACGCCATGGGAATTTTTTTCAACACTTGTGCCACGAAATACTCCTTCAACTCATTTCACTTGTCTGGTAATTTCAATGAAACTAACGCCATGCCTTTTTCATGGCTACAAAAATAGCCAGCGTCTCTTTTGCATCAGGTAATGCCCGATGCTTTTGTTTTCCCAAATCAATCCCATACATTTCTGCTAAATCCATTAATGAAATATCTTGCGGATTGCCGGCAATAGCACCATGAATTTGCTGCGTATCATATAATTTACCGCGAGTGTCCCATTTACCAAGATTATGATGTTGCAATCCTTCTTTAATTAGCTGGACATCACCATCAATAATAGCATGACCAACAATTGCGTAATCACCAACAAACTGCATAAAACGGCTCAGTGCACGCTCTTCAGAAATACCATGACTAATCATCTCCAACGTAATCCAGCCATCTTTGCCACCCATTGATTTAGTAATATATTTAAATGATTTCATAGCGCTACCAACGGGCGGATTATTAACAATAACTGAAAATTTCTCAATATTTTGGGTACCTGTTACTTTAATTGCACCAATCTCAATAATTTGATTACTACCATTCATCTCCAAATCAAATACCACATAATTATTTAAATTCGTAAATAGCATTTATTAACTCTCACCTCCCCCAAAATATGTATTCATCAAGTATTTTAATTTTAACAATAATTATAGATAAAGGCCTGAAATTTTCTCATCAACTGACAAAATTCCAGACCTTATTCTTTAGATTTCGTTTAATTAAGCACCCATCAACATATAAATCAGTGCTAGGGCAATAACTACTTGGAAAATAATCGTGACAAGTCCATATCCTAGGAACTTAGCTCCTGATGACTTGATTGTTGTCCACTTCAAATTCAATCCAATACCCGCTAAGTTAACAACACCAAAAAAACTAGTAATATTTTGTGCTGTATGAGTCACAAGATGCGGTAGTGAGATAAATGAATTGATCAACATAAGAATAATAAATGTTGTGACAAACCAAGGAATACCCATTTTTGATTTAACAGCCGTACCTGTATCGGTTGATATTTTTGCAGCATGACGTGCCATAAAAATAACAACTACTGATAGCATAATGACACGTAGCATTTTGAAAATTGGTGCATAAGTAACCACACTGCCACCAACAAGTGATGCAGTTCCAGATACTTGACCAACTGACTGCACAGTTCCACCAATCAAGGCACTAACAATCATATTATCCGGTAACACAGCTGGGCCTAAAATCGGTAAAACAAATAGTAACACCACCCCAGCCAGCGAGACTGTTGCAACGGATGTTCGTCGCTGATCATCGGTTGCGTCAACAACTGGTGCCACTGATGCAATCGCACTCGAACCACAGACAGCATTACCTGCTCCCATCATCATCGCTGATGCTGGTGAAACCTTAAAAATACGCCCACCAAGCCACATCACAAAGAAAATGGTCAATGACATTTGTATCAAAATAAACAACACACCTTGCCATCCAAGTGAAGCCATGTTTGTTAAAGTAACATTCAAACCTAGGCAGGCAATCCCAATCTCAATCGGGTATTTTTCAGCCCATTTAACACCTGCTGCCCAACGTTGGTTGATAAAAATTGTATTTCCTAAAACAATTCCCGCCAACATAGCCAATGCTTCGGCACCTAATGTTGGTAAGAAAGGTGATAGTAATTTTGCAACGAAAGCTAGCAAAAACGTTAAGATAATGCCCGCTACCATATTCTTTCTAATTACCATGTGAACTCCTAAAAATTTTATAGCAAATCGGCATTATTATACACCTTATTGTCCATCAGACTGTCAAAAACCTCATAATTTGCCCTAAACATGACTATTATTTACTTTTAAGAAGTTAATATCTTGAAAATTTTACAAAATATCGCTAATATGAATAGGGTTTTAAAAATTTTCGTATCAAAAATACATATTTCTTTGAGAAAGGAACTTTAAATGGTCCAAGTAAAATCGCCTTATTGGCAAAAAGTTGTGGACGATGCTCAAAAACATCCTGCCGTTCCAGGATTAGAAACAATCCCCTTCTTCACCATGGCTCCTATGGAAGCCGTAACAGATTCTGTTTTCCGTCGTGTCGTTGCCAAAGCTGGTGGCCCCGACGTTTACTTTACAGAATTCACAAATGCTCGTAGCATTACCCATCCAAAAGCAAAGTTTACCGTACAAGGTCGTTTGCACGTTGAAGAATCAGAACAAATGCCTGTCGCTCAATTATGGGGTGATCGTGGTATTGATTTTGAGACTGCTTGTTTTGACTTAAAAGAACGTGGCTATGAAGCCGTCGATATTAACATGGGATGCCCAGCCGCTACTGTCGTTAAAAACAATAGTGGTTCTGATTTGATTCGCCATTTTGATAAGGCTGAAGAAATTATTGCTAGCGCTAAAAAGGCCAGCTTAGCTGTTTCTGTTAAAACTCGCCTTGGTTTCAATCAAATCGACACTTTTGAAGAGTGGATTCCATTTCTTCTAAAGCAAGATATCCCACTACTTACAGTTCATATGCGTACACGTAAGGAAATGTCAAAAGTGCCCGCCCACTTTGAGTACATTGACCGTTTAGTACAATTACGTGATGAAATCGCCCCAAACACCTTGCTTCAAATCAATGGTGATATTAAGGATCGTGCTGACGGTCTCGAATTAGTTCGTCAACATCCTGGTGTTAATGGTATTATGATTGGCCGCGGGATTTTTGAAAATCCTTTTGCTTTTGAAATCACACCACGAGAGCATACTCTAGATGAGACCCTTACTCTACTGCGTATGCAATTAGACTTATACGACCAATTCACTGCTGAATTTGGTCCCATGCATTTCCAAAAGTTAAAGCGTTTCTTTAAAATCTACGTTCGCCATTTTTCATATGCATCTGACTTACGTGTTGCCTTAATGGATACAAACAACACAACACAAGTCCGCGAATTGCTTGATCAATTCGATGAACAATGGGCCGCTCAAAAAGCAGCTGATACCATTGCGATTACAACAAAATAATAATAAAAAAGGAGCATGTTCATCTGAACATGCTCCTTTATTGTAATCAGTTTAATTTACTTAGTTGGTTCAAAAATCAAATGCTCGTTAACGAATGCATTCAATCCTAATTCACTTAGCTCACGACCGTATCCCGAGTTCTTAACACCACCAAATGGTAATTCAGGTAATGATGTCCATCCTGAGTTAATGAATGACATACCTGTTTCAATTTGTTCGGCGACACGTTGTGCATGGTCAATATCACTTGAGAATACAGTGTTACCAAGACCATAACTTGAATCATTAGCCAATGCAATGGCCTCTTCTTCTGAATTAACCTTGTAAACTTCAGCAACCGGACCAAACAATTCTTGATTGTAGATTGGATTGTCCTTAGTAATATCTGTCAAAATAGTTGGTTGGAAGAAGAATCCATCCCCTTCAACCGGCTCTTGACTATAAACTAACGTCGCTCCACCAGCAACAGCACTATCAACTTGCTTCTGTAATTTCTCTTGCGCACTCTTAGATGATAATGGCGCCACATCAGTTTCAGGATCCATTGGATCTCCTACCTTAGCCTTTGAGAAACCATCTTTTAGAATATCGATAAACTCATCAAACTTATCAGCCAAAACAATGAACCGCTTTGATGACGTGCAAACTTGTCCTACATTGTACAAACGTGCACCTGGCGCAACCGCCCTAACTTCATCCCAATCCGCATCATCTAAAATAATGAATGCATCATTACCACCAAGTTCAAGAGTTGACTTCTTTAGTGCCTCACCAGCTTCTTTGGCAACGGCTGCACCACCACGTTCAGAACCCGTCAAGCAAACACCAGCGACACGTGGATCATGAATAGCCTTAGATACTAAGTCATAATCGATAAACAAATTAGTCAAAGCACCCTCTGGTGCACCTGCTTCAATGACTAAGTCAGCAAATAATTGGGCTGACTTGGCACAAATTGACGCATGCTTCAAAATCATTGGATTACCAACAATAAAGTTTGGCGCAAAGACACGCACAACTTGATATAATGGGAAATTCCATGGTTCAACTGCCACAATGACACCAGTTGATTGCTTAACATAGTGAGCATTTCCTGCTGGTGACTCTATTGGTGTGTCGGCCATGAATTCCTCACCCTTTTGGGCATAATAAGAAACAATACTTGCACACAAGTCGACTTCGCCTTCAGCTTCAGTTAATAACTTCCCCATGTCATAAGTCATTGCCTTAGCTAGTTCTTCTTTATGTGCCACGATTGCCTCAGCAATCTTTTGTAATGTTGCCGCACGATCACTAACAGATGTGCCACGCCATGTTTTATATAAAGCGTGACCAGTTGCCAGTGCTTTCTCTAAATCTGCTTCGGTTGCATTATCATATTCCTGTAAGACTTCCCCAGTATATGGATAGGTTGTTTTATATGCCATAATATCCCCCTTTGTATAAACGACAATCAGTAGCAATCTATGCTACGCCATCATTATAACGCTAATTACCCAAAAAAGCGCTTAAAAAAATTTCACAAAGAAACTGTTTTTATGTTTAAAAAATCACAACCAAGCCTTTAACGGCGCTTTTTTCGACGACGCTTGCCGCTTGTGATTTTTCGCAAATTCCCATCTGGGCGCCGCTGGGCTGCAGGACGTTTAGCAGCCGTTGGCACAGGGTCTTCTGGATTCAAACTGGTAGCAAAAAGACCTTCTAACCAGGCAATTAAAATCTGTCCAATCACCATAATTGTTCCAATTAAATTCAAATAGACAATTAGCACAAGCAATGATCCTAATGATTGATAAAAACCAACATTTTTTACAGTAAATTGCGCATACCACCCAAATGAATAGTTCAAAATGATCATCAGAACAACTTCAATACCCGATCCTATGATCAGCGGCTTCAATGCAATTCTTTTAGCTGGTAACGCAGCATTGAATACACACATCATCACCCAAAGACCCGCTAGAGTAATCAGCCAACGTTGTTTCGTTATAAATTCTAGCCATCCGATTCCTGGAATAGCGGCAATAATCGCTGGCAAGAATGCACTAACAACGATTACGACAACCGCTGACACCAAAATAACCAACAACCATAAGAAACTAAACACACGCGTCAGTAAACCATTGACCCGTTCTGGTACATCATACACAGCATTAAATGATTTACGAATAATTGCTAGTACTGAACTTGCTGCCCAAATCGTTGTTACAATTGAGAATGACAAAATTCCAACGCCACCTTTTAGGACCGATTTAATAATCGGCTCTAAAATCGACATAATATTACTTGGCAGTTGTTCCGAAAGTAGTGTTATTAAATCGTTCGCACTCAGCCCCGCTAAACTGGCAACCGCACCAACACTCATCAAAATAGGAACCATCGACAATAAGGCATAATATGTAATAGTTGGCCCCACCATTTTGAGATTTCCGCGTTTTAAAAACGTTTGGAATTGTTCAATCTGAAATTTCTTTGTTAGGCGGTGAACATCAACAAGAATTTGTCGCATGCTTACTCCCTCCTTCGCTAAATATACACCCAGTATCTCAATGTTTGATGTAGATAGCAAATACTAAGTTATGATATTTACATACCATTTCTAATAAAATAAAAACTGACGACAAATCTATATAACGATTTATCATCAGTTTAAAATTTAAATTAATTATCCATTAATGGAATTGCATACCACCATCAACTTCAATAGTTTGTCCAGTAATGTAGTTTGAGTCTGGTCCAGCCAAGAAGGCTACTGCAGCAGCAACATCTTCTGGTTCTGATAAGCGCTTTAGAGCAATGTCCTTCGCGAAGGTTTGCATACCCCATTCGTCATCCTTACCTGCATTCTTACCAACTTCGTGAGCAATATCAAACATCATTGGTGTCTTAACAATACCAGGTGCATAAGCATTAACTGTAATGTTCTCCTCAGCCAAATCACGTGCGGCAACTTGCGTTAGACCACGTACCGCAAACTTAGTACTACTATACAAAGCAAGGTTTGGATTACCAACAACACCAGCTTGTGAAGTTGCGTTGATGATTTTTCCACCGTTACCCTGCTTCTTAAATTGTTCAACTGCTGCTTGGATACCCCAAATATCTCCAGCAACATTAATATGATAAACCTTATCAAACAATTCAGGAGTAATTGTATCAATTGGTGTCGTAGGACCAAGGCCAGCATTATTAACTAGCACATCAAAGCTACCTAATTTGTCTGCAACTTCTTGAACCGCTGCAAAGAAACCATCACGGTCAGAAACATCTACCTTGACTGCCATTGCAGATCCACCGTTCTTTTCGATATCATCTGCAACTTCTTTACTCTTTACCTCGTTCAAATCAGCAACTGCGACTGCAAATCCATCTGCGCTAAGGCGACGAACAATTGCTTCACCAATACCTTGTGCACCACCAGTAACCATTGCGACTTTCTTTGCCATTACGAATTCCTCCAGTAGTATTATTTGAAACAACTATAGTTTAGCATAAATCCTTTAGTTTGTTAATAGTTTCACAAATAATATCATTGGCAACAAAGAACCGTTTAATTAGTGGTAGTCAAAACTAATTAAACGGTTCTTTTTTAGATGCTAATGGGATATTCAACTTGGTTCACGCATATTATAATTCAATATGCACAATTCATTAATTAGCTTTAAACATCTAAACTTCTGTTAACTGCCGGTTATAAAAAATTTAATGCTAACACTTATTAAAAAATCAGTGCATATCATATATTACAAATGTTAATTAACACCATTTTTTATTTGATAATATGTTTGAATTTCTAAATAAATAACAATCCCAAATGCCAAATACTTCTGAAATGTTTCACCTAAATTAAATTGATTACTCGTTACTAGCTCAACAACTTCATTCCCTGTAATCAATAATAATAGATGTACAGGAGTTAATCGCCGGTATTTCTTCGAAGACCACATCAAAAACTTAATATATCAACATATCATCAATATATTAATACTCACCTCCTTCCTAAACCAGCATATCTATTTTTTGATAATCCGTAGTAATAAAGATTTATCGTTGGTTTTTTACTATTAACCGTTAATTTAATCCATGGATTCGTTGCCAGGCTTTCTTAAAATTTTGCTTTTTTCGAACAGATAATGGACACCATATTTGATTATCAACATCAAAATAAACACGATTAAGCCTAATATCAAAATAACTAACAGACATCAAATTAATAACGAATCCTTTATGAGAACGAAATAAATTTTGGTGTCGTTTCTCGATACTCGAAAGTGAATCATTAATTTCAATAATTTTATTTTTAGCATAAAGCACGACACGATTAACATGATTGGGCTTAGAAGCAACGTAAAGGACTTCTGACATTGGAATATCATAATAGCGTGTATGTAATTTATAAACGAATTTATCTGGATTGTTTTTCATATGACTAACCACTAAACCCAAGGCAATATTAATATCTTCACGAATCGATTCTTCTATATCATCAACATTTTTATTTTTAGAAATGCAATCCAAGGGCGTTAACCGGTGTTCTAATATCAGCGTTGATAATTTTTCATGTCCATTAATAAAAACAAGACTAGCCAGTGGTAACCAATGCCTAATATACTTGCCTAATTCAATAATATTAAGATCACTAGCTAGCGATTCTGCATTTAAAAAGAACAAAATGTTTTGATGATTACTCATTTTCACAAATTTTTGAATACTTCGAACATCACTTGTTACAAGCTTAATACTAGTATCTAATTCTTCAAATTCTGTATACCGCTTAATAAAATTAGCTATCCAAGTTAGGTGATGTCGACTATCTTCTAATATTATTATTTCTAGCACTATTCATCCTCCACCACTAATTTTTAACCCTTTTATTTCTAATTAGTATCAAGACTATTTCCATTTATAAAAGACACAAATTAGGCAAAATTGTCCATTATTTTAATTTTTGATTTCTTAACCCTTATCTAATCAATATTATCTGTGCTATAAAGGTTAACCCCGTTTCAAATTAAACAACCTCCTTCCCACATATATACATCCTAAAGCCCTTTTATTACCCCTATTAAAAATAATTTTAACCGTCTAATTTTTATTATTTAACGTTAAAAAAGCAGATGACTCTTTCAAAGAATCATCTGCTTTACTATAAAATGTTCCATGTGAAACATTATTTATTTTCTTCAGGTTTGTTATCTTTAACATAGTTCCAAAAACTACCAACTGCCGATATTAGATCAAATCCCGGTAAGATAATAATATAGACCCATACCGAAAATGAATCCGTAGGTTTAAAAATTAAATACCACAATATATCAATCATTAGCTGTACAAACAGTTGCCGTGGTGTTGCTCGAAAAAATGTTTTTCCAAAAGCACCTATCATTATATAACCTCAATTTACAGCCATTTCTTTAAAAAATTAGCCTTTATTTCTGTGTTTTCGGGTGTCATATAAGCATCCGGTCCGTGACCTGTACCATCCACAATATGGATTTCTGCTCGGTCATCACTGACCACTTCACGGGCAGCTGCTATCATATTCACCGTCTGTTGGTATGGTACAACAAAGTCAGCGGTTCCTGCAAATGCCAATATTGGCGGCATTACAGTGCTGAAATACGTTGCTGGATTGAATTCCTTCACTTTATCTGGCACATCTTTGGGGGCTTGTTGTTTAAACATCTGTCCTTCAAAGGATTCTGAAGTTCCCGTCTCAGGATACTTGGGTGTAACACCACTTTCCTCAAATTGCTCTGAAAACTTATCAAATTCGTATGGACCATACAAAGAGATAATTGCATTTACCTTTTCAGACTCACTAGTAGCTTCCCCAAAATCATGATTGAACATGGCATTGGCTGATGCTGTAACACCTGTCAATAATGCTAAATGAGCCCCTGAAGACTCTCCCATTAAGGCAACATGATCCATATCTAGTTGATACTCGTCAGCGTGAGCACGCAAAAAACGAATAGCAGCTTTGATTTCATAAATCTGCGTTGGAAAATCTGCATCTTGAATCAAAGTATATGACACACTAGCAACGGCGTATCCTCTGTCCAAAAGCCTTAGTGCTGGTTCAAGCTTGTGTGAACTCTTATCACCAAAAACTAGTCCACCACCAAAGACATCCACAATTACCGGAAAAGGTCCTTGACCTTCATTTGGTAAGTAAATATCTAAATCATGACGGGCACCCGGCATGTAAGGTACATCTTGCCATTGTTTTTCAATATAATCTGTTTTTGCGACCGTCCGTTGATAATCACGATCAATAAATCTCTCTGCCATATTAACCCCCTAAAATCTCTCTTAAATAAAAAAGGATAATTGCCTACACAACTATCCTTTCATCATACACTATTTTTTACTCTTTATTCTCAAACTTATAATAATCATTATCACGAACCAGACAATTGCCAAGACGGTTGTTGGCATGGTATCCGGTGTAAACAACAAAATCAAGAAAATACCAATCAAAAATGCGATAGTTAGATAATTCGTAACTGGTGCACCAGGCATTTTAAACAGTTGTTTGCCATTTTTGAAGTCCGTTGATTTACGATACTTCACATGAGCATATACTAAGACAGCATACATAACAACAAAGGCTGCAGATGCAACTGACGTTACTAAATCAAAGGCATTAGCTGGGAAGAAGAAATTCAACACAACTGCTAATGCAATAAGCGCTGTCGAAATATTAATTGCATTAAATGGAATATAACGCCTGTTTAACTGACCTGCGTATCCCTTACCTTCTGATAACGAAAACAACATACGACCAGTTGTAAAGATAGCACTGTTTAATGACGATGCTGCTGCAGTCAAAACAACAAAATTAATAATTCCTGCTGCTCCTGTCACACCAATACCTGCAAACACTTGCACGAATGGTGACTCACCAGCACTATAATTAGTCCATGGTTGAATACACATAATCGCTATCAATGCACCGACATAGAAAATTAAAATTCGCATAATAATCGAATTAATAGCCTTCGGAATATTCTTATAAGGGTCTTGTGCTTCTGCGGCAGTCATACCAACAAATTCAATTCCTAAGAAAGCAAAAAATACCATTTGAAATGCCGATAGCAAGTTGCGGCCACCGTGGGCAACAAAACCATGTTGCCATAAATTACTAATAGACGTGACACCTGACGAAGTCTTTGTATGTAAGACCATCATAATCGCACCGGTAGCAATCATCGCCAATATGGCAATAATCTTGATCATCGAGAACCAAAACTCTGTTTCACCAAAAGCAGCAACAGCAATGATATTAATACCATATAAGATGGCTAGGAATCCTAATTCCCATATCCAAATTGGTACATTAGGAAACCAGAAGTTCATATAATTTCCGACAGCCGTTAATTCCGCCATGGCAATGGTAATCCAGCCAATCCAGTAAGTCCAGCCAATAACGAACCCTGCTTTGGGCCCAACATATTTTTCAATAAATCCGACAAAGGTTGCTCGGTTAGGGTCAGTTAGTAATAACTCCCCCAACGCGCGCATCATCCAAAACATAAAAAGCCCAACAATAATGTAGACCAGTAAGATGGCAGGTCCTGCCGCACTGATGGATCGACCTGCTCCCAGGAACAGTCCAGTACCAATCGTTCCTCCCAAGGCAATCATCTCAACATGACGGCCAGTCAACCCTCTTTCCAGTTTCTGAGGGGAACCTTTTTGTTGTGACATCTTCACACTTCCTTTTTTATTAAATACTTCATACTACTTTGCTGAATCTCTCACAGACATATTAACTAGTATATAAGAATTTTCAAATTTTTCAAAACTAGAATTAAATTTATCTTTCATTTTTTCTAAAAAAATAAGCCATTTTAGACACTTTAAGCGCCTAAATCAACCAAAAATAATGGAAAATTTAGGCGCCTAAACGTCTTTAATAATTGGGACCTGGAAAGTCTTCTGGTATTTGCATTTGTAATCTATTTAACAAACGACGTAAAATACCTTTCTCTAGCATCGCTGCCCACATACCTTCTAAGCGAACTTCGCCATGAATGACCACTGATGCCACCGCACGCAATTCACGGAAATCTTGACTAGTTCGTGCAATCATCTCAACATTTTCTTCTAATAACTGATCATGTTCTTTTTGGTGTAATGTCCGATCAAAATTTTGATCATAAAAATCAGACCATTCAAAATCCTGAGCTAAAGCTATCATCCTACTATCGTAACTTGGATGAGTTGTCATATGGTCACCTGCTACCCAAGTCACGGGTACTCCCTCAGCTTCAGCTAAATATTTATCCCATTTTTCAAAATCAAACGGATGTTGTCTTCTCACAATCAAAATCCTCCGAGTCGTTTAATCACTAACTGTCATTGTATCACTTATTTTATGTTAGTAAACATTCAACTCCGGAAACAGCTGGCTAATATTGGTTGGCTCTGTCACCACTTCTAAATGATCACCAAACTTTAGCGACACCCGCTGTGAATCAAAATCTAGCACACGTACGCCGGCGACAATGGCATCATGAACAACCTGCGCCAGATCGCCCTCACCGAAGTAGGCTCTAAATAACTCTTTTTTATGTGTCTTAAAATAATCAGTTCGTTCATTACCAAGTGTTGTTGCCCATGCTTGCATGTCAGTTTCACTAGGTGCTGCTGCAATCATTTTGGCAGCCGGTGTTTTTGTTGGTGTTAACACGCGATCAGTAATTAATGACAAACCATCATTAAACCTCATACCAAAATGATCAGCTAATTGCGAAATATCCTGCATAATCGCTAACGCATCTTTTTTATTAGCCAATGTTTCTGTCGGTTGCTGTAATGAAACATTATTTGCCAAATTCTCATTACTTTGTAGACTATCTTCAGTTAATTCGTCATCACTAATCAAGAAATAAATCAATAATAAATGGATTAAGTTTAAATCATTTTCAGAAATACCAGCGATATCAAATGGATTCGTATCCAAAATGCGAATTTCTAAGTAATCAATTTCGTCATCATCATCTGTTTTACGCTTAAATCGGACAGGCCCATATATTTCATGTTCCGAGAATAATTTACCTTGTGATATTAGCTGTTCGATTCGTCGCTGATGATCAACATAATTGCTATCATAAGCTACCTTTTCACCTTGATCATTAACAAAACCATACTCACTGGTTCGCAACGAACGGACTGGTTTGGTAAATTGTGGCGTTCTCGAATCAGAATCATTTAAATTAAATGGCGCTGCACCAAATAAATAATTAAAGAACCAACTATGGGCAACAATTTGACGAGCAATGTGAAAATAAACGTCGTTTTTAAATTCTTTAAAATCAGTTCGGTCACTGGCTTCAAATAAGTGCTGCAATAAGGTATCTGACAATGAATAATTAAGGTGTATACCTGTCATAATTTCATGAGTAGAACCATATTTATGCAATAACCAATCACGATAATCCTGAACCCAAGTTCTCTCAAAGGTTTCATCCAACCATTGAAGATCATCTTTCTTTAATTGAGGTGGCATACTCAATGGCCAGACTGACTCATCATCTGCCATATAACTACGTAAAATCCACTGTAATTGTAGTAAACGATCACGTGCTTCTTCAAACGACCCCACAGCCTCCGTCACAAGCTCAGCCTGTGTCTCACTATAATCTGTTTGTAGGTAAGGATGAATCTGTCTTGAGCCTAATTTTGCTGAATGATTGATACGACTTAGCCGACCTTTTCGGGTTACCCGATGAGTCTCAAGTTCAATGCCGAATTTACCGCCAATAAGCTCTGCATATAAATTATGCTTATCGATCAGTTCTCCTAAATTTAAATTAGCTACCATAAGTAACGCCTCTCAATTATCTGTCCTCAAATAAGAAAAAGCCCTGTTCATGGTAACCTACCATACACCAGGGCCACACCTTATTGTTTTCTATAGAATACTATGAATTAAATTGTCTCTTCATCTATTATAGCTTTTTCAGTATCTACTTCAGGCATCTGCTGTATCTGCCAAAGCTGCCAAGCATAAACAATCACCGTCCGAATAACTGCATAAAATGGTACTGCCAAAATCATACCTGCAATGCCGGCTATATTACCAGCAGCTAATAGCAAAACAATAATAGTCAATGGATGAACATGCAAAGATGCCCCCATGACACGTGGGTAAATTAAATTACTATCAACCTGTTGTACAATCAACACAACAATACTGACCCAAATTGCCTGCCAAAATGAATCTGTTAAAGCAACAAATAATGCCGGAACCAAACCAATATAGGGACCAACATATGGAATCATATTGGTTATACCCGCAAATACACCTAACAGCAAAGCGTACTTTTGACCAATCATAAAGTAACCAACAGCTGTAAACACACCAACGAAAATCATTTCTAACACTTGACCACTGATATATTGCGCAAGTGTTTGATTTAGTCTTCCTAAGATGTCAGAAATCCTTGCTTGTTGTTTACTTGGAAAAACTTTTTGAATAAAAGGTGCCAGTTTATTACCATCATATAGCATGTAAATCGTCATTACTGGTACGGTAATTGCTGTCACTGTGAAACTAGTTAACTTGGCAATCACCGCGCTTAAACTAGTTGCCATACCTGATACGACAGTTTTCCCAATATTCTGCACTTCTTGTTGCAGCTTATCGAGATTAAAATCAATACCATACTCTTTAGAGAAATTAATTTGACTAAGTTGATTAGCCCAATGCTGAATTGTATCTACTAATACTGGAATATTCTTTACTAAACTAGCAATTTGATCGACTAAGGCTGGTAATAATGTTAGTAACAAGGCTCCCAAAATACTTAATAATAGCAACATAACAATGGTAATAGCCCAACCACGACTAACATGCCTGACTTTACCTAATGGCACCTTTTGCAATGCCCCAACCACCGGATTTAAAATATAATACAAAAATCCTGAAATAATTAATGGTACAAAAACAGCACCAATAAATTGACCAATTGGTTCTAGAATAAAGCGTAATTGTGCAACGATCAAAACTAATAGCGCAATGGCTAAAAGTTCAATTGTCCAAAATAATGTTTTCGATCGTTTGACGTGTTCTAACACTTCAGACCCTCACTTTCATTTTTTTCTAATTATAACAGATATTAGTCAATCATAAATTTTACACCATTATTTAAATGGACACACTTCCTTTTGTGAATTTTGTAACTATATTATTTAGTTTAACTTAATAAAGGCTAAAAGTTTTACACACTTTATCCACAGGCACATTACTGCTCGCCAGGCGTAGTTTCCCTTGCACAATAAAAAATGCATTCTGACGAATTACTTTATCGTCAAAATGCATTACTAATTATTACTACTAATTAAAAATTAAAGCCAGAATCAAACCAATGGCTAATGTTACTGAAATGACTATAGCATTTTTAATAGCATATGGAAAATTAGGTTTGATTGGATTTGCTTGAAATGCTTTAACATTTTTCATCACAATTGGGAATGAAACTAAGGCAACCAATGATAGCCAAGGTAAAATCCCAGCAACCACTGCAATAATCAACATCACGTAGCCGGCAATGTAAACCCAGCCAAACGCTTTAACTGCACGATCCTTACCTAAGTACCAAGCTAATGTGTGCCGTCCTTCTGCAACATCTTCATCGTAATCACCAATATTGTTGGCAAACATAATATCACCAATTGCAAACCAGGCAATCGCTGAAGCAATAATCGCCTTAAAGACAAGTTCACCATTGAAAGTTGGCGCAATATTTACATAAGTTGCACTCAAAAAGATGAGATATCCCATCGTTAGCCCTGACGCTAATTCACCGAATGGCGTGCGTGACAAAGGCAACGGGGTACCAGCATACCAATAAACGACCCAAAATCCAATTAACCCCATGATTAACAAGGGCCAACCTGTTTGTGTCGCTAACCATAATCCACCAACAGCAGCAATCAATGCCAATACCAATAAGGTTATCCAACCTTGACGTTGTGAAATGCCACCCTTACCAATGATGTTATTGACACCGTTCTTCCACTCCTCACTGGTTGCTGATTTAAAATCTTGTATATTGTTCCAAACATTAGCAACCATTTGCAAAGATAGGACAACAACCGCGAAAACTATTGCATATCCCGTATGAAATTCTTGATATGTGATTGCAGCATATAAATTACCCAAAACCAATGGTAATACACTAGCAACCAATGATTGAATTTCCACGAATTTCAACCATGTTTTAATACTCATCTACCATAACCTCCTAAAACTCTCGACATCTCAGCTTACACGAAAAAAATCAGTCGCGCAATGCAACAACGTCGACTGATTTTCTACTTATGCAATTATAATGCTCTGAAACGATGCAAATGCTCATTTATCGGGATATCTTTACTATCGACTGAATCTATTCGGGCATATGGCGACGGCGACATACTAATCTTTGAAATAAAATCCGACATCGCATCGCTTTCCGCTTGGGCCTCAATATGCACGGAACCATCCGTTTCATTCCAAACATTACCTTGAATGCCTAATTTATCAGCAATATTTTTTGTGGAGTATCGAAAACCAACCCCTTGCACTCGGCCACGTACAATAATTTTCTTTGCAATCAACATTTATATTCCTCCAATATCAGAAAAATCAGAGTTTGAAAAAGACTGGAACATTGCTCATGTCCCAGTCTCATTATAGCGTGAATTTATGGCTTCTTTGTTAAATCTGAATCAAAGTATTTCTCTGAAAGGTCAGATAAAGTACCATCTTTGGCCAATTGTTTTTGTGCCTTAGTAATTTTCTTTGCTAAAGCCTTGTCTTTCTTGTTTAACATTGGTGAAGATGACGTGTTATCCAAGACCTTCGTTGTTTTTGCCTTTAACTTCGTCTCAGGATGAGCCTTTTTATAAACACCCCATGAATCTTGTGAGTTCAACGTCACATCGGCCTTACCAGAATTAACTAAATCAATCGCCTCTGCAAATCCTGGTACTGAAACAACATTGGTACCAGCCTTTTTAGCGGCCTGACCAAAGTTAGACGATGCCGATTGGGCTGACTTTTTGCCCTTCAAATCAGCTGCTGTCTTGATGTCTGATCCGGCTTTAGTAATCATCACTGTCTTGGTATAGATATATGGCTTGGCAAAGGTATACTTTTTAGTACGTTCCTTTGTTTTTCCCATATTGTTATACACAACATCGTACTTTCTTGAATCTAATCCGGCAACTAATGAATCAAATTTTGTTTGTGTAAATTTGACTTTCAAGCCTAATTTCTTAGCAACAGCTTTTGATAAATCAACCTCAAAACCAGTTAATTTACCAGATTTATCACGATACGAATATGGTGAGTAGGTTCCTTCTAGACCAACTGTCAACGTCCCTTTTTTATGAAGATTTTTTTGATAAGCGGGTACTGATTTAGCAGATGCACTTGGCACAACTGCATAAGCACTACTACTTGCGGCAATTAACGTAACAGCTGCGATGGCTGCAATTTTTGTATATTTATTCATTTTATATTTCCTTAACTGATGTGTTTGATTAATATTATTCATTGCCCGTAATATTTGTCGCTAAAGACATCTGTTAATTTAACATCGCATCCCCAAACTCATTATCGTCACCCCTTTTAGTTTCTGACGCAAATCATACCCCGCTCATTATCCGTTTGTCAACTGCACGGTTATTTTAAACTTGTACTTGCATTTAATTAGTAACACCCCTAGAATAAAAGCAGTTAGTAATTCGAAATTTTCAATTTTAGGGAGTATAACTATGATTCACATCACATTAAATAACTATGTTGCTTGTGAAAGCCTAACGCGTTTTTTGCGGTAGGTTATCTTGGTGTACACCAATTTAATAATCGTCAAAAACGTGTTAGGCATCTTACGACTGAGATTGTTTAACACTTTTTTTGTGCTCTTTTTTGAAAGGAAGGATCATGTTTGAATTCATTGCAACTTATGCACCACAATTAATTGTTGCTGGAATTAAGTACACAATTCCACTAGCATTAGTTTCTTTTGTGGTTGCAGTTGTTATTGCAGCTACCGTAGCTGTCTTACGCTCATACGTGCCACACGCCACTGGTCTCGGTAAACTCGGCTGGCAAATCTTAAAACTTATCTTATGGTTTTACGTCTGGATTTTTCGGTCAACACCAATGCTTGTGCAATTATTCGTGGTCTTTTATGGTTTACCAAAATTAGGCATTAGTTGGTTGTCGCCATCTGGTTGGATTGCGGCTGTTTGGGTGCTATCACTCAACACTGGTGCATATGCTTCAGAAGCAATTCGTGCGTCAATTTCTTCCATTCCAGATACACAGCGTGAAGCGGCTGCTGCTCTTGGGATGACTGACCGGCAGATTTTTATGCGCATTATCTTACCGCAAGCGACACGTATTTCTATTCCAACGCTAGCAAATTCGTTCATTTCATTAGTTAAGGATACGTCATTGGCTTCAGTTGTAACGATCGTTGAAATGTTCTATCTATCTCAGCAACTCGCTGCCGTTAACTTCGAACCATTAAAGATGTACTTGCTAGTAGCTGTTATTTACGCTTTATTCGTCACTATTTTGTCAATTCCCCAACGTTATATTCAACGCTGGGCTGACCGCTTCGTAAAAGATCAGAGGTAAATCATGCTGAAATTAGAACATATTGATAAAAATTATGCTGAGCATCACGCATTAAAAGACATTAACGTGACTTTTAATCCACAAGAAACAACAGTAATTGTTGGACCGTCTGGATCAGGAAAATCAACATTGTTACGTTCACTGAATTTACTGGAGCATCCTGATAGCGGCAAGTATACTATTGATGATCGTACAATTGATCTCAGTGAACCCGTAACGACTGATACCTTACTTTGGGTACGTCGTAAAACAGGGATGGTTTTCCAACAACCCCGCATGTTTGATCATCTAACGATTATGGGTAATATGATTGAAGCGCCTGTCCATGTCCTAAAACAATCAAAAACAGATGCAACAAAACATGCTCATGAACTACTGTCAGCAGTCGGCCTAGATGACATGGCTAATCGCTATCCTTATCAATTATCAGGTGGTCAAACGCAGCGTGTTGCGATTGCTCGTGCAATGGCGATGGCTCCTGATTACTTACTACTAGATGAACCAACTTCAGCTCTAGATCCTGAACTTGAAGCACAGGTACTACGTGTCTTAAATAATTTAGCTCAAGAAAATCAATCAATGATTATTGTGACCCACAATATGGATTTCGCCCGTCACGCAGCCGATCGGATGTTGTTCTTAGAAGATGGTGAAATTGATTTCGATGGTACCCCAGATGAATTCTTTAACAAACCAACAGCACGTATTCATCGCTTCTTGAATGCCTTTAAATTTGATCAAGACGAGCATTAAAAGCATTTAATAAGAACGTTTTAAATAAATTTTAAATACAAAAAGGATTGGGAAAACTTTCCCAATCCTTTTTAATTATTATTAATTTTTTATTTATTAGTCAATCCCTGTTGCACAACTGGTAATAGTTCTTGCCAAGTTGTTTCGAAAATCGTCCGAAATAAATTATCATCCCAGCGTCCAGCAAAAAATGGGTGGTAAAAATACGTAAACGTCTGCATAACAGTTTGTCCACGTTGTTGACGGAATGTATCCCAAGCCATAATTTTTTCTACAGCTATCGCAAATTCCTTTAAACGTGGTTCAATCAAGTTTTCACGCCGTCCCAATTCAAATTGATAAAACGCTAGCATTTCTGGTGCAGCTGCAAAGCTTTCTTGACGACGCGTTGAGAGTAACCATAGCCAATCATGTAGCGCTTGTACACGGTTATCCGCAGGTACACGCTCACTAGCTTCTATAATAGGTGCATCCACCTCTTCTAGCCAATCTTTATCCATTTCTGTAAATAAAGCATCGCGGTTGGCAAAATGTTTATATAACGCTGCCGGCGTAATTGCTAATTTACGTGCAACATCAGCAAGGCGTGCCTTTTCATAACCTTTTTCTTTCAAGACTGCTTGCGTTGCTTCAAAAATTGCTGTTTTTGTAACTTTTGACATCTTGCATCCTCTCTCAATCTATTATCCCTACCATTATACCCATCTCGTCAATGAATACAAACTATCTAATTTAGTTTATTAATATCTTTTGTTATACTGAACGGGTAGATTAGTCAACAAAAATGACTGAATTTTATTGAATACGGGGTATAATTATATGACTATTTCATCATTAACAGATACATTTACCTTGGCAAATGGTATCAAAATCCCAGTAATTGGGTTTGGAACTTGGCAAACACCTGATGGGGACGTTGCTTACCAAAGCGTTTTAGATGCCTTAAAAGCTGGTTATCGTCATATAGATACAGCTGCCGCTTATGGTAACGAAGCTTCAGTAGGCCGTGCCATTAAAGACTCTGGTATCCCGCGTGAAGAACTGTTTGTGACGTCAAAACTCTGGAACGACAGTCATAGTTATGAAGCTGCTAAAATAGCATTAGATAAATCATTAGACTTACTTGGTTTAGATTATTTGGACTTATATTTGATTCACTGGCCAAATCCACTAATCAATCGACGTGATTGGGATAAAGCCAATGCAGAAGCTTGGCGTTATATGGAAGATGCCTATACTGAAGGAAAGATTCGAGCGATCGGTGTTTCTAATTTCCAAATTGAGCACCTTGAAGCCTTGCTTAAAACAGCAACTATTCGACCAATGGTCAACCAATTATTTATCAACCCATCTGACTTAGAACAAGATGTCGTTGATTATAACAAGGCTCACGATATTCTCACCGAGGCTTACTCACCTCTTGGCACTGGTTCATTACTTGCAGTACCTCAAATCAATGACATTGCTGCAAAATATGATAAATCAGCTGCACAAGTACTTGTTCGTTGGTCATTACAACACGGTTTCTTGCCTTTGCCTAAGTCAACACATGCTGAACGCATTAACCAAAATGCAGCTGTTTTCGACTTTGAATTAACAGATGCAGAAATTGCAACATTAGATCAATTAGAAGGCGTTGCCGGTACACACCAAGATGCTTCACAAGTTGATTTTTAAAAATTAACAACCTACCAAAAAGCTGGAACGAAAGAAATTGTTCCAGCTTTTTTTGCGTTAAATTCGTGCTAAAAATGGATTAATTATCAGCCTGTAAATTTTATAGCATAAACGCGTTCCAAAAGTCTGAAGTCTCAATGTAATGCAATTGACGCCATTCCTGTCCTTCGCTTTGCTACGGCCAAAAATGGCGTCAATCACTTTACACACCGACTTCAAAACAACTTTTGTCTCGCTCTCTTTTTGTGCTAAAAATGAATAAATATTAAAAATGTTTGTTTTATAAGTATAAAAAGCGTTACAATGAATTTGTGAAAGCGCTTCCGTTGAACGTTACTGTTTGGTTTATTTATACTGGGGAGGTATGATTATGTCTAAGAAAGTTGCTGTTGTTACCGGATCAGCTGGGGGATTAGGTAAGGGTATCGCTGAGCGTTTACTTAAAGATGGTTTTAATGTCATGATTCATGACATTAATCAGGATGCCTTGACTAAGACAGCGGAAGAATTAAAATCATTAGGTGATGTAGCCACTTTCGTTGGGGATGTTTCTAAGAAAGAAGATCAAGAAGCATTAGTAGCCGCAGCGGTTGAAAAATTCGGTCAGTTAAACGTCTTTGTTAACAATGCCGGTGTTGAAGCTGTAACGCCATTCTTAGAAATTGACGCGTCTGAACTAGAGCGTACCTTTAAAATCAATGTCTTCGGAACAGTTTATGGCACACAAGCTGCTGCTGAACAATTTATCAAGCAAGGTACGCCTGGTAAGATTATTAACGCCTGCTCAATTGCTGGTCATGAAGCATACGAGGTCTTGGGTACATACTCAGCTTCAAAGCATGCTGTCAAAGCCTTTACACATGTTGCCGCTAAAGAACTTGCGTCAAAGCACATCACCGTCAATGCTTACTGCCCTGGTGTTGCGAAGACTAAGATGTGGGATCGTATTGATGCCGAAATGGTTAAGGCCGACCCTTCACTGAAGCCAGGTGAGCCATTTGCTAAGTTCTCTGGTGAAATTGCTTTGGGACGTTACGAAACACCTACTGATGTTGCCAACTTAGTTCACTTCTTAGCTTCTGAAGATTCAGACTATATCACAGGTCAAGCAATCTTAGTTGATGGTGGTTTGGTTTATAACTAAGCCATAGTTAATTAAATATTTTAATCAAAAATAGAGCAAGTCAGAAAGAACTTTAGATTCCTTTGACTTGCTCTTTATTTTTTATACAGTTAGAGATTAATTCCCTAGTGCATCATATTATAGCTCTTTAGCTGCATAATTAATTTCATACAACATTGAACCATCAATGACCTCTGTCTTACCATCACGAGTTATCTTTAGCTCTGTTGATGCTAGATAACGCGTATAAGTTGGCTGCAATCCCATGGCATCAAACTGCTTCTTTTGTTCATCTGAAGCCATACCGTAAACGTTGATCAGGTTAATTTCCTTAGGATCAAAAATCTTATACTCAACTGCCATATCATCCTGTGTAAAGGTATAATGGATTGTTTTTGGTGTCACCTTGCCAGTCTCTTCTTGGACATACGTATCTAAAATATCTACTTTAGCATTATCGACACTAGTGTTTTCAAAGACACGATTACCTTTACTGTCGTCAATCGTAAATAGTGGAATTTCTGGTTGACCAAAGCGATCACCACCAACCATATCATAAATTAAGACATTGTAATCACCAACATTTTGACGACCCCAAACCCAGTGATGGAAGGCAACTGATGGATGGATATTGAACCATTGGTGATTGTAATAAGCAGTTCCATTAACATGTTTCTGCTCACCATTAATAGTGACTTCACCACTAACTGTTAAACTTGTAACACAAATGAAGTTATAATAATACTCTTCGTTCTCGCCAAAAGCAATATATCCTGATCCTGGACGGAATGGCTCTACCTGAGCTTCAAAGTGTAAATCAACCGCTGTTTTGTGCTCAACTGATTTCTTACCTTCCATTACCAATTCTTGATCAGCTTCTGGCTCAATATGGATATCATAATTGTGCCAGTTATCACCAACTAATGTACTAGGACCCCACTTCAAATCTAATTCATCTTTACTTGAATAGGTATCTTTAACATCATAAAGGCGGTAATCATAAAATGGCTGGCCATCTGCTGACGTATAATTGATAGCAACATTAGGATTATCACCTTTGTTTACCACCTGGTCAGTTGATTTTGGACGGAATCCTAAAATCAATGTTGAGCCATCATCAAGACTACAATCTAGATACTAAATTTCAGCATGTCCTGCTTCATCATTATCGCGACGTCCATCTTCCCAATTTTCAACTTTATCAGGATTAATACCTAATTTTTGATAATCTGCTGGACGATTCATAATTCTTCCTTGTGCCATAAAAAAGCCCCCTTATGTTATCGACAGTACTAACAATTTTTATTCTAGTTAATCATTTTCGTGTAATTCGACATGTAATTCTGGTATTTCTTGCCAAACAACGTGCTTTAAGCCCACTTCTTCACCTGAAAAAGGTTTATCTGGTATAACCATATCAATAAACTGTTGTCGAAAATCTCCAGCTGTCAAATCACTTTCGGCTGTCTTCATTGTTTCTGCATATTTCTCATGATTGCTTGATTCATCCATAAACATCCAAATTTCTTGCTCTGAATTATCTGGTGCTGGACGGAACCAAGTTCGCGACAAAGAATAGTTAATCAAACTAGGATTGGCCTTTTGATAATCTAAGGCTTTTACTAAAGCTTGAATCATCTTGTCATGATTTTTCTTTAAAACACGATAATGCATTGTTTCAACTTCTGACATACTTATACACCCCTTTTTTGTAAATATTAAAGTGAATAACTGATTAACTACTTGTAGTATAATTGCCATATATCAAGGCGCCAACCAACAAAAACAACATAAAAGTTTATTATTGGTAGCGGGGGGAGAATATGACAATTAAAACAGATTTACGCATTAAAAAAAGTAAATATGCCATTGAACATGCTTTTTGGAAATTATTACTAGCTGAAGGTTTTACGAAAATCACGATTCAACAAATCATCGATGAAGCTCATGTTAACCGTGCGACTTTGTATAAATACTACGCTAATAAATATGAACTATTAGATACGGTCGAGAATTCGCTAATTAGCGAATTTAAAAATGTCACTGAAAAAGCGCCAAATATCGCTGACAGAATCGACGTTAGCCAAAATCATCTACATAACTACTATCGAGAAATGGTCCGCTATATTTACAATAATCGTGATAAATTTTCAGCATTATTGGCGCCAAGCGGAGATCCTTCCTTCATAAATAAGCTGATTACTGCTGATAGGGAAATTTGGCAAAAAAATGATATTACCCAATACCTCCCGATTTCCGAGCACTATGCATCTGCTGCGATAACGGGGATGGTCATTAGTTTAATTGTTGAATGGATCAAATCAGACTTTAAAGAATCCGCAGATGAATTTATGGATGTCTTACAAAATACGGTGACACCATTATTTTCACAAGAAACTTTTTTTAAGGCGAAATAACTCTGCTCACTAAAAAATAGGCGATAAATTGTCCCCAAATGACAATTTATCGCCTATTTTTTATTTTGAATTAACTGTTATCTTCTCTTTTTAATTTGTTATTAATTGCCGTAATGTTACGTTTAGCTTGTACCATGTCATGTACAAAGAACAATGCATAGATAACGATAAAAGAAATTATTTGATCCATGAATTCGCCAACACTTAATGAATACCACCCTAGTGCATAAGCAATTACCATGAAAACGGAAACAGTTACAAAAAAATGAACAATAACTTTTTTTACGAAACTCCAGTATTCAATAGTAAATATTAAAGCTGCTACAAAAAATAAAGATCCTAACAAAGCCCATAAAATAACAGTAACCGTTAAATTATCAAGCGAATTGTTCGCATAATTACCGAAACGATTAACTATCATTTGGTAAAATGTCTGATTAGTCATATAAGCAAACACTATCGTTACAATTAAGCCCAGCGTAATACCAAATGGTATTCCTAGAAAAAACCGGTTAGTTATTCGTTTTATCATATCCCCAACCTCCTTTTTATCTTAGAAACATAACGTCTAGAAACATAGGTCTCATCCCCGTTATTTAAAATTAAAACGATATTCCCCTTCCCGCTTAACTTCAAATGGTCAATAAAATTAAAATTTACAATTTCGCCACTTGAAATTTGAATAAAATTATCTGGTAAAAGTTCTACAAGTTGATAAATGCGGTGCTTTACTTTATAAACGCCACCCATGTCTTGTGCATAGACTTCAGCAGATTCCGTTCTAATTCTGATTATCTCGTCCAATTTGAGAGGCGTAACTATTTTTTCTTGATATCCCCAAAGCACGACGTCTTGTTTCTGCAATTCATCTACCACTAACTGCATTGCAGGGGTTAACTTTTTTACATGAAAATCAATATACTCCGATTGATTTTCATCGATAAAAAAATTCACTTTCATACGGTCATTCCCCTTTCAATAGATTATCTGTAATTATACATATTTAATTTCGTTCATTCTTCAACAATGAATACATGGTTGATTATTCAAAATAAATGGAGCTTTTTTCAAAATAAAATGCACAAAAAGGATTTCATCAACGTCCTTATTATTAACAAAAATATCCTCCCAAGTTATCTAACCTTAACTCGGGAGGACTTAAATACCTATACTATCTATTATTTATCCAACTCAGCAATCACTTCTTCATAACGCTCACGAATAAATCCTGCTGAAGCATCTAATTTTGCTTGCTCATCAGATGGTAAGTCTAATGAAACATGATCAACAACACCCTCGCGACCAACAATAACTGGATACGAAACATAAACACCATACTCAGGTCGATAATTTGATACTGGTAACTCTTCGTGACTATCAGTCAAAATTGCCTTAGTTAAGCGACTAGCTGCACTCGCAACGCCATAACTAGTAAACTTTTTACCATGGTAAACGGTGTAACCACCAGCTTTGACCTCATCATTTAATTCTGATAATTGTAAATCATACGATGTGATTGGCTTATCTTTTACGGTAACTGTTGACCAAGCTGTAAACTGTGAATCCCCATGTTCACCAACATTGTAACCACGAACTGATTTAGGATGCACACCCAATGCCTTTCCCACGGCGCGATGCATACGTGCTGTATCCAAAAGTGTTCCTGTTCCAATCACTCGTTCCTTTGGGAAACCAGTGTAATGTTGATACATGGTCGTAATCACATCAACTGGGTTTGTGATTACAGCTAAAATACCATGGAATCCAGATGCGACTAACTTCTTAGAAATATCTGCAATTTGTAGTTTGTTATATTGTAATTCAACAAAACGATCATCGGTGGTAATGGTCTCTTGCAATGAAATCTTACCAACTGATGAAACGACCACATCGGCATCTGCTAATGCTGACCAGTCATTAACCACATAGTTTGCATTATATTCCAAGTTTGCCATAGCATCTTCAAAATCTAATGCTTCTGCGTTCGCCTTATCTTCGTTGATATCGATGAATACAAATTCATCAACTGCACCTTGTGCTGTCAAACTGTGGGCAACTGCTGCCCCAACGTGTCCCAAACCAATAATTCCAACTTTACGTGTCATTGCGTTCCCCCATTATTTTTCACTTGCTTAATAATTTTCAAAAAATTCACTGATTCGCTTCACTGCTTCGTGAAGGCTATCCAATGATGCTGCATAACTAATACGAATGTAGCCTTCACCACCAACATTGAACACAGATCCTGGAATAACGGCCACTTTACCGCGTTTTGCCAAATCAACACTAAAAGCATAATCATCCTGATCATATGCTGCTGGTATTTTAGCAAAAACGTAGAATGCACCATTTGGTTGTGGCATTTCAAATCCCAATTTGCGCAAAGCTGGTACCAAGTAGTCCCGACGCTCACGATAAGCTTCACGCATTGACTTAGAATCTAACTTTCCTTGGGCTGATCCTAACGCTTCTGCTGCTCCGGCCATCGCCGGATTTGATGCAGCGGTAACTGTAAATTGATGTAATACTGCAGCTGGCTGCACTAACTGCTTAGGACCAACAATAAATCCGATACGATAGCCAGTCATTGCGTGTGACTTTGATACCCCATTCAAAATAACCGTTTGTTCTGGCAAGAATTTGGCAATTGATGTATGTGGTGCATTGTACGTTAATTCAGAATAAATCTCATCAGCAATCACAGTGATATTTGTTCCTCGTAATACATCAGCTAAGGCAGCTAATTCTTCCGCAGTATAAGTGACCCCGGTTGGATTTGCTGGATAATTCAATAGAACTGTTGTTAATTTGTCGCCATACTCATCAATTGCTGATTGCAGTTGTTCAGGGGTTAGTAAAAATCCCGTGTCGGATGTATCGACATAGACAACTTCGCCACCAGCCAATTCAATCGTTGGATCATACATCGAGAAATTAGGTGCTGGAAGTAACACCTTATCACCTTCATTAACAAAGGCCGTAAAGGTATCATAAATACCTTCAGTTGCTCCTAAGGTCACAACGATTTCAGAATCGATATCATATGATAATCCGTAACGATCTGCCATAAAATGCTGAATGGCTTTTCGTAACGCAACTGAACCTGCAGCAGGTGCGTAATGTGAGTCGTCTGCCTCAATACTAGCAATCGCTGCTTTTTTAACATGTTCTGGTACTGTAAAATCAGGTTCCCCTAACGTTAATTTCAGAATACCTTCAACACCACTAGTCTCATCATCAAATGCACGAATAGCATTTGGCTTCACTGCTGCAACGCGTTTGTTTACTCCCATATTCGTTCTCCTAATTTTTCTATATTTTACGACCTGGATTTAAAATTCCTACTGGATCGAATGCTTTTTTCACCTGCTTTTGCAAGGCTCTAACATTTTCATCCAATTGTTTTGGTACCCAAGCATTTTTCAAGCTACCAATTCCATGTTCGGCACTAACGGTTCCATTGACCTGAATAACAAAGTCCAATAACTCATCAATAAACTTTTGTGTGCCTTCAGGTAAATCACCATCTCTATCTTCTAAGATGATATCGGGATGTAAGTTACCATCCCCTGCATGTCCTAATAACAATAATCGTTGTTGATATTTATCAGCTAATTCTTCAGCCTTATCTGCCACTTTCGCTAATTGTCCTAAAGGCACCGCAATGTCTTCAACGATTAGGCGACCATACTGTGCACCTGCCGCAAATATATCTTGGCGAATCTTAATGATTTCTGCTGTTCTACCAGCATCTTCAGTGACATCAATCTTGGTTGCCCCATATTCTTGCAATAATTTATCAAGTTTTTCTAGTACACCTGATACCGCAACATCAATTTGGAAAATCAATAACGCCTGCTCACCATGGCTACCTAAATGACTATGCTCATAATCATCTAGTGCTTCAATGGAAACACGGTTCAAAATCTCTAACATTGATGGATTAACACCACTCGCCTGCACAGCCTGCACTGCACGCATCAACTCATGAATCGTTGGAAAAGTTGCTAATCCAGTAATTGAATTCCCTGATGGTATCGGAATGATATGGACAATTGCCTCGACAATAATCCCAAGTGTTCCTTCTGAGCCGACTAGCAAATCGGTTAGGTCGTAGGAAGCATTATTCTTAAAAGTCTTCCCACCAAACGTTACAAGTTCGCCATTAGCTAAAACAACCTTTAGACCCAACACAGATTGCTTGGTTGTTCCATACTTGACGGATGACATTCCTCCAGCATTAGTGGCAATATTGCCACCAACTGAACTGATACGCTTTGACCCTGGGTCTGGTGAAAAGAAATAGCCAACCTTACGCGTCTCCGCATCCAAGTCACCATTTAAGACACCAGGTTCAACAACAGCGACTTGATTTTCTGGTTCAATTGACAAAATGTGATTCATGCGTGATAAATTCAAAATCAAGCTACCTGACAAACCAGCAGCACTATTCACAATCGATGTTTTCGCGCCTTGAGGTACGACCGCAATGTGATTAGCTGCCGCAAATCGAATCGTCGCTTGGACATCTGCAATCGTTTCCGCAAACACGACAGCATCGGGTAGTACTTCAGTTGTAATTTCTTGTGTAAAATTATTTGCACCATATTTTTTTAATGTCTGCTCATCTAACGCAATTTCACCATCTGGTAATTGCAAAGACGAAAAATTTGTCGTTGTCATATTGCTCCTTTGATATAAAAAAGTCCCGTCGTCCCTCTATGGAACGACGGGACGATAAAAATCGTGTTACCACCCGTATTTCAGACTGTATCACTACAACCTGCTTACCAAGTATGACAAACATACTTGTATGAGATATCGGTCATCACCGTAAATTACTTATAGTTACTACTACTCATAATTTCATCCACTCCTAGGCCAAATTCACCTGCTGAACCGGTTGCCTTCCACCATCTACAACTCGCTTTGCGTATCCATCACAGGCTACTCACCTAATCATCATGTTCACTCATACAATGGTAATTCTGAGATAATGAAAAGTCAATAATAAAATTAAAAAAATCTCATTTTACTCACATTTATAACACAAAGGCTGGAACAAAAAATGTTCCAGCCTTCGTTTGCTAAAAATAAATTAATTATAAGCTTATAAATCTTATAGCTTACTTCTTCGTAAATTTCACGATACCTTCCCAACGTGCCGTTTGTGGGAACATATCAATAGACTGAATATAATCAACCCGATAAATCTTTGCTAAATCAACTAAATCACGCGCAAGGGTCGAAGCATTACATGAAACATAGACAAATTTTTCTGGTTTTGTCTCTAAGATAGTTTGACGCAATGCACTGTCTAAACCAGTACGTGGCGGATCAACCACCATCGCATCGGCCACCCAGCCTTCGCGGGCCCATTGCGGAATCAACTCTTCAGCTGCCCCAACATAATAGGTTGCATTTGTTACTTGATTGTCTACAACATTCTCATTAGCATCGTCGATTGATTCTTCAATGGTATCCATACCACGGACCTCACCAGCGTGATCAGCTAATGAAATACCAATTGTACCAATACCCGAATAAGCATCAATTAGTTTATCAGCTTGCGTTAAGTCCAATGCTTTAATTGTTTCTTGATACAAACGCCGTGTCTGACGTGGGTTCAATTGCAAAAATGCGCGTGGTGATAATTTAAATGTTTTACCATTAATATCTTCAGTAATATAATCATCTCCCCAAATTTGACGAGTATCATCTCCCCAAATTAATGAAGACTGACCACGATTGATATTTTGATGAATCGATACGACCTCAGGCAACGCTTCATGAATCCGACGAATCAATTCCTCAGCGTCAGGCAATGATCGCCCATTTGTGACAATTGTCAGCTGAACATCTCCTGTCGATTCAGAAACACGCGCAATCAATGTTTTGATAACACCTTTGTGTTTGCGCTCATTATAAATTGGTAACTGCATATCAGCCAAAATATCACGCACACCACGGACAACCTTTAATGTTGCTGGATGTTGTGTTGTAACGACTGGTAAATCAACTAATTTATGTGAATGACGCTTGTACATCCCAACAGCCAATTTACCATCCACCTCACGCACTGGGAATTGGGCTTTATTACGATAGCCTTGTGGATCATCCATCCCAATCGTTGGCAATAACTTATAGTGTGCATAACCAGCTGGTTTATACTTTTCTAACGCTTGTCGAATAACATCTTGTTTAAAGGCAAGTTGACCCGGATATGACAAATGCTCTAACTCAAAGCCACCGACATCTTGATTATCAACTGGTGTCACACGCTGCTTTGACTTTTGCTTAAACTTATGAATAGTTGCTTCAATAAATTTTTCCGTTACATTCGTTACTTCAACTTCAACCACTTCACCTGGTAAAGCACCGGGAATAAAAGTAATCTTTCGCTTATAATAGCCAATTCCCTCACCGTTAATGCCTAAACGCTTGATAGTAATTAGCAATTGGTCACCAATTGAAACTTGTACTGGTGCATTATTGCGCTTTTTTGTTCCACGTGAAACATTGGCCCCTTTATGAGACTTTTGGTGATTGTTATATTTTTTCGTTTGTTTATTTTCCATAATTCGTTCTACAATAGCTCTTTTCTTTATAGTTGATGATGTATTTCTTGAAAGTTTTGTTCAATATCAAATAACGCATTGGCGTTATCTACTAAATTAGCTGCAAATTCCTCCGCACGATTAACATCTGTCTTATAACGTAATTCATGTTCGAGACTTGCCCACATATCCATACCAATCGTTCGAATTTGAATTTCAACGGGACCCTTTTCCACATCATTTGCTTTGAATACCGGCACTTTGACAACCAAATGTAAGCTTCGATAACCACTTTCTTTTGGGTTTTTAATATAATCCTTACGCCTAATTACTTCGATATCATCTTGTTGTGAAAGTAATTTTTCAACCGTGTAGATATCATCTATATAATTTGTAATGACCCGCAGTCCAGCAATATCAAAGATATTATTTTTAATCGAGTCTACCGACCGATCAAGACCCTTTTTTTGAATTTTGCCAATCAAACTTTGTGGGTCTTTCATCCGACCATCAATATGATGAATCGGATTATGATTATAATTAACTTCGAATTCTGCATCTAAATTTTCTAATTTCGTTGAAATTTCATGTTGCGCAGATTCATAAATTTGATACATTTGTGCTACCGCTGTTAATTGATCAGCCACCCAATCAAGACCAGCTTCCCCACCAATCATTTGGCGTATTTTTTTAACACTCAATGTATTTCTTTTTGTATTCATAGTAATGTGTTCCTTATCTAGACTATCATAATTTTTTCCGATATAACCACCGTAATTCATTATACTTAAACTTGTCCTATTTTTCGCAACACTTGCTCAGAAAATATAGCATCTACGTTGAAAATATTGCCGCTCATAATTAACGATTTTTAAACAAAACAGGCTGAGACATTTTGTCCTAGCCTGTTTTACCATCAATACTTTATTTTATTATTTCGTTGGCGTCGCTGATACTTTAATATCACCATTAATGATTTTATCTTTGGCCGCATCGACTGATTGTTTCTCATCATCATTTAAATTCTTTGTGACGACACCAACGCCACCTTCTTTCAGACCATAGTACACAGTCTTACCGCCTGGGAATTTATCATGTTGCGCATCTTTAGCAATCAATTGCACGCCACGTCCAATTCCAGTCAATGAAGATGTCAGTGTTAGATTATCCTTTTTACCATCTTTAGTCTTATAGTCACCCATATTAGTTTGATCAAGATCGACACCAATAACCCAGACTTTTTCCTTTGAACCGGAAACTAATGTGGCACTCTGATCTTTAGCTGCTTGGAAAACACCATTACCAACACCACCAGCTGCCTGGAATATCACGTGTTCACCTTGCGCAATTTTCGCCTTAGCTATTGTTTGTCCTTTTGCCGGATCAGAAAATGTTCCCGCATAGGTCGCATCCACCTTAATACTTGAATCAACAGATTTCACACCAGCCTGATAACCTGCTAAGAATGATTCAATCACTGAATTACGCATCCCACCAATAAAGCCGACTGTTTTATCGCCAACTGCTTGTGCCTTCTTAGCAGCTGCTACACCAACCAAATAAGATGACTGTTCAGAATGAAATTTAACCGAAGCAACATTCTTATACTTTTTATCAGCTTGCTCATCAACCAACACAAACTTTGTTTTTGGTTGTTTATCAGCAACTGTTTCAATCGAGTCTTTAAATGTGTTTCCGATTGCCGCCACCAAATCATATTTAGCTGTTGCCGCTTGCGTTAATTGCGTATCATAGTCAGCAACTGACTTGGGTTGAAAATAATTATAGCCATCTTTACCCTTGGTCAAATTATTTTGCTTACCCCATTTTTGCAAACCTTCCCAAGCACTTTGGTTGAATCCTTTATCGTTGACGCCATTTGTATCAGAAACCATCGCTGCAGTGAACTGATTTTTACCTTGTGCTTGACCACCATTCATCGATGCTAAACCAATACCAGCGATGGCAACTACCACTACACCACCAGCAATCATCAATCGACGTGAAACCATTTTAAAATACCTCCAAGTATTAAGCCCTCAACCCAACCACTCATTTAAGAGTCCTTTAAGAATATATAATTTTAACTACTATAGCGGTCTAAAAGATGGATTGCAAGCTAATTTTTACATAAATATAAAATACAAATAAACGTTTTACTAAATGAAAAACAGATTAAAAAATATTCATTTTATTTAACGCATTATTAGAAAATTTACATGAAAGCTTTTTGTTCAATAACGAACATTAGCATAAACTATCATTGAAATTTGTCACAAATTACGTATAATAGAATTATCAATTTAAATGGGGGATATCATGGCCAACACAGATACACACGATAGTATTCTTGTTTTGGACTTTGGTTCTCAATATAACCAACTGATTTCACGACGCATTCGTGAATTGGGGGTATATTCTGAATTAAAGCCACACTCTATTACCGCAGCTGAAATTAAAGAACTAAAACCCAAAGGCCTAATTTTCTCGGGTGGTCCTAATTCCGTTTATGCTGACGGTGCATTTTCTATCGATCCAGAAATTTTCAATCTTAACATCCCTATTTTAGGTGTTTGCTATGGTATGCAACTAATGGCACACATGTTGCCTGGTGGTAAAGTGCAACCTGCAAGTGGCACATCCGAATATGGTGAAACCGTTTTGAAGGTTACTGATGAGCACTCAAAACTATTTGCTGAAACACCAGCAGAACAAACAGTTTTGATGTCACACGGTGATTCTGTTAGCGCAGTACCAGATGGTTTCACTGCCGTCGCCACTTCTGATAGTACACCAATTGCTGCGATGGAAAACCCTGAACGCCAACTATACGGTGTTCAATTCCACGCGGAAGTTCGCCACACCGTTTATGGTATGAAGATTCTGGAAAACTTTATCGATCATGCTGTTCACGCAAATCGTGACTGGTCAATGGATGACTTCATTGACGAGCAAATTGCTAAAATTCGCGAAACAGTCGGTGACAGACGCGTCCTACTAGGCCTTTCAGGTGGTGTTGACTCATCTGTCGTCGGTGTTTTGCTACACAAAGCCATCGGCAATCAATTAACATCGATTTTCGTCGATCATGGTTTACTACGTAAGAATGAAGCCGATGAAGTGATGGACGCCCTTGGTGGTAAGTTTGGTCTAAACATCATCAAAGTTGATGCGCAAGAACGTTTCTTGAATAAGCTAGCTGGTGTTACTGACCCTGAACAAAAGCGTAAAATCATTGGTAACGAATTTATTCGTGTCTTTGACGAAGAAGCTGTTAAGTTAGATGGTATCGACTTCTTGGCACAAGGTACGTTATATACTGACGTTATTGAGTCTGGTACTGATACAGCACAAACAATCAAGTCTCATCACAATGTTGGTGGACTACCAGAAGACATTCAATTCCAATTGATTGAACCTTTGAACAAACTGTTTAAAGATGAAGTTCGTCTACTTGGTGAAAAGCTTGGTATGCCACACGACCTTGTTTGGCGTCAACCATTCCCTGGACCAGGCCTTGGAATCCGTGTACTTGGTGAAGTCACAGAGGATAAGCTAGAAATCGTCCGTGAATCTGATGCCATCTTACGTGATGAAATCGCTAAGCAAGGTTTGGATAACGAAGTTTGGCAATACTTCACCGTTTTGCCAGGTGTTCGTTCAGTTGGTGTCATGGGTGATGGTCGTACTTATGACCACACGATTGCTATTCGTGCCATCACGTCGGTTGATGGTATGACAGCTGACTTTGCCAAGTTGCCATGGGACGTATTAGAAGAGATTTCTCGTCGCATTGTCAACGAAACAGATCACGTTAACCGCGTAGTCTATGATATTACAGCCAAGCCACCTGCAACTGTTGAGTGGGAATAAATCCTACTCGCTAATAAATTAAAATAAAAAACGACAGGATACTGAAATTATCAGTGTCCTGTCGTTTTTTATTATCTAATTTGTCCTTGTCCTAAAATAACATACTTCGTTGTCGTCAACTCTTTCAAGCCCATTGGTCCACGTGCATGTAGCTTTTGTGTTGAAATACCAATTTCGGCACCAAAGCCAAATTCAAAACCGTCCGTGAAACGGGTTGACGCATTCACATAAACACACGCTGCATCAACTTGTTGCGTAAATTGTTGACTATGTTCATAGTCAGTCGTGATAATCGCTTCCGAGTGCTTGGTGTTATGCTGATTAATATGACTGACAGCCTCATCTAATCCATCAACTATCTTAATTGCAATAATATAATCATTATATTCAATGTCCCAATCTTCTGGCTGAGCTGGTCGTACCTGATCACCCAGAATTTGACAAGTTTGTTCATCACCACGAATTTCTACATGACTGCTAGCCAACGCCTGCGCAATTTGTGGTAAGAAATCAGGCGCAATTGCCGCATTAACAAGTAGCTTTTCAGTTGCATTGCAAACCGATGGTCGTTGTGTTTTAGCATTAATGACAATATCTATCGCCATCTGTAAATCAGCCGTTTCATCCACATAAATATGGCAATTACCAGCGCCTGTTTCAATAACCGGTACCGTTGCATGTGCCACAACTGTCTGAATTAAACGAGCTGATCCACGTGGAATCAACACATCAATATACTCATTCAGGCGCATAAATTGTTGCGCTAGTTCATGTGATGTCTCAGCCACGACTTGAACGATATCCTTTGGTAAATTAAATGCGCCCAAAACCTCACGCAGAATCACAGCTATTTTAATATTAGTTTGCAATGCTTCCTTGCCACCACGTAAGATAACCGCATTACCTGATTTAAAGCAAAGCACCGCCGAATCAACAGTCACGTTTGGGCGTGCTTCATAAATAATGCCAACCACACCAAGCGGCACGCGTTTTTGGCTGATTTCTAAGCCCGAATCAGTTGTCCATCCCCGCTCAATGTTTCCTAATGGATCAGATAAATTGGCTACTTTCCGCACACCATCCGCAATACCTGCCAAACGATCTGCAGTCAATGTTAAGCGGTCAATGAATTTATCTTCTAAGCCGGTCGTATCTGCTAAATCCGCTTGGTTAGCTTCTAAAATTTCCGGTGTTCTTTCCTCCAAAGCATCTGCCATTGCGCACAGCACTTGGTTTTTAGTAGACGTGGGCACTTGCGCCAGCGTTTGGGCGGCTATTTGGGCTTGTTTCCCAATTTTATTCAACAGTTCTGTCATCGTCCATTCCCTCACTCATATCTTTTGGCATAAAAAGTGTGCCAATTTCCTCGCCATTCATAATATTAAAAATAATCGACGGATTAGCACCATTTGCCAAAATCATCATCTGATGATGCGCTAAAATTTCAGCTGCTGCTTTTAACTTTGTCATCATACCACCCGTACCAAATTCCGTGCCTGCGCCACCAGCTCTTTTCAATGAATCATCAGTTACCTCATGCAATTCCCTAATCAATTTTGCTTCGGTATCTTGATGCGGATTACCAGTATAAAAACCATCAATATCTGACAACATAATCAGCAGATTCGCATGCGAACGTACCGCAACAATTGCGGATAATTGATCATTATCACCAAAAGTCGTACGATGATCCAATTCATCAACCGCCACCGTATCATTTTCATTAACTATCGGAATAATCCCCCAGTCTAATAGTTGCTCCATTGTATTATGAACATATGCTCTACTCTGTGGATAGTCTAAGACGTCGTGTGTTAATAACACTTGGCTAATTTGTTGACCATAAGCTGCAAATCGTTGTTGGTACACCGTCATCAACTCACTTTGCCCAATTGAAGCCAAAGCTTGTTGCTTTTGAATCTGTTCCGGCCGTTTAGTCAATCCTACGCGACCCATCCCGGCACCGATTGCACCTGAACTGACAAGAATAACCTGTTTACCTTCATTAACTAGTCCCGTTAAGGTATAACTTAACTGATCAATCGCCCGCAAATTCAATTTACCATTCGCATGCATTAAAGAGCTCGTGCCTATTTTCACAACCACTCGTGAAACATTATCCATATGGCGGTTTGACTTCATGTAAATCACCTTCGTTTTCATCAGATTATCATAATTCTACAATAATAAATGAGAATAACATAGCAATTTTTTAATAATTGAAATTACGGCAAGCCAAGCGTCACCGAATGATTAAACCCAAAACGAATATAGACAAATAAATAACGCGTCACATTAGCTAACATAATTGGTCTAGTTACTATTCCTTTACGTTATAATAATTTTAAATTTGAAGACGAAAGGATGACTGGTACATGAACTTAGAAACGCTGATAACAGACTATCCACAAATTCAAGATTTGATCACCGCAAAGCCGACTTTTTGGCGTAATCCCGACTATAATCAGACAGCTGAGTTGCCGTTTTCAAAAGCCGACATTCTTGATGCTGCCGTCCGTTTAGAACGTTTTTCCCCCCTACTTAGCCAAGGTTTTCCCGGAAACAGCTGCTACAAACGGTATTATCGAATCCCCCTTAATGCCATTAAAGAATATGCATGAATCCTGGGAACATCAAACACAACAAAAGCTGACTGGTCGTTTGTTTTTAAAAGCTGATAATCAATTACCCATTTCAGGTTCAATTAAATCCCGTGGCGGCATTTATGAAGTCCTGAAATTTGCTGAAGAAATCGCGATTTCTAATGGCAGGTTAACTAACATGGATAATTACGCTATGTTAGCTTCTACCGAATTTCGTCAATTATTTTCTAAATACGGTGTCATTGTTGCTTCAACTGGCAATTTGGCATTAAGTGTCGGTATCATGGCAGCCACATTTGGTTTTAAAACCACCGTTTATATGTCGCATGATGCTCGTCAGTGGAAAAAAGATAAACTACGTGAGAACGGCGTAACGGTTAAGGAATTCAATACGAACTTTTCGGCAATCATCCCAAAGGCTCGTGCTGATGCTGCCTTAGACCCTAATATTCACTTTGTTGATGATGAAGGATCTAACGATTTATTTTTAGGTTATGCCGTTGCAGCTGTACGTTTACAGAAGCAACTAAAGGAGCACCAGATAAAAGTTGACCAAGAACATCCGGTTATCGTATATTTACCCGCCGGCGTTGGTGGCAGTCCTAGCGGTGTGACTTTCGGTCTAAAGACCATCCTAGGACCACATGTTCACGCAATTTTCTGCGAACCGACCCACGTACCTTCTGTGACACTTGGGATGATGACAAAACTCAATAATCACATCTCGGTTTATGATATTGGTCTGGACGGTCTAACTGCGGCTGACGGTCTAGCAGTTGGTCGTCCGTCACGATTGGCTGGCAAGGTGATGCGCACACTACTATTTGGTAGCGTCACTTTCCCTGACGAAGACATTTACCGATATGTCACC
Organism: Weissella thailandensis; assembly: GCF_001932615.1. Taxonomy (NCBI): domain Bacteria; kingdom Bacillati; phylum Bacillota; class Bacilli; order Lactobacillales; family Lactobacillaceae; genus Weissella; species Weissella thailandensis. The sequence continues at coordinate 2,012,346 of NZ_CP014332.1, forward strand.
CAACTACAGGATACGCAACATATTACAGTTGAACCTTCTGCTGCAGCTGTCTTTACTGGTATCGCACCGACAATCAACAATATGCCGACCTTTAATTCTCCGAACGCAACTCATATCGTTTGGGCAACTGGTGGCAGTATGATGCCCCAAAGCGAACGTGAAGCTAATTATGCTAAAGGTAAACAATTGATCGACTCTGTTTTCGCTCATGCTTAAACATAAAGATCCCAGATAATTACTGGCTCACAGGCTATAATTATCTGGGATCTTTGATTATAAAATCTCTATATTCTTCTTTTTAAGTTTTAAAAGGATCCAGGCGAAATATACTTGCAGGTTATGCCTCAGCCTTAATACGAATCATATTCCAAGAAAGTGGTTCTAGTTGTGCGTTAACTTGATTGCCAACAACATTCACATCTTTCAAATCTTGTAGATTCATAGATTGATCTTCATTCGTTTGATGAATATCATACCCAGTAAATTGTGTTGCTGCAACAACTTCACCCAGCTTTGCACTATCTATATCCAAAGTGAATGCCGTTTGTTCATTGGCCTTATTAACAATGAAAACAACCACTTCTGCTGTCTCTGGATTATAAACAGCAATCGAATCCACGTAAGGCACCTCATATTCCTTTGCTTGATATGTTGGTACCGTTTGTTTTGGCGTCAAGGCAATTCCTTGACCATAATTTGAGACTTGCATAAATGGGTAGAAAATTGTTTGGTACCAAACTGATGGTGATCCATCAGTATTCGTCATAATTGGCGCAATCACATTCACCAACTGTGCCAAACAACCAATCTTAACCCGGTCAGCATGTTTCAATAGCGTAATCGCTAAGCTTCCCACCAATAGCGCATCTTCAAAATCATAATGGTCTTCCAACAAATGCGGTGCTTGTGTCCATGGTTCTTGCTCATCATCTGCTCCTACTGAGTGATACCATACATTCCACTCATCAAAAGCTAAGTTAATTTGCTTATGACTATGTTTCCGCGCTTTCACAGCATCACTAATTGCAGTAACCTCTGAAATAAAATTATCAAAATCAACGGATTTACCTAAGAACTCTGACAAGTTATCTTCATAATTATCATAATATTGATGCAAAGATAAATAATCGACATCATCATACGCATTATCTAAAACTGTTTCTTCCCAACTACCATAGGTATCATTTTGATGATTTGAGCTACAACAAGCAACTAACTCAACACTCGGATCAACCAAACGCATGGCTTTGGCAGTTTCATGCACCAAACGACAATATTCATGTGCCGTTTGATGTCCGATTTGCCAGTCACCATCCATCTCGTTTCCAACTGACCAAACTTTAATATTTAACGGCTCTTCAGCACCATTTTTACGCCGTAAATCACTCCAATATGTCCCTTTTGGAAAGTTACAGTACTCAACTAAATTTCGTGCTTCATCAATTCCTCGTGTACCAAGATTTACCGCCATATCAGGAGCAGCATTAACTTTTTTACACCATTTAATAAATTCATGCAAACCAAATTGATTAGTTTCCAAACTACGCCAGGCTAAATCAAGACGCACTGGTCGTTCATCTTTAGGGCCAATACCATCTTGCCAATTATAACCAGACACAAAATTTCCACCTGGATAACGAATAAGCGGCACTTTCAGCTTCTTTACTGCTTCAATAACGTCTTTTCGAAAGCCATCTTCATCAGCCGTTTCATGCTCAGGTTGATAAATACCTTCATAAACACTGCGCCCAAGGTGTTCCGTAAAAGAACCCCACAATCTAGGATCAATTTCTGAAATTTGATTCGTTAGATCAACTGATAACGTTTAACTGATAACGTTTGTTCATGTGTGGTGTCATTCTTCGACAACATCTGTTTCAACATCATCAGAATGCTTAACCGTGCTCAATTTCTGGCCTTTTTCAAGGAATGTGGCAGCAATCAATGTAATCACAAACACGATACCGCCTAAGATAAGGTACGTATGTTGATACCCAATTGAGTCATACATTGATCCAGCAGCAGAAGAGAAAATGAACACAGAGATTTGCTTAGCAAAATTTGATGCCAAAGCATAAATAGTTGCATACAAACGAATATCAAATGCCTCTGCAATGTACTTCATAATTGACACAAGCAATAATGGCATTTCAAGTCCAGCCAACAAGCGGAAGAATATAATCCAAATCCATGAAGGTGATAATGCTGACCCAACGATTCGTAGACAAGTTAAGAATCCATAAATAATCAATCCATTACGGGCACCAATTTTGTTAATAATATAAGGCATTGGAATCATCAGAACCAATTCTAATGCGGTTTGCGCAGAAGTCATGTATGAGTAAACCATTGTACCTTGTGCATCTGTTTCAAAAAAAGTTTTAAAGAAAACAATAAATTGTTGGTCAAAAACATCAAATAAGGCCGAAGCACCCATATAGAACAAAGCTAAAATCCAGAAGTTACGTAATTTAAAGATTGAGAAGATATCTTTTTTGGTCATCTTTTCATCTTTATTGTCACCCATAACTGCTGCAGCATTTTCAAAATTTATCTTAGTTGAAAATACCAATAGTAATGTCAAAAATACGGCGGCTGCTGATGTTGCCCACCAAATTGAATTTGGTTCCCACAGAATTAAACGACCGGCCACAATCGCAGCAACGACACCTGCAACTGAGCCACCCATGCGGGCATGACCATATTCAAATTTATTTGCTATTGAAGCACGTTCAACATATTGTTCAATAACTGAAACACCACCATTTAAAACAAAGGCCAAGAAAACACCTGTAATCACAGATACTAGAATTGGACTAATGTTGAAAAGTGGCATAAACAACCATTGGAAGTATGGTCCGGTTAAAATTGCCGCAATCGAAATCGTTAACAATAAGTTCTTTCTAAAGACTAACTTATCAGAAACAACGCCAAAGATAGGTTGGAACACTAACGACATACCTGCCATCAATGAAAAGATAACTCCTGCCTGCGCACCAGTTACGTTAGCAACTTTCTCTAGCCATAATGTCAGGAATCCATATGTTATTGCCCAAATAAAGAAATAACTAAATTCTGAAAGAGCAAATCCCCAAAAATGGCGACTTTCTTTTACCATGTTGCTCATGTTATTACTCCCCTCTGTATTTTCTAATCAAATGAAAACGGTACTGGCTTACCAAATTCTGGAAAGCCATCACTATTCCAGGTAAACGGCTGAACCATCGTATGACGATTAGGATCATATAGTGGATCACCCTTGATATCTAAGTAATTTCGTACGTGATAAACTAATAGATCTGTTTCACCATCTTCTGCGACGGTAAAGGAGTTATGTCCCGGACCGTATAGGCCATTGTCCATATCTGATTGGAAAATAGCATGGTCAAGTTTGTGCCATTTATCTGCATCCAATACATCTTCACTATCGTCTATCCATAGCATGCCCATGGCATAATTTTCATCAGTAGCCGATCCAGAAAAGGTAATAAAGATTTTCCCATTTCGTTTCAAGACAGCTGGTCCTTCGTTCACTGAAAAGATTTTTGTTTCCCAATCAAATTCCGGTTTTGAAAGCATGACTGGTTGCGTTTTAAGCGTCCATGGATTGCTCATTTCAGCAATGTATAGATTAGAATTCCCCTTAATTTCTTTATCTTTTTGCGCCCAAACATAATAGAGTTTGTCATTATGCGTAAAGGTCGTCGCATCTAAACTAAAAGTGTCCTTATCAGTCACAATTTGTCCTTTTTCATGCCAGACCTCTTCACCTACCATTGGGTCGTCGTTATCACATGCAATGCAATACATGCGATGGGTAAACATACCTAATTCATCGAACTCAGTTGTATCTGTTGCAGCGAAGTAGATATACCATTTGTTATTGATATAATGTATTTCTGGCGCCCAGATCAGTTGACTCATTTCACCCTGATCATGTTTACGCCAAACAGTCCTTGGCATCGCATGTGCTAATCCATTAATTGTCTTGGCACGGCGAATTTCGATTAAATTATAAGCAGGAACAGATGCAGTAAAATAGTAATACTCGTCTGTGTGTTTATAAATATATGGATCAGCCCGTTGAATAATTAACGGGTTGATATAATTATTAGCCATTTTTTGTACCACCTTTTTAGTATGTGATTTATTTCTCAACACGTTTATTTTAAATCACTTTGCAAGCGCTTTCAATACCTTTTTGTTAATCTTTTTTACTGATTTTATGATATAAATAACACTTTTATTATTAAAAGAACCCTTAAAAAGTCTTTTCATTCACTAAAAAGAAACATTTATGTTATTGTTTAATAAACAAACAATATTTTTGTTATTTTAGGAGTTCGCATATGCAATTAGATATTTCTGAAAATTCATTACCCGTTTATAAAGCACTCGCAAATCCCATGCGCTTGAAAATTATTCAAATTTTATCTCACGAGAAACTCAATGTGCGCGATATCGCTGATCATCTTGGCATTAGTACAACAATTACGCTCAAACATCTGCAAACCTTAGCAGATGCTGGTATTATTGCTTTTGCAAAAGACGGACATAATAAACTTTCTATGTTAAAAGTGGATAATATATCGGTCAGATTTCCAGAGCGTATTTATCCATCCTTCGATGTTCACGAAACAAACATTCCCGTCGGACAATACACAGACTTTTCCGTAGAACCATCTTGCGGATTAGCAGGACAGGATGACTACATTGGTAAAGTAGATAATCCCGCCTATTTTATGGATCCACACCGGATTTATGCTGGTATGATTTGGTTTTCTAATGGCTTTGTTGAATACCAATCGCCCAATTTTTTAGAAAAAAATGAACATCTTGAAATGTTGGATATGTCTATCGAACTAGGTTCTGAATTTCCATTTTCAAATAATGCCTGGCCATCAGATATTACGTTCTACATCAATGACGTCGAAGTTGGCACTTGGACAAGCCCTGGTGATTTTTCCGATATCCGTGGTAAGTACACCCCTGATTGGGTGCCAGATAACGTGAATCAATATGGTATACAAAAAATCTTGCGCATCACGAACCATGGCACATACTTAGACGGCCAACCATTTACCTCTATCTCCCTATCTGATCTTGATATTTCTCGACAAACATTTAAAATTCGTTTTGCAATCAAAACAGAGTCTGAAAACCAAGGTGGCTGTACCTTATTTGGTAAAGGATTCGGCAATTACAATCAGGACATTAATTTAAAGCTTTTCTATAGTTAATATGCAATAAATGAGAGCGAGACAAAAGTCGCTTTGAAGCCGGGGTGTAACGTTATTTGCGTCATTTTTGGCCGTAGCAAAGCGAAGGACAAGAATGTCGTAAATCGCGTTACATTGAGGCTTCAGACTTTTGGAACGCGTTTATGCGATAAAACTTATAGCCTTATAATTAATGTATTTTTAGCACAAAGAGGTTGGGACCATTGTTTTGTCCCAACCTCTTTAATTTCAAAATTCTCTCACTATAAGGTAACCCTTAATTTCGTATGTTATTATGTAACATGGCTTATAAAACATCACTTAAAGACCATTAGAAAGGAGTCCGCATTGAAATTCTTAAAAAGTATTTTTTTAATTATTGTCGCCATCCTTGTCTATAATTGGGCAACAACTCCCACGGTTAGCCAACAAATCAATAATCAACTCACCACGCTGACCGTTGACCTAAAAAATTGGTCAGAAAAAATCCCCTTTTTAGTCGACAGTAAAACTGAAACCCATTCGGATACACAAAATTCCGAGTCACAGTCAGAATCTGGTTTAGAATCAATCGTTGTTGATAAAGAATTATCGAATACATACAGATACTACTTTGATGATGATGTGCCAGAAGCAACTCGCCAAATCTTTTTACAAGCCATTGATGTCTACAATCAAACGGGTATTGTGAAACTAACTGCCACAGAGCAAGATGATTCAAAAAACACTTTACGTCTCGGTATCTACAATAAAACCATCAGTGATGAAAATAATATGCAAGAACTAGGTGTTGGTGGACCAAAAATATATTCACAATATGGCTTAGTTAGCTCTGATTATAATCACGGTAAGGCGACGCTTAACACCGCCTACCCGGCTAGACTATCTGCCGCAGTTCACGAGATTGGTCATGCGCTTGGCCTAGATCATACGCAAAATAAGGATTCAGTGATGTATCCAGTTGATCAAGGTAAAACAACCCTAACTACACAAGATTTGGATAATCTGAAAAAAGTTTATCAATAAATTCAACTCGAAGCTTACAAGATTATTTGATGTTCCACATGAAACATACACAAAAAAGGTGGTTAAGACATTTATTCTGTCTTAACCACCTTTTTTATGCTAAAAATTTATTAATTATCAATCTGTAAATTTTAATTCTAATACCTTCAACCACCTGCAACATGAATAGTTTCTCCCGTCACATATGTCGCATCCCCGGAAGCCAAATAAACATAAGCACCTGCTACCTCCGCTGGCTGACCTGGTCGGCCCATTGCGGTATTTTTACCAAGTTCTGGAACCTTTTCTTGTGGCTGACCACCCGCAATCTGGAACGGTGTCCAAATTGGTCCAGGTGCGACACAATTTACACGGATATTTCTAGGTGCCAACTGTTTGGCTAAACTTTCCGTGATATTACGAATAGCCGCTTTTGTGCTTGCATAATCAACCAGATATGGCAGAGGTTTTTTTGCTTGTACCGAGCTTGTTGTAATAATGCTACCCGCTTTATTCAAATGCGGTAATGCTGCTTTAATCAACCACACCAAACTAAATACGTTAGTCGTATAAGTATCAACTAATTGATCTGTCGATAAATCCTCAATATCAAATACAGCGTGCTGCTTTCCTGCAACCAATACTAAAATGTCAAAATCACCAAAAAATGAGACTGCCTGTGCAACTAATTGCTGACTAAACGTTTCCTGTCTGAGATCACCTGGGACAAGTGCAATCCGTCTGCCCAAATTGGTCACAATATTTTTAACATCTTGCGCGTCTTCCTCTTCTGCTGGCAAATAATTCAACACCACATCTGCCCCTTCATGTGCGTATGCAATTGCTACTGCCCGACCAATTCCAGAATCACCACCCGTAATCAATGCTTTTTTATTTTTCAATCGGCCATGACCAATATAACTCGTACTACCATCATCAGGGACGGGTGTCATCTTTTTTTGCAGCCCTGGTTCAGGCTGTTCTTGTTTTGGAAATTCGTTTTGTGCAACATCAGTTTCATTCACGTTCTTTGTCATCGGCAAACCTCCTTGACAAATATTCTGAAGAACAAGCACCAATAATTACGTGTACCTTATCATTTCCAGTATCAAACAGCAAAGTTCTAGATTTCTCATGTGTCAAAAAGAGAACGTTGAAGCCGGTGTGTAACATTATTTGCATCAACTTTGGCCGAAGCAAAGCGAAAGACAGGAATGTCTCAAATCGCGTCACATTGAGACTTCAGACTTTTGGAACACGTTTATGCTATAAAGTTTATAGCCTTATAATTAATGCATTTTTAGCACAAAGAGGCTGGGACCGTTGTTTTGTCCCAACCTCTTCATTAAAAACATATTTTATTAATCAATCGATGTACCACGTGTCTCTTTACCCATAGTCAAAATAACAACTATTGCAATGACTAAAGCAACACTGAAAACACTAAATATATGTGCAAATGTGAAATGCAAACTCAAAAAGAAACCAATTGAAAGTGGTCCTAATATACCACCTAAACGACCAAAGCCTTGCGCAGCACCATTAGCCGTTGCTCTAATTGACGTTGGATATAATTCAGGCGAATAAGCATACATCGCTCCCCAGGCCCCCAGGTTAAAGAAGGATAGCAACATCCCCGATATCATAATCATAGTCAAACTATCAGAAAAACCAAATACCATGGCAAAGATTGCTGTTCCTGCTAAAAATAGTGCAATGACTGGCTTTCGTCCCCATTTCTCAACAAGCCAAGCTGACGTAAAATAACCTGGCAATTGCGCTAATGTCATAATAACAACATAACCGAAACTATTCACCATGCTAAAACCTTTGCCAACTAATACGCTTGGTAACCACAAGAAAATACCGTAATACGAAAACATAATCATAAACCAAGCAATCCAAAGCATAATCGTCTGCTGACGATGATCTTTATGAAATAATTGGGCTAATTTCTTACCAATTGATTCCTTAGGTTTTGGTGACGTGTGACTGGTTTGTTTATCACCTGGTAAATGCCGACGCAGTACTAATACATAAAATGCTGTTAGTGCCGAAACAACCAACGTTATGCGCCAACCAAATTTGGGCATAATAAAGTAAGCTAACAAACTAGCAATTAACCAACCGACAGCCCAGAAACTTTCTAATAAGACAATAATTCGACCGCGCCGCTCTTTAGGAACTCTTTCGGACACTAACGTAGAAGCGACCGGTAATTCACCACCCAAGCCAACTCCGACAAAGAAACGTAAAATAATAAAACTAACAAAGCCGACAGTCAAAGCAGATAACCCTGTCGCAATTGAAAAAACCAACAAAGTCACGATCAACATTAACTTGCGACCCTTTTGATCTGCCAAAGCACCAAATGTGAACGCACCAACCGCAAGACCAATCGAATTAACCGACCCAATCCAGCCTACTTGCATTGAAGAGAGTGCCCATTCCTGTTGAATAGCCACCAAAATAAATGACAATAACCCCACATCCATGGCATCAAACAGCCATGCTAAACCCGTAACAGTCAACAGTTTCCGTATATTACTCATGACGTACTAAAATACTAACTGGTAAATAACCAGCCTACTCCTATCTAGGTGTCTTGACACCATTTTGATGTTTAAATCATAGCAACACGGGGGTGTCTTGTCAACCTAGCTAATTTTCATACAAAATATTTAATTGTCTTAATGCTGTTTTGGCTTGTTCTAAATCTGCCACATCTTCATACTCTATTTGATGCATATGCAAACCATTCGTCAATGTTGATAATGGTTCCCCATCGGTCTGTTCTAAACGATAGATAAATTGCTTCACATCAGCAGTGTTTTGAATAGCTAATTCACCTTTTAGGAGCCCATAAACTGGGTGATCTACTTGTACATCTGCCACAGTAACACCCGCATTCACCAAAGCCATTAATTCATCGGCGATTTGTGCTGCGGTGTGCTGAACAACTAAAATCGTATGCTGCTGTTGTTTCATTTGATAACGATACCCTTGTGGCGTCGCAATTATTTGCTCGCCCCTTGCTCGTAGCAAGGCAATGTCACCCACAATAGTCTGACGTGATACTTTAAATTGTTTCGCAAATTTATTGGCACTAATGACTGTATCTGGATTACTTAATGCTGCTTTAATGGCTTCTTGTCGTTGAATACCGGTCATGTGTTTACCTCTTTAATTCTTAATCTCTTACGTATAAATATAACCCGGATGGTATATTATGCAAATATTCCTCTCATACTTTAGCCTAAAGTCCTTCATTTTTTAAATTCCTCAAACGATAGCTAACGAAAAATGATAAAATAATGAAAAACATTAATGAAATTTTGGGGATATGATATTGGTAGTAGTCAATGGTTATGAATTGAGTGAACGAGAACAACATTTAAATGTTGTTAGCTTACCATCACTAGAAAAATTAGCAAAAGAAATTTTGCCTAAAGATGGCTTTGATTTTATTAGAGGTGGTTCAGAAGATGAATGGACGCTACGAGAAAATACCATTGCTTTCAACCATACTCAGATTTTACCGCATGTATTATCAAATATTGGTAACCCAGAAACCAAAACAAGTATCTTTGGTCTACCATTGGATACACCAATTGTCATGGCACCGGCAGCAGCGCAGGGTGTGGCGCGCCACAATTTTTCCAATTATATCTTAGCCAAGACGACGGTCTTAACAAATTTCTACTTGATAAAGCGGCGGCCGGTATTAAAGCCATCGTCATTACAACTGATCTAACGGCGGCCGGGTACCGTGAATCAGATGTCGTTAATGATTTCCACTTTCCAGTACCAATGGCCAATCTAGAAGATTTTCGTGTCGGCTCTGGGCAGTCTGATGTTGGTGTCGGCCATGGGAAAGATGTGTTTGATAACGAAGCACATCAAATTGGTGTTGCTGATATTAAACGTGTCATCGATTACACTGATCTGCCAGTTATTATCAAAGGAATCCAAACGCCTGAAGATGCTTTATTAGCAATTAGTGCTGGTGCGCAGGGAATTTGGGTTTCTAATCATGGTGGTCGTCAATTAAATGGTGGTCCCGCATCAATTGACGTTCTACAGGGCATTGCCACTGCTGTTAACCACCAAGTGCCAATTATTTTTGACAGTGGTGTGCGCCGCGGATCCCATGTTTTTAAGGCACTCGCATCTGGTGCTGACTTAGTAGCCTTAGCGCGACCAATTATATACGGGCTCGCCTTAGGTGGTGCCCAGGGTGTCACTGATGTGGTCAACCATTTGAACCACGAATTCAAAATTACAATGCAATTAGCCGGTACCAAGACGATTGCCGACGTGCAACAGACATCATTAGTTAAATAGCTGAAAAAATGCTCCTAGGAATACCAAAAATTTCCTAAGGGCATTTTTATTTTGTCTATTTAACTAATTTTAAGTCAGTATATTGAATAAATTCGTTTTTATTCTCATCAACCGAATGCTCATCAATAGCATAATTAAATTCAGTTAGCATTTGTTCAACATCAGCTGGGTCTTTAACGAAAATATCTATCTGAGGACCAATATCTGATGTTTTGAAGTAGCCATCCGCCGACTTTTCAAAAAACATTTTCCCTTTTAGTGGCAGTACAGTCATCATAGTTGCAATTGAAATACGCGGTGTTAGTGTCATGACAATAATCCTTTCAAAGGGAGCAATACTGTTTCCTTTTTTTATTTTATATTTATTAACTGCTTAAGCTAATTATATCAGAATTTCACTAACTTTTTAAGCGCTTTCATCTTTACTGTTGCTGGCATTTAAGTATTTTGGACATGCCCAATAAAATAAGCGATTAACCCTGGCAATACACCTTTGACTAATCGCTTATTTTCAGTTCAATAGTTAGCAATAAATTTATTCGCCCCAAATTTTTTCAGCAGTTTGAATAACAAAACGTAACTTATCCCACTGTTGCTGTTGTGTTAATTTATTACCTTCTTCTGTAGAAGCGAAACCACATTGTGTTGATAAGGCAAGATTTTCCAATGGTACATATTGGGCCGCTTCATTGACCCGGTCGATTATCGTACTCTGATCTTCAAGCTTAGGTTGCTTTGAAGTAATCAAGCCAAGGACAATGCGCTTATTTTTATCCCCATTCCAAATTTTAGCTAAAGGTCCAAATGAACCAGAACGGCTATCATCATATTCCAAAAAGACGCCATCATAATTTAGTTGTCCTAGATACTCAGCAACATCATCATAACCACCTGCAAACAAATAAGTTGATTGGAAATTACCACGACAAATATGCGTTGTAACCGTCAAGTCTTCTGGTAAATCCTTCAATAGCGCATTGATAACTGTGACTGCATCCTGAGCGATTTGTAAATACTTTTGATGCTCTTCTGGTTGGTCAGCCGTCTCATGCAATTTACTAATCAGAAATGCCCACGTTGTATCATCAAGTTGTACATAACGCGCCCCTAGTTCATAAAAGTGTAAGATCGTTTGATGATAAGCATTAGCCAAATCCGTCAGATACTCATTATAAGTATCATAAAATTCAGACCAGTTATCACTACGATTGTCACGGAACAACATTGATGGTGACGGAATCGTTTGTTTAGGTGTCACGCCATCTGGTGTAATAGATGCCAGATATTTAAAACTATCAAAGAAAGGATGCTCTGGGTTATAGGCAATTTTACCAACTAATTCGACATTATCCGTTCGCGTTTTACTACCATGGAAATTATAACTCTTGTGGTAGTCATAAGTTGACACCCCATTTAACCCCCATAAGAAGTCTAAATGCCACCAAGAACGATTAAATTCACCATCAGTCACATCTTTCAAACCTAGTGCAACTTGTTCATCAACAATTTTTTTAGTTTCTTCATATTGAATGGCCGTCAATTGTGCTTGTATAATGTTACCTGTCTCAAAATTGTCACGTGCGACCTTTAATTCATCCGTTCTTAACAAACTACCAACGACATCATACCGATTTGGAAATTGAATTTTATTTACAGTGGCTTCTGTCATGTTTCATATACCTCAATTTTTAATTTTTTAAAATTTACAAAAAAATCGACCCAAAGGCAATTACTTACCTTTGGGCCGAATATTCGCGTTACCATCCCTATTCACACTATTCCGCGGAAAATAGTGCCTCACTGGAATTATAACGAATTCAACCGTTCCCTTTGCGTGAACAAAAAAGAAAATTATCAGAGCTCATCTTCACCGCTGTTCTCAATACCTAATCTCATCTACAAGGTTTTCTGTTAAAGATACATAGCAGCTACTCTTCTCATCGGATTTTTAATGTAATTTTAATTATTAACGATTTTAACACTGTGATATACAATTTGCAAGAGATATAAAAAATACATTTTTCTCATTTAATGACTGTTTCAACAACCATTGATTCTAACAATCATATCCTCTACAGCTTCATCAGATATAAAGTCTAAATTCTAATAAACATGCATTTAAGTTTGTTTTAATAGTCTTTTTTGGCATGTGATGTCATTATTTTGACATTTTTTGGATACGTATTAGTAACATTATATTGCCGCCTTTGTTAAAATTAATAATATACAAAGGAGGTACACAAAATGACAACTCGACTTATTAGTAAAGCTTCATTAGTGTCAGCCTTAGTAGGTGGTGCTGTCCTTGGTGGCTTAGCCATCACACCGACAACATTGGTTTCTGCAGATACTACTGCAAGCACAACGCAACAAGTAAATACACAACAAGACACTAGAACAGGTTACGTTTACTCACCGGAAGTTTCTACTGCTAATGGTGGGTATAATTGGTTAGAAAATGGACAACCATATACCGGAATGCGCTATTACGCTGGTTCTTATTACTGGTTCACTAATGGTGTTCGCCAGAACAATCAATGGGCCAAGGCCTACGGATTGACCTATTACCTTGATAGTAATGGACGAGCTGTACAAGGTTATCAGTTCATTAACGGTCAAGCATACTTCTTCGGATCAAATGGTACTTACTATCTACGTGAGGAAGTCCCAAGTGGTTATATTAACTTCGAAGGTGTCGGCTGGCGCTGGATTGAAGATGGTAAACTTTACACAGGATTCCGTATGCTGAACAGCAGGTACAATTACTTCGAGAATGGTGTCCGTCAGACAAATAGATGGGTGGAAGCCTATGGTAACAAGTACTACATCGAAAATGATGGACAACCCGTACAAGGTTACCACGTGATTGATGGACATACGTATTACTTCGGTAAAGACAACACTTACTATCTACGGTACATGATGCCTGATGAGTAAAACTAACTTCTATTTAAAACCGATAGCAATGAAAAAGTCGTTGCTGTCGGTTTTTTGTTGTAAATAAAAACGAAGAGGGCGGCACAAAACGCACTGCTCTCTTCGCTCAAATATTTTCTAATCAACAGTAGATACTGGAGCCACTGAATTTTTTGTTGATAACAGCAAATTCAAAATCACTGCCGTAATTGCTGCCACCGTAATTGGTGATCCTAACAAATATTGCAACATTTGTGGTGAATCGTTAACTACCTTATCAGGTAAGAACACCAAAGCTAACGTCATAACAATTGGCACACCAATCACATAACCCTTATTCCCCGTCATATTCAAATCACCAATAACATTCAAACCACTTAGCATGATGATTACAACAATAACTGCAAAGACACCACCAACGACCGCTGATGGAATTGCGGCAAGTAATGCTGACAACTTACCAAAGAATCCTAAAATAACAAACCAAATTCCGGCAGCCACAAATACTCGCCGGCTAGCGACACCAGTAATTGAAACAACCCCAGCATTAGTTGAATACCCTGTCATTGGCGTACTACCTAGCAAAGCCGAAATCAAACAACTTAAACCTTCACCAATTACACCACGATTCCACTGTTTATTAGTAATTTCTTCCTTCGTCACCGCACTCATGGCGAACCATGTACCAGTCGTTTCAGTAGTTAAAACCATAAAGATAATAATAAACGTAATGATGGCTGATATATTAAAACTTACCCCGTAGTGCAATGCTGTAAATTGCGGTAAGCTAAACCATTCAGCTTTGGCTACTGTTGACCAATTCATAAGCCCCATAAAGCTTGCCGCGATGGTACCAACTGCCAAAGCAATCACAATTGAACCAATCTTAAAAATTCTCTGTAATTGTGGTAAGTGTGTCCCAATCGCAATTGAAATTAATAATGCTACCATCGTGATAGCAGCTAATTCAATATTTTGATAAATATTTCCACTTGCTTTAAAAATATTATCATTCAAAGCTGATGGCAACAGAGATAACCCAACACAGGTGATAATCGTACCACCAACAATAGATGGCACCAACGTATTAACTATTTTTTGATAAACACCTGATAAGCCAAGTAAAATCAACAAAACCGCAGCGACTGCACTCGAACCAATAACAGCAGCCATGCCACCATTAGCAGCTCCATTGGCCATGAATACACCCACAATAGCCCCTATAGGAACATATGAAGGTCCTTGTGACATGGGCATTTTCATAAATACTGATGTTTGTAGCAAAGTACCTATACCACATGCTAGAAAGGCAACTTGTAAGAAGCCGGACGTTTCTACAGCACTCATTGAAAGCAAACCAGCAATAATTAGTGGCGGTACATACACATCCATTGCAAGTACGTGTTGCAAACCTAATAAGCCCGCTTCTGCTGCTGGAACCTTATCATTTGCTCCAATTAATAAGCCACTCTTCTCTTCAGCCATGAACTTTTTCTTCTCCTTTTAGTCCACAATGTTCCACATGAAACATTCTATTTAACAAAAACACCTTGTGTCATCACATGGTCAATTTCCGATACTGTGGTTTGATACATCAATTTTTCGAATGTATCTTCTGGCACTTGTTGACCAAACGTTGGATACTTTGCATGGACAATCTGTAAATCAGCTATATAGCCTTCTTTAATTTGTCCCGTCGCCAAATTTAAACTTTTAGCTCCACCAACGGTCGCCATATAAAAAGCATTTTTGGCAGTAATTGCTGCATCATGTTTACCACGTAAGTCAGGCGTTATCTCACTATCTACCCCGTCATTGAGTAACCGTGATGACATAATAGCTTGGCGAATATTTTGGTAAACACTAGGATCATAGCCCCCAGAAATATCCGTTCCCATCCCCACTTTGACATTTTCTGACAGTAATTTTTTAGCTGGCAATACAGCGTTACCAAAATAGACGTTAGATATAGGGCAATGGGCAATACCGACGCCACGATCTTTAAATCGCTGGATATCTTCACCATTCAATAATGTGCCATGCGCCATCACTGACTTATCCGTTAATAGGCCAAACTCATCTAACACAGTGGCATCACGTTTACCGTGGGTTGTCAATGCGTACCCATTTTCCCAATCACTTTCACTACAATGCGACTGAATTGGTAAATCATATTTAGCTGCTAGCTTGCCTAGACCAGCCAAGACATCATCTGTACAAGATGGTAAAAACCTCGGTGTAATCACTGGGGTTACCGGTATCGTTTGGTTTTCATTTAAAGTTGCCACTTCATGAATAAAGTTTTCTGTTTCATTTAGAGCCGCAGTTGCTGATTCATCGCGGTAATATGCTGGTGTTTGCTCTGGATTATCCATGACAACTTTCCCAACAAAGCCTCGTTTCTGATGTGCTAGACATGATTTAACAAGCTCTAAATTACCTGTATTATCGACCGAACCAAAATAAAGGGCTGTCGTTGTCCCGTTGGCCAACAATGTCTCAACAAGATTGTCATACACTAAATGAGCATACTTAGCTTCTTTAAACTTGGCTTCTAATGGAAAAGTATATTCTTCTAACCACTCATATAACGGCCTATCTAAGGCTAATCCCGAATTTGGCCATTGTGGTGCATGGACATGTAAATCAATGAAGCCAGGTAATAGCACTTGGTCATCAGACAAGGACACCAATGTCCCCTGCTGTTTTGCATCATTAACAATTACTTGATAATCGTCATCCCCTGCTAAAACAATCCGCGCAATCGTTCCTTCGTCGTTAATACAAACTAGACTATTCGCCTGATGGCCCACTTGATTTTCATCAATAGCCGTATAATAACTGCCTTGTAAAACTGTTTTGTAATTAATCATCATCACCTCAAAAAATATATCGTTCTTGAATAACTAAGATTATAACAAACATATTCATTATTATCACTGTAAAATCAACATATCTATTAACTAAAAATAAAAATAAACAATAATTGTTCGTATTATCATTACAGTAACCCAACTATTGATTTAAAGGTTACTAATCGTTATAATGAACTTGTTCTAAAAATCTTTCAGACTGGATACAACTATTATGCAGAACCAACAAACAAAGAAACTAACTCTGGCCGCAATGATGACCGCCGTCTTGATTATTCTTGGTGTGTTTCCAGGTATCCCACTTGGTTTTATTCCTGTACCAATCATTCTTCAAAATATGGGCGTCCTATTAACAACTGAATTATTAGGTGCCAAATATGGTACATTATCTACAGCTTTATTTTTAGCATTGGCACTTTTCGGATTACCAGTCTTATCTGGTGGACGCGGTGGCTTTGCCGTTTTTCTTGGACCAACCGGCGGATATTTGATTGCCTGGTTACTCGTACCAGCAGTCTTGGGATCATTACTTTATTTACTTAAACAACACAATCGGCTTTCTTGGTGGCTAGAATTAGTAACTGTTATGATTGCTGGCGTCTTATTGATTGATATCATTGGCTCAATCTGGCTTTCTGTTCAATCACACATGTCATTGACGACCGCACTACTTTCTAATGTCGCTTTCCTACCAGGTGATATGATTAAAGCAACACTATCAGTTATATTAGCTAGACGATTAAGAAAAATACCTGCGCTTCAAGGCATTTTTTAGAGGGAGATTATTGTGACAACAACCAAGCAAAAAGTATTATTTGAACTATTAGCTCATCAAGGTGACTGGACATCCGGGGACGAGTTAGCAACTGACCTACAAATCAGTCGCGAAAGTATTTGGAAAGCTATTAATGCTTTAAAAAAGAAGAATCATCATATTGAAAGCCGCAAAAATTTAGGCTATCAATATATTGAGACACCTACTCTAGACGAAGATATTGTGCGCTATTACTTGGATGATCAACATGTTGATGACATATTTGTTGAACAAGAAGTCACATCAACTCAGCACCTAGCTAAGCAATATTTAACCACGCATCAAGTACAAAAGCCGGTTATCTTTGCTGCTGAATCACAATCCAGTGGTTATGGTCGGCGTGGTCGTGCCTTTTATTCTCCTGCCACTAGTGGTCTATATTTCACGATTGTTCTGCCTAACAAGACCGAAGATTGGTCGCAAGTCGGCTTACTAACTACCAGCATGGCGGTTATTATTGCGCAAACTTTGGAGCAATTCTTCCCGGATGAACGGATTGATTTGAAATGGGTCAATGATTTATTTATTAATGATAAAAAAGTTGGCGGCATTATTACCGAAGCAAATATTGAACTTGAATCTAAGTCAGCGTCGGCATTCATTATGGGAATTGGTCTAAATTTGACCACTGAAACTTTCCCTGATGAATTATCAAATATTGCGCAAGGTATCAACAGCAAAGTGACGGTTGATCGCAATCAATTATTAGTTACACTAGCACAACGTATTATTGATACTTATGACCATGGTGATATTCCGGCTCTATTAGATGAATATCGTCGGCGTTCAAATGTTATCGGTAAACAAGTGACCCTAAAATTGGGTAACAAAATGATTACTGGTACTGCAAAACAAATTGCCAATGATGGTGGTTTAATTATTGAGGATGAACATGGTATTACAAAATCATTTACAAGTGGCGAAGTTATCAAAACAACCGTCTTTAGATAAGAATGAGTCAACATTACCAATACACGGTATTGATTTAGATCAAGACGGACGTTGCATGCACTACCGTACTGAGAATGATGTCGTTGCCCTAGCATGTGCCCAATGTCATCGATACTTTGCTTGTTATCTATGTCATGATGCCATCATGACACACAAATTTGCACCAGCTGATCCAACAGCTAAGTCCGTCATTTGTGGTGTGTGTCATCAGACAATGGATTATCAAGATTATTCACAAAACGAATGTCCAAACTGTCATCATGCATTTAATCCTAAATGCGTGCGCCATCAGGATATTTATTTTGAGTCATAAATTTATATAAGGCCTTGTAATCAAAAAGTGGTTGAGACATTTATTTTGTCTCAACCACTTTTGTGCTTAAAATCTAATTTAATTCACGCACAAAACGCTCTGTAATTTCTTTTGGTCGGGTAATCGCACCACCAACGACAATGCCAGCAACACCCATACCTTGAATCCTTTTTGCTTCTTCAGGTGTATGAATTTTACCTTCCGCAATGACATCAATACCATTATCAACCAATTGTTGGATCAATTGATAATTTGGGCCATCAATTTTTTCACTATTCGCAGTATAACCAGTAAGCGTCGTACCAACAAAATCAACACCTGCTTGCCATGCATTTAAGCCATCTGCGAACGTCGCAATGTCTGCCATCAATAATTGTTCTGGATATTTTTCCTTAATTTGACCAATAAATTCGCTAACCGTTAGGCCATCATGTCGTGGTCGCAATGTGCCATCAAATGCAATCACATCAGGTTTCGCCATCATCAATTCATCAACTTCTTGCATGGTAGCCGTGATATACGGTTCTTCAGGTGGGTAATCACGCTTAATGATCCCAATAATGGGTAAATTGACCGCCGCCTTAATTTCTTGAATATCACGTACTGAGTTGGCACGAATGCCAACTGCACCACCTTGTTGTGCTGCCAGAGCTAACAGTGGCATAACCCCACCTTTTTCCGTATACAACGGTTCACCTGGCAACGCTTGACATGAAACGATTAATCTATTAGCAATTTGATGCATCAACACTTGCTTATCCATTTTGAATGACTCCCTCAATTCGTTCAATCTATCGACTATTTACTATCCCCTAATTTTGCTAGCTCATCAATCTTGTCATAAAAGGCTTCTGCATTAACACTTGTGACAAAAGTAATCTCACGACCTTCGTCAGTTTGATATGTCCGTCCTTCTGATGCACCAGTTGTTACCACATCCGTCTTTACTTGTACCGATTCTACTAATTCTGGATAGGCCGATGCCAAAGTTGTTAGCACGTCCCATAAATAATAAGTCGAGTTCGCCTCAAACGAATGCACTAATGAATAGCCCTGGCCAATTAAGTCTAACGCTGGGTGCTGACGTTGCTTGGCCCAACGTTGCCGCAATTCAGCAGTTAAAGGCACTTGATCTGTACTATCCAACCCGACCATGATAATCTTCAAATCTGAATCCCAGACTTTTTTCACCGCCTCGGCATCCCAATAAGCATTCCACTCCATCGTGTCGTCGGCACCCGGCTCAGCAACATTCCCTTTGCTGTTCAAAGCACCACCCATCCAATGAACACTTTCAATCTTTTCAACAATGCTTGGCTCTTCATCTAGCGCACGTGCCAAGTCCGATAATGGACCAGTCATAACTAAAGTTACGCTGTCATCCGCTGACTTAATCTTATCAATCATGTCCAGATGGCCTGTTTTTGCCGCAACTGGTGTTTTAGGCTCACCATGCTCGTTTAAAATTGGAAAATCATCAAATGAAAACGAACTTAAGCGCCACTCTTTTGGAAATTGATGCGCAGCTCGTGAATTTGACTTGGCAATATCCCTCGGTTGCCGACCTTCATGACCAAATAAATCAACAATTTTTCGCGATGCTGAAACCGATGGCTCAACATAGCCATCGGCATCAGTCACCCCAACCCCTAATAAGTTAACATCTGGCATTTGCAACAAAAGCAATAACGATACTAAATCATCAACGTTCCCATCATGGTTGAAATATACATTCTTCATTACGTTTTCCCCACTAAATTGCTTATTTTTCTTAAAGATTACGGAATTTTATTATTATCGTCAAGCTAAACGTTTATGAAGTATCATAGAAATAATGAATAACAACACCCAATATGTATATTTATTTAAAAAATATAATAAAAATACATTTTTATTTATCGAAATATGATAACATTGTGCATTAGGAAGTCATTTAATATCTATTTTTCTAGGAGGTGGTGCGTTAATCATGGCAGAAGTAACGCTTACTATTAAAAACAACAATAAACTAAATAGTTCAGAACTAATCACTATTATGCAAGCACGTGTCAAGGTGTTTGTTGTAGAACAAAATTGTGCCTATCAAGAGGTTGATGATGAAGATTTTAACGCCCGCCACGTTTATTTAACAAATGATCATGGTTTGGTCGCTTATACACGTATTATCTCTGACGATGATCCAAACTATATCCGTTTTGGACGTGTGTTAGTAGCCAAGTCCTATCGTCATCAACAATTTGGCCGTCAAATCGTTACCGAGACCATCAAAGAAATTCGGCGGCTCTATCCGGAAAAGGATATTAAAATTGGCGCTCAAAATTATCTACGCAACTTTTATGAGTCTTTTGGATTTCAAGCCGTTTCTGATGTCTACCTAGAAGATGACATCCCCCATATCGATATGATATTAAGCGAGGACCATTAATATGCAATATCTTGTGTTAGTCGGTGCATTATGCTCCGTTGTTTTTGGTTCAGTTTACTTAATCGCAACCATACAAGGTAAAGCACAACCTAATAAAGTGACTTGGCTACTGTGGGCAGTATCACCACTGATTTCTGTTGTCGCAACGATTGCGGCAACTGGTTTTGATTGGTCTATCTTACCAGTATTTATGGCTGGATTTATGCCTCTATTAGTATTCATCGCTTCAATATTTAACAAATCTGCTTACTGGAAATTGAGTTTTCTGGATTACCTTTGCGGAATCGTAGCTATCTTCGCCATCGTGATTTGGCGCCTAACTGATGATCCAATTCTTGCCATTATTTTTTCAATTCTTAGCGATGCGATTGCTTCGCTACCAACATTGCATAAGGCTTGGCTTTATCCCAACACCGAAGCCCCTATCTATTACATCGGTGGTGTGATTTCATCAACCTCGGCAATTTTAGCGGCAACCACTCATTGGTCATTTAGTACAGCCTCATTTCCAATTTATTTATTCATATTAGATACATCATTAATGTTGATTGTTCTGATCAGAAAAGCTGCCTTGTCAGATAATAAAATGATACCCTAACGCAATATCGTATGCGACGCTGTAATTCTGGTAAAATATAGATGAAAGCGTTCTAAAAGAAAGGGTACATCATGAAAATAGCAATTGCAGGTAGTGGTGCAATGGGCAGTCGCTGTGGTTACATGCTCCATCAAGCAGGTAATCAAGTCACATTAATAGATTTGTGGCCGGAACATGTCACAACGATCAACACACAAGGGCTCTCTGTAGAAACCGCTGGCAAACAACGATTTGTAAAGATTCCAGCTGCTTTTCCTGAAGATGTTCACGATGATTTTGACCTGATTTTACTATTCACAAAGGCGATGCAGTTAAATGATATGCTTAATAAAATTTCGCATCTATTAACTGATAATACAGCAGTCTTATGTTTATCAAACGGTATCGGTAACCTGGAAACAATTAAAAAATTCAACTCGCACCTCGACTTATTAGTTGGTACAACTCTCTGGACGAGTGAATTAGTCGGTCCTGGTGCCGTGGTTCTAAAGGGTTCTGGGTATATCGAATTTCAAGCAATTGAAAATGTTTCACATGAAACAGTCATTAAAATTAATGACGTTC
Organism: Weissella thailandensis; assembly: GCF_001932615.1. Taxonomy (NCBI): domain Bacteria; kingdom Bacillati; phylum Bacillota; class Bacilli; order Lactobacillales; family Lactobacillaceae; genus Weissella; species Weissella thailandensis. Next base: position 2,034,368 of record NZ_CP014332.1, read on the forward strand.
TAAACGAAGCTGGTTTAGATGCTCGTCCTAGCAACAATGTCTTATTGTCAATCTGGAAAAAGGCTTGTTTAAACAGTGTTCTAAATACTTTCTGTACGATCCTAGATTGCAAAATTATGGACCTTAGAAAAAGCCAATATACACCGATTTTAACAAAGCGCGTTGTTAGTGAATTTGAAGCCGTCGCCCAGGCTAAAGGCATTCCTTTAACTGCCGAACTTGCTTCAAAAACAATTAACGCATCACTGGCACCCAATCAAGCAGGTGACCATTATCCCTCAATGCATCAAGACATTGCCTCGGGACGACATACTGAAATTGATTACTTAAACGGTGCGATTGCACGTATGGGAAAGGAATTAAATATTCCTACCCCAACTAATACATTAATTACAGAGCTAATTCATGCTCGTGAAGATACTGTCATTAAAAACTAAACAGTAAAAAAGTGGTTGGAACAACATAACAGTTCCAACCACTTTTTGCATTAGTAATATATTAATTTATAGCCAAGGGTACTTTATGATCTGGTTTTGGGTATTCTTGGTCTAACCGAGCAAGCTCCGCAGTGGTTAATTCCAATTCAGCCGCCTGCATATTTGCTGCAGCATGTTCTGGATTATTAGTCTGTGGAATAGCAATCGTCTGACCATTTCGTATAATCCAAGCGAGCAACAATACGTACGGTGTCACATTATGTTGGTCAGCAATCTCTTTAACTACTTGGTTAGTCAGCATTGACGTTCCCAATTCATTCTGTTTACCACCAACTGGACTATAGGCAATCAAAGGGACATGATACTCATGCTGCCAAGGCAGCAAACCATACTCAATACCACGTTCCTCAATATTATAAAGATCTTCATTCACGACTGCATTCTTTCCGGCAGGTAAGTCCCAAAGTTCTTCCATGTCCGTGACGTCAAAATTTGATACGCCCCAGGATTTAATTTTCCCAATTTGCTTCATACGATCTAATTCGGCAATCGTTTCAGCTAAGGGCACACCACCACGCCAATGATAGAGATAAAGGTCAAGATAATCCGTTTGCAATCGCTGTAACGACGCATCTAAATGTTGTTCCAATTTCGCCTTAGATGCATTATGTGGTAATACCTTTGAAATCAAATAAATGTCGTCACGTTGATAAGGCGCCAATGCTTTGCCAACTAATGTTTCTGATTTACCTGAACCATACATCTCAGCTGTATCAACGACACTGGCACCAGCATCTAAGCCACTACGAATAGCTTGGATTTCACGTTGTTCTTGTGAGGGATCTTCCCCCATATGCCATGTTCCAATTCCAATTGCTGGTACTTCTACACCTGCTAATGTCACTTTCTTCATCGCATTCTCCAATCTAGCATATTATATATGACTACACTCCGAGTCTAACTAACAACCTGTCTGAATACAACTCATACCATCTGAGCACTATTAATGATTTAACTTGCTCATTTGCTTAGATGCTTTGTATTCAACAATTAAGACGATCATTAGAAAAAGGACAAATAAACCAATCGTCGTCAGTAATGACTGGTTAAAATTCAATAGATGGTCCCATTTCAACTGAATGCCTAGCTCTTCAGAAAAATCATTGCGTTGCGCTTCTTTAGGAAAAAGATCTATCATATCGTCATTCAGTAACGTCTGACGATAAAGCGATGCGACATATGAACCAGGAGTCAATTTAACTAAGAATTGCGCGAATTCCGGTAGAATACCAATTGGTATATATGCACCAACCAAAAATCCTGATACCGTTCCAACCAAACTAGCAATCGCATTCAGCGTATTTCGATTATGCACGAACATCATAATAATCGTACTAACCAGTGCATTTAAAATCGACCCGATTGTCATTAAACCAATTAATACAAAAATTTTTGACAATGAAATGTTTAAATCGTCAACAATATAAAAGTACCCATACATCACTAAAAAAACGATAATCTGCATCACAAAACTAATCACTGTTGCACTTAAAACATATCCAAAGGCTAATTGAAACCGACTAGTCCCAGTTAAAATGAAATCATTTGCCGTATCTTTTTCATGGTCCTCAACACGCTGACTTAAAGCAGATAATGTTGTTGTAATTGCTGTGATACCTAAAGTGCCGCCAATCAGCCATAAATCTAAGAATGCGGTATGACTCGGTATTCTCCCCCAACTACCTGCAATCGTGTCTTTTAAAAACGCAATATATAAAATAAAAGAAATCAATGCTGCGAGTAATGAAAAAAAGACCCCTGACTTATTACGAAAATATAATAATAAATTTCGATAGCATAATGTAAGCATATCAATGCATCTCCTTTCCTGTTAATGCAATGAATGCATCATCGATAGTACCTTCACGATATTCAAAATGTGTAATCATTGGTGCAACAGTATGCAGTAGACGTAAAGCTTCTTGCGTATTTTCTGGCATTATCTGTAATTTATTGTCTGACAGAACAGCATATTTGACCGTATGCAACTGTTTTTTTACATTTTCTAAATCGTCCGTTTCTAATATCAATTGTTTTTTCGCATATTGATATTTCAAGTCAGTAGCTGATCCATGAGCAACTAATTTACCCTGGTCAATAATGAAAATCATATCTGATTGATCAGCTTCTTCTAAATAATGAGTCGTCAAAACAATCGTTAAATTTTCTTCTCGACGTAATTTTGTTAGAATTCCCCAAATTGCTTTTCTAGTTTGAATATCTAATCCTGCGGTTGGTTCATCTAAGAATAAAATATCTGGATTACCTATTAATGCCCGCGCAATGTCGGTACGTCGCCTTTGCCCACCAGAAAGTTGACCATACCGCTTATTAGCAAATGAATTAACCCCTAATTTATGCATCACCTGATCAATTTCTTGTTTATACGCTTTGCCAGTCATTTTCTGACGGACGGATAAATTCTCCATCACAGTTAGTTCTGCATCTAATACACTAGTTTGGAAGACCACCCCAATTTTTGGCGTTTTTGTATGATAAATAATCTTGCCACTCGTGGCTGGTAATAACCCCAACAACATCGATATTGTGGTGGATTTACCAGCACCATTCGGACCCAAAATAGCTGTAAAACTACCTTGATCAATCGACATGTTCAAGTTATCGACAGCTATCTGATCACCAAATGTTTTCGACAACTCCTTCGTTTCTAAATACATCCCCACTCCCCCTTAAATCACGATGCGCATCTGTTTTATTACCCATTATTATACCGATATTCCCATTTATATTGGTCAAATAAGATAGTTGGTAAATTTATTTAGATAATCGGTCATATTTTGGACATAAAAAGCCCCCGAAAGTTAAAGTTTAACTTCCAGGAGCCATCTTAATTCAAAATACCAACCCGTTTCCTATTTTAATCAATCACAAACGTATTCGTTACTTCATCATACGAAAACTGCGTATGTAATGGTCGACTTACCTTGTTTAACCGTTCTAATAACAACGCTGCCGATTCAGTATCAGGAATGCTTGGCAAGCCTCGTTTCACAGGATTTGCATCCGTCAGTCCCAAATCTATCGGTATAACATGAATTTTAGCCTCGTGATTTTCATCAACATCCACTTCTAAAATGATGTTTTGTGAAAACTTGGGATCGGCATTAAATCCAATGAAATTACCATTATCGTCCATTGCACGTTGGCGATGTAGCTGAGATGGTTTAGCATGCTCATCCAATCCATATTCTGCATACATTTCTGGTGGAATAATAGAATTTCCTGATTCAAATTCCATCATTAAGCTGCCCAAATTATAAAATATTGGTTTGCCATGATAGGTTTCTACACCACGCATAAAGTGTGCCCCATGCCCAATAACGACATCTGCTCCCGCATCAATCGCAGCATGTGCTGTTTCAACAAAGAAGTCGGCTGGTGCATCATCATACCAATTGGCATTAATGCCTTCATGGGAATGGATATTTAGAAAGACAAAATCACTACGGAATTTTGCATCGCGAATACTGTCTGTTAAAGCATCTAAATCAGTTGCATTAACCTCAGTTTTGAATTGTGTTTTTTCTTTCTTATGGAATGTTAAGTTCTTTTCAAATAATGAACCAAAAATCAATGTATTAGCATCAGGCTTTTCAAATCCCTCGATGTTTCGCCCTTGCTCATTACTTGCTGTTAATCCCAAATCATCAGATATTTTTTCTAATTGCTCATATTGTTCTGGTGAAACTTCATATGTTTCACGCCAACGTAATGGATTAACACCAGGTCGCGCAGGTACACCATTACCCGCATTGCTTGCCATAAATACATCTGCTCGCGTAGCTGTTGCCGTGACAAAACCGACTCTACCAGAAGATGTATCACTAAAACTTGGCATACGTGCCTCATCAAGAGAATTAGCTAAACCACCCACGGTAAGGCCTTGCGCTGCTGCAGCTTCAAGTGAATCACGCATTCCCTCAATACCGAAATCACCACTATGATTATTTGCTAGAGAAATCAATTTAATATTAAGATCCGCAAATTCTTTTAACGTATCCGGCCGGACCGCTGTGACGTATCCTCTACCAGCGGCAACTGCTTTATCTGGCTTTGGTGTGGAAAATTCTGCATTCGCAAATACAGCATCCGCTGCTTGTAATTTTTTTACTAAAGTTGGGTCTAATCTATTAACCAAGTTACGACTTGAAAATAGCATGTCCCCCGCTAATATTAATTTCATATTAAATAATTACTTCTCCAATTCACTAATTGACTTGTTAATTTCTACTTTTCCTGAATAATTAGCTTTTATCCATTTCTGTATCTTTTTGTCGTGATATAGATGCAAGATTTTTTTATAGTTTTCATCATTGACATGCTTTTTATTCGTTACAATGACGTTAACATTTGATTTAGTGTTTTGGTCCAATTTCTCATGGAAAATCGCATCTTTAAACACATCTAATTTTGAAATTTGCGCCGTATTATTATCAATGGCTACTGCGGCAATACCATCATCATGTAGTAATGATGGCGTACTTGTCGATTCAACCGTCTTAATTTTTAATTGCTTGGGATTCTCTTTAACATCACTGGGTGCCACTAACTCGTCCACCTGATGCTTATTCAAGGTTACTAAGCCAGCTGATTCTAGTAATTTAAGTCCGCGACTCTCCGCAGCGGCATCATTAGCAATCGCCACGGTACTATTTTTCGGAATGCTTGAAATTGACTTATACTTACCAGAATAGATTCCCATTGGCTGAATATAAGTTGTGCCTAGCGCATAAACCTTTTTATCAGGATTATTCTTGTTATAGGTGGTATAAAATGCATAAGATTGAAAAGCATTTACCTGAATTTCATCATTAGCCAAAGCTTTATTCAAACTGTTAGAATCTGTAAAATCCTTAACTTCAATATTTAGATGCTTTTGCTTGGCGACTTTCGAATCTGCAATATGTTTCCATACGACTGTATCCGTTCCTTGTGACCCAATAGTAATTTTAGTATCAGTTGGCTGTTTATTTGATAACGTTGCATATGTGCCAACCCCGGCTATCACAACCCCTAAAATGACTATACCAAATAATATATATTTACTCTTCTTTTTCATCTGAGACTCCTCGCACCCTACTTATTCCTATAATTATTTAACCACATTAATAACAATAACACGATTGGTCCAATTTCTACCATAAAAAAGAGTACCCTTGCATTTGTCTACATAATAATAGACAAATACAAGGGTACTCTTTATGTTACATCTAATGAACAGCATCCCCATGTTCAACAGATGTTTCCTTTATGAACCAAACACTCAGTCCACCTATAATGAATAGCACCGCTGATACCATAATCATATGTGGCATTTGGTTTCCTAATAATGGATAAACTGCGAACGACACAATTGAAGCAACAATTTGTGGGAAACAGATCCATGTATTAAACAAGCCCATATAAGTACCATCATGCATACCATCTAAGGCATTCGTTAAAATTGTAAATGGAACAGCATTCATAGTAACCCATGCAATCCCGATCAAAACAAATGATAGAGCTGACATCGCCTTTGAACCGGTTGTTGCTAACATAAAGAACCCAACCGCTCCTAAGAACAAGCCAAGGGTATAAGCTGGCTTACGCGTTTTATTACTCAAACGTGAAATCACCAAGCCCCAGACAATTGCAGCCACAGTTTCAATTGATGATAAGACACCAAACCAATTTCCGGCTGCTTGGAAGGCACCTGATGAGGCATCAGTTGTATGCCAAATATTGGCAGCAACAGCACCTGTTCCATACGTCCAAAGATATTGGAATCCTGCCCAGCAAAAGAATTGTACAATACCAAGTGTCCAAAAGACCTTGGGTGCATTTTTGATAATTTTTAGAATATTAGTCTTTTCAGTTGTTTCACTAATACCATGATATTCGGCATATTTACTTGGCTCGTATTCATCTACTTTCCAAACCGTAAAGGCTGCAGAAACTGCAAGAATAATTGCACCTACATAGAATGACCATTTAACCGATGCTGGTAACTGACCTTGGGCAGCAACGTTAGCAACACCAATAGCAGTAAAGAAATATGGGAATAGGTTTGCAATCACACCACCAATATTTCCCCAAATTGTCTGCCATGACCATGCCATATCCTTTTGACTGTCATTGACCATATCTGAAATCATCATCTTAAATGGTTGCATAGACATATTTGATGATAAGTCCATAAATAGGATTGCAACGGCACCAAACCAAAGAGCCGTTGATGCTTTAAACCCAAATGAACCCGCATTTGGCAATAATGCCATCACAACGATTGCTACCAATGAGCCCAAAATCAGGTATGGTAAACGACGACCAATTTTTGGAATCCAAGTACGGTCTGAAAAATAACCAACTAATGGTTGAACAACCATTCCTGCCAATGGTGGCAATTGATAACGTTGGCAAATGCTTTTTACCAAGTACTTTTTTTATCTCTGACATGATATAACTCCATACTCATAAATTTATTTATATTTGCGTTCATTGAATGAAAGCGCTTCGCTTACAAATAAAACTATACGTTTCCAAATCAAATTATGAAAGCGCATTCTCGATGTTACCGGTAACAGGTTTCTCTCCATGCGTAAATTTACGCGCACGGTCATATCCATGGTATGATGGAATGAGTAATTTATGAAAACGTTTTTAAATCAAGTATCGAGGTCAACATCATGGTTTCAATATCTGACGTGGCTCACGAGGCGCATGTTTCAAAAATGACCGTCTCTCGAGTTATTAATCATCCTGAGCAAGTATCAGCTGAAATTAGGACCGATGTCCAACGAGTTATTTCACAATTAGGATATGTCCAAAATCGTGCAGGTAGAGCACTAGCAAACAATCGCCACTATAATATCGCCTTCATCTTATTAGACGATGTCAATGAAATTGAGCCTTATTATGCTCATTTACTCATGCACCTAACTGATTCTTTACGCAATGAAGGCTACACATTAGAAATGCGACATGACCGTAATTTTGACTTGACGAATGTCGATGGATTCTTAGTATGTGGTGCGCGTCATAGTGATTTCGATGTCTTAAATAATCTACCTATCCCCGTTGTTATCTACGGTACAGAAGCGGGCATCACATCTGTAGATATTGATAACAAAGCTGGGACGTATCTAGCGACGCAATTATTGATTAATCGACAATACCAACACCTGTTATTTTTGGGGATGGCGATTGATGAACCCTTTGAAACTAACCGTGAAGCCGGTTATCGACAAGCCATGCAAGAAGCTGGACGTGAACCTGAAATCCATCATTTGCCCAACAATGAACAGATTGCACTCCAATTCTTACAAAATAATCAATTAAGCGCTAATACCGGCATCATTGCCGCCACTGATCGCCTAGGTTTGGGAGCACTACGCGCTAGCCGTCATCAAGGATTGGCTGTACCAGATGAAGTGGGTATCGTAGGATTTGATGGCATTTATATCCACCAATTAGCTGAACAATCGCTAACCACCGTGCAACAACCACTTAAAGAAATTGCCGAAAAAATGGTGCAATTATTACTAGCCGAACTAGCTGGAGAAATCGTGACATCAGAATATATTGTCCCTGAATTAATACATGGCGAAACAACAATGTCGAAGAATTGATGCAGTGAACTCAATAAAACAAATTTCCTAAATACTTCACTAGTCTACTAGGTGTTAAAATTAATAATAGCGTCTCTTAATTCATTGCACGTCCCTATTCAACATGCTAGATTGAAGCTAATACTTAATACAGGAGGGTTTACTTATGAAAATTGATGTCACATTAGATAATAATAATTTTATTCCCGATAAGTACGCAAAATTTGCGCCAGAACAATACCGACGCAATGACACGCCAATCATTAACTTCCCAATTAAAGTTGATGAGGCCCCTGAAGGCACCAAATCATTAGCCGTCGTCTTCATCGATTACGATTCAGTGCCTGTTGCCGGTTTCGTCTGGATTCATTGGTTGGCGGCTAATTTGCCAGTAGCCGATATTCCCGAAGATATCGCCAACGCCAATGTACCATATGTTCCCGGAACTAATTCACAGTACGCAGAATATCGTCTGGACAATCCGGAATTAACACAAAGCTATACTGGTCCAATGCCTCCTGATAAAACACATGATTATACACTTAAAGTTTTTGCATTAGATACAGAATTAGACTTAGCTGCTGGTTATTTCCTAAATGATTTCCGTCGTGCAGCTAAAGGACATATATTAGATACAGCTTCAGTAGACTTACCTGCTCGCAGTAACTAATGTTCCATGTGAAACAATTAGACATTAAAAAAGTGGTTGAGACAAAACAATGTTTCAACCACTTTTTATAATAAAAATATAGTAATTATAAGCTTGTAAATTTTATAGCATAAACACATTCTAAAAAACAGAATCCGCAATTTACGCCCTTTGTCTCGCTCTATTCTTTACCCAACTGTATGTTCGCTGGTTCCGCCAGTAATAATTGCTAACGTGTCATCCAGACTAATATCAACCATGTTTTGCACGGCAATATTAGTATAGAAACCAACGTGTGGTGTAATAATCACATTATTGTATTCACGTATCGCAACCAAATCCTGATTTGGCAATTCTTGTCCTCGCAAATCGAAGTTAAAGAATGTCTCTTCGACAACCATTGTATCTAACGCAGCGCCAGTTAATCGCTGTTCTTTCAAAGCAGCCAACAAAGCAGTGGTGTCCACTACTGGTCCACGACATTCATTAACTAGGTATGCTGTTGGTTTCATTAATTCTAGGGCTTTTGCATCAATCAGTCCCTTTGAAGTTTCGTTTAAATCAACATGCAAACAAATAACATCAGCTTGTTGTAGCACCTCTTCAAAAGGCAAGAAAGTTAGCACATCATCTAACTCATGGTTAGGCTTAATATCATAAGCGATGACTTTGGCATTTAAAGCATGAAAGAGCCGTGCTGATGTGCCACCAATTCGACCAGCACCAATAATACCTATTGTTAATGAATGAATTTCACTTCCTTGTAACCCAGTCCAACGAAAATCTTGTTCACGAACACGTTGATCAACTAATTCCTGCTTTCTAATTAAACGTAATGTATGTGTTAAGGCTAATTCAGCCACTGACCGAGGTGAATAAGCCGGTACATTACTGATAACTATGTCGTTATCGGCAGCTGCTTGCAAATCAATCACATCGTACCCCGCTGTCCGTGTGGTAATTTGCTTAATACCCAATTCATGTAAACGTGGGTACACATCTGGTTCGATTTGACTACGTTGCTGAATCACCAAACCATCATAACCTGCAACTTGATCAACCGTATCTGAGTGTAACTCCCATTCTGCAGTCGTTAAATCTATATCTGGATGACGGTCTCCCCACTTTTCAATCGCTGCATGCTCATCTGGTCGAACGCTCAATAACAAAATCTTCATTTTTAAATTCCCCGCTTTCATACTTTTTTAAACCGTTTGTGAAACTCGTTGATCAGCTACATATTGCTGTAATTGGGTCATGCCTCGTTTGATTTCGGCCATACTCGTTGCATAACTTAAACGTAGGTAGTGATCCCCACCTGGTCCAAAATATGAACCAGGTACCGCGGCAACGTGTCCATTTTTAGCCAAATCATAAGCAAACTTCACATCATCCTGTTCCAAATCAGGCGCAATTTTCGTGTAGATGTAAAATGCCCCACTAGGTTTAGCTGTTTGAAAGCCTAGTTCATTTAATGTATCTAAAATATAATCGCGTCTTTTCTGGTACTCCGCTTTCATCGGTAAGGCATCATCTTGACCATTTCCTAAGGCCTCGGCCGCCGCATCCTGGGCAACCGTTGCTGTGCTAGTAATAGTGAACTGATGAATTTTGCTCAATTCATTGACCACATTCTGTGGTGCACAAAGTAAACCAATCCGCCAACCCGTCATGGCGTGTGATTTTGATACACCAGAAATTAGAATTGTTTGTTCACGTAGCGATTTTGTTAATGAAGCATGCGGATGGTCATAATTTAATTCACTATATATCTCATCACACAAGGCAAAAATTGGTTTGTCCCTTAGTACATCCCCCAAAGCATCCAATTCTGCTTGCGAATAAGTCACACCAGTCGGATTACCTGGATAATTCAATACCACCATTTTTACTGATGATCCTTCACGGTCAATGGTCTGCGCCAATAATTCTGGTGTTAACTTAAAATCTGTTGCTGACGTATCCACTAAGATTGGTTGGCCACCAGCCACTGTCACATCAGCAATGTACAATGGAAATGTTGGTGTTGGAATAATGACCTTATCTCCAGGATTAAGTACAGATACAATTGCTGTATAGATAGCTTCAGTGGCACCTTCAGTAACAATAACTTCTTCCGGCGTGTAATGTTGATCGTACTTATCAGCTAAATAATTACTGACATTTTGCCGTAATTCTTGTGTCCCATTTGATGGTGCATAATGCGAGTGATTCTCTTGAATACTACGGATAGCGGCTTGTTGTACATGTTCTGGTGTATTGAAATCAGGTTCGCCCACGGTAAAATTCACAATATTTGGAATTCCTGAAGCAAAATTGGCGAAAGCCAAAATATCTGAAGCTTTAACACCTGCTAGCTGCGTATTTAAGTATTTTGTCATTTCCATAGCTGACTTACTCCTTTGATTATTAAAAACTGGCAACATCATTTCTATAAAAAAAGACCCTCTCGATTGAAAACAATCCAGAGGGTCTATACCTATCTACTCTTCCCCTCACAGATTATTCTCAAACAACCTGCAGGGTCTTTTTACTCAAGCCAAATAGCTTTCATTTCCCACAGGTACAAACATGTGTTACGTGCTTGCACCTGCTAATTACTAGATGCAAACACTACATAAAGAAACGAAAGTTATAGTTCCAATTATTCAATTGTGATAGATTGCGTAATTTCATGAATATTAGCTCCTGGCTTTAATGATATTCTAATCATACTCTAATGTTACGAGAACTGTCAACCTTTTTAAGCATAGTTTCTAAATATTCTGGGCTCCGAATTTTTATGATATCCTGATAATAATGATTTTAGGAGGAACGCATGGACTTAGATGAAAAATTCGCCAATATGGCTACTGGTAAAACTTATAATGACTTAGACCCTATTTTAGTAGCAGCTAGAGATCGCTCAACGGTATTAACCAATGAAATTAATGCCGAAAATGACAAAGAGCATAAGGAACAATTAATCCGTCATTTATTTGGCAGCGCTGGTGTTGCACCAGACTTAAATCCTAATTTTCGCTGCGAGTTTGGTCGCAATATCCATGTTGGTGACCATTTTTACGCTAACTATGATGCTGTGATTTTAGACGGTGCCAAAGTCACGATTGGTGATCGGGTGCTGTTTGGTCCGAAAGTTGGTCTTTATACGAGTAACCATTCATTCGATGCACGTGAGCGTGAAATTGGTGGTTGCATTGCAAAACCAATCACCATCGGTAATCATTGCTGGTTGGCCGCTAATGTCACCGTTTTACCTGATGTAACCATCGGAGATGATGTCATCATTGGCGCTGGTAGCGTCGTAACTCATGATATTCCAAGCAATGTTATCGCCGTTGGTAATCCTTGTCATGTATTACGAGAAATCACACCAGCTGACAAAACCGGTTTTACTGGTCAAGATTTGATATAAAAAAACTGAGAAGTAGATACTGGCTCTAACCAGATTATCAATACTTCTCAGCTTTTTTATTTATACGTGACGAATAATATGCGCAGGATTTCCTGCCACAACTGTATTACTTGGTATATCGTGGGTAACCACACTACCTGCCCCAACAACGACATTGTCACCAATCTCAACACCCGGCAAAACAATCACAGAACCACCAAACCAGCAATCATCGCCGATCGTAATTGGCAAGTCATATTGCCATCCCTCACGACGCATTTCTTTTTTGTTTGGATGATGGTTAGGCGTGTATAACTGCGTATTAGGACCTAAGAAACAATTTTTACCAATTGTAATTTTACCAGCACTCAAAATAGTGAAATTTAAGTTGATAAATGTTCCTTCGTCAATAAACAAGTTATTGGGATACTCAATGTTAGTAATTGGGAAATACACTTCCACGTCATCAGCCATATGAGGGGCCAATTCATGCAACTGTTTTAATGCCTCGTCAAAATCGTCCACTGCAATTTTATTCAGCTTCTGAATCGTTTGGGTACTCGACTTAACAATTGCTTGTAATTGTGGTTCTTTACCATATTGGTACCAATCACCATCTGCTACCTTTTCAAAGATAGGTTTCTTCGCTAGGGCTTCAACATCTGGTTCATCTAGTTTTTTAGGCATACTCTTCTCCGACTCACGATAAAAGCTAAAATCTCCCTTTTATTATAATAGTTTCAACAATTATTTAATACCTTTTTCGATTAAAAAAAGGCTGGGATCTTTATCCCAACCTCACTCGTAATCTATTTTTAATTAATTATAAACCAAACAAAACTAATAGTACGGCGGCCATCACGAAGTTTAACACCATGAACAATTTCAAAAATGTTGATGATGAGTCTGGTTCGATTTGACGATATACACGAAAACCAATCAAGTTGGCCATTGAGGCAATCATCGTTCCCAGTCCACCAATATTTGTTCCTAAGAACAACTCGTGGGCGTGATCCGTAAATGTTGAAATCAAAATAGTTGAAGGTACATTAGAAATAACTTGGCTCAGAGCAAAACTACCAAATAACACATGTGTTGGTGTGTCGAATAGTGAACTAACCAGTGTTTGTACCATATGTATATTGGCCAAGTTGTTTGTCGCAACAAAGAAAAACATAAATGTTGTTAACAAACCATAATCAACCATTTTAAATATTTTATGATTATAAATAAAGAACACAATCAAGATAATTGGCACCACAACATTAAATGGTAACCAACCAAAAATTGTTGCAATTAAAACAATTCCTGTAGCTATCAAGAAAACTAATTGGCGACTTTCAACGTGCCTAGCTGGCTTTAAATCAATTGCCAGTGGTTCCATTTTAATAAAACGCGTGATAATGATCATCAAAATCAGCGACACCACTGTCAACGATGCTGACCAAGTAAAGAATTCACCAACACTAACACCATAGTGACCAAACAAGTATAAGTTTTGTGACTTACCAAATGGAAATAAAATAGCCCCAGAATTAGCAGCCATGATAATCAAAGTTGATCCAATAACTTTTAATTGTGTCGACAAACTCGCCGCTAAACGTAAGTAAATCGGCATTAACGTTAAAATAGCAATATCATTGGATAATAACATTGCACCAAAGAAAGATAATAAGGTCACACTGGTCATCAACGCTCGAGCATGATGGCTACGGCTAACTAGCCAAACCGATACGGCATGTAAGACACCTGCATTTTCCAGCAAGCTAACCCAAATCATCATTGTCATTAAACTAAAAATGGTATGCCAATTAACAGCACCCAAGTCTGGTACTACGAAAAAGGACGTAATAACCGCTAGTAACATACTAACAGTAAACATCACATCGCCTTTTAAGTACGTAAAAATACGATTAACCATGCACTTATTTCTCTTCCTCGATTGCTTTACCACGGGCATTCGTTAGTCGAATAATTTCATATGATTTTGCTGCCATTAAAGATGTGACTCCCGCCGATAACATCATTACCGGAATCAATAGCACAGCCAGCTTAGCAGTTGTCACTTCAGTTTTATCATGATGCTTTTTAAATATCATGCTTATCTCTTTAATTGAACCTCAAAATAATAAAGACGTAAGTATATTATCGAAAAAACCTACGAAATTCGCAATAAAAATTCTGTAACATAGCAGTACTTAAAAGTATAAATTTCACTTATTTTGAATTCAAAAACGGATAGGAATAATAGATACATCATACATAATTCGCAATAAAACGAACGATTAATTAATATGAACAGTTTAAGTTAGCGTTTAGCTTGTAATAATCTTTACAATAAAATTACTATTTATCTATAATTAACAACATTTTGTTACAACCCTCACTTGTTTGAAATACAAACGTTTTCAAAAAATATAACATATAAAAATATATATAAAGAATAATAATAATCTAATCGAAAAGCTGAAAGCACCTTAAATTTGGTATTATTTCATAAGTTTGTTACAATAGTTGCTATTGTCAAAAGGAGGAACTATGAAGTCCGACAAAACAAAAAAAATCGGCTTATTTCAACTTATCATGCTAACCTTAGGATCACTAATTGGTTCGGGTTGGTTATTCGGTTCGTGGGAGGCTACTAGTGTAGCAGGACCCGCTGCAATTATTTCATGGGTAATTGGTGGACTCGTAATTGCCGCCATTGCCTACAATTACATTGAGCTGGGAGCTATGTTCCCAGAAGCCGGCGGTATGAGCCGCTACGCACAATATTCTCATGGGCCTTTATTAGGCTTTATCGCATCTTGGTCCAATTGGATGTCATTAATTACTTTGATTCCGATTGAGGCTGTTGCCGCGGTGCAATATATGAGTTCATGGCCATGGGCATGGGCGAATTGGACCAAACAATTCTTTAGTAACGGTGAAATTACGACAACCGGCTTATTCTTAGTATTCGGTTTTATGCTCGTATTCACTCTTATTAATTTTTGGTCAGTCACTTTACTAACGCGCTTTACAAACTTTATTTCACTTTTCAAAATTGGTGTGCCAGCAATTACAGTCATCATGTTGGCATTATCAAGTTTTCATCCTGAAAACTACGGTCACTCATTACATGAGTTTATGCCATATGGCTCAGCACCTATTTTCTCAGCAACTGCCACGGCAGGTATTATCTTTTCATTTAATGCCTTCCAAACAGTCATTAATATGGGAAGTGAGATTAAAAACACTAAGAAGAATATCGGTCGTGGTATCTTCTTGTCATTGTTAATCAGTGGTATTATCTATGTTCTGATCCAAAGTGCTTATATTATGGCAATCGATCCAGCAACAATTGCACAACATGGTTGGCATGGCATCAACTTTAACTCGCCATTTGCTGACTTAGCAATATTACTAGGTATCCATTGGCTATCAGTTTTGCTTTATTTGGATGCTTTCGTTTCTCCTGTTGGAACAGGTGTTTCATTTGCCGCTTCTACAGGACGTGTGCTTTTCGCAATGGAAAGTAACAAGCATGTGCCAAAATACTTAGGAAAACTTAGTTCAAGATTCTATATGCCTCGCGCTGCAATGTTAACAAACTTAGGTATCAGTATGATCATGGTTTCGGTGTTCCGTTCATGGTCAACATTAGCAACTGTTATCTGTGCATCAACTTTGATTGCTTATCTAACAGGACCTGTTACTGCTGCCGCTTTCCGACATACTGCACCTAACTTTAAACGACCTGTTAAACTAAAGATGCTTTCATTTATGGCACCTGTTGCCTTTGTGCTAGCATCATTAGCCATTTACTGGTCAATGTGGCCAACGACAATTGAGGTCATCATGGTTATCCTTCTAGGATTACCAATTTACTTTTATTATGAATACAAAGCCAAGAACAGTGATACTTGGAAGGCTTTCAAGTCAGCCCTATGGTTGATTGTTTACCTTATCTTTATTTCACTAATTTCATATGCTGGTAGTCATGAATTTAATGGTGCTGGTTGGATCAGTTATCCATGGGATTTCGTCGTCATTATTGGTGTCTCATTAATTTTCTATTATTGGGGTGTCAAAAGTGCACAGATTTTCCCTGATTACTATCAAGCCAAAAAGTTAAATGACACTGTTAAAGAGTAAAAATATATAAGGACGGTACTGCAAGTTCAAGCTTACAGTACCGTCCTTATTTTTTTATCTATACAATGCCAAACACGCCTTTGGTTGCAATAATACGAATAACATTCTCAATATCCTGTTTCGTAAACTCATCTGGTTTACTACTCCATAAACTAATTAATCCAATAATTGCCGAACTCGTAGCGGTCGAAAATAATTCACGCTGTTTTAACGGAATTTTTTCTGCTCTACCAGAATATTGATCAATCGTTATCATTCCTTCATCTAGCAAAAACTCCCTAAACTTGATTAAAAAGTGATTATTACCTAAACGATTTAATAAAACATCCATCATTTCTAAATTATCAGCGATTGTCGCCAATAAGGGCGAAATAATACTAGGATTTTCCTTAAAATCCTGTACAGACTTTAAAGACTGTAAAATGTTTTGTCGACTGAGATATATTGTATTTAAAAGTTCCTCTTCGCAATCTTCAATCAATGCATCTTTACTTTCAAAATAACGATAAAATGTCCCACGATCCACATTAGCTTGTCGTGTAATATCAGATACTTTGATTTGTAAAGCCGGCCTCTGCTTGACGATAATCACGAATGCCTGAACAATATTAGCCTTGGTTTGCGCTGTTCTATCTATCTGTTTCAAGATTTTACCCCTATTTGCAACAAAGTATTATTAGCTGTTGCATGGTTTTCTTTTATTGGGATATATAATACAACATGTTGTTTCATAAATAAATAAGGGAAAGGTAAATTTCTATGTGGAAAGTTATTTCAAGTAAGATGTTCTGGCTTTACGCAGTCGCTGTATTTGCAGTTTTGGCAATTTTTTCATTCGCACAAATCGGCGCTCGTAACTCAGTAGAACTGAAACAATTACCAGTTGCTGTTGTTAATGCGTCAGGTGACCAACAAAGTAAAAAAATCGTTAGTCAACTTAAGGACAAGTTTTCTGATTCAGACGCCCAACTTAAGTTAATCAATGTCAAAAATGAGTCTAGTCTAAAGCAAGGATTCACTGATAAGAAGTATTATGGTGCCCTTGTTATTGATAAAGACTTTGACAAGAGTCTAACTAGCCAGCAAAACTATCTAAAAGGTCTTGTGATTCAATCAAAGACAAAAGATATGCCTGAACAAGCAATTGCTGCTAATGATCAATTAAAGGTGCAAGTTCAAGCTGCTAAGTCAATGACTGAAACATTGCCAAGTCAAGCTAAGATTCGTGTAATTGCTAACCAAGGAATGAACTCGCAAGCTTCATCAGTTGTTACCACAGCATTACCAAAGATTAACAACGCATTGAGTGATGGTATGTCACAAAAAATGCAAGGTGCTTTGAAAGAAAATAACGTAACACTTTCAACTGCGCAATGGCAGGTTATCAACGATCCAATCAAGGTATCAACTCAAATTAAGAACAAGCTTCCTAACAAGAGTGTCAGCGGTATGGCGCCAATGTTGCTTGTTGTTCTTTCATGGTTGAGTTCATTGATTGCTTCTATCCTATTGTGGCGTGAGAACAAGAAGCATGCTGAAAATGGTCGCTTCACCTTGAGTACGATTAATAGTCAAATGGTTACTGGTATTGTCATGTCAGTTGTTGCCAGCTTAACGATTTACTTCTTTGCCCACACACTATTTGATGTTCCGGTACCAGATACTGGTAGTTTCTTACTACTATTGATGTTTAACATCTCCATCTTCTACCTACTGCAAACTTGCATCTTGAATTGGGCTGGATTTGCTGGATGGCCAATTTTAATTTTGATTATGCTACTATCAATGGGTGTGGTTTCATATCCAAAGGAAATGTTATCACCATTCTTCTTGAACAGTATTTATAGTTGGACACCACTAAGATTTGCCATGGATTTGTTCACAAACAATCTTTATATCAGCGGATCTTCAGCAACTTCAGCAACTGACTATATCGTATTAAGTTCAATTGGTGTTGTTGCAGTAGTATTGATTTACCTATCAAGCCTACTAAAGCGTAAAGAAAAGTAATTTAATAATTTACTACTGTTACAGAAAAAGCGGAAGTTCCACGTGGAACTTCCGCTTTTTTACTATCCAACAATTCTTAATAACCAATCTGCCCCATATAACATTCCCAAGCTATAAAGGAAAATCGATAATGGCTTACCCGCCAATAAAATAATCGTAAATTCACGCCAGGTCATTTTCGTCAAACTTGTTAATAATACCAAGGCATCGTCTGGTGCCACTGGCGAAAAAATCAACAAGGCAAATGTCCAATGCCATCCCTTGGAATCCAAACGATCGATATATTTATTTAGCGTATCTTCACTAACAAAGATATCAATCACCCGTCGACCGTAACGTCGACCCAACCAGAATAGAATCATTGAGCCAATGACGATACCAATATAATTATACAAAAAACCTAACCAAGGGCCGAACATCACAACACCAGCTGCTAATGAAACACCTCCTGGTAATATCGGTATAACGACCTGGACAATTTGGACGAAAACAAATAAGATTGGCGCCCAAATACCATATTTTTTCAGCAGTTTAATCAGTGAATCAGTATCATTGAAAACACCAATGCGATATAAATGGACGACTAACCAACCAAGCAGTACGAGCATAATAACTGATAATATTTTTATTGATAAACGTATGTACCGTACCTTCATGTCATCCCCCAAGACTGACGCAAATTAATTTAATTGTATAGCCTATGCTCACGATATTAATTTAACCTTTAATTGATAAATAAGATAACCCATCGCTTCACATTTAAAAAAATATTGTACTTAAAAGTTTTACAAAAATCTATAACCATTCTCCTACTTGTTATGCCACCCATGCAATAAAAACTTGCTGCAAACACCTTTGCCTTGTGAATTATTTATCATCATCATGTTATACTAAACTATATGAGAGAGGCCATCATGTATGGAGGTATAGCCTATGCTAGCAGTTTTAAACTTTAAGAATTTAGTTGATTTTGAACAACAAAAACAATTTTTAACTGATCTCAGTCAAACAACTGTTGACGTTAATTTAAAGATTGCGCCAACACTACCAGTACCGAATACTTACGATAATTTTGAAGTTGTTAGTCAAAATCTAACGATCAAAAAACGTACAGTTGGTGAAATATCACCCAGTGTCTTACAATCACTTGGTATAACAACAAGTTTTATTGGTCATTTGGAACGTCGTAAATCACTTAATGAAGGGCTATTGATTGTTCGTAAGCGCCTCGAAAATGCTTTAGAAAATGATATTACACCAATCTTATCAGTTGGGCAATATAGTAATATTGAGATGGTTGTTGAAGAACTAGGCATCCTATTAAAAGACGAGCCTATCAACAAGCCAATTATTATTGCCTATGAGTCATTGGCCTCAACTGAAATGGGGCGGGCACTCTATTCTATCGATGAAATCCGTGACATTCATGATGCCATTCGCAAATTTATGAAAAACAATTATCCTGAAATTTCATACCAACTCATTCTTGGTGGTCACATGGACGAAGCCGGCTCACCAATCGCCAACGCCATCGGATACGACGGTGTCCTTATCGGTGATCGTTACCATACACTCACCGCCTTCCAACCCGTGCTGGATGTGCTGAATAAACTTAGTAGGTAAGTCCAGAGTGTGACAAAAGATGGGTTGAATCCGGCTATAACGACGGTGGCACTTTTTTGTGCGTAGCGTAGCGAAGAACAAAAACAGTGGCATCTCGTTATAGTAAGGATTCAGTCTCTTGGATCACGTTTATGCAGAGTGTGAGCAAAAACGTTTTGAATTCGGGTGTAAGGCAACTCATGATATTGCTGGCCGGAGCAGTGCGTAGGACAGGGATATCATGAATTGTCTTACAATGAGAATTCAGCTTTTGTGAACACGTTTATGCAGAGTGTGACAAGCAGTGCTTTGAATCCACCCATAACATTTACTCCTGACAGCTAATCTAGCTGTCTTTTTTATTTTGAAAACTCTTCTTAAACTTTCATAGTTATAACGACCTAATTGAATTTTAACGATATTCGCGAGATAATGAAAGCGGTATCAAAATAAAAGGAGATAATCATGAGTAAGGTATATCTGTCAGCAGAATTACCCGCACTGGCTACGCAAACATTGACCGATAACGGGTTCGATGTTTCAATTTATGACGGTGACGGTTTAGTTTCACATGAAACATTGCTTGAAAACGTCCGTGATGCGGATTTTTTAATTACGCCCCTATCAACCAAGGTCGATCGTGAAATTATCGATGCAGCCCCAAAACTAAAACTAATCGCTAACTTTGGCGCTGGTTTTAACA
This sequence comes from Weissella thailandensis, assembly GCF_001932615.1. Lineage (NCBI taxonomy): Bacteria > Bacillati > Bacillota > Bacilli > Lactobacillales > Lactobacillaceae > Weissella > Weissella thailandensis. The sequence goes on from NZ_CP014332.1 coordinate 2,054,967, forward strand.
ACATTGATACTGCTTATGCTAAAGAAAAAGGCATTCCAGTCACAAACACCCCCGCCGTTTCAACTAATGCGGTTGCTGAGGTGACGATTGGCCTAATGCTTGCATTGAGCCATCGTATTGTTGAAGGAAACTATAAAATGCATCGTGATGGTTTCCCTGGCTGGGCACCATTATTCTTCTTAGGCCATGAAATCGCTGGTAAAACATTAGGAATCGTGGGACTAGGTAACATCGGTAGCGACGTGGCTCGTAAAGCCAATGCTTTGGGAATGCACGTGCAATACTACAAGCGTACCCCTTTGTCTGACCCTGAAGAACGTTCAATGAAAGTCACTTATCGTCCGTTTGATGAATTAATTGCAACAAGTGATTTTATTTCAATCAATGCACCACAAACAGATGAAAACTATCATCAATTCAATGAAGCTGTTTTCAAAGCAATGAAGCCAACGGCCAATATTATTAATGTCGGTCGTGGTCCAATTATCGATGAGGCAGCGCTATTACAAGCCCTTAAAGATGATGAAATTGCTGGTGCAGCACTAGATGTCTATGAACGTGAACCTGAAGTCGATGATGGTTTTAAGATTCTTAAAAACGTCATTCTAACACCGCACGTTGGTAATGCTACCGTCGAAGCACGTGACGCAATGGCTAAAATTGTAGCTGATAACGTAGTGTTAGTAGACAATGATCAACCAGCAAAATTTGTCGTTAACTCTTAAGGCTAAAAGAGAACTCGTAAATAACATTGATTTATAACTACATTATAAGCTTGCTAAGTTAACTAATTGAGATAGTCTAGCTTAGCAAGCTTATTTTGTTGTTCTAAAAAATCAAGCATCTCGAGATCAAGACTAAAAACGTTACCGGTTTTATCAGCCCAAGCATTATCTTATAAAGAGTTTTGCTAAAAAACCTACAATTCCGCCCCAGATAATATTAACGATAATTATTGCAATAAAAGCGAATGGATTAGTAAGTGGTCCTTGCAAATGTCCTGTTAGAATTGGTGATAATATGCCACTTAAAATAATTGCCCCAAATGCATAAACAACGCCAGAACTTGCTAATACAACAGCTGGGTGTTTAATCTGCTTGAACACCACAAAGCCTAACCAAACAAGTGAAATAAATGCGGTTAAAAAATACTGCCAAAACGATTACTTGGGAAAAGGCCAATTAAACCGGTTATTTTAAATAATGGGCGAATGAGTGCAAAAATACCTAATGATAAAATCAAGTATTTCTGTGTGGCAATAGTTTGTTTAATCATAATTCGTCTCCTGCTTAACGTGTTATATTATAACACGCCACTTAATTTGTCAATTTGAAGACAAAAAAGGTTGGCACACAAGAAAATGTGCCAACCTTTTTACTCAAAATATATTAATCTAATTTACCAGCTTCTTTTAAACCACCGTAAAATTCCATGGCCAAATGTAAGGCATGACCATCTACAATTTCATCAGGCGTATTTTCTGGCCAATAAACTGCCATCTTAGCCTCAAAGCCGTCTTCAGTTGGCTTAAATTGATGGAATGGGATGTTCACAGCAACTTCGCCACCTGTCAAAAATGCTTCCCCAGCCATTGCAATTGGGTACTCAGGATCCTTGTCGGCTTTAATTGCATCACCCAATTCTTCGTCCGGCACCACCTTAACTTCTACTAAAGTAGGTGTCCCATACATTCCAAATGGCTCAATGCCAACTAATTGACCGTCGTCCCAAGTCACTGAACAAACAAAATGCTCAGGATGAACAGATAACCCGACCCGGTCTTCTGTTTGCATAGAACGCATCATCCCCATGTATTCTTTTAGGCTAACACCACTAACCTTCATTTCAGTCCGAGAAACCTTCATTGTTTTATCTTGACTGAAACCAAGTTTTTTCCAGAATTCATCAGACTTTTTAATTGAGTCTTTATAAAGATTAATAATGTCCTCACCAGTATGTTCCAAACGATTATCAATTGAAACGTCCCACGCCTTTTGCGCAGTTAAATAGTCAATATCATCATCACTTAACGAACGATCGCCGTCTTTAATATCAACACCATGTTGCTTCATTGAATGCAAAATGTGTAAATTGCGTTCATATTCTAAACGTTCTAATTGCTTTTTATGCCACGTTTCACCATTTAATGTGAAAGAATATTTTACGTCACTCATTAAAGGTTCCTCCTCAAATTATGGCTATTACACAACTATTATTGGCTGCGTACAACAACAACGTTGTACCTTTACACTTATAGGTTAACAAGTTACACAACAAACCCCCACAACACGTAAAGGGACACTGTTGTTTCGAGTAATAAAAATAAGAAGAGATCGAGACTTATGTTTGTCTCAATCTCAAAATACATCATCAATAATCAATCTGGTAGGTAATTTCCTTAGTCTTGGTGTCACCTGATTTGAGTGAAACATCCCCAAAGCTTGGATGATTGACCGCATCAGGTAGCGTTTGTGGCTCTAGCGCAATAGCCGCATGCTGATGACCCTTTCCAGATTCAAACGTTAACTTCTTATCGATCGCATTACCTGAATAAACGACCAATCCATTACGTTCTGATAAGAAGCTCACTGAACGATCAGTTTTTGGATCAGATAACTTGGCAATTTGCTTGTCTTTATCCGGATTAACCTTGAACATCGTATCAAGGCCTTGCTCCTTGGTGCTCATCAACGGATCAAGATGGTCCTTCAGTGGCTTAGCTTCAGAGAAGTCATAAGCCCCCTTGTTATCAAGCAATTTACCAGTTGGCACCTTTTCTTTATTCAACTTCAATCGTTGCGTTGAATTCATCGTCAATTCCTGATTTTTAATTGTCTTTTCCTGACCTAGGTTAAAGTACGCGTGAATTGTTGGATCAAAAACAGTATCCTTATCACTCTTAGCGCTCATTAACACCTTGACCTGGTTATCGTCAGTCACAACGTACCTGGTCGTTGCTTGAATTTTACCAGGGAATCCCGTGTACTTTGAGCTAAAGGTATGTCGTAGAGTGATTGCTGGATTACCTTCATACGTACCAGTTTCACACTTCCAACGCACAGAATTGAAACCATGATCACCACTATGCAACGTATTGCCATTTTCGTTCGTTGGAACAGAAACTTTCTTGCCATTCAGCTTAAACTCACCATTGCGAATACGATTTCCAATCGGCCCAATTTGCTGGCCAACATATAGTGATTGCGCATTCTTACTGTAGTACTGCTTAGTATGTTTGAAAGACAACAAGATATTCTGCTTGCCATCATTACCATTAGGTACATAGATACCATGCAAGGTTCCACCTTGGTTCAAAACAGAGATTTTCAAGCCCAACTTATTCTGAACCGAGTATTCGTAGACCTGATGGCCTTTATATTTATCAAATTTCTCAACCGTGCCGTTATTGTCTGTATCCTCGGCGAAAACTTTGTCGTTAGTAATAACCTGGCTAACCCCCAACCCTAAACATAGGGACAAACTAGCCACGACAGTTTTTACTACCCCATTATTATGGCCCATTACAACCACGTCCTTTCTTAAGCTTGTTTTAAACATCACTAACTTAACATTATAAGAAAGCGGTTACAATGAAAAGCTCTTCAATTAATTTAGCTATTATTACGAATAAATAACGAATTAATTATGCCCTTCCCGATGTATTAAAATACAAATTTTGTGTATATTTTTGAAAATTCTTCGCACAAGACACTAAAAAAATGTATAATGTGATTAAAACAAAATGAGAATTCATGGGAGATTTCACATGGCACGTAGCCTTTCTAATTTATTTCAAAATCCATCTGCCAATATCATGTCTGATATTGGTAAGAACGCAGCATTAATGACTGATGTCATCAATCTATCAATTGGTGATCCAGACATGATTACACCTGAACCAATTCTAAATGCGGCCAATGATGCTCTAACAGCGGGAAAAACGCATTACACCGCTAGCGATGGTGATCCAGAGTATCTTGATGCGATTATTAATTTTTATCAAAAGAGTTTCAATCTAACCTATGCTAAAGAAAATGTCCGAGCAACTGTCGGTGCTGGTCATGCGACCTTCTTAGCGTTTGGTGCAATCCTCAATCCTGATGATGAAGTCATCATCTTCTCACCTTACTTTTCACCTTATGAAGTACAAATTGAAGCCCATCACGCTAAGGTTGTTGTCGTTAACTGCACAGCTGAAAACAACTTCCAACCAACCAAGGAAGATATCGCTGCAGCTATTACGGACAAAACGAAAGCCATCTTAGTTGATACACCTAATAATCCTACCGGTGCTGTCTATGACCAAGAAACCTTACAAGCACTGGCTGATTTAGCTAAAGAACATGATATCTATCTACTTGCTGACGAAGTGTATTGGCCATTTGTCTACGGCGACAACGATTTCATTCCTTTGGAATCACTTGCCCCTGAACATACTTTGGTAGCCGGTTCTTTGTCAAAAGTATTTGCCATGACCGGATTTAGAATTGGATACTTGATTGGGCCTGCAGATGTTATTGCCGCTGCTGGTCTGCTCAATGAAGGAATTGATTTTTCAGCCCCAAGTGTTTCACAAGCAGCTGGTGCGTATGGTCTGCAACATATTGACGAAATCACACCCGCATTAAAAGCACAATTTGGTGAACGGCTAGAATATGTGACAACTGAATTAAACAAGCTACCCTGGCTAAAGATTCTACCGGTTGCTGGTAGTATTTATCTTTTCGCTGACATTTCTGCAACTGGTATGGATGACGTTGCATTCAGCAATTACTTACTTGAAAAAGCTGGTGTATTAGTTATCCCTGGTCAGGCGTTTGGTGAAGCCGGCAAGGGCTATATTCGCATTGCGGTTACACAAGACATGGCGACACTTGAAAAAGCAGTGGTTGCTTTTTCAAAGCTGTCACTTTAGATTTAGTTAGCATAGATAAGGGAGATATTTAATGAAAAAGGTTTTACTGTATAACATCATGGATGATGAAGAAATTGTTATCAAAGAATGGCTAAAAGCCCATCCAGATGTGGCGGTAGACTCTAATAAGGTCACGTTAAACCCCGATACAGTCGATTTAGCCAAGGGGTATGATGGCATTTCTACCGAGCAGGATAATCTAATTGACGATCCCATTGTGTATCAAAAATTACATGAATTCGGTATTAAGCAAATTACATTGCGTATTACTGGTTATGACACGATCAACTTGGATTTAGCTACTCAAAATCAATTAAAAGTCACGAATATTCCCGCTTATTCACCACGTTCAGTATCTGAAATGGTTTTGGCCCAAACTATGTGGTTGCTACGCCATCTCCATGTCGCACAAAATCGCGAGCAATCATACAACTTTACCTGGGAAGGCCTACAAGCCCGTGAAATTCATGATCTAACAGTCGGTATTATTGGTGCTGGTAAGATTGGTAGTGAAGTTGCTCGAGTTTTCAAAGCACTAGGAGCAACTGTCATTGCAGCTGACCCTGTTCACCGTCCGGAACTCAATAGTATTTTAGATTATGTTGATCACGAGACCGTGTACAAAGAAGCCGATATTGTGACGACCCATACACCATTATTAGAGAGCACTTACCACCTGTTTGATGAGAACGTATTCAAAAAAATGAAGCCAAGCGCTATTTTTATTAATGCTTCCCGTGGTGGTGTCGTGGATACGCCTGCGCTAATCGCTGCGTTACAAAATCACGAAATTACGGCTGCTGGACTAGATACTATCGAAGGTGAAGCCAATATATTCAGTGATGACTTCTCAGAAAAGCCTTTTGAAAATGATTACTTGAAGACCGTTTTGGAATTGCCAAATGCAATTATTACACCACATATTGGTTTTTACACAGACAATGCTATTCGCAATATGGTCAATATTTCTATGAAGGATATGTTAACGATCATTGCTGGTGGTACCAGCGAGCACGAGCTTAATTAGGCAAAAAATGGGGGTTGGGACAACGTGATTGTCCCAACCCCTTTATAGTTAATGATAATCCTGTAAATTTTACAGGATAAACGTGCATCAAATGACCGCATCCCAGTATAGAAAAGTAAATATGCTATTTTTTCATGATTTCAAAACTGTCCAATCATGAATCGTTCTACCATCTGGTCCTTTGAATGCCAACCATGAATTAGTGCCACCAAAATACAAAAACAGCCCAACTTCATTGACACTTTTCAGTACAATATCTTTGGTAGTAATGAACGTTTTTGGATCAAAAGCATCCGCATGTTCTTCACGTATTTGTTTCGCAAAGCGGGCATCAAATCCTAAGGTACCATCAGAATTCAGCGGTGCCTCTGCTAGCATCTTGGCACCGGACTCTATGCGCATTTCATTGCGCTTTTGCCAATAGATAGTTGCCTTTGCACGACTAAAATCAGTATAGAAAGGTACTTTAGCAATAGTCGCCTTGAAACGATGTTGCGCTTTAAACGATTTTTTCTTATTGCCTGTCACTTTGATACCTAACAACAACAGTAGTGGTTCAACTTCGGCCCAGTATTCCTTGATAGGTTTGCGTTGGTCATCTGTCAAACGGGCAGTCATTGATGATTCCAACTTGATTTTAGCTGCAGTAGCAAGCTCATTAACATAAAGAGCTATTTTTTTAGATTCTAGATTTCTTGGCGGTGTAATGATAATCGTCCGTGTGGCTGTTGCCTTATGATGCGCCTGATCAATACTAATTAACTGATCATTTTTAAAGTACAAGGTCACTGTATTATCACTAGGATCTGTCACCTTGTTGGTCAAAACCACTTGGCCATCACCAAGCGGAACAGTAAGCATAGCGTCGGTATAATCTGTGTTCATTGTGATCATCGATTTTCCTTTCAGAAATTACCTTTAATATTAATACTTAGCATATTTTACAGTAAAAAAGCGCCAGATCGAAGTTGAAGCCCTTCGTTCTGGCGCTTTTATTTAACTGAGGTTTCCTTTGTTTCACATGAAACAATTAACCATTTGTCTGTAAGATAATAACGAATATGATAAACGTTATACCTAAGGCGTACATAATTGGATGGACTTTCTTACCACGTCCTGTAACTAGCATCAACAATGGATAAACGATAAATCCTAATGCGATACCATCAGAAATTGAGTATGACAGTGGCATCCCCAAAACTGTTAGGAATGATGCCGCAGCAATTGGGAAGTCTTTCCAATCAACTTCGGCCAAATTACTTGCCATCAAAACACCAACGATAATCAGTGCTGATGCTGTCACATTAGATGTCACAACAACTAGCAATGGTGAGAAGAACAATGACAATAATAAGAACAATCCTGTAAATAGTGATGTCAATCCAGTACGACCACCAACAGCAATACCCGTTGATGATTCGACATAGGCAGTTGTTGGTGATGTTCCCAAAAGTGAACCACCCAACATACCAACAGCATCAGCCATCAATGCTTTTCCTGCACGTGGCAATTCATTGTTGACCAAGTATCCACCAGAACGCGCAATTCCGATTAATGAACCAGCTGTATCAAAGAACGCAACTAGCAAAAATGTCAGGATAACCGGTATCATCTGCCAGGTAAACACATCCTGCAAACCGAAAATAGCTTGACCAAAAGTTGGTGCCAAACTTGGGACACCAGAAACAATTGATGAAGGCATCGGAATTAGTCCTGTAACCAAACCGACAATTGACGTTGCAACCATTCCGATAAAGATAGCTCCTGGCACCTTACGTGCATATAGCGCGAAGGAAATTAACACACCGACAATTGTTAGCATGACCTTAGGATCACTCCAATCACCCCAACCAATAATGGTTGACTTGTCAGCAGCAATCAAGCCACCGTCAACTAATCCAATCATCGCAATGAAGAATCCAATACCACCAGCAATAGCTGCTTTTAAGTCAGCCGGAATGGCATTAATGATGGTTTCACGAATTTTGAAAACCGTCAAAAGCCAGAAAATAACACCAGCAACAAAGACTCCTGCCAAAGCAGTTTGCCACTTGATTCCCATACCAATAACAACACTATAAGCAAAGAAAGCATTGATACCTAATCCGGGAGCAATCGCAAATGGATACTTAGCAACAAGTCCCATAAAGATGGTTGCGATGGCACCAATTAGACCTGTGGCAACAAAGACAGCATTTTTGTCCATACCTGTTGCACCAAGTACTGAAGGGTTAACGAATAAAATATAAGCCATTGATAGGAAAGTTGTTAAACCAGCTAATAACTCAGTTTTAACAGACGTTCCTGATTCAGATAGCTTGAAGTAACGCTCAAACATGTAAATCAGACCCCTTAATAAATAATTCAATTTTAAAACAACCAATTTATTGTATTATAAATAGCCTTAAAAAATCAAAGAATATCTGATTTTTTTCGTAAAACGGTGTTTTTTATAAGTAAAAAACGAACTTTAATACATTTTTCCCGAACAATAAGGAAATTACCTGACAACAAGAACCAGCTTACTCTATTATCAGGTAATTCCTTAATACTATTCAATCTTTTCTAGTGCTTGCTGAAGATCAGCAATCAAATCATCAGCATTTTCAACACCTACTGACACCCGAATAAGGTCAGGAGTCGTCCCTGTTGCCAACAATTCTTCATCACTCAATTGCGCATGCGTTGTTGAAGCAGGATGGATGATCAATGACTTGGCGTCAGCCACATTTGCTAACAATGAAAACAACTTTAGATTTTTAATTAATTCTTTACCGGCAGCTTCACCACCTTTAAGGCCCAAGGTGAAAATTGATGTGACACCATTTGGAAAGTACTTTTCTGCAAGTGCATGATACTTATTATCGGGCAATCCTGGGTAATTAATCCAAGCGACTTTGTCATGATGACTCAAAAATTCAACAATTTTCTTGGCATTCGAAACATGACGTTCAACTCGTAATGACAGTGATTCTAATCCTTGGAGTAATAAGAAAGAATTGAATGGCGAAATCGTTGCTCCTAAGTCACGCAATGATTCAGCGCGCACCTTAGTGGTAAAGGCAGCAGGCGCTACATCAGCAAATATTAATCCATTATATTGTTCATTTGGTTCAGTAAAACCAGGATAACGGCCACTCTTTCGATAATCGAATTTACCATTTTCAACAATAATGCCACCCATAGTTGTCCCATGACCGCCAATAAATTTTGTTGCTGAATGAATCACAATGTCAGCACCATATTCCAATGGACGAATTAAATAAGGTGTACCAAAAGTATTATCAACTAATAGCAGCACACCATTCTCATGCGCAACTTCTGCGACTGCTTCGAAATCAATCAGATTAATCCCTGGATTACCGACACTTTCAATATAGACCGCCTTTGTATGCTCATTGATTGCCTCCCCAAAATTTTTGGGGTCATCAGGATCTACAAAGTGAGTAGTGATGCCTAGGTTTGGTAATGTGACGTTAAATAAATCATAGGTGCCACCATATAATGTACTAGCAGCAACAATTTCATCACCCTCACCCGCAATATTAAGAATGGCTGCCGTAATCGCTGCAGCACCGGTTGCAAGAGTTACTCCCGCTGTCCCACTTTCTAAGGCTGCCACTCGTTTATCCACTACGTCCGTTGTCGGATTTGTTAAGCGGGTATAAATATTACCTGGTTCGGTCAATCCAAATCGTCCCGCTGCTTGTTCAGGATCTTTAAAGACATATGAAGTCGTTTGATAAATTGGCACCGCACGTGAACCAGTTTCATCAACTGTTTGTCCCGCATGAACCTGTAATGTTTCAAAGTGTAGATTTTGATTATCTTCTGTCATATATTTTTCTCGACTTTCTTTCGTACAACTTGTCCCACCCAATTCCGATAAAATAGACGGCTAGTGGTAACCCAAGAATTATTAATTTGATTTTTCGTGTCATTTAGATAGTAATTACGTGGTGGCTCAACTACTAATCCTTGCTGACAATCACGTTTATATTCCCAGTCCAACGTATATTGTGTGTATTCCGGATGTCCAGTCACAAACACTGCATTAGTCACTTGGTCTGCCAAAACCATCGGTCCAACGTCTGGTGCTGAAGCTATTACCTCAAGTTCATTAGGTAAGCCTGACTGCGGAAAAGCAATATCTGTATACCGGGATTGTGGCATTCGGAAAAGCCCCCCTGCACCAAAACCAATAATTAATTGCGAAGTTTTAAATAGTGTGTCGGCTATAAAAATACCACTAAGCTTTTATTCCCGTAATTTCTTTTGAAAACCGTATTGTTGATATAATGCTGCTTGGGCTGCCCAACATTCGTAAATAACAGGCAACTTTTGTTGGCTAAAAGTAGTAAATGCTGCCCGTATCTCATGCCAATAGTCCACCTTTTCAAATGGCAATTTTTCCAATGGCGCTTCAGTAACTATCCAAGCATCCATTGATTGCTTTAAGCCATTTGCCAAAGTGTCATAATTATTTTTCACAGCGGCAGCCGAACTATATCTAAACTGATGCGTCTCAGGATAAAAAAAGGATAGCGCAATATCTTGCTCACTATGACTGAGTAGGTTAATAAACTGTTCTTCCGTTTCCTGTTTAGTTGGCATTAAATTCAAAATACCTATTTCCAACAATTTCATTGGCACCTTGCCCTGTGATTTTTTTGCTAACCCATTTCTTACGTATACTGTCATAATGACATCGCTCCTCCTTTCATAGATAAATAAAAAAGACCTTCACACTGTACAATCAAAAGTACAGGGCGAAGATCTCGTGTTACCACCTGATTTCCCTATTAGCTCACACTAATAGGCTCATTAAGTTCACAATTTGAGTAAACCTGGTGTTTTTAACGATCACCAATCCGAAAATATCAGCTGACTAACCAATACTTTGACTCTAAGTTCATCTTCACTACTCACACGAATCGTCCATCTCACCACCTGAACTTCTCTGTCTACGTGCACATAACTACTCTTCTTTTCAACGTCTCATTTGTTTTTAATTTTTCTCATAATATCACCCGCTTTTTTGCTTGTCAAACTGTTTATTTAAAGAATCTATTTTTAATTGCCTTCAAAATTCATCAATCACTTCACCAAAAGTTTGTTAGAATGAAAACTAAGGTTATTTATTGTAGAGGTATTTTATGTATAACGAACACGGGCATCTTCGGCGACTATCTTCACATGAAATCGTCATCTATTTTCTAGCAGGACTACTTTTTAATACATTTGGCAATGGTATTACAGTTGCGACTAACATGGGTTCAGCACCTTGGACCGCATCTGCAGCTAACCTTGCCAATGTCACGGGCACATCAATTAGTACATTTTTGTTCTTTTACGGTGTTTTAGCTGCAACGTTGGTCTGCATCTTGCAACGCAGTATCGACTGGCCACACGTCATTGGTAATATTATCTTCGTGGTTGCTTTCAGTGGTATTATCGGAATTGTTTCAACACGTCTAGCAGTTCTTGAAAATTTCCCCCTGGCATGGCGAATCATTATTGATTTTCTTGGTATCATCAGTATTGGTTTTGGGGTATCAATTACCCAGCGATTGCAATTCATTCTCCACCCAATTGATGATTTAACGAATCTAACGCGATTTATGTTCTTTAAAGGCAATGCGGCAGTTTCTCAAATCATCAACTTCTCATTCCCAATGTTGATTTCATTACTTGTTTGGGCTTTTTCAGGCAAGATAACCGCCATCAACATCGGTACCCTATTTTCATTTTTCCTACAAGGTATGTTCGTTGGTTATGCTGACCACCACGTCTTCAGCCACCTCGATCATAAACTTAATAATATTAAAATCAGCCATTAACAGAGATCGTGAAAAAAATTGGTTTGAAGCCGGTTGTAACAAGCACTTGTGCAATTTAAAAGGTCGGGACATTTTGTCCCGACCTTTATTTTAATTATTTTGCTTCATTATGATATCTGAGCAAATACCAAATTAGTCCAAACATGATAATATCAACAATTATATCAGCAACCCCGTTATCTGGTACCCAGGAAATTGCATAGCCCATGATAAAAATCATCGTAATCAAGCCTAAGACTTTGACGCGTTGCTGCCACTTATCACTAACGAATCCCATTAACCAATTATTTGTAACCACTGCTAAATTAACAAACAAATAAAGGGCAATCGTCGCATCAAACGCCATACCAATTTCGGACAGCGGAATCGACGTCAAAACGTCCACGATATCCGCATGATATGATGAATTCAAGGACCATTCGAGGCCTAAGAAAGCAATGGTTGTCATAAACATCGAAAAAAAGCCGACTACAAAGCGCGCAATTAAATTCCAAACAACTACTTGCCAAACTTGTGCAGGTAACAAAATGTATTTTGATTTATTCCACGACTTGGCAGCCGAAATAAACATGCGTGCGCCAAGCATCAAATTAATACCAATAACTAACGTCCCCACATAAATAACTAACCGATCGGTAAACGATGTTGGTGTAATTGTGCCGGTAATTTCTGCATGCGGTACAAAAGGTAATAATTGCCAAATAAAAATAAAAATACCGACAATGACGCCAACTCCGATGATAAAAAGGTTATGATTTAAAGAATCTTTCGCAAAAATTTTAAAGAGTCGTGTGTTGGTTAACATTATTCACGCCCTCCATTATCTTCGATATACAACTGTGTATAGTATTTTTCTAATGATAGCCCTTCTTCTTTACGAATCTTTTCTACAGATTCATAAGCTAGCAAACGACCGTCCTTCAAAATAATCGCATCATCCACCAAATTTTCGATTTCCTGAATATAATGCGTTGAAATAAGCACTGTAGCTTCCTCAGGTAACCAGTGTAACAATGACTGCATAATTTTTTTACGTGCAATCACGTCAACACCACCAAAAGGTTCATCTAATAAATAGACCGATGTATCCCGAGAAATCGTTAAGGCAATCAATAATTTTTCAATCGTTCCCGTTGATAGTTTAGCAATGCGACGTGTACGGTCGATACGCATGAATTTGATCAATTCATTCATCCGTTGCTCATTGAAATCAGGATATCCCATCTTAAAATAGTCCACAATATCACTGACACGATCATAGTTGTTGGCCCAGTCTAGTGTTGAAACATATGACAAATGCGCTTTTATTTTTGCGCCCATGATACCGTCAATCATGATATCTGAATGTGGATTGGGTTCAATAAGGCCTGAAATCAGTTGCATTAAAGTTGTCTTACCAACACCATTTTCTCCCAACAACGCCACCGTACGATGCGTTGGTATCTTAAAGCTCAAACCACGCAGAATAACGTGGCGACTTTTTGTATAATGCAAATTGTTAACCTGTAACATGGTCCCTCCTAGTCCGTGTATCTTCATACTCTTTCATTGCATTTGCGACTAAGTCTGGTATTTCTTGCGCCTGCGCAACATGCATGATTTCATTAATATATTCTTGTGTGATGCGCATTTTCTTGTCCAGTTTAATATCATCGATCTTGGTGGCATCCTCCGTTACAAAATTACCTTGCCCACGCTTTGTGATGATTAACCCACTCGTCACTAACTGATTAACGGCATTTTGTACCGTACGTGTACTGACAATCAAATGAACTGCTAAATCACGGACACCTGGAATCTTATGACCAATCGGATATTTTCCTTCAAGAATCTGTTGTTCCAACCAAGTTGCTACCTGTAAATATATGGGTTGATTTGAACTAAATTCCATATTGGCTCCTTTCAGTGTTGCACTGTTATACTACACTGAAACAAAGAACCCTGTCAACTTGGCAAACAAAGGAAAAATACGTTATTATTAGAGGCAATAACTTCATGATTAAGGACGATTTATAATGAAAACATATGCTATTGTTGGTAATCAATACGAAGGTCTCTACACCAAGCCTTGGTCAGAGGTCAAAGCTTACACACAAACAAAACCAGCCCCAAAATTTAAAGGGTTTACTACCAAATCTGCGGCTCAGGCATGGTTTGATAGCCAGGTTTCAGCGAAAAATGATATGTCACGTCAATACACCACTGCTTACAATGGTACATTTCGCGCTGATCCTAATCAGTATTATATCTTTACTGATGGTGGTAGTCGCAACACTGGCAATGTTGCTGGTGGTCACGTCAAAGCAACCGATAAAGCTGGCTGGGCTATCGCAATCTATCGTGGTTCTAACCTCAACGAGCCTGTATTCACTGATAATGGCGCGGATTGGGGTCGCACCAACAATGAGATGGAGATGCTCGCACTGATTAACGCCCTATTACAAGCCGCTAAAGTATCAGCACCGATCACAATTGTTAGTGATTCTAAATATGTGCTAGATACTGTTACCAATTGGATGTATAACTGGGTAGCTAATGGCTGGCGCAAAAGCTCTGGTGAAATTGCCAATCTTAAAGCCTGGCAACAAATCTATACGCTCATTCAGCCAATTGCACCGCGTTTATCATTTATTTGGGTTAAAGGTCATGCTACCAGTCATGGTAATATCACAGTTGACCAGTTATTAAATGATGCGATGGACCAATTATCATAATTCAACTTAAAGATTCGTGCCAAACGAGTCTTTTTATTTTCTGCCCATTGTAACATTTTTCACAATGATTTGGTTAGTTGTTGCATCATTATTTTCACAAGCGTTCCGATGCAGGGGAACAAATTATTAACGAGGTTAATAAAGTTGTTTATTGTGGTAATGTTCGCCAATTCTCTAAGTGCATATTTATACATAATAAAAAACCAGCCTGATATAAATTATCTAGGCTGGTTTTTTATTATTGTTATTTGATCAGAGTATCTACCGTTTTTAAGACACCGTCATGATTATTATCATCAACAGCTAACGGATAAAAGGCCTTTAGTGATTCATCACCATTAATCATAGCAAAGGGATAGGCGGCTGCCTTCAACATTTCAGCATCATTTAATCCATCACCAAAAGCTACCAAATTCTCATCTAATTTCAATCCATAATGACTAGCTAGCACTTGTAGACCATTTGCCTTATTAATATTTGGCGCCACGATATCTACCGATCCATAACCGGATGTGGTGACATGCGCACGGCTACCTAAACGTAATCTTGCTAAGTCAATAAACTCTTGTGTTTTCTCGGTCTCAAAGGTAATTGTTACTTTCAAAATAAGTTCGTGAATTTGATCTACAAAATCAATGAACTGTAAATTTTCATGCACTTTTTTCATTGTTGCCTTATGCAATAGATTCAAACTTGCTTGTGATTGTAACATAAATGTTGTTTCAGCACCGGTAAAGACCGCACCATGCAATGGTTCAAATGGCATTTCATTGACAACCGCCATAATATCCGTCACATCTGCCACATGCAAACCAACCATTTGTAGTAGTTCACCATCCGCAGTTCTAACAACAGCACCGTTATCGGCCACCAAATCATAGCGGCCGGCAAACGACTTAAAAAGGGGGTCAACAGAATCAACATCACGACCAGACGCAATGATGAAATGACCACCTTGTACGGTTAGCTTATCCAAAACTTCTGCAAAATGGGTTTTATGATAATGTTTTTTATCATTAAAGAAGGTGCTATCCAAATCCGAAGCAATCATCTTGATTTCTGACATGCTTAAACTCCTATCATTTTCTACCTATATAGTTTACGCAATCTAATGTCTTTTAGCCAATAATTACTTCCTCAGTCGGATATTGATAGCTTTTTGGCTTATCACGGATATTCATGACTGAAAACATCACGGTATACAGACCAACACGACCGATAAACATGACGATCATAATGACAAATTTACCGAAACTCGTCAAGTGAGGGGTCAATCCCAACGAAAATCCTGTTGTTGAGAAAGCAGAAATAACTTCAAAGACAATATATTCCATACCTTGACCTTTTGGAATCGTCTCAGTGATTGTCAGCAAAAGCGAAGCCATTGCGACGAAAACAATCGAAATAACGACTAACATCATTGCTTTAATAACAACTTTTGGACTAAAACGCCGACCACCAAAGTTAACCTGTTCTTGACCGCGTAATGCTGCTAATGTTTGCATCCATAAAATACCCAATGTGGTTGTTTTAATACCACCAGAAGTCGAGCCTGGCGTTCCACCAACGAACATTAATAGGGTAATTATCATAATACCGGCCGTTGAAACGTTGGTCAACGGCACAACATCTAGACCCGCCGTACGAGGTGCAACGGCCAAAAACAGACTATCAATAATACGGTGACCAATCGATGAGGTATCTGCTAAAGGCGCCAAGAATTTCTCCGTGAATAAGAACATGACGAAACTCAACCCAATTAGCCAACCAGATACATGCAAAGCTACCTTAGTATGTAGACTAACGCGTCGTTGCTTATAAAAGAGTAATAAATCTCGCCAAACTAGGAAACCTAATGAACCTGCAGTAATTAATAACATCCAAATGATCAACACATACGGATCATTTTGTAAAAACGTCACTGGTTGATCAAAGAATGTAAATCCCGCATTTCCAAATGCCGAAATAGACGAGGCAACACTCAGATAAATACCTTTCGTCATTCCAAAACGGGGTACAAAGTCAGGTAGCATCAGTACCGCACCAACAAGCTGAATAATGGCTGATAGCGAGAAGACGTACGATAACACACTTTTAACATCCGCTAAATTACGTAAATTTAGCGCTTGCTGCGCCATCAACCGCGCTCTTAAATCTAACCGTTGGCCGGTTATCGCAAATAGCAAGACCGCAAACGTCATAAACCCAAGCGCACCGATCTCGATCATAATCAATAAGATAACTTGGCCAAAGGTTGACCACATTGCTGCCGTATTCACAACAGTCAGTCCCGTAATTGCCGTAGCGGACACGGAAGTAAACAGTGCATCAAGGAAATTAACATGTACACCAGTTTGCTGTGAAATAGGCAACCTTAATATAAAAGCCCCAACAAATATAATCGCCAAAAATCCAAACGTTAATACCTGAGGTGGCGTCAATTTGTTAAATAATTTTTTCATAATTAAGTATCTCCCAACTTCCTTATATTATACAGGAGCAGCGCAAAAGTTTTTCACAGATTTTTGTGGACAACTAGGAGAAAAGTCCACGTATTCCACCGCTTTCTGTGGATAACTTGTTAATAACTCCTGATTTATTGTTGAGAAAGCCCATTAAATCAATACATATGCAAATGTGGATAACCTGTTAAAACAAATTGTAATAAGCAAAAGTCCGTTAAATCGGGATTTTATCTTAAAATTAGGTTAAACCTTGCAAAATTAATGGGTTTTTACCTAACTTTCAGTTATTTTTTAAAAATCATACGCTTTTAAAACGTTTTATCGATAAATATGTCGTTTATTATTCCTAATAAAGGCGAAAATATCGAATGTTAACTTAGCCTTTTCCTCATATATTTTGTAAAATAATTAAACATCAACTTCTTGTATTGTGTATAACTTTTTTTGTACTTATTTATGATGAGTATAATTTCACTAATTTAGCGTTTACAAATGCCGTTATCATCACTTTTTATAACTTATCCACAACCAGTATTCACAACAGTGGATAAGTGACTTAAAATCTTCACAAATATCGCCGTATACTTTGCTATAATAGTGCTCGCGGGCTTTTTTGAGGTTGTGGTTAACTTGTGGATAACATGTGTTTTACGATATATTTTAGTATTTATCCACATCTTACAAAGCAATTGATAAAAATAACAAACTATTTTAGAAAGGTAGACGAACAATGAATATAAAAATCATCGGCGTTGGCAAATTAAAGGAAAAATACCTGAAAGATGGTATTGCAGAATACACAAAACGTTTGCATAAGTTCGCTAAGGTAGAAATTATTGAAGTACCTGATGAAAAAGCACCCGAACAATTATCTCAAGCGCAAATGGATCAAGTCATGTCTAAGGAAGGTGAACGTATCCTTAATAAAATTAAAGATAAAGAATACGTTTTTGCATTAGCCATTAAGGGAACCGAACGTTCTAGTGAAGAAATGGCTGTTGAAATTGATCATTTAACGACCACAGGCAAGTCAGATTTAACTTTTGTGATTGGTGGTTCCTTAGGATTATCACCCGAAGTACTAAAACGAGCCAATACACAAATCAGTTTTGGGCGCTTCACATTACCTCATCAATTAATGCGTCTTGTATTAACTGAACAGATTTATCGTAGTTTTATGATTAATGCACATACGCCATATCATAAATAGGTCATATAAATCACGGATGCTCTCCTCATTTTTGTATATATAAACATAATGAAAGATATGTACTCATTTTTATTAAACGTCCCATATGTGATTTAATAAACAATGTATTTGCATGATAAATGGTATTGTTTTTAATATTAAATCTTGTATTTCGGAATTAAATAGTGTAATGTACTCCTTGTAGGTTTGATGTAAGCGGTTGCACCGTTTGCTATTTTATTTAATTATTAGGAGATTTATGCTTATGACAGAGTACATTACTAGTGAACGTGAACAAAAAATTGATTTTGTTAATACAACCGATTTGGAAGAGGGCGCTGCAAAGGTCATTCCAAAGGGTGGTTATGGTTATATCCAGAGTGGTGCTGGCGATTTAATTACATATAAGAACAATGTTAAGGCATTCGATAAGAAGGTTATTGTTCCTGGTGTCTTACGAGATGTTGAAGATCCCGATACATCTGTTGATTTCCAAGACATGCACTTAACAGCACCAATTATTATGGCACCTGTTGCCGCCCACGGTTTAGCTCACGTTGAAGGTGAGAAGTACTCAGCAAAAGGGGTTTCTAACTTTGGTTCAATCTTCACTGCTTCTTCATTCGCATCAACAACATTAGAAGACATTCGTGAAGCTGGTGGTCAAGATACTAACCAATGGTTCCAATTCTACATGAGTAAGGATAACGGCATTAACGATCAAATCATCGAAACTGCAGAACGCAATGGTTCAAAAGCAATTGTTTTGACTGCTGATGCAACACTAGGTGGTAATCGTGAAGCCGACAAGCGTAATCACTTTACGTTCCCACTACCAATGCCAATTGTGGCTGCCTATCAATCAGGGGTTGGCCAAACAATGGATGCTGTGTATAAGTCTGCTAAGCAAAAGTTAGCTCCACGTGATGTGGAATATATTGCTAGCCATACTGATATTCCTGTTTATGTTAAGGGTGTTCAAAGTGCTGAGGATGCTTACCGATCACTAGAATCTGGTGCTCGTGGAATCTGGGTCACTAACCATGGTGGTCGTCAATTAGATGGTGGTCCTGCAGCCTTTGAATCACTAGAAACAGTTGCCGAAGCCGTTAACGGCCGCGCACCCGTCGTCTTTGACAGTGGTATTCGTCGTGGTCAACACGCCTTTAAGGCACTAGCTTCTGGTGCGGATTTGGTTGCCATTGGTCGTCCTGCTATTTACGGTCTAGCACTTGGTGGTGCTACCGGTGTTGAACAAGTCTTCAACTTCTTTAAGGATGAACTAGCACTCGTTATGCAATTGGCAGGTACACAAACAATTGATGACGTTAGAAAATTCACTTTGCGAGACGCATGGTAATTAAAAATAAAAAATAAATTAACACTTTAGGAGAAGACATGGATATTCCACAAGATAGAAGTTATGAAGCTGATGTTCCTAGCGTAGAGGCCAAAGAAGCGCCTGCTGAGAAATCACCTTTATTCCAAAAAATTGATGAAGCTTTAATGAATAAAGTTGCGCTATTTAACAATAGTTATGCACGCTATGCTGCACGAGCAATGCTCGCAACCTTATTCCTAACACTAGGAACCGCTGCTGCATTCGGAACAGCGCTAGAAGCTGAAAAAATAGCACCTGGTTCAGGAAAGTTTACTTTCGCTTTCATGTTTAGTTGGTCACTTGTGATGATCATCTTCATGGGAGCTGAACTTGGAACCTCAAATATGTTATTTATGACCGTTGGTGTTTATCGTAAAAAGTTGAAAGTTTCTAAGGCAGCTAAGATTCTTGGTACCACGTTACTATTTAACTTAATCGGTGGAATTCTATTTGCTTATATGGTTTCCCTAACCGGACCATTCCAAGATTTGCCAGCTGGTAATTACCTATTTACTGGTATTGCTAGTAAGCTGGGTAAGTCATCACTTCAAATTTTCGTCGAAGCTATTTTCGCTAACGTTATCGTTAACACGGCCTTCACGATCAACTTACGTATGAAGGATGATGGTGGTAAAGTTATGGCTATTATTTTCGTTATCTTTATCTTTGCTTTCTTAGGATACGAACACGTTATCGCCAACTTCCCAGCATTCTCATTAGCTTTCTTTGCTTCAAACGGTGCAATTGCTGGTATGACGCTTGGAAGTATACTACACAATCTATTCTTTGCCTTGATCGGTAACTATGTCGGTGGTGCATTGATCATTGGAATGACATATGCTTGGTTGAACCGTACCAAGACATCATATGTTGACTAATACAAATTAACTATAAAAAGCATTGCAATCAGTGAGTTGCAATGCTTTTTTGTGTTATTGGATTATTCTTCTAAAAAGAGTTTATTATGCAAGAATTTACCGAAAAAAGTAAATTCTTTGTGTTCGCTTAACAGTAAAGCCAGCAACACAATATCAAACTTTTTAGCTGATTTTGTTGGTTGAGTAGCTATCAAACATGTCACTATAATGAACGTGTAATACCAATAACTAGCGTATTAATATACGTTACTTTGCAAAGGGAACCTTGTCATTTGGAAAGGATGGTCAGCAAGTAACTGAATCAGGAGATATGATTTACGAGTATAATTACGGTGGTAAAGAAGATCCTGAAGCACACGTTTAATTTCACAATTTAAAAACTAAAAAGGGCAGCTATTATGCCATCTGAAATGAACTTTCAGTGACTGCATAGCTGTCCTTTTATCATAAACTTTAACTACTTTCTTTCACATAAACTCTAGAATGACGATCTGGATAAGGATACTGAATAGTTAACAAGATCAACAATACCCGCTAAGTGTACTGCATTCTCCTCGTATAGTTGAATAATAACCATTCTTATTCCTCCTCAAATTAGATAGATAGTTGACCATCAATACAAACTTCTGCAAATCCACCTAATAAGATTTGATCATCAGAAAATTTGATACTAACATAGCCGTCTCGCCCTAAACAAACTCCCTGACTAGCCACATACTCTGACGGCTTTAATAACTGATGGTCTCTAACCATAGCAGCAACACAACCATTGCCACTACCACAAACCGGATCCTCATCTGCACCCTCATTGGGAGCAAATGATCGCACTTCAAAATTTGTCTGACTATTTTCTGGATATTGACCAAAGACTGTCACACCAGTCACGCCGTCCGCAATTGCTTGTGATAGTAAACTCATATCTGGCTGCAGAGCTAACACCTGTTCAGCACTAGACAATTGCAACGTATACCAAACTGCACCAACATCAATTGTTTCCGCTAAATGAATCTCACTAGCGGATACACCTAATGCCTTGCTAAATGCCTTAACTTGTTCTGCTTGCAACGGACTTTTTTCGGGTTGAGGTAAGGTTAAAAATAGACCATCATCAGTTATATCAATCCGTACCAATCCTTGATCACATTCCTGAACTAAATACTGCCCATGTTGCGGTGTTAAACCTGACTTTAAAACTGCATAAGCTGATCCAATCGTTGGATGTCCTGCAAACGGCAATTCATTTTGTGGTGTAAAAATACGTAACCGATAGTCCGCTTGTGAATTGGTTGGCGTACAAACAAATGTTGTTTCTGACAAATGAATCCAGTTTGCAATTTGTTGCATTTCAGTTGTTGAAAGTTTATCTCCATTTAATACAACGGCCACTGGATTACCTTTAAATGGTACCTGAGTAAAAATATCGATTTGTTTGAAGGGCGTTATTCTATTTAACATACTTTTGCACACTTGCTTATAGATATTTGAACACAAGATTTGTTATCTCTTAATCAAATCTTGTTGAATAATTGTGTCTAGTATATATTGGTTTATAAAATTAGAAAAACAAATATTTCTTATTTACATATTAGAAAGAGTAATGCGTCATGAATTCATTTTTAATTTTACAAAAAGTTATCGAACTTGGTAGTTTCACTAAGGCTGCCGAGGTACTAGATTATACACAATCATCTGTTAGTCAAATCATTGCCTCACTCGAAGATCAGCTTTCAATAAAACTACTAAACCGTTCTCGAACAGTTGTGACCCTAACGTTAGAGGGCCAACAACTTTATCCTCTGATCCAACAGACAATTCACCAATATCAGGCTGTCCAAGAAAAAGCAACTGAGATACGGGGATTAGAGACTGGCGTTATTTGAATTGGCACAATTTCAAGTATTACCGTGCACTGACTACCCAATCTCATTAAAAAATTTAAAACGAAATACCCCAATGTAGAATTTGTACTTTATCAAGGTGACTACAACTCAATCGCTGACTGGATTCGTACAAATGCGATTGATTTCGGTTTTACAACACCCGCTACGGCAAAAGACTTCAAAACTATTCCCATAAAAAATGGCGAGATGTTAGCTGTTTTACCAAAAAATCACCCACTCGCAGCATATCCAGGGAAACCATTAAGTTTAACCGCCATTAAAGATGATCCACTAATTTTGATTGAAGAAGGTGGCTTTAGCGAACCCTTAAATGCTTTTGCAGCTGCTGGTGTGACACCCAACATAAAATATCGCATCCATGATGATTATGCGATTATGACCATGGTAGAGGCAGGGCTAGGAGTCAGCATTTTAGCTAAGCTGGTACTACAGCGCATGCCTTTTAATATCGTAACACGCCCATTTGTTCCCGTTATTAACCGTGAGCTGGCGATTGCTTATCAAAATAAACAACGTCTCCCAATCGCCAGCCAGTACTTTATTCAAGAAACACTCGCTAATAAAGCCAATTTAGGGTAACAACTGAAAAAAGATGGCAGCCTTCATATCCCAATCAATCTAACAATGGATATGCTGCTGTTATCGTTAACTTTTCTGTACCTTTCAATTTTGCAACCATCGTCCTAAACTGTTGCACAGAAATCGGTTTCGTCTGGTAACTAAGCTCCGTTGCCAAATCATTTTTTTGTTTACTAAGAGTTTGCTGATGTTTATGGTGGTTAGATGTTATCGTTACGCGTGAATCATCCTTTGACACCAGTGTTAAAAAATAATGATTCTTTTGTTGTTGTGCCACTAATAAATCAGTTGTTCGACTAAAGTTGTTAAACTTTGCACCAGTTTGCTGTAACTGCAAATCCTTCACTGTCGCAAGAACGTCATTCAAAACACTGTTGGCAGTAGGGAGTTCGCCAGCACCTGCGCCATAAAACATGACTTCACCAACAGATGAACCTGTCACTAGAACTGCATTATTTTCGTTTTTTATTGTTGCAAGTGGGTGATCTTTGCGGACAAACATTGGTTCGACAGAAACCGATAACTTATCATCCACAGGCCTTGCCTGGCCAATCAGCTTAATAACATATCCCCCTTTTTGTGCCCGTAAAATATCTGCCTTTGTAATTTGCGTAATTCCTGTCACAAAAATGTTTTCCAAAGGAACAGTCACACCAAATGCAAATTGCGTTAAGATGGCCATCTTGTATCCTGCATCTTTGCCGCTGACATCATTCGTTGGATCTGTTTCGGCAAGTCCCAGCTCCTGTGCCTGTTGTAGCGCTTCATTGTAGGTCAATTCATTTTCACTCATTTGTGTCAAAATATAATTGCTTGTGCCATTGATGATTCCTGCAACTGACGTTATTTGATCAGCAGCAAAAGATGTTGCGATGGTTCTTAAAATAGGAATGCCACCAGCCACGCTTGCTTCGTATAGGAGATTGACATGATTTTCCTGTGCGTGCGTAATTAGTTCATTACCATAAGTAGCCAATAAGTCCTTAATGGCCGTAACCACATTTTTACCACTATCAAGTAATGCTTTAATGTACGATTTAGCCGGATCAATTGTTCCCATAACCTCAATCACAATCTGAATCTCATCATCGGCCACAATATCAGCAATTTGATTTGTTAATTTGATTCCTTCTAGATCAATGTGTCGTTGTTTTGCTAAATTTACAACAACGATTGTTTTGATTTGTAACTGACAACCACTTGTTGCTAATATCTTTTGTTGGTTATTTTGAATAATTCGTACGACACCTGTACCGACAGTTCCTAGACCAACAATGCCAAGTTTAATTGTTTTCATCAAATATACCTCTAACTTACTTCAAATTTTTTTATAAACCAAAAAACGTCCTGGAAACTAATTCCAGGACGCAAAATGCGTGATACCACCCTTGATTTCAACCAATTCACACTGGTTAACTCATTAAGTCCCATCAGACTCAGATACGGTAATGGGTATCAAGCACACTAATTTTACCAACTTGACTCAATCAGTGAAGATTGCAAGACCATATTCGTAAATCGTTTAGCGCATACTCTCAGCATATGTAAGCTCTCTGTAGAAAACAAGTTTTACTACTCATCTCTTCATTATCTTTTAATATATTGAGCTAAATTATAGGGTTCACTTTTTTATTTGTCAATTTTAAAATGCCGGCTACTACAGCATTTCCACCATTTGTTATTCAACAATTGAAAAATAAATCATGGCATAGATTCCCGTTTGACAGATAAAATACCGAATGGTACTATGAGAAAAATTAAAAATAATTAGACAGTGAAAAGAAGAGTAGTTATTCAAACTAGTAGACAGAGAAACCCGCTTGGTGAAAAGGGTAATTCGCGCGAATAATGAAGATGAACTTAGAGTCTAGATATTGGTCATTTGGCTGGTATTCTCGGTGTGGTGCCCGTTATTTTCACCAGGTTTACATAAATAGTGAACTTATTAAGCCTATTTAGTGTGAACTAATAGGAAATTCAGGTGGTACCACGAAGCTTTCGCCCTGTGCATTTATTGCATAGACGAAGGCTTTTTTTATTGAACATACATAAACTAGAAAGGACAAATAAACTAATGATAGCACACAAACAAGTAGAAACATTATTAGTACAGTCTGGAAACCGGACAGATGATCAAAAAACTGGCGCTGTATCGGCGCCAGTCTATTTTTCAACTGCCTACAGACATCCCGGACTCGGTGATTCAACTGGTTATGACTATGCTCGTGAGACAAACCCAACGCGTGACGTCTTACAAAACACTTTAAGCAAATTAGAAAATGGTGTTCAAGCATTCGCACTAAGTTCTGGTATGGCTGCTATTCAATTAGCGTTTTCGAAATTTAAAACTGGCGATAAAATTATTATCTCTGATGACCTGTATGGTGGTTCATTTCGTTATTTTGATGATTTACATAATAACTATGCCATCGATTTTATTACGTGGGATGGCCAGGACTTCAGATACTTAGCTGGGGCAACTGCTGATCCTGCAGTAAAAGCGGTCTGGTTGGAAACACCATCAAACCCTACGATGAAAGTGATTGATATTCATAAAACAGCTGCTATTGCTCATCAATATCAGACAGAAGTATTCGTTGATAATACCTTCTACACGCCGATCATTCAGCGTCCATTAGATGAAGGGGCTGATGTCGTCGTACACAGCGCAACAAAATATTTAGGTGGCCATAATGACATATTGGGGGGAGCTGTTGTGTGTAAGTCTACAGAAAATGCTGAACTCTATGAAAAAAACCTGACAACAACCGGTGCTGTCCTGGATCCCTTTTCGTGTTGGCTATTAATTCGAAGCCTCAAGACCTTACCATTACGTATTGAAAAGCATGAAAAAAATGCGCAAGCAATTGTTACTTCTCTCCAAGAAAACCCATTGGTTACACAAGTTCTATACCCTGGTCATGGGGGCATGATTAGCTTTTACGTTCGTGACGAAAACTTAGTTGATGCATTTTTAAGGCATTTACAGATCGTTTCATTTGCTGAAAGCCTTGGGGGTGTTGAAAGTTTAGTCACAGTACCAGCTACACAAACACACGCTGACTTAAGTGAAGAACAGCGCCAAACGAAACATATTACTAAGAACTTGCTACGGCTCTCAGTAGGTATTGAAAGTAGTGATGATTTGGTTCACGACATTCAACAAGCGCTACAGGCTGCTGCTACGACACTAACGACTAACAAAGAGGGAGTTTAACACATGAGCGAAACTAATAACTATAACGATGCAACCAAAATCATTCACGATACTGTACGTCCGGACCCATTAACTGGCGCTGTCAACACACCAGTATATTTTTCTTCAACCTTTGCACAGAAGGACCCTTGGAATCTGGGAAAGTATGACTACGCTAGAAGCGGTAATCCTACTCGTGATCAAGTAGAAGAGAGCATCGCTAATTTAGAAGGTGGTTCACGTGGCTTTGCTTTCTCGACTGGTATGGCTGCAATTACAGCAGCTTTTTTGACCCTCCATCAGGGTGACCACATCATTATCACAAAAGATGTTTATGGTGGTACGTTCCGTCTGGTTACTGAACTGTTGCCTAATTACGGTATCAGCCATACATTTGTTGATTTAAATGACAAAGAGGCGCTAGAAGCAGCTTATCAGGAAAACACAAAGGTCGTTTATGCGGAAACGCCATCTAATCCAACGCTTACCGTCGTTGATCTAGCAGCAACAGCTGAATCAGCTCATGCCCATGGTGCCTTGTTATTTGCCGACAACACTTTTATGACACCACTTTATCAAAAGCCGCTATCGCTTGGTGCTGATTTAGTTATGCATAGTGCCACAAAGTTTTTGTCTGGTCATTCCGACATTTTGGCCGGTCTTATTGTGACCAAAGATGATGATCTGGGAGATGCCGTTTATTTCATTCAAAATGCCATGGGCGCAACACTTAGTATCGGTGACTGTTGGTTGCTATTACGTGGTCTGAAAACACTCAAAGTTCGTTTACAAACAGAAACAGAGAGCACGACCAAGCTTGCGCAGTGGCTACTACAACAACCAGCTGTCAAATCTGTTAATTACCCCGGATTAAAAGACGATTCAAATTATGCCATCCAATCTAAACAAGCATTATCAGGTGGGGCGGTCTTATCGTTTGATATTGGCAGTGAAGACAATGTTCGAACTCTAGTGCAACATCTACAGTTGCCTATTTTTTCAGTCTCTCTAGGCGCAGTTGAGACGATTCTGTCATATCCTTGTACGATGTCACATGCCGAACTCAGCCCCGAAGAACAACAGGCTAGTGGCGTAACACCAGGGTTGCTACGCCTGTCAGTGGGACTCGAAGATCTTGACGACTTAAAGCAGGATTTTGCCCAAGCATTGGCTTATTTAACGGATTAGCCTTTCCAACAATCACAGATGGATGAGGGTTATTCATACCCAATATCATCAAATTTAAATATATTTTAGGAGAAAAATACATGTGGGAAATAGTTACAACATCCCTACCGCAATTAATCATGGCCGGTATTAAATATACAATACCATTGTCACTGATTTCTTTTGCATTGGGCTTAATGTTAGCCCTCATTACCGCTTTAGTTCGTATTTCAAAAAAGGGAAAAGAATTCAAAATTATCAAGGGGTTCTTTAATTTTTACGTTTGGCTATTTCGTTCAACACCACTATTAGTCCAATTATTTATTGTTTATTTCGGACTACCTTATTTAATTATCCCAGGCATTATTGATGAAGGTATCAAATTAACACCATTTGTAGCAGGTGTCCTTACCTTTTCATTAAATACCGGTGCGTATGCCTCTGAAACAATTCGAGCTGCAATTACCTCGGTGCCACAAGGGCAGTGGGAGGCAGCCTCTTCAATTGGTATGACCCGTAGCCAAACGTTACGACGAATTATTTTGCCACAAGCAATTTATATTTCCGTACCGCCATTAGCCAATAGTTTTATTAGTTTAGTTAAAGATACTTCGCTAGCCGCAACTATTACTATCGTTGAGATGTTTGAGGTTAGTCAACAAATTGCTGCTGAAAATTATCAACCACTAATTATGTATACCTTAGTCGCCTTGATTTATGCGGTCTTTTGTTCATTGTTAACTATTGGCCAGCATTATCTTGAAAAGCATTCACACAGGCACTTAAACAAAACAGTGGGAGGTGCATAAGTTGCAATTACAAGGATTAAATAAAAGCTTTGATGGTCAACAAGTATTAAAAGATATTACTCTTGAACTGCCAGAAAAGAAAACAACCGTGATTGTTGGACCTTCTGGATCAGGTAAATCTACGCTCTTAAGATCATTAAATTTACTCGAGCGTCCAGAAAGTGGTCATTATGAACTATCAAGTTTAGCAATCGATTTTTCACATGAAATTTCTACAAAACAATTATTAAACGTCCGCAAGAAGACGGGGATGGTCTTCCAAGACTATAATTTATTCCCGCATAAAACTGTCATACAAAACGTCACTGAGGGGCCTATTCAAGTATTAAAGAAGAATAAAAAAGAGGTCCACAAGGAAGGATTAGCCTTACTTGATAAGGTTGGCCTAGCAGCCAAAGCTGATGCCTATCCAGAACAATTATCTGGTGGTCAATCGCAACGTGTTGCCATTGCAAGATCACTAGCAATGCATCCTGAATACATTTTATTAGACGAACCTACCTCAGCATTAGATCCAGAATTGGAGGCAGAAGTCTTACATGTTTTGGCTGAATTAGCACAAGAAAGACAATCCCTAGTTATTGTCACACACAATTTATTTTTTGCCCGACAAATTGCAGATAAAATCATCTTCATTGAAGATGGTCAAGTAATTTTCGATGGTGATCCGCAAGACTTCTTCGATGAAAATCAGAAAAGTTCTCGTATTAGTCGCTTTATCTCAGCAATGACCTTCTCCGATATTGAAGCAAAAGCATTAGAATAGTTTAAATAATAAAGGAACCCACAAATGAAAAAAACTCGTATAATTTCTTATTCAATAATCATTGTTTTATTGATTATATTGGCTGTTGTTTATTTTAGTAAACAAAAAACAACGACACAAAAGGATGCATTTCAATCCGAATTAAAAACAAAGGGCAAGTTAACGATTGGTCTCGAAGGAACATATTCACCCTATTCGTATCGAAAAGATGGTAAATTAACCGGATTCGAAGTAGAAATGGGTCGAGCCGTTGCTAAAGAGATGGGTGTAAAGGCTAACTTTGTCCCAACCAAATGGGATTCATTAGTAGCTGGTTTAGGTTCCCAAAAATACGACGTTGTCCTCAATAATATTTCACAAACACCAGCTCGAAAAAAAGTTTATAAGTTTTCTGACCCTTATATCTACTCAAAGTATGTGATGATTACGCCCGAAAATAGCGACCTCGCTCATTTGAAAGATATTTCTGGTAAAAAATTTGCTGAAGGTACCGGTACTAATAATGAGCAAGTAGCTAAAAAATACAATGCAAAATTAGTGTCTTCAGGTGATTTTACAACGACCTTGTCACTAATCCGTACTGGGCGTGCTGAAGGTACCATTAATGCTGCTGAAGCTTGGTATGCCTACAAAAAGGATAATGCTACCGATGGATTAAAGTACAAAGATGTATCTGACGAAATTGATCCGGTCAAAATTTCAGCAATGTTTAACAAGAAAGATCCAAAAACACGTGCTAAGTTTAATAAAGCCCTCGCCACAATTAGAGAAGATGGTACGTTGAAAGAACTATCAAACAAATACTTTGGTGAAGATATTACAAAAGAACAAAATTAGGTTCACTAATACTCAACCATTACAAAAAAAGGTACACGTGAACTGAACCCTGAACTGAACCCCAAAAATTGGAGGGAAGTTTAAGCGACTAACTGGTCGGAAAGATTTCGGCATTGAACCAAACTTTTTCCGTATTTTATAAGGCGGAATACCTTGTAGGTACATTGTGACTGCTTCAATTTGTACTTCTTTTGAAAACATGGTAAAACCCCGTAAGTTTTGGAAATTACTCCAACTTACGGGGTTCAGTTCATCCTTATAAAAAGGACTTCCTGTTTTTTTAGTTAATACATACTATAGTTCTATTTATCTATATATTGTTGGACAGATAAATTATAGGTTGGATGTTCTAGACCTGTGGGTAAATAATATTCATTTTTGATAAAATGAAATCCTAGTTTAACTAACAATTTTTTTGAACTGCTATTATTTGGATGATGTCCAGCAATAAGAGAATGGACTTTTAAATCATCAAAAGCATAGTTTAAAATTGCTGAAGAGGCCTCAAATGCTAGCCCCTGATGCCAAAAATCTGGCAGTAAGTGAATGCCAAACTCTAGCGTATTTGCTTTATTTGTAGGCCTTAATCCACAAACACCCACAAAATTGTTCTGTTCTTTCAAAAAAATTGGAAAATACTGAATCTTACTTGTTTTAAAATTGTGGATCTCAGTTTCTAGTCTAGCTAAGCATTCTGATTCAGTAAAAGCACCATTTTTGTTAATAAAACGTGCCACCTGTGGATCAGTCCACAACTTAATTGCTAAATTAGCCATGCTATCGTTCCATATAGAAAAATATAATCTTTCTGTTTTAATATTCAAATTGTATTACCTCTAAGTGTTTTGTATGTTTTTTTAATTAGTTAGTAGTTGTAAGACTTCTGAATTTGACACCTTAGCTAGCTCCTATTTCTTTAAGATATAGTTTTGCTAAGTTTGTTTACAACATAAGCAGTACCTACTTATATAGGAAATAGCTACTGTCTTAACTTTTCTACTAACCGTATTATAGCGTAAAAAATGGGAATTATACTAATTGTTAAAAACCGTGGGTTTTACCCACACCCACAAGCTGAACCACCTTAACCGCAATCATGAGCGGAGTTCTCCCTGTTTAAAATCGCCTGCCCACTCGTCGTGTAGCAAGAAAACAAAGTTGGTGGAACTAACTTTGGCTTTCAGCCGTTTCAGTGTGTCGTTTCATTCCGTCAAGAACGGGTAGTATTTTTTTGAAGCCCACAAAAAAATCTCCAAGCCTAGCACTTGACTACATTCTCACTCCAAGTTCAAAAGACATAACTTACAAGTTGTGTCCTTAAAATGAACAAAACTGTTAGATTAGAAATGCTTACTGTTTTCTTTTATTAAAGGCTAAATTTTTTTGCATAATTAAGTCTCTTTGGGAGTCTCTCCCTAATTGAAACACGTGATCGCCAATCTGTTTAAATCCTAGTTTATGATAAAACTTTTGCGCGCGCTTATTGTTTTCCCAAACGCCTAGCCAAATTTTGGCTACCTTTTGTTTAGTGGCTAACTCTAGCGCTTTTTGAAATAAGGCCGTGCCAAGTCCTTGCCTCTGGAACCCTGTTTTAAGGTATATCCTTTCAATCTCAAGTGCATTGTCAGCGAAGGTTTCGGATTGGGCTTGTTTAATATTAAGTTTTAAGTAGCCTGCTAGTTGATCGTTATAGTAGGCAAAAAAGAAAAAGGAATCAGGGTTGTTGATTTCAATTAATAACTGTTCCGTATTATACGCGTGGGTTAAATATTCTTTTAAATCTGTGGGTGTATTTTCTGGGCCAAAAGTTGCTGCAAAGGTTTCTTCACTGATTTTTTTTAGTTCGTTTACCTCTGTGGGTCCTATTTGTTCAATCTTAATTGACATAGATGCAGCCTCTCCTTATGTTAGCTAGTATTTTCTTCTGTTTCCTTTTTTGACGTAACTCCAATCAGCACTAATATTGTCTTCAACTCGAGCCAATAATGTCGCCAATAATTGGGCTTCCTTTGCCGAAAAGTTAGTGAGTGCAGTTTTATTGGAATAATCATTTTCTCGTTTTATGGTGGTATAAAACTTTTTCCCCTTGTTAGTAGGGAAAAGACGCTTATTTTTTTCGTTTTCAGAATTAATAACTCGTGTAATAAAGCCCTGCATTTCGAGTTTTCTTAAAGCACGTGCAGCAGTAGAACGATCAATTTTTAATAAATTAATTAACTCTGTTTGTGCAATACCAGGTTGTTCCACTATTCTGACCAAATATAAATACTGTCCTTTCGCTAAAGCAAGGTCTTTAAATTCATAGTTTGCGATTGAATCAAGAGCCCGTGCAATGGCGCCAATCGGACGTAAAACCTCAACCATTTTTTCATCTCCTTCTAGTAAAGAAGAGCTTACCACTTTTATGTTGCATTTACAACAAAAAAGAACATCAGAAAACACTTCTGATGTTCTTTGCCCGTTATTTAATTTATCCAGGGGTTATTTCTCAGTAATCGCCCCTCGAAAACACGAATAAAATAACCCCCATTAACGTGATGATCGTTAATGGGGGTTATTTTTATGTTATCCTATTTAATAACTACTTATTTTGACGTGCCGATGACTTACCTTTCATCTCTAATGAGCCACTTTCATAATGGGCCCAACAGGAATAAATCTCGACTATTTTTTGTTCGTTATTAATTTTATAAACGACTCGGTGCTGTCCATTGATTCGACGTGAATAATAACCAGCAGCTGGTGGTGTCAATTTTTCAAATGACTGAATCGCTAAATAAGGATCTGTTTGTAGCACGGTAACGATATCTTCAAAAGATGAACGTAACGGACTTTTTAGGACGTTTTTCAAATCACCCTTTGCTGATTTCTTGATTTTGATATGCCAATCACTCATTATCGATCTCGGCAATCATCGTTTCTAAATCAACTGACTCATCATCTTCACGGTTAAAAGCAGTGGGCATTTGGCCATTCATAAACAATGCCAACGTCTCTTGCAAAGCATCATAGTCTTTCTTACCAATTAATACTGCACTCTTGCTGGTATCGGCACCTGAAATAAAGACCGGTGCTGAATCTCGATTCGTTTCTTTAATCAACGAAAATAGGTTGGTTCTTGCTTTAGTTGGTGTAATCATGTCCATAACAACCGCCTCTTTTCTTAACTTTATTCTTATTACAAGTATAACGTACGTGATGACGTACGTCAAAAAAGGAGTTTCTCATGGTTCAACAAATCGTCCTTCCCATCAAAGATACCAACGTCCTCAAAGACGTCCAAAATACCCTATTAGACAGTTTCAAGGCCGGTCGTCGTAATTACACAATCTTTCAAGTCGGCAAAGCCACGCTCTTACGAGTCAGTGATGTCATGCGCCTCAAACAACAAGATGTTTTTAATCCTGACGGTACTGTGAAACAGACGACTTTTATTCACGATAAAAAGACTGGTAAAGCCAATACCCTTTACTTAAAGCCCATTCAAAATGATTTAATCCAATACCAACAGTGGTTAACGCAACAAAATTTAACGACAATCTGGCTATTTCCCTCAACACAACATCCTGACCAACATATCACTGAAAAACAATTCTATAAGATCATGCATAAAGTGGGTGATTTGCTAAATATCAATTACTTAGGCACACATACCATGCGTAAAACGGGCGCTTATCGTGTCTATATCCAATCAAACTACAATATTGGCTTAGTCATGCACCTGTTAAATCATAGTAGTGAAGCTATGACCCTAGCCTACCTAGGACTAGATCAAGCTAGTACTGAGGCCATATTAGATAATATCGACTTTGGTTAATAGACAAAGCAATTAGACTAATCGAAAGGAAACTCACCATGAACATTGATTTTACTAATAATTACCATGAATTATTTGATGATTGGCACGCTAATAAAACAAAAATATTATTTACTAAAAAAATGACTGCTTACGCCAAAAATGAAAAAGAACATCTCCCCATTTTATTGTCACGAAACGATTTAAAACAACGTTGGTAAATGAACTCAAGACAAAGCATTCATCAGGCCGTTAATAAACCTGATTTCCCGCAACCAGTTTATACATTTAACCAAGGCAAAGTAACATTATATCTTGAAACTGATATTCAAATTTTTGAAATCAATCATCCTTGGTTAATCACACTCGGAAACCGACTAGCATACAGCCACTGGGTTCTTAGAAATGTGATTGATAATTAACCATCATTTTAATTAAGTTCAATCAGTTATATATTTAATCAGAGAAAAATCCCCCACTTAAAAAATCATACTAAGCGTATAGATAAGCTAAAATTGACCACTTACTGCTCATGCATCTGACAATCAAGATAACAGTTATGACTTAACTACTGGCGGAAAAATGGCTTTCATTGAACAAAACATCTTTCCTACATGAAATCAATAATTTCTTGCTCATAGTTCATATAGAGCGTAACCTAAAACTAATTCATAAATAGAGCTAAACTCACAATGATATTCACTAGGAGAATTTAATTTATAAAATCATATAAAAAAATTTTTCATCTCTTTGGCTACTGTTTTGGCATTAGCCGGTACGGGCGCACCAGCAACTATTATATTAGCTGACAGTACAGAAAATAACACATC
This sequence comes from Weissella thailandensis, assembly GCF_001932615.1. Lineage (NCBI taxonomy): Bacteria > Bacillati > Bacillota > Bacilli > Lactobacillales > Lactobacillaceae > Weissella > Weissella thailandensis. The sequence goes on from NZ_CP014332.1 coordinate 2,089,258, forward strand.
AATACTAACCGATGATGAAATTAAAAATGGTTTGTCTGACGTTGGAAAGGAAAAGTATGCTGAGAGCTTAAATGGAACACAAATTCAAACTAGAGGCGTAAAGCAAAAAGCTGTAGTATATGCACTAAAATATGGTGGAAAATATCTGTCAGACATAGTAGAGATACTAAGCAAAGAAAATGCTAAAATATTGAAAGAGCACTCTTATGAAATTGCTGGCAAACTTGAAAAACTAGATAAATATGGTGAGGGACAGTTAGCTAGCTTTATTATGAAATTAGGCGTTAAGTCAACCGCAGTTCGCACTATTGCCTGGGCAGTAATGTTTGTTGCATTTTAAGAGGACTAATGAAGCTATGCATAATGAAATTGAAAAAATAAAATATCATCAAAAAATGCTTTTAATCATAGCAACATCTGACGACAGCGAAAAAATGCTTTTTTCCCAAAATATCATTGCTTTTGACTTATCCGAACAAGAAGTAAAATCAATTTTAGCGTTCGTTCAAGAAAAAAATACAAATGGATTAAAGGAGTTTATCAAGGATAATCGGTTAAACTATGATTTTGAAACCATCTTAAGTGACTTAAACAACCAAGAAATATTAGTTAATAGGGCCGGGGAAATGTTAGATAATCTATAAAGCCTCACAAATAATAGCAATGAACATGATGAAGTTGATTGGTTAGATAAAAGTATTAATTAAATAGAACGAGAAGCCTTAATAGTAGCTAAGGTGGATTTGGAAAAGAAATAATACCTAATAAATCCTATTAAAAGCAGCCCCTATTATTTAAATATCTAACTTTTTTGTGGCACTTCATTCCTGAGTGACACGACGATAACCATAATCGGGATTTTCGTTACGAATTGCAGTAATGGTATTAATCAAATCACGAGGATATTCTTTATATGCTCGCTTGCAAGCATCATAGTAGCTACTACTAGACATTTCTGCTACTTGAAGAATTAACTTCAATTTACATTTCAATTCCTGCCTTAACACAGTAATTACTACCGCTTTGTCTTGGTTTGCAATTTCTTTTTCTCCTGTGCTAAGGCCTCGAGTTTTTCCAGATAGGCTACCTTAATACGCAGTAATTCATTCTCTTCTTCAAGTTTCTTAATTTTATTATCTTCCTGCTTAGTCATAATTTTCTTCCGCCTTTGCTTATCAGATTTCAGGCGCCCAGATTCCAGTGCTCTTTCCCATTGCCAAATGGTAGATGGGGTACGAATATGAAATTTCTTAGCAGTTACCGGAAGCGAAGCTTTGTGCTCAAGGCGCCATTTAATTCCCTTGGTTTTAAAGGAATATTGATAATTTGTCTTACTTTGACCAGCGTTGTTTAATCCATGGATACCAATTTCCTTGATGTTAGTAACCCAGTTACGGATAGTGTCTGTTCCTTTAATACCAAACTTTTTCCGTATTTTATAAGGCGGAATACCTTGTAGATACATTGTGACAGCTTCAATTTGTACTTCTTTTGAAAACATAGTAAAACCCCGTAAGTTTTGGAAATTACTCCAACTTACGGGGCTCAGTTCAACGCTATAACAACGTGTACCTTTTTTTATATAATTAATTTTTCACTGGTAAACCAACTTGTTTTAACTGCTTTTCATCAGCAGCAATCATAATAGTTATCGTTGTATCACCAACAACATTGAGCACCGTACGAAAAATACCAGCAAACCAATCAATACCTGCCAACAAAGCAATACTTTCTAACGGCAAGCCAAGTGTTGGTACGATAATCGTGAGTGCACCTAAACCACCGCCAGGTACCGCAACTGTCCCTAAGCAAGCCACAATGGCTAACATCACGATTTTAAACATCATGATAAATGATAAGGACAAACCATAAAATTGTGTCATGGTCACACAAGATAATGCTAAGTACATCGCGAGGCCGTTACTATTTAGTGCCATCCCCAAAGGTAACACTAATTCACTAATTTCCTTCTTAATACCTAATCGCTTTTCGGCATCATGCATTTCAACAGGTAGGGAGGCTGCTGAAGATGTTGTCGTCATTGCGATGATTAAGATATTAGCAAAACCATACATGACCGTTCGTAAAGACATATGCGCACGAATCATAATCATACCAAACAAAACGGCTAAGAAAAGCAACGTACCCACGCCGAATAATGCTAAAAATTTAAATAACGGAATCAATACCGTTAAACCATTTTCAGCAGTCACTGAAGCAATCAAAGCCCCAATACCAAGTGGTGCGAGTCGCAAGACTAATTGAATCAAGTCAACCAATAATTGATTGAGCTTTTCTAAGCCATTAACCAACCCCTGATACTTTTGTTGGCTATTTGCCTTACTCAATACAACCCCAAAGCATAATGCAAAGATAATGACTTGAATCGTATTACCTTTGGCAAGTGCATCAAAAATATTAGTAGGGAAAAAGCCCAAAATCATATCCGAAGTAGCAACTGGATGGCCGGTTAATTTTTCGACTAACTCAGGATTTAGTTTTAGATCAATCCCAACACCTGGCTTGAACCACCAACCTAATACAAGACCTACTAAAGCCGCTATAAAGGTCGTGCCCATAAACCAGGCAGCTGTTTTGACTCCCAATCGCCCTAATCGTTTGATCGGTAATTTACCAATGGCTGCAATTACCGTACAAAAAACTAGGGGAATGACGGCCATTTGAATGAGTCTTAAAAAAATATCACCAATAATTTTGACACCGGCAATTTTGGTACCGAAAACAGCACCCAAAATCACCCCAATGACCATACCAATAATAATTTGCGTTGTTAGTTGGATTTTTCCTCGCATTTTTTATGCCTCATTTGCTTGAGCAGATAGACTAGCGGTTAACAATGCCACACCAATTAATAAATCAGACATTTTTGTATATTCAGCCGGCGCATGACTAATGCCCGACTTACTTGGCACAAAAATCATGGTTGTTGGCACGACTGTACTCATAATCTGACTATCATGACCTGCACCCGAAAATAACTCTCGGAAGGGGAACTTCATTTGAGTGGCTATCTCAGCATTTTGTTTTCTTAATGCCTGTGATAGAAGGGTAGCAGGAACATGTAATGTCTGTTCGATTGTGACGTTATCAAATTGCTTGATGACTTTGTTCATAGCTGATAAAAAGGTGGCTAATCGTTCATCGGATTCCTCGCGACAATCAATCGTAAATGTACAACTTTCAGCAATGACGTTGCTAACATTAGGTGACACGCGAATTTCACCAATCGTAAACGTCAAACTATTCGAGGACTTATCTACTAAATCATATAGGCTGGCCATTAAACGACTGGCAGTGGCAATAGCATCTTGGCGTTGTGCCATCGGCGTCGTTCCAGCATGGTTTGCTTGTCCATGTACCGTCACATTGTAACGATTTTGTGCAACAATGCCTGTTACTAACCCAATTGATTGGTGAGCTTGGGACAAACGTGGTCCTTGCTCAATATGCAATTCAGTAAAATTGGCTGGCAAGGGCGCTCGCTGTCGCCTAACATCAGGCATAGCCTGCAATTGCTTGATTGCATTTTCTCGCGCTTGTGCAAATGTTATGCCAGTTTCATCAACCAAGGCAGCGACTTGTTGCTGTTGGCCTGTATAATGCTTTGAACCGGTAAAAGCCGCTGGAAAACGACTACCTTCTTCTTCACTAAAAGAAATTAACCGTAGCGGCTTTTTAGGCAAACTACCTTGTTGGTACACTTTTTGAATGGCACAAAAACCACCAATGACACCATACAAACCATCATAGCGACCACCTTGCCGAACTGTATCCATATGTGAACCAGTCGCAATTGGTAATGTCGCTTCTTGCCCAGGAAATTCTAATGAGACGTTACCGTAATCATCAACTGTTGCTTTGGCACCATACTTTTGACCCAATAAAATCAATGTTTTTTGATTATGTAGCCACTGCTCACTATAAACTAAGCGATTTTGACCAGTATCAGCTGTCGTATTAAATTGATTTAACAAATCAGCTAGTTGGTGCTCTTCACTAAACATAACTATTTACTAATACCACTAACCGGTGATGATGCCGCTGCTTTTTTGTCCAAGACACGTCCTGGATGAGCCAGATAACCCTTACGACCAGCTTCAAACAGCCAACTTAAAGGCTTCTGACATTAGTGGAATGTCACCAGCCGTTGCCATAGCTGTATTGGCCATGACCGCTGCAGCACCCATTTCCATCGCTTCGGCAGCTTGGCTTGGACGGCCAATACCAGCATCAACGATGATCGGTGCATCAATCTCGTTAATTAAGATCTGAATCAATTCTTTAGTTGCCAAACCTTTGTTAGTTCCAATAGGGGCACCTAATGGCATCACCGCTGCGGCACCTGCTTCGACCAACTTACGGGCGGCATTTAAATCGGGTAGCATATATGGCATCACAATGAACCCTTCATCAGCCAACACCTTCGTTGCCTTAATGGTTTCCTCATTGTCAGGTAACAAATAAGTTGGATCTGGCACGACCTCAAGCTTAATAAAGTCACTACCACTTAGCTCACGGGCAATGCGTGCCATACGAATAGCTTCTTCAGCATTCTTACTACCAGATGTATTTGGCAAAATAGTCACATCACCTGGAATATAATTCAAAATATTCTCTTCACTCGTAGAAGTACGACGCAATGCCATCGTAATAATTTGGGCACCAGCATGGTGAATGGCAGAATCAATTAATTCATATGAATACTTACCTGATCCCAAAATAAAACGTGAAGAAAAGTGGTGACCACCAATAATTAAATCATCATTACTTTCGACCATGATTATTTATCTCCTATTCTGCTAGAACGGGTTGCTCAGTCAGTAACCGTAAAATGGCATTGGCTTCATGACCAGCACACACCATCACACGAGGTGCCATCAATCCTTCAGGTCCTTTACTATAACCATCCCCGCAAATATATACATTTGATAATTGCTGTTTCGTCTGCATCTCATTCGTTATATGCAATCCAGCCATCCCGTTACCCATTACAAGTGGCTTGTCAGGATAATAATTGGTTACACCATCTAACAACATCGCTTTTGCCATCGGATTATCGAAAGCTTCACAAACGATATCACAATCAGCAAATAACGTTTCAATATTGTCAGGTGTAATTTCAACTTGATGGATTTCAATATCAATAAATGGATTGAATTCTAACAAATTCTGCTTTAATGCCACGACCTTCGGCATACCAACTTGGCTAACTTTATATTGTTGTCGATTCAAATTACTCATTTCGATGATATCAAAATCAATAATTGTTAGATGACCAACGCCACTACGCGCTAGTGCAATCGCAATATTTGAGCCCAAACCACCAGCACCTGCAATCGTAACACGTGCATTCTGTAAAGGCTCAGTCGTACCAGCCACGTTACGTTCCTTCATTCCCATAAAGAAATCATTAACCGCAACTCCTTGAAACTTTGGCGTCATTTTATTTTTTCCTCTTTTCTAACCACCAACAACAAAAGAAATTAGTTCAACATGGTCATTTTCTGACAATGTTTGATTTGCTAATTCCTCACGATGCATAATCTTGCCGTTTAATTCCACCACAACGTTTTGCATCATATCTGTTTTTTCTTGTAATAAATCAGCTAATGTTTTACCAGCCATGTTGGCCGTTTCTTCACCATTTAAAATAATCAAAAAAATGTCCTCCTTTCTGATCTTGAAAGAAGGACATTTGCACACAGTCAAATATCGCACTTCCTTCGATCGTATTAACGACATCAGGTTCATGGGTATGTTCTCAGCCTTTCGGCACCCCAGACGATGATTGTTTAGATTTAGTTTTGCCAATTGCTCTATGCAATCCTTATAAAATAAAAAAGCAGTCTCTTTGTTTTCACAAAAAGACTGCCCATCAAAATCTATATACGGACTGTATCTTCCTGCGCAGGTTTTAACCAAATCAGGTTCAGTGGGTATGTTCTCAGCTTTTCAGCACCCCAGATACGTTAATTAACTTAACAAGATAACCATAGCATGTTTATCTGTAGAATACAACCAATTTTAGAAACCGCTTTCAAAAAATGTTAATATATTGCCTTTATCAACGTTCAAAAATTAGATAATCAATCAATATTTTATTCTGTATAATACAACAAGTAGAAAAGTTAAGATGGTAGCTATTCTTTGCTAAAGAGGAGATGGTGCTTATGGTGTAATAACCATATTGAAACCAGATTCTAAAGAAAGGGGTAGTTGGGTGTCGATTTCAGATGCCCTACAACTGATGCTGATGTTTGGCACTTTCATTGTGTCCTTAATCACATTAGTTGTTGAGCTAATTAAAATTAGCAAAAAAAAAACCGTCTTAGCTTAGCAGAGCTAACGGTTATTTTAACCTAATCTTCGCTACCGTCTAACGGTCCTACAAAGAGTCCTGTTGCCACAGGGCTTTCTTCTACTCACATTATAACATGTCTCAACTATGGTTGGCGATTTTTACGTATAACAAACCATCAATTACATTGTTGCGGGCTTAACCGTCTGTTCTAAACGGCCCATCCACCAACCTAACCATGTTCCCAAAGCTAGTAGGGCAATTGAGAACAAGTAATGCCAAATGGTGAAGCCAGTATAATCTACGGGGACAATCATAACTGTTGAAGCCATGACAATACCAAAAATTATATGGAATAGCTTCGCGTAGGCAACTTTGAAAATGTAGGCCATAACTTTGGCTAACACAAGGACAATCACTAGTAGTCCTAATATTAGCGGTACCAAAACCGTCAAATCACCGGTCTTAATACCATCGCTCATCCCTTTATACAATCCCAAATAAATCAAAAAATTAGACGGGCTTAATCCCGGAACGAGTAATCCTAATCCAATCAAACCGCCCGCTAAGAACCAAGCATGCATACTTGGCTCAATCGTTGAGAATAACGGCCGACCAAACCATAAAAATACTAACATTAAACTACCCGCAAGCACGACTAAGCTAATGTCCCATTTTGAACGACCCATTTTCCCTGCTTCATGCCATAATGTTGGCACGGTTCCTAAAATTGCGCCGATAAAGAACCATCGGGCCACACTCTCAATTTCTCCAAGCATAAAGCTAATCAAAAATGATAGTAAAAAAATCCCAATCACTGCGCCAATACCCACGGGCATAAAGAAACGCACATTTGCTTTAAAATTTTTCAATGGATTAGCCATAAACAAAATTAATCGTTCATATAATCCAAATACGGCAGCTAAAGCACCACCACTAATGCCTGGTAAAATAAATCCTGATCCAATTAATGCACCTTTAACAGCACGGAAGATACTATCTCCTGGTCGTTTTTGCATTGATTATTTCCTCATTTCATTTAATTCATCGTGTATTAGTCATTACGAGCAAAAAGCCCTTACTGTTAAGTATAACTAAACTTTCCTTATAATAAGTTAAAAAATCAGGTTTTATTAGCTTATTTCTTAAATACTGTCATGGACATTATTTGATATAATTAATTACAAAATTTAACTATGTAAGGGGATAAATCCTATGCCATTAACTTATACTCGTCAAGCGAGATCCTCAGATATTGATGATATCTACCGTATCATTCAACAAGCTGTCGCATATCTCGGTAGTCAAAATTCACCACAATGGCAAGGATCAGCCGAGCCACGTCGCGAAGAATTCGAAGAAGATGTCCGTCAGGGTGTTATGTATGTCTTAATCCATAATCACAAAGTGGCTGGGGTCGGAAAACTAGTGTCTGGTCCAGAAAAAGCCTACGAAGAAATTGATGGTTCTTGGTTAGGTAACGAGGCACAATACATGACCTTACATCGTATCGCAATCGATGCTGAAGTTCGTGGTCAAGGACTGGCTCATCAACTTATTCATGATTTAGTGATGTTATCTTTGGACCATGGGTATCGTGACATCCGCATTGATACGCATGAAATGAATAAAGGTATGCAAAAGACTGTTAAAAAAGCTGATTTCGATTATCGTGGCCATGTCCAGATGCCCGTGCCAAATGGAGATCGATTGGCCTTTCAATTGTTATTAACGGATTAACAAACAAAAACAATCTACTAACAAGATGTGTTAGTAGATTGTTTTTTATATTATCACTCGAAATTAGAATCAATCACTGCCTGTTTCCACCCCTCAATAAAACTCAATATAAAGTCGTTGATTGCTGGAACTAAAAATAAAATGACTGTAATGGTTATTAGTATAATGATATGTCTGGGAACAATTTTATCTAATTTATGCCAATCTAGTTTAAACATAATGATAATCAAAAAACAGCACTTAAGTCCGTAAAATATGAACTAATATTATAAACATCAATACTAGATATTTTCAGACCAATAAACATGATAAACGTAATTAATGCACTAATAATAATTGCTTTAAGCATCTTGGACATTTTCATTTTTGCATCAATTTGTTCGACTAATTGCGTATCAGATTTAATAAATTCATCTAAAGAAATGCCAAACAGTTCACTCATGTTCACAATATTTGTGAAACTAGGTAATGCTGTATTTTGTTCCCACTTAGAAATTGATTGGCGCGAAATATGTAACTTATCAGCTAGAACCTGTTGTGACCATTTTTTGTCTTCACGCTGTTTTCTAATCTGTGACCCTAAATCCATAACTCTCATTCCTCCTAATACTAATAACCTACCGAATTTTGGCATAATTACCAAGCACCTAATAGTTGCATCCCCGTTGCAATAGGATTTGAAGCAAATAAAAATTGGTCGGAAAATTTTAAGATACTTTCCAACCAATCAATAATTTATACTTTCTTTAAATGTTTTGACCATGAACTATAACCAATTAACATCAATCCAAAGAAGATGATGGTTAAGAAGACTGATAGTCTTGTTGATGGATCAAATGCCAAAATAATTAGCACGATGACAAAGAACCCAATCGTCAAGTAGCTGGTTGCTGGGAACCAAGGCATCTTGTATGGATTGTGAACAGATTTCTCCGTTTGCTTATATTTAATATGAGCAACCAAAATCAATATCCAAACAAAAATAAAACTCATCGTGGCAACACTGGTTATCATTTCGAAAATCTTTGATGGGTATAAATAGTTCAACAATACGACTGCTAAAAAGACAATTGCTGATGCTAACATCCCGGTAACTGGCACCATATTTTTCGAAACTCGCGCCAATGACTTTGGTGCCTGTTTATTTTTAGCTAACACATATAACGTACGTGATGTTGAAAAAATTGCTGAATTAGCAGCCGATAGGGCAGCCGTTAATACCACAAAGTTTACTAAGGTTGCGGCAAAGTTAATCCCCATCCCTGAAAATACTTGAACGAATGGTGATTGTGACGTGTCAATTTGGTTCCAAGGATAAACTGACATGATAACAGCAATTGCACCAACGTAGAACAAACCAATTCTTAATGGCACCGAATTAATAGCTTTAGGTAAATCACGTTCCGGTTTTTCTGTTTCACCAGCAGTTAAACCAACCATCTCAATTCCGGTAAAGGCGAAGATTACCATTGGAAAAGCCATGATAAATCCCTTAAATCCAGTGGCAAAGAAACCACCATGTGAAACCAAATTACCAAAACTGGCAGTATTACCACCAGTATGGAATCCAGTAAGGACCATACCAATTCCAACCACGATTAAGGCAAGTATCGCAAATACCTTAATAGAAGCAAACCATGACTCTAATTCACCAAACCAACGGACATTAATCAAATTGAAAGTGACCAAGACAATAATAACAATTAATGGTGTCACCCATTGTGGCAAGGAAGGGAACCAATAACGCAAATAAATACCACTGGCAGTCAAATCTGCCATCGCCAAACTTGCCCAACTTAACCAGTATGCCCAACCAATCGCAAACTCCCATTTGTCACCCAAATAAATTCGAACGAAATCAATAAATGATCGTATCTTTGTATTTGATAGTAGCAATTCACCAACTGCGCGCATCATTAAGTATGCAAACAAACCTGTTATTGCATACGCCAAAATAAGCGCTGGACCTGCCGCTTTGATTGCCGATCCTGATCCTAAAAATAGCCCAGTTCCAATCGCGCCACCAATAGCAATCATCTGCACATGACGTGCTTTAAGACCACGTGATAATTCACGTTCCGACTGATTATCCATAAATATACCTCACTGCATGAGGATACAAAAAAGTCCCCATGCCAAATTAAATTTGACATAGGGACGTTTAATAACGCGGTTCCACCCTAATTCTTAGTCGCTGACTAAGCCACTTAATTACAGGTAATTTTCGTCTCTCCAAAAGCTCCTTTACCAGCCGATAATAATTTGTTTTCACCAAACACAAATCTCTCTAGATATTATCAATAACCAATAACTTCTTTTTTCCTCAAGACACAAATTAGTATGACTAACTATATGCCGTTTGACATTAATAGTCAATAGCAATGATTATCTAATTTTCTCTACTAATGATTCGAAACGCTTCACATCTTTTGTTTCACCCGCAACAGTTAATACATCACCCACTTGAATCAGCTCATCAGGTTCTGGCGTGATAATAACACGGTCTTCTGAACGGATAGCTATGATATTTAAACCATAAGTTTTCCTAATATCAATGTCTTCTATTGTTTTATTAGCAAAGCGCAAACTACCAATTTTGATTTCTACCAATGAATATTTATCCCCTAGATCAATAAAATTAAGTAGGTTAGGGGTCATCAATTGTTCAGCCAAACGGTGGGCCATTTCATTTTCAGGTCTGACAACCTGGTCAGCACCAACCTTATCCAGTACGCGTGCATGCAAATTAGTTTCAGCTTTAGCAATCACATGACGAACACCATTATCCTTCAATAAAATAGTCGTCAAAATCGAAGCCTGTTGATTATGACCAATCGCTACCACAACATGGTCGAAACTGGCTAAATCTAAATCACGCAAAGCATCCTCATCCTGAGCATCCGCAATGACCGCATGAGTTGCAATATCCATATAACTTTCAACCAAAGTTGGGTCTTTATCAATTGCTAAAACCTCTTGATCAGCGTCTATTAGCGATTCTAGTAATGAGCTCCCAAAACGGCCCAAACCAATAATCGCATATGTCTGTTTCATATCGGTAACCTCTCAATTTTTCTTTAATTTATTCTATCACTAATGGTCTCAAGACTATAAATTTAAATAGCTTGATTAACCTAAAAATAAGCTTTAAAATTAGCTATGTTCAATTATGAACTTTTCATGAACTTTGTGTGAAGTCTGATATATAGGACAAAATTTAATATTATATAGGGAGTTTTAGGACAGTTATGAGTACTTTTTCACGAACTGCAACACTGTTTTCAACAGTTGTTCTTGGAAGTATGCTAGCAACGACAACTGTTTCAAGTGTTAACACCGTTGTTAACGCTTCCGAAACAGAGACAACGCAAGCTGCTACCACCAAAAAGAATTACGCTTTGAAAATTTTGCAGGGGGACAAAGATGCAACTTCGACTGCATCGCAGTTTTATCTAGACACTATTTCATTGGAGAAGCAGGCTAATGGTAATTACTATGCCTACTTAACTTCAAATACACCAGTTAATCTAGGTGATAAGCCAATTTCGAGTGAGGATACTCAACACCAAGTTGTTGAAATGGGCACCACCGAAAAAAACGGTCATAACCAAACTGTTTATCGTTTGACTTTGACAGCCGATGAATTGGCTAGTGGTCAACCTATCAAAACAAAGGTTCACGTTAAGCTTGATGCGATGGATTATGATCATAAATACGACATTCGCTTAGCAATTCAAGGATTTAAGCCAGAAACGGCTGCTAGCTCTAACGCTAACACAAGTTCTTCTTCAAGTTCAGTTAGCTCAGAAAGCTCTTCGGTAAATTCTTCTGAAGTAAGTTCTTCTTCTGTAAGTTCAAGTTCTTCAATTGCTGATTCAAGTACAACCACGAGTGTTGCACCTTCAAGCTCAAGCCAAACAAGCAGCAGCAGTTCGCAATCATCTAATAATGACACGACTGCCTCAAGTGTCGTGGCTGATGATAAAGCAAACAGTACTGACACTAAGTCATCAACTGTTAATGCCGAAGACAAGAGTGATTCGTCAACAAGATCAACAGTTAACACTACTGCTAAACAAAGTAATCTAAAGACAGGTGACTACAAAATTGCGGTCAGCCCTGATAGCCAGATGGATAAATTCTTCGCCAAGGAATTCAACGTTAAAGTTGGTGAGTCAACTAGTGTTGTTAGTGTGACTTACCAAGTTCCTAACATGATGAAGATGATTCCATCAGTCACTTTTGATGGTCAAACAAACTCAGTTGTCAATAACGCAACCACAATTGATTTCACTATTCCAACTAAGGATCTGACGCCTGACAAAGATGGTAAAGTGACTTTGGCATCATTCACTAGTGTACCAATGAGTCCAAGTAAGGGTTATAACTCAAATATTACTTTTGATATGACTCCCGCACTTGCTGGTACTACAAGTGATAGTAACAATTCATCTAGCTCATCATCAGAATCAACGGCAACATCTGACAAAGACATCTTGCAAGACGGCACTTATTCTATTAATTATAATGTCTACAAGTCAGGTACAACTACTGATTCAACGATGAAGACCTATATGAAGTCACCAGCAAACGTTACCGTTAAAAATGATCAAGCAACGATCAAATTTGCAACGCAAAACGATGCTATGTCAATGATGAAGGAGTTTTCGATCAACGGCGCCACCGCTAAAGCTGATGGTGATGATTGGGTCATAACTGTTCCTGTTTCTGCCTTGTCAAAGACAATGAAATCCGACATGACGATTTACGTCTCTGCAATCGACTTCACTGAGAAGCCAAGTGCAGATATTGTCTTTGATATGAGCAGTGCTAAGAAGACAGGGGGAAACGGTAGTGGTAGCTCTTCTAGCCAAACCAGTTCTTCTAGCTCATCTCATTCATCAAGTGCTTCGTCTTCAAGTAAAGCTAGTTCTTCTTCGAGTGATGCATCTTCTTCTAGCAAGCCAAGTTCTAGTTCTTCTCATTCATCAAGCGCTTCATCTTCAAGTAAGGAGAGTTCAATTTCTGCTAGTTCTTCTAGCCAAGCAGATCCAAAAACTGATATTACCAAAGATGGTAAATATTCCGTAAACTATGCTATCTACAAGTCTGGTACTAAAACTGATTCAACGATGAAGACTTACATGAAGTCACCGGCTAAAATCGCGGTTAAGGATGGTAAAGCAACTATTACCTTTGCAACAAAGAACGATGCTATGTCGATGATGAAGGCATTTTCTGTTAATGGTACGGCTGCTAAAGCTGATGGCGACAATTGGATTGTAACTGTCCCTGTTTCTGACCTTTCAAAGACGATGAAGTCTAAGATGACGATTTACGTCCCTCAAATGGACTTCACTGAAAAGCCAAGTGCAGATATTGTCTTTGATATGAGCAGTGTTAAGAAGACAGGCGACAATGGTAGTGGTAATGCCTCTAATTCAAGTTCGACTTCTAGCCAAGCCAGCTCTTCTAGTGCATCCCATTCATCAAGTGCTTCGTCTACAAGTCAGACCAGTTCAAGTTCTGCTAGTTCTTCTAGCCAAGCAGATCAAAAAACTGATATTACCAAAGATGGTAAATATTCCGTAAATTACAACATCTACAAGTCTGGCACTAAAACTGATTCGACAATGAAGACTTACATGAAGTCACCAGCTAAAATTGCTGTTAAAAATGGTAAAGCAACTATTACCTTCGCTACGCAAAATGATGCTATGTCGATGATGAAGGCATTTTCGATTAATGGTACTAAGGCCAAAGCTAATGGTAACAACTGGATCGTAACGGTGCCTGTTTCTGACCTTTCAAAGACGATGAAGTCTAATATGACAATTTACGTTCCTCAAATGGACTTCACTGAAAAGCCAAGTGCGGATATTGTCTTTGATATGAGCAGCGTTAAAAAGACAGGCGACAATGGTAGTGGTGCTGCCGATTCATCTTCAGATAAGAAAGATCCTGATAAAACACCAACTCCCAACCAAGGAAACAATGGAAACTCAAATAAGAAGCCATCATCAGTTAAGAAAATAAATATTAACGAAAATGGTCACTACGTACTCGGTTATCACGTCTACAAAACTGGTACTAAAACGCCATCAACAATGCAACAATACATGACATCGACAGCCGTTGTAGACGTTAAAAATGGTCAGGCAACCATTAACTTTAAAACCCAAAAAGATGCTATGTCATTAATGAAGTCTTTCGCTGTTAATGGCCATAAGGCACATGCTAAAGAACATGGTTGGCAAGTAACCTTACCAGTATCAAACTTACTACACACACTAAAGTCTAATATGACAATTTATGTGCCAGGTCTTAATTTCACAGAAAAACCAAGCGCAGACATTGTCTTTGATGTCAAAAATGCGAAATCTACAAATCAAGGCAATGGTATTGGAACAGATAGACAAATTAGTCAGTCAACAGGTGACCAGTCTGCAACAGCAAATAATCTTGGTTCTCAAAGTCGCCTAGGTATTCCAAATGCAACTTTGCATCAACTAACGATTTTGCAAGGTAATAGTAATAGCACCTCAGTTGCTGCGCAATACTTCTTGCCAACCATTCAATTGGTTAAGAATAGTAACGGCTCATATACCGGTTATGTCACAACTCATACGCCAACAATGATGGGTTCAGCACCAATCTCATTTATGGATGGTACTCACCAAGTTAAACGCGTAAGTAACATTAAAACTGGTAATTACTACCAAGCAACTTACAAGTTCTCATTATCTGCAAACGAAGTGAAAGCACCAATCAACACAAAGATTCATGTACACTTCACAGCGCCATTGAACTATAACCACACTTACACGATTCGCTTGGTTATTGGCCGTGCGCTAAACAATGCTAGTGAGGCAACCCAACCAACAACTGGTTTGCCAAGCATGTCTGGTGACACAATGACGATGCCATTGAACAACAGTGTTTCACGTGGAACATTTGACCCAGCCGCAACAGGCACATTTGAAAATAATGATGCTAATGCCGAGCAACAGGCCGATGAAATGACTGATAAGAAGACTAATAAAGAGGCTAATTCAGATAAAAAAGCTACTGTTAAGTCTGGTACAAATGTTGCCAAGAACGCTAAAGCTGATCAAAAAGATAACTCAACCCAACGTAATGTCCTGATTATCGCTGGTGGTATTATTGCCGCTGCCCTAGGATATGTTGGTGTATCGCTATTGACCAACTTCTTTAAGAAGGGGTAAGTAGATGACTAACAAAAAATATTTACGCTATCTATTGAGTACCTTTGCATTGCTACTATTTATGTTTGGTATACAATTACAAATTCATGCTGAATCATACAATGTACCGATGCAAGTGTTGGAGAATGGTTCATCAAATACATCCTATGCGGCTGCTTACTTTGCAAAATCTGCAACAGTAACCCCAACTGGGAATGGTAGTTATAATGTCACGTCATCAGTTACGACCCAAAAGGATCTTGGTAATTATCCTGTACAAATCTTGAATATTGACGGGGCAGGCGCTAATGTTTCACGAAGCGACTCAGGTGATTCACAAACAATTACCTATAGCTTCACAACAACGGACTTAAAAGCTCGTCATAATGCAGCGATTAAGGTTGATGTTAATAGTATTAACTACCATCATAACTATGTTGTTGGTTTATCACTTGATGCCTCGGCAGTGCCTGCCGCATCGTCATCAAGCTCATCTGCATCTAGTCAGTCTGCAAGTTCAAGTAGTCAAGCAGCCAGCTCACAAGCCACGAGCTCAACTGAAATTGCAAGTAGTTCTAGCGTAACTGAAGCAAGTCAGAGCTCTGAACCAGCTGCTAGTTCTAGTGAAACGAACAAGTCAGCTACAAGTAAGAGCAGCCAAAAAGCAACAAAACAGGTGGCTAAAGAAACTCACCAAGATAAGGATAAGCAATTACCTGTCGCTGCTATCGTCGGTGGTGGACTAGCAATTGGTATTATTCTTGGATTAGTGATTAATCTAAAAAAGAAGTAATGTCCTATGCGAAAACAACAAAAAGTATTAACCATTTTGTTGGTCATACTATTAATTATTAGTGCTGGTTGGGTTTGGTTAATGATGCGTCCAACTCATGACACAACAACAACTTCAAAACGGATTGTTGTGACAACCAATGCGCAGGCGCAAATATTTAACAAACTAGATATACCTTTAGTTGGTGTCCCAACACCTGGTGATCAGCAATCACTCCCTAAGCAATATCGTGATTTACCGCAAGTTGGTAATCACGTTGCCCCAAACTTGGAGAAAATTGGTCAATTAAAACCAGACTTGGTCTATTTGGATGCTGCGATTGCTTCTGATTATCAACAAAAACTAGACAGTGATGATATTAAGCATAAACAATTAAAGTTTGATACACTATCAGATCTCAAATCAGCGGTGACTTCTCTAGGTAAGACTTACCATAAAGATGCTGCTGCTAAAAAGCTCAATCAATCTCTATCGTTGCCACAACAACATCCCAAGAAACAACAAAATGTCTTGTTATTAATGGGGATGCCTGGTGGTTCATTCTTAGTTGGTACCAAGCATAGCTACGTTGGTGATTTAATCAACCAAGCTGGTGGTCACGTTATTGGCTCAGGTTCAAGTCCATTTGTCTCTATGAATGCTGAACAAGTTGCGCAATCACAACCAACGGTCATCATTACAATGGCTCACGCAATGCCCGACAGTGTCTTTAAGAATTTTGATAGCTTATTCAAGCAATCAACCTGGCAAAACGTTCCGGCTGTTAAAGAGAGGCATGTTTACCGCGCTGAAGAGCCAAAGTTCAGTATGACGGCCAATTTAAATGCACCTGAAGCTTATCAACAAATTCGGACTTGGCTCAAAAAATAGGAGGAGATAATGCCTAAATATTATCGATTTATTTTGGCCATCTTAGTGATTGTCAGTATCCTAATTGCATTGTTTGTCGGCAGCACCCCGGTTTCACTAGTAAAAGTCATACAAGGAAATCATGATACTTGGCAATTAATTATTAATTACCGTTTACCACGAATCCTAGTCGCTGTAATCAGCGGTGCCCTGATTGGTATCAGTGGACTACTACTGCAAAGTGTTTTACGAAACCAACTCGTTGATACTTCAATTCTAGGAATTATGAATGGTAGTCAATTTTTGCTAATTGCTTTCCTGGTTCTTTTACCTAATTTGCTAAACAGCAACGTTTTACTTGGTAGCTTTGCCGGGTTAATATTAACGACTATCTGGTTCGTTGTCTTACCTAAACAGCAACCACCACTACGGTTGATTCTGCTTGGTATTGCAACAGCAATGACGTTTCAAGCGCTAACAAATATTATCAGCGAAGGTTTAGGTGTACCATTGCCATCGCTAAGCACAGTCAGCTGGCCACAAGTTATGCAGCTCATTATGGTAACTATTATTGGCTGGATGCTGATTATCTTTGTTTGGCCAAACTTGAAATATTTTGCGCTCCCTTCTCGCCAGGTAAAATTACTTGGGATTTCAGAAGAAAAAACAATTTGGTTCGTCCTACTAGCTATTGGCTTGTGGACCGGCGCCTTAACCAGTCTCATTGGAATTATTTTTTTTCTAGGAGCTATCTTGCCAGAAATTGCTCGCTTTATGAGTCCAAAACAAAAAAGTCAGCATTTACTCTGGCCAACCGCTTTATGGGGAAGCTTACTGCTACTAAATGCGGACACGATTGCACGTACGGTGTTAGCGCCTAAAGAATTGCCAACCAGTGCCATTTTATTAGCAATCAGTGGTCCATTATTTGGCTTAATGCTAATCAAAGGAGGTCACCATGCTAGACATTGATCATTTATCTTTTAGTCGTGGTCAACACAAATTATTAGATAATGTGTCAGCGCGCCTGCCTGCACATCAGATCACAGCATTGATTGGCCCAAACGGTGTTGGTAAATCAACCTTAATTCAATTATTAACGGCAGAGTTATTACCTGATAGTGGGTCAGTAATTAGTCAGGCAAAGCATATTGCTGTATTATCACAACACAATCAGTTATATGAACCTTTGACTGTCCGTGAATTACTACAACTTAGCCACGCAACCATGGATGAGGAATTGATTGAGACCTTACAATTAACACCTTTACTAGACCGCAGTATGTTTGATTTATCTGGTGGACAGCAACAGCTTGCCTGGTTAGGATTTGTTTTACAACAACAACCAGATCTATTAATTTTAGATGAGCCAACAACGTTCTTAGACCTACATTTTCAAGAATTGTTCCTAAAAACGTTGCAACGGCTACAAGAAAAGCGCCAAATGACTGTGTTAATGGTACTGCATGATTTAAATCAAGCGTTCCGCTACAGCCATCACATTTGGTTATTACGACGTACTGCTGATTTGGTCAGTGAATCAGCTGCATTGATGCATAATCAAATCGATTTGCTTTCTGAAGCCTTTGAGACGCCATTACAATTAATAAAAACGCCTAATCAGATGATTATTCAACCAAAATAGATTTTTAATCTATATGGCATAAATAAAAAACACTAATGGACACGATACTATTTCGTCCATTAGTGTTTTTTATTTGCATCAATTATGGAAGTATTAATCATTAGTTAAGTATGTAAAAATGTTACAATGTCCCCAAAGAGGAGGGATTAGATGATTGATTGGAAATACGGGGCATATACAACAATTTGGTGGATTATATTATTAGCTACTTATACAACTGCAAAAGAAGTCACCAATAATTTTGGCTGGTCATTCTTAACCCTATGCTTAGCAGTGATACTCGTGATAGTCAGTAGCTATTTTTACGAGCATGAACATCCACAATTTAGAGAAAAAAATAGGACCTCGCCGGTTGATCACTTACGGGGAATCTGGGTGCTATTTATTTTAGTGGTTTATCTAGCTGTTGCACTACAGGTAACCCATAGTGATATATTTTTCTTGACTTGTGCGACACTCGCCCGGTCAGTACCGGCGTTCTTCACCAAATACACCAACTCAAAACCTGACAAAAATTAAACGATGAGGGTTAAAATGACATCATCATTGTTACATTGAAGCTTCATTTTTTGGAGCGTGTTTATGCTATAAGCCTAATAATTTAATACATTTTTAGAATAAAGAGGTTGGCACATTTTATTTTGCGCCAACCTCTTTACGTTTTAAACAATTTCGTACACATTTTAATCATCAACGACTATGCCAAACGCTTTTCTAACATTGTTTGCACAATCGTCATTAACCAGCAGAAGAACCAATACAAAATCGCAATCGTAATATAAATCGTCATATAATCTTGATCCGCACCGGCAATAATTTGCGCATTCATAAACATTTCACTGACTGTAATCATGGCAGCTAGTGAGGTTCCTTTAAACAAATCGAGTAAAATATTGCCAAGTGCCGGGATAGAAATCCGGAAAACTTGCGGGAAAATGACTTTTCTAACTGTCTTACGATAGGGTAAACCTAACGAGTACGCTGCGTCCCATTGACCCTGGCCAACAGCCAAAAATGACGAACGGTAAACTTCTGAGACGAAGGCGCTACTACTAACTGTAAAGGCAATCACCGCCGCTGGAAAAGCAGCTGTTTCAAACCCAAAGTAGATTACAAATAAAATGACCAACATCGGTACACCACGCATGAACGAAATAAAGCTACGGGCTGCCCAGTGTAAAATTTTAAAGTGGCTAAGTTGTGCCAAGGTAAGCAATAATCCTAAGAGCAATGCTAAGGCAAAACTAACGATCGTTAAGCCGAATGAAACTGGAAATCCAGCTAAAATTGATGGAATTGATGAAATAGCTAGCGGTGCATCAAAGAAATTAGGAATTGAAAGATACTCTAAAAATGCCATTAGCACTTCCCTTAGTCCTTAATCGTAAAATTCTTTGAAATATGAACATTTGGCTTCTTAGTCACATCTGCATCATAAAACTTTTCAGACAAATCCTTTAATGTGCCATCTTTTTTGAGCGATGCCAGTGCCTTATTCACTTGCTTGGCAAGCTTTTTATTATCCTTTTTCATCAAAATTCCAGTACCAGATCCATCATCTTTTGTTTTAAAATACATGTTTTTCTGAATTTTTAGATCATTATCAGGAACCGCTTTTAAAGCCAATTTTTGTAGATAATAATCGTTCATAATGAAATCTGTACGACCATTTTTAACATCACGGAGGTAGACATCGTTTGAAACATTATTGTAGTTAACCGTCTTCGCATCAAGTTGTTTGGCTAACCGTTGGTAACTTGTGCCTGCTTCACCAGCAGCTTTTTTACCCTTAATATCATCCCAAGAATTGATTCCTGAGTTATCACTTTTACGAACAACAATACTGTTAAACGAGTGCTTGTATGGGGTTGAGAGCCGATATGATTTCTTACGTTGTGGCGAAATACCAATATCATTAGCTGCCATATCAACCTTACCAGTTTTGACTGCCGTTAGTTGACCGTCGACATTCAACTGCTTAAATTCAACTTTGCGTCCCATTTTTTTGGCCACAGCACGAACCACTTCAATATCATAACCCGTTAACTTTTTCGACTTTGAGTCATGATATGAGGTTGGATACAGTGTTCCCGACGTCGCGACTTTCAGTGTCGACTTATCTGATGAATTACTGCTCACTTTTTGGCTATATCCCACTGTTAATAACCCCGCAGCAGCTATTGTTGCAACTCCCATTACCAAACTAACTTTTTTCTTAACCATATGCCTTACTCCTTTTTTGGAAACGCTTTCATTTATCAGTATAGAGGGCATATCTTGCTTTTTCAAGAAAATAAAAAAGTTATCTTTTTAAGTCACAAAATCATATATAAAAAAGCTCAAATCCTACAATTTTAGGTAGGATTTGAGCTTTTTATATAATTCAGATAATTAATCATTTGTCAGCAATTTGCGTTAAATATTGATGACTTGCCATCATTTCTTGGCAATTTCCTTGGTCAGCCAAATTAATTTCATAAATCCGGCTGGCTGCTGGATTTAATTCACCAATCACACGCTGCCAGTCTACCAATCCAGTACCTAATGGCAAACTATCATGGTCTTTACCCATCGAATCAACCAAATGATAATGTTTCACTTGTGGTTTGAGATGTTTTAGACTCGCAATTAATGCATCATTATCAGCCTGGACCGAAATAAAGGCATGGCTAACATCAAATGCCAAGGGGAGGTCGGCTTGAATAATTCGGTCTTCAAATGTTGGATCACCATACCAGTAAACTGGTGAAATCCCATTCTCAAAAACAACATTTTCGGGTGCAATCTCTCTTAACCGTGACATGGCATCAAAAACTGCATCTTGTGCCGTTGCAATCGTTGGCCATTGGGTCATAATATCACTTGTCGCAGATTTATAAGCCCCATGGACTAATGCATAACTATTAGTTTGTGCCGCCAACTTGATTAAACGCTCAGCACTTTGGATAACAAATCGATACAATGCTGGATTGATTGCTGGATTAGTATATAACTCACAACGTTGATCATGCCATTTCATAGGATGATGAAAAACGATGTGGGGAACTTGATCACTAACATAAGACACCATTTTTAATAAATGTTGCCAACCATCACTTGTAAAGTCTTGATCTGTTAAATGAAATTCAAATACATCAGGATGATACTTTAATCGATCATCAATTTGATTCTTATTAGTGCTAGCCTTTAATCCTAACTGCATGACAGTACCTCCGTTCATTTTATAGTATACACTGTTTAAAAATGGACGATTATTAATTTGTGTCTAGTTATTTGACTACACATGTTAAGTTCTTTAAAAATAAACGACTATGAACCGAGGTGCTTTACATGCAAAGCATCCCCAAGTTATTTCATAAAATAAGCCTCACAACATGAATCCATGTCGTGAGGCTTATTTGTCTAACTACTTTTATTCAAAATACGACTTCCAAGCCGTATTAATATTTTGTTTCTTAGTATCGTTACCCCAGAATGGTACCTTAACAACACCGAGTACTTTATCGTTATCTACAAATCCCCAATAACGAGAATCATTAGAAACCGTTCGGTGATCACCTAATACAAAGTACTTACCAGCTGGTACTTTAACCGTCTTTTTACCGGTCCAACCTTGTCGATCACCCAATTGCTTAAGTGATGACCAATTACCAACTTGATTAACGTTGTTGGTAGCTGCTTGTTCTGATTCAGAAATATAATCCTGATCAACAACTTTGCCATTTACTTTAAGAACACCGTCAACGGCACTAACCGTATCACCAGGCAATCCAATGACACGCTTCACATAATCCTTACTTTCAGTTGCGGCTGGATCTTCACCGTAAGCGTCAAAAACAACGACGCTACCACGATGAATCGTTTCTGTTTTTATTTTATCCGTCCTAAAAACAAAAACTCGTTCGCTATTGGTTAGATTTGGATCCATTGATGAGCCATCAACTTTAACCATGGTAAACCAAACAGACCTTACCCCAAAAGCGATAAGTAATCCGACCAAAATTGGAATAACCCAAGACATTATTTCACGAAATGCTTTCATGGGTACGCTCCTTATAAATATTATTATCAATGCTTAATTTTACCATAATTAATACTATAAGGGGTTTAAATTAAAAATAGGTTAATCCATCAATCGTAAATAAAAATAGCCAGAACGAAGTATTGCACCTTCATTCTGACTATTTATTATTGATAATTAACGCTTATGACGCCGTACTGCTTTACGTATTGCACGTTGCTTAGCACGTTCAGCTTCTTTCTTTGCTTCACGTTCACGACGTATTTCAAATGGGTTTTGAATTGTCCAAGTTTGGGCAACCTGGAACGCATTTGAAATCACCCAGTAAAGTGATAGGGCAGAAGGCACTGAAATGGCAAAGATGAAAATCATAATTGGCATAACATATGTCATCGATGTTGTCATACCGTTCTTTTCTGGTTGTCCCATCATCACCAAGTATGATGAAGCAAACGTAAACAAAGCTGCCAAGATTGGCAAGATGAAGTAAGGATCACGTTCTCCAAGTTGTACCCAGAAGAAAGTTCCCGTCTCCAACACCTTTGTCGTACGAATAGCCGTATACAAGGCAATCAAGATTGGCATTTGAACAAGTAGCGGAATAAAGCTAGCAAAAGGATTGACACCTGCATCTTTATACAGTTTCTTTTGTTCTGCTTGCATTGCCTGCATTGTTTCAGGATCACGACTTGAGTACTTTTGTTGTAACTTCTTTAACTCTGGTCCAATTTCTTGCATTTTGCGCATTGATCCCGTTTGATAAACCATCAAAGGTAGGATCAATAAACGAATCAGTACGGTGAAAACAATGATTCCAAAACCATAGTTATTACCAAACCAAGCTGATACACCTAAAATTGAACGTGAGAAGTTAGCAATAATGATACCACGCCAGAAACCGTCGCCTGCGACATGTCCATCATACATCACTGCTGCAATAATCATAATCAATAATGCAACAAGTGCTGTAATTGCCGAACGCATTGTAAACATTTTTCTAAGAGTCTGCATTCGTTCTCTCCATATTATAGTAGTTTTTTATTTCGTTTCCTCATCAACAAAAACATTTGCTAACTTAAAAACGTGTTCTAAATTCTTTTTGATGATCGCCATGTCTTGATCATGTGCCGATGGGCGTGCAATAACTAAAATATCAATATCCGAACGCATTTTTGGCTTAAATTCCAAAACACTTTGGCGAATACGACGCTTTACCCACACACGCTCATGGCCACGTAGACCCACTTTTTTAGAAATAGAAATTCCTAAACGAAAGTGGGTCGGTTGTTCACGCGTCATTGTGTAAACAATAAACATTTTATTTGCGACCGAGTGATGCTGTTCAAAAACTAATTGAAAATCAGCTTCTTTTTTTACACGGTAACTCTTACGCATTTGTTTTTGCTCCAAACTTTTTCACGACAAAAGAAAACGCACGAATCAGCCAAAAAGCCGACTCATGCGCGATCATTATCAGTAATCCTAATAGAAGGCCTGACCTAATTAGGCTGACAATACCTTGCGGCCCTTTTGGCGGCGACGTGCTAGCACCTTGCGACCGTTACTAGTGTTCATGCGCTTGCGGAAACCATGTACGCGTTCGCGGTGACGCTTTTTAGGTTGGTATGTACGCTTCATATGAATACACCTCCCATTCGTAGTTAGATTTGGCCTGCGGTTGGCAAGGCCAAACCACAATTCGTATTCAATTGTACCATCACAAATGAACCAAATCAAGAATATTAAGCATTTTATGCTTTCTTAAGCACTTTTAAACTGTAAAAATATCATAACCGCCAACTACCTTTAAAAAAACTTTATATTTTATACAATTATCTTTTTCCAAAAGTTTTCCAAAATCTAACAGAGCGTTATGTTAATAAAAATAGTTAACGTAACGGAGCGTTACATGAGTTTTCCCCATAATCCACAGTTTATCCACATGTTCCACATATCGGGAAAACCAATCTCTAATTACCCTGTGGATATGTGTATAACTAATTTAGAAACTATTATGACAAGCTTTGGTTGTTAACAACTGCTTGTATATTTCTCTATTTTCCCCTAAGTTATCCACGTTTTCCATAATTAGCCTCAAAATTTGTTTCACATCCAGTTGATAACTCATATTTAGATTTCCACAGCCTGTGAATCTACCAAATTGTTACCTAAATGGCGTAAATCATTGATATAACAAGCATATTCCTTGTGGAAAACTTATCCACATACTGATAAAATGAAATTTGTCGAATTGTGTCATTTACGAAAATAAATTCAGCAAACGTCCTGTGGAAAACCCACAAAATATATAAAGCTTTTAAAGGAGGTTACCAA